>JAUCZK010000008.1 GCA_030373145.1 Cyanobium sp. CZS48M | reverse complement strand
AAGGACTACGGGCCTATCTGGAGCGACTTGGTGAAATTCAGCAAGCCCTACGTAGAGATAGTCGTCGTTGCTGATGGCGAAGTGAGCGTGGATGCGGTACATCCGCTCGATCACCGCCGCTCCCGTCGAGCTGTCGGGTCCATGCTTGAGCAGCTCCGCCACCATCAATCCGGTGTCGTCGTAGCGCTTGCGGGGGCGGGTCTCGAACTCACCGCTGCGCTGCAGCACGCCCGAGATCGAGGGTAGGCAGAAGGTCTTGAGCAGGGCCAGCTCCAGGGAACGGGTCATGTCCCAGGGGAAGCTGATCCCCGCCAGCCGGTGACAGGTGGCGAAGGCCTCCTGGTCGGCGGTCACCGCCGGAGCAGCTCCTTCGAGAGTCAGATCCATCTCCCGGGCCTCAGCATCGAGACTCATCAGCGTTGAGACTATCGAGACCTGAAAGCCTCCACCTGAGCCTCGTTCCAGCTGGGGCCGCCCAGCCAGCGGCCCATGGCCGCCGCGATGGCCGAAGCCGTGAGCAGCCACGGCAGCAGAGCAGCATTGCCCTGGAGGGTGAACACGAACAGGGCGCAGAACAGCGGCGTGCGGCAGGCCCCGCTGAACAGGGCTGCCGCGGCCACTCCCGCCAGGGCCGCCTGCTGCTGCTCCGGCAAGGCGCCGAGCCATGGGGTCACCAGCACAGCCCCGAGGGTCATCGAGTCATGCATCAATCCTCCGGGGGCCCCGATCGCAATGCTGAGCAGGGGTGCCAACAGGCGCGGCAGTGCCGCCCACCACGCTGTTGCGGGTGCGCCCGCCAGGGCCGGCCCCAGGGCCAGCGAGCCGTCATTGAGGCTGACACCACCGCTGAGCACCGCCAGCAGGGTGATCGCCAGCACAATCCCCACGCCGGTGATCCAGCGGCGGCGACCCCGCAGGTCCTGACTCACCCAGGCGGCCAGGGGCACCAGAAGGCGCACCAGCAGCACCCCCGCCAGGGCCGTGACCACGCTGATCAGCAGCGCCAAGGGCAGCAGCCGCAGTTCCAGCTCGGCGCCCATGCCCTCGGCCAGGCGAGCGGGCTGTCCCAGCCGGGAATTGAGCAGGCTGCCGATCCCCCCCAGGATCAGGGTCGGCACCATCAGGGGGAAGCCATGGACAGCACTGAGCTCCTCCAGGCCATAGGCCGCGCCCAGCAGGGGAGAGCGGAAGGCCGCCCCCAGCCCGGCCCCACCGCCGATGGCAGCCACCAGGGACACGGGCAGCTGCTGCAGCACGGCGAAACGATGGCGCAACGCCAGCAGCGTCGAGGCACCCAGGGCCGCTGAAGGGGATTCGGTGCCCACACTCAGACCAGCCAGGTGGGTGAGGGCCACCAACGGCAGGCGTGCCAGCTGCCCCCCCAGGCTCAGGCTGGCAGTGGCCCGGCTTTGCACAGCTTCGCCATCGACGCCCTGCAGCACCAACACTCCGGTGATGCCACCGCCACGCCCCGGTGCCAGGGGCCCCCAGGCCAGCACCAGGAACAGGGCGCTGCCCAGCAGCAGCGGCAGCAGCAACCACGGCCGGGCCGCCAACCCACCGGCCGACCAGAGCCCCTGCAGCTGGAAACCCAGCTCCGAGAGCCACTGATACGGAAGCTCCACCAGACCAATGGCACAGCCGGCCAGCAGCAGCGTCAGCGACCAGGCCATGGCCCCGCGCACACCCTTGACCAGAGCAGACGGCCCCGTCATCGGCTGGCACCGAGCCGGCCATAGGCGCGCACCAGCAGCGCCAGGATTCCAGCAATGACCAGCAGCGCCAGGGCCAGGGGCACCTGGGAGCTGATGGGAATGCCCACGGCCAGGGCCACCACCAAACCACTGCCTTCCTGTTGCAGGAAGCCTGTGAGTGCCGAGGCCTGCCCGGCCTGGGAGGGGAATGACTGCATCGGCATCGCCAGGCCGATCGGCACCAGCAGTCCGACCCCGAACACCACCACCAGCATCGGCAGCAGCAGCGAAACGGCATCAAAGCGACCGGCCAGGCCCAGCAGCAGCATCAGCAGCGCCCCCACCAGCACTGCGCCGAGTCCTGCCTGCAGAAGCCGCTGCTGGCCCAGGCGAACCACCCAGTGGCTGAGCACCAGGGCACCCAGCAGGTAGGGCACGCTCAGGCTGAGGGAGATCAGACCAAACCCGGACGGACTGAAACCGAAGCTCTGCTCGAAGTCAAACGGGCTGATCGCCCCGTAGACCACCACCAGTCCGGTGCCGAAGCTCGCCATGAGGGTGGGGACCAGGAAGCGGGGATCACGGGCCAGGCGGCCATAATCCAGGGTTACTTTGCCCAGACGCAACCGCGCTCGCCTCTCCGCCGGGGGCAGGCGGCGGGCCTCCGTCAACCCCCGCGAAACGGCCACCGCCGTGGCCGCTCCCAACAACGCCAGCAGCAGGAAGTCAGCCCGCCACGGGGCCACCCGACCGATCAGTCCCCCCAGAAAGGGGGCCAGACCGAGGGCCAGGGCGTAGCTCATGGCCAGGTACGACATGGCCCGGGTCAGCAGGCGGTCGCTGAAGACATCGCGCAGGCAGGCCCGCGACACCGAGGTGCCAGAGCCGGCGCCGATGCCCTGGATCAGGCGCAGGATCAGAAAGGGAACGAAACCCGGGACCACCACCAGCAGCAGGCTGGCCAGGCTGAACAGGGCGAGCCCCGTGAGGGCCGTGGACCGGCGGCCCCAGCCATCGGAGAGAGGTCCCCAGGCCAACTGCGAGAGGCCGTAGCCCAGCGCATAGGCGGTGATCGTCTCCTGGCTGGCGGCGGCGCTCACCTGAAAGTCGCGCGCCAGCAGCGGCAGGGCGGGCAGATCGATGAACAGCCCCGCCTGCCCCAGGAAGATGCCGGCGCAGCCGTAGAGGATCGGGCTTCGTTGCGCGGCCCCTGAAGTGATGCCGAATCCTGCATCTGAGCGTTGATCGTATCGGCGGCAACAAGCCGAAACCCTGCGGCAGGGCCCTTCTGGTGGCAGGGCGCGCCATCCTTGAAGGGTGGCCGCCGCAGCGAGCATCGTGAAGGCAGAACCGCCCGAATCCAGCAGCGCCCCTGTGGTGGGCGGCGGCTGGCCGGTGATCACCGGCTGGGCCAAGTCCACCCTCTCCCCCACAGGCCCCCTGCTCTGGCAGACCCTGCTCCACAAGAGCGCCTGCCTCTCCTGCGCCTGGGGCACGGGCGGCCAGAACGGCGGCTTTCGCGATGAGCTGGGCGAACCGCTGCAACGCTGCCTCAAAAGCGTCGAGGCGATCGGGGCGGAACTGCAGCCGGCGGTGCCCGAGGCGGTCTTCGGCCAGCGCAGCCTCCAGGAGCTGCAGCGCCTCAGCTCCCTGGAGGCCGACCGCCTCGGCCGCCTCAGCCATCCCCTGATCCTGCGCGAGGGTCGCAGCCACTATGAGCGCCTCAGCTGGGACGACGTGCTGGAGCTGGCCGAAACGGCCTTCCGGCGGCCGCCGGAGCGGGTGGCCTCCTACAGCTCCGGCCGCTCCTCCAATGAGGCCGCCTACCTCTTGCAGCTGCTGCTGCGGGCCTGGGGCTCCAACAACCTGGCTGACTGCTCCGACCTCTGCCACGCCCCCTCCACAGTGGGCCTCAGCGAGGTGTTCGGCTCCGGCACCTCGATGGTGAGCCTCGAGAGCCTGCAGCAGGCGGAGTGTGTGGTGCTGGTGGGCTCCAACGCCCCGGCCAACCACCCACGGCTGATGAACGAGCTGATCCGTCTGCGCGAGCGCGGCGGCAGCGTGATCGTGATCAACCCGGTGCTGGAGGTGGGGCTGCTCAAGTTCGGCTCGCCGGCCTTTCCGATCAAGTCGATGCTGCGGGGCTCGGAGATCGCCTCGCTGTTCCTGCAACCGGTGCCGGGCAGCGACACGGCCGTCTTCCTGGGCATCCAGAAGGCGTTGCTGGAGGCCGGCCAGATCCGTCACGCGTTCCTGGCGGCCCACGCCGAAGGTGCCGAAGCGGTGCTGAAGCAGGTGCAAGTCACCAGCTGGGAGGCGATCAGCGCCTGCTGCGGCCTCAGCCGCGAGGAGCTGGAGCATGCCGCGGCCGTGATCGCCCGCTCCAGCGGCGTGGTCTTCGCCTGGGCGATGGGGATCACCCACCACGCCAACGGCACCGCCAACGTCCATGCCATCGCCAACACCGCCCTGCTCAGCGGCAACGTGGGTCGGCCCGGCGCGGGCACGATGCCGATCCGCGGCCACTCCAACGTGCAGGGCTTCGGCTCCATGGGGGTAACGGTGAAGCTGCGCGCCGAGATGCAGCAGGCCCTCGAAGCGCTGCTGGGCCGTCCGCTCAGCCGGGTTCCCGGCTACGACACCCGCGCCCTGATCGAAGCGGCGGAGGCCGGAGGGGTGGACACCCTGCTCTGCCTGGGGGGCAACCTCTGGGGCGCCAACCCGGATTCGCAGCAGGCCCGCCGCGCTCTCGGCCGCATCGACACCGTGATGTACCTGGCCACCAAGCCCAACCAGGGGCACTTCCATGGCCTCGGCGCCCGCCAGACCCTGGTGCTGCCGGTGTTCAACCGCTTCGAGACCCCGCACCGCACCACCACCGAATCGGGCAACAACTTCGTGCGCCTGAACGAACCCGGCAGCACCCACCTCAGGCGCGCCGACCTGATCAGCGAGGTGGGCTTCCTGGCCGAGCTGGCCCGGCGGCTGATGGGCAGCGAGCCCGTGGACTGGGGCCGCCTGCAGGATCCCGTCTACGTGCGCCAGCTGATCGCCCGCACGGTGCCCGGCTATGGCCCGATCGTGGAGATCGATGCCACCAAGCGCGAATTCAGCGTGGAGGGGCGGGTGTTCGAGCAGCCCAACTTCCCCACGCCTTCAGGGAAAGCACGGATGGAGCCCACACCCCTGCCGGCGCTGGAGCTGCCCGAGCCGGCCCACTTCGGTGGCCTGGCGCCGGGGGAGAGCGGCCTGGTGCTGGCGCTGATCACCGCCCGCAGCTACGGCCAGCACAACACCGTGGTCTACAAGGCGGGCGACGCCTACCGGGCCATGCCCCACCGCCAGACGATCCTGATGAACCGCGCCGACCTGGCCCGCACCGGCCTGGCCGCCCACCAGCGGGTGACGGTGCAGGGCGAGGCCGGCCGGCTGGAGGAGATCGAGATCATCCCCGGCGAGATCCGCGAGGGCGCCGCGCTGATGTTCTATCCGGAGGTGAACGCGATCATCCGCGCCCCGGTGGATCCCCGCAGCGGCACGCCGGCCTTCAAGCGGGTGCCGGTGCTGGTGCGCGGCGGGCTCAGGCCCCTGGCGACGGTGCCAGGCGCCGCGTCAGCTGGTGCAGGGGAAGGCTGAGCAGGATCAGGCCGAGGGCGCCGGCGCTGTTGGCGGTGTCGTTGCGGATCGCGGCGATCAGAAAGGCCAGGGAGCCCAGCCAGACGATCAGCGCGCTGATCGGATAGCCCGGATCGCGGAAGGGTCGCTCCAGGCCAGGCTCCCGCCAGCGCAGCAGCAGCAGCGAGGTGATGCCGCTCAGATACAGCAGCACGTAGAGGAAGGAGGCGATCCCCAGCAGGATCGTGAAATCACCGAACGCCACCAGCAGTCCCGCCGTGGAGGCGGTCAGCACCAGCGCCAGCACGGGAGTGCCGCCGGCACTCACGGCCGCGAACTGGGGCAGGAAGAGGCCATCGCGGCTGAGGCCGTAGAGGATGCGAGGCGCACCCATCACCACGGCATTCACCAGACCGAAGGAGGAGATCAGCGCCAGCACCACGATCAGCTGGGAGCTCCACGACCCGAACATCACCTCGGCGGCATCGGCCAGGGGCAGCACCGATCCGGCGATGCGCGAGACCGGCAGCAGCCGCAGCAGGGCCAGGTTCACCAGCAGATACAGCCCCGCCACGCTGAGCACGCCGCCCACCAGGGAGCGGGGCAGATCCTTGCTGGGCTCGGCGAATTCCTCGGCGAAATAGATCGGGCTGTGCCAGCCGTCGTAGGTGGTGATCACGGCCTGCATGGCAAACACGGCGCCGATGCCGAGGCTGATCCCACCAGCCGCCAGTGGATCAGCGGGGCCTGCGGCCTCCAGCAGCGGTTCGGACAGGCCCGCCAGCTCCCTCACCGGAGGGTGCAGGAAGCAGGCCGTGATCAGGCCGAGGAAAGCGATGGCCTTGCCCAGGCTGAGGATCTTCTGGCTGAGGCTGCCGGCCTCAAGGCCCAGCTGCTGGATCAGCGCGAAGGCCAGCAGCACCAGCAGAGCCACCACCTTGCTGCCCACGGGCAGGGCCGGCAGCAGACCGATCGTGTAGTCGCCGATGGTGACCGCCACCCAGGCCAGGCCGGCGCAGTGCCCCACCCAGTCGATCCAGCCCACGGAGAAGCCGGCCTGATCCCCCAGGGCCCGCCGGGCGTAAATGGTCCAGCCGCCGGCCCGAGGCATGGCCGTGCTCAGTTCGGCCACGGCAAAGGCCCCCAACAGGGCATAGAGCGCCCCCGCCACCCAGGCGGCCACGATCAGGGGCGCACTGCCGAGCTGCTCGGCCACCAGCCCGGGGGTGCGCAGAATGCCGGCCCCGATCGTGCCGCCCACCGCCCCGGCGATCCCGAAGCTGACCCCGAGGATCTGCAGCAGCGAGCCGGACTGGGCTTGGCCTAGGGCTGATTCGGGCGTAGCAGCGGGTGCTGGTTCAGTGATGGACATCGGGCAGCCTGCGATCAGCGCTGGCGGAACCCGAACCGGCTCCCACCAGCGGCGAGTCTGCTCGGCGGCCCGGGGTCAGGGGGTGCCAGTGCCGGCTTCTGGAAGAGGCGGGCACTCCAGGTTTCCCTGCGAGGAACCCACGCCATTCGACTTGGCCGTCCAAATGATTCCTGGGCGGCCGTCACGAACCACGGCCTTGCACGAACGTTGCACTCCCGCAGCAGTGGTGAGCAGGGCGTCACCCGTCTGGCAGCTGTAGGTCTCTTTCGTTCCCTTACCGCTGGCCACACAACCGACCAGGTTGGAGAATTTCACCCGGGATCCATCCTCCATGGTTCGCTTGCCGAGATAAATGGCAAAGGAGGTGGGATCGGGCTTGAACGGCAGGGCGACGGCGGCCAGGGGCAGGCTGAGCACCGAAAGGGCCAGCGCGGCCTGAAACGAATGGCGCATGAAAGGCAAGGTGATTGACGGCTGAGCGGAACGCATGGGCGTTGCTTCGATCATCACCCCCCCAGATAAGCCATCTCGGCATGGGAGCGTTGAGTTGTGACAGTCCCTGAAGATTGCTCTTCGGCCCGCTCCTCGCTGTAACGGTCGTGGCGTGCGCTCCAGAGGCTCCGCATGGCCCCGCTAAGGGTCTCCCCAGCGGCAGAAGGCGCGCGCAGCCAGGGCTTGAGATCAAGTCCACTGGAGGCGAACAGACACGTGTAGGCCACCCCATCGGCGGTGATGCGCAGCCGGTCGCAGTCGCCGCAGAACGGAGCGGAAATCGAGGCCACCACAGCCAGATGGCCCGCCCCATCGCGATAGCGCCAGCGGCTGGCCGTGCCATGGGTCTGGCGCCCCAGGGGCACCAGGGGCCAGCGGGCACCGATCCGGCGCACCATCTCGGCGGCGGGCAGCACCAGATCCGGCTGCCAGCCATTGCGGTTGCCCACGTCCATGAACTCGATCAGCCGCAGCTCGATCCCCCGTTGGCGGGCCAGCTCAGCCAGGGGCAGCAGCTGATGCTCGTTGCGGCCCCTGGCGATCACGGCATTGAGCTTGAGGGCGCCGCCCGCAGGATCGAAACCGGCGGCACTCGCATGGTCGAGGGCGGCCAGCACCTTGTCGAGCACGGCCTCCCCGGCCGCCACCCCGCCGGCGAGGCCTGCCATGAGCGCCACGCTCTCGCCATCGGTGCCGTCAAGGCTCACGGTGATCCGATCCAGGCCGGCCGCCCGCAGGCCTTGGGCCCGCTGGGCGCTGAGCAGCACCCCATTGGTGGTGAGGGCGATCTCGCTCAGCCCCGGCTCGCCAAGGCTGGCCGGGGTTGTGCGCAGGGGCTGCAGGGCGGCCACCAGCTCCTCCAGACCCCGATGCAGCAGGGGTTCCCCGCCGGTGAGCCGCAAGCGACGGAAGCCCAGGGCCGACGCCGCGCTCACCAGCTGGAGCCGTTCGTCCAGGGTCAGCAGCTCCGGAGGGTCATGGCTGTCAGGGCAGCAGTAAGGGCAGGCGAGGTTGCAGCGGGCGGTGAGGGAGAGACGCAACACTCCAGCCGGGCGGCCCAGTTGATCAAGGGGAGGGGTCGGGGCTGCCACATCTGCCCGGCCTGGGCGGCCGGCTGCCGGGGGCTCAGCCTGGCGCAGACCCGCTGAAACCGTCGCCCGGCCCTGGCCGGCAATCGCCCGGGGTGTTGGCATTGAGCAGCTGGGCGGGGTCGAGCTCCACCGCACTGACGCAGCGATTCTGCTCGAGCCAGCGCAGCAGGCTGCGCCCGCCCCGGCCGGTGAAGGCCTCCGCCGCCGCCCGGTTGGATGGCGTGGCCGGATAGAGGCCCAGCAGGGGCTGCAGCCGGCGGCCGTCATGGGCCAGATGAATGGTGTCGGGATCGAAGCCCGCGTCGGCCGCCGCCACCAGGGCCCGCAGGCTCTCCAGCTCCAACCGGGGCATATCCACCGGGGCGAGCAGCAGGCGCTGGCCGGGGTGGAGCGCCATCAGCCGGGTCAGCGCCAGCAGAGGTCCCTCCCGAGGGGGCGGCTCCAGCAGCACCTCGATCTCCAGCCCAAGCCGATCGTTCAACTGGCGGGCCAGATGGCCGTGGGCGCGATGGCGGCTCACCAGGGTGAGCGGCGCCCCGAGGCCGGCCAGCAGCTGCAGGGCCTGCTCCAGCCAGGTGCCGCCATTGGGGTGGGGCAGCAAGGCCTTGTCGGTTCCCATGCGGCGGCTGTCGCCACCGCTGAGCAGACAGGCGCGCAGGGGGGCGGCAACGGGCCAGGGGTCAGGGCGCGTCGACGGGCCGGCTGATCCGCTCATGGACGAACTGAAGCACGGTGGCGATCACGGCGTCTTGCTCGCAATCAAGGAAGAGCTCGTGGCCGCTGCGCTCGAACCAGGCGATGCGCACCTGGTCCTTGGGCGTTCCCAGTCCGGAGGCGAGCAGATCGGCGGCAGCGGGCGTCACCACGCGGTCGGCGCGGCTGTGGAGAATCAATACCGGCTGATGAACCTCAACGAGGCGGCGACGAACCACCACGCTCAGCTGGAGGAAGGAGAGCAGGGCCTCCATCGGCACCCAGGGGTAGCCGGTGTCGCTGGCGGCCAGGGCCGGGTCGGCGTAATCCCTGGGCAGGGGCCAGCGGCGCAGCAGGCGCCCCAGCAGTGGGGTCAGGACCTCAAGGGGGCGGCCGGGGGCCAGCAGGGAGGCCAGCTGGATCGGGGTCGCCGCCAGCACGAGGCTGTCGATCCCCTCCGGCTGCTCGGCGGCCAGGAGTAGGGCAAGCAGGGCGCCCATGCTGTGGCCCAGCACGATCACCGACCCGGCGCGGCCCCGCAGCTCGGCCAGGGCAGTGCTGGCGTCTTTGAGCCAGTCAGACCAGGTGACCCCGGACAGGGCCTGGGGGGAGTCGCAGCCGTGGCCGCGCAGCAGCGGCATCTGCACCAGGAGACCGAGCTGAGCCAGAGCAGGCTCCAGGGCGCTGAAGCTGACGGTGCTGCCGCTGAAGCCGTGCAGCAGGAGCAGACCAACCGGGGACCGGAGGGGCTCAACTCTCATTAGTGAGAGAAGGGCCCCGACTTCATCCGCGCCGAGACCTTGGCTTCCGGATCCACTCCGGCGAAGGTGGGTGGCAGCCAGACCCTCACCACCAGCAGCAGGGCCATGGTGATCAGGAACATGCAGACCGCCAGGATCTGGTGCCAGTCGGTTTCCAGCACACCATTCACGATCACCTCCCGCAGCACCGACACGATCGCAATCTCCACTGACACGCCGATCGACACCCTCTGCTCCTGCAGATAAATGATCAGCAGGCGGAACAACTCCACCAGGATCAGGATGAAGAGGATGTCGGCGGTGATGGCGTGGAACTGCGGCGCCATCAGCAGCGTTGAAAAGAGGATGCGCATCTGCAGCACCATCACGCAGAACAGGCCCACGCAGAGAGACACCGCGATCAGGTCCTGAATGGCTTCCAGCGACTGAACGATCTGGACACGGCGGAACTGCTGGTACCAGCGCACCTCGCCGGGGACCGGTGTACCCGAACCGATCGAGGCCGGCAGCGGTTCGGCGTGGGCCAGCGGCCGCTCGGCGCTGATCGGCTCAGCGGTGGTGGTGGGAGTGACGGTTGGGGTGGGTGAACTCACGGGGAATCGGGCTCAGCGATCGGGGATCTGTGGGCGAACCTTAGACGGCACTTTTCTTATGGGTCAACCAGTGACTGATGAGATTTGTTGATTGGCGCCATAGGTCCCGACTCTCGCGGCCGGGTCTGGCCCCCGCCAGCACAAGTGATGGGAGAGCATGGAATGCGGCTCCCCTTGCACCACCTGCCCAGTGCCCGCTTCCGCCAAGGCTCAGTGCCCCTACTGCGGAGTCGGCTGTGGCCTGGAGCTCAAACCACCGGCAGCGATCACCACCAACAGCAACAACCAACCAGACAGCCCAGCCGCCAGCGCTGCGATCTGGTCGGTGCGGGGGGACAGGCAGCATCCCTCCTCCCTTGGCCAGGTGTGCGTGAAGGGGGCCACGGTGGCCGAGACCCTGCACCACAACCGCCTGACCACACCGTTGTGGCGAGAGCAGCGCGACCAGCCCTTTGAGGCGATCAGCTGGGAGCAGGCCTTCACGATCCTGGTGGAGCGGATCCAGGCCATTCGGGCGGAGCGGGGATCCAACGCCATCGCCATGTACGGCTCGGGTCAATTCCTCACCGAGGACTATTACGTCGCCAACAAGCTGATCAAAGGCGCCCTGGGCACCAACAACTTCGATGCCAATTCACGGCTGTGCATGAGCTCGGCGGTGTCGGGCTACAAGCTCAGCCTGGGCTCCGATGGCCCCCCCTGCTGCTACGACGACCTCGACCTGGCAAGCACGGTGCTGCTGATCGGCACCAACACCGCCGAGTGTCACCCCGTGCTCTTTCAACGGCTGCTCAAGCGCAAGCGCCGCCAGAAGGACGCGCTGCAGCTGATCGTGGTCGACCCCCGGGCCACCGCCACCAGCGAGGCGGCCGACCTGCACCTGGCCATCCGCCCGGGCACCGACCTGGTGCTGCTCCATGGCGTGGGCCATCTGCTGCTGCAGCTGGGGGCCGTGGATCCCGAGCGGGTGGCGGCCAGCGCCGATGGTTTCGCTGAGCTGGCCGCCCTCTGGGCCGGCTGGACACCGCAGCGGGTCTGCGCCCTCTGCGGCATCCAGGAGGAAGCGCTGCGGCGCCTGGCGGCGCTCTGGGCCGCCAGTGCCGGGGTGCTCAGCCTCTGGTCGATGGGGGTGAACCAGAGCGTGGAGGGCACCGCCACGGTGGCGGGGATCATCAACCTGCATCTGGTCAGCGGCCAGATCGGCAAGCCCGGGGCCGGCCCCTTTTCCCTCACCGGCCAGCCCAATGCCATGGGCGGGCGGGAGGCCGGGGGGCTGGCCGCGCTGCTGCCCGGCTACCGCTCGATCCATGAAGCCAGCCACCGGGCCGTGATCGAGCAGCACTGGGGCTTTCCCCCCGGCGCGATCTCAGCGCGCGATGGCCTCTCGGTATGGGAGCAGATCGAGGCGATGGAGCGCGGTGAGCTGGGGCTGTGGTGGGTGGCGGCCACCAACCCGCTGGTGAGCCTGCCGTCGCTGGATCGGGTGCGCCAGGCGGTGGAGCGCTGCCCCCTGGTGGTGCTGAGCGAGGCCTACGCGGGCACCGAAACCGAAGCGGTGGCCCACCTGGTGCTGCCGGCCGCCCAGTGGAGCGAGAAAGCCGGCGTGATGACCAACTCGGAGCGCCGGGTCACGTTGTCGGAGGCGTTCCGGCAGCCCCCCGGCGAGGCCCGCCCCGACTGGTCCATCTTCGCGGAGGTGGGGCGGCGGCTGGGCTTTGCCAGCCAGTTCGCCTACGGCTCCTCAGCGGAGGTCTACGCCGAGTTCGCGGCGATCACCGCCGGGCGCGTCTGCGATCACAGCGGCCTCAGCCATGGCCTGCTGGCCGAGCATGGACCCCAGCAATGGCCGTTTCCGGCTGGCACCGCTCCGGGGGGCGGCCAGGCGCGACTGCACACCCAGGGCGTGTATCCCACCGCCAACGGCAAGGCCCGCCTGGTGGCCCAGCAACCCCTGGGGCTGGGGGAGCCGCCGGATGCCAGCTTCCCTCTGGTGCTGACGGTGGGGCGGTACCTCGGCCACTGGCACACCATGACCCGCACCATCCACGTGGAGCGGGTGCGTCGCAGCCACCCGGAACCCCTGCTGGAGATCCACCCGGCCGACGCGGAGCGCTGCCAGCTCGTGGATGGCGGCCAGGCAAGGGTGAGCTCCCGGCGCGGATCCCTGAGCGTGAAGGTGCAGATCACCGATCGCATTCGCCCGGGCACCGTCTTCCTGCCGATGCACTGGGGAGCCGCCCAGGACCAGGCCTGTGAAGCCAACCGGCTGATGCACGCCCTCGGCTGCCCGATCTCGAAGCAACCCGAACTCAAGGCCGCCGCCGTGCAGGTGCAGCGGGCCGAGGCGCCAGCCTGATGCTCAGCCGATCGGCAGGATCGCCTCCACCAGCTCAGGAGAAAGGCGCAGCAGCAACGGGCCGCTGCCGGTGGGATGGTCTTCCACCAACCCCGACTGGCGCAGCCGCGAGATCATCTTGGTGACCGTGACGCGGGTGTTGCCGATCAACTCGGCCAGGCGCTCGTGGGTGATCCGGATCGGCAGTTCGTACCAGAGGCCACTGCGCCGCCCCAGCCGCTCCACCAGTAAGGCCAGCAACGCCCTCAGGCGCTTTTCGGTGTCTGGGTGGTGGCGGATCATCAGCAACTCCAGGGTCCAGGTGCTGAGGTCCGTGAGATCGTGCACCGCCTCGGTTCGCTCCACCCGTTCGATCTGCACCTGGGTGAGGGCTTCAAGGCCCACCCAGTCGCGGCGAAGGGCGAGGGCATCGCAGACATCACCGGGCTGCAGAAAGCCGATCGTGATCTCCTGGCCCGCGGAGGCCAGCAGAAACACCCGCAGGATGCCGGAGAGGATCCGCATCGGGGAGGTGGCAGCGGCGTGACCGCCGTCGAGCAGCAGGGTCTGTCCCACAGCCATCGACAACTGGCAGAAGGATTGATGAACCGGAAGAGCTGTCCTCACGTGTCGTCGTGGGCGAAACGGCGGTAGAGAAAATCGAGGGCGCGGTTGCGATAGTCGAAGTATTCGGGCAACTCCATCAGCCGGGCGCGATCGCGGGGCTGCGGGAAGGGAAGGTCAAGGATTTCGCCGATCTTCGCCGCCGGCCCGTTGGTCATCATCACCACTCGATCCGCCAGAAACAGGGCTTCATCGATGTCGTGGGTGATCATCAGCACCGTGATCTTGTGCTCCGACCAGATCTTGAGCAGCTCCTCCTGCAGCTCCTCCCTGGTGATCGGATCCAGGGCCCCGAAGGGTTCATCGAGCACCAGCACCTTTGGCTGCAGGGCAAGGGCCCTGGCGATCGACACCCGCTGTTTCATGCCGCCGGAGAGGCTGCCCGGCTTCTTGGCGGCGGCCTCCGTGAGGCCCACCATGGCCAGGTGCTTGTCGACCAGGGCCTTGGCCTGGCCGTTGCGCTTGAGCTCGGGGAAGACGTTGTTCACCGCCAGGGCGATGTTGTCGTAGGCCGAGAGCCAGGGCAGCAGGCAGTAGTTCTGAAACACCACCATGCGATCGGGTCCTGGCTCCACGATCGGCTGCGACTCCAGCCGCACCTGTCCGCTGGTGGGCGTGCGGAAGCCGGAGACCATATCGAGCAAGGTGGATTTGCCGCACCCGGAGTGGCCGATCACGCAGACGAACTCGCCTTCGCGCACCTCCAGGTGCACATCATCGAGAACGGTGTAGGGGCCTTTGACGGTGGGATACACCTTCGAGACTCCATCGATCACCAGGAACGGCTCCGATCCCTGGCTGGTGGCTGCGGCTGAGGTGGTGGAGGGGAGGGTCTGCATCGGTTGGAAGGAGGGGAGTCTCAGCGCAGCGGTGCAGCCGGCTCGAGGGTGGTGGGTCGCTCGGGCAGCGCAATCGTTTCGTAGCGGATGGCTCTGGAGGCCTCCAGATGCCTGAGATAGGCCATCGGATCACTGGGATCGAGGGGCTGGTTCTCGAACAACGGCACGGGCAGAAGTCGGTGGCCATTGGCACTGGGCTCTGGCGCCAGTTCGGCACTGGCCTGGGCGAAGAGATCGGGACGCTGAACGCGGCTCAGCACCTCGCTCCAGTTCTCGGGGAAGGCGGTGATGCCCCAGCGGGCCAGCTGGGTGAGGATCCAGAGCCCATCGCGGCCATTGGGGGCATTGACCTGGGCACCGTGGAACTGGTTGAAGTCCGGGATCAGCGCCGGCTCGGCGGTGCCACGGTCGTAGGGATCCACCAGCCCTGGCCGGATCGTGGCCAGCTCGGTGCCCACGTACTCGCGGCGTGCGAGCAGTTCAGCCACCTCGGCGCGATTGGCGGGGTCCTGGCAGTAGCGGCAGGCTTCCAGCAGCGCCTTGATCAGAGCTTGATGGGTGCGGGGATGGGCCGCGGCCCAGTCTTCGCGAACCCCCAGCACCTTTTCGCAGTGGCCGGGCCAGAGCTCGCTGTCGGTGGCGATCACCGTGCCCAGCTGCTGCTGAACAGCCCGGGTGTTCCAGGGCTCCCCGACGCAGAAGCCGTCGATGGTGCCCGCCTTGAGGGTGGCCACCATCTGGGGCGGGGGGATCACGATCAGGCGGACGTCGCGTTCGGGATCGATGCCGGCCGAGGCCAGCCAGGCCCGCAGGATCAGGTTGTGCATCGACGCCGGATGCACCATGGCCAGCACCGGCTTGCGCTCGGGGTGGGCCGCGATCCAGGCCTTGAAATCGGCAAGGCTGCGCACACCGGCCTCGTGGAAGCGGCGATGCAGGGTGATGGCGTTGCCGTTGCGCGAGAGGGTGAGCGCCGTGACCATGGCCAGCGGCGGCTTGCCCTGGGCGCCGAGGGTGATGGCCAGGGGCATGCCGGCCACCATCTGGGCTCCGTCGGTCACTCCCTGGCGAAGGTCGGTTTCCAGGGTTTTCCAGTTGCTCTCACGCCGCAGGGTGACCTGATCCAGGCCGTGCTTGGCGAAGAATCCCTTCTCACTGGCCACCACCAGGGGGGCACAGTCGGTGAGGGGGATGAAGCCGAGGCTGAGGTTGACCTTTTCCAGGTCGTTGGCGGCGATGGCGGCTGAGGGATTCAGCCGCTGCTTGCGAGCCTGCTTCTGCTGGGTGAGGAACTGGACCACCTCGCCGCGCAGGCTGTAATAACCCGGATCTTCCACAACGGTGAGGTGGGTGCGCGGGCGAGCCATGGGCACTTCGAGGATCTGACCGATGTAGGCCTCGGGGCCATTGGTCATCAGCACCACCCGATCGGAGAGCAGCAGGGCCTCATCCACATCGTGGGTGACCATCACCGTGGTGACCTTGGCCTCCTCACAGATGCGCATCAACTGCTCCTGGAGATTGCCGCGGGTGAGGGCATCGAGAGCCCCGAAGGGTTCGTCGAGCAACAGCAGCTTCGGACGCAGGGCCAGGGCCCGGGCAATCGCCACCCGCTGCTTCATTCCCCCGGAGATCTCACTGGGAAACTTGTCGGCGGCGGCATTGAGGCCCACCAGTTTGATGTTGTAGTCGATGATGGATTCGCGCTCCTCCTTGCTGGAGCCCCGCATCACATTGTCAACAGCCAGAGCGATGTTCTGACGGACCGTTTTCCAGGGCAGCAGAGAGTAGTTCTGGAACACCACCATGCGGTCGGGCCCAGGTTCGGTGACCTCCCGGCCCTCCATCAGGATCCCTCCTTCACTGGCGCGGGTGAGGCCAGCCAGCAGATTGAGCAGGGTCGATTTCCCGCAGCCTGAGTGACCCACCAGGGAGAGAAACTCCCCTTCGGCCACATTCAGAAAAATATCCTTGAGGGCCACATAGGTGCCACCATCCTTGAGAGGGAAGGTCTGGGTGACATTGTCAACGGTGAACAGAGCTGGCATGGTCAGTGTCCTCCACTCACCTTCGAGCCCACGAAGGCCACTAAACGATCGAGGGCAAGGCCCACGATGCCCACATAAACGATCGCCAGGATGATCTGGCTTGCACTGGTATCGCCACCAGCGTTATAGGCATCCCAGATGAAATAACCGATGCCACCATCGGCCTTGAGCATTTCCGCCGCCACGATTGCCAGCCAGGCCAGACCCACGGCGATGCGCAGGCCCGTGAACACATAGGGAACAGTGGCCGGGATCACGATCTCGCGAATGTAGGAGCGCTTGCGCAGGCGCAGCACCCTGGCCACGTTGGTGTAGTCCTGGGGAATCTGACGGATTCCCACAGCCGTGTTGATGATCACCGGCCAGATCGAGGTGATGAAAATCACGAAGATGGCTGAGGTGTTGGCGTCCTGAAACACCATCAGAGCGATGGGGAACCAGGCCAGGGGTGGCACCGTGCGCAACACCTGAATCACCGGATCAAAGCCCTTGCCGATGAAGCGGTTGAGGCCTAGAAGGCCGCCGATGGCGATGCCCACGATGCCCGAAAGCCCGTAGCCGATCGCCACCCGCTGCAGTGAGATCAGAATCTGCCAGCCCAGACCCTTGCTGGTCCCCCCATTGTCAAAGAAGGGATCGCTGATGTAGGGATCCCAGGTATCCACCACCACCTGGATGGGTCCAGGCAGACGGGCAGCGCCCAGGATGGCCGAGAGCAACTGCCAACTGATCAGGAAGGCCCCGATGCAGATCAGATAGGGGAACAGTCCCTTGAGAAGGGCTGAACTGAAGAAGCGGGATCGCCGCCGCTCCAGGGGAGCAGTGAGGGTCATGGAAAGGAGTTGGTGAGTCGGGCTGGATCCCGATCAGATCAGGCCAGGGCCTTGATCTTGAGCGAATCGAGGTAGGCCTTGGGGTTCTCGGGGTCGAAGACCACACCGTCAAAGAAAGTTTCCTTGCCGCGGGAATCGGAGGCGGGGATAGCTTTCTCCTGACCGATGGCGATGGCGGCCTCCTTCCAGAGGTCGGAGCGGTTGACCTTGTCGATCAGAGCTTTGGTATCCGTGGTCTGGGGCAGGTAGCCCCAGCGAATGTCCTCGGTGAGGAACCAGAGGTCGTGACTCTTGTAGGGGAAGGAGTAAGAATCGGTCTCCTTCCAGAAATGCATCCTCAGGGGAGAATCGGTGACACTGCGACCATCGCCAAAGTCGAAGGTACCGGCCAGACGAGGCTTGATATCCTTGACGGGAGTTTTGAAGTATTTGTCCTTGGAGGTGATTTCACACAACTCATCAAGGTTGGCCGGATCCTGACACCACATCTGGGCCTCCTGAACCGCCATCAACATGGCCTTGGCGGCCTTGGGGTTCTTGTCGACCCAATCGGCCCGCATCGAGAACGCCTTCTCGGGGTGATCCTTCCAGAGTTCGCCGGTGATCGCGCCGGTATAGCCGA
This sequence comes from Cyanobium sp. CZS48M, assembly GCA_030373145.1. Lineage (GTDB taxonomy): Bacteria > Cyanobacteriota > Cyanobacteriia > PCC-6307 > Cyanobiaceae > Regnicoccus_A. The sequence continues at coordinate 74,038 of JAUCZK010000008.1, read as the reverse complement.
TCTTCTTGTTCACAGCCCGTTGGTTCCAGGGCTCACCCACACAGAAGGTGTCCATGGTGCCGGTCTGCAGGTTGGCGATCATCTGGGCCGGGGGCACCACCACCAGATCGGCCTCGGTATTGGGGTTGACTCCGTTGGCCGAGAGCCAGTAACGCATCCAGAGGTCGTGGGTGCCGCCGGGGAACGTGACCGCCGCTTTCAGAAGCTTGCCGCCAGCTTTCTTGCGATCGGCGATCTCCTTGATCTTGGGGCTCTGAAGGGTGACCTTTTCAGCTAGAAACTCATTGGAGAGGGACAGGCCCTGTCCATTCACATTCAACCGCGCCAGAATATACATCGGCAGCGGCTGGGAGCTCTTGGTGATCTTGCCCGCCGTGAGCAGATACGGCATCGGCGTGAGGATGTGAGCCCCATCAATGCCCCCGCGATCAGCTCCCAGTTCCAGGTTGTCGCGGGTGGCGGCCCAGGAGGTCTGCTTGAGCACCTTCACATCGGGCATGCCGTGCTTGGCAAAGAAGCCCTTCTCCTTGGCGATGATCAGCGGAGACGCATCGGTGAGGGCGATGAAGCCGAGGGTCGCTCCTTTCACTTCAGTGTCGGAGGCGCCGACAGCCGCTGGAGCGGTGCTGGTTTCGCTCTTCTTGCCACCGCAGGCACTCAGCCAAACAGCACCGGCGGCGGTGCCGGCGGCGGTGATCAGAAACTTACGGCGCGAAAGATTGGACATGGAGCCTGAACGGATGGTTGAGGTAGTCGGGCTGCGAGTAATCGCAATCCGGACGGGCTCCGCAATCAAGCGCACCGAACCGGCGAACGTGCTGGCGCTCAGGCTGACCAACAGAACCACAACATCACAATCCGCCACAACCGAGCGTAGTGATCGCTACCGGGACTGCTTCTGGTGAGCGTTCACGGCCCTTCAGGGTCGAGCCCGAACTCCTTCAGGGCCCTGGGCAGATTGCGGTGTTCATGGCCAGGGTGGCTGAGCTTGGCCAGGGCAAAGCGCTGCAGCTCATCGAGGCCCTGCCACTGCACCAGGTCCAGGCTGCGGCCCAGCTGCTGGCAGGCCGCCCGCAAGCGCTCGGGCACCACCTCAGCCTGCTGCCAGTCGGCGGCGATGGCCGGCTCCATGGCCCTGGCCGGGCCATCGGCCAGCTGGGCGGTGCGCCCCTGCAACCACTGGCGCAGCTCAGCGATGGCGCCTGGCCCATCAGCCCAGGCCAGCAGCTGCTCCCGCTCACTGGGCTCCAGCCCATGCCAGTGGCTCAACTTGAGCTTGATGCCGGCCAGATCCAGCTTGCGGCGCACCGCCATCGGCAGGCAACGCAGATCATCGACGAAATCAGCCTCGAAGGCAAAGCAGCGCTCGTGCAGGCTCATGCCGAGAGCTCCTGGCGCAGGCGTTCGCCGCTGCGGGCCGCCAGCAGCGCCCTGGCCTGCTCCATGCCCGCTTCGAGGCTGTCGCAGCGCTCGGCCTGCCACCAGTACACCGCCAGATTCCAGAGCAGGGCATCGGCCAGGGGCCCCACCCCCACCAGGGCCGCCAGGGCCTGATCGCGCCAGATCTCCAGGGTCTGCCAGGCCACCTCCTGGGCGGTGATGCCGTGGTCGCGGGGATGCAGCAGGATCCGCTCCATGGCGCCGTGGCGCCGGCGGGCGGTGATGCCGGCCCTGGTGGTGGGCAGGTCTGTGGAACCCTCCAGGCCCTTGACCGTGTACACATCGATTTCGCCGACATGATCCAGGGCCTCCCAGGCACGGCTTTCCGTGGGGGGATGCACGAAGCCGCTTACCAGCAGGTGCTCCCCCTGGTGGGGGGTCCAGAGCAACTCCAGGCTGGCCACCGGCGGCCGTTTGCCGATGGCGTCGCGCACGGGCAGCAAGCGCTGGGCGCGGGGGAAGTGGTCCGGCTGGTGGGTGAGGGCCAGGCCGTGGCGATCCAGCCGCTGCTGCACCGCCTCCAGGCTCAGGCCCCGCCATTCGAGTCCCAGGGCCGCGAACAGCTCCACCAGGGTGACGCCGTACTTCACGGGCATGGGATCGCCGCCATGCAGCACCACCGGTTGATCCGCCGCCGCCAGCACCAGGGCCAGCAGGGGCAGCACCGGTGCCGTGCGGTTGCGGCCGTCGTAGGGGACTCCGAAGCAGAGGGGCTTGCGCCCAGGGCTGCTGAGGCTGGGGCCCAGCAGCCGGTAGCTGTCGAGCATGCCGGTGAGCTCGATCGGTGACGGCCGGCGAATGCGGTGAGCGATCAGAAAGGCCCCCAGCTGGGCGTCGCTCACCTGGCCCAGAAGCATCAGATCCATGGCCTCACGGGCCTCGGCGCGGGTCAGCCCGGTGCTGGTGTGCTCGCCGCTGCCCACCTTGGCCAGCAGCTCCCGGAAACGCACTGCCTCGGCAGGCATCGGCGGCCGCCTTGGCAACTCCCCACGGATCCCCTCTGGAACCATGTTTGGTAAAGCTTGCAACAGGGTGACGGGGCTCGTGCTGAGACGCTAGTGGGTCAGGTCTCAGCATTCGGGAGCCAACGTGAGCGCAGCTCAAGCATCCGCCGGGGGGCCAGCGTCCCAGGCCTCCAGCAGCGCAAAGTTGAACAAGGTGGAGAAGGCCAAGGCCGAAGCCTGCGGGCTGGATCTGGCCACGCGCCTGGCGGAACTGGGAGCAGCGGGCTGGGAATCCCTGGATGAGGCCACCCTCACCATCCATCTCAAGTGGCTGGGCATCTTCTTCAGGCCCGTGACGCCGGGGCGTTTCATGGTGCGCCTGCGCCTGCCCAACGGCGTGCTCAGCGCCGATCAGCTGGAGGTGCTGGCCGATGTGGTCGACCGCTGCGGTGAGCACGGCAGCGCTGATATCACCACCCGCCAGAACATCCAGCTGCGGGGCCTGCTGCTGGAGGACATGGCTCCACTGATGACCGCCCTGGAGTCGGTGGGGCTCACCAGCCGCCAGTCGGGTCACGACAACCCCCGCAACGTCACCGGCAATCCCCTGGCGGGCCTCGATCCAGAGGAGTTCCTCGACACTCGCCCCCTGGTGGAGGCGATCCAGGAGGCCCTGCTGGGGCCCGAGGGTCCGCGCAACCTGCCCCGCAAGTTCAACGTGGCCGTGGGTGGAGCGCCCGACAGCTTCCTGCTGCACAACGATCTGGCCTTCCTGCCGGCCCATCACGGCGATGAGCTGGGCTTCACGGTGATGGTGGGAGGTTTCTTCTCAGCCCAGCGCAACGAACTGGCCATCCCCCTGGGGCTGTGGCTGCGGGGCGAGCAGCTGCCGGCCTTCAGCCTGGCGGTGCTGCGCCACTACGAGCGGGAGGGCAGCCGCGAGAACCGCAACAAGACCCGCTTGATGTATCTCATCGACGCCCTCGGCCTGGAGGACTACCGCGCCCAGGTGCTGGACACCTTCGCGGAGTTCGTGGGCGTCGAGGAGGCCGCCGCCACCCCCACCCACGACGGCTCCCATCTGGTGAGCCGGGCCCCACGCGACATCTGCGGGGTCCACGCTCAGAAGCAGGAGGGCCTGCACTGGGTGGGACTGAACGTGCCGATGGGCCGGCTGGAGGCCGGCAGCATGGCTGAACTCGCCCGCCTGGCCAGGACCTACGGCACGGGCGAACTGCGGCTGAGCGAGAGCCAGAACGCCCTGATCGCCCATGTGCCCGAAGGCCAGCTGGATGCCCTGCTGGTGGAGCCTCTGCTGGAGCACTTCCAGGCGACTCCTGGCCCCCTGCAAGCCGAAGCGGTGAGCTGCACCGGCAACCGTTACTGCAGCTTCGCGCTCATTCCCACCAAGAGCACCGCCCAGGCGGTGGTCGATGAACTGGAGCGGCGGCTGGAGTTGCCCCATGGGGTGCGCACCCACTGGACCGGTTGCCCCAATGCCTGCGGTCAGCCCTACATGGGCCAGATCGGCCTGATGGGCGCCAAGACCCGGGTGGATGGCCAGATGGTGGAAGCCGTCAAGATCTTTCTCGGTGGCGCCATGGACGCCAATCCGAAACTGGCGGCCTTGCACGACAAGGGCGTGCCCCTCAGCCAGCTGCCCGACGTGCTGGAGGCGTTGCTGGTGGAGCACTACGGCGCCCGCCCGCGTGCGGCAGCGAGCTGAGGCTGCCCTGGCGGGGCGCGGAGCCACCCCAACCCCAGCGGAAGCCGCGCCGGGGCTCAACGGCAACAGGCTCACTCCAGCTCGCATCCAGCTCCATCAGGGCCTGGCGGTCGTCGCAGGCCTGACCGCCATAGAGCAGGGCGGTGACGCGCTCGGGATCGATCTCCAGAGCCGCCACTTCCTGCCAGAGCCGGCGGGTGAGTTCCCGATCGGCGCGAACAAACTGAGCTTCGGCCAACTGGCTCACCAGGGTGAAGACCAGCTGCTGCTGCTTGACCTCGGCGAAACTGGACGGCAACGGAGCCCTGGGCCTGCCACCGCTGCGGGCACAGCCTTCACGATGGGTCGAGAGTTCTGTGCTGGCGTGGGCCTGGTCCATGGCGTCCTCGTGCTGAAGGCTGTGTCTGATTCCTTGCTAGAGCGAGCGGCGGCGGCACACCAGCTCCGCCCTATAAAACGTATCAATGGAGACACTTTGTTGCCCAGATCAGGCCGGTGGACCCAGCTGATGGCGCAGGAACGAGCCTTTTGACACCCCTGCCCTCCCAAGTGCCGCCCGAAGGCAGCCCGGAGCGCTGGCCCTGGCTGCAGCGCCTCAGGCGCTCGGAGGCGGTGGCCACAGATCCCTGGCTGGAGGCCCTTGAGCAGGGCACGCTGCCTGCCGCCAGCGACCTGGTGGCGGTGCTGGTGGAGAAGCTCGATGGGGCTGGATCGGCCCGGCTGCTGCGCTGGTGGCTGACCCTGCCCCCCTCCAGTGAGCCAGCCGTGATGGGCCAGCGGCGGGAGCTGCTGGATCTGATCGGCCGCCGCCGCGATCCCGCCTGCGCCGCCCTGCTGCGCGCCGCCGTGGCCGAGCGGCCGGATCCGGCCCTGCTGCCGCTGATCGGGCACCAACGGGACCGGCTGGATTTTGGCCTGCTGGAGCAACAGGCCCGCCAGGCCGGCCCCTCCCCATGGCGTCGCGCGGCCCTGGAGGGCCTGGCGGTGGGGCTGAGCGTCTGGCCCCAGGCGGCTCTGCAGCAACTGCTGCAGGAGCTCTGCACCGACCTCGACGCCCCCCTGGCCTCCCAGGCCGTGGATCTGCTCGCCCGCCTGCCCAACGCCCGCCGGGGGCTGGAGCTGGTGCTGGACCGCCCCCTCGACCCCGGTGCAGAAGCCCGGGCCCGGCGCCGGCTGGCCGCCCTGCCGCGCTGCTCGCTGCTGCTGGTGGTCCATGGCCGCGCCGGGGGGGTGATTCCCGAGGAGCTGCAGGCCCTGGCCCGCGAGCTGGAGCAGCGCCGGCGCGCTCCGGTGCGACTGCAGACCCTCAGCGGCAACCCGGCTCAACCTGAAACCGCCCCTGGGCCGGGGCAGCCCCAGCGGCCGCTCACCCTGGTACCTCTGCTGCTGCTGCCCGGCAACCACGTGCGTCACGACATCCCGACGATCGCGGCGGCCTGGCGCCAGCGCGGCCCCCTGCGGCGGCTTCCCTTCCTGGGGGCCTGGCCCAGCTGGCAGGGGGCACTCGCCGACGAGCTGGCGGCACTGGCTCAGCAGGCGGCCAGCCACGGCCTCGGGGCTCCGCCGCTGCTGCTGCATCACCCGCTGGAGGCGGGCGTGGCCGACCGCTATCTGGCCCATCTGGAGCGCTGCTGCGCAGCGACTTGTCAAGCCGCTCCATACACTGCGGCAGATCTTGAGGACCTGGCCCTGGCGATCCGCGGCGCTGCCCTCCCCCTGGCCCTGGCCGCGAACCGGCTCACCGAGAGCCTGCCCACTGAGCTGGGGGCGCCGCTGCTGCAGCGCCGGCGTTTCCGCACCCTGCTGCTCGATCAGCTCGGGGCCCTGCCATGAGCGCCGGCAGTAAGGATCCCGCTCAGCCAGCGGCTGATCTGCTGGGCACGGTCTATCTGGTGGGCGCCGGCCCGGGTGATCCGGAACTGATCACCCTCAAGGCCCAGCGGCTGCTGCAGTGCTGCGATGCCCTCGTCTACGACTCACTCGTACCCACGGCCCTGCTGGAGCTGACCAAGGCGGGCTGCGAGCGCCATTTCGTGGGCAAGCGCCGGGGACACCATTCCGTGCCCCAGCCGAGTACCAATGCCGTGCTGGTGGACCTGGCCCGACGCCACCGCACGATCGTGCGCCTGAAGGGCGGCGATCCCTTCCTCTTCGGCCGAGGCGGAGAGGAAGCGGCCCACCTGGCCAGCCATGGGGTGCCGGTGCAGGTGGTGCCGGGCGTCACCGCCGGCATCGCCGCGCCGGCCTACGCCGGCATCCCCATCACCCACAGGAAGGCGGGCTCCAGCGTCACCTTCGTGACCGGCCACGAGGAGATCGACAAGGGTCGCCCCGGGGTCGACTGGCAGGGCCTGGCGCGCAGCAGCGATGGGCTGGTGATCTACATGGGGCTGCACAACCTCCGCCGCATCTGCGATGAGCTGATCGCCGGTGCGCTGGCGCCAGAGACGCCGGCGGCGGTGATCCAGCAGGGGACGGTCAGCGGCCAGCGGCTGCTGGTGAGCCGCCTGGGGGAGCTGGCCGATGCGGCCGAAGCCGAGGGCTACGGCTCCCCCTCGATCGTGGTGATCGGCCAGGTGGTACTGGAGCGGGTGGAGAGCTGCGCGCCCCCACCAGCGGATGTGGAGATGCCGATCCCGTTCTGAACGGGCCTGGGGAGGGGTGGTACGGCAAGCCGCCCCACGGGACACCAACCCCTATTTGTAACGTAATGTAAAAAACAGGCCATGAACGACCCCCTTTCCCTCTCCCGCGAGTTTTCCACGGCTGTCCACTCCCGGGCGATCGACAACTGCAACGACATCGAAGAGCTGCGCCAGGTGGCCCAGACCCTGCTGCGGGCCTGGCAGATGCAGGCCGCCTTCACGGCCGATTACGGCGCCAAGCTGCTCAACATCAAGCCCCGCTGAACAGCCCGCACCAATCCAGGGCCCAGGGTCACTCCAGCTGCAACACCCCTCGGGTGCGCTGCCGCCGCTGCTGCTCCTGGGCGTTGAAGTCGGCCATGCAGTTGCCCTTGGGCACCAGCAGGCAGCTCACGTAGCTGGAGGCATCAATCAGTGCGGCGCGGATTGCCTTGGCGGCCGGAGTGCGCTGGGCCTCGGAGCTGTTGGAGCCGAAGCGCAGGGTGCCGGCGGCTCCGGTGAGCCCCTGGCCGGTGCGGCCCATGTTGGGGGCCAGGAAGAGCGCCAGACCGGCGGCCGGCAGCAGATTCACTCCGTCTTCGCGGGCGGCGGCGGTGTTGCTGGCCCGCCCTTCGACGGTGCGCTGACCCACCACTTCACCGGTGGTGCTGTCCACCACCCGCACGTCGATCGCCACGTAGTCCTTGGTTTCCGCCTGCTGCTTGTTGGTGCCGAAGCCCAGCAGGCCGAAATTACTGCCGGAGGTCTTGCTCTCGACGTTGGACTCGTAGGAACTGACCGTGCCGAGCACGATGTAGCGGGCCCCGGTCATCTGGCCCCGCTGGGCGGCATTGGCGTTCTTGCGAACGATGCCCAGCTCCGCGAGTTCCTGCTCTGAGAGCACCGCCTTGAGGTTGTTGCGCTCCACAACCTGGATGTCACCGGTGGCCTGGAGTTCATTGGAGAGCATGGCCGCCAGATCCGTGGCCACAGGTCCCTGCCACCACCAGGTCTGCTGGGTGACGGTGTTCTTGAAATCAGGCACCGAGACCGTGGGACGGCCGGCGAGCCGGGACTGTGCCAGGGCCGGTGCCGCCGCCGCGACCAGGCCGAGTCCAGCGGCCAGCAGCAGGGGCATGGAGCGGACCGACAGCCAGGCCAGGGACGCGGCAGGCCGGGAGATCGGGCGAATTGACAAGGCGATGGTTCCGGTCGAGACCCCATTAAAGCAACGCCGGCCAGGCTTTCCAGGGGTCCGCCGGAACGGCGGACCTAAGGGTTGAGACCATCCATGACCGGATGAGCTTCTGTCCGCCAGGCTTTGTTCCGTAGCGTCCTGCACGTTGATGGGGACCGCGGTTCTGTTCAATGGAGAGACTTCACACCGCCAGGCCGTCAGTGCCGGCGGTTGCCGCCATGGCCGCTTCCTTGCTCCGTAACAGTGAACAGAAAGGGCCCAGGCCGGCCCCGATGTTCGAACTGATTCCCTATGAGAAGTTCCGGGACACGCCGGCGGTGCGCTTCTTCGACATCACGGTGCCCACCTCCAACGCCCGCGACCTGGTGGTGCACAGCGGCCCAGCCGTGAGCCCTCCCGACGACCCCGAAACCGGCGCCTGGCAGTTCTATCTCCATCCCCACCAGGAGGACAACCTGCTGGCCATGCATGGCGGCCGCACCTTCTTCCTGGTGAATCTGGGCTGGAACTACCCCTTCCACATCGTGCGCCTCGACACCGGCGGCGACATCCTGCGCATCCCCCCCGGCACCTTCCACCGCTCGGTTTCGGATCCTGACGGCTCGCTGGTGCTCAACCAGGCCGTCCGCGAGGAGGGTGTCTCACTGGTGCGTGAGTTTCACGTCTACAACAGCCATCGCATTCCCCGGCTGTTCGCTGTCACCAGCCAGACGGCACCGCTGCCGAAGCTTCATGGGGTGAGCTGGTGATCGACTGAGCCATGGGGGTCGCGAGGATCGAACTCGCCTCCGGCGGATTATGAGCCCGCTGCATTCACCAGATTGCTAGACCCCCGGAAGGCCACGGGACTTACCAGAGGCCGCGCACTGGAGCACTCTCAACGGGCAATGCCACAGGGAAATCATTGGCCCCCGGCTGCGCCGCTTCCACAGGCACCGAGATGGGGGCCACCTGAAGACTGGCGGAAAAGATTGAGGGAAGGTCGGCATTGCGCCAGGGCATCGGTGCGCTCTGCTCCTCCAGAAGGGCTGCCGTGGTGTTACTGATGGCGGAGGAATCCCAGACGATGGCCTGCTCGGGGAAGCCCAGTCCCATCACACGGTTGCCCTGGGGACCGCCCATGGCAATGCCGAGGATGTCGGTGATCTGGTTGGTGAGGCTGACCCCACGGGCGAAGGTGGAGCGCCAGGTGTAGGCGCGCTCCTGGAAGAGTTCGGCCGTGGTCTGAACCTCACCGCAGCGGGTGACCTCCACCGGGGCACTGAGCGGCTGGGTGCTGTTGCCGGTGCCGGCCAGGGGAGCCTCGAGGGTGGTGGTGCAGACCACCGGACCCGCCAGTGCCGGGACTGCGGGAAGCACGGCCAGCACTCCCGCTGCCAGGACCCCAGAGGCCAGAGCAACCATGACGCCGACTGATGCGGCAGCCTCAGGCCTGGTGGCGACAGGTGCGACGCCAGCGGTGGTGACGTGGTGACTGGTCATGGCACAGGAGACCGACTGAGCGATAGGTGGAGCCAAGCAGACTGATCATCGCGCAAACTAGGCCGCCGGGCCGTCTTCTGCCAGGGGCCCTGGCCGGAGAGCTGCCGCCAGCCCCACTCCCTCGCCAGCCCTCAGCTCCGATGACACTGCCCCCCCGATGACCCTGCCGACCCTGCCACCCATCCCCACCACCGTCACTGAGCGCCGCCAGCTGCTGCTGGAGCTGCTGGCCACCAGGGCCTACCGCCACGGCCAGTTCACCCTAGCGTCGGGTCGCAGCAGCGACCACTACGTGAACTGCAAGCCGGTGAGCCTCAGCGGCTACGGGCTGGCCCTGCTGGCCATGGCCCTGCTGGAGCAGGTGGAGGAGGGTGCCGCGGCCGTGGCCGGCCTCACCCTCGGAGCTGATCCCCTGGTGAGTGGCGTGGCGATGGCGGCTGCCCAGGCGGGGCTGCCCCTCGACGCTCTGATCGTGCGCAAGCAGGCCAAGGGGCACGGCACCGGCGCCTGGCTGGAGGGCCCCCTGCCCGCCGCAGGAGGCCGCATCACCGTGCTCGAAGACGTGGTGACCACGGGCGGCTCCTCACTCAAGGCCGTGGAGCAGCTGCGGGAAGCCGGCTACATCGTGGAGCGGGTGGTGACGATCGTTGATCGCCAGGAGGGCGGCCTGGAGGCCATGACGGCGGCGGGCCTGGAGCTGCGCAGCCTCTTCCTGCTGGAGGAGATCGCCGCCGCGGCTCAGACTTTGCAAGGGTGAGTCCATCGCTGAGCCCGCCATGGACCTGAACCGCTCCACCCCCCCGGGCCCCTGGGACTGGCGGCCCGCCAGCCCCAGCCGCTGGGAGCAGCCCGTGAGCCTGGTGCGCCTTGAGGGGCCCGACAGCCTGCGCTTTCTCCATGGCCAGAGCAGCCAGGACCTGGAGCGGGCCCAGCCCGGCCAGTGCCTGGCCACCTGTTGCCTCACCCCCACCGGCCGGGTGCGCGGCCTGGCCGAGGTGCTGGTGGACTCCAGTGGGGCCTGGCTGGTGATCACCGCCGGCGACGGGATCGCCATCCACCAGGCCCTCGACCGGGTGCTCTTCCCCGCCGATCAGGTGACCCTGGGGCCGCTGCTGGCCGGAACGCTGGTCTGTGTGGAGGGCCTGGAAGCAGCTGGATCCCTGGAGGCGCCCTCCGCACCTGCCTCTCCTGCCGCGGGCTGGTCCCTGCCCGGCCAGCGACTGGTGCTCAGGGAGGGGGACGAGCTCCCCGCTGAGCTGGAGGCCCTCCCGGCCCTGGGGCCGATCGAGAGCGAGCGCTGGCGCCTCAGCCAGGGGCGGCCGCTGGCCCCCAATGAAATCAGCGAAGAGGTGAACCCCTTCGAGCTCGGTCTGGCCGACCGGGTCAGCCTGAGCAAGGGCTGCTACGTGGGCCAGGAAACCCTGGCCAAGCTGGCCACCTACGACGGCGTCAAGCAACAGCTGCGGCGCTGGTGCTGGGCGGAGCCGGCCGCAGGCAGCGCCAGCGACGGGCCTTCACCGCTGCCGGGGGCGGTGCTGCGCACCCCCAGTGGTGAGCGGGCCGGACGGATCACCTCCAGCCTGCGGCTGAATGCCGGGCCCGATGGCACCAGCCTCTGGCTGGGGCTGGCCCTGGTGCGGCGTCAGGCGCTGCTGGAACCGCTGCTGCTGGCCGGCGAGGGGATCGGCCTGGAGATCTCCGAGCCCACGGGGGTGGTGGCGCCACCGGTGGGGGCTGGCGGCGCGGCGTCCTGAGTGAGCAGCCAGTGGGCCACCGCCCAGGTGGCCAGGCCGTCGTCGTGGTTGTAGCGGAAGATCCGGCGCAGGCCATGGAGACTGCCCCGGCCCTCCGGGGTGCCATCCCCCCGCCACTGGCGCCACCAGAGCAGGCAGCGGGCCCCATCCACCCCCTTCTGGCTCCAGGCAAAGCCCAGCCAGCCCGCCACCGCCTTGAGGCCATAACTGTTCACCGGCAGCAGCCAGTGGCGCCGCAGCCGCTGGTGCAGGTCCACCAGGCGCTGGCGCAGAGCCGCCAGCTCCCTCTCGCTGGCCCCCTGGCGCTGGGCCAGACGCACCAGGGCAATCGATTCGGTTTCGCCGTAGTGGAGCAGGGGCCAGTCGGGGGGGGTGGCCGCCAGCAACCGGCGCAGACGCTGCCAGAGCCTGGCCTCGCCGTGCTCGTGCAGGGCCAGCAGCGGCCTGTAGCGGCCGATGCCGGCCGCCTGCCCCTGGGGCCAGCGGCCATCGGCTCCCCGCTCGATGCGCAGGAAGCCGTGCAGGAAGTCGTCGCGGGCATCGGGGTCGGATTCGATGTCGTAGACGAGCACACCGCTGGCGCGGGCCAGCTCGGGCAGGGCGGTGGTGGGCTGGTGGGGCTCCGGCGGCAGGCGCAGGGGTTCCCCCCGCTGCTGCACGCGGGCCTGGGCCACCAGCCGCGCCGCCACCTCGCGGTGCTGCTCCCCGTGCACCTCCAGGGCATCGGCCAGGGCTTCGGGGTCGGCCGCGGCCAGGGCACTGAGCTGGGGCAGGCCCAGCTCGATCAGCAGCTCCCGCCGCTTGGCGCCGATGCCGCTCACCTCGCTGAGGTGACCCTGCAGGGCGGCTTCGCGATCGCAGAGGCCGCGCCAGGAGCAGAGCACGCACTTCTTGCGGTCGCTCACCAGCGGTGGCGGCTGGGCGCGCGCCAGGTCTGCCGCCACTTTGGGCAGGGCCTCCTCCAGCTGGCGCTGCAGCCCCTCCCCCAGCGCCAGCCGCTCCCGCTCCAGGCGCCCGGAGCCGTTAGCCACCACAAGGCCATGGCTGACCGCCCCCTGCTGCCAGCCCGAGAGCAACGTTCCCCAGAGGCCCATCACCAACCGGTGCTCCCGGGTGAGCCTTCGGCCCTGGCGGGCCATCACCGGCTGGTAGGCGTAAGCCCCCCAGCGGCTCTCGCCACTGCAGCGCTGCAACAGCGGTGGATGGGCCTCCAGCTCCAGGCCGGCGGGCCCCCGGCCCTTGAGGCGAACGCCCACCACTGCGGGAGCACCGGCCAAGCAGGCGGCTTCGCCGGCCAGGGGCTGCTGCTGCAGCAAGCTCACAAAACAGCGTTGCTGATCGTCGAGCTGAAGGGCCCGGTGGGCGCTCCACAGCCGCTGCCCCTGATCCCCGTGGCGATCGAGCCAGGCCCGGCGCCGGCAGCGCAGCCAGCTGCGCAGCAACCGGTCGCTCACCAGCCGGTTGGACGATTCAGCAGACATGGCGGCAGGCTACGGCGGGCAGTGGCCTACCGCCAGGCCGGCACCCGCTTGAACCCAGCCCGGCCGCCCGGCTGCTACGAGCTATCCAACCCCGCTACCCCCATGGCTTCTGCCCCCCTGCCCCTGGAGCCCAGTCCCATCCGTTTCGGCACCGACGGCTGGCGCGGCATCCTCGGCGTCGATGTGACCCTGGAGCGCCTGCTGGTGGTGGCTGCGGCCGCGGCCCGCGAACTGGAGCGCGCCGCCCCGCCTGAACTCATGAGCCGCGAGGTGGTGATCGGCTACGACCGCCGCTTCCTGGCACCGGAGCTGGCCGAAGCCATCGCCAGCGCCGTGCGCGGCGCCGATCTCGAGCCGCTGCTCACGGATTCAGCCGTGCCCACCCCCGCCTGCAGCTGGGCGGTGGTGGAGCGGGGCGCCCTCGGGGCTCTGGTGATCACCGCCAGCCACAACCCGCCCGAGTGGATCGGTCTGAAGATCAAGGGTCATTTCGGCGGCTCAGTGGAGGAGGCCTTCACCGCCGCTGTGGAGAAGCGCCTGGAGGCGGGGGGCATCAGCGTGCCGATCCCCGGCGAGACGCCACGCTTCGATGGCTGGGATGGCTACCTGGCGGGTCTGCGCCAGCTGGTGGACACCGGCGCCCTGCGCCAGGGGCTGGAATCGATGGGCCTCCGGGTGATCGTCGATCCCATGCACGGCTCGGCCGCCGGGGGGCTGCCGGCCCTGCTGGGGACCGGAGCACAGACCGGATCACAGAGCGGTGAGGGCAGCGCCAGTGGCGCAGCGGACGGCTCAGGCGTCGACTGCATCGAGGAGATCCGCTCCTGGCGTGATCCGCTCTTCGGCGGCCACCCGCCCGAGCCCCTGGCGCCCTACCTGCAGGAGCTGATCGCCGCGGTGCGGGTCAGCGGCGAAGCCGGCCGGCCAGCGGTGGGGATCGTCTTCGATGGCGACGGCGACCGCATCGCCGCCATCGATGAGCGGGGCCGCTACTGCAGCACCCAGCTGCTGATGCCCCTGCTGATCGATCACCTGGCCCGGGCCCGGGCCCTGCCGGGCGCCGTGGTCAAGACCGTGAGCGGCTCCGACCTGATGCAACTGGTGGCGGAGGGTCTCGGACGGCCGGTGATCGAGAAGCCGGTGGGCTTCAAGTACATCGCCAGCGAGATGCTCGCCGGCGGGGTGCTGGTGGGCGGCGAGGAATCGGGCGGCGTGGGCTTCGGCCTGCACCTGCCTGAGCGGGATGCCCTCTTCGCCGCCCTGCTGGTGCTGGAGGCCCTCGTGGAAGGCGGCCTGCCCCTGGGCGAGCGCCTCGACCGGCTGCAGGCCGACCACGGCGGGGCCAGCGCCTACGACCGGCTCGACCTGCGCCTGCGGGACATGGCCAGCCGCCAGCGGCTGGAGCGCCAGCTGGCCCAGGAGCCCCCCACCAGCGTGGCCGGCTGGACGGTGCAGGAGGTGGTGAGCACCGATGGGGTGAAGCTGCGCCTTGGCGACAGCCACTGGCTGATGCTGCGCTTCTCGGGCACCGAACCGCTGCTGCGCCTCTACAGCGAGGCCCCCAGCGGGGAGCGGGTGAGCGAGATCCTGGCGTGGGCCCGCCAGTTCGCTGAAACGGCATGACCCCCCCCAGTCCACGGCCGGCGCCGAAGGTGCTGGTGATCGCCAGCGGCAACGCGGGCAAGCTCAGGGAATTCACGGCTCTGCTGGCCACAGCTGGCCCGGAGCTGGATCTGGAGGTGCGCAGCCAGCCCCAGGGCCTGGAGGTGGAGGAAACCGGCGACAGCTTTGCCGCCAACGCCCGTCTCAAGGCCGAAGCCGTGGCGCGGATCACGGGGCACTGGGCCCTCGCCGATGATTCGGGGCTGAGTGTGGACGCCCTCGGCGGGGCGCCCGGCATCCACTCCGCCCGCTACGCCCTCACCGACCCCGAGCGCATCGCCCGCTTGCTGGAGGCCCTGGCAGGGGAACCCAACCGTGGGGCCCGGTTCACGGCAGCCCTGGCCCTGGCTGACCCCAGCGGCCAGACGGTGCTGGAGGTGGAGGGCGTCTGCACCGGTGAGATCCTCAACGCCCCCTGCGGGGAGGGCGGCTTCGGCTACGACCCGGTGTTCCTGGTACCCGAAACGGGCCTGAGCTTTGCCCAGATGACGCCCGAGCTGAAGCGGCGCGTAGGCCATCGCGGCCGTGCCCTGGAAGCCCTGCTGCCGCCCCTGCAGCGGCTGTTCGCCCACTCGTGAAGGAACACGGGGGGCTGACGCGGGTCCTGGCGACGGCTGCCGGAAGCCTGCTCAGCCTGGCGATGATGCCTCCTTTGGCGCCCGCCATGGCCAGCCAGGCCACCGCCGCAGGGTCCGCTCAGCCCCTTCCGTCCTGGCGGGACGGTGCCACCAGATCGCGGATCCTGGCCTTCGTCGCCAGCGTCAGCCAGCCGGGGGGAGAGAGCTATCTGCCGCCCGAGGAGCGCATCGCCGTCTTCGACAACGACGGCACGCTCTGGTCGGAGCAGCCGATGTACGTGCAGCTGGCCTTCGCGATCGAGCGGGCCCGAGCCATGGTGGCCCAGCAGCCCGAGCTCGCCACCAATCCGATCATCGCCGCCGCTGCGGCGGCCGGTAACGGGGACGCCGTACTCACCATGGGCATCAAGGGTCTGCTGGATCTGGTGGGGATCACCCATGCCGGCATGAGCACCGATGTGTTCCGCGACCTGGTGCGCGAGTGGCTGGACAGCGCCTGCCACCCGACCCTGCAGCGGCCTTACACCGCCCTGACCTACCAACCGATGCGGGAGCTGCTGGAGCACCTGCGTGCCAATGGCTTCCGCAATTACATCGTTTCGGCCGGCGGCGTGGAGTTCATGCGGGTGTTCGCCGAGGAGGCCTACGGAATCCCGCCGGAGCAGGTGATCGGCTCCAGCGTCGTCAGCACCTACGCCCTGCGCGGCGGGTTGCCGGTGATCCTGCGCCAGAGCGAGGTGCAGACGGTCGCCGATCGGGCCATGAAACCGGTCCTGATCGAGCAGCTGATCGGCCGCAGGCCGATCGCCGCCTTCGGCAACTCCGACGGTGATCTGGAGATGCTGGAGTGGACCACCAGCCTGCCGGGACCACGTCTGGGGGTGATCGTTCACCACGACGACCCCGAGCGGGAGGTGGCCTACGACCGCCAATCCGCTTTCGGCCATCTCGATCGGGCCTTGAGCGAAGCGCCACGACGCGGCTGGACGGTGGTGAGCATGCGCGACGACTGGGCCAGTGTGTTCACGCCCCCTCCAGCGTCAGCCGGACCAGGCGGAGGAGTGATCGACCGCTGTGCCGCGGCTCCGGCCAGCGAACCCGGAGCGGCGGGGAAGCGTGGCGCTGGGGAGCTCCCCGAACAACCGGCGGTAATCCCTGGCGAAGTGCCCCGGATTGAGGAAGCCCCAGGAGGCCGCCAGCCCTGAGATCGTCGCGGCCCCTGGCTGGGCCTCCAGCAACTCACGGCGAACGCCATGGAGCCTCCGCAGTTTGAAGTAGGCCATCGGGCCCATGCCCAGGTGCTCCTGGAACCCCTGGATCAGGGTGCGTCGTCCGACATACGCCTGACTGCAGAGGCTCTCCAGGCTGATCGGTTCAAGGGGGTGCTCGTCCGTCCAGCGTTGCAACTGCTTGACGAGTTCAATTCGCGCCGGCGGGCGGTCGGGCCAGCCCCGCTGCCTGAGGCCTTGCTCCAGCACGTCAACGAGCAAAGGCAACAGACCATCTCCCCCTCCATCAGCTTCTGAAGGCGGCGCGGCCACGACCGGGGATGTCTCCACCTGAAGGGACAGCAGGTGGAGCAACCAGCGCTGCAGCGGCGCGCGGCTGGCGGTGTCGATGGGCAGGACATTGAAGCGGAAGGGCTCCGATTCCAGATCAGGGCTCCCCTCACCACTGCTCCATCGCGTCAGCATGCCGGGGTTCACCATCACCACGGCCAGGTCCATCCGCTCAGGAGTGGAGAGGTGGACGTCGGTCTGGGAGTCGAGACCGAACAACACGTCGGCGCCGATGGCGGTGCCGTGGGCCCGCAGAGGTGGAGCGTTGCGGTCGTGGACCAGATTCAGTGCGATCATCCGCCGGTCCCGTGGCTTGCCGCCAGCCACGTGCAGAGAGCGGTTGGCCTGAAGCCGCAGCAACCGCAGCGGCCCGAACTGGCGGGTGATCAGGTTGCCGCTGAGGCGGCCGTTGGAGAGCTGGAGCAGACGCAGATCCAGCCCCACCTCTCGCAGCTTCACTTCCAGCTCTTCAACAGCCTGAAAGCTCTGGAGCGGAGCCATCGCCGCTTGCACTTTTTGAGTGGCCCCAGCCTGCCATGGGCGCCAGTTTGTAGTTGAGTTCATCGGCGTGCCGGGCCTGGATCCGTCTCCAGCCCAAGCCCGCGCCCTCACCCCCTCCTCCTCCCATGCCCAACGGACAACCCAACATCCTCATCCTCTGGGGAGATGACATCGGCCAGAGCAACCTGAGTTGCTACAGCGATGGGCTGATGGGCTATCAGACCCCCAACATCGACCGCGTCGCCAAGGAGGGCGGTCGCTTCATCCACTACTACGCCGAGCAGAGCTGCACCGCCGGCCGGGCGGCCTTCATCTCCGGCCAGAGCGTGTTCCGCACCGGCCTGAGCAAGGTGGGGCTGCCCGGGGCCGAGCTGGGCTATCGCGCCGAAGACCCCACCATCGCCGAACTGCTCAAGCCGCTGGGCTATCGCACCGGCCAGTTCGGCAAGAATCATTTCGGGGACCGCGACGAGCATCTGCCGACGATGCACGGCTTCGATGAGTTCTTCGGCAACCTGTACCACCTCAATGCCGAGGAGGAACCGGAGCTGCGCGACTATCCCAAGCCGGAAGACTTCCCCGATTTCAAGAAGAATTTTGGCCCCCGCGGGGTGTTGCACTGCTGGGCCAATGGCGACGGCACCCAGCGCATCGAGAACACCGGCCCGCTCACCAAGAAGCGGATGGAGAACTGCGACGAGGAGTTCATGGCCGAGGCCAAGCGCTTCATCCGCGATGCGGTGGCCTCCGGTGAGCCGTTCTTCGTGTGGTTCAACACCACCCACATGCACTTCCGCACCCACGCGCGACCCCAGGACATCGGCCAATCGGGGCGGTGGCAGTCGGAGTATCACGACGTGATGATCTATCACGACAACTGCATCGGCCAGATGCTCGATCTGCTCGATGAGCTGGGTGTCACCGATGACACGATCGTGATGTACAGCACAGACAACGGGCCGCACATGAACAGCTGGCCCGATGCCGGCATGACCCCCTTCCGCAACGAGAAGAACTCCAACTGGGAAGGGGCCTACCGGGTGCCCGCCATGGTGCGCTGGCCCGGCAAGATCGCCCCAGGCACCCTCTTCACCGGCATCGTCAGCCACCTCGACTGGCTGCCCACCCTGGTGGCGGCTGCAGGGGAGCCTGAGATCAAGGAGAAGCTGCTTACCGGCCATCAGGTGGGAAGCAAGACCTTCAAGATCCATCTCGACGGCTACAACATGCTCGACTACTGGACGGGCAAGGCCGACAAGAGCCCACGGATCGAGTTCTTCTACTTCTCCGACGACGGCGATCTCACCGGTCTGCGCTACGACAACTGGAAGTTCGTGTTCATGGAGCAGCGCCAGCCCGGCACCTGCCAGATCTGGGCCGAGCCCTTCATTGTCCTGCGTCTGCCGAAGATCTTCAACCTGCTCACCGATCCCTACGAGCGGGCCGACATCACCTCCAACACCTACTGGGACTGGATGCTGGACCATGCCTTTGCGCTGGTGCCGGCCCAGACGATCGTGGGGCGGTTCCTGGCCACGTTCCAGGACTATCCGCCCCGCCAGAAGGCAGCCAGCTTCTCGCTCGGGGAGGTGATGGAGAAGATGACCTCCGCGGCGAGCGGCGGCCACTGAGGAACGAATCGCTCCGCGAAGTCGCCATGGCCCTGGATCGTTCACTGGCCCCGGCTCTCCGGCCGGGGCGCCCGCCGGCGCGGGACATGGCCTGGATCCCCGGGGGCAGCTTCAGCATGGGCTCCGATGACCACTACCCGGAGGAGGCTCCGGCCCACCGGGTGGTGGTGGAGGGCTTCTGGATCGACCGCTCACCGGTCACCAATGCCCAGTTCCGCAAGTTCGTGAAGGCCACGGGTCACGTGACCCTGGCCGAGCGGCCGGCGGATCCGGCGGCCTACCCCGATGCCCTGCCGGAACTGCTGGCGCCCTCCTCGATCGTGTTCGTGCCACCGCCCGGGCCAATCAGCACGGGCGACCCCTACCGCTGGTGGCAGTACCTGCAGGGGGCCAACTGGCGCCACCCGGAAGGCCCGGGCAGCTCGATCAAGAACCGCGACCACCATCCCGTGGTGCATGTGGCCCATGAGGATGCCCTGGCCTACGCCGCCTGGGCCGGCAAGGCCTTGCCGAGCGAAGCCGAATGGGAGCGGGCCGCCCGGGGCGGAGTGGAGGGGGCTGAGTTCGCCTGGGGGGAGGAGCTCCACCCCGGCGGCCGGCCCATGGCCAACACCTTCCAGGGAGACTTCCCCCACCACAACAGCCTGCTCGACGGCTGGGAGCGCACCTCGCCGGTGGGTGCCTTCCCAGCCAACGGCTACGGCCTGCTCGACATGATCGGCAACGTCTGGGAGTGGACCGACGACTGGTACGCCGGCCACGGCGCCACCGTGGCAGCCCACAAACAGGCGGGGGGCTGCTGCACGATCGAGTCCCCCCGCGGTGCCTCGCGGCAGGAGAGCATCGACACCGCCTCCCAGCACGGCAGCATCCCCCGCAAGGTGGTCAAAGGCGGCTCCTTTCTCTGCGCCCCGAGCTACTGCCGCCGCTACCGCCCTGCCGCCCGCATGGCCCAGGGCATCGACACCTCCACCTGTCACATGGGTTTTCGTTGCATCGTGAGGAGCTGAACCATGTCCTTTGCCCCCTTCACGGAATGGCTCGAGCTGTTCGCCGGTGGTTTGCGGCTGCTGCTGGAGAGCGTCTCGGTGGTGTGCGTGGCGATTGGGTTCCTGGTCACCTTGCGCCAGGCGCTGCGCCTGCGCCGCAGCGGTAAATCTCAGGGGAGGCCTTTCAACAGCATCCGGCTCAGCTTCGGCAGCTGGCTGTCGATGGCGCTGGAATTCCAGCTGGCGGCCGACATCGTGGCCACCACCACGGCACCCTCGAATGAGAACCTGATCAAGCTGGCGGTGGTGGCTGTGATTCGAACCTTTCTCAACGTCTTCCTCGGCCGCGAGGTGGAAGCCGAACAGAAGCTGGAGGATGGTCAACGTCAGCAGACGGCCAATCTGGCAGCCACGCCGTACTGATGGGAAATCTCAACAACGAACTGGCCAAGGAGCGCAACCGGGCTGCCGCCGAGCGCACGATGATGGCCTGGATTCGCACCTGCCTGTCGCTGATCAGTTTTGGTTTCGGCCTCGACAAAATCATCGGTGCGATCAACCGCAGCCGCTTTGATGGCAGTGCCCATGCCAGCCTGAGTGTGCGTCTTGTGGCGATCGGCTTCGTGCTGATCGGCATCCTGGCGATGGCGGCGGCCACCCGGCAACACCTGCGCACGCTCAAGCTGATTCGGCGTGACGACTTCGTCTATGTCGATCAGCGCTCGATCACCGTCTTCACAGCCATTGCCCTCACGATCATCGGCATTGTGGCCTTTGCTCTGCTGGTGACGGGTATCCCTGTCGGCTAACTCCCATGCCCCAATCTGCAGCGCTCCTGGTTACGGCCACCATCGTGACGCTCATGTTCAGCCTTGGTCTGGGGCTGAAGGACTACCCGTTCGTGCTGCTCAGAGATCGCCCCGCCTTTCTCTGGCGCGTGGTGCTCGGCACCTGCCTGCTGGTTCCCCTGGCCGGGCTGGTGCTGGTGTTGCTGCCCTTGCAAGGGGTGCTGACACGCCCTGCCTGGGCAGCCATGGCCCTGATGCTGGCGTGTCCCAGCGCCCCGCTCATCCTCTTCCGGGTGCGCGGCAGTGGCGGCACGGCTGAGCTCGCGGCGCGGCTGCAGATCACGGCGGCGCTGCTGGCCATCGTCACCATTCCCCTGATGGCGGTCGTGTTCAAGGCCAGCGTCGCCCTCAACGGGTGGGAGATCGACGGGTGGGAGATCCACCCTGCCCAGGTGGCGATGCAAGTGCTGCAGGTGCAGGTGCTGCCCGTGATCGCCGGCGTGCTGCTGGGGCAGTGGAAGCCGCAGCTGGCCCAGCGTTGCAGCCGTGCTCTCGGTGCCCTGGCCACCCTGCTGCTGATGCTGATGCTGGTGGCTCTGCTTGTGCTGAGCGGCAGGCAGCTGGTGCCCTTCCTCCAGCAGAACCTGCTGGCCCTGGCCGCGATGGCCGGCCTCAGCGTGTTCAGCCTGGCGATCGGCTATGGCCTGGCCGGACGGGATCTACTTGAGCGTCGAACGGTGGCGCTGGTGACGGGGATGCGCAACACGGGCCTGGCGGCTCAACTGGCCCTGACCTATCAACCAGGGATGCCTGAGATGATTCCCGGAATCCTCTCCTATGTGTTGATCACGGTCATCATCTCCACCCTGTTTCTGAAATGGCAGCAGCGTGAGCTCGCCGAATCCGCCTGAGTCTTCGGATCATCAGAGCTGTTCATCCGCACCATGGCCCAGTTTCCTGCTTCTCTTCTGCCCAGCGGTTATCGGCGTGGACTGGGGCAGGCGGATCTGGCGGCCGGACTGACCGCCGCCGCGGTGGTGCTGCCCAAGGCGATGGCCTACGCCACCATTGCCGGTCTGCCGGTGCAGGTGGGGCTGTACACGGCCCTGGTGCCGATGGCGGTCTATGCCCTGCTGGGCAGCTCCAGACCCCTGAGCGTGAGCACCACCACCACCCTGGCGATCCTGGTGGGCAGCGAACTGAACCGGCTCTCGCCGTTGGGTGATCCCAGCGCCCTGGTGGCGGCCAGCACCACCCTGGCCCTGCTGGTGGGCACCATGCTCTGCGGCGCCGCCCTGCTGCGGCTCGGTTTCATCGCCAACTTCATCTCCGAATCGGTGCTGGTGGGCTTCAAGTCCGGCATCGGTCTGGTGATCGTCGTGGATCAGCTGCCCAAGCTGCTGGGGCTGCATGGGGAGAAGGAAGGCTTCTTCCGCGACCTCGCCGCGCTGCTGGTTGGGATTCCGCAGGCGTCGCTGGCCACGGTGCTGCTCTCGGCCGCTCTGTTCGGCCTGCTCTTCGGCCTGAAGCGTCGTCTGCCGTCGGTACCGGCGCCGCTGGTGGTGGTGGCCGTTGCGATCGCCGGTTGTGCCCTGTTGGGGCTCGATCGCTTCGGCGTGGAGCTGGTGGGCGCCGTGCCCAGGGGGCTGCCTTCCCTGAGTCTGCCCCGACTGGATCTGCTCGGCGGTCTCTGGCCAGGGGCGGCTGGCATCGCCATGATGAGTTTCACGGAAAGCATCGCCGCAGCGCGGGCCTTCCGCGCCAGCGATGAACCTTCTCCGCAACCCGACCGGGAGCTGCTGGCCCTCGGCCTGGCCAACATCGGCGGCGGCTTCTTCGGGGCGATGGCGGCAGGCGGCGGCACCACCCAGACGGCGGTGAACCGCCAGGCCGGGGCCCGCAGTCAGATGGCGGAGCTGGTCACGGCAGGAGCCGCGCTGGCCACCCTGCTGCTGCTCGCTCCCTTGATCGCGCTGATGCCCCTGGCGGCCCTGGCGGTGGTGGTGATCGTCTATTCGTTCGAATTAATCGCCCCGGGCGAATTCCTGTCGATCCGCCGTGTCCGACACATCGAATTCCGCTGGGCGCTGGTGGCCTTCCTGGGGGTGGTGTTCCTGGGAACCCTCAAGGGCATCCTCGTGGCCGTGATCCTCTCACTTCTGGCCCTGGTGCAGCAGGAGGTGAACCCACTGGTGTATGCCATCGGCCGCAAGCGCGGCACTGATGTGTTCCGGCCGCTCTCAGCCAGGCATCCCCGTGATGAGACCTGGCCGGGGCTGCTGCTGCTCCGTGCCGAGGGGCGTCTCTTCTTCGCCAATGCCCATGGGGTGCTCCTGCGGATGCGCGCGGAGATCACCCAGCACCAGCCAAGGGTGGTGGTGCTGGATGGCAGCGCCGTGATCGACATCGAATACTCCGCCCTCAAAGTGATCACGGAAGCGGAGCGGCGCCTGGATCGGCAGGGAATCTCCCTGTGGCTGGCGGGGTTGAACCCCACAGTGCTGGAGGTGATCCGCCGATCGGAGCTGGGGGAACGGCTGGGGAAAGAGCGGATGCACCGCAACATTGAGCGGGCGGTGGAGCATTACCTGGCTGAGGGGCTGGATCGGCAGGCCTGAGCGACGAGGGCCAACCGCTCAGGTCTTCGGCACGGTACTGGCGTTGCCGTTGCGGATGGCGTGATAGCCGGGCGAGAGGATCTCCACATCGGCGGCGGCGAACTGATCCTGCAGCGCCGCCAGCACCTCGGAGAGAGTTTCGCGGTACTGGGAGGGGTCGCTCACGTAGCCCGTCAGTTCATAACTGATGTGGTAATCGTTCAGGGATGTCTGCAGAACAAAGGGGTCCATCTCCTTGGTGATGCCCTTCACACTGCGAGCGGCGGCCAGCATCAGCTCATGCACCCGGCGCCAGGGCACGTCGTAGCCGATGGTGATCGTGGTGGAGAGGGCCACGGGTTGCTGGATCTCACGGCGGGAGAAGCTGAAGTTCATCACGGAGGCACCGATCACCATGGCATTGGGGATGCTCACCAGTTCATTGCGTGGCGTGCGGATCCTCGTCACCAGAAGAGCCCGCTCCTGCACCACTCCCAGGGTGCCGTTGATCTCCACCCGGTCGCCGATGCGGAAGGCGCGGGTGTAGATCAACATCAGACCGCTGATGATGTTGGTGGCGATGGCGCTGGAGCCGAGGGCCGCCAGGGCACCTAACAGCAGGCCTGCGCCTTGGAAGGCCTTACTGTCCGACCCCGGAATGTAGGGGAAGGCCAGCACCAACCCAACGAGGGTGATGAAGATCGTGGCCAGCCGAGCCGTGGGCAGCGCCCATTCCTGATAGAAACCCGGGATTCGGATCCGTCCGCGATCTAGCGCGGAGAAAAAGGAGTTGCTGCCGCGGATGCAGTACACGGTGATCACCAGGATCAACAGGATCGAGAGCACATTCGGAATCACCGAGCCCACCAGGCTCAGGCCCTTCGTGATCACCTGAAGAATCTGCTGACGCAGGCCTTCAGCGAAGCTCTGGGTGGGGGGGAACAGGCTCAGCAGAAGCGGGATCAGCAGATAACTGATCAGCAGCAGCAAGCCCCAGTGGAGAACACGACGGACAAGCTGCAGGATCTGACGCACCTGCCTGGATTCCACCAGCTCGGAGGAGCCCAGGCGCACGCCCCGCAGCAGCCGGCTCTGATCGACGGCGATCCACTGCTTCAGGCGGGCGTTCAGCCGGCGCTGGGTCCTCACCCAGAGCAGGTAGATGGCCAGCACGATCAGGGCCAGGACCGTCCCCTTCAGCCAGTTAACCCAGCCACGGCTGATGCGGTACTGCCGCAGAGCCGACTGAATACTGGTCCTGTAGCGCTCGGCAAGCTCCTGGCGGGTCAGATCAAAGCAGGCGGCCGCGCGGTCATCAACGGCCAGCAACTGCTCGAAGCCCCCATCCGCCTGGCGGATACCGATGAAGGTGTAAGGAGCCTCATCCTTGAGGCTGAGCTTTTCAACCGGGAAATCAGGATCCTCCGCCAGGCGCGCCAGTTGCGCGCTCGCCCGACGAGCAAAATCCTGAGGCTTCTGTGCTCCCACAGCATCGCGGATCTCGATCACCTTACGGCCGTCGAGGGTGACAAACGGTGGATCAGCGGCGCAACCCGGCTTGGGCTGCGTTGTGGCCGCAGGCGGGCTGCCACTCTGCTGGGCCGCCAGCGGCAGCGGCAGGAGGCAGCCCAAGCCCACCAGCAGCGCCAGGGCTGCCGGCAGGAGTGAGGGCAGCCGGAACCCCCGCAGAACTGATCGCGACGAAGACACCATCACAGGGGCTGACCTGAACAGGATGATGGCCATGTTGAAGGCAAGCGGTCCGGATTCGGAGCCGGCCCGGAACTGGGTAGGTTGCTCGCAAGCCCGGGGGAGCCAGCCGATGATCCCGAAGCAGCCGCCAACCGCCACCATGACCCGCCGGCACCGGCTGTGGCGAGTTCCCCCCGGACACCGCTGGCTGGCTGTCTGGATCGCGGCGCTGCTGCTGGCCATGCTTCTTGTCCTTCCCGCCGTCCTGGCGAAGCCGGCGGCGGCGGAAACTCCCTCAGCCGGGGTGCACGTTGACGGGAACGGCTTGTTCCAGCTGCGGAGCTCGAAGGACTACAGCGCCGAGCAACGGGCGGATGCGGCCAATGGGTTGCTCCAGAGCGCCGCCAAGAACCCAACACCGGCTGTGATCCAGGTGGTGGAGCGCAATGGGCTGCCGGTGATCAGCCTCGATGGCAAACCCCTGCTGACGGTGACCCGCCTGGATGTGGTTGAGGGCCTGAGCCTGCAGGACCAGGCGGAAACCTGGCGCCGACGCCTCGTGGAGGCCCTCGAGCAAGGACGCCTGCAGCGGCAGCCCGCCTACATCCAGCGAATGGCGCTGCGCTCATTCGCCCTGCTGCTGGGGGCCTTCCTGCTGCAGCGCCTGCTGGGGGCCATCTTCCGGCGGGCCTTCACGCAGGCCTGGCCCCATCCAAACGCCGAGGGTGAGCTGATCCCAGGGAAGGCGGGCAGCGGCTTCCTGATCCGGGCCCTGCTGCGCAGCCTGCAGGTGGCGATCTGGATCAGCGTGGCTGGAACGGTGGCCGACCTGTTTCCGATCAGCCGGATGGCCTTGCAACGGCTGCGTGACGCGCTCTCCGACAGCCTCGCCTCCCCCTTCCTGCCCCTGGGGGAACGCAGCTACTCGGTGCTGGATGTGATCGTGCTGATCACCCTGTTCCTGGCCCTGGCCAAGGGGCTCGGGGCGCTGCAACGGCTGCTGCGCACCCGTGTGCTGCAGTACACGGGGATCGGTAAAGGCGCCCAGGAAGGGATCGCCTTCGTGGTGCAATACGCCCTGCTGTTCATCGGCTCGCTGGTGCTGCTGCAGCTCTGGGGGCTCGACCTGAGCTCCCTGACCCTGTTCGCCAGCGTGTTCGGTGTGGCCCTGGGCCTCGGGCTTCAGGGCATCACCAAGAACTTCATCAGTGGCCTGATCATCATCTTCGAGCGGCCGATCCAGGTGGGAGATTTCGTCGAGATCGGCGAGCTGCAGGGCACGGTTCAGAAGATCAGCCTTCGCTGCACCGAGGTGGTGACCCTCGATCGAATCGCGATCATCGTGCCGAATGCCGAGTTCCTTGAATCCCAGGTGGTGAACTGGAGCCATGGCAGTCCCACCTCCCGGCTGATCCTTCCCATCGGCGTGGCCTACGGCTCCGATTGCACCGCCGTGAGCCATGCCTTGGTGGAAGCCTGCACAGACTATCCAGGCATTCTCCAGGAACCGAGTCCAAAGGTGTTCTTCACCGGTTTCGGTGACAGCTCCTTGAACTTCAGCCTGATGGTGTGGATCAACCAACCCATGCGCCAGTATGAGATCATCAGCGATCTCAATTACCGGATCGAGGCCGTTCTGCGCCACCGCGAGATTCCAATTCCCTTTCCCCAGCGGGATCTGCACCTGCGCAACGAGAATCTGCAGCTTGCCCTACCCCCTGAACTGAGCGAGATGCTCAAGGCCGTGTTGGCGCACCGTGGCGATTCCTCCGCCGCGCCGCCCGATCAGAACGGGGCCTAAGGAGGTGGCAGTGTGCTGGCCCGGCCACTGCAAATCGCATGATATCCAGGCGAGCGAGCCTGGCAGCAGGTTCTCAATTCCCGGACGAATGCATTGAGCTCGTAGCTGATGTGGAAATCGTTGAGGGATGGCCATCGGCAACACCGTTTCTTGATTGAGCATGACAGCTTCAACTCCTGCCCGGGCTCTTGCCATCGTTGAGACGCACATCGAGTGGGGGGATCTCCACCAGATGCACCGTGGTTGAGGCGATGCTGAGCCGACCCTGACTGGCCTCGAACGCATCCAGGATGTTGGTGTAGAGCAGGTCTTTGGTGATGCGTCGGCGCTTGCAATCGACGATATAGCGCACGGTGAAGGACAGCCAGTTGTCGGTCACCACCAGGCTCACGGCCGGCTCCAGACTGGCGGACTCGAGCAGATAACGCCGGATCAACTGCTCCCAGGCCTGACGGGAGGCCAGCATCAACTCGTCGGTGTAGAGATTATTCACTGCCTTCTCGAGAATCGTCCGGGCCAGGCGATGATCACACCCGTGCTTGACCGGTACCTTGATCTCATCCCAGAGGAAGGGAAAGTCGCCAGAGTAATTGAAAACAGGCTCCTTGAAGACAAAACTGTTGGCGATACGCACCACCCGGCCGCTGTAGAGATCGGAGTCGACCCATTCCCCAAGCTCCATCATGGTGGTCCTGAGAATGCCGATATCGATCACATCACCCTTGATGCCACCGAGCTGGACACGATCGCCGGGTTTGTAGAAGCCCCCAAAGGAAATCGCAATCCAGCCCGCGACACTGCCGATCACCTCCTGAAGGGCGAAGGCGATGCCGGCACCGGCCACACCAATCGCCACCGTCAACCCCACCAGACGGTCGCGGAACACAATCGACACCAGCAGGATCACCGCCAGATAGCCCCCGAAGGTGATCAGCTTGCGGCCGTAGTAGCGGCTGTCTGAATCCTTGAGGTTGCGCGTGATGTAGTGCTGGGCCAGGCGCACAGCCAGGACGATCAGCACCAGGCCCACTAGGGCCGCCATCAGTTTCACCACCCCTGGGGCCTGCCACCAGGGAACAGCCAGGATCAGCTGAGGAAGCATCGCTTGCACAGGACGCCGACGAAGAGGAGAGCTCCAGCCTCGCCGCTGAACCAACAATTCTGCCTGGACAATCAGCCTAAGGTTGCCAATTCTGATCGGCTCAAGGCCATCACCCCGCTTCTCCCCAAGGGTCTGAGCTCCCGACGAGCGCAAGAGCGCCCCGTGCCACGTCAGCGCATGCGGCGGCTGCTCACTGAGTTTCAGCAGGACGCCCGGCTGGATCAGGTGTTCATGGTGCTCACGCTTGGCTCCACCCTGATCGCCACCCTCGGTTTGCTGGCCAACAGTGCTGCGGTGGTGATCGGAGCCATGATCATCGCCCCCTGGATCACTCCACTGCGGGCCACCGCCTTCGGCATCCTGCGGGGTCGCCTACCCCAGGTGATCCAGGGGCTGGTGACCCTGTTCGTGGGGGCGCTGATCACCGTCAGCCTTTCGTTCCTGCTGGGCAAAGTCGCCGGGTTGCCTGATTTCGGCAACGAGGTGCTCTCGCGCACCTCACCGAACCTGCTGGATCTGGGCATCGCCCTGGTGGCCGGTGGCATCGCCGCTTACGCCAAGGTGCGCAGCGAGGCGGTGTCGTCGCTGGCGGGCACGGCCATCGCCGTGGCCCTGGTGCCACCGGTGTGTGTGATGGGCCTGCTGCTCTCCGCCAACCAGTGGAGCCTGGCCCTGGGGGCCGGCCTGCTTTACCTCACCAACCTGCTGGGCATCCTCAGTGGTTGCCTGGTGGTGCTGGCCAAATCCGGACCGGGGCTGCGCCACCACATGCGCCGCAGCCGGCTCAGTCTGATCAGCCTGGCCCTGACGGCCGTGCTGGTGATTCCGCTCACCAGCAGCTTCCTGGATCTGGTGCGCCTGAGCCGGCAGCAGGCGCTGCAACGGCAGTTGCAGGCCACGATCCAGACCCTGCTGGTGCGCGAGACCGTCACCCTGGGCCAGGAAGCCCAGCTCGATGGGATGACCATTGACTGGAGCCAGAATCCGCCCCTGATCCGGGTGGTGGTGCGGGCCAGCCGTCCGGATGTGCCCAGCCCGAAGCAGGTGGCGGAGGTGCAGAAGCTGATCAACGAACGCCAGGAGATCCGCTTCCGCCTGCTGGTGGAGCGCTCGGCAGTGGAAGTGGTGGGCCCGGAGGCGGAACCTAACCCCGAGCCGGAGAACGGCGCATTGACCGTGCCGCCGCCGCCACCGACAGCCCCCGCCCCCCCCAGGCAACCATCCGCCACCGCCCCAGAGAACAGCCGTCCCGTGGCGCCACCGCCGCCGCCGGAGTAGCAAGGAGAGGTCAGCACCGTCCCAGGCAGCACCGATGTCCAAAGCTCAACTGAGTGCCTTCCTGATCGAAGTGGAGGGCGATGCCGCCCTGCGCCAGCGGGTAGAAGCCGCCGCCGACGCCAACGCCGTGGCCGCCATCGCCCTGGAGCGGGGCCACGTGTTCTCCGCCGCCACCCTCAGCCGTCACCAGCGGGGCTGAGGCTCAGGACGCCGGGTCGAGGCTGAGGCGCAATTGCTCGAGCCGGCGGGCGTTCACGCCCAGATCGGAATCGCCCAGGCGGGATTCCGAGCGCGCCTGAAGGCTGGTGCCGGAGGGATCCAGCGCCAGCTCCAGATCATCGACAAAGCCGAACAGCTGGCTTTCAGCGGTGGCATGCAGATAGCTGAGCTGCGGGGAGTCCAGCCTGGTTTCGACCTGCACCGCTGGGGTGGCCTGCAGCTGCAGCGCCAGCTGCTGAAGTGCCGCCTGGGGATCGGCCAGAGTCCAGTCCTGGCGCGCGCAGTGGGCCGGGCTGGGGCAGGGCCTGAGCCGTCCATCGAGCAGGCCGAGATCCGCCGGAGGCTCTCCGGAGAAATGCAGCAACGACGCCTGGGCAGCGCCGGGATGGCCGAGCAGCAGCAGCCAGGCCAGCAGCTGGGCGCCCAGCAGGAGCGCCAAACGCCTGAGGGGGCGACCATTGGCGGTTCTCATGATTCGGCCGCCCAGCTGCCGTGCAGGCCGTGGGGCAGGGCCAGGGGCATCGGCAGCACTGCCTGCTCGCTGAGGTCAGCGGCGTTGAGGATCACCAGGTCGCTGGCGCAGCGGGCCCCGTTCCAGACCACGCAGAGGATCCAGCCGTCGTCTTCGGCGCAGGGTTCAGCTCCGCCGGCTTGATCAGCCGCCGGCCGCGGGCGCGGCACCATCACGGGCTCACTGACGAAACCGCGGGGGGCCGCGCTCCAGAGGCGGCGTTCACCGCTGATCAGATCCAGCTTCTCGATCGCCTGCAGCGGGGCATTGCCACGCTCCTGCTCGGTGACCGCCATCCAGGCGTAGCGAGCCTCAAGGCCCACCCGCTGGGGGTTGACCATGGCGAACTCGCAGCAGCGCTCCTCCAGCAGCTCCGTGCTCACCTCACCGCTGGCCAGGTCGATGCGGCAGCGCTTGAGCTGACCGATCGGCAGGCTCTCGAAATCGACGGCGCGGAAATCGACGCCGGGGCCGATGGTGGGGAAATCGTCGTAGAAGATCGAATCCACCACCACCTGGCCGGCCGTGCCGGCACTGGGATCCTCGAAGGCATTGAGGTGGTGGAAGACGAAACCCTCAGGGGCGCTGACCTGCAGCGGCTCGCCATCGCCCGAGCGGGGGATCAACCAGAACTGGCCCCGCTCGCCGGGCTTGGAGTTAAGGCACTGGGCGGCTCCCTTCCAGCCGAGCACGAAGCCGAGCGGGTTGAAGCCCATGGCGTTCTGCAGGAACACCGCCCAGTTGGCGGTGATGGCGAAATCATGCAGGAAGGCGAAGCCGTTGAAGCTGCGCTTCTGGTCCGCCACCAGCGTTCCGGCGGCGGCACCGGGGCTGGCGTCGAACTCCATCAGGCGGATGGTGCTGCGCGGACCGGCCTTGACGCCGAAGGTGACCATGCGCTGCTGGCCGTGGTGGCCGGGATCAAAGCGGGGGTGAGCGCTGAAGGCCTCACCCTCCGCGAGCACGCCGCCGAGTAGCTCCAGCCCTTCGGTTTCGAGGCTGGTGGGATCGAGGCTGTGGGGGGAGCTGGCCTCCCACAGGGCCAGCAGCTTCTCGCCCAGACGCACCACATGGGTGTTGGCGATGTTCTTGAGGCGCAGGTCGAAGGCGTTGGCGAGCGGGCCGCCGGGCTTCTGGCTGCCGAAGACACCGCGATAGAGCACCTTGTCGGCCGCCTCCTCCGCCAGCCAGCCCTCCGTGCGCACGAAGCGATTGCTGAGCTGGGCGGCGCCAGCCTCGAAGCGCACGGCGGTGATCATGCCGTCGCCATCAAAGGGGTGGTGCACCCAGCGGCCGCCGCGCTCCAGCCGCCCGGGGCCATTGCGGTAGAGGCTGCCGCTCAGCTCGGTGGGGATGGTGCCGCTGGCGGCGGTCAGGGGCACGGAGCTGAGTTCGCTGCCCACATTGCGGAAGGCACTGGCCCAGTCGGCACGGTCGTACAGGGCAGCGGCCTCGCTGGGTTCGGGTCGACTGGGGGCAATGGTCATCGCTCTTTCTCGCTAGTAGTCACCCATCATCACGTAACGGAGTGTGACGATGCGATCGGGCGGTTGCGCAGACCGTGGGCTCAGCCCAGGGCGCCCGCCCGCTCGAGCACACCCTTGCTGCTGGGCACCTCACCGGAGCGGCGCGGATCCAGCTCCACCGCCTGGCGCAGGGCCCGGCCAAAGGCCTTGAAGCAGGCCTCAACGATGTGGTGCGAATTGAGGCCGTCGAGCTGGCGGATGTGCAGGGTGAGCCCGGAGTTGTTGACCACCGCCACGAAGAACTCGCGCACCAGTTCGGTGTCGTAAGTGCCGATGCGCTGGCCCGGGATCACCAGGCCATAGCTGAGGTGGGGGCGGCCGGAACAATCCAGCACCACCTGCACCAGCGCCTCATCCAGGGGCGCGGTGAAATGGCCGAAGCGCTGGATGCCCTTGCGGCTGCCCAGGGCCTGGGCCAGGGCCTGACCCACGGCGATGCCCACGTCCTCGTTGGTGTGGTGGTCGTCGATGTGGGTATCACCCTCGGCGCTGATCTCCAGGTCGAGCAGGCCGTGGCTGGCGAGCTGGTGGAGCATGTGATCGAGGAAGGGCACACCGGTGTTCACCCGGCAGCGGCCGCGGCCATCGAGGCCCAGGCGCACGCGCACATCGGTTTCACCGGTGGCGCGGTGGACAGTGCCGCTGCGGCCGCCGGGGCTGCCGTGATCGAGGGCCGGAAGGGAGGACACAGGGCAATGGGGCGGGAGTGTACCAATCATGCCGAAGCCAAAGACCGGAATCGGTCCACAATCGCCAGTACCGATCCGGCCGCTGCTTGAACAACTGTCCCCAGGCGGTGCTCGCCGAGCTGCGAGCGGGCCACCAGCGCTTCCTGGAGGGAGAATCGCTCCATCCCCACAGCAGCCGCGAGCGCATGCTCGAGGTGGAATACGGCCAGCACCCCACCGCGGCGGTGCTGGGCTGCGCCGACTCGCGGGTGCCGGTGGAGCTGCTCTTCGACACGGGCTTCGGCGACCTGTTCGTGGTGCGCAACGCCGGCACCCTCTCCACCACCGCGGCGATCGCCTCGCTGGAGTACGCCGTGGCCCACCTGGGCGTGCCCGTGATCGTGGTGCTGGGCCATGAACGCTGCGGCGCCGTGGAGGCGGCCCTGAATCCGGCGCTCACCCTCACCCCGAGCCTGGCCCAGCTGGTGGGGCAGTTGCGCATGGAGCTGATCAACCTCGGCGGCCACCACGATCTGGACCAGGCCTCCCGCCACCACACCCTCAACGCCGCCCGCAACCTGGTCGATTCCAGCGTGCTGCTCACCGACCTGATGCGCGGCGGCCGCCTGCAGGTGGAGGCCGCCTTCTACAACCTGCACACCACCACCATCGACTGGATGGGTTCGGTGATGCCGATGCGCTCGGAGACGCTGCTCACATCCCCGTGATGCAATAGCCGGCATCCACGTAGATCACCTGGCCAGTGATGCCGGAGGCCAGGGGGCTGGCCAGGAAGGCGGCGGTGGTGCCCACTTCGTCCTGGGTCACGGTGCGCTTGAGCGGCGCCTTCTCCTCGACGTTGTGGATCATGTCGAGGATGCCGCCGATGGCGGAGCTGGCCAGGGTGCGGATCGGGCCGGCGCTGATGGCATTGACACGCACCTGCTTCTCGGGGCCCAGCTCGGCCGCCAGATAGCGCACCGAGGCCTCCAGGGCCGCCTTGGCCACGCCCATCACGTTGTAGTTGGGGATCGCCCGCTCGGCGCCCAGGTAGCTGAGGGTGATCACGCTGGCCCCCTCACTGAACAGGGGCTTGGCGTGGCGGCAGAGGGGCGCCAGGGAATAGGCGCTCACCTCCAGGGCGCGGGCGAAGCCCTCGGGGCTGATGTCGGAGTAGTTGCCGATCAGCTCCTCCTTGCCGGCAAAGGCCAGGCAGTGCACGAGCACATCAATCGAGCCCCACTGCTGCTTCACCTGCTCGAACACCGCCTCGATCTGGGCCGGGTCCTGCACGTTCAGCGGCTCGAACAGGCTGGGGTTCAGCGGCGCCGTGAGCTCGCGCACCTTGCCCTCAAAGCGGCCCTTCTCATCCGGCAGGTAGGTGACCCCCAGCTCGCAGCCGGCAGCCACCAGCTGCTGGGCGATGCCCCAGGCGATCGAGCGGTTGTTGGCGATGCCCGTGACAAGGGCCTTCTTGCCGCGCAGATCGAGGAGCATGGGGGAGATGCCGAGGACCGGCCAGGGGACAGTGGGGGGATTCTCCTCCACCGCTTCCGGCAGCCCCGAGCCAGCCCATCCCGCATCAGCCGATGACAGCACCCGCTCCCCTGCCAGATCCGACGGCCCCCGATCAGCCCAGCGCCGCGGGCCTCGCCGGCGTGCCCCTGGGCTGGCCCGCAGACAGCGGCGATCTGCCGCGCCGGTTCCCAGGCCGCGAGGCCCTGGTGCAGGAGCTGGCGGCTCGGTTCCCCGAGGCCAGCGGTGGCGCCAGCCCGATCCGGGGGGGCTCGAAGCCGGCTCTGGCAGCCCTGGAGGCCCTCGATCCGGTGCGCTACGCCGCCAGCCGCAACCACCTCGATGGTGCCGTGAGCGGCCTCTCCCCCTACATCCGCCATGGGGTGGTGAGCCTGGCGCAGGTGCGTGATCTGGTGCAGCAACGCATGACCGCAGGGCCGGAGCCCGTGAGCGAGAAGCTGCTGCAGGAGCTGGCCTGGCGCGACTACTGGCAGCGGCTCTGGCTCCGGCTGGGCGATGGCCTCTGGGAGAACCTGGAGCCACTCAAGACCGGCCACCCCGAGGCGGCCTATGCGCCCGGGTTGCCCGGCGACATCGACGAGGGCCGCACGGGCCTGGCCTGCATCGATGCCTTCGCACGCGAGCTGGTCGAGCGCGGCTGGCTGCACAACCACGCCCGGATGTGGCTGGCCGCCTACGTGGTGCACTGGCGCCGGGTGCGCTGGCAGGCGGGGGCCCGCTGGTTCCTGCGCCACCTGCTCGATGGCGATCCCGCCAGCAACAACCTCAGCTGGCAGTGGGTGGCCAGCAGCTTCAGCGCCAAGCCCTACGTCTTCAACCGCGCCAACCTGGAGCGCTTCGGCGCGGGGCGCCATTGCCCGGGCTGTCCGGCCGCGGCGGCCTGTCCCTTCGAGGCCAGCTACGAGGCCCTGCAGGCCCAGTTGTTCCCCACGCCCCAGGGCGAGGCGAACTGAGCATGGAGCGCCCGGTGCTCTGGATCCACGCCGAGGCCCTGGGCCCGGCCAATCCCGCCCTGCAGGCCCATCCGGGACGGCCGGCCCTGTTCGTCTTCGAGCCGGGGCTGCTGGCGGGCGACGCCGGGCCGATCAGTCTCCAGCGGATCGTCTTCCTCTACGAGTGCCTGCTGGAGCTGCCGGTCACGATCCGCCAGGGCGATGGGGCCGAGGAGGTGCTGGCCTTCGCCGCCCGTCACCGGGCCGATGGGGTGGTGACCAGCGCCTGGGTGGACCCGCAGCTGGGAGAGATCGCCGCCGGCGTGGCCGCCGCCCTGCCCCTGCAGGTGCTGGAGCCCGAACCCTTCGTGGTGCTGCCGCAACCGGTGGATCTGCGTCGCTTCAGCCGCTACTGGAAGCTGGCCGGGCCCAGGTTGCGGCCGGATCGCGCCGGGACAGACACGTTCTCGTGATCAATCCCAGCCAACCCACCGCCCTCCGCGACCCCACCGCCCCCGGCGACCCCGCCCAGGCCTCGCCACGCCGGCTGGACCACCCCGGGCTGCCGGCCACGGTCTGGCTGGCGGGGCGGGGCTGGCTCACCCCCCAGCGGCGACAGGAGTTATTGGCGCTGCTCTCGGGCGACGAGCATCAGCAGCTGCAACGCCTGCGTCAGCGCGACGACCAGGACCGTTTTCTGCTGGGCCGGGGCCTGCTGCGGCAGCAGCTGGGGCTGGCGCTGGGGCTGGAGCCCGCCGCCCTGGGCTTCCGCCTCGGGCCCCAGGGCAAGCCGGCCCTGGAGGGGCTGAGAGGCCAGAGCACATTGCAGTTCAACCTGGCCCATTCGGGCGAGCTGGTGCTGCTGGCCCTCCACCCCGAGCGGCTGGTAGGGGTGGATGTGGAGCGGCAGCGGCCGGGGCTGAACTGGCGGCCGATCGCCAGGCGCCACCTGCCAAGCGGCTGCCTTGAGGCCCTCGAGGCGCTGCCGGCGGAGCAGCAGCTCGGCGGCTTCCTGCAGCACTGGTGCCGCCTGGAGGCGGGCCTGAAAGCGACGGGACTCGGCCTGGCCGCAGCCGGCGCCCCACCACCACCAGGCCTGGAGTTGCACGATCTGCACCTGCCGGAGGGCTACGCCGGCAGCCTGGCCCTGCTCTGAACCTCCCTAGGGCTGGTCCTCCTGCTCACGGATCGTTTCGGGATCGGTGAGCAGATCCTTCTCTTCGAGCATCGGCAGTTTCTCCACCTTCACCTGGGATGGATTGCGGGGTGGCTCGATCCACTCCCAGCTGCTGCGCGGAGCGCGGCTGAGGCAGAGGGCTTCCAGTTCCCTGCGCAAGGCGCTGCGCACGTCACGGCGGGCCACGGCGGCGAAGAACTCCTCGCGGCTGGCCAGGCCGGAGCTGAACGGGTGACTGCCGTTGCCGTTGAACAGTCGCGCCGCATCCGGCAGCCAGCGGGGCTGGCAGACACCCTGACGGCGGGTGTCGGTTTCGAGCCAGATGTGCAGCCCATAGCCATCGGGCTGGTTGACCACCGCCAGGCCGTCGTGGGGCTGCTGCCGCTGCAGGGGAAAGAGGCGCCAGGTGGGGCGGCGGGCAGCGGGCACGCAGGCGGCCACGGCAGTCAACGTCGCCAGGGCAGCCAGCGCCAGCAGGAGGGATGCCAGACGGTGGGGGGGCCGGGCCAAGGGCTGGATGCGGGTGGGGGGATCCTGCCCCGGTCCCACCGCGGCCGTGGACGCCACAATCACTTCAGTGTTCAGCGCAGCAACGGTCGATCCATGGCCCTGACTCCCTCGACGATGCTGCCGCTGGAGCATCCTTTGCCCGGTTTCGCGCTGGAGAGCACCGATGGGGAGCTGGTGAGCAGCAGCGGACTGCCGCCGCGGCCCCTGCTGGTGCTGTTCCTCTGCGCCCACTGCCCCTTTGTGAAACACATCGAGGCGGAGCTGAGCCGGATCGATCGCGACTACAGCGACCGGATCACGATCCTGGCGATCGCCAGCAACAGCCTGATCACCCACCCCCAGGACGGGCCGCAGCAGCTGGCGGAGCAGCGCCGCCGCTGCGGCTGGAACTTCCCCTACCTGCTGGATCCGGAGCAGAGCGCGGCCCAGGCGTTCAAGGCGGCCTGCACTCCGGATCTGTTTCTGTTCGATGCCAACCAGCGGCTGGTGTACCGCGGCCAGCTCGATGACAGCCGCCCGGGCAACAGCCAACCGCCCGATGGCGCCGACCTGAGATCGGCCCTTGATTCACTGCTGGCGGGGCAGCCGCTGGAGCGGGAGCAAAAGCCTGCAATCGGTTGCAACATCAAGTGGCACCCGGGGCTGGAGCCGACCTGGGCCTGACCCTTGAAGGGGCTTAAGGTTGCTCCCATGCAGGTGCCCCCCTTCGATCTCACCGAGCAGCTTCATCAACTGGGTGAGGCCCTCGAAGACGCCGTTCTGCAGGTGTTGCGCAGCGGGCAATACATCGGGGGCGCCACGATTGCCCGCTTCGAGCAACAGTTCGCCGAGGCCGTGGGCGTTCCCCACGCCATCGGCTGCAACAGCGGCACCGACGCCCTGGTGCTGGCCCTGAGGGGTCTGGGCATCGGCGAGGGCGATGAGGTGATCACCAGCTCCTTCAGCTTCTTCGCCACCGCCGAAGCGATCAGCGCCGTGGGCGCCACGCCGGTGTTTGTGGATGTGGAGGAGTCCACCTACCTGATCGATCTCGAGCGCATCGAGGCGGCACTCACCCCCGCCACGAAGGCGGTGATGCCGGTGCACCTGTTCGGACGGCCGGTGGACATGGAGCGGCTGGGGCAGATCGCCGCCGCCCACCAGCTGCTGGTGATCGAGGACTGCGCCCAGGCCACCGGCGCCAGCTGGGCCGGCCGGCCGGTGGGCGGCTGGGGCGATGCGGGCTGCTTCAGCTTCTTCCCCACCAAGAACCTCGGCGCTGCCGGCGACGGCGGTGCGGTCACCTGCCGGGATCCGCAGCTGGCCGCCCGCATCCGTGAGCTGGCGGTGCACGGCATGCCGCGCCGTTACCTGCACACATCGCTGGGATACAACAGCCGCCTCGACGCCATGCAGGCGGCGGTGCTCTCCGTGAAACTGCCCCACCTGCCCGGCTGGGTGGAGCGGCGGCAGCAGCTGGCGAGCACCTACCGCAGCGAGCTGGCTGATCTGCAGGGGCTGGTGCTGCCGGCGGCGGGCCCCGGCGGCCACAGCTGGAACCAGTTCGTGGTGCGCATTCCCCGCTGCCCATCGGCCCAGGCGGGCTGCGGCGGCGGTTGCCAGCCCTCCAGCGACAGCGCCACCTATGGCCTGCCGGAGAGCTGCTGCCGCGACTGGCTGAAGCAGACCCTGGCCGAAGCCGGCGTCAACACGATCATCTATTACCCGATTCCGATCCACCGCCAGCCGGCCTACGCCCAGCTGGGCTACGGGCCCGGCAGCCTGCCGATCACCGAGCGGCTCACCGCCGAGGTGCTGAGCCTGCCGATCTTCCCGGAACTGAGCGCCGCCCAGCAGGCCACCGTGACGGCCGTGCTGCGCCAGCTGGTGGCTCAACCCCTCAGCCTGGCCTCCTGAGACGCCACCCTTAAGCCATCGGCGCGGAGGCCACCGAGGCCGCGTGGATGGTCTTGAAGCGGGCCTGCTGCGTCTTGTGGTTCACGATCGGGCCCGGGTACCCCCGGCGCTCCAGGGGGGCGATTTCGCCACGGATCAAATCAGCTGTGGCCACCCGCGCGAGTTCGGGCAACCAGCGGCGGATGTAGGTGGCCTCGGGATCGAAGCGGGCCGCCTGGGTGTAGGGGTTGAAGATCCGCAGCGGCTTGGGGTCCATGCCGCTGCTGGCACTCCACTGCCAGCCGCCGTTGTTGGCCGCCAGATCACCGTCCACCAACAGGCGCATGAACTGGCGTTCACCCCAGCGCCAGTCCACGATCAGATCCTTCACCAGGAAAGAGGCCACGATCATGCGGCAGCGGTTGTGCATCCAGCCCGACTCCTGCAGCTGGCGCATGGCGGCATCCACGATCGGCACGCCGGTGAGGCCGTCGCACCAGGCGGCGAAGCGGCCCTCGTCGTTCTCCCAGGGGAAGTGGCGCCACTGGGGGCGATAGGGCCCATCCGCCAGAGCGGGGAAATGGAACAGAGCCTGCTGATAGAACTCGCGCCAGGCCAGTTCCTGCTCCCAGACCGTGATCGCCTGGTGCTCCTCCTCGCTGCGGGCCCGGGGGCGCTGCTCCTGGGCGGCGGCCCAGGCCTGGCGGGGGCTGAGCGTGCCGAAGCAGAGCGCCGCGCTCAGGCCTGAGGTGCCCGGCTCCGCCGGCAGATTTCGCCCCGGTTCATAGCCCAGCAGGGGCCCATCGGCGAAGGCGGCCAGCTGGGCGGCGGCGGCGACCTCACCGGGACGGCAGGGGCAGAGATCCGCGCCGGTGAAGGCGGCACCGGGAAGGCCATCGCCAGGGCAGGGCACGGCCTTGAGCCAGCTCAGCTGATCCCAGAGCCGACGGCCCTCGGCGGGAAGGGCGGCTGGGTCGAGATCGATCAGACCCGCCGGTGCGGCCACGGGCGCGCAGGCTTCAGCGCCGGCCAGCTCGATCCGCCGGCGCCAGGAGCGCAGGTAGGGGCCATAGACCCGGTAGGGATCGCCGGCGCCGGTGGCCAGGGCATCGGGGGGCACCAGCAGCTGGTCCCAGTCGGCGAGAAGCTTGCAGCCGCCGGCGCGCAGGGCCTCAGCCACCCGGCGATCACGGGCACGGCCACAGGGCTCCACATCGCGGTTCCAGGCCACCACCTCAGCGCCGCTGGCCTGAGCCAGCTGCGGCAGCACCACGGCCGGATCACCCCGCAGCAGCAACAGCCGGGAGCCGGCCTGCCGCCAGCGCTCCTGCAGCTCCCGCAGGCTCTCGCTCAGGAACCAGAGCCGGGCCGGGGAGAGATCGGGGGCGTCCAGCAGAGCCGGATCAAAGACGAACACGCCGCTGACGGCAGCAGTGGCGCGGGCAGCGGCGGCCAGTCCCAGATTGTCGGCCAGGCGCAGATCGCGGCGGTGCCAGAACAACCAGCGCGGCGGGCTCATCCGAGGCCCAGCAGCTGACGGGCCCGGAACCAGGCCGTGACGCTCTTGCCGTCGAGGGCCTCATCGCCGCTGGCCAGTGCGGCATCGAGGG
The DNA here is from genome assembly GCA_030373145.1 of Cyanobium sp. CZS48M. GTDB lineage: Bacteria > Cyanobacteriota > Cyanobacteriia > PCC-6307 > Cyanobiaceae > Regnicoccus_A. Next base: position 34,647 of record JAUCZK010000008.1, on the reverse strand, counting down.
CGGCGGGCGCCAGCAGCAGCACGTCCAGATCCTCGTCGTCGTCACCCGCGGGACGGTCGCTGAGGGGGGTGAGATCCCGGGCCAGGAAGAGGTGGATCACCTCATCGGAATAGCCGGGGCAGGGCAGCATCAGACCGAGGGAATCCCAGCGGCTGGCGCTGTAGCCCGCCTCCTCCCCCAGCTCCCGCTGCATCGACTCCAGGGGGTCCTCACCGTCCTCGAGGGTGCCGGCGGGGAATTCAAGGATGCGCCGCTCCACAGCGAACCGGTATTGGCGCAGCAGCACCACGCTCCCGTCGGCCAGCACCGGCACCGCCAGCGAGGCGCCGGGATGACGAATGATCCCGTAGGTGGCCTCCACTCCCATCGGCAGCAGCACCCGGTTGAGCTCGAAGCGGATCTTGCGGGCCTCGAGCACCGCCGTGGTTTCCAGGTGGGTGGAGGGCTCGGGCGGCGGCAGGGGAGCCATGAACAGGGCTGGAGCAGGCCCACCAGTGTGACCGCCGGCCGCGGCCCCTGCGGTTCAGGCCTCTTCAGGCCAGCCCTCCTGCGCAGGCAGCGGCAGCGGCGGGGGCTCGGCGCCGGGGCAGCTCAGCAGCTCAGCCAGCAGGGCAGCGGCGGTTTCGTGGCCACCGGGGAGCACCAGCGGCCCCGCGATCGCCGCCAGAGGGGCCACCACAAAGGCGCGCTGGCGCAGGCGCGGGTGGGGAAGCTCCAGCTGGGGACTGCTGCAGCGAGCATCACCGCACCAGAGGAGGTCGAGATCGAGGCTGCGGGGACCCCAGGGCTCCAGGCGCTGGCGACCGAAGCGCTCCTCCAGCCCCTGCAAGCGCTCCAGCAGGGCCAGCGGATCCGGCCAGGGCTCGCGGCCACCGCAGGCGCGCGCCACGAGAAGGGCCCCATTGACGAAGGGCGGCTGCCCAGGCGGCCCCCCAACCGGCGCCGTACGGAACAGGGGCGACCACCCCAGCACCAGGTCGGCGGCAGCCCACGCCGCCCAGCTGTGAAGCTCACGGATCAGCAGGGGGCGCACAGCCGTAAGGGTGGCGATCGGGTCACCGAGGTTGGCCCCCAGGGCGATGGCTACACTGGCCTGGGTGGTGATGACCTGGGTGGGGCTGGCCGGATCACCGCTGGGCATTCATGGCCGTGAGCTCAGGACTCACCGAGGAAATCGCGCTTGCCCAGCACCACGCCGTTATGGCGCAGGATCGCGTAGGTGGTGGTGGCGTGGAAATAGACGTTGGGCAGCACGAACATCGAGAGGAAAGGCCACCCCGCCATGGTGATCGTCTCGCCGCGGCCGATCGGAACGGTGATCTCCCGTTCTTCACTGCCGTCGATCTGATCGGCGCTGAAGCCATCGAGATAGTCGATCGAGCGCTGCAGGCGATCGATCAGCTCGGGAAAGCTGGTTTCGCTGTCCGCCAGCGGCGGCGCCTCCAGACCGGCCAGACGCGCCACGCCGCGGCGGGCCAGGTCGGAGGCGATCTGCACCTGGCGTGCCAGAGGGAACATGTCGGGATAGAGGCGGCTGGTCACCAGCACGGCGGGATCGAACCCCTGGGCCTCGGCGTGGGCCAGGCCCTTGCCCAGTACCGCGATCAGGTTGGTGAGCGTCCGGCGCAGGGGCGGCACGGTGGCCGTGTACATGGTCAGTTCCATGGGGACGTCCTTGAACCTCGGCGTGAGCCGAGGCTAGGTGCAGGCACCCGGGAGCCTCAGGGCAGAAAACCGAGATCATCGAAGCGCGGAACCAGCCAGCCAGGGATGCCGTCCTGCTCCCAGGTCCAGAAGTCTCCCCGGCCCAGATACACCGGATGGCCTGAGCGGTAGGCCTGCGCCAGGGTCGCCAGATCGAGCTGCTCCAGCGCGTCTTCCCGGCTCACTCGCCTGCTGCGGGCTGCTAGGGAGACCCTGGGGGCCATGGCACCTGTGCTGTGGAGGGTCAGTCAGCGTATCGGCGTCTGGAGTGTTGTGCACAGCGCGGCCCGACCTGTCGGCGGGCTCAGCCCTTCCGGGCGCAGAAGGCCAACCATTGGGGTGTGCCGCCGGCCCCGGCGGTGTGGCCCGGCAGCTCATGAACCTGGAAGCGATCCGGGGCGAAGCCGGCCTCGAGGGCATAGGACAAGAAGGCGTGATCAGGGGAGGAGGCCAGATAGGGCTCCGAGTTCACCCAGACCTCCGTGTCGCGGAAGTAACGGGCGGCCGGTGTGGAGGGGCGAAGGAAGCGGGCGCTGTCGAGGTGCACCATCAGCCCATCCGGCCTGAGCAGGCGATGGCCTTCAGCGAACAGGCGCCGCCTGGCGACCGCCGGGATCTCGTGCAGCAGGATGTGGCTCACGATCAGATCGAAGCTGCGATCCCCGAAGCCGGTGCGTTCGGCATCCTGCTGGGCGAAATGAACCGCGTGATGGAGCAGCCGCGCCCGCGCACTGGCGTAGCGCAGCAGAGAGGCCCCCAGATCGATCCCCCACACCTCGGCCTCGGGGAAGGCCACCGCATAGGGCAGGGTGCTGTGGCCTGCTCCGCAGCCCAGGTCGAGGATCCGCCGCGGCCGCAGACCGGCGTGATGGCGGGCCAGCACCTGCTCGATCACGGTCCTGCCAGTGGCATCGTTGAGAGGACCGAACCAGCCCTGGCCGTAGAGGAACACGCCATGGTCGTAGAGGGCACCGGTGACGACACCGTCTTCCTCCGGTTCGTTGAGGTAGCCCCCGGGCATGCGGTGGATGTCGGCCTTGAGCTGGTGGGAGGGGATGGCCAGATCGGGCGTCAGCTGCAGGCTTCCCGGTCTCTGGCGCTGGCGGTCGGCCACCGCCTCTAGGCGCTGGCGGTCGCCCGCGATCGCTGCCATGACCGTGGCCCAGAGCTGGTCCTGCAGGGCGGCGCGCCGCTGATGGGCCGCCTGGATCCGGGGGCAGGCATCGAGCTGCCGGCGCAGATCGGGCCAGCGCCGCTTCAGCTCCCGAGCTGCCAGGGACTCCTCGCCGAGGACTTCGCCGATGCGGCGCTGGAGGAGCTGCTGGAAGGAGGCGCGGAACGTCCTCGAGGCCTCCATCAGAGCCTGCTCCCGCTCAGGGTTCTCCGCCCTGGGGATCAGCTCGTGGCGGTGCTGAAGGACAGCCATCAGCTGAGGCGCTCCGGCCAGACCAGGGTGATGGCCAGGCTCACCAGGATGCCAAGGCTGACATCGACGAAGCGGTACCAGGCCAGGCCCCAGACCGGGGAGGTGTGGGGCACGAGGCTGACGATGGTGAGGGCGATGCCCCCGAAGCGGTAGGCACTCTGGTGCAGGCGCAAAAGGCCACAGACCAGCCCCAGCAGCAGGATGGCGGCCACGTAGGCCGGGAGCCCGGCGGGCAGCCACTGCACCTGAGCGGCGCCGAGCACCACACCCAGGGCTGTGCCCTGCAGCCGGCGGCGTGAGATCAGCCAGGAGTCGACCAGGGTCGACTGGGTGACGATGATCGTGGTGATCGGTGCCCAGTAGGGAACCGACAGGCCGAGGCCGCTGGCCAGGCCCATCGACACACCTACCGCGAGGGCCGTGCGCAGGGCGTGCAGGCTCCAGAGCCGCCAGCCCAGCTCTCGGGGATCGCGCTCGCGCAGCTGTGGGGATCTGGATTCAGCCAAGCTGTTGCACCAGCGCCGCCGCCGCTTCCTCACCGCTACGCACCGCCCCCTCGAAGAAGCCGGGCCAGCGCTCGGCCACCTCGGTGCCGGCCCAGAACACCAGGCCGTGGGGCCGGCGCAAAGCCTCACCGCAGCGGGTCCACAGGCCCGGCGGCATCCAGCCGGCATAGGCGCCACCCACGAATGGCACCGACGGCCAGTCCTTCTCCACGTAGGCCAGGGGGGTGAGGGCCTGGGGCCCCAGATAGGCGGCCAGATCCGCCAGCAGCGCCTGCCGGCGCCCGGCGTCACCCAGGGCAGACCAGCGGCGGTAGCGGTGCCCCACCACGAAGGCGGCCAGCACACCGCAGCCGTTCTCGGGATCGGAGCTGTCGGCGCAGAGCTCCACGGTGGACCGATCGCCGATGGCGATCCCCGAGAGCCCCTGCTGCCGCCACCAGGGGCTGGCGTACACCACCAGCACCTTGGCGCAGGCGCCCATGGCCATCTCGTCGTTGAGCTGCTGGCGGTCGGCGGGCAGCGCTGGTGAGAAGCGCAGATGGCCCACCTGCGCCGGCGGCATCGCCACGATCACGGCCCGGCAGGGGTAGCTGGCCTGATCGGTGTGCACCTGCACCGAGTGCTCGGCCCCGGGCAGCGCCTGCTCGATCGCCCGCACCGGCTCACCCAGCCGCAGCACTCCGTCTGCCAGCTCGGCGGCCAGCAGGGCCGGCAGCTGACCGGCACCGCCATGGAGCAGGAACTCCTCAGGATGCTCGCCCTGGGAGGCGGTGCGCTGGCCCCAGAGCACATGCAGCAACGACACCTGCTCCGGTTCCGCTGGACCGAGAAAACCCACCGCCCGGCAGAAGTAGGCGAAGTACCAGGCGGCAAAGGGGGTGTGGGTGTGGGCGTCGATCCAGTCCTGAAAGCTCAGGCGGTCGAGTTCGGCGGCGGCGGGATGGTGGTGGGGATGGCCTGGCGGCAGCTGGGCCACCAGCTCCAGGAACTGCTCCAGGGCCGCCATGGCGTCGTCCCAGTCGGCGCTGGGAACCGCTGGGGGCTGCCCCTCGGGGAATCCCTGGAAAAAGCCGGCGAAACGGCAGCGGCTGCCGGCGAACACCAGGGCCGTGTCACCGCTGTGGGGGGAATCGAAGCGGCGGATGCCGTGACGATCCAGCAGGTCCTGGTAGCGGGTCTGGGTGGGGCCCACCCACTGGCCGCCGAGGTCGATCCAGACTTGGCGCCCCTCCGCCCCAGGCTTCTCCCCTGCCAGCTGCAGACGCTCACCCACCATCCGCCCTCCCGCCGTGGCGGCGGCCTCGATCAGGCGCACCGATCGACCCGCCCGTTGCAGGCTGCGGGCCGCCACCAGCCCCGAGAGGCCAGCGCCCACCACCACGGCGTCAACGGGTTGAGCGGGGGCCAGAGTCATGCTCCAAGCCTCGCAAGCCCAGCCACCTTCAGCAGATCAGGGGGCAGCGAATTGGTCATTCGCGAATTGGTCAATGGCGAATTGATCATTCGTGAATTGATCATCAGTCGAGAGATCTTCAACAGATAAGCCTTCAGCGGATTGAACTTCGGCCCCAGAAGAATGAGCAAGCGCAACAGATTGCAGGCTCAGAACTAGGACCGGCGCCTGATGATCGCTCCCATGCAGCCTGGCCATGGCATACTTCATTGAACAATCGAATCCAGCTGTGGCGAACGATAAAAGCTCTGCGAAATCAGCGCTGGCAGGCGTTCTGGTTGTGTTGGCCGTGGTTGGCGGTCTGGCGCTGACCGGTTGGCTCACGATCGTGATGCTCGATCTCAAGCACCTGAACACCTCCGGTTTCACCCTGCCCTGAGGCCCCGCCGTGGTGGGGCCGGCTCAGGCGGTCCACACCCGGAAGGATTCCAGTGTCGAGGGGCCGAAGCTGGTGGTGAGCGCCACATCGGCGGCATCTCGGCCGCGGGCGATCAGGATCCGCCCGATCCGCGGGCTGTTGTTGCGTGGGTCGAACACGTGCCAGCCATCATCGAGGTAGGCCTCGAACCAGGCTGCGAAGTCCATGGCCGAGTGGGGCGGTGGCACACCGATGTCGCTGAGGTAACCGGTGCAGTAGCGGGCCGGGATGTTCATGCAGCGGCAGAAGGCGATGGCGAGATGGGTGAAGTCGCGGCAGACACCCTCCTGGCTCTGGTAAGTCGTCAGGGCTGATTTGGTGGGACTGGTGCGGTTGTAGTCGAAGCGCACATGGCGGTGTACGAAATCACAGATCGCCTGCACCCGCCCCCAGCCGGTGGGAGTCTCCGCGAACAACGACCAGGCCAGATCGGTGAGCAGATCGCTCTCGCAGTAGCGGCTGCTGAGCAGGAACAGGAGCACCTCGTCCGCCAGGTCGTCCACCGGCCGCTGCTGCAGCTGCGGCAGCAGCGGATCGGGCCGGCCCGAATCCGCCACCAGCCCCGTGGCCTGCAACCGCAGCACACCGGCCGGTGCCACCAGTCGCTGGCAGTGGTTGCCGAAGGAATCCACGTAGGAGCGCAGCGGCACCTCGGGGGTGGTCTGCAGCGTGTCGGGCTCGAGCAGATCCGCCGCCCGGCTGGCATGCACGCCGAGGGTCACGATCATCGGTGTCGGCTGCGGGCAGCGCAGTTCCAGGTCGAACCCCACGCGGATCTTGACCGCACCAGACGGCATCGGGGCGGGGTTGTGCTGTAAGTCCATGAATCAGCCTAGGGACGACGGACCGCCCCGCAGCGGCGGCAATGCCTCCGCCAGTGAGGTTTCCAGCACGGCGGCGAGGCGCTCGGCCCACTCCTGCTGCCCCGCCGTCGTGGCCAGCAGGTCCTGGCGGACCTCCAGCTCCACGTGGGGAATCCGCCGTTGCTCGCCATGCACCACCAGCGTGTGGTCGCTGGCATCACTGACGGCGTAGGGCTCGTTGTCGCCCACCTGCAGGCCAGGATCCCGCCTGAGTTCCCGCAGCAGCCGCCGGGCCAGGCGCCCGTCACGGCCGTGCAGCACACCCACGTGCCAGGGACGCTCCTGGCCGGCATGCACCGGCGTGAAACTGTGCAGAGCCACCAACACAGTGGGCTGGCCGCGGAGGGAGCGCCCATCGAGCTCGGCGGCGATGCGGTGGTGGTAGGGATCGAAGAGCGCGCTCCGCCGTTGCTCACGCTCGGCAAAGGAGAGCGAATCATTGGCAGGGATCCGTGTGTGCTCGCTGAGGCTCACGATCGAGTCCGGCGCCCAGGGCGGACGGTTCACGTCGATCACCAGCCGCGAGTAGTTGTGCAGGATCAGAAAGGCATCCAGCCGGGCTGCCAGGCGCTCGCCCAGCCCTGCCACCCCCAGATCCCAGGCCACATGGGTATCGAGCACCGTCTCGTTGAGCTGAAGCCCGGCCAGGCGGCCGGGGATGGCACGGCCGGCGTGGTCGGCGGTGAGCAGCACGGAGGAGCGGCCGCCGGAGCCGACGATCCGGAACACGTCCGGATCGCCGGCTCCCAACAAGGGATCCGGAAGCGGCATGGCAGGCAGATGGGGGGGCGTGATGTCGAACGGGTGCGAGGCAATCCCAGCGGCAGCGGCGATCTCCAGAGTCTGGCCATCACAGCCCGATCGCCTCACGACGGAGAGCACTCGCCGATGCGATTCATGAGCGGTTCTGCTCAGAACTTTCGCAGTTCCCGGCGCATCTTGAGGGGGTGATGGCCGGCCTGCTGCAGGTTGACGATCACGATCGATGCGGCGGCCAGGACCAGGGCGATGACGGCCACGACACCCCAGGAGATGGCCGGCCGGCCCACGGGAGGGCCTCCGGGTCGCCTGGGGGAAGTGCGGCGGCGCCGTCCTGATGGCCTCTTGAACCTTTCCATCGACGATCCTCAGTCACTGATCCCGGCCCCGATCGATGGAGAGGGGTGAAAAGATTCCCAGCATCGCCCCAGCCGGCCTGCCATGGACGTTCCAGCCCTTCTGCTCGCGGCCGGTGGCCACCAGCTCGAAGCCGCCGAGACACTGGTCCAGGCAGGCCGGTTCGTGGTGATCCTGTTCGCCGCCAGGGCCCTGGCCGAGCTGATGGTGCGGTTGCGCCTGCCGGCCATCCTCGGGGAACTGGTGGCGGGTGTGCTGGTCGGCGTGTCCGGGCTTCATCTGATCCTGGCCCCGGAGCTGGCCAGCGAGCTCAACGCCTTCGCCCAGGGCACGATCGCCGCGCTGGCCCACGTGGGCCCCGACCAGGTGCAGGAGATCTATGACCACAGCTTCAGCAACCTGCAGGCGGTGGGCAAGATCGGCCTCTTCTCCCTGCTCTTCCTCACCGGGCTGGAGAGCGAACTCGATGAACTGATGGCGGTGGGGGTGCAGGCGATCACGGTGGCGCTCACCGGGGTGGTGCTTCCCTTCGCCCTGGGCACCTTCGGCCTGCATGCCCTCTTCTCCGTGCCACTGCTGCCGGCGATCTTCGCCGGTGCGGCGATGACGGCCACCAGCATCGGCATCACGGCCAGCGTGCTGGGGGAGTTGAAGTTCCTGCGCACCCGGGATGGGCAGACGGTGATCGGTGCCGCCGTGCTCGATGACATCCTCGGCATCGTGATCCTGGCCGTGGTGGTGGCGCTGGCGGGCGGCGAAGGGTTCGCCATCGCACCGATCCTGAAGCTGATAGCGGCGGCCGGGGTGTTCGTGATCGTGGCGTTGTTCCTGAGTCGTACCGCCGCCCCCGGCTTCGACTGGCTGCTCGACCGCCTCCAGGCCCCTGGCGAGGTAGTGGTGGCGGCCTTCCTGGTGCTGTCGCTGGCCTGTTTCGCGGCCCAGGCCTTCGGCCTGGAGGCCGCCCTCGGGGCTTTTGCCGGTGGCCTGATCCTGAGTTCCTCGCGCCACCGGCATGCGATCGAGGAGGCGGTGAAGCCCCTGGTGGCACTGTTCGCCACAGTGTTCTTCGTGCTGATCGGCAGCGGCCTCGATCTGGCCGTACTCAATCCCTTCGATGCCGCTAACCACGAGGGGCTGGTGATGGCAGGGTTTCTGCTGGTGGCCGCCGTGATCAGCAAGGTGGCGGCCGGATGGAGCTACCTGAGCCAGGAGCCCACCAACCGGCTGGCGGTGGGGCTGGGGATGCTGCCCCGCGGCGAAGTGGGCCTGATCTTTCTCGGGCTCGGCACCCAAAGCGGGGTGCTGGGGCCCTCGCTGGAGGCAGCGATCCTGCTGATGGTGATGGGGACCACCTTTCTGGCTCCGGTGCTGCTGCGCCTGGTGCTGGCGGATCCTGGGGCTGCCGCTGAGTTTGCTCCCGAGGCCCCAGCACCTTGATGGTGCATAAGTGCTGCTATCAGGGCATCCGCCATCTCCTCCATTCTGCAAAAGTTGATTTGGGTCAGGATCGCTCCTGAGCTGTACTTCGAAATTGATGGATTGGGCGCCAAAGCCCTGCGGTGGCGGTGGCCAAGGCTCATGGCGTAATTGAGCAGTTGAGTTGCGGAGACAAGTAATTTGAATGCCCCTACCAAAGGTAGAAATGCAAATTTGCGCTTATCTCGGAAAAAGGAATTGAAACTGTGCCCTAAGGCTCCAGTCTCCGGCATTGTCTGGTCTGACGACATTCCAGAAGGCCTACACTGATGCGTTGACTTTCTGCTCGCCGATCGCGGCGCTCGGTCCGTCCTGGTCGTGACCGATCGTGTCCTCTTGGAACTCAAGGTCATCGAACCCGTGTTGAACGAGTTGAAGCAGGCTGGCCTTGTGGTGGCGGTGTTCTCGGAGGTCGAGCCCGATCCGTCCATCGCCATGATCATGGCGGGGATCGAGAAGCTCCGCTCTTCGGGGGCAACAGCGGTGCTAGCGGTCGGTGGCGGCTCGCCGATCGACGCCGCGAAGGCCATGATTGCCTGCAACGCAAGCGGCCGCCGGCCGGAGGACATCGATGGCTACTTCAAGGTCCGCGACCTCGTCTTGCCGTTCTTCGCGGTTCCGACCACCGCAGGTAGTGGTTCGGAGGTGACGATCGCTTCTGTCGTCTCCGATCCTGGGGCGGGGCGGAAATTCGCCATCGTCGACAACCAGCTCGTTCCAGCGGCGATCGCACTCGATCCGAACCTCATGGTAGGCCTGCCTCCGAACGAGACCGCAGCCACAGGCATGGACGCACTCACACATGCGATTGAGTCCAATCTCTCGACGCTCGCCACACCGGCATCGAGAGCCCTGTCCGTGGCTGCGGCGCGGGCAATCTTTCGCGATCTTCCCCGGGCATTCAAGAACGTTCGCGACATCGACGCCCGGCAAAGCCTTGCTGTCGCGTCCTGCCTCGCTGGCCTCGCCTTCACCCGGGTGAGCGTCGGTATCCCTCCAACGATTGAGCAGATCGCCGACGCCGACATCCCCGAGATCGTGCAGCGAGCGTTGGCGGAGGCGCACGGGACCTACCCAGTGCCGACGTACATGTCGGCCGCCGACTGCGCGACCATCGTGCGGCGCGCGGCCGGAGCAAGGCCGGATAAGGAGGAGGTCTGAGCCATGGAGTCGCCAGTCCTCACCCTTAGCCAGTGCCTCGAGCTGCAGCGCGCGGCCCATCGAGACGATCCGTACCCGGACCTTGAACGGCGTAAGGACCACCTCGCGGCGCTGCACCGGTTCCTCCAGGAGAATGAGGAGGCGATCATCGAGGCCATCAAGGTCGACTTCGGCGTTAGACCGGCGACCGAGACACGCCTGCTCGAGCTCTTCCCTGTGCGTCAGGGCATCCGCGACGCAACGAGGCATCTCGCGAGGTGGATGCGGTCACAGCGCCGATCGGTCGACCAACTCATCTTTCCCGGTGCCAGCAACCGTGTCGTCCCCCAGCCTCTCGGGGTCGTGGGCGTGCTCGTTCCCTGGAACTTCCCGATTCAGCTCTCATTTGGTCCGCTCATCGACATCCTCGCCGCAGGCAACCACGCCATGGTGAAGATGTCGGATCGATCCGGCCACCTCGCGCGCCTGCTGATCGAGGTCTTCCCGCGCTACGTGCCGACCGAGAAGGTCGCGTTCTTCGAAGACCTCGGACGAGGCCCGGAGTTTTCGAAGCTTCCGTTCGACCACATGCTGTTCACCGGCTCAAGCGGCGTCGGACGCGCCGTGATGGCTTCTGCGGCGGCGAACCTTTGTCCGGTGACCCTCGAGCTCGGGGGCAAGGCCCCGGCGGTGGTGGCGCCCGACTTTCCGCTCGCGACGGCCGCACAGCGCATCCTCTGGGCCAAGTGCATGAATGCAGGCCAGGTGTGCGTCAATGTCGATTACCTCTTCTTGCCCGAAGTGAGCATCGACGCGTTCGTCGCACATGCGAAGCGGCTCGTCGCCGAACGCTATCCAGATCTGAACGGCCCGGATTACACCACGATCATCGATCAGCCTGCCTTCGATCGCCTCGTCGCGACGCTTGAGGATGCGAAGGTGCGCGGAGCGACCGTCATCAACCTGGCGCCGGACCAGCAGCTCGATGCCCGTCGTCGCAAGCTTGCTCCGCACATTGTTCTCGGGGTGAACGACGAGATGACGATCATGAAGGAGGAGATCTTCGGACCGATCTTGCCGATCAAGCCGTATCGCCAGGCCGAAGATGTGATCGCCTATGTGAACGACCACGACCGCCCGCTGGCGTTCTATCCGTTCACCAACGACAAGCGACTGGCCCAGCGTTACATCACCGAAATTCTCTCGGGCAGCGTCGGCGTGAATGAAGCGATCGTGCAAGTGGGGCAGCATGACTCGCCGTTCGGTGGCGTCGGCGCGAGCGGCATGGGGCACTACCACGGCTATGAGGGCTTTTTAACCTTTTCGAAGCTACGACCAATCTTTCGCCAAGGGCGCTTTTCCTCAATCCAGGTGGCGCTGCAGCCGCCCTACGGAAAGCGCACGGAGAACATCTTGAGCTGGATGTTCAGGTTGCGGGGTTAGCGATTGCGGTTCTGAGATGAAAACCAGATGAAGAGACCCGGGCGACGAATCCGTCGTGAGCCGGGTCTTCTGAATCATCGCTGCGGCCGATGGCGCGCGCAGGTCAATGGTTGCCGCCGCCGCCGGCTGCCTCCAAGTCACGCATCACGGCATCCAGGTTGAACGAAGCCGGCTTCTGTCGCGGCGGGAACTGCACGAAGTTCTCGATCTGGCTGGCGACGACGGCCTGCATCAAATACATGATGTAGGCATGGGAGATCAACCAGTCATTGTAGGTGTTCGAGTTCTCGTCGGCCTGCTCGAACGGGTCACGCCGCAGATGGAAGATTTTCGGGATCCGCAACTTCACGAACGGCTCCATCCAGCACGACAGTTCTTTGGCACGTTGCTCCATCAGCACCGCTTTCCAGTCCTGCATCCGTATCGCCAGGATGTCGCCATCGTCGCTGACGTAGAAGAAAGCAGTCCGCGGGCTCTCCTCCACCTCGCCCTTCAGGTAGGGCAGCATGTTGAAGCCGTCGATATGGACCTTGAACGTCTTCTCGCCAGCCTTATGGCCGTTCAATAGCTTCTCCTTGATCTCCGGCTCGCCGGCGGCGGCGAGGAAAGTCGACAGCCAGTCCTGGTGCGTCACGATGCCGTTGAGCACGCTGCCTGCCTTGAACTGGCCTGGCCAGCGCACGAAGCAGGGCACGCGCCAGCCGCCTTCCCAGTTGGTGTTTTTCTCGGAGCGGAAGGGTGTGATGCCAGCATCCGGCCAGGTGTTGTAATGCACGCCGTTATCGGTGGAATACATGACGATGGTGTCATCGGCGATGCCCAGCTCATCGAGCTTGTTGAGCATGACGCCGATGTTCTCGTCATGGGCGACCATCACGTCGTTGTAGTCGCCCTGGCCGCCGCTCTTGCCCTTGTGCTTTTCGGCACAGTGCGTGCGGAAATGCATCGCCGTGGTGTTGTACCAGAGGAAGAAGGGCGTGCCCGCCTGGTGCGTCTCCTCAATGAAGCCAAGCGCGCGCTCGGTCACCTCGTCGTCGATGGTCTCCATGCGCTTCTTCGTCAGCGGCCCGGTGTCTGTGACGGTCTGGCCGCCCTTGCCATCAGCCTTGCTGTGCAGCACACCGCGCGGGCCGAACTTCTCCTTGAAGGCGGGGTCCTTCGGGTAGTCGGGGTCTTCGGGCTCCTCCTCGGCGTTCAAGTGGTAGAGGTTGCCAAAAAACTCATCGAAGCCGTGCATCGTGGGCAGATGCTCATCGAGGTCGCCGAGGTGGTTTTTTCCGAACTGGCCGGTGGCGTAGCCCAGGGGCTTGAGCAACTCGGCAATGGTTGGGTCTTCCGGCTGAAGGCCATTGGGTGCGCCGGGCATGCCGACCTTGGTGAGCCCGGTGCGAATTGGGTTCTGGCCGGTGATGAAGGCGGCACGGCCCGCCGTGCAGCTCTGCTGCCCGTAGTAGTCGGTGAAGGCCACGCCCTCGTTGCCGACGCGGTCGATGTTGGGCGTGCGGTAGCCCATCTGGCCGCGGCTGTTGTAGCTGATGTTCCACCAGCCCACGTCGTCGCCCCAGAGGATCAGAATGTTCGGTTGTTTGGCTGCCATGGTCTTTCTCTTTCAGTGATGAACAAATTCCGGATCGGTAGCTTTCAGCTTTGCTGTCGCAGCTTGGTGCCTGGCTCAGAAGGTCATGGATTCTATCCCCTACGACCTACGCACGAAAGCAGTGCTTTCTTAACCCATACGCTGAAACTGATGGCCTTGCAGCACGCTACGAGCTGACTTTGGGCGCTGGGGCTTCAGGCCTAACTTGACCTGGAAGCTGAATACAGTGATCAAGTCTGAAGCGTGATGCCGTCGCTCCGACTTCATTCGCAGCACTGTGCATTCGCTTCACTATGTTCTGAATCTCTCCCTTGCGGCTCGTCATGGTCATTGATCTTCGAGCTTGAAGCCCATCAGCGGGTTTCGTCTGCAGATCCACGATCGAGCCACCAGCGTGCGACACGCGTGACCGGGCCACGCAGCAACAGGTAGGGCACAAAGGCGAGCATGCCCGCGATGATTACCGCTTCGGCGGGATGAAACGTGTCGAAGACAATGACTTGGTAGATCAGGTCCATGCTCAAGCCGAGGAGGATGACCCGCGCTGTGGAGATCAGCCCCTCGTGCAGGCGACTGCTGCGCTTTCTTGGGTCCTTCAGAAGGGTCCAGAGGTAGGGATTGCGCCCGGTTCTGGCGTCCTTGACGCCATCGACCAGCGCCGCAATCGACGCCATGAGGGGTTGCAGAACGAAACGGAAAGTCATCGGCCCGCTCGGACGGTCGAGCAGGTTTTGCCACATGCGCTCAAAGACCGGCACCGAGAGCCCGTGCATGACCACCCCAAGAACGACGAACGCGATCATCAGGACTATTACCAATCGAGCAAGGATAGTCTTCGTCTTCGATACTTTTTCTGTCATCGTCTGCTCTCCCTGTCTTGCCCTGAAAATCCTGTCATTCCTGCCAGATCGGGGATTGAGTTTTGGCGCAATGATCCAGGTGTGCCTTGGTCGATCATTTCGCAGACTCAACCAGCCTCCACCAACCGCTTGAGCCTATGGACGGCCAAAGCGACAGGAAACAGCGTTACGTTCTCAACAGACATCGCTTCACCTAGTGCGAACGGGTTGTCGAGATCAGCGATCAGCAGCAGCAGCTTGATCAGCAGCAATGAAATCACGCCAATGAAGAAAAGGGATTCTCCGAATGGCTTGATATCGGTAAGAAGAAGCCCCCCAATCAGCAAGCCCGTTCCGATGTAGGCCATCCCGTAGACTGCGGGGACGAACGTGGTTTCACGAATCACCGCGATGCGATAAACGATTCGCCGGATATTGGCCAATTCGAGCAGCAAGCGGGCCTGCAGCGGGGCAGCGTTCCAGGTACCCAGGCGCTCGATCGAAAACTGCAGGTCATCCAGTCGGTTCAGCAGACTGGTGACCAGACCGCCATCGTTCATCCAGGCCAGGAGATCCTCACTGAAGCCAGCCAGCAGCGCCAAAGCCCCCTTCACCTCGGCTTCCGGGTGAAGCTCCCGGACACTTCTCGCCTCGCTGGCCAGGCACTCCAGAGCAGCGGCCAGTTCACCCGGAATCTTCTCGCCTTCCTTGTAATCCATCAGCACCCCATTCAGCAGGAAGCCCAGCAGGAACACCTCGGAGGCCACCACCCCCGGGAACAGGGGATTCGCGGCCAGCACCTCCCAGCCCCTTCGGTGCACGAGAATCTTGACGGCCACGATGCCCGAGAGAACAAGGCCCACCTGCAGGAAAAACAAGCCACGCCGGAGCCAGGGCTTCCAGTCCCCATGGCTTTCAGGGTATTCGGCAGAGGCGTTCATGGTCACGAGGCGAACGGGCGGCACTTTGGGCGGTCGGCTGCTACTCCTCCGTTGGCCTCCCTCCCGGCAACGGCGGCAGCGCCGGCGGAGGCAGCACCTCCAGCTCAGGGGAGTTGGGAGCGGTTTCCGGGCCGATCAGGTCCACCGAGGTGCGTTGCACCACCAGCCGGAAGCGCAAGGGGGCCTGGTTCTTGTTGATGAAGTCCTGCACCGCCGCCACCTGCCTGGACGTGGGCAGCGCCGGATCGGTGACACGCACCCTGGCCCGGATCAGAGGAGGATTCTGTTGCCAGTCGATGGAGATCCCCACCAGATCGATGGCGGGATCAGCACCGAGGGTGATCGTGTTGCTGCGCAACTGTTGCTCGATCACGGTCTCCAGCTGCTGAGCCTTCGTTTCCAGTCGGTATCGGTCCACCAGGCGAATGAAGCTCGTGCCGAGTGGAATCACCAGCAGGGCGGTGAGGGCCACGCTGGTGAGACCGAGCCGGCTCTGGAACAGGCGGCGCCTGTACACCCGCTCGAGGGTGGCCAGGGCCGCCATCGCCCCCACCATGATCCCCAGCAGGTTGGTGGTGAAGAGCAGCAGCGCCCCATAGGCCTGCGCCCAGTAGGAGGAGGCCAGCAGGATCCCCACCACGCACATCGGCGGCACCAGGGCCACGGCGATCGCCAGGCCGGCCAGGGCCGAGATCGCGTCCTTCCTGAGCTTGGCGAACATCGCCACCGCGCCGGCCACCAGGGCCACGCCCAGATCCAGCAGGTTGGGGCTGGTGCGGTTCATCACCTCGCTGCCGAAGCTGGGTAAGGCCACCAGATGGCCCACCCCCATCGCCAGCAACACGCAGATCACCACGCCCAGCAGCAGGGTGCGCAGGGCCCGCAGAAACATCGGCAGCCGCCCCCGCAGGATCTCGAAGGCCATGGCCTGCAGCGGCAGGATCCAGGGGGCGACCACCATGGCGCCGATCACCACACCGGGGCTGTTGGCCAGCAGGCCCAGGGTGGCGATCAGGGTGGCCCCCACCGTGAGCACCACGAACACCAGGTTGAAGCTGGCCTCATGCTCGAACTCCTGGCGCAAGGCGTCTAGGCGCGCATCGTCCTGAGCGCCGAGGGAGACAGTCATCACTGGGCCGGAGAAGGTCGGCAGGTGCCCATGATGCTGCCATCCAACGGAGCCGCTCAGCGGTCGGGGGAGCCTCCAGGCTCCGTGGCCTGCTGGCGCAGCGCGGTCACCACGCCATTGCGCTTGAGGGCGCTGATCGCCCGGTCGATCCGCTCGGCGGTGGCGGCCGGCAGGCCAGGGGCCAAGGCAAACGCCTGGGATTCGGGGCGGATCCCCTGCAGGGCCAGGCTGGGCCGGGAGCCCTGCAACGGCGCGTTGATCAGCAGATAACGAAGCTGCAGGTTGTCGCCCAGCACGGCGTCAACGCGACGGGAGACCAGCAGATCCACCCCCGAGCGGATGCTGGTCAGGGGCACGATCGTGACCTTCGCGGCGCTGCTGCCGGCGTTGAGCTCCCGCAGCAAGGCCTCGCTGACGGTGCCGCTGCGCACCCCCACCCGCAGACCGCGCAGATCGCCCTCGGAGCGGATCCTGGCGCTGGGCGTTCCCTGCACCTGGCGAGCCACGTTCACGGTGAGGTAGCCCACCAGCAGGGAGGCCGACACGATCCTCACCAGATAGGCCATCAGAACGATGCCGTTGCCGCGGGTGGTGGTCACCAGCGCGTTGCTGCCGGGCCCGGTGGCGAGCACCTGGAACACGGCGCTGAAGCTGCGAAGGCGGCCGTGACTGAGGGTCTGGGGCTGCTGGGCGTAGTGCTCCACCCGCCAGGTGAGCAGGGCCAGCAGACCGATCGCCGCCAGGTAGCCGCCCAGCAGCTGCAGCAAGGTGGGGGTGAGCAGCGCCGAGAGGAAGGAACGCCCCAGATCGAGGCGGCTCTGCAGCACCATCACCGCCAGCCCGTCCTCCTGGAAGGGGAGGCTGAAGCGGTAACGCTCCAGGCGGTCCGGGGACACATTGATGCAGCCCACCGCCACATCCAGAGCGCCGTTGCGGCTGGCCTCCAGCATCGCCTGCACGGATGGCCACTCCGACACCACATACGGGAGCCGTTCGCGGGTGGCGATCCGGCCCCACAGATCGACGGCCAGCCCCCGCCAGTCCCCGGCGTCGCGGTAGCTGCAGGGCGGCGCACCATCCACCACGCCCACCCGCAGCACCTGTGGCGCGGACTCCAGCCGCTCCCCTGGCTCCAGCGCAGTGGCGGCCACCGGGACACCAACCGCCAGGGCCATAGCCGAGCCCCAGCCCAGCAACAGACCCGTGAGGCCCGTGGCGATGCAGTCAGCCCGGCGTGGTGGCATGGGGGTCACGTGGTGGGGTGTAGTGCTGCTCGTGGCACAGGCCTGAGCCATGGAGGGTCTCCACGCTGTGTTCCTGCACCAGCAGCCAGCGGTAGCCATAGTCCTTGAGTGCCTTCACCGGTTCATAGAGAAGGTGGCGGCGGGCTGGGGCCGGAGTGGGCACAGGATTACTGGCGGAATTGTCCAGGGGCCAATCCATTTGGAGGCGACTGCGGTACTCAAGGCATTCGCACGTACTGACGCGATGCCAATCCCCCTCACCGCTCTCCTGCTCACGCTCGCCGTTCCCCAGCCCATCTCCCTGGCTGGCTTCGTGCAGGCCGCCATCACCCCACCCTCCAGGGATGCCAACGGCTGGGTCGCCCAGAAACAGGCCGGCGCCCTCGCCCCTTCCCTGCAGGGCAAACCCGTGGTGGTGGACATCTACGCCGATTGGTGCTCGAAGTGCCAGACGATCGCACCGACCCTGCGCTCCCTCCAGCAAAAGAAGGCCGGCAAGGCCACCTTCCTGAAATTCGATGTGTCCAATGCCAGCGCGCTGAAGCAGTCGCGCGAACGGGCCCGTGCCCTGGGCCTTGGTGCGTTCCTGGAGGCCAACCGCAGCGAGCCCTCACTGGTGGCCGTGATCAACCCTGCCACCGGCGCCGCGGTGCAGACCTTCCGGGCCAGCACGGATGATGGCGCCTACAGCGCAGCGATCAAGAAAACGCAGGCGATGCTCAAACCATGAGCAGCTCCGCTTTGCACAGACGGGGACGGACCTTTCTGCTGCTCCTGGGAGGGCTGACGCTGCTGACGGTGCTGGCGATTCACTGGCTGCCCGTGATCGGCATGCAGCTGGATCTGGCGATCGAGTCTGCGTCGCAGGCCTACGCCGAACGGTTCGAGGCCATGCCCTCACGGCCGAGCCTTGTGCTGCCGCTCATCGCCTTCGGGGGTGGGCTGTTGGCGAGCCTGTCGCCCTGTGTGCTGGCGATGGTGCCGTTGAACCTCAGTTACATCGGCACGCTCGGGCCGATCAGCCGCCAGCAGGCGATCGTGAAGGTGGGGGGGTTCGTGGCCGGCACCGTGGTGGTGCTGAGCCTGTTCGGGCTGCTCGCCTCATTCGCTGCGGCGGTCGTGGTGGACCAGCGCGGAGCGGTCCATCTGGGGGTGGGGCTGATCATCCTGCTGATGGGCCTGAATCTGGGGGGCTGGCTGCCTCTGCGCTTGCCCCGTCTGCCGGAATTGCCCCCTGCCGGCGGCCCCTTCCTGGTGGGGATGGGCTTTGCCCTGGTCAGTTCTCCCTGCGCCAGTCCGGTGTTGTTTTCCGTGCTCGCGGCTGCGGCCAGCACCGGCTCCAGCCAGTGGTCCGTGATCACGATGGTGAGCTACGCGCTGGGCTACACCGCTGTGATTGCCGCCACCAGCCTCTGGGTGGGGCTGATGAGCGCTTCCAGGCGGCTGCTGAACCATGGCCAGCTGCTCACCCGCCTCAGTGCGCTGGTGCTGCTGGCCGCTGGGCTCTATTACCTCACGCAGGGTTTGATCTGGTTTTGGCAGAACGGAGGGTGAAAGCCCCGCTGAGCTGAGCGTTGCTGATGGCGGCAACCCCACGCCGGTGGATCTCGCTGGCGTAGTCGGTCCAGGTGCCCTGCCCCCAGTAGCGGAAGCAACTGGTTTCCAGCAGCAGCAGGTGGAGCAGAGCCTGCTGATAGGGCTCGCCCTTGGTGACGCTGGGATCCTGTGCCACCTGCTCATCAAACAGGCGGTGAAAGTCGGCGCTGAGGCGTGCCAGAGGCTCCAGCACATTGGCGTAGCCCTCCACCCAGCTGAGGTTGTTGGTCCAGGAGGCGCCGGCCATCGAGAAGGAGGGATCGCTGGCCTGGAGCCGGGCGATCGCCGCTTCGGTGGTGGCGGGGCTGGGCGGGCCACTCAGCTGTTGCCAGAGCTTGTGTTGCTGCACCGCCTGAATGGGCGGGAAATCCCCGCAGCCCACACCGGCGGCCTCCAGCAACTCGAGATATTCGGTGCCGTTGATCGCCACCGTGCCCGGATCATCTCCCTGGGCGGCAATGGTGCGGTGGGCCTGAATGAAGGCCGATGGGAACTCATTCATCATCACGCCGCCATTCTCCCCATCGGCAATCTGCGACACCAGCGACGGCACCGTGGTGGCACCCAGCACCTGCCGGCCGAGACCCATGGCTTCGTAGCAGGGCTGCATCTGGCCCACCAGCTTGGTATCGGAGCCCTGGGTTTTGATCAGTGCCGTGATCGACACCTCCTCACCGCTGGAGTTGCGCGCCACCAGCTGGTTGGGGATGTATTTCTGCTCGTGCCGCAGGCCTGAACCATCAGGATTCTCCACGCTGTGCTCCTGCAGCAGCAGCCAGCGGTAGCCGCATTCCCTGAGCGCCTTCACCAGTTCATAGAGGGTGTCGGGGTGGTTGGGCAGGTGCATCTCCGGTGGTGAGAATCCCTTCACCCGCTGCAGGGCCTCCCGGCCAAAGAGGGCCGCGAACTGATGCTGCCAGGCCAGGATCTGCAGCTTCAGGTCGGGGATCGGCGTGGAGGGCGCCACCGCATGGCTCCAGAAGGTGCCGAGCCACTCCACATGGGGCTGGAGGGTGGGATCACAGGCGAGCTTTTGGAGGGCCTCGAGGATGTCGTGGCGGCCCATCTGCTCAACACCCCAGAGCAGATTGCCCGAATAATCCAGCATGATCCGAGGATTGCAGCCTTCTCGAATCAACTGGGGGATGATCTCAGCGAGGCGCTTGTAGCAGTGGGCAAACGGTTCGGCATTGTGGTTGTCGCCCTCGCCTGGGTGCTCCAGCATGTACTGAAGATGGGAGATGAGTTCTCCATCCGCCCCGGCTGGAATCGTGGGCTGGTGCATGTGGAGCGCGCAGGCAAAGCCTGAGCGGATCTGCTCCAGGCTCAGGTTGGTTTGCGGCAGAGCCACGGGGCCGGCCTGCTGAACCAGGGCGAGGATCTCAGCTTCGTAGCCAGCGATCGGCGGTATGGCGTGGTCGCTCATGGCAGGGGTGTCGGCCTCGGTATGGATCGCCGCAGCGGCAGCGTTGGCGCGGTACGAGCCGTCTTCAGCTCCCTCAACCACGACAAGGATGTCCTGCAGGCTTTCCTCCAGTGAGGCCACTCTGACAGCGGTGGGGCGATCAGCCGGCGGGACGGTAGAGCTGCTGCATACCGGCGAGGATTCGTTCCTCGGCGGCTGGATCGAAGCGGGGCTTGAGCACTCCGACGTCCTGGGTGCCGCCCAGCAACAGGCCGTCGCGGCGGGGATGGAGGTAGAGCCCAGGCGCCGAGAGGGTGTAGTTGAGGCGGGAATCGGTCTGCAGACGGGTGAGCTGCCCCTGCACCGGGATCAGGTCGGCATGGCCGAACAGGCCGACGCTGCCCATGCCGGTGCAGTTCACGATCAGCCGCTCCCGCAGCCGCCCCAGTTCCGTCGCATCGCGGAAGGTGCGCCGCTGGATCGCCATGCCGGCCTTGCGCACCGCCCCCATCAGGGCGGGCAGGTACCGCTGGGTCTCGATGAAGAGGCGCTCCTCGATTCCCACCCACGGGGCTGCGAAGGGCAGGGAAGGATCGCGGATCTCGAGCGGCGGTGGAAAGAGCTCCGGCAGCAACCGCGAAACCCAACCACCCCCCGGCCGCTCCGCTGCCAGAACGACGTGGGAACGGCGGACCACCCCCATGCCCCGGCCGAGCAGCCCCAGGAAGCGCCGGTGGGAGGTGCGCACCGCGGCGGCGAGTCGTTCCTCGAACTCCGGCGTTCGGGACACACCCGCCACCACCAGGGAGGGGAAGAAGCTGGCGCCGGCCACGCTGGAGGTGACCCGCGGGTGCACCTCGCTGGCGTAGATCGTCACCGCCCGGCCGGCCTCGTGCAGCAGCCAGGCTGTGGCGAGGCCGACGGCCCCGCAGCCGAGCACCGCCACCGGACCCGGCTGCCGCAGCGCCAGCAACCGGTCCACCGCCATCCGGGCGGTGCCCCAGGAGAGGGTGATTCCGGCGCCTCCGTGGCCGATGTTGTGGACGATCGATCGGTCCGCGATGGTCTCCAGCTCCACCCGGAAGCCCTCGGGTCGGTAGGGACGAAGGCTCACCATGCGGGCGGTGATGTGGCGCGGCGAGAAGTCGGGAACGGCGGTGGCCAGTGCCGGTAGCGATGCCTCCGCCCCTTCGGCCTTCGCCGGGCGGGAGAGCAGTGGCTCGGCGAAGCGCGCCGCGAGCAGGCCTGAGGCACCGGCCAGCCATTCCCTCCGGGAAATCATCCGCCTCTCACCATGGCTGCGATCCCAGGCTGCCCCATCCCTCGAAGGCCGTGCCGGGATCTGGGAATGACCTCTCCGGTGCCACCGCTTCCGGTTCCCCCCTTCCAGCCCCGCAGCCGCCTGAGCCGACTCAACCAGGGGCAGACCATCGACAGCTTCATCAATGGCATCTCCGAGATGATCATCGACGAGGAGGGAGGGTCTGAACCAGATGAGGCGGCTGGTGGCTTGGGCCGGTGCTTGGCCGGAAAATGGCGCCACCGGCGACAGGCTCCTAGGGTTTGATCACTTGGTTGCTCGCCCAGTGCAGACGCTGCCCCTCGGTCTGGCCACTGTGCTTCTGGCCCTTCCGCTGCTGAGCCCTGGCACAGCACTCGCTCAAAAGCGGATTCCCAAACTCCCGGGTTATGACCAGTGTCCGCTTGGTTATGTGAATGACCTGAAGCAGCATTGCAATTCACCCATCTATTACCAAGTGAAGCCCACCTACGGAAAACCCTGTGACTCGGGATGGATGAACATCGGGGCGGGCTATTGCAAGAAGAAAACCCTGTGGATTTTCTGATCCACTTGGCCAGGTTTGGAGGCCTGGTCTACCCCGTATGGGACTCGACTGGGCGTACATGAGGCTGGGAATCCTGCAGTCGCCCGATGGGATGGGGGCAAGCGTTCCTGGCGCGCCAGTCGAAGGATTTGAGCTGGTGGCAGAGCACGTACCTGTGGGCGCCCGGCCGGTCGGGGATCGGGCCCAGATCCACAGGAAGGGTGGAACCACGGTTGTAAGGAGCTGACGTCATCGCATAGCCCCCCACCAGGCCCACGGTGGAATGGAAGGAAGCGGTGGACAGCACCGCGATGGAGTTGTGGTCGATCCAGATCGCGTCGCCGCAATCGGGTAACCAGGCTTGGGCGGCGCGGCGGGCATTCACTCGATGACCTCAGCACCGAGCGGGCGGAAGGCCATGGCCTCCGTGGGTTCGCCAGCCATGGGCTCGTAGGCCGCCAGCCGTTCGGCCAGGGAAAGGCGTCGCTGCAACGGCCTGATCCACCTGAAGCTGAGCCTCACGGGCAATGGAGGCGGGCAAGCGGATGCCGAGGCTGTTGCCCCAATGGCGCAGGGCCTGGCGGCACACCCTTGCAAGAGGGGATCCCAGCAGGGTCGCCGGCCTGACGGGCCGCCCAAAACCAAACCTGGCCCGGTCGCCCGGCAGCCGCCACCATTACTCCATGGCCTCCAGCCCCTCAGCGGCCTCATCTTTCTGGATAGAAGTCACAGCACTGCGCTCAAGCAGACGTCCGCTGCTCCAGCCGCTCCGCGAGCCACACCTTGATGATCGACTGACGCGTGACGCCGAGGCGGCTGGCTTCGCGATCGAGCTGATCGATCATCCACACGGGGATGTCCACATTGACGCGTTTCTGCTCCAGCCGACGGCGACGGGCACCGCCGAGGTCGAGGGCCTCGAGCACTGACTCGCCGTCATCGAATCGTTGATCGAAATCAGAACTGTTCATAAAGCTCCAACTCTTCTGGTCTGGACCGCCGAACGGAAATCAATCGGATGCTCTGGTCGCGGTAGGTGATCACGGCCGACCAGTGCTTGAGGCCAATCCTGCCGATCACCAGGAATCTTGGCTCCCCGGTGGTGCGGGCCGGAAGCTCCAGGAGCTCCGAATCGCTCCAGAGCTGCTGGGCAGCAAGGAAGTCGATGCCGTGCTTGGCAAGGTTGGAGGCACTCTTGACCGGATCGAAGGCGAACTCCATACGGTGCTGATTCTATACCTTTTCGGCTCATTGGGACGTTTCCGAAGCCGGGAGACCTTGCCACGAGAGGCCCGATGCCCCGTTCAAGTGGTGAGTCCATAGGGTCAAGGCTGAGTGCTGCTGAGCCTCGATCGCCTTGGCTGGATGATCCCCATGCCTAGGCGTTTCCCCCATTGCCAGAAGGATGCTGGGAAGGCCATCGCTTCTCAGGCTGGCCTTGCACAACAAAGGCTCTCGCTAAGATGAGCCCCTGAGCAGGAGCTGGACGACGTGGCTGAGCACATCGTCAATCTGCATGTGGAGCGCTTGCCGGAGGGGTACTACCTCGCCACCTCGGACGAAGTACCAGGGCTCGTGGCCCAAGGTCGAACCCTGGCTGAGACCCTGGAAATTGCGAGGGATGTCGCCAAGCGCTTGATGGAGGCCCAGGTGGAGCGCGGTGGTGTCAGCGCCGTTTCACCGCTGGAGGAGCGCTTTGACCATCCCTTGGTGGTGAGTGCCTGAGTGGGTCGGCTAGCCGGATACCGGTACCGGGACACACAGGTTCCCATGAGATCTGGTTTCGCGAATCAGACAACCGCTACACCACCATCCCCAATCATCCGGGTGACATGCCGGAAGGGACCTTACGAGCGATTCTGCGTCAGGCCGGTATCAGCGTGGAGGCGTTTCTAAGCCAGTAGTCCATGTCGGCTCGGTAGGGTTGGATCGGGCCTTCGCGGAAGCCATCGCAGCCGCTGTGGAGCGGATTCGCAACGATCCTGGCTCCTTCCCCACCGTGCATGGCCCTGTGCGAAGACTGGTGGTGCGGCGCTTCCCCTCTGCCATCTACTTCCGTGAGGACGGCGACGAAATCCTTCTGCTTGCCCTACACGGCCGCCAGGATCCGCAGCGCTGGCAGCAGCGGATCTGATCCCCACACCGCCAGGGGAGGGGTCCCCCCTACCGCGCAATGCTGCGGAGTGGGAAGGGGACTGGGGCGGCACAACCACACCCGGAGCCGGGTTGGCTGCAGCCGCATCACGCCCACACCAGAAGGGATCCCAGCAGGGGCGATGGCCTGACGGGCCGCCCAAAACCAAACCTGGCCCGGTCGCCCGGCAGCCGCCAGCATCACTCCATGGCCTCCAGCCCCTCTGCTGCCTTCCTTCGCCTCCGCGCATTCATCGCCGAGCGGATGCGCATGAGACCCATCGACCAACCGTTGATGCTGATGGAACTGCTGGGGCGCTGATTTGCCAAGCAACAGCCAGCCCCGCCCCAGCGCAGGACGTGGCCCGGCGAATCCTGGGCAGCGGATGGTGGGCAAGGTGCTCACCGGCAACGGCATCACCGCCTACGGCAACGGCACCTACAGCCTGATCAGCGGCGACGAACTGAGCGATGGCGTTACCTGGCCGAAGGCCAGCATGGCGGAGCCACTACGCGACGAGCTGCAGCAGCTGTGCCGCCAGCGTCTTGATGCCTTCCAAGAGCAGCGGGGCGAAGTGGTGTTTGTGCACCGCAGCCGCTACCGAACCCCGATCACCAGCAGCAGGGTGTCGGCCACGGCGGTTTCGGTATGGGTGTCAACGGGCTCCACGAAGGTGTGGCCACCGGCATCGCCCCCTGCACCACGAACACCTGGTCGCCTTCCCACAGGCGGCAGGCCTGCATCGCGATGCCCCGCACATCGATCGGGTGCCACTGCTGCGCGTGGGTGGGTCAGAAGGAGTCTTCCGTCTGGCCGGCGAAGCGGCCGGCGTAGCTCTCGCTGCCCTCCAGCTTCTGGAACACGAACTGGCAGATCGCGGTGCCGGGATGCACCGCCAGGGCAGCGGGGCCGAAGTTGCTCATCTCCAGCACCTGCTGGCTGTCGATCCCCGGCCCCATGAACGGGGCGCTGATGTGTACCATAAGACCCAGCCTGGCGAAGCGGCTGCGACCCTCCAGCCAGCCGCACAGACCAGGCCCCAGGCGCAGGCGCTCGCGGGTGATGCCCAGCACGGTCTCACCGGGCATGATCAGGATGTGCTCGCCCTCGGGCACCTGGATCTTCTCGGTGAGCTCCCGGTAATCGCTCTGCTCCTGCACGTTGATCACCTGGTGCAGCTTGCGGAACACGCGAACGGTGGGGGCGAGGGTGAGGTCGACGGAGGCGGGCCCCACCCGCTCGGGATCGAAGGGCGTGATCGCGATCCAGCCCTCCTGGATCGCCTGCAGGATCGCCTCTCTGCCGAGAACGGCCATGACTGTCCCTCTGGGTCAGCGGTTGTGGATTGTCTCAGGCGGCCCATCGGGCGGCGCTCGCAGAGGGCCTGTGCGGGGAGGATCAGCCAGGAGGCGCTGCGGATCCTGTGGGGTCAGCACCGTCATCGGCAGGCAGGCCTGAACGCCTGGGCGGGTTGAGGTGCTGCAGCAGGGGCGGCGGGCCCAGTTGCGCGAGCTGGAAGCTGGCGCCATAGCTGGGTGTGGGCCGCTGCGAAAAGAACCGCGCCCGGGGTTGCCGTCCCAGCCTTCGGCTCAGCGTGGCAATGGCGGCTGCGGCGCGGCTGCGCAGGCGCAGGGCGGCGAGCACAAGCTGCTGCAGGCAGCCCGGCGCCACGGGCCAGCCCAGGCTGCCCGCCGTCTGGAGATCGAGCAGGGCGGTCAGCACCCGTTGCAGCGCCGGCCGCAGGGGGGCGGGCCAGTCGGCCAGCAGCATGGCCAGGGTGGCGTCGGCGACGCGGCGGTTGCTGGGGGCAAGGGCGAACACCTGCCGTTCCACCTGCTCGTTGAGCGCCATCAGCGCTGAAAGGCTGCCCGGGATCGTGGCGATCCCCATCCGCTGCCCCACGGCCTGCCAGAAGAGGAACAGGTGCTCCTGCTCAAGGGCGGTGAGGCCCCGCCAGCCATAGCGACCCAGCCAGCGGATCGGCTCGGCCACGAAGGTGGAGAGCACGTAGAGGAAATCGTCATTGCCGATGGCGTAGTGGGCGTGGATGCGATTCATGCGCTCGATCACCGCCGCACCCGCCTCGCTGTCGATCCCGTGGCGGAGCAGCTCGGCCACCATCAGACCGGTGTCGTCGTAGCGCTTGCGCGGCCGCTGGGCGAACTCGCCGGTGCGATCCAGCAGAGCGGAGATTGAGGGCACGCAGAAGGTCTTGAGCAGGGCCAGCTCTAGGGAGCGGGTGAGATCCCAGGGGAACACCACCCCGGCGAGATGGTGGCAGGTGGCTTCGGCCTCCTGCAGCGGGCTGGGATCGCTCATGGCTCCAGGGGATCGGTCTGCCGGGTCGAAACGAGGAGGGACCATCGCTGAAAACCCTATGGCGCCCTCAGTGGGCGGGATGCTGACTCTGTCTGGGCGAACGCTGGTTCAGACCACCAAGCCAAGGATCTGCCCCACAATCGCCATCACCTCTTCCAGTTGTGAGTCGTTCAGTCGCCCGATCGGATGGGGGCGAGCGCCCCTGGCGCGCCAGTCGAAGGATTTGAGCTGCTGGCAGAGCACATAGCTGTGGGCACCCGGCCGATCGGGGATGGGGCCCAGGTCCACAGCAAGGGTGGAACCACGGTTGCAGGGAGCTGAGGTCATGGCGCAGCCCACCACCAGGCCCACGGTGGAGTGGAAGGAAGCGGTGGACAGCACCGCAAAGGGATGGTGATCCTTCATCTCGCGGCCGGCCTGGGGGTTGTGGTCGATCCAGATCACATCGCCGCGATCGGGCACCCAGCCCTGGCCCCCTCGGCGGGGGCTCACTCGATGACCTCAGCCCCGAGCGGACGGAAGGCCATGGCCTCCGTGGGCTCGCCAGCCATGGGCTCGTAGGCCGCCAGCCGTTCGGCCAGAGACAGGCGATGCTGCACCGGCCGGATCAGCACACCGCCCTCAACGACGGAGAGTTCCACGGACTGATCTTCCTGCAGCCGAGCCTCCCGGGCGATGGCTGCGGGCAGGCGAATGCCGAGGCTGTTGCCCCAGCGGCGCAGGGCCTGGCGCGAAGGGGTGGCGGCCATGGCAATCAGGCGTATAAACGCCAGTGTAGACGCCTCAAACGACTGGGGCGGCACAGCAGCGCTTAGGGCCGGGTTGTCTGCAGCCGCATCACGCCCACGCCAAAAGTGATACCAGCGGGGACTCCTACCTGACGAGCCGCCCAAAACCAAACCTGGCCCGGTCGCCCGGCAGCCGCCAGCATCACTCCATGGCCTCCAGCCCCTCTGCTGCCTTCCTTCGCCTGCGCGCGTTCATCGCCGAGCGGACGCGCATGAGACCCATCGACCAACCGTTGATGCTGATGGAACTGCTGGGGCACTGATTTGCCAGGCAACAGCCAGCCCCGCCCCAGCGCAGGACCGTGCCCAGCGAATCCTGGGCAGCGGATGGTGGGCCGCGTGCTCACCGGCAACGGCATCACCGCCTACGGCAACGGCGCCTGCAGCCTGATCGGCGGGACAGAGCAGCACAACTGCATGTCCTGGAGGAACAGCGACCAATTCCGGGCACTCCCCCCTTCAGGCAAGCGGAACGGCCTCCTGCTCGATCCGCTGCCGCAGTTCAGGGCGAAGACCGCGGCGCGTCACCAGGTCCACCCGGGCGCTGAGCAGGTCTTCCAGGGCCAGCTTGAGGTCCATGTACTGCTCAAAACTGGGGCTGGTGGGGAAATCCACCAGCAGGTCCACGTCGCTCTGCAGCCCTGCCGCCCCGTGGATCACAGAGCCGAAGACGCGAAGATCCCGGCCACCGTGGGCGGCTGTGAGCGCGAGCAGCTCGGGGGCCATCTGCCTGAGCCGTTGAAGCGTGCGTGGCTGTCTGGGATCCATGGCTTACATTCTGCTGCCCGCCAGTGGCCCCCGCTGCGACCACGAGCCACTGGTGGGCAAACTGCCTGGGGGGGGGGTGCGAAGAAAGAGCGCCCCCCACGCCGTTCCCCACAACCGGAACTCCACCTGCTGAGAGGCTGCCTGGAAGTCCTTGTCGGTTGTCAGCAGCGTCAGCTCGTAGCGCTGGCAGGGTTGGATGAGCAGGGCATCGATGGTGCCGATCTGGATCCCTCGGCGGCGGCAGACATTGCGGATTTCGGCTGCTGCCATGTGGTCCTGCTTGTCGGGCTGGAGGAAAGCGAGGGCGGAAAGGCGCTCCACGAGCTGCTCTCGGTTTTTGGGACCGGCAAACCCCTGGAGGACCTCCTGGAGCACCAATCCCGTGGTGAAGACCTGCTCGGCCCCCTGGAGAGCGGCACGCCTGGCTGGCCATCACGGCGAAAGGCCAGCGACCAGACAGAGGTGTCGACCAGCAGACTCACCGCTGGCGTTCCCGTTCGGCCTTGTAGTCGTAGCCGGGGTCCCACTCGAGCTCGCCGAAGAGCTCGGCAACCTGGCGCTGCTCCCGGCGCGCGATGAACTCCTGAAGGGCACGAGTCACGGCGGCTTTTTTGGTGGGCTCACCGCTCACGCGGAAGGCGTGATCGAGCAGATCCTGATCGAGAGCGAGATTCGTGGCCATGTGTGACCTCCTTGTGAGGTGCCTACAAATTAGTTCCTTCGGCCTGGCAGAAGGGGGGAGCAAAGGCATGGCACCTGGCATGGGCTTCTCCTCCACCAGTGCCACCTCGGCCACGTTGGCTTCAGCGACAAAGAAGTCCACCTGATCGGCGTAATGGGCGATGAGAGCGCGCACCCGAAGGCCGAGACAGCCGCGAATGAGGATGTTCGCGTCCAGGACCAGGCGCTTGCGCTCCACTCTCAAGCCGACGGTTGCTCAGGGCGGCCTGTCCGCCAGGCCTTGAAGTCGGCACTGAGCTCGTCTTCGCTCAAACCGAGACGCTCCAGTTCAGCCTGCATCAGCCGGCCAGCCTCCAACACCTTCTCCCGATCACTCAGGTTGCCTTGCTGGGGCAAGGGCACGTAGAGGCCAATGGTGCGGCCATGGCGGGTCACCTCAATCGGCGTGGACGATTCCAGATGGGAGGCCAGCCTGGACCTGAGTTCACGGATGCCAATACGGGTCGCCACGCCTTCCTCCTGCCAAATGTGTACACATCCTAGTGTACAGTCCTGCAAATAACTGATAGAATATGGAGTGTCTCCCGAGGGAGTCTTTCCATGGCTGTCGGCCGTCCGATGCCGCCGCTGGTCCTCACTGAGGACGAAGTTCAGCAGCTGCAGAGCATCGCCAACTCCCGCTCTTTGCCCCACTCGATCGTGCAGCGCGCGCAGATCGTGCTGGCTTGTGGGGCCGGTGAAACCAACACCTCTATCGCCAAGCGGATGGGGCTGACGGGCATGACCGTCGGCAAGTGGCGTAAGCGGTACCGGGAACTGGGGCTGGAAGGGCTGCACGATGAGCTCCGCCCCGGACGCCCGCGCACCTACGAGGACGACACCGTCGCCGAGGTGATCAACCGAGCCCTGCAGACCACGCCTCCCGACGGCAGCACCCACTGGAGTGCCCGGACCCTGGCTGCGGCGACAGGGATCTCCAAAACCACCGTTCACCGCTGGCTGCAGACCTTCTCATTGCAGCCCCACAGGCAGAAGCATTTCAAGCTTTCCACCGACCCGTTCTTTGTGGAGAAGGTCCGCGACATCGTCGGTCTCTACCTGAACCCACCGGACAAGGCGATGGTGCTCTGCGTCGATGAGAAGACGCAGATCCAGGCCCTGGACCGGACCCAGCCGCTGCTGCCCATGGGCCTGGGCTACGTGGAAGGCGTCACCCACGACTACATCCGCCACGGCACCACCACCCTGTTCGCCGCCCTGGACGTGGCGACAGGGGAGGTCATCACCCAGTGCAGACCGCGCCACCGGCACCAGGAGTTCCTGGGGTTCTTGCGCCAGATCGAGAAGTCCGTTCCCGAGGATCTGGACGTCCATCTGATCGTCGACAACTACTGCACCCACAAGCACGCCAAGGTTCGGGCGTGGCTGGCACAACGTCCCCTGTCTCGCGTCAAGCCCCTTGTCCGGTGGCGACAAACAAGTTGGCCGCTTTGGCTGGTCTGATCTGCCCCCTGAACTCTTTCCCGTCCAGGGCTGTTCGGCGTGAGCCTGGGGTGCTCCATGGCGACAAGCACGATGCCGACGACACGAAATCTGGTCCACCCACTTGGTGCAGCCCTGTCAGGGCCTGCGTTTTGGTGATCGGCACCGGACGACAATCGCCTTGGCCGCTCGTTCTGTGCTGCTCTCCACCGCATCGGTGCCGAATTGACGTTGCAGACCCCTCCGCCGAACCTTTCGGGCAACCGCACGGGCCGGCGGACACCACGGTCCGCCGGCAGCGGGCGCCTCTCCACCGGAGCCTGGCGAGCTCGGCACCAGCCTGTCGCCGGGCGACAACTACCCCTCGCCCTGGCTTTTGGCCTGACTCCGGCTGGCGGCCTGCGCTCGGCGGTGGCTGTCGCCGGTGATCTCCACGATGCGGCAGTGGTGCACCAGCCGGTCCACTGCGGCCACCGTCATGGAGCTGCTGGGGAAGATCTCCTCCCAGGCGCTGAACGGCTGGTTGGAGGTGATCAGGATCGAGCGCCGCTCGTAGCGGTGGCAGATCAGCTCAAACAGCACGGCACTCTCATGCTCGTCGCGGCGCACATAGCCGACATCGTCGATCAGCAGCAGGGGGTAGCGGTCCAGCCGCTGCAGTGCTGCCGGCAGGGCGTAGTCCGCCCGTGCTTTCTGCAGCTCCTGCACCAAGGCGGTGGCGGGATAGAAGCGGCAGGGCTGATCCAGGCCGATCAGGGCCAGGGCGATGCCGCTGGCGATGTGGGTCTTGCCGACACCGCTGGGGCCGAACAACAGCAGGTTCTCGCCCCGCTGCAGCCAGTCGGGATCCCTGGCGAGGCCTTCCAGCTCCTGCCAGCGGGCCGGTTCGATGCGCTGGTGGTGGTCATAGTCGGCCAGGGCTTTCGTCCAGGGCAGGTGGGCCTCCCGCAGCAACCGTTGCTGACGGGTGAGCTGGCGCTGTTCCGCCTCCTGCTCGCACAGGGCGTAGAGGTACTGGCCGTGGCTCCAGCCCTGGGCCTCAGCCTGCGAGGCGAGGCTCTGCCAGTGGGAGCGGAAGCGCGCCAGCCGCAGCTGTTTGAGCAGCATCGGCAGCGTCGCCTCCACCGCCTGTGCTCTGGGAATGGACGAGGAGGAGGTGGTCATAGGTCTGGAGGGTGTGTTGGGCAATGCGTTGCTCGGGAACAGGGCGGTGGGGCGGCAGCCGGAAACGCTTCTGCAGCTCCGCCAGCGACAGCCGATGCCGCGCTCGTGCCTTCTCCAGCCAGGCGAGCACCGCCTCGTAGGTCGCCAGGCGGCAGCCGACGTGGAGGGCCTCCACCATGAGCCGAGCTGCGGCGTCACGGTCACCGCTGGCGCGCAGCTCCTGCCAGAGGACCCACCAGCGCTCGTCGGGGAACAGCTCCCGCTGGTAGCGGCAGTGCAGCAACGCCCGGGGCTTGCGGCGCAGGGCATCGATCAGATGGTCCAGATCGATCGACCAGGCCCTGCCGTGCCGCTCAACGCCGCCGTGCAGGCGGACCAAGTCGCAGGCAGTTTTGCGGCCCAGCAGCACCTGCAGCCGGTCATGGAAGATCCGCACCGTCACCTTGTGGCCGATCAGCCGCGGCGGCACGGAGTAGACGACCCTCCTCACCTCGATCGTGCTGGTGCGCCGCACCGTGAGCTGCTCGATGTCGTAGTCGGCAAAGCGATAGGGCGGCAAGGGCCGCAGCGCCGGCTGCTCCTGCTCCAGGCGACACAGCCGGGGGCGGTTGTACTGCGCCGTCACCGCAGCAATGAAGGCCTCGTAGGCGGCGACCGTCTCGAAATCGGTGCTGCCACGCAGCAGCAGGGCCTGCTCGATCCGTCCCTTGAGGTGGCCGTGGGGGCTCTCCACCCGGCCGTTCTCATGGGCGACACCACGGTTGTTGCGGCTGTAGGCCAGGCCGTAGTGATGGCAGAGGGCGTGGTAGCGGCGGGTGATGTCGGCGGCAAAGCTGCCGTTGCGGTTGCGGCAGGCGGCTGAGAGCCGATCGGTGCGCAGTTCCCGTGGCACCCCGCCACTGGCGGCCAGGGCGTTCTGCAGTCCTTGGGAGAGGGCCACAAAACTCTCGCCCCCCTGGATCACCTGGGCGTAACTCCAGCCGCTCCACGCCAGGCGGTAGTGGAACAGCAAATGGGGAAAGACTGTTCCGCCAATCGTGATCTCGATGTCCTTGAGCTGGGTGAAGTCGCAGAAGGCGATCTCAGCGGGCTCATAGCTGAGCGGGAAGATCACCTCCGGCGCCGGACCGTGCAGCGCCTTCCACTCCCGTACCCGGCGTTGGATGGTGCGATGGGCAGAAACCCAGTCCTGATCGGGCCTCTGGCGTTGCAGATGTTCCATCAGCGTGATCGGTGTCAGCCCAGGGCGGCTCTGCAGCAGCGGCAAGAGCTCCGACTCCCAGACGCCCGCCAGGGGATCCGCTCGGGTGCGCCCTCGGGGCTGGCCGGCCTTGGGCTGGATCTGGTTCTTCTCGATCCGCCGGGCACTGCGCACGGAGATGCCCGCCGCTGCGGCAGCCGCCTCCTGGGCGCTGCCGGCGCGTCGTTTGGTCATGTACAGCATTCGTTGTTGGCTCGTCAGCGGTGCCGGCATCCCCATGGCCCTGCGCATGGGCCCCAGGGTCAGCAGCTCCGCTCTCCACCGGCCAACGAGCTTGTCGCCGACCGGTCAACGTGATTGTCGGCGAACAGTCCCCGCTTCCATGTCCACTACACACCCACCTACGCCTCCTGGCTCAATCAGGTGGAGCGCTGGTTTGGGATCATCACCCAGCGAGCCATCTGCCGGGGAAGCTTCTCCAGCGTCAAAGAGCTGATCGCCAAGATCGAGCAGTTCGTGGCGGCCTACAACAAGACCAAGGCTCCCTTCAGCTGGACCGCCACCGCGGATTCAATCCTGGAAAAGCTCCAGAGACTTTGCTCGCAAATCTCTGGGACGGCACACTAGGGCTGGCTGGGGAAGTCGGCCGGCGATAGCGGTGGCGGGTATGGACTGGGGCGGCACAGCCACACCAGGAGCCGGGTTGGCTGCAGCCGCCAGGCGCCCACACCAGAAGGAATCCCAGCAGGGGCGATGGCCTGGCAGGCCGCCCAAAGCCGAACCTGGCCCGGTCGCCCGGCAGCCGCCAGCATCACTCCATGGCCAACAGCCCCTCTGCCGCCTTCCTTCGCCTGCGGCAGTACATCGCCAAGCGCATGCGCATGAGCCACATCGATCAGCCCCTGATGCTGATGGAACTGCTCGGCCGCCGCAGCCCGGCCCCGGAGCAGGACGTGGCCCAGCGAATCCTGGGAAGCGCATGGTGGGCCGGGTTCACCTTCAACGGCATCACCGCCGATGGCGATGGCCACGACAGCCTGATCGGTGGCGAAGAGTTGAGCGATGGCAGTACCTGGCCGAAGGCCAGCGTGGCGGAGCCACGACGCGACGAGCTGCTTGAGCTCTGCCGGCGAATCCAGATAGGATCGCGTCGACAATCGAGGATGGCGTAGATGTCGATGCTCGTCGACTCCATCACGTAGTAAAGCGCAAAGGGAAACCGCCTGATCAACATGCGATGAAACCCATCGACCTGAAGATGAATGCCGCCATAGACAGTCAGTGATTGAACATCAGCTTCGACGGCATCCAGAAAGCGATTGCCCAGCCCCGGTGCCTGAAGTTCGTAGAACAACCAACCGTTCCGTAGATCATCGGTGGCCGCATCAAGGAGCCTGATATCCACGAAGCTCGGCCTTGAGGTCAGTCATGGCGTCGTTCCAAGACTGAAACCGGGCGGAACCCTGCTCCAGCTGGTTGCGGCGCCGCCGTAATTCATCGCGATGCCAATCAGGGGATAGGACCTGATCAGGCGTGGCGGAGAGATCCGCCCATAGGACTTCCATCGCCTCAAGTTTTTCTTCCAGACTCATCTGGCCCAGGGGAAGATTCGCCGCCACCAGCCGAGGACTCCAAAGGGGCATGGAATGGATTTTAGAGCCAATGCAGTCAGCAAAACGAAGCAGGCCAGAAGTCCAGAGGGCTGTTGTCCTCCTGACAGGTTCCACCGCCGTCACACCCCCGCCAGGATCCCCCCATGCCCCCAAACCCCTCCCCCACCTACGAGCGCCTCCGGCCCACCAACGCCCAGCGCATACGCATGAGCCCCATCGATCAACCGCTGATGCTGCCGGGTAGCCCCGGGGAACTTCCCCCCGAGGCCCCCACAGATCCGTACATGACACTCTCGCGTCATACGGCTCCTGTCATCCAGCCACCGCCCGTTCACCGTGCCAATGAACAAACAAGCCAGGCCGCTGCTGGGCGAT
>JAUCZK010000007.1 GCA_030373145.1 Cyanobium sp. CZS48M | reverse complement strand
ATGGTCGTCCTTCTGAGGCGTACAGCCTGCAGAAAGTGGGATTGAGCCGATCAAGAGCCTGGTCCGCCAGCTTGCGGATCCGCCGTAGCGGATGGCTGCTCGGGATCCGCTCCTCAATCGAGACGTAGGAGAACAAGGAGCCGCTGCGCTCCTGTTGGCCTCGCATCACTACTGGTGCAGTTGCCCCATTTTCGCAGAGGCGGCGGGGTTTTTCAGCGAACTCCTAAGGGCTTCTCGGCTGGCGGTGCGGACGACACCGGCGCCGTGAGACCCCAGGGGCCGGTGTGGATCGGCAAGGATTTTCGCCTTGATCGCCCCCCCCAGGGCGGCTGGATCAGGAACTGCTGCCGGAGGCGGAGGCAGCAACACCTCCCACCGGCCCCACTGGCGGCGGGGCCATTGGCACACAGTGCTGCATGGCGAGAAGCGTCAGAGCCGCCGGATGCAGTGGTTTCAGCCGGTGTACGTGGGGCTCAGTTGAGCAGCCGGTAGCCGCTCAGCACCATCGTCAGCACGTGGAGCGCTTCCAGGTTGTCGGGTTCACGCTCCAACAGCTGCTCCAGCAGAGGGATGGCCTCCTCATGGCGGCCGTCTTCCAGCAGCTCACGGACCTGCATCAGTTCGGTGCCGGGATCGCCCAGGGGTGTCCAGCTGATTTCAAACAGGCCCTCGGTGTAGGAGCAGGAGAAGCTGCCCTCCATCCCCTCATACGGCTCCTGATACAGCGCAAACACCGCATCCACAAAGGCCTGGGACTCGATATCGCGGCTGTCCTCCGGCAGCCGCATGAGATCCACGTCCTCCTCCCGAAACGAGACGGACATGGCAGGCAGTGCTGGAACCGTGGGCTCAGCCATGGAAACGGAGGGGATCCCCCTTAGGTTGCTGCCCCTGCAGATCCTCCCGCAGCCACTGGATCCACTTGGGCTGCTGCACGGCCTGGCGATGTCCACTGAAAAGGGGGGCCGCAGCCCCCAGCCCTCAGAAGGGCAGCAGCGCCTCCAGCTCCGGATCAACTGGCGGCTCAGGCTGCTCGGCCTGGCGCTCCGTGAGGAGATCATCCAGGAGCCCAGCAAGGCGGATCAGACCCCTGCCCCAGCATTCTTGATCTTGATTAGGTAGCAAGCTCCGTCAGCAGGTCCTTCCTGTCTAAGCTGGTACGTATGTACCAAGTTCGCTCGCCATGGCCATGAGTCGGATTCAGTTCCAGGCAGGTCTGTCGCTGCCCAAGTTCATCGATCTCTACGGCACCGAGGAGAATTGCGAGGCCGCCCTGGAGCAGGCGCGCTGGCCTGATGGTTTCCGTTGCCCCCGCTGTGAGTGCAAGGAGTACGGGCTGATCCATGGCAGGCGCCACAAGCGCTATCAATGCCGTAGCTGCCGCCATCAGGCCACCCTCACCGCCGGCACCATCCTGGAGGCGACCAAGTTGCCGCTGACCACCTGGTTCCTCGCTTTCTACCTGGTGGGCCAGGCCAAGACTGGCATCTCTTCACTCGCTCTGAGGCGCCATCTCGGCGTGAACTACCGCACGGCATGGCTGGTTCACAACAAGATCATGCAGGCGATGAAGGAGCGGGATGGGGCCTATGTCCTGCGGGGAAAGGTACAGGTAGATGATGCCTACCTTGGCGGAGAACGCTGTGGTGGCAAGCCTGGTCGTGGATCAGAGAACAAGGTGTCGATCGTCGCGGCCGTCTCACTCGATGATGCGGGCCACCCCAGGTACGTGAAGCTTTCTACCGTGGCCACGTTCTCATTTGCCGCCATCGCTGACTGGGCACAGGATTCACTGT
Source organism: Cyanobium sp. CZS48M (assembly GCA_030373145.1). GTDB lineage: Bacteria > Cyanobacteriota > Cyanobacteriia > PCC-6307 > Cyanobiaceae > Regnicoccus_A. The sequence goes on along the minus strand of JAUCZK010000007.1, from coordinate 111,603 downwards.
CGATAGGATGTGAAGTGATCTCAGATGGGCTTGCCTGCTTCCGCGCCGTGACAGAAGTCGGTTGCCTGCATCAAGCTGTGGTCGTGAACGGACGCCATCCCAATGAACTGCCGGAATTCCGCTGGATCAACACGGTGCTCAGCAACTTGAAAACCAGCTTCAGCGGCACCTTCCATGCCCTGAAATTCGATAAGTACGCCGATCGCTACCTGGGTGCCTTCAATTACCGCTTCAACCGGCGCTTCAACTTGGCAACGATGACCGAGCGGGTGGTTCATGCCATCTGCAGCTGCGGCGCTCGGCCGGAACGCATCTTGAGGAGTGCGGAGCTAGCTACCTAATCAAGTTCTTGATTGAGGCAGAGCAGCAAGCCATCGCTGCATGCGGCGAAGTGGAGCCGACGGGCGGTGTGGACGTGAACGGAAGCGTGAGCGGAAGCGGAAAGCGTGGCCACGGTGGATCCAGCGCAGGACCCGATTCCCAGGCGGGGCGGTGTCAAGGACCCGCGCAGCGGGCATGGCCCCGATCCTTGACGCCGCCCCGCACCGTGAAGAGGCTTGCGCGGCAGCCATCCCCAGTTCCAGGCGCAGAAGAGCCCGGCGGCCTGAACCGCCGGGCGATGAATGAGCGGCTGGGCTCGGGCTTCAGAGCACCCGCACCTCGGCCTGAGGCCCGAGCACCCGCTGCTGATTGGCGGCCAGGATCAGCGCCTGATCGCGGGGCACGTAGTGCGGCGCTGCTGAGATGTGCCCCTCGCGATCGAGGAAGAGCACCCTCAGAAGCTCACCGGCAGCCCCAAGGAGATGCACCGAGACGATGCGGATCGGGCAGGTGCGGCTGAGAGGAGTGGCGGCCATGGCTGTGCTGGCGAACGACACCGCCGTTGAGCCCCGGCGCCGCCAGCGCCGCGCAAGGGGCGCGAAGCGCAGCGCAGCGACTCGCGTCAGCCCTTGCGCGGTGCGCAAGCCGGGGCAGGCCGGGTGGCGTAATCGCCAGCGCCATGGCCCTGCAATCCATCAATCCGATGCCTTCTCGTTAGGAGCCCGATCTACTTTTTGGACTGCGCCCAACGGGCGAATCGATGCAGCTCCTGCATTGAAACGACGTCGACGGGGAAGCAACATGCGAGCTCCGACAGCCACGCAGACAGTTTCCGGATCGTCACAACGTCGCAAGGCTGGTCTAACTGGACAATTTTGAGATTCCTTGCGCTGCAATGGATCTCGGGTTTTGGGGGTATTTTGGGTTACACGGGCCCGTGGTGCCCAGCCTTATGAACTCTCGCAACACGCAACCACGAGGGGCGATTCTAAGCACATCCACCAAATTTCTGCAACATTTCGCATTAATCACTAGCCTTCCACCACTGGTGGTGGTAGTGCCTCCTTGCACCCCCCAGTGGTGCTGCCAAACTGTCTTCACCCCGACAGGGACTGGCTCCACTCGGTCTTCCGGGCAGGGAGCCCTGGGTTTTTCCAAAAGGAAAGGCCCAGGGGCTACTACCTCCCTGAGCCAACCCTTGAGGGGTGCTCCTTCGTCAAGAGCTGCCTCATGGTGACTCATCAGAAGCCGGACAGCGAGTCCGGCGTACACAACTCGTCAATGGCCTATGGCGCCTTGACAGTTCCTGCATCGAGCTGCTCGATGTGTCCAGTGGCTGGCTTGGAACGCTGCCCCAGCGCGTCTGGACTGCGCTCGGCTGCTTCAGAAAGGGGGTGGCGGTGATGTCTGAGCCCCAGCCGACCCGTTGTTTGCTGCACAAGGTCGAAGCATTCGGCGTCTCAGCTACAGGTGATCCCTATGCCGATGTGACGCTGATCCATCCTCAGGGGAAGACTCTCTCCGCTCAGGCCTTCAGCAGTTGCTTTGGCGACCTGAATCAGCTGCATGCCTTCGAGGGTGCTGAGGTCAACCTGCAGGTGACCCCCACAGGGCTGCAGCTCCGGCCGATCGCTGAGCAGGGCATCCCTGATCCGGATGACACAGTCGATTCGGGTCGTGACCAAGGCTTGCTGAACGATCGGTCGGCCTTGAATTCCGACTCCGTCTTCTTCCCCTCCGAGACAGACCTTGTCGAGGAGCCCTCCCCCTTGGGCACCTGCACGACGCCCACCGTTCAAGAAGTAGCCGCCACTGTGGCTCGCCTGGCCCGGGAGTTTGAACTTCCCACCGTCATGTGGGTCCACCTTCCGATTCGACATGACCGCGTCTCGGACAGGCGCCGGTGCCCACCGGAGCACAAAGCACCCCTACGAGGCCCGGCGACCTGATGAGGCCGAAGCAATCGTGGACTACCCCGCCACCTGCTCGACCTGGACAAGGAAGGCCTCAATCCAGTCGTGGTGGCACTTCTGATTGATCCGGTCGGCGATCGTCACCGCCTCCTCGGGAACCTGGAACCGTTTGCGGAATGCCCGGGTGAGGCTCTCCAGCTGGGGCCTGGGCAGGGCCCGCAGGCTGGTGTGGAGGTGCTGGATCGTGTCGGCATCGAGGGCCTGCTGGCCGGGATCAGCCGGGGCTGATGGCTGTGGAGTCGAGGCCGTGGCCTGGGTGCGGCCTTGGGCCGGGGATGCTCCCGCGGAAGCAGGAGCGCCAGCTGCCGACCGGCTCACGGGAGGCCGCTGCCCGCCTGGCCGCTGGGCTCCATCACCCTGGCCGGCTGCGCTGCTGACCTGCCGCTGCGCCTTGTCGTACAGGGCCAGGCCAAACGGGTTCCCGAAGGTCATCAGCGCCCGCTTCATGGCATCGGTTTCGGCCTCCTTGAGGGCGGACTCATGGGCCTGGCCCAGGTCCACGTCGATGCCGTGACCGGCACCGCTGCCCTCACGGATCAGGGGCACCAGGCCACCGGCGGTGACGGTGACACGCACCCGGGCGGTGTAGGTGACGCCCCAGCCAGGCTTCTGGTCCCGTCCGATGAGGCGTTCGGCCTGGGCGACGCAGCGGACGGCGATCGTCTGCCGCTGCCAGCCATCGAAACCAAAGATGCGGTTCGCTTCCGCGATCACCTGCCAACCCTCCAGGTAGCTGACGCGGCTGCGCCCCTGCTCCCGCTGGCGGACGTTGGCCCGATCGAGTGGGGCGGAGAGAGCGGCAACCTGCTCTGGGGAGAAGCCGGAGGGCTGGGCCTGGGGAGCGGAGCCAGCTTCTGATGGGGCCTCCTCGGCGCGGTCAGCAGAGCGGATCAGCTCCAGGGCCGATGGCGGCCTCTGGCTTGGTCGAGGAGGAGCGGGGCGGCTGGTGGTGCGGGCCCCGTTGGTGGAAGGCGCGGCGACTGTCATGGCGTGATGCGGCGATGGGTGTGAGGAGTGAGGAGGGAAGGGGCCCGGATGCACCACCGGAACCCCATCGCGAGGGGGCTGTGCCCCCCGTCAGCAGATGCGCCAGGAGCGGCGGGAGATCAGCTGGGCGCCGGTGATCTCCTGGCCGGCCTTCAGGGCTGCCTTGATGGCGGCCTTATCGGCCTGGAAGGTGGTCTTGACCGCCAGCCATTCGGGATCGAGCAGCGCCTCGTTCTCGATGGCGACGGCGGTGGAACGAGTGCTGCGCAGCTCGTGATTGGGGAACGAGAAGCGGGTGGCTGCGGGCTGCAGCCGGGTGAGCACCAGCACCAGCGATTCCTCCAGTACATCGGCCCGGCCGGCATCGGAGCGGGACAGCTCCGTGAGCCGCTTGGCCTGCTGCTGCCGGTAGGCGGCCTGACCACGCAGGTGCTCGATCACCCAGCAGGTGGCATCGGCCTTGGCGGCGAGAGCCTGCTTGTTGCCTTCATCGGCAAGCAGCGCAGCCTCCAGTTCCGTGATGGCCTGCTGGCGGTCTTCTGGCTCGTCGCTTTCAAGGCGCTGCGCCAGCTGGCCGATGGCAGTGGTGAGCTCTTGGGCCTCGATGCCCAGCTGCCAGAGGGAACCGGGGCGCTGCATGGAGCAGGCCGGGCCTGCAGCCTCTGGAGCCGCTGCCACTTGGGCAGTGGAGACATCGGTAGGGATGGGGGTGAGAACGGGCATGGCAGTGCGTGGGGAATGGATCAGCGGGCGCCCATTGGCGCGGGAGGCTTCAGGAGAAGGTGGATGCAGCGGACTCGGCCCAGAGACCGGCGGATGGGCTGACCTCGACAACGGCAAGCGGCACCGGAGAACGGGAGGCCATGCGGCGGGCCTGCTGCACAAGCGAGGCGGTACCGGCGCCGCCGGGAAACGCCACCACCAACACCGAGGTGCTGGAACGCGGGGAGGTGAGGGCCTGGGCCCTGACCACGGCCAGCTCGAGCAGCTCCCGGTTGCGGATCGGACCAGCGGCCCGACCATGGCGCCGCCATTCGGCAGCCATGACCAGCGCCGACCAGCCCAGCTGATGGGCCGCACGGGCGATGGCGGCATCGGCGCCGCGGGCCCCGCCATGGAGCAGCAGATGGACAAGCCGGCCGCCGCTGCGGGCCAGCAGCTCAGCGGCAACGCGCTGATAGGACCAGGCCAGATCACGACCGCCACCGGCAGCGATCACAAGGGAACGAGACGGGCCAAACTCGGGCCCGGATGAATGACAAACAACCATGGAATCAGTTGCCTTAAGGGACAACTGATCGGGGCATCACACCGCTGGAAAGAGTGCAGCTGTGATGGCGAGATCAGGGGATGACGTTGCCGCAGGCGATGGGCTCGGGGCCCTTGGCGCAGCCCTTATTCTATCAGTACAAACGCACTGATGGATGAGCAGAGCCGCTGTGGAGCAATGGATCTGCACAGAGCGAGGTCATGCAATGCAGCCCAAGCCGACTGACATGTAAGGCCATCAGATTTAGCTTGAGCACATCAGCGCCTGCGCCACCTCGTGAAGAGACCGGGGCCAGCAGCCTTGCCACCCCAGGCCTGAGGACGCCGAGCCACCGCAGCCGCGGGAGTACGGCCCAGCCGACCATCACCCACCACATCGGCCCCAGCGCGGAGGGCGGCGGCGGCTGGCCGATGCACGCCACGGCGCAGCCGTGGCACGCTGAAGGACAGCCGCTGCCGACCGTAGCCACAGCTGAAAGCAGGGCGCTTACGCAAGCCGATATCCCAAGGCCCGCAAGTTCGTGAACTAGCTGAACGCAAGTTTCTGCCTTGGCCTACATCCCGGCCTCCAGCAGAGGATTGCCATGGGCGAAGGAATGCACCGCTGCAACGCACCGAACAGCCTCTCCTGACTACTCAGCGGCCAGCGTGCTGAGGGCTGCCGACCCAGGCCCGAGGCTTCTCACGACAGGGGCGCAAGCCCGAACCTTCTCACAGATCTTCTCACATCCAAGGCTGCACGTCTGTGAGACTCATTGCCGTGCAAGCACTCTGCTGATTTATATGACCAGCTTCCCAAGCTGAACGTCGCCGGTTCGAGTCCGGTCACCCGCTTGTGATCTCAAAAACCACCCATGACGTTCAGGATCTGGGCTTGATCAACTGAAGGATCTGAGGTCCGACGCTGCCAGCGCGTCGTTCACAATCCAAAGACTTGAGCACAGCCTGGGCGGCCTCAACGAGATCACCACGCTGGGCGGCTGTTTCGGCACGGGATTCATGCTGAGCCGCCTCCCGCAGAAACTGGCTTCGTTGCTCGGACCCCTGTGACATGGCGATCGAAGATCGCGTTTGAACCGCAAGCACAACTTCAGGTCAATCTGCAGCCAGGTTAACGCTTGGGCACGAAGTTGGCAGCAAAGAGAGAGAAATCCAGACACCAAGAGCCGCGATCAGCTGATCAGGTGCCTGGCTCTTCGCCGTGATCACCGAGGGCGTCGATCTGGGTTCTCAGCTCGCTGGCCCGGTTGCTGTCTCCGCGGCTGATGGCGATGGCCAGGGCGAATTCCAGCTTCTCGAGCTGGTGGCCGCCTTCGATGTATCCCGGGCGGTGAACGGTGCTCTGGGGTGCCATGGACCCCCCGTGACGGGGCAGGGGGCAGGCCGGATAGCTGTGGGCCATGGTTGTTTTTCTTTTCATTCTGCCACTGCGCACCAGCTCACCGCCAGATCGGGTGGTAGGGGTCCACTCCCTTGGTAGCGGTCCAATCCCTTGGTAAAGCGCCACCACCTGCTCCAGGCAACAGCTGAGCCCACGGGCTAGGCGGCCAGGTCCAGATCCAGTTCCTGCGGCGGGGCCGGCTCGATCGCCACCGGAGCGGGCAGGGGAGCGGACGTCTCCAGCAACTGACGGCAATCCCGCAGCAGCTCGTCCACATTGGCGAGGGACTGGAGCTGCTCAAGCTCCGGTTGCTGCTGCTCCTCCAGCGCCATCTCCAGCAGGCCAAGCCGTTGCTCCAGATGCACCAGCCGGTGCGAGAGGGCCGCCACCGTCTGGGCGAGATCTTCCGCCGTGCGGGTGATGCGGAACGACACGGATTCAGGGGCCATGGCGATCGAGCCAAGAAGGCCGATCACAACACAGAACCGCCCAGCGCTCAAGCCATCTCCCAGACTGAATGGTCGTGGCATCACCTGTGGGCATGTCCAGCCTGGCCACCCTGACGATTTATCTGCTGGCCGGCCTCGGCGGTGGCTTGCTCGCCCTGCGGACCGGAATTCCGGCAGCCCCCCTGGCGGGCGCCCTGCTCGGCGCCGGCCTGGTGAGCATGAGCGGACGCTGGGATGTGGCCCAGTGGCCCCCTGGAACCCGCACCGGCCTGGAGATCGCCATCGGCACCGTGATCGGCACCGCCCTCACCAGCTCTGCGCTGAGCGAACTGCGGCAGCTGTGGAGGCCGGCGATCCTGATCACCGTCAGCCTGGTGGCCACCGGACTGGTGGTGGGTCTCTGGAGCAGCCGCCTGCTGGGGGTCAGTCCGATCATCACCCTGCTGGGGGCGGCCCCCGGCGGCATCAGCGGCATGAGCCTGGTGGGCGCTGAATTCGGTGTCGGTGCCGCCGTGGCGGCCCTGCACGCGGTGCGGTTGATCACTGTGCTGCTGGTGGTGCCCATGGTGATCCGGCTGGTGCTGTCATTCACAGCTGGTCATTCCTCCAGCTGAGCAGCAGCCCCTGACCCCCCCCTCGACAGTTCGGAGTCGACCGATACGTTGGTGGCCGATGCCTGGCCCCACGGACCGACTCGATGCTGACCCGTCTCCCCCGCCTCTGCCCCACAGAAACGGCGTCCGCCAGGGGCCGCGGCCGCAGGCTGAGGTCGGCCCTGCGGGGGATTCTGGTGCCCGCGCTGCTGCTGGCCAGCCCGCTGCCCCTGTTGAGCCAACCCTTGCTGGTGGCCCAGCTCAGCCAGCCGGACCCCAGCAATCCGGGCTCCAAAGGCGCCGAGGTCTACTGCTTCATGCGCAAGGCCGGCAATGACCACGAGGTGAGCTGGACCGCCGCCTATGCCCTGATCAAACGCCAGAGCGCCAGTCTGTTCAAGACCTCCCCGGAACATGCCGCCGTGATGATCACCGAGGCCGTGGTGAAGTCTCCGGAGACCTACCCCGATTGCGGCCGTTTCATCGGAGCTCTCTACGGCAGTGAGAAACCGGCGCCACTCCAGTCCGACATCCCCGCCAGCGGCAGCACGGGCCCCGTTCCCATCCCCAGCGGTGGCGGCACCACACGCCATGACCGCTATTCCTACTGACTCCCCTCGCGCTGAACCACTTCGGGGGCTCTTGTGCACCCTGGCGCTGACCCTCGCCCTGGCCGGTTGTGCGCCGGCGGAGCCACCGACCACGGAAGCGCCACGGCTGCGCCAGGACGAGTGCCTCGATGAGGTCAAGGTCGATCGGCTTGATCAGGCGCTCGAACTCTGCGACCGGGTGGTGAGCACCTACCCACGCCAGGCCCGTCCCCTCAGCGATCGCTTCGTGATCCACACCCTCAGGGGCGAGCAGGGCAGGGCCTGCCAGGACATCGACCGGGCCGCCGAGCTGATCAAGGCCAATGGCGACGGCTCACCCCCGGCGGAAGCCGGCGATCCCCAGCTGGTCACCGACATCCGGGTGCGCCAGGAAAGCTGCCGCGATACCCAGGCCGCCAGCTCGCCCTGATTCACCAGGTCTCCAGCAGCTGGCGCACCATCGCCGGCAGGGCCTGGCGGCGCAGGATCGCCTGACGGCCGCCGAGGGTCAGGGCGATCCGCTCGGCCTTGCTGGCGATCAGCCCATCCACGAGCTGATCGGCCACCCCCAGCTGCAGCCAGTGGCTGGTGAGGGGGCCACTCATGCCGATGCGATGGGCGCGGTCCTCCGCCTGCTCGGTGTCCCCCGGAGTCCAGGGCCTCTCCAGCAGCAGCACATGGCTGGCACGATGCAGGGTGAAGCCAAGGCCCGCCACCGCGAAGGTGGCCACCAGCAGGGGCACCCGGCCCGCCTGGAAGCGTTCCACCTGGCGCTGCCGCTCCGGCGGCTTGAGCCGGCCGGTGAGCAGGGCACCGCCCAGGTTCTCCGCCAGGCGCTCGGCGGGGGCGACGAAGGCCGTGAACACCACCACCGACGCTCCACTGGCGAGCAGCTCGCTGACCAGGGCCTGGGCCGCCGGCAGCTTGTAGGCCGCTCCGATCTGCCTCAGGGCCGTGAGCATCGCCAGAGATTCCGCATCACGGCGCACCTCGCCGCGGGCCGCCCGCAGGCGGTACTGCTCCACCCGCTGCTGCAGCTCCCGTTCGAACCCCAAAGCCTCGCTGCCATCGAGCTCCACAGGGCAATGCAGCCGCCGCTTGGGGGGAAGGTCGAGGCAATCCTGCTTGCGCCGGTGCAGCAGCAGCGGCTGGATCAAGCGGTGCAGCTCCTCCAGCCGTTCAGCGCCGTTGGCCTGCCAGTGGCGACGCCCGCCGCTGTCGCGCCAGTGGCCCTGGCAGTAGGTCTGCTCAAAGCTGAGCTGATCCCGCCCGAGGGGGTGATCGATGGCGGCCAGCAGGGGGAAGAGCTGCACCGGGCGGCCGTTCTTCATCGGGGTGCCACTCAGGAGCCAGATCGACCGCAGGCGCGGGTGGCGGGCCAGGCGCAGCAGGGCGCGGGTGCGAGCCGCGCCCAGGTTCTGGGCGAAGTGGGCCTCATCAACGATCAGCACCGTGCCGGCAGGGGGCAGCTCCGACGGCAGCCGCGCCCAGCTGATCAGCTCCACGGCCAGCTCCAGGGCCAATGACTCCTGCCGCCAGAAGCCATGCAGACCTACCGGAGCGACCACGGCAATGCGGCAGTCGGCGCAGCGGGAGAGGGCCCGGGCCGCCACCAGGGCTGTAAGGGTCTTGCCCAGCCCCATGGCATGGGCCAGCACCGCCCCCCGGCGAGCAAGCAGCCAGCGGGCCGCCGTGCGCTGGTGGCTGAACAGGCGCCGCCCGTCGGGCAGGGGGACCGTGAGCTGGGCCGCCGTCACCAGCTCACGGTGCGGGGGCAGGGGGGGCAGGGGCTGACGCAGCCAGGCCATCCACTGGAGAAGTTCGGGTTCGATGGCGAAGCGTCCCCCCAGCAGCGCCTCCAGCTGGCCGGAGGCCACAAGCGGGAACTCCCAGCTTTGGCGCTGGGCCCGCCAGCGGCCCGCGGGCCTGATCCGGCGCAGCTGGGCCTGGGTGACCGGATCGAACGGGGAGATCACCTCGATCAGGCCGCAGGGCCCGAGCCGCATCAGGCAGCGCGGCGGTGCCCCATGCGTGGCTTGCAGGGACACCGCCGCGCATCGTGGACCTTCATTCTAGTCAACCTGGCGCGGCGAACAAGCCTTGGCGATCAGGTTGAAGAAATGAAGTCTTCGACACATTGACAGATCAGAAGTCAAGGGCAAACTGTCCGCAACCGAGGCATGGGAATGCAGGTCAGGGATGCGGTTTTCCTTGAGGACCTCTGCCCCAAGTTGCGCGTCAGACGCTGGAGACAATCTCTGCACAAACAGACCCAACATCGCTGTATTTATTGCGGCAATCGCTCCGAGTCCATTGATCACGTACTGCCGCGCTGCCGCGGTGGCCTGAGCGTCACCGAGAACTGCGTTCCCGCCTGCCTGGGCTGCAACGGCCACAAGAGCGACGCCGACGCCTTCGACTGGTATCGGCGTCAGCGCTTCTACGACCCGCGCCGGGCCATGGCGATCCGGGCCTGGATGGACGGTGATCTGCGCCTGGCCGTGCGCCTGCTGCAGTGGGCCACTCCCGAGCCGGCGGCGGCCACCCAGGGCTCAGCCCTGCCCCAGGCCCAGGAGCCAGCCCTGAGACTGCAGGCGGCCTAGAAGCGATCGCTCTCACCAGACGCGGCAGGCTGCAGGCCCGTTGTGGCGTTCACAGAGGGCCGCGAGCTGCTCGGGCTGCTCAGGTGCCACCAGGGCAGCCGTGAGCACCAGGGCCACCACCAGCCAGGGGAGGGCCCCGAGGGAACGGGGGAGGCTGCAGGACCAGGACCGGGCACGGACTGGGCGGACCTGGCCCGCGGGGAGGAGACGGGGCGGAGAGAAGCTGGAGGCGGCCATCAGTGGAACCAGGCAGTGATACAGGTGTACTCATGGTGAGTGCTGTTGTCAACCGCGGCCCCTGGACGGGAGCCTCCGGCCGGATGCTGGTGCTGGGGGGCGGCTACAGCGGCCGGCGCTTCGCCGCGGCCGTGGCCGCCACCGGCATGCCGGTGCTGATCAGCCACCGCCCCGGCAACGATCCCCTGCTCGGTGAAGGGATCCGTTCGGTGCCCTTCGCCAGCGAACTCAGGCCGGGGATCGAGCCCGCCGCCCTGGAGGGCATCACCCATGTGCTGGTCACGGTTCCCCCTGGCCGTGACGGCAGGGATCCGGTGCTGGAGAGCCTGGGGGCCAGCCTGGCCGGCCTGCCGCTGCAATGGCTGGGCTACCTCTCCACCTCCGGGGTCTATGGCGATCGCGGCGGCGCCTGGGTCGATGAAAGCGACACGCCCACCCCTGGACTGCCCCGCAGCCGCGCAAGGCTGGCCTGCGAACAGGCCTGGCAGGCCAGTGGTCTACCCCTGCAGGTGTTCCGCCTGCCGGCGATCTACGGGCCGGGACGCTGCCCGTTCAACGGCCTGCGCGCCGGCAGCAGCCGCCTGATCCACAAACCCGCCCAGGTGTTCAGCCGCATCCACGTCGATGACATCACTGGTGCTCTGCTGCACAACCTGGCCCTGCCAGCCAGCCAACGACCGGCCGTGCTCAACGTGGCGGACGACAGGCCCTGCCCCTCCAGTGAAACCCTGGGGTACGCCGCCCATCTGCTGAACTGCCCATTGCCCGAGGTGGAGTCCTACAGGCGGATCCAGGACAGCCTCAGCCCCATGGCCCGCAGCTTCTGGAGCGAGAACCGGCGCACCAGCAACCGGCGACTCTGCGTCGAGCTCGGTTACAGGCTGCTCTATCCCAGCTACCGGGAAGGGTTCAGGGCCTCCCTTCAGGAGGAGCAGGCCCTTCAGCGAGGGGCGGGCTGCACCTCCTCAGGGCAGACCGGAGCCGCCAGCGGCTGAAGATTGGTGAGGCTGGGGATACTCAGGTCTGTCTTCAGGCGGCACCAGTCGATCACCACCCATTGCCTCTGCAACCCCTGAGCCAAGCCAAACACCAGTCCCCCCAGAAGCAACCAGCGGATCATGAACCTCGAGTCCACTAACAGCAACGCTAAGCAAGGGGTCATCGCCCTGGCCCTGGGGGATCCCGCTGGCATCGGAGCCGAAGTGACCCTCAAGGCGTTGGCCGCCCTGCGGTCGCGTGGTGCAGATGGGACTGTGCTGCTGGTGGGCTGCCGCCGCTGGCTGGAGCAGACCTACATGGACCTGCGCGAGCGCAGCGCCACGCCGCTGGCGGATCCAGGGGCCTACCCCATCCTCGACAGGCCCCTGACAGAGACCATCGCCCCTGGCCAGGGGACGGCCGCCAGTGGTGCCGCCAGCTTCGACTGGCTGAGCGCGGCAGTGGATCTGGTGCTCAGCGGCCAGGCCGGCGCCCTGACCACCGCACCGATCGCCAAACACGCCTGGCACGCCGCCGGCCACCACTACCCCGGTCAGACCGAGCGGCTGGCGGAACTCTGCGGACGGGAGCGCGCCTCGATGCTGTTCACCGCCCGTTCTCCAGGGGGCCACTGGCGGCTGAACACACTGCTGGCCACCACCCACATCCCCCTGGCCCGGGTGCCCCAGGCCCTCACCCCTGCCCTGGTGGAATATCAGCTGGAGATGCTGCTGGCGTTCTGCCGGCGCTTTGAGCCCCAGCCCAGGCTGACCGTGGCCGGCCTCAATCCCCACGCCGGTGAAGGGGGCCAGCTGGGGATGGAGGAGCAGCAGTGGCTGATCCCGTTGCTGGACAGCTGGCGGCAGAGGCACCCCACGGTGAGCGTGACGGGGCCATTGCCTCCGGACAGCTGCTGGCTGGGGGCGGCCGCCGCCTGGCGGGGCGAAGGACAGGGCGCCGATGGCTACCTGGCGCTCTATCACGATCAGGGGCTGATCCCGGTCAAGCTGCTGGCCTTCGATGCGGCGGTGAACACCACCCTCGGGCTCCCCTTCCTGCGCACCTCACCGGATCACGGCACCGGCTTCGACAGGGCCGGCACCGGCCTGGCCCGCCCCGACAGCATGGTGGCGGCGCTGGAAACCGCCTGGGAGCTGGGCTGACTCAGGCGGGCTTGAGCCGCAGCAGCACCTGGCCGAATTCCACCGGTGTGCCGTTCTCCACCAGGATCTCCACCACTTCACCGCTGACTTCAGCCTCCAGCTCGTTCATCAGCTTCATCGCCTCAAGGATGCACACGGGCTGGCCGACACTGATGCGGCTGCCGATCTCCACGAAGGCGGCATCGGTGGGTGAGGGAGAGCGGTAAAAAGTGCCCACCATCGGGGCCGTGATGTCCACCAGATCGGCCCGGAGCGCGGAGGGGGCCGGCGGCGGGCTGGAGGGGGCTGTGGCGCTGGCGGGGCCCGGCGCCGGAGCGGCAGGGGCCACTGCGGGCGAGGGCAGCGGGGCCGGAGCGGCGGCGAGCGCCACCGGAGACGGCAGGTTGCGGCGCACCTCCAGGCGGAAGTCGTCACCCTCGAGCTTCAGCTCCTGGATGTCGCTCTGCTCCAGGAAGATCAGCAAGTTGTGCAGTTGGTCGTTGTCGAGCTGCATGGCGATCAGGACTCCCGGCCGAGATAACTGTCGTTGCGTGTGTCGATCTTGATCTTCTCGCCGATGGTGATGAACAGGGGCACCATCACCTGGGCGCCGGTCTCAACGATGGCGGGCTTGGTCCCCCCCGTGGCGGTGTCACCCTTGACGCCGGGATCGGTCTGGGTGACCTCGAGCACCACCGAGTTGGGGAGCTCCACTTCGAGGGGGGAGCCGTTCCAGGCCACCACGTTCACCTCCATGCCCTCCTTGAGGTACTTGCGCCCATCACCGATCTGCTTGGCGGTGAGGCGGGTCTCCTCGTAGGAGGACATGTCCATGAAGACGTACTCATCCGCCTCCATGTAGGTGTGTTGCAGGGTGGATTTCTCGAGCTGGGCCTGGGCGACGGTTTCGCCGGCGCGGAAGGTCTTCTCCACCACGTTGCCGCTCTGCACGGCCTTGAGCTTGGTGCGCACGAAGGCGGAACCCTTGCCGGGCTTGACGTGAAGGAACTCGACGACCCTCCAGACCTGTCCATCGAGCTCGATGGTGGTGCCAGTTCGGAAGTCGTTGCTCGAGATCATTCCGGGGGAACGGGTGAGCGGGATTGTACGGCTGGCCGTTGAACCCCCCTTCGGCACTGGATCTGGGCCCCGGCCAGCTGTGCCAAAGTCCGGTGATCGGCAGAACGCCCGGAGACCGGCAGGGACAGCCATGAACAGGAGTTCTCAGCACACGCGGGCCCGCCGGCCAGAAGAGCTGCAACCCGGCGAGCAGCAGTCGGGCCGGGCCAGGAGCCCCTGGCGGTCCCTGGCGCTGACGCTGCTGGCCCTGGTGATTGCCTGCGGCGCCAGCATCACCCGGGTCAGCCCGGTGGCGGCGGCCCTGCCACCGGGGAACGCCGTCACCGATCCGGCCGCCCTGCTGCGCAATGCCCTGCCGATCGAGCAGCCGGATCTGCAGAAACTGCAGCATCGCCTCGAAGACAGCAGCGATGACCTGCGGGCCAAACGCTGGAGCGCCCTCACCGGCAACGCCCGCAAGGCCCAGGGGCAGCTGAGCAGCCGACGCTCCGCGCTGCTGGCGGCGTTCCCGAGCGAGCAGCGACAGGAGGCCACAGCCCTGCTCGACGGCCTCGAATCTGAACTGCAGGCCGTGGCCGAAGCCGCCGAGCGCCAGGACCGCGAGGCCTTCCTGACCACCCGCCGCCGGGCCCTGAGCACCATCGGAGCAGCCGAAGCCCTGCTGGTGGGGCCCTTCCCCTTCGACATTCCTGAGGAGTTCGCCGACCTGCCCCGGCTGCTGGGCCGCGCCACCGTGAAGCTCAGCACCACCAAGGGCGACCTGACCGCCGTGGTGGATGGCTACAACGCACCGCTGACCGCCGGGGCCTTCGTCGACCTGGTGCAACGGGGCTTCTACGACAAGCTGCCCTTCATCCGCGCCGAGGATTTCTACGTGCTCCAGACCGGCGATCCCAAAGGACCGGCCAGTGGCTACGTGGACGCCTCCGGCCAGGAGCGCCAGGTGCCCCTGGAGATCATGGTGCCGGGCCAGAGCAAGCCCTTCTACAACCAGACCTTCGAGGACCTCGGCCTGTTCAAGGCCACTCCGGTGCTGCCTTTCGCCACCAAGGGAACCCTGGGCTGGGCCCACTCCGACACCGCCCTGAACGATGGCTCCTCCCAGTTCTTCCTCTTCCTGTTCGAGGCGGAACTGACCCCGGCCGGCCTCAATTTGATCGACGGTCGCTATGCCGCCTTCGGCTACGTGGTGGAGGGCTTCGATGTGCTCCAGGAGCTCACCGCCGACGACGGCATCGTCAAGGCGACTGTGCTGGAGGGGGCCGACAACCTGCGGCCCCATGCCTGAGGGCGCCAGCCAAGCCCCAACCCTGGCCGACCTGGGGGAATGGGAGCTGATCGAGCGGCTGGGAGCCTTCGCTCCCCCCGGTCAGTTCGCCGATGACGCCGCCCTGCTGGCTGGCCACGGCCAGCAGGCCCTGGTGGTGAACAGTGACGTGCTGGTGGAGGGCATCCATTTCAGTGAGGCCACCATGGCCGCCGCCGATGTGGGCTGGCGGGCGGCGGCGGCCAACCTCTCTGACCTGGCGGCCATGGGCAGCCGGAAGGTGCTGGGACTGACGGTGGCCCTGGTGGCGCCAGCGACCACCCCCTGGGCCTGGGTGGAGGGGGTGTACCAGGGGCTGAGCGCCGCTCTGGAGTGCTACGGCGGCACGCTGCTGGGGGGCGACTGCAGCGGCGGTGGCCAGCGACTGCTGGCCATCACAGCCCTGGGGCAACTGGGGGATCAGGGGCCGATCCGGCGCCGGGATGGCCGCGCCGGCGATGCCCTGGTGAGCACGGGGGCCCATGGCCTCAGCCGCCTGGGCCTCGCGGCGCTGCTGCAGGAAGCCCCGGCGCCCGGAACTCCAGACTGGCGCCAGGCCGCTCCGACCCTGCTGGAGCGGGCCTTTCAGGCCCACCGCAGGCCACGGCCTCGGTTGGATGTGGTGGAGGCGCTGGCCTGCTGCCAACCGGCGGGCTGCCCCTGGAGGGTGGGCGGCACCGACAGCAGCGACGGGCTGGCGGCAGCGCTGAAGGCCCTGGCCCGGGGGAGCGGCTGCGACGCCCTGCTGGAGCACAGACAGCTGCCACTCGATCTGGAGATGGCGGCCCTGGCCGGGGCTGAATCGTGGTGCCTGAGCGGCGGCGAAGATTTCGAACTGGTGCTGGCCCTGGATCCCGCCTGGGCCCAACGGCTGATCCAGTCCCTGCCCGGGACCCGCCGGATCGGATCCCTGAGCCCTGGATCGGGGCTGCTGCGCTGGGCCGGCAGCGGTTCACCCCTGGCGGACGCCGCTGAAGGCTTCACACATTTTCACTGAACAGCGGCAGGAAGCCCCTCTGAGCCCCTGGACGGTGCCATAAAAAAGCCGTCCCCCAGGGGAACGGCCCGAGTGATGAGCTCAGGGAGCAGAGCTCACTTCCAGTGCTTGGCCACCAGCTCGGCCAGATCGACCACCCGCTGGCTGTAGCCCCACTCGTTGTCGTACCAGGCGATGACCTTGACCATGTTGTCGCCCATCACCAGGGTGAGATCCGCATCCACGATCGTCGACTCATCAGTGCCGGCGTGGTCGGAGGAGACCAGCGGCAGATCGGAGTATTTGATGATGCCCTTCATGCCGTTCTCCGACGCTTGCTTGAGCACGGCGTTGACTTCTTCACGGGTGGTTCCACGGCTCACTTCGATCACCAGGTCGACCACCGACACGTTGGGGGTGGGCACGCGCATGGCGATGCCGTTCAGCTTCCCCTTCAT
The DNA here is from genome assembly GCA_030373145.1 of Cyanobium sp. CZS48M. Taxonomy (GTDB): domain Bacteria; phylum Cyanobacteriota; class Cyanobacteriia; order PCC-6307; family Cyanobiaceae; genus Regnicoccus_A. Next base: position 95,260 of record JAUCZK010000007.1, on the reverse strand, counting down.
CGGTGGGTACACCAAAGCGACGGCTTTGGCGGCACCGGTGGAGGTGGGGACGATGTTGATGGCCGCGGCGCGGGCGCGGCGAAGATCACGGTGGCTGGCATCAAGAATGCGCTGGTCACCGGTGTAGCTGTGGGTGGTGGTCATCGTGCCCTTGACGATGCCGAAGGCCTGATCCAGCACCTTGACCAGGGGGGCCATGCAGTTGGTGGTGCAGCTGGCGTTGCTGATCACGTTGTAGTCGTCGTGGCGGTACTGATCGTCGTTGACCCCGACGACGAACGTACCGACACCCTCACCCTTGCCCGGAGCCGTGATCAGCACCTTGCTGGCACCGGCCTTGATGTGCTTGCCGGCGCCTTCGGCATCAATGAACACGCCTGTGGCTTCAATCACCAGATCAACTCCCCAGTCCTTCCAGGGCAGGTTGAGAGGATTGCGATCGGAGAAGCACTGGATCGACTTTCCATTCACCGTGATCGTGTCGCTGGTATAACCCACGACGGTGTCACGAATCTTGCCCAGCATCGAGTCGTACTCGAGCAGATGGGCATTGGTGTGCGGATCGGACGTGTCATTGAGACCAACCACCTCGATGCCGGTGTTTTCGCCCCTGCTGAGCCAGCAACGCATGAAGTTGCGACCGATCCGGCCGAATCCATTGATCGCAACGCGCAGGGTCATGGCAGGAACGGGAAACCCGTTGACAAGGGGGAGTTTGGCTGCTGATCATACAGAAATGGCTTCCCCACTCCAGGAGCCGCGGCGGCAGCGGATCCTGTCGCGGAACCAAACAAGCGTGAGAAAGGGAGCGACAAGCGCGGCATCACCACCTACCTTCGGGTGCGCATGGAGACGCATTTGGCACCGCTGCTCGACCACCGGCCCTCCCTTCACTTCATTGGGGTCGGCGGCATAGGGATGTCGGCACTGGCCGGGATCCTGGCCGACCGCGGTTTTAAGGTGAGTGGATCGGACACCCGTGACAGTCCGGTGCTGGAGTCGCTGCGTCGCCGTGGGGTGCGGGTGTTCGCCCACCAGGACGCCGGCACCATCACCGCCCTCAACCGAGATGGCGACAGCTCAGCACTGGTGGTGATCAGCACGGCGGTTCCGGAGACCAATCCCGAGCTGATGGCGGCCCGCCAGGCCGGCCTGAGCATCTGCCACCGCTCCGACGTGCTGGCGGACCTGATCAACGCCCAGCCCTCGATCTCCGTGGCCGGCAGTCACGGCAAGACCACCACCAGCACCCTGATCGCCACCCTGCTGGCGGCCACCGACCAGGACCCCACCGCCGTGATCGGCGGCATCGTGCCGGCCTTTCAGAGCAATGCTCGCAGTGGCCGCGGCCGGGTGCTGGTGGCCGAGGCCGATGAGTCCGACGGCTCCCTGGTGAAATTCAGATCCAGCCTCGGGCTGATCACCAACCTGGAGCTGGACCACACCGATCACTACCCCGACCTCGAGGCTCTGATCCAGACGCTCCAGCGCTTCGCCGCCGGCTGTGGATCCCTGCTGGCCAATGCCGACTGTCCGGTGCTGAGCCGGCATTTCCAGCCCGGAGCCTGGTGGTCGATCGAGCGCAGCTACGGGGTGGAGTTCGCCGCCCTGGCGGTGGAGGAGCACGGCGAAGGCACCGTGGCCGACTTCTACGAAAATGGTGAGCTGGTGGGACGTTTCAGCCTGCCCCTGCCCGGTCGCCACAACCTCAGCAACGCCACCGCCGCCCTGGCGGCCTGCCGCCTGGAGGGTGTCCCCTTCGGCGCCCTGGCCACGGCGATGGCAACCCTGCGCTCCCCCGGCCGTCGTTTCGACTTCCGCGGCCCCTGGGCCGGCCGCCAGGTGGTCGACGACTACGCCCACCACCCCAGTGAGGTGGAGGCCACCCTGCACATGGCCCGCCTGATGGTGACCAGCGGCCGCAGCCCCCTGCCGGAGGTGCCCCAACGAGTGGTGGCTGTGTTCCAGCCCCACCGCTACAGCCGCACCGCCGAATTTCTCGATGCATTCGCCGCTGCCCTCGTCCTCGCCGACTCGGTGCTGCTGGCCCCTCTCTACGCCGCTGGCGAAGCGCCCATCGCCGGAATCAACAGCCAGGCTTTGGCCGATCGCCTCCAGCACCTGCGCCCTGAGCTGCCCCTGGCGGTGAGCACCAGCCTTGACCAGCTGGCTGAACAGGTGGTGCGCCGCAGCCGACCCGGTGATCTGGTGCTGGTGATGGGAGCGGGCGATGTGAATGGCCTCTGGTCTCGCCTGGAGGGCCTCGCGGATCTGAGCTCACCCGATGCACCGGATACGCCCGCCGCTCGCCTGGCGGCCTGAGCGGTGCCCGTCACTCCGGCCCACGAACGAACCCTGAGCCAGATCTCCCTGGCCGACTACACCACCTGGAAAGTGGGTGGGCCGGCGGAATGGTTTGCGGAGCCGGCCAGTGGCGAGGAACTGGTGGCCCTGGCCCGCTGGGCCTTGACCGAAAACCTGCCCCTGCGTCTGATCGGAGCCGGCTCCAACCTGCTGGTGAGCGACGGCGGCCTGGCCGGCCTCACCCTCTGCAACCGCAGGCTGCAGGGCAGCGTGATCGATGCGGCCAGCGGGCTGGTGGAGGCCCAGGCTGGCGAACCGATCCCGACTCTGGCGCGCAAGGCAGCCCGCGCGGGTCTGAGCGGCCTGGAGTGGGCGGTGGGCATCCCCGGCACCGTGGGCGGTGCCGCCGTGATGAACGCCGGTGCCCAGGGGGGCTGCACGGCGGACTGGCTCCAGGAGGTGACCGTGCTGGATCCCGGCCGGGGGGATGGCCCCTTCGTGCTGCAGGCCAGCGAGCTGGAGTTCGCCTATCGCCACAGCCGCCTGCAGGCGGAACCCCTGCTGGTGCTCTCGGCCCGGTTCCGCCTCAGCTCGGGCCATGATCCAGCCGAGATCAGCCGGCGCACCAGCGCCAACCTCTCCAGCCGCACCAGCAGCCAGCCCTACCAGCAGCCCAGCTGCGGCAGCGTGTTCCGCAACCCGGAACCGCGCAAGGCCGGCCAGTTGATCGAGCAGCTGGGACTCAAGGGTCTGGCTCTCGGAGGGGCCATGGTCTCGCCGATCCACGCCAATTTCATCGTCAACACCGGCGGCGCCTCTGCCGCCGACATCGAGCAACTGATCCGGCTGGTGCAGCAGCGGGTCTTCAGCGCCCACGGCATCGAGCTGCACACCGAGGTGAAGCGGCTGGGGGACTTCCCTTGCGGCGTAGCCTGAACCAGCGCTCTTGATACCTGCATGGCCGGCTTCGGACTCCCCAACTTCGGACAGCTGACCGAAGCCTTCCGCAAGGCCCAGCAGATCCAGCAGGACGCCCAGAAGCTCCAGGACGAGCTCGACGCCATGGAACTGGAGGGCAGCAGCGCCGATGGCCGCGCCAGCGTCTGGCTGACCGGCAACCAGCAGCCCTTGAAGGTGCGGCTCTCCCCCGAACTGCTGGCCGATGGCGCCGAAGCCACCGAGGCCGCCACCCTTGAGGCCCTCAAGGCCGCCTACGACGTCTCCACCGGCACGATGAAGGAGCGGATGGAGGAACTCACCGGTGGCCTCAACCTGCCCGGCCTGGGGGGCTGAGGCGGCCCGGGATTCTTCGCTGATCAGCCCAGATCAGGCTCCTGCTGACGCTGACGGCGGCGGGAGGGGCCGCTGGGGGGTCGCTGGGGGCGGGTCTCGAGGGCCGCGGCACTGGCCAACTGCAACTCGGCCAGGCCCTCGGCGTAGTAGGCGTAACGGTCCCAGGCGGTGCCCACCCGGCAGCCGGGATCACCGCAGTGCCGGCAGTTGCTGAAGCGGCAGGGACCGTCCCGCAGGGCAGCGGCGATCTCCGGGAACAGGGCCGGCAGCACAGCGGGATCGCGGGGCAGCTCGGGCCGGTTGAAGCCAGGGGTGTCGGCGATCAGGGCACCGGGGGCCAGGGGGAAAAGCTCCACGTGGCGGGTGGTGTGGCGTCCGCGCCGGAGCCGTCCTGAGACAATCCCGACCCGCAGTGCAAGGGCCGGCACCAGGGCATTGAGCAGGCTGCTCTTGCCCACCCCGGAGGGGCCGCAGACCACGGCGATGCCGGGCTGGGCCAACCGTTCCTTCAGGGGGGCCAAGCCATCGCCGCTGGCTGTGCTGACTGCGATCGGGTCATAGCCCCAGGTTCTCACCCGTTGCCGCCAGCTCTCGAGTTGATCGGGCGGAACCAGATCCGCCTTGGAGAACACCACCTCCACCGGTTGGCCGCTGTGCTCGGCGGTGAGCAGAAAACGGCTGAGCTGCTCGGGATCCGGCTCGGGCTCGGCCATGGCGATGACCACCACGATGCGGTCGCAGTTGGCCACCGGTGGGCGCCCCAGCAGGCTGGTGCGCGGCAGCAGATCCCCAACGGCGGCACGGCCCGCCGGCCAGTCGATGCCCTCCAGCCCCACCCGATCGCCCACGTGGATGCGCGCACCCGCCTGACCCAGCCGGCTGCGCCGGGTGCAGAGCAGCTGCTCCAGCCCACCGGGGCCGGGAATCTCCAGGCTCACCTGGCAGAAATTGGCCTGAATCGCGGTGACCAGACCCTGGACCATTGGCTGTCTCCCCTCAGCCCTGGCCTCGCCCTCAGCCCCCATGACGGCGAATCCACAAGCTGACCCCCTCCTGGACCTGGGCGATCTGGGGGTCTTCGGCGTCCCCAGCGACCCTGGCGTCCTCGCTGGCTGCAGGCCCCTGCACAACCAGGTGACCCTCCTGGCGGAGGCCCTCCGCCACCATCCACTCGGGTTCACCGGTGTCGAGGTCGAGCTGCAGCCACTCACCGACCGCGATCGTCTCGAGCGCCAGCCGGCTGCGGATGAAGTTGAGCGGGCAGGGGGTGCCGCGCAGATCCAGCCGCCGGGCGGGTTCCCTGGGTGGAGACCCCGAAGCAGGGCTGAAGGTCACAGGCAGGGCATGGCGCTAACCGAACAACCCGCCGAACAGGCCGCTCTTGTGGGGATGGTCCTTGCTGGAATGGTGGCCAGCCAGCTCCTCCAGCAGCTCCCGTTCGTGGCTGCTGAGCTTGGTGGGCACCTGCACCTTGACGTTGAAGAGGTGGTTGCCGCGGGCCACCGGATTGCCCAACTTGGGGATCCCCTTGCCGCTGAGGGTGAGGGTGGTGCCCGGTTGGGTGCCCGCCGGAATCTCCAGGGTGGCCGCTCCATCCACCGTGTCCACCTCGATGGTGTCGCCGAGGATGGCCTGGAGGTAGTTCACCGCCACCTCGGAGTGGATATGGATCCCATCGCGGCGCAGCTTGTCGTGGGCCTGAGCGAACAGGTACACGTAGAGATCACCGGCGGGGCCGCCCCTCTGGCCGGCATTGCCCTCACCGGCCACGCGCAGGCGGGTGCCGGAGTCGACGCCGGCGGGGATGGTGATGCGCAGCTTCTTGCGCACCTGCTGCACCCCCTGGCCGCCGCAGGCGCCACAGGGATCGGCGATCACCTGGCCGCTTCCCTCGCAGGTGGGGCAGGGGGCCACCTGGGTGAAGCTGCCGAAGGGGGTGCGGGTGGCCCGGCGCACCTGACCCTGGCCAGCGCAGGTGCCACAGGTGGTGGGACCGCTGCCGCTCTTGGCGCCGCTGCCCTGGCAGGTGGTGCAGGTTTCCAGGTGACGGATCTGCACCTCCTTCTCCTGGCCGAAGACCGCTTCGTTGAAGCTGATGCTCAGATCGAGGCGAAGATCGTCCCCCTGACGGGGACCACGGCGGCGGGGACCAGCGCCAGCTCCACCGCCAGCAGCGGCCCCACCGAAACCACTGAAGAAGGTCTCGAAGAGGTCAGCGAACCCGCCCATGTCACCCATGTCGGGGGCGCCGGCAGCCGAGACACCCGCCTCACCGAACTGGTCGTAGCGGGCCCGGGTCTGGGGATCACTGAGCACCTCATAGGCCCGACCGATCTCCTTGAAGCGGTCCTCCGCACCGGGCTCCTTGTTGATGTCGGGGTGGTACTGGCGGGCCAGGCGTCGGTAGGCCCGCTTGAGGGTGTCGGCATCCGCGTCGCGGGACACCCCCAGCAGGTCGTAGTACTCGGCCATCAGCTGGATTCCTCAGCACCCGCTGTCCCGTCCTGGGCCAGGGGCGCTGCCCCCTGCGAGGCCCCGGGGCCCGGTCCCATCGAAACTTTGACCAGAGCATGGCGCAGCACGCGCCCGTTCAGCTGATAACCGCGCTGGAGTTCCTCGATCACCAGGTCCTCGTTCACCAGATCACTGGGCTCGCGCAGCACCGCTTCGTGCAGGTTGGGATCGAAGGGTTCACCCTCCACCCGCATCGGGGCCACCCCCAGTTGCTTGAAAGCATCCACCAGCTGCTTGTAGAGGTTCTGATAGCTGCGGTGCAGGGCCTGGGCCTCCTCGCTCTGGGGATCGAGCTGCTGGCGGGCGCGGTCGAAGTTGTCGACCACCGGCAGGATCTCGCTGAGGGTGGAGCAGGCGATCTGCAGGCGCAGGTCCTCCTGATCGCGGCTCTGGCGCTTGCGGAAGTTGTCGAAGTCGGCGGCGATGCGCATGTATTGGGAGCGCATGGTCTCGTGCTCCCGCCGCAGGGTCTCCAGTTCCGCGGCCAGCCGCTGGGCCAGGGGCTCGCCGTCCCCATCGGCCGCTGCAGTGGCCGCGGCCTGTGGATCATTGGAGGCCGGCTCCTGGGGGCCGGTGTCAGCCGGAGTGTCCCCCCCCGACTGATCAAGGTCCTGAATCAGGGAATCCGCCTCGGCGGAGGGATCCTGGGGGAAGGGAGTGGCTTCGCCGCTCATGCTGACTGCAACGCCGTTCGGTCCTAAACATGTTGCTGGTCGACGGGCTCCTCCCACAAGCGGCGGAAGCCCGCACCTGCTCCCTTCGGCCCCCACCCGGCCATGACTCTTTCGCTGACACGCCCGGTCCCTGCTGCCGAAACGCACCAGCACAGGCGGCTGGAGGCCGAGCTGCTCAGCGGCGAGAAGCTGCTGCTGCCCCAGGAGCTGCTGCTGGCCGACCCGCGGGCCGCTGAATCCTGCCCCACGATCGACGCCGAGCGCTGGCGGGAGTGGATAGCCCTTCCCCTGTCCCGCCAGGGGGAGCAGCTCTTGATCGCCATCCCCAGCCACTGGCAGGCGCAGCAGCGCCAGCAACTGGAGGAGGCGGTGCTGGCCAACGGCATCACCCCGCAGTTGCGCCTGGGGCTGCAGGAGGAGATCAGCGAAGCGCTGCAGCAGAAGATGGCCGACCGTCGCCATCGCCCTAGCGAGGACACCGCCCTGACCTCCGAGTCCAACGGCCCCTCGCTGCTGGAGGGACTCAGCCTGGAAGACCGCCTGGAGGAGGCACCCGCTGCCGAGGAGCAGGAACTGGACCTGGAGGCAAGCCTCAAGGCCTCCAATGCCTCACCGGTGGTGAGCCTGGTGAACCGCATCCTGATCCAGGCGATGGAGTCGGAGTCGAGCGACATCCACGTGGAGCCGGAGGAGGACGGGCTGCGGATCCGCTTTCGCCAGGACGGTGTGCTGCATCCGGTCGAACACCTGCCCAAAAGCCTGGCACCGGCGGTCACCTCGCGCTTCAAGATCATGGCGGAGCTGGACATCGCCGAACGGCGGATGCCCCAGGACGGCCGCATCCGCCGGATGTTCCGCGGCCGCACGATCGAACTGCGGGTGAGCACCCTGCCGGGCCGCTGGGGGGAGAAGGTGGTGCTGCGTCTGCTCGACAGCGGCAGCACCCGTCTGGGCCTCGACCGGCTGATCACCGAGCCCGCCGCCCTGGCCACCGTGCGATCGATGGGCTCGAGGCCCTTCGGGATGGTGCTGGTGACGGGGCCCACCGGGTCTGGGAAGTCGACCACGCTCTATTCCCTGCTGGCGGAGCGCAACGAGCCCGGCATCAACATCTCCACGGTCGAGGATCCGATCGAGTACATGCTCAAGGGCATCACCCAGACCCAGGTGAACCGCGACAAGGGCTACGACTTCAGCACCGCCCTGCGGGCCTTCATGCGCCAGGACCCGGACGTGCTGCTGGTGGGGGAAACCCGCGATGGCGAAACGGCCAAGACCGCCATCGAGGCGGCCCTGACCGGCCACCTGGTGCTCACGACCCTGCACTGCAACGACGCCCCGAGTGCCATCGCCCGGCTCAACGAAATGGGCGTCGAGCCCTTCATGGTGAGTGCCTCCCTGATCGGAATCGTCTCCCAGCGGCTGCTGCGCAAGGTCTGCGAGTCGTGCCGCGTGCCCTACCACCCAGGGGAGGAAGAGCTGGGCCATTTCGGCCTCTTCGCCAGCCAGGAGCAATCGGTCACCTTTTACAAAGCCAATCGGGGACCCAGGGCCGACGGCAGCAGCTGTGCCACCTGCCAGGGACGGGGCTACAAGGGCCGCATCGGCGTCTACGAAGTGCTGAGGATCAACGACAACCTCGCCAGTGCCATCGCCAAGGGCGCCAGCACTGACGTGATCCGCAATCTTTCGATCGAGACCGGCATGAAAAGCCTGCTGGTCTATGGCCTGGAACTGGTGCGCCACGGCCAGACCACCCTCGAGGAGGTGGAGCGGATGCTGCTCACCGACACCGAACTGGAATCCCAGCGGCGCGCCCAGGCACTCACCACCCTGACCTGCCAGGGCTGCGGCGCCGGTCTGCGGGATGAATGGCTGGAGTGCCCCTACTGCCTGACTCCCCGGCACTGAGTGTTGCGGGCCACCGGGGCGGCCTTCAGAATCGAGAAGAATCCAGCACAGCCTTGATGGAGCTCCAGATCGAGGAGTTGATGGAAGAGCTGGTGGAGCAGAAGGGCAGCGACCTTCACCTCTCGGCCGGCCATCAACCTTACGGGCGCTTCAACGGAGAACTCAGGCCGATGCGGGAGCAGGTCCTGAGCGAGGAATCCTGCAGCCGCATGATCTTCTCGCTTCTCAGCAACTCCCAGCGCACGCAACTGGAGCAGACCTGGGAACTGGATTGCTCCTACGGACTGCGCGGCCTGGCCCGCTTCCGCATCAACGTCTTCAGCCAGCGCGGCACCTACGCCGCCTCGATGCGGGCTCTGAACAGCAAAGTACCCACCCCCCAGGAACTGGGCCTGCCTCCGGTGGTGGTGGACATCACCAAGCGGCCTTCAGGGCTGGTGCTGGTGACGGGGCCGACCGGATCAGGCAAGAGCACCACCCTGGCCTCGCTGCTGGATCACATCAACCACAGCCGGGCCGAGCACATCATCACGATCGAGGATCCGATCGAGTTCACCTACACTAATGACAAGAGCCTGATCCACCAACGTCAGCTCAACGAAGACACCAAAAGTTTCGGCAATGCCCTACGGGCGGCCTTGCGCGAGGATCCCGATGTGATTCTGGTGGGAGAAATGCGCGATCTGGAAACAATTCAACTGGCCATCACCGCCGCTGAAACCGGCCACCTGGTGTTCGCCACCCTGCACACCAGCTCCGCCGCCCAGACCGTGGATCGGATGGTGGACGTGTTCCCGGCGGGCCAGCAGTCGCAGATCCGTACCCAGCTCAGCAGCAGCCTGGCGGCGATCTTCGCCCAGACGCTCTGCCGAAGAAGTTCACCCTCCAGCCACAGCTATGGCCGGGTGATGGCCCAGGAGATCATGATCAACACCCCGGCCCTGGCCAATCTGATCCGTGAGGCGAAAACAGCCCAGATCTATTCGCAGATTCAGACCGGCGGTCAGCTGGGCATGCAGACCCTGGAGAAAGCCCTGGCCGACATGGTCAAGCAGGGAGACATCGCCCTGGACGAAGCTCGCACCCATTCCACCAAGCCAGACGAGTTGAACCGGCTGCTGGGCCATTCGCTCTGAATCAGGGTTCAACATGCCTGCCTTCAGGGCCACGTACACGAACCGACGGGGCCAGCAGAAGCTGATCCAGCTGGAGGCCCCCGATCTGGCCAGTGCCAAACGTAACCTGCGCCAACGGGGCATTGCCGCCAGCTCCTTGCTGCCACTGGATTCAAGCCCGTCGCTGCCGGCGAGCGGCCACCAGGGGCGCACCAGTGGGGTCAGCCGGGATCTGGGGACGCTGTTTCAGGCCAGGCCGAACGTCCGCGAGAAAGCGCTGTTCGCCAGCAAGCTCTCCGCACTGGTGGATTCAGGGGTGCCGATCATGCGCGGCCTCACCCTGGTGGCCAGGCAACAGAAGAAGCCGATGTTCCGGCAAGCCCTCGAAGCCGTCGCCAGCGATGTGAGCCAGGGGGTGAGCCTTGGGGTGGCGATGCGCCGCTGGCCCAAGGTCTTCGATCGAATCACCATTGCCATGGTCGAAGCCGGTGAACTCGGCGGGGTTCTCGATCAAACCCTCAAACGGCTCGCCCTGTTGCTGGAGCAGAACGCCAAGCTCCAGAATCAGATCAAGGGGGCCATGGCCTATCCGGTGATCGTGCTGCTGATCGCCATTGCCGTGTTCCTCGGCATGACGATTTTTCTGATCCCTACCTTTGCCGGCATCTTTGAGCAGCTGGGTGCGGAGCTGCCGGTTTTCACCCAGATGATGGTGAATCTGAGCGCGCTGCTGCGCTCGGCTTTCTCCCTGGTCCTGATCGCCTTTCTGATTCTGGCCGGATGGCTGTTCATCGGCTTCTACAAAACGCCTGTGGGCAAGCGCAGGGTTGATGGCTTCGTCCTGAAGATTCCTCTATTCGGTGATCTGATCCAGAAAACTGAAACAGCCCAGTTCTGTCGAACCTTCAGTTCACTGAGCAAAGCCGGTGTGCCGATTCTGATGAGTCTGGAAATTGTTCGAGACACCTCAAGCAATTCAATCTTTGCCGATGCAATCGAGGACTGCCGAGTGGAGATTCAAGATGGCATACCTGTGAGTGTGGCCCTCGCCCGTAAGAACGTCTTTCCGGAAATGGCCCTCAGCATGCTGGCCATTGGCGAAGAAACCGGGGAAATGGATGCCATGCTCTCCAAGGTGGCCGACTTCTACGAAGATGAGGTGGAAGTGGCCGTGAAGGCACTCACCTCGTTGCTGGAGCCGATCATGATCGTGCTCGTCGGCATCATCGTGGGGGCCATTCTCGTGGCCATGTACCTACCGATGTTCTCCGTCTTCGACAAGATCCGCTGAACGCCCAGCCACTGCCAATCCCTCCCGGGCGGCCTGGGCGATGGCGCCTCCGGCCAGCCAGCCGCTGGTCCAGCAGTGCTGGAAGTTGAAGCCGCCGGTAACCCCGTCCACATCGAGCAGCTCACCGGCGAAATAGAGGCCCGGCTGCTTTCGGCTCTCCATCGTGGCCAGGTTCACCTCCCCCAGGGTGACGCCGCCGGCCGTGACGAATTCCTCGCCAAAGGGGCCGCGGCCACCCACCGCGTAGGTGCTGGAGCGCAGGGCGCCCAGCAGCCTGTCCTCGTCGCGCCGGCGCAGGTCGGCCCAGCGCTGATCGGGGGCCACCCCATGGTGCTCCAGCAGGTGAATCCAGAGCCGGCGGCTGAGCTCGGGCCAGGGGCGGGCATTGAGCAATTGGCGGCGGGCCTGCTCGCTGCGGGCGGCCGAGAAGAGCTGGCTGAGCTCCTCGGCGCTGCTGCCGCCGCTCCAGTCGATGCGCAGCTCACCGCGGTACCCGCACTCCTTCAGCGCCCGGGCCGCAAAGGCGGTGAGCCTCAGGGTGGCCGGACCACTCACCCCCCAGCCGGTGATCAGCAGTGGTCCTCGCTCGCGAAAACGCCCGGAGGGCAGCCGCAGCTCCAGTCCCACCGGATCCATCACCACCCCGCGCAGGGCGGCCAGGGGGTTGGCCTCCAGGGCCAGGGTGAACAGGGATGGCACCGGCGCCACCACGCCATGGCCCAACTGGCTGGCCAGCTGGCGGCCGCTGGGATGGCCACCCGTGGCCAGCAGCAGGCGGGCGGCGCTGAGGTGGCTGGAAGCCCCAGCAGGGGCCAGTCCCGGTGACAGGCGCAACCGCAGGTTGAATCCACACCCCTCGCACGGCTCCACCTGGCGCAGGGAGGCCCCCCTCCAGACGGTCACCCCGGCGGCGGCGGCGGCCGCTTCAAGTACAGCCACCACGCTGCTGGAGCGGTTGCTGCGGGGAAAGAGGCGGCCGTCGGGTTCCTCCACCAGATCCAGTCCCCGCTCGGCAAACCAGGCCAGACAGTCGCCGGGTGCGAAGCGGCTGAACGGCCCGCGCAGGGCCCTCGACCCCCGGGGGTAATGCCCCACCAGGGCTAGGGGATCCCAGCAGGCATGGGTGACATTGCAGCGCCCGCCGCCGCTGATCAGCACCTTGCCCAGCGGCTGGGGGGTGGCCTCCAGCAGCAGCACTCCCGCCAGCCCCTGCTCCGCGGCGGTGATGGCCGCCATGTAGCCGGCGGGCCCACCCCCGGCGACCACCAGGGACCAGTCGACAGGCAGCATGGGCGGATGGGGCAGGGAGAGAACGCGACGACGCCCGTTGCCGGGGCCTACCGCTTCAGTGTGGCGCCGATGATGGACTGCACCGATCGGCACTTCCGCGTGCTGATGCGGCAGATCAGCCGTCGCGCCCTGCTCTACACCGAGATGGTGGTGGCCCAGGCCCTGCACCACGGCCGCCGCGACACGCTGCTGGACTTCGATCCCCAGGAGCACCCCCTGGCGCTGCAGCTGGGGGGCGACGACCCGGTGCTGCTGGCGGAATCCGCCCAGCTGGCGGCCGCCTGGGGCTATGACGAGATCAACCTCAATGTGGGCTGCCCCAGCCCCAAGGTGCTGCAGGGACGCTTCGGGGCCTGCCTGATGGCGGACCCGGATCAGGTGGCCCGCTGCGTGGAGGCGATGGCCAGCGCCGCTCCCCTGCCGGTGACGGTCAAGCACCGCATCGGCATCGATGATCAGGACAGCTACGAGCTGCTGCTGGCCTTCGTGGACACCGTGGCCGGCGCCGGCGCCAGCCGCTTCAGCGTCCATGCCCGCAAGGCCTGGCTCCATGGCCTGGATCCGAAGCAGAACCGCACGATTCCGCCCCTGCGCCACGACCTGGTGCATCAACTCAAACGGGACCGGCCCCAGCTGACGGTCGAGATCAATGGCGGCCTGCTCAGCCTGGAAACCTGCCAGGAGCACCTCACGCAGGTGGATGGGGTGATGGTGGGTCGCGCCGCCTACGAGCATCCCCTGCGCTGGGCCACGGTCGACCAGGAGCTGTTCGGCTGCCATGGGCGACCTCTGGCCTCGGCCTCAGCGGTGGTGCGGGGTCTGATCCCCCATGCCAGCCGCTGGTGCGGGGCCGGTGGACGGCTCTGGCCGATCGCCCGCCACCTGGTGCAGCTGGTGGAGGGGGTGCCGGGGGCCCGGCACTGGCGTCGCCGGCTGGGGGAGCGGGCGGGGGAGCGCAGCGCCGGCCCCGAGGTGCTGGAGGCCGCGGCCCTGGAGCTGGAGCAGCGGGGCCTCTAGGGGGCTGGGGCCTGGGGTTCCGGCTGCGGTTGCGGTCCGAGGCGCTCTCGGCAGCGCTGGAGCTGCTCGGCCACCCGCTCAAAGCCCGTGCCCCCCTCACTGCGGCGGGCGGCCACCACCTGCCGCGGCTCTATGGCGGCATGGATGTCGGCCTCGAAGGCGGGATGGAGCTCTCGCCAGCGCTCCAGGGGCAGATCCTTGAGCAGCAGCCCCTCGCTGAGGCAGGTTTTCACAAGGCCGCCCACCAGCTGATAGGCCTCGCGGAAGGGCACCCCCCGGGCCACCAGGTAGTCGGCCACATCGGTGGCATTGGAGAAATCAGCCGCCACGGCCTGCTCCAGCCGCTCGGGCCGGAAGCGGATGCCCTCCTCCAGCAGGATCGCCATGGCTTCGAGGCAATCCGCGGTGGTGCGCACCACATCGAAAAGGGCCTCCTTGTCCTCCTGGAAGTCCTTGTTGTAGGCCAGGGGAAGCCCCTTGATCATCGTCAGCAGGCCCATCAGGTGGCCGAAGACCCGCCCGGCCTTGCCGCGCACCAGCTCAGGCACATCGGGGTTCTTCTTCTGGGGCATCAAGCTGCTGCCGGTGGCGCAGCGGTCGGTGAGGCGCACAAAGCCGAACTCCTCGCTGGCCCAGAGGATCACCTCCTCCGAGAGGCGGCTGAGGTGCACCAGGATCAAGCTGGCGGCGGCGCTGAACTCCACGGCGAAGTCGCGGTCGCTGACGGCATCGAGGCTGTTGGCATAGATCGCCTCGAAGCCCAGGTCATTGGCCGTCAGCCGCCGGTCGATCGGCACCGGCGTACCGGCCAGGGCCGCTGCCCCCAGGGGCGAGATGTTCACCCGGCCGCGCACATCCGCCAGGCGCTGGCGGTCGCGTTCGGCCATCTCCACATAGGCCAGCAGGTGGTGAGCCAGGGAGAGGGGCTGGGCCCGCTGCAGATGGGTGTAGCCGGGAATGAGGGTGTGCAGGTGATTGTCCGCCTGGTCGAGCAGGGCCTGCTGGAAGCGGCGTAGACCGGCATCGAGGCCGTCGATCGCCTGGCGCAGCCAGAGGCGCAGATCAGTGCCGACCTGGTCATTGCGGCTGCGGCCGGTGTGCAGCTTCTTGCCCAAGGGACCGATCAGGGCGATCAGGCGGTGCTCCACCGCGAAGTGCACGTCTTCGTCTTCAAGTCCAGGGCGAAAGTGGCCGTCGGCCGCCTCGGTGCGCACCGTTTCGAGGGCCGCGATCAGCTGGTCGGCCTCGACAACGCTGATCACCCCGCAGCGGCCGAGCATGCGGGCGTGGGCGATGGAGGCATCGAGGTCCTGCTGCAGCAGGGTGATGTCGAAGCCGATCGAAGCATTGAAGCGCTCGATCGCCGGGTGGAGCCCTTCCTCGAAACGGTCACTCCATCGCGCCGGTTGGGAAGCCTGTGCCGCCATCGAAGCCGAACCTTGCCGCGAAGGGTCAGCTTCGCATCCGAGCCTGGGGGATTTCCCTGCCGGGGCGACTTGCGCGGGGCCGCCCTCAGCCGGGCAGGGAGGGGAGCATCACCTCCTCGCGCACCTTCAGCACCACCATCGAGGCATCGTCGCTCAGCTGGCGATCAGCACCCACGAAACGATCGAGCCGCTGGAAGAGGCTGTCGAGCACAGCCTGGGCCCCCTTACCGGCCCGGCAGGCCTCCCCCAGGTGCCGCTGCAGGCGCTCCTCCTCGAAGCGATCACCGCTGAGGCCGAGCGCCTCACTAACCCCATCGGTGTAATAGAGCACCACATCGCCGGGCTCCAGCACCACCCGCTCACAGCCGTAGTCGGCCTCCGGTTGCAGGCCGATCAGCAGCCCCGGGGCATCGAGCCGCTCCACCCCGTGGCCCTGGTGCCGCCAGAGCAGGGGCGGATTGTGGGCGGCGTTGGCATAGCGCAGCAGGCGGCTGCGGGGGTCGAAGTCGGAATAGAAGAGGGTGACGAAGCGGTGGGAATGGGCCAGGTCCTCCTGCGCCAGTTCGTTGAGGTCGTGCAGGATCCGGTCGGGGGCATGGCCGCTGAGCACCTCGGCCCGCAGCATCCCCCGCAGCAGGGTCATCAGCAGACCGGCGGGCACCCCCTTGCCCATCACATCGCCCATCACCAGGGCCCAGCGGGACGTTTCGCGGCGGCGTCCCGTGAGCCGGGGCCGGGTCGGGATGAAGTCGTAGTAGTCGCCCCCCACCTCAAAGGCCGGGCGGCAGCGGGCGGCCAGCTCCACCCCCTCGATCACCGGGCACTGGTCAGGCAGCAGCTGGGCCTGGATCTCTGCGCCGGTGTTGAGCTGGCGATCGAGGCGCTCATGGCGGCGGCGATCGTCCTGCAGCTGCTCGGTTTCGATCGCCACGCCTGTGAGGTCGGCCACCAGCTGCACGTGGCGGCGGTGGACATCGCTCCAGGCCAGGCCTTCGGCGCTACCGAAGACGTAGAGGCGTCCGCGGGCACGGTTGCGGGCCACCACGGAGGTGCCGAACAGCTGCACCTCCCCCAGCAGACGGCGCACCTGCAGGTCCAGCTGGGAGACCTCCTCCTCGTCAGCCAGGCCGGCGGGCAGATCCAGCTCCCCCAGCAGCCGCACCAGTTCAGCGCTGCGGGCCACGGGACTGGCCTGGGTGTGCTCCCGCCAGAGGCGACCGTCGGGGTGAAACACCACCAGCAGACCGGCCTCGGCACCCACCAGGCGGGAGGACACCAGGGGAACCAGCTCCAGGAAGCGGTTCAAGTTGGTGAAGCTGCGCAGGGCGAAGCCCAGGGAAGCCAGCAGCTCCTGGTTGCGCCGTTGCTCCCGGCTGAGGCTGTCAAGCAGTTGCCGCAGGGAAGCCGATGCCGTGAGGGCCTGATGGGGCCGGGGCGGTGGCAGGGGCACGCGAGCTGGCGGCCTGCGGCTCGAAACAGGCTGCAGCAGGGGTCGAACGGTAGCAGGATTCCTCGCGACCAGCCGCTCAGCTGGAGAGCAGCGCCTCGACGAACTCAAAGCTGTTGAAGGGCCGCAGGTCACGGATGCCCTCGCCGGCGCCGATGAAGCGAATGGGTAGGCCGGCTTCGGAGGCCACCGCCAGGGCGACGCCCCCCCGGGCACTGCCATCGAGCTTGGTGAGCACCACCCCGGTCAGGCCGGCGGCGCTGGCGAAGGCCATCGCCTGGCGCAGGCCGTTCTGCCCCTGGCTGGCGTCGAGCACCAGGAGCGATTCCACCGCCGCCTCCGGAGCCAGCTTGTCGATGATGCGCCGCACCTTGCTCAGTTCCTCCATCAGGTTGTGCTTGGTCTGCAGCCGGCCGGCGGTGTCCACCAGCACCAGCTCGGTGCCCTTGGAGCGGGCCGCGCCGATGGCGTCGTACACAACGGCAGCCGGATCGGCATTGGCGCTGGGGTTGGCGATCACCGGCACACCGCTGCGCTCGCCCCAGACGCTGACCTGCTGCACGGCGGCGGCGCGGAAGGTGTCGGCGGCGGCGATCAGGCAGCTGTAGCCGCTGCGCACCGCCAGGTTGGCCAGCTTGCCCAGGGTGGTGGTCTTGCCCACCCCATTCACCCCCACCAGCAGCCAGACGTTGAGCCGATCGCGCCGGGGGGCCAGCAGCGGCTCGCCGCTGGCCGTGATCGGTGTGTCCAGCAGGCCGCGCAGCTGCTCCTTGAGAAAGCGAAGACCTTCCGCCGGCTCCACCACCTCTTCGTTCAGGCGCCGGCGCAGGGCTTCGAGCACATGGTCGGTGGCCTGCACGCCCACATCGGCGCGCAGCAGGCTGGTTTCGAGATAGTCGAGCACCTCCGGGGTGAGGGGATCGTCGCCGAGGTTGTCGAGCAGCTGGGTGACCAGGCCGCGGCGGGTCTTCTCCATGCCGCGGCGCAGGCGGCTGAGCCAGTCGATCTCCTCAAGCGACACCTGATCGACGCTCCGGCCCTGGGCCGCGAGCACCTCGGCGGACCAGGTGAAGTCGGCATCGAAGGAGCCCAGCTGGGGGCTGGCCTCCTCGCTGGGGGGAGCCGTGGGCCGGGCCTGGGGCTCGGGGACCGTGCTGGGGGCCACCACGGTCTGCTGACGCTCGGCCCGGCTGGCCGCGGCCAGCTCCAGCAGGGAGGGGCCAGCGGGGCGAGGCGCCTCAGGTTCAGCAGGCTGCTCGGAGGTTGTCTCCGGCTCCGTAGCGGCGGCGGGTTGTGGTTGGGGCACAAGGGCCACAACGAGCTCCGGCGGCGGATCAGTGGCCTGAGCAGCGGCCTGGGCTTCAGCCGCCTGCTGGCTGCGCTCCTGCTCCGCCTTGAGGCGGGCATAGGCCTGGCGGGCCCAGTCCAGCGCGTCCTGGTCGACAGCGGCAGCGGAGTCAGAGGACTGGGCAGCCGGCTGGGGTGAGGGCTCAGCCGCCGGAGAGGCTGGCGCAGCTGACGTTGATGCTGGCGGCTCTGGCGCGGGGACAGCACGGCTTTCGGCCTTGCCATCAGACGACTTGCCATCAGACGTCTGGTCGCCAGCCTGGGTGGCCGCTGCAAGGTCAGCCGCCGGCTCGCTGCTGGTCGTGCGCCGCCGGAACCAGTCGAAGACCATGGTGGCTCAGGAGACGGAGGTGGTGAGGCGGCGCAGGATGCCGTTGATCATCCGGCGGCCCTGTTCATCGCTATAGCGATTGGCCAGCTCCACCGCCTCGTTGCAGGCCACCGGAGCGGGGGTTCCAAACGTGTGCAGATCCACGGCCGCCAATCGCAGGATGTCGCGGTCGATGCGGGGCAAGCGGCCGAGGCGCCAGCCCTCCATCACCCCATCAAGCCGGGAATCCAACGTCTCGCGCTCCTGCAGCACGGCGCGGGTGCGGGCGATCGCCCCCTCGCGGATCTCGACCTGGTCAGCGAGCATCAGCAGACGCGGCAACTCCAGGCTGGCCGAAAGTCGGTTGAGGGCCTGCTCGGCATGGGTCAGGCCCCGCTGCAGCAGATCCCGCACCCGGGGCATCTGCTCGGCCCCATCGATCAGCTCGCTCTCCAGCAAGTGTTGCTGCGCCTGCTGCAGATCGAGCTCGGAGTTGTCGAGGGCCTCGCGCACATGCTGGGCCAGGCTGGCGAGGGCCTGCTGCAACAGGGTTTCAAGCGGCAGATCAGCCGGGGGCACACGGTCATTGACCTGGCCCAGCATCAGCAGGGCCAGTTCTCGGGAGACGGATCGACTCGACATCAGGTGGGGCGAGGGTGGCAGGCCGCGGATCAGGACTTGTTGGGCGGAACGGAGGAGAAAACGGGAGCGCGCAGCTGGGCCAGCAGGCTGGAAAAACTGCGACTGGCGGGGGTTTCACGCTCATCATCAGGGCTGACGATCCCGGCGGAGATGATCGTGCGGAAGGCATCCTCCACCGAGAGGTCCAGATCGCGGACCGCGGTTTCCGGCACCACGGCGTACCAGCCGGTGGTGGGGTTGGGAGCCGTGGGGATGAACACACTCAGCATCGGCTGATCGAAGCCCCCCTGCATCACATTGCCCAGCACTCCGGTGACGAAACCAAGGGCAAACAGTCCCTTGCGTGGATATTCCACCAGCACCACCCGGCGGAAGCGGGTGGAATTGTCGCGGAACACGGTTTCCAGCAGTTGCTTGAGGGTCTTGTAGACCGAGCCCGCCAGGGGAATGCGCTGGAGGGTTCCCTCGCCGAAATCCAGAAGCCAGCGACCGACAATGTTGCGTGCCATCAGGCCGATCAGCAGGATTCCCAGCAGGGGAACCAGCAACCCCACCCCCAGGTTGATCAACTCCTGCAGGAGTGGATTGAGAGTATTGAACGGATTGAACTGCTTGGGAATCGAGGTGAGAAAAGCCAGCACGAAGCGGCTCACCGTGGTGGCCAGCCAGATGGTGGTGGCCAGGGGAATGACCACCAGCAGACCGGCGATCAGATCGTTCTTGAGGTCCTGCTGCAGCCGGGTCCCCAACGGTTGATCAGGTCTGGGGCTCGACTGCACCAACGATGGTCTCGGTTGTCCGGTTTTCGGATTGCTCAGAGCAACCTAGCCAGCCGCCCGGGCCGGCAGCAGTTCCAGGGGTGGCTGGGGACATTCAAAGCAGAGCGGCCAGGGCCAGCAGGGTGAAGGCCACGGCCAGCACCGCGGCCGAACCGGTGCCGGCAAAGCGGCGCTGGTTCACCGCCAGACCCTGGGCCCGCTCCGCTTCCTGGAACTGCTGCTCCATCTGCTGGAGCTGGCGGTCAATGAAGCCGCGGGCGGCCTGCTGTTTCTGCTCCTGGGTGGCCTGGGGAGGCACCTGCCCCGACTGTTCGGCCTGGCGCACCAGCTGCTCCAGCACCTGGGGATTCTGGCTCTGCTGCTTGGCCATCTCCAGCTGGCTGCGCTGGGCGGTGAGGGTCTGCTCGGTCTTGGCGGTCAGCACGCCATCGCCGCTGATGGCCACTGGCACCGACACCGCCAGGCCAATGGCCAGCAGGGCCGCCAGGGCCGCCACCAGCCAGCGCAGGGGGGTGCGGGAGTCGGTCTGATCCAGGCGAGAGCCGAACAGGGCCAGCAACAGGCCCACCAGGGCCATCGGCGACTGGGTGATCAGACGCTCGATCACCATCTGGCGGAAGGCCTCCTCCTGCCAGCTCCAGGCGGACACCACCGCCGCCAGTTGCAGCCCCAGCAGCACGACGAGGGTGAGGCCGAGCCAGCGCAGGAGATAGCCAAGACGGCCAGTGGAGGCAAAGGTCACAGCAGGATGGCGATCAAGCAGAAATCACTGTACGGGTGAGTTCAGGCCATCCCCAGCAACCGGCCCCGTCGGCCGGCTCGGAGCGCCGCCTGCAGGAGCTGGCGGCTGCGCTCAAGGACCAGGCCAGGGCCCAGGGATTTGAGCCGGTGGGCCTGGCCGCCCTGCCGGGAGATGAGCGGATGCCCCTGCGCCATGCGGCGCTGGAGCGTTGGCTGGAGGCCGGTCACCAGGCGGGCATGGCCTGGATGGCCGATCCCCGCCGCCGCCAGATCAGCAGCCTGCTGCCGGGTGCGCGCAGCCTGCTGGCAGTGGGCTTGAACTATCACGTGGCCACCAAGCGAGCGCCGGGCAGCCTGGCCGTCGCCCGCTATGGCTGGGGCAGGGATTACCACCGGGTGATCGATGGGCGCCTGCGCCGGCTGGGGCGCTGGCTGGAGGAGCAGTGCCCCGGCGTGGGCTGGCGGGCCTGCGTGGACAGCGCTCCCCTGTTGGACAAGGCCTGGGCCGAGCAGGCGGGTCTGGGCTGGATCGGCAAGAACGGCAACCTGATCCATCCCCGCCGGGGGTCGTGGATGCTGATCGGCCATCTGCTCACCACCGTCGATCTCCCGGGCGATGCGCCCTCTGAACCCCTCTGCGGCTCCTGCAGCCGCTGCCTCGAAGCCTGCCCCACCGGCGCCATCAGCGAGCCCTTTGTGGTGGATGCCAACCGCTGCCTGGCATATCACACGATCGAGAACCGAGACGAGACCCTTCCCGCCGCCATGGCTGCGGCCATGGGCCCTTGGGTGGCCGGCTGCGACATCTGCCAGGACGTCTGCCCCTGGAACCGGCAGCCCCTGCCCAGCTCGGAGGATCCCGACCTGAAGCCCAGGGACTGGCTGCTGAACCTGCGGGCCGACGAAGCCCTTGGCTGGAGTGATGCCGATTGGGATGAGCGGCTGCGGGGGTCAGCCCTGCGCCGGATCAAGCCCTGGATGTGGCGGCGCAATCTGCGGTCGGCCCAGGCCAGGACCCCAGAAGCAGACCCCTAGGCTGAGCCATGGATCGAGACGCTGGAATGGCTGCGCGCTGGTTGAAATGTCTGGCGACGGCCCCCCTTTCCCTGGCGCTGGCGATCGGCCCGGCTGCTTCGGCGCAGGCCCTGGTGCCTTACGTCTTTGTGCCCAAGGGGGAGGAACTGGAGGCGGCGGGGCTGGGCATCGCCCAGGCGGCCACGCGCTTGCTGCGGCTGGGACAAGCCGATGACGCCGCCCGGCTGGCGGGCCTGACGGTGCAGCTCTTGCCCAACGACCCCCGTGGCTGGGTGCTGCTGGCGGAAGCGCAGCTGCGCAGCAACCAGATCAAGCCCGCCGCTCAGTCGCTGGCGCGCGCCAAGCAGCTCGATCCGCGCAATGCCGGCATCTGGTTCGCGGAGGGTTCCCTGGCCCTGAGGGATGGCCAGCCCGGCCAGGCCGTCGGTCTGCTGGAGACCGGACTGAAGTTCGAGGGCAAGAATCCCGGCGCCCACTTTGATCTGGGCAATGCCCATCTGCTGCTGAACAATCCCCAGGCGGCCCTGGGGTCGTTTGAGCGGGCCTCGAGTCTGCGCAAGGATTTCTGGGAGGCCATCAACAACCAGGGGCTGGTGCTGTTCGAGCTCGGCCGCAACGACGACGCCATCCGCCGCTGGCGCCGGGCGCTGGAGATCAACCCCAAGGCCGCTGAACCGCTGCTCGCCCTGGCAGCGGCGTTGAATGCCCGAGCCGGGGACCAGAAGGAAGCCCTGGAGATGGCCAGCCAGGCCCTGGCGATCGAGCCCAACTACGTGCTGGAGGCCTACCAGAAGGAGCAGCTCTGGGGCCCGAAGCTGCGCAGCAGCACCCGCCTGCTGCTGGAGAACCCGGCGATCAAGGCCGCCACCGACCGCGCCAATGCCAACGCCACCGGCACGAGCGAAGGGGAAGACCCCGGGGGCGAGTGAGGCCAGGCACTGGATGGGGCCATCCCAGAGAGGATCTGTAGGCTGAGCGCCTTCCGCCCTGGGACCTCAGAACCGGATGGCCGAGGAGCGCATCCAGCCGATCGCCCTGCATCAGGAGATGCAGCGTTCGTACCTCGAGTACGCCATGAGCGTGATCGTGGGCCGCGCCCTGCCGGATGTGCGCGATGGCCTTAAGCCCGTGCAGCGGCGCATCCTGTTCGCGATGCATGAACTGGGGCTGACCCCGGATCGGCCCTACCGCAAATGCGCCCGGGTGGTGGGCGATGTGCTCGGCAAATATCACCCCCATGGCGACCAGGCGGTCTACGACGCTCTGGTGCGCCAGGTGCAGACCTTCGCCAGTCGCCATCCGCTGCTGGATGGCCACGGCAACTTCGGCTCGGTCGACGACGACCCACCGGCCGCCATGCGCTACACCGAAACCCGGCTGGCGCCGATCGCCCATCAGGCGCTGCTGGATGAAATCGGCAACGACACCGTTGATTTCACCTCCAACTTCGATGGCTCCCAGCAGGAGCCCACCGTGCTGCCGGCCCAGCTGCCCTTCCTGCTGCTGAACGGTTGCTCGGGCATCGCCGTCGGCATGGCCACCAGCATTCCCCCCCACAACCTGGGGGAGGTGGTGGAGGCCCTGATCGCCCTGATCCGCAAGCCGGAGCTGGCCGACGACAAGCTGCTGCAACTGGTGCCCGGCCCCGACTTCCCCACCGGTGGCGAGGTGCTGGTGGGCAGCGGCGTGCGCGACACCTACCTGCAGGGGCGCGGCAGCATCCCCATGCGCGGCATCGCCCACATCGAGGAGGTGCAGCCT
Source organism: Cyanobium sp. CZS48M (assembly GCA_030373145.1). Lineage (GTDB taxonomy): Bacteria > Cyanobacteriota > Cyanobacteriia > PCC-6307 > Cyanobiaceae > Regnicoccus_A. The sequence continues at coordinate 72,362 of JAUCZK010000007.1, read as the reverse complement.
GGTAAGGGCCGGCACCGGCGCAGCGCCGTGGTGGTCACCGAGTTGCCCTATCAACTGAGCAAGGCGGGCTGGATCGAGAAGCTGGCCGACCAGGTGAACGACGGCAAGATCGGCGGCATCGCCGACATCCGCGACGAGAGCGACCGGGAAGGGATGCGGGTGGTGATCGAGCTGCGCCGCGATGCCGAGGCCAGCAAGGTGCTCACCGACCTGCAACGGCGCACCTCCCTGCAGAGCAATTTCGGCGCGATCCTGCTGGCCCTGGTGAACGGCCAGCCCCAGCAGCTCAGCCTGCGCCAGATGCTCAACCACTTCCTGGAGTATCGGGAGCACACCCTCATCCGCCGCACCAGCCATGCCCTGCGGCGCACCGAAGACCGGCTGGAGGTGGTGGAGGGCCTGATCCGTGCCCTCGATGCCTTGCCGGAAGTGATCGAGCGGATCCAGGCGGCCAGCGACGCCGCCAGCGCCAGGGCGAGCCTGCAGGTGCACTTCGATCTGAGCGAACGCCAGGCCGATGCCGTGCTGGCGATGCCCCTTCGGCGGCTCACCAGCCTGGAGCAGGACGGGCTGCGCAAGGAATCGCTGGAGCTGATGGAGGAACGGGTGCGCCTGCGCCACCTGCTCGACGATCGTGCGGCCCTGCTCGAGTCGATGGTGGCCGAACTCAAGGCCCTCAAAAAGCGCTACTCCACCCCCCGCCGCACCCGGCTGGTGGCCGGCGGCGACGACCTGGTGGCCCAGCGGGCGGCAGCGGTGCGGCCCAACACGGAATTGCAGCGTCAGCAGGCGCTCGAGGCCCTGCCCGGAGATGGACGGCTGCTGATCCAGGCCGATGGGGTCGTGCGGATCGTGACCCCCCAGGCGCTGGGGCGTCTGCACCTCGATGAAGCGGCACCGCTGGGGGAGCATCCCTCCCCGGCGCGCCTGATCCTGCCGGTGACGATGAAACCATCCCTGCTGGCCTTCAGCGCCAGTGGCCGGGTGGCCATGCTGCGCTGGGAATTCGCCGCCCAGCAGCCCGGTTCCCTGGACAAATTCCTACCCGAGAGCCTGCTGGGCGATCCGATCGTGGAGGTGCTGCCCCTGCCGCAGAACGCAACGGGAACCCTGGGTCTACTCAGCAGCGACGGCCGCTTCAAACGGCTGCCGGTGGAGGCGTTCAGCGAACTCTCCGGCCGTGCCGCGACCGTGCTGAAACTCAAGGAGGGGGTCAGCCTCACCCGCGTGGTGCCCTGTTGCGACGGCACGAGTCTTGTGGTGGGCAGCAGTTCCGGCCGACTGCTGCGCCTTGATGTCAACGAGACGACCCTGCCGGTGCTGGGGCGAGCCGCCCAGGGTCCGACCCTGCTGCGCCTGCTGCCGGGAGAAACCATCGTGGGAGCAGCCTGTGTGGCGGATGGAGGAGAGGTGCTGCTCGCCAGCCAGCTGGGATTGATCAAACGGCTGGCGGTGGCCAGCCTGCGGCCGTGCCAACGGGGCGATCTGGGCCAAATCGGTCTGCAGTTTCTCGAGCGCAGGGATCAACTGATCGACCTCCAGCCGTTCCTGGACACCACCATCGCCGCCGTCGCGAGCAACAACCGCAGCCAGCGGCTGGACCCATCAAGCCTGCCCGCCGGGGACCCGCCCGCTGCAGCCTTGGACCTTGGCCTGGCTGCCGGTGAGAGCCTGCGCCAACTGGTGACTCTGACCACAGCGCTCTGACAACTCAGCACAGAAGGCAAAGCGGCTGTGTCGTTTCCTGATGATCAAGCCCTGGTCTTGGGACTGATCCCGATCAGATCGTTCCGGCCAGATTCTTGGCGGCCATACCGGTGGGCTCAAGCATTAACTTGCTGGAGCGCACTGAATCGTCCATTTCGATCGGGTAGTTGCCATCGAAGCAGGCGGTGCAGAAGTGGGAGGCGTTGTCGTGGGCGGCTTCGAGCATGCCCTCCTTGCTGAGATAGGCCAGGGAATCAACCTGGAGATGATCGGTGATCTCCTGGAGATTGAGACGCGCAGCGATCAGTTGGTCCTGGTTGTCGGTGTCGATGCCGTAGAAGCAGGGGTGGGTGACCGGCGGCGAGCTGATGCGCATGTGCACCTCGGTGGCACCGGCGTCGCGCAGGGCCTGCACCAGCTTGCGGCTGGTGGTGCCGCGCACGATCGAATCATCGATCACCAGCACTCGCTTGCCGGAGAGCACATCGGGAAGGGGATTGAGCTTGACGCGGATGCCTGCCTCCCGCATCGCCTGGGTGGGTTGAATGAAGGTGCGGCCCACATAGCGGTTCTTGATCAGTCCATCGGCAAAGGGGATGCCGCTGGCCTTGGAAAAACCGATGGCTGCGGGAATGCCGGAGTCGGGCACGCCGATGACGATATCGGCTTCCACCGCCGTTTCCCGTGCCAGCACCTCACCGATGCGGTGGCGATAGCTGTAGAGCGATTCGCCGAAGAAGCGGCTATCGGGCCGGGCGAAGTAGATCATCTCGAAGATGCAGAGCTTGGTGGGCTCCTCGCACCAGCGCTGGCGGGCCGGCAGCGGATCCCCGGCGCTGAAACGGATCAGTTCACCGGGGCCCACGTCACCGTCGTAGGCGGCGCCGATGATGTCGAGTCCGCAGGTCTCGCTGCTCACCACCCACTGGCCCTGGTGCTTGTCGCCGATGTGGCCAAAGACCAGGGGCCGCACGCCATGGCCATCGCGCAGGGCAAACAGCCCATCAGGGGTGCCGATCGCCAGGCTGAAGGCCCCGCGGCAGCGGCCGGCCGCATCGCGGATTGCCTCCTCCCAACCCAGCCCCCCATCGACGGCGTGCTGCAGGGCGAAGGCGATCAGCTCGGAATCGGTGGTGGAGGTGAACTGGATCTCACTGGCCTGAACGGACTGGCGCAGATCTTCAACGTTGACGATATTGCCGTTGTGGGCGAGCGCGAACGGGCCGAGCCTGGTCATCAGCACCACCGGCTGGGCGTTGCAGACCCGGCTGCTGCCGGTGGTGGAATAGCGGTTGTGGCCCACAGCCAGATCACCGGGCATGCGCTCCAGCACATCCTGATCAAAGACCTGGCTCACCAGGCCCATGTCCTTGTGCAGGCGCACCTTGTCGCCGTTGAACACGGCGATGCCAGCTGACTCCTGACCGCGGTGCTGCAGGGCGTAGAGGCCGAAGTAGGTGAGGTTGGCCACCTGCTGGCCAGGGGCGTAAACGGCGAAGACCCCACAGGCCTCTTCCATCCGGTCGGGCCGTTCCGGCGTGGGGTGCGCGCTTGCCACAGGCCCGTTCACCTTTCTTTTACCTTTGCATTGTGCCTCAGCCGGCTGCGGCCAGTCGGCGCGGCAGGGCGTTCTCGTAGCTCGTGCGCAGCTCCTCCACCCCCACGGCCATCAGAACGGCACCAGAGTGCTCAACGCTCAGGGCTGTGCCGGCCTCAGTCACCCGGCCGATCGGCGTGGCCAGCGGCTCGGATTCCAGAGGCGGCTGCGCCGCCAGCAGCTGCGTCCAGGCCTGCTCCTGATCAGGACTGAGCGACACCAACATCCTGGCGCCCCCTTCGGCGAAGAGCAGGCGGTCGAGACGACCCGCAGCAGCGCCCAGCTCAAGGACAGCGCCGAGGCCGGAGCCGATACAGCACTCAGCGGCCGCCACCGCCAGGCCCCCATCACTGAGATCGTGGGCGGAGGCCACAAGGCCCGCCGTGATCGCCTGGCGCAGCAGGCTTTGCACCACCCGCTCCAGCTTCAGGTCGGTGAGCGGAGGCCGGCCCGTGGCCAGGCCATGGACGCTCTCCAGGTAGCTGGAGGCCGCCAGGGCCAGGCGGTCATCGCCGTCGCTGGCGGCCAGGGGCACCCCCAGCAGCCAGATCTGATCGCCTGGGGCACGCCAGCCCAGGCCGGTGACGTGATCGAGGTCGTGCACGAGGCCCACCATCCCCACAACCGGGGTGGGGTGGATCGGCTGCAGGCTGCCATCAGGCCGCCGGGTTTCGTTGTACAGGGAGACGTTGCCGCCGGTGACGGGGGTCTCCAGGGCCAGGCAGGCCTGCGAGAGGCCGCGGCAGGCCATGGCCAGCTGCCAATAGCCGGTGGGGGTTTCCGGGGAGGGGAAGTTGAGGTTGTCGGTGACCGCCAGGGGTTCAGCCCCGACGCAGCTGAGGTTGCGGGCGGCTTCGGCCACCGCCGCCAGCGCGCCCCGCTCGGGATCCAGGGCCACCCAGCGGTTGGGGCAGTCGACGGTGGCGGCCACCCCGCGGCTGGTGGCGTCCATGGCGCCCTCACCCCGCTGGGGCCGCAGGCGCACCACGGCCGCATCGGCGCCACCGGGGGGCATCACCGTGTTGGCCTGCACCTGGTGGTCGTACTGGCGATAGACCCAGCGCTTGCTGGCGATGGTGGGGTCATCGAGCAGGTGCAGCAGCACGGCGCCCCAAGTCAGCGGCTGGCCGGCCAGGGGACCGGCGGCGGGCGTGATGCCGCCAGCACCGGCGGCGGGCAGTTCGGCCTCGCTCCAGCGCCAGTGGGCCTGGATGGCGGCCGGCGGCTCGCTGATCAGTTCGTGGTGGTTGATCGGAGTGTCATCGGCGAGGGCGCTGGCGGGCACTTCCGCCGCCACCGCACCGCCCTGCAGCACCCGCACCACGTTGTCGGCCAGCACGCGACCCACCACGGCGGCCTGCAGACCCCAACGGCGGAAGCGGGCCATCAGGACCTCCTCGCAACCCGGCCTGACCACGAACAGCATCCGTTCCTGCGATTCGCTGAGCAGGAACTCGTAGGCGCTCATGCCGCTCTCCCGGGCGGGAACCCGGTCAAGATCCAGCTCAATGCCCAGACCTCCCTTGGCGGCCATCTCCGAGCAACTGCAGGTGAGGCCAGCGGCCCCCATGTCCTGGGCAGCGAGCACATCACCACTCTGGAACGCTTCGAGGCAGGCCTCGATCAGCCCCTTCTCCAGGAAGGGGTCACCCACCTGCACCGCCGGGCGGTCATCGAGGGAGGCTGCGCTCAGCTCGGCCGAGGCAAAGCTGGCGCCGCCCATGCCGTCGCGGCCGGTGGTGCTGCCCACGTAGACCACCGGATTGCCCACCCCCACGGCCCCGGAGCAGACGATCTCCTCGGTTTCCATCAGACCCAGGGCCATGGCGTTCACCAGGGGGTTGCCGGAATAACTGGGATCAAACGCCACCTCACCGCCCACGGTGGGCACGCCCACGCAGTTGCCGTAGTGGGCGATGCCGGCCACCACCCCCTCCATCAGACCCACATTGCGCTCGTCGTCGAGGGGGCCGAAGCGCAGGGCATTGAGCAGGGCGATCGGCCGGGCCCCCATGGTGAAGATGTCGCGCAGGATGCCGCCCACGCCGGTGGCCGCCCCCTGAAACGGCTCCACCGCCGAGGGGTGGTTGTGGCTCTCGATTTTGAAGGCCAGTCGCTGGCCCTCGCCCAGGTCGACCACACCGGCGTTCTCGCCGGGGCCCACCAAGATGCGTGGCCCACTGGTGGGGAAACCCTGGAGTAGTGGCCTGGAGTTGCGGTAGCAGCAGTGCTCCGACCACATCACCCCGAACATGCCCAGCTCGGCGCGGTTGGGATCCCGGCCCAGCCGGCGGCAGATCTCGTCGTAGTCGGCCTGGCTGAGTCCCTCCTGGCGCAGGGCCTCGGCGACCGGGAAGGAGGGTGTGGCAACCACAGCGGGGACTCAGCAGGGCTCCAGTGTGGCCGAGCCCGGGGCCCAGGCCCGCCGCGGCGGGAGTTCAGATCCAGGGATCCTCCGGTTCGGGCGGATCACCATCAAGGGGCTGAGGGCGCCTTGGCTCCGGCCGGCGCCGGGGCGCGGCCGAATCGGCCGAATCCTGCCGCAGGGGCTCGCCCCAAGCCTCGGGGTCATCCCAGTCCTCGCGTGCGTCGAGGGGTTCTGGCTCCTGCCAGGACGGCTCCTGCCAGGGGGGCTCCTCCAGCCAGCCCTCCAGCCGCTCCTCGAAGCGTCCGCCCACCTCATCGAACTGCTCCTTCCAGCGGCGGGAGCGCCGCAGCAACTCCTGGCGCACGCTGGCGCGGGCCAGGGGCAGATCATCGAGGCCCTGCAGGGCCGTCATCACCTGCCCGGGCTGCTGATCAACGATGCGCTCGGGCGAGAGCAGCCATCGGCTGCTGCCTGGCAGGCGCGGATCACTGCGGGCCACCAAGTAACTGACGATGCGGCCGCTGCGCACCTCCACATTGGCGTCGGCGATCACCCCCAGCAGTTGGCTGTCGGCTCCCAGCAGGGCTGCGTCGAAGAGGGTGGGCAAGCGCTCCAGGGTGGCGGGGTCGGTGTCCGCTGGGTCTCCCTGCACCAGCGCCTCCTGGTCGCTGAGGCCGCGCAGCTGGTTCAGGCGCCACACCAGCCGGCGGCTGCCGAAGGCAGACGGCTTGCTCACCCAGCCCAGCAGACGGTGCACCGGTGGATGCATCCAGCCCTGCAGACCGGCGCCGTGGTCGATCCCCTGGTGGCAGCGCACCCGGCGCCGCAACAGGTCGCTGAGCAGCAGTTGCTCGGGCAGAGTCACGGCCTCAGCTGCGGATCTGAACGGGCATCACCAGGTAGGTGAAGCTGGGATCCTGCGCGGAGGTGAGGACTGCCGGGGTGGTGGGGGCATTGCAGCGCAACTCCACCCGCTCAGGCGTCATCGCCTTGAGCCCATCGAGCACGTAGCGGACGTTGAAGGCGATCTCGATCGGATCACCGCTGATCACCGCCGGCAGGTCTTCAGAGCCGCTGCCCACATCCTGGGCGTCGGCGCTGATGTGCAGCTGACCACTGGCGGGATCACTGCTGAGCTTGACGACGTTGTTGTGTTGGTCGGCCAGCACTGCCACCCGCTCAAGCGCCTGGACGAAGCCCCGGCGATCCAGCTCCAGGGTGCGGCTGAAGCGCTCGGGAATCAGCTGGCGGTAGTTGGGGTAGGTGCCATCGAGGCTGCGGCTGGTGAGCACCTGGTCAGCCCAGAGAAACACCACCTGTCCCCGGTCGCAGTACAGGCTGACCGGATCATCACTGCTGCAGGCGGAGAGCAGCCGCTCCAGCTCCCGCAGGGAGCGGGCCGGCACGGTCACAGCGAAGGGCTCACTGCCGTCTTCAGCGCCGGAGAAGGCCTTCTCCAGACGCAGCACCGAGAGACGGTGCCCATCGGTGGCGGCGCACTCCAGATGTTGATCCGCCAGGCCCAGGTGCACCCCGGTGAGCAACTGCTTGGCCTCATCGCCGCTGCTGGCAAACAGCGTGGCCCGCAGCCCCTTCACCAGAGCCTCCGGTTGCAGGCGCAGGGGCGTTCCGGTCTGAACGAGGGGCAGATCGGGAAAGTCCTCAGCGGAGAGCCCGCGCATCTGATAACTGCCGGAGCGGCTGGTGAGTTCCACCTGCTCCTGGCCTTCCTCACAGCTGAGGCTGATCGGGCTGTCGCTGGAGAGCCGGGAAACGATTTCACCGAAGAGCCGCGACGGCAGTGTGATCGTGCCACTGCTCTCCACGGAAGCGCTGAGGCTGGTCTGGATGCCGAGGCTGAGGTCGAAACCGGTGAGGCTGAGCCGGCCGGTGCCGGCATCGGCGGTGAGCAGCACGTTGGCCAGCACCGGATGGGTGGGACGTGAGGCCACGGCACGGCTGACCAGCTGAAGGCTGGCGCTCAGTTCCGCCTGAGAGCAGACCAGCTTCATCGCGACATGACTCCAGAGAGAACAACCCCGCCAAGGGCCCCACCACGCTTCCACACCACTGCCCGAAGCGCAACGAGAGCCCGCCTGCTGGAACCGCTTTCCCCCTGCCCTTTCCCCAATCCTGTTACTGGTTTTGGATTCATTGAAAAGAAAACAAATCCAATCCGTAGTCGTAGGGGCTGGGGAAAAGGTGGAAAAGTTCAGCGCCTCAGTGCTGGACTGAAGTTCTTGCGATCAGGACTGCGGAATTCTCCAGAGAAAAATCACCGAAATCAGGGTTTTCCACTCTTTCCCGGATCTGGGGAAAACGTCAGCGTTTCAGGGGCGCGCGCTTGGCCCCGGTTCTCCCCGCCTGGAGGCGACTTTTCCTGTGGACGCTTTGGCCAGTGACACCGCAACAAAAAGCCCCATGCCGGAACGTCCGGCATGGGGCTGGGTGGATGGTTGGGGTCAGCTGTCCTGGCTCAGAAGCCCATCACCTTGGCCACCACATCCACTTCGGGGGCCAGGCCGGCATGGAAGGCCCCGTCGCAGTTGTCGATGGCCGTGTTGGGATCCTTCAGGCCGTTGCCTGTGAGCACACACACCACCGTGGCGCCAGTGGGCACCTGCTCCGCCTGCTGCAGCAGACCCGCCACCGAGGCGGCACTGGCCGGTTCACAGAACACCCCTTCCTCCCGGCCCAGCAGCTGGTAGGCCTCGAGGATGTCCTGGTCGGTGACGGCATGGAAGCTGCCGCCGCTCTGCTCACGCACGGCAAGGGCCTTCTCGCGGTTGGCGGGATTGCCGATGCGGATCGCTGTGGCGATGGTGTCCGGTTGCTCCACCGTGTGACCCAGCACCAACGGAGCGGATCCACTGGCCTGGAAGCCCATCATCCGGGGCAGCCTCCGGCTGTGGCCGGCCTGCCGGTACTCCTGGAAGCCCATCCAGTAGGCACTGATGTTGCCGGCGTTGCCCATGGGGATGCAGAGCCAGTCGGGGGCGTCACCGAGGGCATCGACCACCTCGAAGGCGGCGGTCTTCTGTCCCTGCAGGCGGTAGGGGTTGAGCGAATTCACCAGGGTCACCGGGTAGGTGTCGGCCACCTCGCGCACGATCGCCAGGGCCCGATCGAAGTTCCCCTTCACCGCCAGCACCTCAGCCCCGTACACCAGAGCCTGGGCCAGCTTGCCCTGGGCCACATAGCCGTCAGGGATCAGCACGAAGGCGCGCATGCCGCCGCGGCGGGCATAGGCGGCGGCCGCGGCGCTGGTGTTGCCGGTGCTGGCGCAGATCACCGCTTCGGCGCCAGCTTCCTTCGCCTTGCTCACCGCCATCGTCATCCCCCGGTCCTTGAAGCTGCCGGTGGGGTTCAGGCCGTCGTATTTGAGGAATACCTTGATGCCGCGGCCCAGCCGCGCCGACACCGCCGGCGCCGGGATCAGGGGGGTGGCCCCTTCGCGCAGGGTGATCACCGGCGTGGAGTCGCTCACAGGCAACCAGCGCCGGTAGGCCTCGATCAACCCCGGCCAGTCCTGCATCGTGGGCTGCTGGCCCAGTCGCCGAAGAGCTGAAAGCAGGGGCACGTCGGCAGGGGGTCAGGCTGAAGTGAATCTACGCGGCCGGTTCCTGGCTGCTTCCGGGCGTTGGTTTGCCGGCTCAGGGGGTGGGCACTGGTGTGGCTGTGGGCTGATCGTGATCGCCGCTGCCGGGTTTGGCGGTTCCATCGCCGCGCAGGCCGTCGAGCGGCGATTCCGAGAAGAAGCGCACCAAATCGGAAATCGAGCTCGCTTTGCTGATCACCCCCAGCAGGGCGGGAATGTTCACGGCCAGGTCCGGAGACGGATAGGCCTGCAGGAAGCCGGTGGCGCTGAGGCTGCCGTTGCCATTGGCCAGACCCGTGATCAGGGCGCCGCGGATGGCCTGGACCCCTTTATGGGGCGCCCGCAAGGGGGAGAAGATTGTTGCCAGCCGCTGCAGCAGGGCTTCGCCGATCCGGGTCGAGAGCAGTCGGCTGGTGAGCACCAGCGGCAGTGAGAGTTGCTGGTTGAGCAGCTTGGACACCGAGGCCGGATCCTGATTGCTGAAGCGCATCACATCGCCCAGCAGCCCGCGGGCCTCCCCTGTCTGGGCCAGGTGCTCCAGGTCGGCGACCGGAATCGAGCGGCGGAAGGCGCCACTCACGAACACCACCTGCTGGGCAGCCTGCGCCTGCAGTCCTGGGGTTGCTGCACTCAGCGAAAGCCCCAGCAGGACGGCCAGGAGTTTGGGCGAACGGGCCAAGAGCTGCAGCCTGGTGATCGATCGACTCTAAGAGCTGCCGGTGGCGCTGAGAACAGCGCTCTGCCGCAGCTCGGGAGCCACCAGGACGTCGCGCAGCAGGCGCACCACACTGCGCTCGGCCAGACCCTGGGCCAGCTGCACGCCCATGCGGCGCAGATCCGGTTCCCCCAGCAGCCGGGGCAGGCGGCGCAGCAGTAGCTGGGGCTCGAAGCCGGGCAGTTCCCTCAGGATCGTCAGCAGTTGCTGCACCGGCTCCAGGCTGAGCAGGGCCTCCTCTGGGCTCTCCAGCCGGGGGCTGCGCAGTCCCGGCGGTTGCAGGCGGCGCGGCAGGCGGCTGCCCAGGCGGCGGAAGGCCTGCCAGCCGATCGCATCCACCCGATCCACCACGGCATCGACGAGCTGCTGACGCAGCAGGCCGCCCTTGGGGGAGAAGAGAAAGTCGATCACCTGATCCAGCAACCCCTCCAGGTCCAGCTGGTCCTGCAGGGAGGCGCTGCTGACCAGGTTCTCCAGCCGCTGCCAGCGGAAGTCCTCGCCGTCGAAGAGCATTTCGCGCAGGCTGCTGCGCAGGGCCGGATCCGGGTCCTCCATCAGCCGGCGGGCGAAGTAGGGGTAGGCGGCGCCGAGGATCTTGAAGTCGGGGTCCACGCTCAGGGCGATGCCCTCCAGCGTCACCAGGGAGCGGATGATCAGGGCGTAGTAAGGCGGTACCTGGAAGGGGAAGCGGTACATCACCCCCGAGAGGTCATCGGTGACGGCCTTGAAATCCATGCGGCTGACACCCATCTCCAGGGCCTGGCCGAAGACACTCTCGAAGGCCGGCACGATCGGTTCGAGATTCACCTCCTCCCCGAGGAATCCCAGGTTGACGAAATCACGCGAGAGGGAGGTGAAGTTGCGGTTCACCATATGCACCACGGCCTGGATCAGACCAGTTCTCGACTCGCGGCTCACCTCGCTCATCATGCCGAAATCGAGATAGGCCAGCCGGCCATCGGGCAGGGCCAGCAGGTTGCCGGGGTGGGGATCCGCATGAAAAAAACCATGCTCCAGCAATTGCTGCAGGCTGCAGTTCACTCCGATCTGCACCATCTCATCAGGGTCGATCCCCAGCGAGCGCACTGCCTCCAGGTTGGTGAGCTTCACCCCATCCATCCACTCCATCGTCAGCACCCGACGGCTGGTGACTTCGCGGTAAATGCGCGGCACGGCGATGCGGGGATTGTGCTGATGCAGGCGTGCGAAATGTTCGGCGTTGCTGGCTTCGTTGAGGTAGTCCATCTCCTCGAAGACCCGTTTGCCGAGCTCATCGATCAGGGCCACCAGATCGCTGCGGATCAGGCGTACGTTCTGGTTCAGCCAGGCGGCGATCTGGCGCACGATGTAGAGATCGAGCGTGATCTGCTCGCGCAGCCCTGGCCGCTGCACCTTCACCGCCACGGCCTCGCCGCTGAGCAGTACCCCCCGGTGCACCTGGCCCAGGGAGGCCGCTGAGATCGGCTCCCGATCCAGTTGCTGAAACAGGCTGTTCACCGGGGCGCCGAGGTCTTCCTCAATGCAGGCCATCGCCAGGGAACTCTCGAAGCCCGGCAGCTGATCCTGTAGCTGGGCCAGTTCCTCCAGCAGCAGCGGCGGGATGATGTCTGGTCTCGTGGAGAGGGCCTGCCCGGCCTTGATGAAGGCCGGACCCAGCTCTGCCAGGAGCTCAGCGCATTCCCGTGCCCTTGCCCGGGCACGTTCTTCGTTGTTGAGCGCTCCCAGAAATTTGTCGAAGCCCACGCCGATCAGGAACAGGCTGATGGGCACGATGGTTTGCCACAGACGCCGCAGCAAGCGCTGGGGGTGGCCGGTGTAGATCCGCGAGATGGTCTGCGGGTCGTAGCTCAGCAGACCGGCGGCTTCGATGAAGTCGCTGAGTTCCTCGGGGTCGCTGGTTTGTTCGGCGATCGTGTCCCCGGTGATCGTGGCCTGATCCGAGCGGACCATCAGGGAGGAGTTCGACTGTTTCTCTTCTAAACGAAAGCGACCGCCGCTACGGTCAGGGCAATCACCGGAGGCCGGCGTGCTCACGGGTCTGCGCCTGGAGAACATCGCCCTGATCGATGCTCTGGATCTCAGTTTCAGGCCAGGGTTCACCGTTCTCACCGGGGAGACCGGCGCGGGCAAATCTCTCCTCCTCGATGCCCTTGATGCCCTGCTCGGAGGTGCCCAGGGGGGTGAGGGCCTGCGGCTGCTGCGCCCGGGTTGTGGGCGGGCGCGCATCGAAGCCGGATTCTCCTGCTCGGAGCCGCTGCGGGCCTGGCTGATGGAGCAGGAACTCGCCCCCGAAGAGTCCGAGCTGGTCATCAGCCGGGAATGGCGCCAGCAGGAGGAACGCATCAGCAGCCGCAGCCGCGTCAATGGGGTGATCGTCAACCGCAGCCAGTTGCTGGAGTTGCGCCCCCTGCTGCTCGATCTCACTGTTCAGGGGCAGACCCAGCAGCTGGCGCGCCCAGGGCAGCAGCGGCGCTGGCTGGATCGCTTCGGCGGGGAGCCGATCGCTGCGGCTCTGGTGGCGGCCCGCTCGGCGGTGCGGGCCTGGAAAGTCGCCGCCGCGGCCCTGAACACCGCCAGGGCCGAACAGCAGCGCCAGCAGCTCGATCGGCAGCAGCGGCTGCAGTTGTTGGACGACCTGGAGGCGGCTCAGCTCAACGACCCCCACGAACGCCAGCGTCTGCAGGGGGAACAGGACCGACTGGCCCACGCCGTGCGCCTGCAGGAGGGGGTCACAACAGTGGGCGGACGGCTGGTGGAGGGCTTGGAGGGGGCCCCATCGGTGCTCGACCATCTCGCCGCCATCGAGCAGGAGCTGCAGCAGCTGCAGGGCTTCGATGCGGGCCTGCAACCCTGGCTGGAGCGCTGCAGCGAGGCGATCCAACTGTTGCAGGAGCTGGCCTCAGGCCTCGATCGTTATGGCGCCGGCCTGGAGAGCGATCCTGAAACGCTTTCTGGACTGCAGGAGCGGATGGCGCAGCTCAAGGCCCTGGAGCGGCGCCATGGCCAGGAGCTGGCTGCCCTGATCAGCCTGCGCGACGATCTCCGCCGCCAATGCGATGCCACTGGGGTGGAGGCTTCGCTGCGGCAGCTGGAGCACCAGGAGCAGGCCAGTCGCCTCAGGCGCGATCAGATCTGCGCCGAGCTCAGCCAGCGCCGCCGGGTCGCCGCCACGGCCCTGGAGCGGCAACTGATGGACACCTTGAGGCCACTGGGGTTGGCCCAGGTGCGCTTCAAGGTCTCAATCGAGCCGGCCTCGCCCGCAGAGGAGGGGGCCGATGCCATCGGTTTCCTGTTCTCGGCCAACCCCGGCCAGCCCATCGCCCCCCTGCAGGAGGTGGCCAGCGGCGGCGAGATGAGCCGCTTCCTGCTGGCCCTGAAAACCTGCCTGGCGGCCGCCGATCCCCAGGTCACCCTGCTCTTCGATGAAATCGACAGTGGCGTGAGTGGCCGGGTCAGCGGGGCCATCGCCGCCCTGCTGCGACGCCTGGCTGAGCAGCGTCAGGTGTTCTGCGTCACCCATCAGCCGCTGGTGGCCGCCATGGCCCAGCACCACTTCCGCGTCAGCAAGCAGGTGGAGGCGGGACGTACCCGCACGGGGGTGACGGCCCTGCTGGAGAGCGGCGAGCGGGAGAGGGAACTGGCTGAGCTGGCCGGCGGGGATTCCGGGGAAACCCTCAGCTATGTGGCCAGCCTGCTGCAGCAGGGCACCACCTGAGCCGCAGCCGTAGACTCCAGGCTGTCAGGGTTGCTGAATGCCCCGCGCCAGATCCGGCTCCGGATCCAAGAGCCCCGCCACCAATGGAGAAGGCCCCGAGGCCCTGTCCGGCCTGGCCACCACCTCCGGTCTTGATCCCAGCGCTCTCCTCAACGGCGGCAGCCTTGAGGATGTAATCCGGGTGCGTGGCGCCCGACAGCACAACCTGCGCAACGTTGATCTCACCCTGCCGCGCAACCGCCTGGTGGTGTTCACCGGCGTGAGCGGCAGCGGCAAGAGCTCCCTCGCCTTCGACACGATCTTCGCCGAGGGACAGCGCCGCTACGTGGAGAGCCTCTCCGCCTACGCGCGCCAGTTCCTCGGCCAGGTGGACAAGCCTGATGTGGATGCGATCGAGGGGCTCTCACCGGCGATCTCGATCGACCAGAAATCCACCAGCCACAACCCCCGCTCCACCGTCGGCACCGTCACCGAGATCCAGGACTACCTGCGGCTGCTTTTCGGCCGCGCCGGTGAGCCCCACTGTCCCCAGTGCAACCGCTCGATCCGGCCCGAGAGTATCGACGAGATGGTCGATCGGATTGCCACCCTGCCGGAGGGCACCCGCTATCAGCTGCTGGCGCCGGTGGTGCGGGGCAAGAAGGGCACCCACACCAAGCTGCTCTCCGGTCTGGTGGCCGAGGGCTTTGCCCGGGTGCGCATCAACGGCGGGGTGCGGGAGCTCTCCGACAACATTGAGCTCGACAAGAACCATGCCCACAACATCGAGGTGGTGGTGGACCGGCTGGTGGCGCGCGAGGGCATCAACGAACGCCTGACCGATTCGCTGCGCACCTGCCTGAAGCGCGGCGATGGCCTGGCCCTGGTGGAGGTGGTGCCCAAGAGCGGCGAGGAGCTGCCCGAGGGTATCGATCGCGAACGGCTCTATTCCGAGAATTTCGCCTGCCCGGTGCATGGCGCCGTGATGGAAGAGCTCTCACCCCGGCTGTTCTCCTTCAACAGCCCCTATGGCGCCTGTCCCGATTGCCACGGCATCGGCCATCTGCGCCAGTTCACCCTGGAGCGGGTGGTGCCCGACCCCTCCCTGCCGGTGTACGCCGCGATCGCCCCCTGGAGCGACAAGGACAATAGCTATTACTTCTCCCTGCTCTTCAGCGTGGGCGAGGCTTTCGGCTTCGAGATCAAGACCCCCTGGAACCAACTCAGCGACGAGCAGCGCCAGGTGGTGCTCCACGGCAGCGAGGAGCCCATCTCCATCCAGGCCGACAGCCGGTACCGCAAGAGCGAGACCTACCAGCGGCCCTTCGAGGGGATCCTGCCAATCCTGGAGCGCCAGTTGCGCGACGCCAGTGGCGAGTCGGTGCGCCAGAAACTGGAGCAATACCTGGAAATGGTGCCCTGCGGCACCTGCCAGGGGCTGCGCCTGAGGCCCGAGGCCCTGGCCGTGCGGGTGGGTCCCTACGCCATCCATGAGCTCACCGCGGTGAGCGTGGCCGACACGCTGGAGCGGATCGAGGCCCTGATGGGGGTGGCCGAGGGGGCCGAACCCCTGCTGACGCCCCGTCAGATCCAGATCGGCGACCTGGTGCTGCGGGAGATCCGCATGCGCCTGAAGTTCCTGCTGGATGTGGGCCTCGAGTACCTCAGCCTGGACCGGCCGGCCATGACCCTCTCCGGGGGAGAGGCCCAGCGCATCCGCCTGGCCACCCAGATCGGCGCCGGCCTCACCGGCGTGCTCTACGTGCTGGATGAACCCAGCATCGGCCTGCACCAGCGCGACAACGACCGCCTGCTCAACACCCTCTTCAAGCTGCGCGACCTGGGCAACACCCTGATCGTGGTGGAGCACGATGAGGACACCATCCGCGCCGCCGATCACCTCGTCGACATCGGCCCCGGAGCCGGTGTGCACGGGGGCCACATCGTGGCCGAGGGGTCGCTGCAGAACCTGCTGGAGGCCAAGGACTCGCTCACCGGCGCTTACCTCAGCGGTCGCCTCTCCATTCCCACTCCGGCCGAGCGGCGTTCCTCCGGCAGCCGCAAGCTCACCCTGGTCAACTGCCGCCGCAACAACCTCCAGGGCCTCGACATCGACATTCCCCTCGGCCGCCTTGTGGCTGTCACCGGGGTGAGCGGCAGCGGCAAGAGCACCCTGGTGAACGAGCTGCTGCATCCGGCCCTGGAGCACAAGCTCGGCATGCGGGTGCCCTTCCCCTCCGGCCTCGAGGAACTGCGAGGCATCCAGTCGGTCGACAAGGTGATCGTGATCGACCAGAGCCCGATCGGCCGCACCCCCCGCTCGAACCCGGCCACCTACACCGGCGCCTTCGATCCGATCCGCCAGGTGTTCGCCGCCACCGTGGAGGCCAAGGCCCGCGGCTACCAGGTGGGCCAGTTCAGCTTCAACGTCAAGGGGGGCCGCTGCGAGGCCTGCAGCGGCCAGGGGGTGAACGTGATCGAGATGAACTTCCTGCCCGATGTGTACGTGCAGTGCGATGTCTGCAAGGGGGCCCGTTACAACCGCGAAACCCTGCAGGTGGCCTACAGGGGCTTCACCATCGCCGAGGTGCTGCAGATGACGGTGGAGCAGGCCGCCGAGGTGTTCAGCGCCATTCCCCAGGCCGCCGATCGTCTACGCACCCTGGTGGATGTGGGCCTGGGCTACATCAAGCTCGGCCAGCCGGCCCCCACCCTCTCCGGCGGTGAGGCCCAGCGGGTGAAGCTGGCTACGGAACTGTCGAAACGGGCCACCGGTAAGACCCTCTACCTGATCGATGAGCCCACCACCGGCCTCAGCTTCTACGACGTGCACAAGCTGATGGACGTGATGCAGCGGCTGGTGGACAAGGGCAATTCGATCGTGGTGATCGAGCACAATCTCGATGTGATCCGCTGCGCCGACTGGCTGATCGATCTGGGCCCCGAAGGGGGCAACAAAGGCGGAGAAATCGTGGTGGCTGGCACTCCCGAGCAGGTGGCTGAGCATCCCACCAGTCACACGGGCCGGTATCTCAAGCAGGTGCTCGCCCAGCATCCGCCTGTGGCCATGGTGGCCTGACGGACAGGTCCGGAGCCCCGCAGGGGAGATCATGGAGCTTCTCGGTTGCATTCCCGTGCCCCCGCTCCGCTCCGTTTCGGCTGCTCCGTTGCTGCTCACCATCTCCGGGCTGCTGGGGGCGGCACTCTTCCAGCTTGCTCCGGCACGGGCCCTGGAGCAGGTGGAGCTGCGCCTGCCCTTCCTCGAGACCAGCTTCACCATCAAGCTGGAGGAGCTGAGCAATCCGGCTCGTCTGCTGAGCGGCACCAGTGATCTGGCTGAACTGGATCAGGCCACCAACGGTGCCGTCGGACGCCACCTGATCGCCCTGTTCAACGCGCCCCTGCCCCTGCAGGTGCCGGCTGTGGTGAATGAAGCGGTGGGTTCCCCGTTGCTCAACCAGGCGCTGCTGCTGGTCTCAGCCCTGGGGGGCATCGATGGACTGCCGGCTCAGTTCAACGGCAACGACCTCTCCCGGTCGCTCGATCAGGCGGCGGCCCGGGGACCCCTCACCATGCTCAGCGTGATGCGGGCGTTGCCGGGCAGGACCGCCTCGGTGGACCTGGCTCGGGCTGTCTTCGCGGTGCAGCGGCTGGCCTCCCAGCAGCGGCCGGCTGACCGCCTCCTGGCCGACCGGACTCCAGCCAGCGTCAGCCCGGCCCTCAGTCAGCCCGGCCCCCTGACGGTGGAGCGCAAACTGATCACCCTGCCGGCTCCCCACCGGCCCAAGCCGCTGCAGGTGGTGCAGGTCAGCCCCATCCAGGGCGCGAACAACCGCCTGGTGGTGATCTCCCACGGGCTCTGGGATGCCCCGGAGAGCTTCGAGGGTTGGGCCAGCCACCTGGCCAGCCACGGCTACACAGTGCTGCTGCCGTACCACCCCGGCAGTGATCAGGGTCAGCAGCAGGCGATGCTCTCCGGCAAGGTCCCGCCCCCCGGGGGCGAGGAACTGCGCTTGCGGCCCCTGGATGTGTCGGCGGTGATCGATGGGGCCGCGGCGGGTCTTGAGGGCCTCTCCACCTGGCTGAACACCGATTTTGTGGTGGTACTCGGCCAGTCGTGGGGCGCCACCACCGTGTTGCAGCTGGCGGGGGCCAAGCCGAGCGACGTACGGCTCAAGGAACGTTGCAACGAGGTGCTCGATCCGGAGCGCAATCTCAGCTGGGTGCTGCAATGCAGCTTCATCGGCACGGCCAATCAGGCCGCCCTGGCCGATCCACGGGTCAAGGCCGGCGTGGCCGTGAGCCCGCCGATGTCGCTGCTATTTGACACCGGAGCGAGCCAGAGCATGAATGCTCGGGTGCTGCTGGTGAGCGGCAGCCGCGACTGGGTGGTGCCATCTGATCCAGAGGCGATCCGGCCGATGCAACTGGCGGCCGCTCGCGGAGAACGCGGCCATCGCCTGGTGCTGGCGCAGGGGGGTGATCACTTCAACCTGCGCTCCACCCTTCCTGAGGGAGGGGGGGCGTTGCGCGGGCTGCTGCTGGCCTGGACCAACGGGGCCTTTGCCGCCGGTGACGCCGTTCTCCCCGCCCCCGGTGCGCCCGATCTGCTGCCGGCCAATGGCTGGGGCGATGCGACCCTGCCGCTGGTGGAGTTCTCACCAGCCCAGCTGGGTACCCCCTGAAGGGGGTACCCAAAACCGGAAGACGAGTGGATCCCGCTGGGCTCAGGGGCTGGATCCCGCTTCGCCTGATGGCGTTTGTCCCGATCCCGGTTCGCCGGTGTCCGGCTCCAGTGACGCGGCGTGCTGGGTGTTGAGGTCCGGCATCCAGTAGCTCAGGTCGTCATGCCAGTAGAGGCGTCCCGCCAGCTGATCGGTGCTGAGCTTGGTGCTGCCCAGCTTGCTGATCAGATTCCCCAGTTCCAGGGGGGAGAGATCGGTGCTGATGTCGTTGCCGGCGATGCGGAGCAGCTCCGGCAGGCGGGTCATGGTGCTGGGTTGCGCCAGCTTGCGGAACACTTCCCGGAAGACGAGCTTCTGCCGCTCCAGCCGGCCGATGTCCCCCAGCTCATCGTTGCGGAAGCGCAGGAAGCCCTCCAGGTCCTTGCCCTTGAGCAGCTGCACTCCCGGGTAGAGATCGATGTACAGGTCCTGGCGAGTGTCGGTGTAATACATCCGCTTGGGGACATCCAACTCGACACCCCCGAGGGCCTCGGCGAGGTTCTGAACGGCGTCCAGATTCACCAGCAGGTAGCGGTCCACCGGAGTGGTGAGCAGGGAGGTGAGTTCCTCCTTGACGGCCTCCACCCCACCGGAGGCATAGAGGGCATTGGCCTTGAGCACGCCGAAGCGCTTGGATTCGATGAAGGTGTCGCGCGGCACCTGGGTGAGCTTGGTGGTGCCGTCTTCGATGTTGACCACCAGCATCACATCGGTGCTGCCGCTGATCTGGTCGGAGCCCAGGATCAGGATGCGGTGGTGATCCATGGGGAGCGCCGGCACCAGCTTGCTAAGCGTGGGTGCGCTGCGGTTCAGGGCCGCCAGGGCGGGACCGATCAGCCGCGGCAGTGGGCCCGCCAGGCCATAGCCCAGGCCGATGCCGCTGGCGAAGGCCACCAGAACGGCCGGGCGCAGTCCGCGCCGGAGCCAACCCGTGGGTTTGGGGCTGGCCTCATCGCGACCTGAGCGGCGGTTGAGGGCCACCACCGAAGCAGCCGCTCGCTCAGCCTGATGGGCAGCGTCGACCTTGCCTGTGGCTGGACGGTTGGGACGACGCTGGGCCTGGGCCATGGGGAATCCTGATCGCCGCACCATAAAACCGAAACCGTCTCAAGGCCAGGGGAGCCGCGCTGCTCAGCCAGCGGCCACCACCGCGATCCGCCCGGCGGCCCGATCCGCCCGTGCCCGCGCTTCGGCCACGGTGGACCCGGCGGCCAGGGCCACCCCCATGCGGCGATTGGGGCGGGCGTTGGGTTTGCCGAACAGCAGCACCTGGGTGTCTGGTTCCGTCAGGGCCTCGGCCACTCCGGTGAAGGCCACGGCTTCAAGGGTCTGGTCCGCCAGGATCACCCGGCTGGCGGCAGCTGTGCTGGAGCGGATGGCGGGGATCGGCAGGCCCAGCACCGCCCGCAGGTGCAGCTCGAATTCGCTCAGATTCTGCCCCATCAGGGTGACGAGGCCGGTGTCGTGGGGGCGGGGGGAGAGCTCGGAGAAGACCACCTCCTCCCGGCCGGGCTCGCCGCAGAGGAAGAACTCCACGCCGAACAGCCCGGCGCCCCCCAGTTCGTCGGTGACGGCGAGGGCCATGGCCTGGGCGGCCGCCAGCTGCGCTTCGCTGAGGGCCGCCGGCTGCCAGCTGCACTGGTAGTCGCCGCGCTCCTGCACATGGCCGATCGGTGGGCAGAAGAGGGTGGGGCCCGACCAGGGCCTGACCGTGAGCAGGGTGATTTCCAGCTCGAAGGCCAGGAACTCCTCCACAATCACTCGGGCGCCTGCACCTCTGGCCCCGTCGAGGGCCGCCTGCCAGGCGGCGGCGAGGCCCTCACTGGAGCGCACCACGCTCTGGCCCTTGCCCGAGGAGCTCATCACCGGCTTGACCACCACGGGCCAGCCCAGGGGAGCGGCGGCAGCCGCCAGCTCCTCGGCACTCTCGGCATAGGCGAAGCGGGCCGTGCGCAGCCCGAGCTTGCCGGCGGCCAGGTCACGGATCCGGTCGCGGTTCATGGTCACGGCCGTGGCCCGGGCGGTGGGAATCACCGTGATCCCCTCCGCTTCGATCTCGGCCAGGGCATCCACCGCCAGGGCCTCGATTTCCGGGATGACCAGATCGGGACGGTGCCGCCTCACGACCGCCTTGAGGGCCTCGGGATCGGTCATGGCGATCACCTCCGCCTGATCGGCCACCTGCATCGCCGGCGCAGCGGCGTAGCGATCGACGGCGATCACCCGGCAGCCCAGCCGCTGGGCGGCGATGGCCACCTCCTTGCCCAGT
The DNA here is from genome assembly GCA_030373145.1 of Cyanobium sp. CZS48M. Taxonomy (GTDB): domain Bacteria; phylum Cyanobacteriota; class Cyanobacteriia; order PCC-6307; family Cyanobiaceae; genus Regnicoccus_A. The sequence goes on along the minus strand of JAUCZK010000007.1, from coordinate 51,690 downwards.
TCGCCGCTGCCCAGCAGCATCAGGGTTCGCGGGAAGGGGGCGGCGGCCATGGGGCTGGTGGAGATCTCCCCTCGATCCTCGCCCCCGGCAAGGCCTGCTAGAGAAGGATTCCGCGCCCGAATGCCTTGCAGAGCCTGCTGTTCGCCTTCTCCACCGCCGGTGATGCCGAGGCCGGCCTGGTGTTCGGCTACGACATCGCCACGTTCCAGAAGTGGGCCCTGATCTACCTGGTGCTCTCCTCGCTGGGGTTCGTGGCCGTGTGGGTGGTGGGTTACCTGCGCCGCTGAGAGCCCGGAAGCCGCTCAGCCCCCAGGGATCAGGTCCAGCTGGCGCACCGGCGGCTCCTCGCTGATGAAGCCGTAGGCCTCGAACACCCCCGCATCGGGATGGGTGATGTGCTGCCCATCGCTGTGTCGCTCCAGACTGAACCCCTCCGCGGCCATGCGCCGCATCAGGGCTGCCGCCTCCTCGAAGCGGGCCGCCATGGCCTCGAGGCTGGCGCAGTCCGCGGTCAGGCCTTGCTCCTTCCAGGTGAAATAAGCCACTTCAGACTCCCGTTGCTTCAGTCACCCCCCAAGTCTGCTGCCGATTCGCTCAGGGCAGCAACAGCAGGGCCAGCAGCACCAGCAGCGCGCTGGCGGCCCAGAAGCGCACCACCACCGTCAGCTCCGGCAGGCCCCCCAGCTCGAAATGGTGGTGCAGCGGCGCCATGCGGAACAGGCGGCGGCCCTGGCCGTCGGGGCCCTTGGTGGCCTTGAACACCCACACCTGCAGGATCACCGAGAGCGATTCCGCCAGGAACACTCCCCCCATCAGCAGCAGCGGCCAGAGGCTGTCGCTGAGCAGAGCCACCGCGCTCAGGGCCGCGCCCATGGCCAGGGAGCCGGTGTCGCCCATGAACACCCGGGCCGGATGGCGGTTGTGGGCCAGGAAACCCAGCCAGGCCCCGGCCATGGCGGCGCAGAAACCGGCCATCGCTGGATCCCCCAGGGACCCCCGCAGCATCAACTGGGCGCCGAAGCCGGTGAAGACGATGGCGCCGCAGCCGGCCGCCAGTCCGTCGAGGCCGTCGGTGAGGTTGGTGGCGTTGCTCTCCGCCAGGAAGACGAACAGACCCAGGGGCAGGATCAGCAGACCGAGGGGCAGCACCCAGCCCAGGGCCAGGGAGACATCGGGGCGGATCCAGAGGTTCCACTGGGCCCAGGCCAGGAACAGGACTGCCGCCAGGGCCTGCAGCAGCAGTTTGCCCCGCGGCGTCAGGCCGGTGTTGGTCTGGCGGGTGAGGCTGCGCCAGTCGTCGATGCCGCCGATGGCCAGGTAGGCCAGGGTGATGGCTGCCACCGCCAGCAGCCGGTCGTCGCCCGGGGCGACCAGCCCGCCCACGATCACCCCCACCGGCACCGCCAGCAGACCGCCCATGGTGGGTGTGCCGGCCTTGCCGAGGTGGCCCTGGGGACCTTCCTCCCGGATCACCTGGCCGAGCTTCAGGGATCGCAGCCTGGGCACCCCCCAGCGGCAGAGCGCCCAGCTCACCAGAGCGGCCACCAGCAGCGGCGGCGTGAGCTGGGGAGCGCCGCTGAGGCCATCGCAGACCAAGCAGGCGATCAGAAGGCCAACGGCCAGGGCCAGGGCACTGGATCGACCATCGGCTGGAGCGGCAGTGGCCCCCGCGGGGACCGGCATCGGATCAATCTTCCCAGTTCTCATCCGACTGCTCATCGGCCTGGTTGTATTCCTCCTTCTCGCCCATCAGAGCCGAAAGCTCCTCTTCCTCCACCGTGCTCACATCCGGAGCGGCGGTTTCCTCATCGGCCACCAGACGGCCGCTGCTCTCTAGCCAGCTGAGCAGGTCGGGCTCATCCCGCAGGGGCAGCACCGGTGCCGGCTCATCCCGCCGGTAGCGGGTGAGCGAGGGGTTGATGCTGTCGAGGGTGCTCATGGAAAGCCTGTGAAGCGTGCAACCGTTGGACGCCGATCGACCACCATAAGCCAGCACCTCGAACCCTTTCCTTGGCCGACGGCAAACTCCCATCGCTGCTGCTGGGCTGGAGCCTGGCCCTGCTGATCAGTGCCCTGCTGGTGTGGGCGGGCCAGCGCTGGCCAGAGCCCCTGGAGGTGGTGTCGTGGCAGGTGTGGGCTCTGGTGCTGATCCCACCGCTGCTGATGGGGCTCTGGATCGCCAGCCGCTGGAGAGGAGGGGTGCCGGCCGCGGCCATGCACCCCGGCGGTGACGGTGACAAGGGACAATCCTGCAACAGCTCACACGCACAGGACTGAGGGGATGGCACAGGAGCAGGTCGCCAGGGCAAAGCGGGTGGTGCTCGCCTACTCCGGCGGGGTGGACACCAGTGTCTGCATTCCTTATCTCAAGCAGGAGTGGGGCGTGGAGGAGGTGATCACCTTTGCCGCCGACCTGGGCCAGGGCGATGAGTTGGAGCCGATTCGCCAGAAGGCCCTCGACTCCGGCGCCAGTCAGTCGATCGTGGGGGATCTGATCGATCCCTTCATCCGCGAGTTCGCCTTCCCCGCCATCCGCGCCAATGCCCTCTATGAGGGTCGCTATCCCCTCTCCACCGCTCTGGCGCGGCCCCTGATCGCCCGCCGCCTGGTGGAGGTGGCCCGGGAGCTGGGGGCCGATGCCGTGGCCCATGGCTGCACGGGAAAAGGCAACGATCAGGTGCGCTTCGATGTGGCCATCGGCGCCCTGGCCCCTGATCTGAAGGTGCTCACCCCGGCGCGGGAGTGGGCCATGAGCCGTGAGGACACCATTGCCTATGGCGAGCGCTGCGGCATCCCGGCGCCGGTGAGCAAAAAGAATCCCTATTCAATCGATCTCAACCTGCTGGGCCGCAGCATCGAGGCGGGTCCGCTGGAAGATCCGATGGTGGAGCCCCCTGAGGAGGTGTTCGCCATGACCCGCTCGATCTCCGACACCCCCGATGAGCCCCAGGTGGTGGAGATCGCCTTCGAGCAGGGCAACCCGGTGGCGATTGATGGCCTTGCCCTCGATCCGGTCAGTGTGATTCGCCGCGCCAATGAGCTGGCCGGCCTCCACGGCTTCGGCCGCCTCGACATCATCGAGAACCGGGTGGTGGGGATCAAGTCCAGGGAGATCTACGAAACGCCCGGTCTGTTGCTGCTGATCCGCGCCCACCAGGAGCTCGAGAGCCTCACCCTGGCTGCCGACGTGGTGCGCTACAAGCGCCAGATCGAATCCAGCTGGGCTGATCTCGTCTACCAGGGCCTCTGGTTCGGTCCGCTCAAGCAGGCACTGGATGGCTTCCTGGATTGCACCCAGGCCACGGTGAACGGCGTGGTGCGCCTGCGCCTGCACAAGGGCAATGCTGTGGTGATCGGCCGCTCCAGCAGCAGCGACAGTCTCTACGTGCCGGCGATGGCCACCTATGGCAGCGACGATCGCTTCGATCACCGGGCCGCCGAGGGCTTCATCTATGTGTGGGGCATGCCCACGCGCCTCTGGGCCGCCAGCCGGCGTCAGGGCTGAGCTCAGGGCGGCGGTGGTGGTGGCGGAGGCAGCAGGCGTCGCGCCTGTTCCCTGAGGGCGTGGTTGTCCTGGGCCAGCAACTGCTGCTGATCCAGCAGGGGCTGCAGGCGCTGATGAAATTTGCGCTCGAAGATCTGGGGCAGATCCCTGATCAGTTCCTCGAGGTCCACCAGCTGACGCTGTGCCCGCTCTAGGTCTTGCTGGCAGGTGTGCAGCTGGGCTCTGGTGGCATCCAGCTCCAGCCGAGACTCCCTCAGGGCAACCCTGAGACGGACTTCCAGTTGCTCAGGCACCGGCGACGGTGGCTCCCCTGGTCTGGAGAGGTCCTCAACCATGGGCGGCCCAGGGGGATGTTGGCCAACCCATCATCCCCAGCCCAAGGCCGATCCGTCGATGCCCGCTGGCTCAGCTCTCGACGGCCACCGCTTCAGCCGCGGCAGGGGCGCTGCGGGGGGTGGGCAGCGGACCGTCCTGCTTGACGGTGAGGTAGCGGATCACGTCTTCGCTGAGGCGCATGGCCCGCTCCAGCAGCGCCACCTGCTGACCGTCGCCGTCGTGGTTGAGCTGCACGTAGATGCCTTCGCGGTGCTTGGCGATCGTGTAGGCCAGGCGGCGCTTGCCGCGCATCTGGCAATCGAGAACTTCAGCGCCGGCTTCAGTGAGCAGATCGCGGTACTTGGCCACGTGGGTCTCCACCTCTTCCTCCGGGATGTCCGGACGAAGGATGTACATGGTTTCGTAGTAAGGCTTCTGCGACATGGCGGCTGAGGCTCCGTGATGGGCTCGTGGGAGGCCGGCGGCAGGGCGCTGCCAGCAACGGATCGACCAGCTTACCTGCTGGTCTCCTCCCCTCTAGAGCTACCGCCACTGGGGTCAGTAGAGCTGCATCCGCACCGCTTCCGAGACCGTGGGGATGTCGGCCTCGCGGCCCCGGATGCTTTGCACCACCGAGAACACCACCAGCAGCAGGGTGGCCAGGAACACGGTGTTGCTGAGGGTGCGCAAGGCAAATCCGGCTCCCATGGGGCGCAGCAGAACGTTGAAGGCCAGCGACACCAGGATCAGCACGATGTCGATCAGGATGGCCTGCAGCACGTTGAAGCGGATGAAGTAGGGCACCCGGGTATTGCGCACCACCGCCAAAAACAGCACCAGGAACAGCAGGAAGCCACCGAAGGGAATCTGCTGCTGCAGTGCCATCAGCGGCAGGACCGGCAGCACCAGCCACTGCAGGGCCGGCACCAGGCTGAACAGGGCCTCACCGAAGGGCACCCCGTCACTCCAGGGCAGCAAATAGGCCAGCGCGGCCAGGAGCCGTTGCCAGAGCGGGGGGCCTTCCATGGATGCGGGACGCAGGGGCTGCACTCCGCCCAGGCTAGGGGGATAGCCCCCGTCGCCCGGGATCAGGCGCTGGCCAGCTGATCGAGGGCGGCCTGGCGCATCGCCGCCAGCGGCAGCGACTTGGCCGTGGTGTGGCCTGGCTCAGCCCCTGGCTCAGCGAGCCAGAGCTGCAGGGCGGCGGCCCCCTGCTGCACCAGCATCTCCAGGCCATCGAGCACGCCGCAACCCCGCAGACGGGCCTCCTGCAGCAGGCGGCTGGGGCGGGGGGTGTAGATCAGGTCGTAGATCAGGCTTTTGGGGCTCAGGGCGTCGAGTTCAGCTGGATCCAGGGGGCAGGCGCCGCAGTTGGCGCCCATACCCACCGGGGTGGTGTGGACCACCAGATCAGCCTGGGCCAGTGCCCGGCGCAGATCGCCGCGCTCCGTGGCCAGCGCCGGCCAGGCCACCCCATTGAGCTGCGGTGCCCATGAGCCGCACTCCGCCAGGAACGCCGCCAGGGCCTCGGGTCGCCGTCCGGCCAGCTCAATGCGCTCCACGCCCAGCTCCACCAGGGCCGCCACCACAGCTCGGGCGCTGCCGCCGCAGCCCAACACCAGGGCCCGGCCCACAGCGGCGCCATTGGCCCGTAGCGGAGCCAGGAACCCCTCCACGTCAGTGTTGGTGCCCAGCCAGCCTCCGCCTTGGCGCCGCACCAGGGTGTTCACGGCCCCGACCCGCCGGGCCAGGGGGGTGAGTTCCGCCGCCAGCTCCGCCACCGCCCGCTTGTGGGGCAGCGTCACGTTCACCCCTCGGCAGTCGATGGCCTCCAGGGCCCGCACCACCACAGCCAGATCACGGGCCTGCACCGGCAGCGCCAGATAGACCCAGTCGAGTCCCAGCTGCCGCAGGGCGGAGTTGTGCATGGCCGGTGAGAGGGAGTGGCGCACCGGATCGCCGAGAACGGCCAGAAGCGAGGTGTGGGCTGAGATCTCAGGGGGCATGGCGGCTGGGGTCTGGGGCGATGCCGGCAGCGAAATGTACGGGTCTGAGCGCCGCCCGCCCGCCCACTGTTCGGAAACCACACCTCGCCTGCGGTGGCCCCCACTGCTGAAGATGCATGGGACAGAACATTCCATTCAAAGGAGGTGAGAACCCATGGGCAAGGTTGTCGGTATTGACCTGGGCACGACGAACAGCTGCGTGGCGGTGATGGAGGGCGGCAAGCCCACCGTGATCGCCAATGCCGAAGGGTTCCGCACCACACCATCGGTGGTGGCCTACACCAAGAACCAGGATCAGCTGGTGGGCCAGATCGCCAAGCGCCAGGCGGTGATGAACCCGGAGAACACCTTCTACTCGGTGAAGCGCTTCATCGGCCGCCGGGTCGATGAGGTGAACGAAGAATCGAAGGAAGTGAGCTATGGCGTCGAGAAGGCGGGCGCCAATGTGAAGGTGAAGTGCCCGGTGCTGAACAAGCAGTTCGCCCCCGAAGAGGTGAGTGCCCAGGTGCTGCGCAAGCTGGCCGACGACGCCGGCAAATACCTCGGTGAAACCGTCACCCAGGCGGTGATCACGGTGCCGGCGTACTTCAACGACTCCCAGCGCCAGGCCACCAAGGACGCCGGCAAGATCGCCGGCCTTGAGGTGCTGCGCATCATCAACGAGCCCACGGCGGCGGCCCTGGCCTATGGCCTCGATCGCAAGAGCAATGAGCGGATCCTGGTCTTCGACCTGGGCGGCGGCACCTTCGACGTGTCGGTGCTGGAGGTGGGTGATGGCGTCTTCGAGGTGCTCTCCACCAGTGGGGACACCCACCTGGGCGGCGACGACTTCGACAAGGTGATCGTCGATCACCTGGCCGCCAGCTTCAAGGCCAACGAAGGCATCGATCTGCGCCAGGACAAGCAGGCCCTGCAGCGCCTGACCGAGGCGGCCGAGAAGGCCAAGATCGAGCTCTCCAGTGCCACCCAGAGCGAGATCAACCTGCCGTTCATCACGGCCACTCCCGAGGGTCCCAAGCACCTCGATCTCACCCTCACCCGGGCGAAATTCGAGGAGCTGGCCTCCAAGCTCATCGACCGCTGCCGCGTGCCGGTGGAGCAGGCCCTCAAGGACGCCAAGCTCTCCTCGTCAGAGCTTGATGAAGTGGTGATGGTGGGGGGTTCCACCCGCATCCCCGCCGTGCTCGAGCTGGTCAAGCGCGTCACCGGCAAGGAGCCCAACCAGACGGTGAACCCCGATGAGGTGGTGGCCGTGGGCGCCGCCATCCAGGGCGGCGTGCTGGCCGGTGAGGTCAAGGACATCCTGCTGCTGGACGTCACCCCGCTGTCCCTGGGCGTTGAAACCCTGGGTGGCGTGATGACCAAGATGATCACCCGCAACACCACCATCCCCACCAAGAAATCGGAGGTGTACTCCACCGCCGTGGACGGCCAGACCAACGTGGAGATCCACGTGCTCCAGGGGGAGCGGGAACTCGCCTCCGACAACAAGAGCCTGGGCACCTTCCGCCTCGATGGCATTCCGCCGGCCCCCCGCGGCGTGCCCCAGATCGAAGTCACCTTCGACATCGATGCTAACGGCATCCTCAGCGTCACCGCCAAGGACAAGGGCAGCGGCAAGGAGCAGAGCATCTCGATCACCGGGGCCTCCACCCTCAGTGACACCGAGGTGGACAAGATGGTGAAGGATGCCGAGGCCAACTCGGCGGCCGACAAGGAGAAGCGCGAGCGCATCGACCTCAAGAATCAGGCCGAAACGCTCATCTACCAGTCGGAGAAGCAACTCACCGACCTGGGCGACAAGGTCAGCGCCGAAGTCAAAACCAAGATGGAGGAGAAGCGTCAGCAGCTCCAGGAGGCCGTCGACAAGGAGGACTACGAGGCGATGAAGACCCGTTTCGAGGAGCTTCAGAAGGAGCTCTACGAAGTGGGTGCCTCCGTCTACCAGCAGGCCGGCGCTGAAGCCGCTGCCGGCGGCGCTGAACCAGGTGGCAATGGCTCTGCCGGTGCCACCTCCTCAGGTCCCAGTGCCGATGATGTGATCGACGCGGAGTTCACCGAGAGCAAGTGATCCCTGGGTGATCAGGGAAGGGCGGCATTTATTGCCACCCTTCCCTGATCACCTGACAGGACTCATTTGCCGATGCTGGCCACGGCTTCCTTGGCTTTGCTCACCACTTCGGGGGGCAGGCTCACGTAGCCCAGTTCGGGGGCCAGTGACTGGGCCTTGGGTGAGAGGGTGTGCTCGAACACCTTCTGGAGCAGGGCAGTCTTGTCGCCGTTGCCGGTTTTGTAGAGCAGGATCCAGGTGAAGGTCACGATCGGATAGCCGACGGCCGGGTTGGGATCGCTGCCCACCAGCTCAGGACCGATGTCGATCGAGCCCAGGGCGGCGCTGGCGGTTTCGTTGGTGGGCTTGAGCATGTCGCCTTTCTTGTTCGCCACGGCCGCCGCTTGCAGTTCTCCCTGCACGTAGGCGGTTTCCACATAGCCGATACCGCCGGGTGTCTGCTTCAAGGTGGCGGCGATGCCTTCATTGCCCTTGGCACCCACGCCGGTGGGCCAGGCCACCGACTTGGCCGCCCCGGGTCCGCTCTTCCACTCGTCGCTGAAGGCCGCCAGGCTGTTGGTGAAGTTGTAGGTGGTGCCGGAGCCATCGGAGCGGTGCACCACGGTGATCGGCTTGTCGGCGCAGCCCAGATCCTTGTAGTTCTTGATCTTGCCGAGGAACACTCCCACCACCTGCTCCTGGCTGAGCTTGAGATCACAGCCGGGCAGGTTGTAGGCCACGGCAATGGCGCCCGCCGTCATCGGCACCTGCACCACGCCCCGCGGCACCTTGGCGATGTCCTCGGCCTTCATCGGCGCGTCTGAGGCCCCGAAATCAATGGTGCCCGCCACGAACTGGCGCACGCCAGCCCCTGATCCCACCGACTGGTAATTGACGTTGATGCCCTCGCTGGCCAGATCCTGGAACCAGCGCTGATAGATCGAGGCCGGAAAGGAGGCTCCGGCGCCATTGAGGCTGCCGGTGACACCGCCACCGCCGCCGCCACCGCCTCCCCCGCAGGCGGAGAGGGCCAGGGTGAGGCTGAGCCCCACGGCCGTACAGACTGGGGCGAGGGAACGGGGCTGGCTGTGTTTCATGGTGGGGAGAGAACGCTTGGGGCCTGCAGTCACCCGGCGACGCTATCCAGCCATCTCCCCGCAGACGTTAACGACAGGTAAGGGAACCTTCGATCTGCCCCAGGGCCCACTGGGCTGAGGCCGGCGCCAGCAGCACACCATTGCGGTAGTGGCCGCTGAGCAGCAGCAGTCCTGGTTCCAGTGGCTCCAGCAGGGGGGCCGGTCGGCCGATGGGCCTGGCCCTCAGGCCCTGCCAGTGGCGAGCCACGGCCGCCGCCCTGATCCAACCGCAGCCCGGGGCTGCGCTGGCGAGCTGCCGCATCGGCTCCAGCAGCGTCGGCTCGGCTTGATCCCCCGGCTCCAGGGTCGCCCCCAGCCAGAGTCCTCCGCCGGGACGGGGCACCAGGTTGAGGCCCTGCCACACCACAGGACAGGGCCAGGGGATCGGATCGCTGGTCACCAGCTCCAGGCACTGGCCCAGGACCGGCTCCATCGGTCGCTGGTGCCCCAGGGGTGCCAGCAGCGCCTCGCTGGCCAAGCCTGCGGCCACCACCAGCCATGCAGCCTCGCTGGCTGGAGCGGCCCCGTGGCTGTGCACCCTCCAGCCCGCCGGCAGCCGCTCCAGTTCCAGCACCCGACCGCTCACCAGTTCCAGACCCCGCCGCAGGCCATCACGGCGAAAGGCGTCCATGGCGGCCAGGGGATCCAGCTGTCCGTCCTGGGCCGAGTGGAGCCCGCCCAGGTTGCCGCCGCCACCAGCGAGGCCCTGCTCCTCCAGCCGCTCAGGGCTCCACCAGTCCAGCGGCAGGCCGAGGGCCTGGCGTTCCTCCAGCAGCCGCTGCAGCCGTTCGGCGTCGGCGGCATCCCGCGCCAGCAGCAGCAGGCCGGCCTGGAACGGGATGGGGCAGCCGCGCCCGGCCAGCTCCTGGCGCCACTGCTCCCAGAGGGCGAGGGAGGCCTGGCGCAGGCGCCAGGCGCGGCCCCGGCTGCGCTGAAACACCTGGGCCATGAGCACCCCTAGGGCTGCGGCACTGCCACTGCGGCACCCGCCAGGATCTGGCCCATGGGCATCGGGGGCGATCAAGCGCACCCGATGCCCATGGCATTGCAGCAACCAGGCGGTGGCCAGGGCGACGATGCCGCCACCGATCACCAGCACCGAGCTGGATTGCTCAGCGATGGGCCTCTCCGCCGGGTGTCCCAGATCCGGCCGGCTGGCGCTCAGCCTGCGGAGCCGCTGGGCAGGGCGGCCGCAGGGAGCACTTCTGCGTAGGAGCCGAAGCCGCTGGCCACCTTGATGTAGCCCTTGCGCAGCCGTTCTCCGTCCTGGAGACGGGCGGCCTCATCAAGCTCGGCGAGGGCGCTCTTGAGCTGGTTGGCCAGGGCCGTGGCCCCGGCGCGGTCGGCGGGCAGGAGGCGCTGGTTGATGTACAGCATCTCGCGACCCACTTCCTGCATCGGGCCGTGGATCAAGTTGCGGGTGAACACCCAGTTCTTGCCGTTCACCAGGGAGGCCAGCTCGGGCAAGCGATCCTTGGCGGCGAGGAAGCCTTCGGCCTGCCGCTGGATGATCGCCATGTCGGCGGGGCTGATGCTCGGGGGTTTCTTGGCCTGGCCGCCACCGCAGGCCACCAATCCGAAACTGAGCACCACGGCGAGGGCGAGAAAGGACAGCCGCCTCAGGGAATCGCGAAGGGTGGAAACCAGCTGAGCGGCCATGGCGAACACCGAAGTCAGGCGCGACTGTACGCCGCACCGTCATCGCCGTCTGCCCTGCTGGCGACTGGCTGGGGAGCGCCGGGCACAATGCCCTTCGAGACAGGCCCCGGTGCCGATGAGCGTGCCCACAGCGATTCTGCAGGTGATCTGCCCCGACCGCCCCGGCCTGGTCAGTGAGCTCTCCGGCTGGGTGGCGGCCAACGGTGGCAACATCCGCCACGCTGATCACCACACCGACGCCGGTGCCGGGCTGTTCCTCAGTCGGATCGAGTGGCAGCTGGAGGGTTTCGGACTGCCGCGGGAGGCGGTGGCGCCGGCGGTGAAGGCCCTGGCGCAGCGGCTCGGCGGCGAAGGCCAGCTGCACTTCTCCGACGCCGCCACCCAGGTGGCTATTTTCGTGAGCAAGCAGGATCACTGTCTGGTGGATCTGCTCTGGCGCACCCGGGCCGGGGAATTGCCGATGCAGGTGCCGCTGGTGATCTCCAATCACCCGGATCTGCAGGCGCTGGCGGAGAATTTCGGGGCACGTTTCGTTCATCTGCCGGTGCTGCCCGCAGCCAAGCCGGAGGCTGAGCGGGCCCAGCTGCAGCTTCTCGACGACCATGGCATTGAGCTGGTGGTCCTCGCCAAGTACATGCAGGTGCTCAGCCCCGAGTTCCTCTCCCGCTTTGACGCGGTGATCAATATCCACCACTCCTTCCTTCCCGCCTTCCAGGGCGCTCAGCCCTATCACCGTGCCTGGGAGCGGGGCGTGAAGCTGATCGGGGCCACGGCCCACTACGTGACCGAGGATCTCGACGGCGGACCGATCATCGAGCAGGCCACCGTGCCAGTCAGCCACCGGGATGACGTGGAGGACCTGATCCGCAAGGGCCGCGACATGGAGCGGCTTGCCCTGGCCCGGGCCCTGCGTCTGCACCTGCGCCGCCAGGTGATGGTCTACCGGGGTCGCACCGCCGTGTTCTCGTGAATCAGGAATGGCTGGGGCGCCTTGATGCGACCAGGCCCGAAGGGGCTTCGCCCCTGGGATGGCGCTGCTTTCAGCTGGGGTTGCTGCTGCTGGCCAGTTCGGCCTTGCTGGCCGGTGTGCTGCTGTTGGTGGCCCTGATCCTCGGCTGCCTCCAGCGCCTGCCCTGGTGGCGGGATCGCGTCAACCAGGTGCTGCTGCTGGTGTCAGCGCTGATGGTGCTGGGCTGTTTCACCGCCTCCAGTGGCTGGCTGGCCTGGGTGGGGCTGGGCAACTGGCTGCCCTTCTTCTGGGCGTTCTGGGGGTATCAGCCCTATCTGGCCTCGGCCCCGGCCCGCCGCCGGGTGGCCCTCTGGCTGGTGGCCGGCACAGTGCCGGTGATCGTCACCGGCCTGGGACAACTGGTCTGGGGCTGGAGCGGCCCGTTTCAGATTCTGGGGGGAGCGATCATCTGGCACCTCAAGGCCGGTGGCAATCCAACCGGGCGTCTGGCCGGCCTGTTCGACTACGCCAACATCGCCGGAGCCTGGCTGGCCCTGGCCTGGCCCTTTGCCCTGGCGGCCCTGCTGCAGCGACCTCAGCCGTGGCTCAAGCGCCTGCCGGCGCTGCTGATCACCGTGGGCCTTGTGGCCGCCATGGCCCTCACCGACTCCCGCAACGCCTGGGGGGCCCTGGTGCTGGCGCTTCCCCTGGTGGTGGGTCCCGCCCGCTGGATCTGGCTCCTGCCCCTGCTGCTGCTGCTGCTGATCCCCGTGGGACTGGCCAGCCTGCCGGGGGTGCCTCTGGCGTTGCAGCAGCCCGCCCGCGTCCTGGTTCCCGGTGTGGTCTGGGAGCGGCTGAGCGATCTGGAGTTCGCCGGCCGCCGGCCCCTGGCCATCACCCGGGTCAACCAGTGGGGAGTGGCCCTGCAGCTGGTGGCCGAACGTCCCTGGCTGGGATGGGGCGCCGCGGCCTTCAGCGTGATCTATCCCCTGCGCACCGCCGGCATCTGGCATGGCCATCCCCACAACCTGCCGATCGACCTGGCGGTCAGCCATGGGGCGCTGGTGGCGGTGTTGCTGGTGGGACTGGTGCTGGCGCTGCAGATCCACGCCGCCCGCCTGGGCATGGCCGGCGGCGCCCTGTTCGAGCGGGCCTGGTGGGCGTCCTTCCTGGTGCTGATGGCCCTGCACGCCACCGACATTCCGCTCTACGACAGCCGCATCAACATCGCCGGCTGGGTGCTGCTCTGCGGCCTGCGCGCCTACTCCCTCAACCCGCAGCCGCGCCAGCGGGGCTGAGCTCGCCGACCGCCAGGGCCTCCTGGCGGTGCCTGGCCAGGGTGGCCTTGGGCAGCGGCCCCTCCAGGTGCTCCCAGGGCAACACCCGATCCGCGTCCCAGACGCCATGGATCGTCTCCTGCCAGGACGGCAGTGGCGGCAGGTTTCCCTCCCTCTGCTCGCAGACGCTGCGGTAGGCGGCCTTCCAGCCGCCCTGGCTGTCGTGGCGGCTGCGCACGGCGGCGATCACGGCGGCCAGGCGCCGGTCGCTGCGGGAGAGCAGGGCCTGGATCACACTCCAGCCGTAGCTCTCAGGCCGCAGTTCGATGCCCTTGGGCTTGAGCCGTTTGGCCAGGCGTTTCAGCCGCTTCTCCGCCTCGGGCCGCAGCGGATCCCACTGGAAGGGCGTGTGGGCCTTGGGCACGAAACTGCTCACCCCCAGGCTCAGGCGCAGGCCGGGGGTGGCTTTTTTCAGGGCCAGCAGCAGATCGGCGGTGGCTTCGATGTCGTCATCGACTTCAGTGGGCAGGCCGGCCATGCCGTAAAGCTTCAGGCCGCTGAGCCCTCCTTCTTTGGCGTAGCGGGCCGCCGCGAAGATCTCCTCGCCGCTGAGCTTCTTGTTCACCACCTGGCGCAGGCGATCACTGCCGCTTTCGATCGCGATCGTGAGTGATTTGCTGCCCCGCCGGGCCAGGATCCGCCCCAGCTGTGGGGTCACCGTGGCGGCGCGCACCGAGCTCACGCTCACCCGGGTGTCATCGAAGCGGTCCTGGTCGAGCCAGCTCAGCAGGTCGGCGAACTGGGGGTGCTGGGTGACCGAGGCCCCCAGCAGCCCCAGCCGGCGGGTGGCCCCCAGGCCCGCTTCCACCGCGGGGATCAGGCCGTCGTCCAGCGACGGGGTGCGGAAGGGCAGGGTGAGGTAGCTGGCCAGGCAGAAGCGGCAAAGCTCGGGGCAGCTGCGCACCACCTCCACCATGTGGATCGAAGGCCAGGCCGCCTCGGGGGTGATCACCGTGGAGTGGCTGAGGGTGTTGCCCCGCCAGGTCTGTTTGGCCACGGTCGCGGGGATGCCGTCTTCTGTGGGCTCGACGCCTAGCAGCTGGCCATCGGAGCTGTAGCGCGGGGCGTAGAGCGCCGGCACGTACACCCCCGGCACCCGGGCCAGGGCCCGCAGCCGCTCCGCCCGTGGGGCCTGTCGCTGGGCGATCACCGCCTCGACGAAGTCGGGCAGCAACTGTTCGCCGTCGCCCAGCAGGACGGCGTCGAAGAAGGGTGCCAGGGGCTCGGGGTTGGCGGTGAGCACCGGCCCGCCCCCGAAGACGATCGGATCGTCTTCACCCCGCTGCTGGCTCCAGAGCGGAATGCGCTGCTGCTCCAGCAGGTCGAGCAGCACCGGCCCATCCAGTTCCCAGCTGAGTGAGAGCCCGAACAGGTCGCAGCGGCGGTGGGGGGGATCGCCCCGGTCGGTGAACAGCCGACGCACGTCCAGGTCGGAGCGCCGCGCCAGGGTGGCCCAGACCACCTGAAACCCCAGGCTGGTGATGCCCACCGAATAGGTGCTGGGGAAGGCCAGAACGGTGCGCAGGGCATCAGCGGCCGGCTGGGCCGGCTCGAACAGCAGAGTTTCCTGATCCAGGGAAAGGCCACCCGCGCACTTCCCCCAGGCTGTCACCCCCGGGGTCCGGCCGTCAGTTGGACTTGAGCCCCTTCAGCAGGCCCATCAGACCAGTGATGGCGCTACTGCCGTTCTCGGCGCTGGGAGGCGTGGTGCCGCCGAAGGTGCTGATCACCTCCTGGGCGGCGGCCTCGATGGCGGGCCACTTGTCGCCGGCCAGGGGCTGGATCAGGGGCCCCACCTTCTTGAAGACCCCCTCGAATCCGCCCATGGTGGCCATGGCGGCCTGCAGGTCGCCGGCCTTGATCTGGCTCTCACCCTTGTTGAGGAGGTCCATCAGCGGAGCGAGGACAGGGGTCATGGCCGTGCTGGCGGCATCGCCGGCCGCCTGCTTGGCCGCATCACCCATGCCGTCACCGGCCTGCTTCATGGTCTCCTTGGCGCCCTGGCAGCTGCTGAGCAGCAGTGAGGTCAGGATCACTGCGCTCCAGGCGGAGCGGGCCAACAGACGGGTGGCTTTCATGGCAGCGGATTAGACGGCACTCAAAGTATCCAGCTGCATTCGCCCCGTCGGCTGATGCCGCAATTTGTAACTTGAACTACAAATCTGTGGGTTGAGCGCTTCGTGGGGGTTGAGGCCCAAGCGTGGGCTGAGGCCTGGCGCACCTCAGAGCTCCCGTGGCCGCAGCGGCACCGACAGCACCGGCAGACCGCCGACCCCCTTGCTGCTGGAGCTGCGGGGAGGTTCCGGGGGAATCAGCCGCTGGAAGATCGACTGGCGATGCAGCAGGCGGGCCACCACGAGGCTGCCCAGGCTGGCCACCAGCACCGGCTTGAGCAGCAGCAGCTCCTTGGTAAGGGCGAAGGTCAGGAAGGTGGCGGTGATCGGCGTGCGGGCGCAGCCGGTCATGAAGGCCGCCATGCCGGCGAAGATCGTGGTGTTCGGGGCGCTGAAGCCCACCTGCTCCATCACCCCCGCCGCCGCCAGCCCCAGGGCCCCCCCGAGGGTGAGCATCGGTGCGAACAGCCCGCCGGGGGCTCCGGCGGCGGCCGCCAGACCCGTGCTCAGGAACAGAACAAGGAAGATGGCCAGGGCCTTGCTGATGTTGATATCGCCCTCCGCCACGGCCTGGCGGATGCCGGCACGGTTGATGAAATCGGCGGGCAGCAGGGCGTCGACCACCCCGAGCACCACCCCGGCTGTGGCCATGGCCCCAGCCAGGGGGATGGCCAGCTGGCGCCGCCAGTTGTGCAGCCTGACCACGAAGCGGCAGTAGGCCTCCGCTGCCAGCGCCACCAGGGCGCCGACCAAGAACAGCACCAGCAGATCCAGGGGCAGCACCTCCACGTAGGTGGTGACCTGCCGCGAGAGCACGAATCCACGGCCCAGATTCCAGCCGGTGCTGTGCATGCCCAGGCCCGCTAGGCCGAGCAGATCGGCCCAGGTATCGGCCCAGAAGGTGGTGACCAGCACCAGCAGCATCACCACGGGGCGTGCCCCTTGCAGTAGCTCCTCGAGGGTGTAGAAAAAGCCGCCGATCGGCGCGTTGAACACTGCGGCGATGCCGGCGCCGCCGCCAGCGGCGACGATCATGCGCCTGAAGGCGTTGGGTGCCTGGAGCAGACGGGCCATCACCCAGCCCACGGAGCTGCCCATCTGGATCGAGGGGCCGGATGGGCCGAGCGGAAAGCCGCTGCCGATGGCCACGATCCCCGCCACCAGCTTCACCGCCGCCACCTCCAGGCCCATCGGGATCGATCGACCGCGCAGGAACTGCATCACCTGGGGGACCCCTGAGCCCTGGGCCGCAGGGGCGCCGATCTGCACCAGCAGGCCGGCGATCAAGCCGCCGCCGCCGCTGATGGCCGGCAGCAGCAGCCAGTCGGGGCCGAGGGCGAGCATGCGCAGGCGCAGGCGACCCAGCCCATCGAGCCCCAGCTTGAACAGCAGGGCCGCGGTGGCGGCCCCCAGGCCGGTGATCACCAGCGCCAGGATCACCTTGAGCCAGTGCACCTCCAGCATCCGGCGGATGCTGGAGGTGGTCAGCCGCTGCTTCTGGGGCTGGAACAGGGTGGGGGCGTGGTGCTCAGCGGCCAGGCTCAGACCTCCGCCAGCACCCTGGCCTCCTCTGCGCTGCTCACCACCCGGCCCTCGTCGCCGAAGCCCTCGATCTGGTCGAAGTTGAGGTACCGGTAGAGATCAGCGGCCAGGGGATCGATCTTGGCTGCCGCGATCTCCAGGTACTCGGCCGGGGTTGGAATACGGCCCAGCAGAGCGCAGACCGCCGCCAGCTCGGCGCTGCCCAGATACACCTGGGCGCCGTTGCCGAGGCGGTTGTTGAAGTTGCGGGTGCTGGTGGAGAACACGGTGGTGTTGTCGTCGACGCGGGCCTGGTTGCCCATGCACAAGGAGCAGCCGGGCAGCTCCATGCGGGCGCCGGCGGCCTCGAACTTGCTGGTGTAGCCCTCGGCGCGCAGTACCTCGTCGTCCATGCGGGTGGGGGGGCACACCCAGAGCTTGGCGGCGCTGGTGCCCGCCCCATCCAGCACGGTGGCAGCGGCGCGGTAGTGGCCGATGTTGGTCATGCAGGAGCCGATGAACACCTCATCGATGCGGTCCCCGGCCACCTCCGAGAGCAGCTTGACGTTGTCGGGATCGTTGGGGCAGGCCAGCACCGGTTCGGTGAGTTCATCGAGGTTGATCTCGATGATTTCGGCGTACTCGGCGTCGGCATCGGCGCTCATCAGCTGGGGATCGGCCAGCCAGGCCTCCATCGCCTGGATCCGTCGGGCCATGGTGCGGGCATCGCTGTAGCCGCGGGCGATCATGTTCTTGAGCAGCGCCACATTGCTGCTCAGGTATTCGGCCACGGTGGCTTCCGAGAGCTTGATCGTGCAGCCGGCACAGGAGCGCTCGGCAGTCGCGTCCGTTAACTCAAACGCCTGTTCCAGCTTGAGATCGGGCAGCCCCTCGATCTCCATGATCCTGCCGGAGAACACGTTGACCTTGCCCGCCTTCGCCACGGTGAGCAGGCCCTTCTGGATCGCCACCCAGGGGATGGCATTCACCACGTCACGCAGGGTGACGCCGGGCTGAAGCGAGCCGGTGAAGCGCACCAGCACCGATTCGGGCATGTCGAGCGGCATGGCGCCGATGGCGGCGGCGAAGGCCACCAGGCCCGAGCCGGCCGGGAAGGAGATCCCGAGCGGGAAGCGGGTGTGGCTGTCACCGCCGGTGCCAACGGTGTCGGGCAGCAGCATGCGGTTCAGCCAGCTGTGGATGATGCCGTCGCCGGGACGCAGGGCCACCCCGCCCCTGGAGCTGATGAAATCGGGCAGCTCGGCGTGGGTTTTCAGATCCACCGGCTTGGGGTAAGCGGCGGTGTGGCAGAAGCTCTGCAGCACCAGATCAGCGGAGAAGCCGAGGCAGGCCAGCTCCTTCATCTCATCGCGGGTCATCGGCCCGGTGGTGTCCTGGGAGCCCACGGTGGTCATCAGCGGCTCGCAGCTGGTGCCGGGGCGCACGCCCCCTAGGCCGCAGGCCTTGCCCACCATCTTCTGGGCCAGGGTGAAGCCCTTGCCGGTGTCGGTGGGGGCGGCAGGGCGGATGAACAGCTCCGAGGGCGGCAGGCCCAGCTGGGTGCGCACCTTGTCGGTGAGGGAGCGGCCGATCAGCAGGGGGATGCGGCCGCCGGCGCGCACCTCATCGGCGATCGTGCTGGGCTTGAGCTCGAAACGGGCCACCACTTCGCCGGCGTTCGATTCACCCGCCGCGCGCTCGATTGTGCCGGCCAGGGGCCGGATCGTGATCACATCGCCCGAGTTCAGAGCGGAGACATCGCACTCGATCGGCAGGGCGCCGGAGTCCTCGGCGGTGTTGAAGAAGATCGGGGCGATCTTTC
Source organism: Cyanobium sp. CZS48M (assembly GCA_030373145.1). Taxonomy (GTDB): domain Bacteria; phylum Cyanobacteriota; class Cyanobacteriia; order PCC-6307; family Cyanobiaceae; genus Regnicoccus_A. Next base: position 33,276 of record JAUCZK010000007.1, on the reverse strand, counting down.
CCCCCAGGATCACCCCACCGCCGCGCTTGTTGGGCACGTGGGGAATGTCGGTACCGGTGTGCCAGAGCACCGAGTTGATCGCCGACTTGCGCGAGCTACCGGTGCCCACCACATCACCCACGTAGGCCACAGGGTGGCCTTTGGCCTTGAGCTGCTCGATCAGCTCCAGGCCACCCGGCATGCGGGTTTCCAGCATCGCCATGGCGTGTAGTGGGATGTCGGGGCGGGTGGTGGCGTGGGTGGCGGGGGAGAGGTCGTCGGTGTTGGTTTCGCCCTCCACCTTGAACACCGTGACGGTGATTTCAGCCGGCAGCGCCGGTTTGGCGGTGAACCATTCGGCCGCGGCCCAGGAGTCGACCACCTGCTGGGCCCAGGGGTTGCTGGCCGCCAGTTCCAGCACGTCGTGGAAGGAGTCGTAGACCAGCAGGGTGCGGCTGAGGCCGCTGGCCGCTTCGGCGGCGATGGTGGCATCGCTGTGGCCGAGCAGGCTGATCAGAGCGCTGACGTTGTAGCCACCGATCATGGTGGCCAGCAGCCGGGTGGCCTCGATCGGGCTCAGCAGGGGGCTCGAGCTCAGCTCCTGGGCGATGGCACTCAACCAGCTGGCCTTGACGTAAGCGGCCTCATCCACCCCGGGCGGGATGCGTTCACTGAGCAGATCGAGCAGAAACACCTCCTCGCCGGCGGGAGGCTGCTCCAGCAGCTGAATAAGGGCCTGAACCTCGGGGGCGGTCAGGGGCAGGGGCGGCACACCCAGGGCCGCGCGCTCCGCCTCCGCCTGGCGGTAGCTGACCAGCAGGTCGGTGACACTCTCTGAAGAGGGCATGGCGAAACGACGGAGATAAGCCCATTGTTTCTGGCCGAGGGCCCCTCCTCAGTCACCGTCGCTGCCAAAGATGCTGCGAAGGGACTCTCTAAGGTGTGGGATTGGACCTCGGTTCACGACCGCTCCCGGCATGCTCACCACCTCCGACCTCCACATCGTGGAGACACGGCCGCTGGTGGCACCGGCGGTTCTCCATCGCGAACTGCCCCTGAGCCAGACGGCGGCCGGCACCGTGCTCGATGCCCGCGAGCGGATCAAGGCGATCCTGCATGGGCAGGATTCCCGCCTGCTGGTGATCGTCGGTCCCTGCTCGGTGCACGACGTGGAGGCCGCCCGGGCCTACGCCGAGGCCATCGCCGAGGTGCGTGAGCGCCACCGCGACCAGCTGGAGGTGGTGATGCGGGTGTACTTCGAGAAGCCCCGCACCACCGTGGGCTGGAAGGGCCTGATCAATGATCCCCACCTCGACGGCAGCTACGACATCAACACCGGCCTGCGCCTGGCGCGGGGCCTGCTGGTGCACCTGGCCGAGATGGGGCTGCCCGCGGCCACCGAGCTGCTCGATCCGGTGGTGCCCCAGTACATCGCCGATCTGATCGGCTGGACAGCGATCGGGGCGCGCACCACCGAAAGCCAGACCCACCGGGAAATGGCCTCGGGCCTGTCGATGCCGATCGGCTTCAAGAACGGCACCGACGGCAGCGCCGTCACGGCCATCCATGCCATGCAGGCCGCCTCCAAGCCCCACCATTTCCTGGGCATCAGCCAGCTGGGCCATGCCGCGATCGTCTCCACCACCGGCAACCCCGATGGCCATCTGGTGCTGCGCGGCGGCAAGGGAGGCAGCAACTACCACCCGGAGGCCATCGAGCAGGCGGCCTTGGCGCTGCAGAAGCAGGGGCTGCCGGCGCGGTTAATGGTCGACTGCAGTCACGGCAACTCCAACAAGGACTACAGGCGCCAGGGGGAGGTGCTCGCTGAGGTGGCCGGCCAGGTGCGTGGGGGTTCCCGCCACGTGATGGGCGTGATGATCGAAAGCCACCTGGTGGCCGGCAATCAGTCGATCCCCGCCGATCTCAGCGAGCTCGCCTACGGCCAGAGCATCACCGATGCCTGCATCGACCTGGAGACCACCCGAACGGTGCTTGACGCTCTGGCCGAAGCCGTGGCGGGCGCCCAGGCCAGCCAGCTGGCGCCGGCCTGACTGGATTAGTTCTGGCACTCCCAGAGTGAGACTGCCAGAATCATCCGTTGCAACAGGATGTTCCTGTTGAACAGTTGTTTCTGGCTGGAGCACTAAGTTGCCCTTCCATGAGGCATCCGCTGATGCATCGGGAGGCTATTTGATGTCGTATCTCCTGCAATTCTGTGGCTTGAGCGAACCGCTGCAGCTGTTCTATCTCGAGCAGAGTGGCGCGGCCAAGGAACCCACAGGGCCGGTCTTCGCCGGCTTTCGGCCCTTTCAGCTGGATGATCTGCTCGGCTGGGCCCTGGGTTCTGCCCGGCAGCGGGGCTGGGATGCCGAGGGCATCCAGACCACGGTGCTGCAGGCCTGGATGGAGCGGGCCGAAGTGATCCGCCAGTGGCAGCTGCGCCTCAAGGCCGAGCCCAGCGATCGCCTGGTGGTGGCCGGTCTTGGCACCTCCCTCGACTGGCAGCACCGCTGTGAGGGGATGCTCAGGGCCTGAGCGCCAGCCAGCTCCAGAGCAGCCCCGTGACCACAGGCACCGTGAGGTTGTCGAGACCGAGCACGGCCAGCTGCTCCAGCAGGGTGGCCGCCAGGCTGATCAGCACCAGGGCGCCAGGGCCGGGCCCTGTGCCCCCCAGCTGACGCAGCAGCAGCAGCACCAGCAGCGCTGTGCCGGCCATGGCTGTGGTGCCCACCACGGATTTGCGCTGGCCCAGGATCTGCCAGCTCGGTGAGGGGATCAGCGGTCCCAGCAGCCCGGCGAGGCCATCTCCCAGGGCCATCACCAGCACCCCCGCCGCCACCGCCTGGGGCTGGGCCGGCCAGAACAGCGCCAGCAGCAGGGTGATTGAGGCGCCGTAGGCCACCGTTCCATAGCTGTGGCGGCCCACGTCCTCGATGGCTGGCAGCAGGCGATAGCGGTGGTTCAGGGCTGCCAGCAGGGTGACCACAGCGGCCGCCGGCAGGGCAATCCAGCGATCGATCCCGGTGGCCCAGGCGATCAGCACCACCGGTCCGGTGCCGATGTGCAGCAGCTTGCGGCTCCACTCGGGCTGATCAGGCCAGCGCCGCCTCGCCCCCAGCGCCAGGCCCAGCACAGCGCCCAGCCAGAGCAGCACCAACACCACTCCGATCACAGCCTGACACCCGACAGTCGGGGTCCAGGTTGGCAGTGGCCAGGGCTTAGACGGCCCGGGTTCAGTCGGGCCAGATTCAGGCGGCCTGCTGCAGGTTGCTCATCAGCCGCAGTTTCATGATCGCCTTGGCCTCCAGCTGGCGCACCCGTTCACGCGAAACATTGATCTTGCGGCCGATCTCAGCGAGGGTGAGGGGTTCTTTGCCCTCCAGGCCGAAGCGCAGGCGCAGGATCTCCTGTTCGCGCTCGTTGAGCTGGGAGAGCCAGGCGCTGAGGTGCTCCTTCTGGATCGAGCGGTCCATGTGATCCATGGGCTCGTTGCTGGCCGGATCGGCGATCAGCTCACCGAGGGTGCTGCGATCCTCTTCGCCCCTGGCGTGGGCATCGAGGGAGGCGCAGGGGGCGCTCTGGGAAATCAGATCCTCCAGATCCTTGATGTCCATGCCCATGGCATGGGAGAGCTCCAGCCGGTTGGGCTGACGGCCGAAACGGTGCGAGAGCTCCCGGGTGATGCGGCGCATCTTCGAGAGTTTTTCACTCACATGAATGGGCAGGCGAATCGTGCGCGCGCTGTTGTCAATGGCCCGGGTCATGCCCTGACGAATCCACCAGTAGGCATAGGTGGAGAACTTGTAGCCCATGGCGGGATCGAACTTATCGACGGCCCGCTCCAGCCCGATCGCCCCCTCCTGGACGAGATCCAGCAGCTCCAATCCCTGATTCTGATATTTCTTGGCGACGCTCACCACCAGCCGCAGGTTGGCGGCCATCATGCGGTCGCGGGCTCGGCCGCCCATGCGGATCTGATGACGCTGGCGGGGGGTGAGGGAAGCGTCCGGTAGTTCAAGCAGACATTTCATCGCCTGAACGTGGTGAGCCAGCTCAATTTCTTCCGCTGCCGTGAGCAGCGGAACACGGCCGATGTTGCTGAGGTACCAGCCGATCGAATCAGCGCTGAGCCGGCCACCTCCGGTTTTGGGCTGGGCCGCCCGTGCCGCGGTTTTCGCTTTTTTGGGAGCGAGCCCTGTGGCAGGGGTGGATTGCAAAGGTGTCCCCATCACCCCAGCCTCCGGATGTGTTGTGGGCGGAATGTAGCAGGGTCGGGAGGTTGGCTGCTGTATGAATCCGAAAATACCCTAAAGGAGCAGGACAATTTTTCTTCATTGAGTTATCCATGATGCCAATTCTGCAACTGGTGTAGCGATGATTACATCAGATGTCAGGTTCGGGGCCCGGATCGATCAGGCCGGGGCCGCCAGACCCGTGCGCCATTGCTTGATCAGATCCAGCTGGGCGCAGCGGGGTTCGCCGCTGGGCTTGCGCTGGATGAAGCTGCCGTCGCTCTGCATGTCCCAGGCGGCGCAGTCGTCGTTCTGATAGGTGTCCAGCAGGCGCTCCAGCTGGCCCCGCAGCTGCGGATTCTTGATCGGTGTCACCGCTTCGACGCGGCGATCCAGGTTGCGGGGCATCCAATCGGCACTGCCGATGTACATCTCCGCCTCACCGGCATTGGCGAACCAGAACATGCGCGAGTGCTCGAGAAAGCGGCCGATGATGCTGATCACCTGGATCGTTTCGCTCACGCCGGGCACCCCGGGCCTCAGGCAGCACATGCCGCGGATCACCAGCTCGATCACCACCCCGGCCTGGGAGGCTTCATAGAGCAGGGCGATGATGGCTGGATCCACCAGGGCATTCATCTTGGCGCGGATGTGTCCGCCCTTGCCCTCGCGGGCATGGCTGATCTCCCGTTGAATCAGGGCCTCCATTCCCTTGCGCAGGGTGACGGGAGCCACCAACAAGCTGCGGAAGCTCTGCTGCTTCGAGAAGCCGGTGAGGTAGTTGAACAGCTCCACCAGATCCTGACCCAGTTCCGGCTGGGCCGAGAGCAGGCCGATATCGGTGTAGAGACTGGAGGTTTTCGAGTTGTAGTTGCCGGTGCCGATGTGCACATAGCTGCGCAGGCGCTCTTTTTCCTTGCGCACCACCAGCATGATCTTGGTGTGGGTCTTGAGGCCCAGTACGCCATAGACCACGTGAACGCCGGAGTGCTCCAGCTGACGCGCCCACTGGATGTTGTTGTCCTCGTCGAAGCGGGCCTTGAGCTCCACCAGGGCCATCACCTGCTTGCCGTTCTCGGCGGCGCGGATCAGCGCCGCGATGATCGGTGAATCCTTCGAGGTGCGGTAGAGGGTCATCTTGATGGCCAGCACCGAGGGGTCATCGGCGGCCTGACCGATGAACTCCTCCACCGAGGTGGAGAAGAGGTCGTAGGGGTGCTGGAGCAGCACATCGCTGCGCCGGATCGCCGCGAAGATGCTCTCGAACTCCTCCGCCTTGATCGAGCCATCCCCCAGGCGGCTCTTCTGCGCCCGGGCCAGGGCCGTGGCGGTGCGGCCCTGGTGGGGTTTGTCCTTGAGCTGGGGCAGGGGGATCGCCAGCAGGCGCATCAGGTCGTCGAGCCCCAGCGGTCCATTGACCCGGTAGAGGTCGGCCGGATCCACGGCGGTGCCCTCTATCAGCAGGTCCACCACCTCATCGGGCATCTCATCGGCCACCTCGAGCCGCACCACCTCGCCGCCGCGGCGGCGTTTGCGCAGGCCCTCCTGCAGGGCCTCCATCAGGTCGTCGGCCTCCAGATCACGCAGCTCCAGGTCGGCGTCGCGGGTGATGCGGAAGAAGTAATGCCCCTCGATCGTCATGCCCGGGAAGAGCAGCTGCAGGTTGAAGGCCACCACCTGCTCCAGGGGCACCACGGTGTAGACGGGGGAGGGCTCGCGGCTGCAGAGCTCGGTGGGAATTTCCACGAAGCGCGCCAGGGTCTTGGTGGGCACCTTCACCCGGGCGAACTGCTGCTGCTTGGTGTCGGGATCGCGGATCAGTGCCGCCACGTTCAAGCTGAGGTTGCTCATGAACGGGAAAGGATGGGCCGGGTCCACCGCCAGGGGTGTGAGCACCGGGAAGATGGCGGTCTGGAAGTAGGTGTTGACCCAGGTCTTCTGCTGCTTGTTCAGCCGCTGGTAGTCGATCAGCTGAACGCCCTGCTCGAACAGCTCCTGTTTGAGGTGATGGCGGTAGTGGTCCTGCTGCTGCTTCAGCAGCGGCCGTAGTTTCTGCTGGATCGCCTCCAGCTGCTGCCTGGGGGTGAGACCGTCGTCGCTGAGGGTGGAGAGACCGGCCTCCAATTGCGACTTCAGGGACGCCACCCTGACCATGAAGAACTCATCGAGGTTGTTGCTGAAGATGGCGCTGAATTTCGCCTGCTCCAGCAATGGCGTGGCGGGATCGAGGGCCTGGGCCAGCACGCGGCTGTTGAACGCGATCCAGCTCAGCTCACGGTTGATGTAGAGCTCTGGAGCCACAACGGGTTCATTCATCGCCGAATTCATGGCTGGGGCTGCTGAGGGGAAGGTAGCAATCAAGGGCCAGGGGGCACTGTCGCGGGCTTGCTTGCCGAAAGGTTGTTCAGGGGTCCACCCCCTGCCACCAGCAGGGCCACCACCAGGAACAGGGCGATGCCGGTCCAGAAAGGACTGGTCTTGCCCACCAGGTCATAGGCCAGACCCGCCAGCGGTGGGCCGATGAAGCTGCCCAGGCTCTGCAGGCCCTGCAGGCTGCCCAGGGCCGCCCCCTGGCCGCTGTCATCCAGCCGGCGCGACACCTGGCTGCGCAGGCAGGGGGTGACCAGCCCGGTGCCGCAGGCCAGCAGCGCTAACGCCGTGAACACCACCGGGATGGCGCTGGCCGGTGTGGCCAGGGGAATCAGCAGGCAGCCCACCACCACCAGCCCCAGACCGGCCAGGCTGAGGCGCCCTTCGCCGAAGCGCTGCACCAGCGGTCCGATCAGGCCGCCCTGCACCACCGTGGCCACCACGCCCACCACCAGGAAGGCCATGGCCGCCAGCTCCGGCCCCCAGCCGAACACCTGCTTGAAATAGAGCACCAGCACGGCGGTGAAGCCGTTGAAGCCAAGGAAGAACAGAAAGAAGGCCAGGCTGAGCCGCCGCACCCGGGGATTGCGAAACACCCTGCCGAGCTGGGTGAGAGGGTTGAGCTCCCGCTTGCGCGGCAGCGCCAGGCGCGCGGCCGGGGGATGGGTTTCCGGCAGCACCGTGAGCACCAGCACCAGGTTCACGGCCGCCACCGCCACCGCCAGCAGCAATGGCAGGGTCACATTCACCCCCGCCAGCAGCCCCCCCAGGGCCGGCCCGAGGATGAAACCGAGCCCGAAGGCCACGCCGATCAGCCCGAAGGCCTTGGCCCGCTTCTCCGGCGGACTGATGTCGGCCAGCACGGCGCCGGCGGTGGCGGCGGTGCCTCCGCTCACCCCATCGATCAGCCGGGCGCCGAACAGCAGCGGCAGGGGCCAGGCGCTGCCCGCCGGCCAGGGCAGGGCCAGGGTGAGGGCAAAGCCGCCCAGGCCGAGCACGGAGCCGGCGACGCAGCCGGCGATCACCGGTTTGCGCCCGAAGCGGTCGCTGAGGGCGCCGATCAGGGGGGTGAACAGGAACTGGGCCAGGGCGTAGCTGCCCGCCAGCAGGCCCAATGTGCGCCCGTCGCTGGTGAAACTCGCCAGCAGAAAGGGCAGCAGGGGAAAGACGATGCTTTCCCCGAGGCGGTCGTTCAGCAGCGTCAAGAAGATGCAGAACCGCGTGGAAGGGCGCGACCAGCCCATGGCGGCGACCCGCAACACTGCCGTTACCTTCCCATGGGTGGCCGCACGATCCGATCGCCCCACCCGCCGGTACATCTGGGGTGAACTGCCCGAGCCGACCCATACTCATTCGCCCCCAGCCGCCCAGACCAGCCGCCGCCTCCCTGCAGGTGCTGATTCCCGCGCGCGATGAGGCCGCCGCCATCGCCGCGGTGATCCAGGAGCTGCGCGGTCAGGGTCTGGAGCGCATCCGGGTGGTGGATAACGGCAGTGGCGATGACACCGCGGCGGTGGCCAGCGCTGCCGGCGCGGAGGTGGTGGTTGAGCCGAGGCCGGGCTATGGCCGGGCCTGCTGGCGTGGCCTGGGCGGACTGCCGCCTGCTGTGGAGTGGATTTTCTTCTGCGACGGTGACGGCAGCGACGATCTGGCGGCGCTGCCCAGGTTGCTGGCGGCGGCGGCAGAAGCGGATCTGGTGCTGGGTAACCGCCTGGCTGGGGCGGAGGGTCGGCGGGCGATGACCCCGCTGCAGCACTTCGGCAACCGCCTGGCGACCCGCCTGATCCAGCTGGGCTGGGGTCACAGGTATCGGGATCTCGGTCCGATGCGCATGATCCGACGCCCCTGCCTCGAGGCCCTCGCCCTGCGGGATCGGGGCTTTGGCTGGACGCTCGAGATGCAGGTGCGGGCGGTGGAGCAGGGCTGCCGTATCCGCGAAGTGCCGGTGGGTTATCGGCCGCGCCAGGGGGGCGTTCCAAGATCTCCGGCTCGCTGCTGGGCAGCCTCCGGGCCGGGGCGGTGATCCTGCGCACTCTCGGGGGCCTGTACCTGGCGCGGATCTGGCGTCGACGCCAGCCATGACTGCCCCCTCCAGCCAGCGGAGCCTCTGGCGCCTGTGCGCCCTGCTGCTGGTGGGCGGGGCCGCCTGGATGGCCCCCCATGGCCAGCTCAGCGATTGGCGGGTCCTGCAGGCGTTCTGGGGCGCCGTGGCGGTGATGGGTCTGGGCTTTGCCCTCTCCTGGCGGATTGTGGCGCTGCCGGCCGTCTGGTTCTGGGGGGTGGCGATCGCCACCCGGCTGCTGCTGCTGGCCATGGAGCCCGGCGATGACGTCTGGCGTTACCTCTGGGAAGGCACGATCCAGCAGCACGGCTTCAATCCCTACGAACTGGCTCCCGACGCCACTGCCCTGCAGGCCCTGCGGACCGCCTGGTGGGGTCAGATCAACCATCCGGCGGTGACGGCCATCTACCCGCCCCTGACGCAGCTCGGCTTTCGCCTGCTCACCCTGGTGCCCGCCCAGGTGCTGCTGTTCAAGCTGGCCTTCCTGGCTTGCGATCTGGGCCTCTGTGCCCTGCTGAGCCGGCGGTTCGGGGCGGCGTCGGCGTTGCTCTGGGCCTGGAACCCCCTGGTGATCTACAGCTTCAGCGGCGGTGCCCACTACGACAGCTGGTTTCTGCTGCCTCTGGTGGCGGCCTGGTTCCTGTTCGACCGTCCACCTGAGCCAGGAACAGGAACAGGACCAGGGCTCGCCGGCCGCTGGGCCCTGGGCGCCCTGCTGATCGGGGTGAGCGTGGCGATCAAATGGGTGTCGCTGCCCCTGCTGGCCTACCCCTGCTGGCGGGCGCTGCGCCATCGGCGACGGCTGCTTGCGCTGGGACTCGGCCTGCTGGGGCTTCTGCCCCTCGGCCTGGGGTCACTGGCCTACTGCGACTCGATCCTCTGCCCATTGATTCCCACGGGTTCGGCCTTCGTGACCCAGGCCCGCAGCGCCGAATTCGTTCCCCATCTGTTGGCTCGGATCTGGCCGGCCAGCAGCAGCAGCAATGCCATCCATCTGCTGCCGCTGCTGCTGGTGGTGGCCCTGCTGCAGTGGCGCTGCCGCCGCTTCGGCGGGTTCGCGCAGGCCTACTGGTTTGCCGTGCTCACGCTCTCGCCGATCGTTCATCTCTGGTACTTCAGCTGGATCGTGCCCTTTGCCGTGCCCACGGCGAACTGGGGCGTGCGGCTGGTGAGCCTGAGCGGGTTCATCTACTTCGTGCTGCTGCACCGAAAACCCGATTGGAACCTGCTGGAGATCGAGCGCGCCCTGATCTGGGTCCCGTTCGTGGCGGGCTTCGGCATCACCCAGCTGAGGCAGGCCAGGCTCCAGCCCCCCGATCACTCCAACCCGTCCGTGCCATGACCACCCTGAGACTGTTTCTGCTGGCTGGAGTGACCACCGCCCTGGTGGGCTGCTCTCTGCCTCCCTTCGCCGTGCCGGGCTCCGGGGCAGCCGGCACGGCGGGCTCCGGGGCGGCCGCGGCTGTGCCGTACTCCAGCGAGACTTACACCCGGGTGCTCCAGGAGTACGTCAACGAGCGGGGCCTGGTGGACTACGAGGGCCTTCAGCGCCGACCAGAGGATCTGGAGCGCTATGTGGCGGTGATCGGCGCCGTGCCCCCGGAGCGCTACCGCTCCTGGAGTGAGGCGGAGCAGATCGCCTTCCTGCTCAATGCCTACAACGCCCTGACCCTGGCCTCGATCATCCAGGAGACTCCGCTGAAGGCCAGCATCAAGGACATCTGGGGCGTGTGGAATCTGCGGCGCCACCAGGTGGCGGGCCAGCCGCGCACGCTCGATGCGATCGAGCATCAGATCCTGCGCAAGGACTTCAACGAACCGCGCATCCATGCGGCTCTGGTGTGTGCCGCCAACAGCTGCCCGCCCCTGCGCCGGGAGCCCTACGCGGCTGAGCGGCTGGAGCAGCAACTGGAGGATCAGGTGCGCCGCTGGCTGGCGGCTCCCCATGGCCTGCGGATCGATCGGACTGGGGAGCGGGTGCTGATCTCGCCGATCTTCCGCTGGTTCGGCGAGGACTGGGACCGGGCCAACCCAACGGCGGCTCCGGTGCCCGGCCATCTGAAGGACAGTGCGGTGCTGGCCTTCATCGGCGATTACGTCAGCCCTGAGGACCGCGCTGTCCTGGCGCAGGGCCGCTATGCCCTGGGCACCCTCGACTACGACTGGTCGCTCAACCGCCAGTGAGGGCGGCAATGTTCAGCAACAGGACTCAAGCCCTCAACAACAGGAAGCGGAGCCTGCCGCTGTGAAGGGCATCACGCTGCCACAGCCGGGAAAGAGGCCGAAGTGGGCGCTGGAGTCGGCGCCGATGAAGTTGAAATGGGGCGCCAGCCGGCTCTGGTGGAGCATCCGGAAGGTGTTGCCGCAGACGGGAAAGACCCGGCCCGCTTCCAGGCTGTGGTGTTTGTCGAAGTCGAGGCGGTGGGGGTGGCCGGGGATCGTGCCCCGGTAGATCACGGCCTGGCCGTGGTCCTCGCAGGCATCTTCGAGGTCGTCGATCTGGAACAGCCGGTAGGTGGCGGAGAAAAAGCGCAGCTCACCGGTGCGCTCGGCCAGCTCCGGATCGGTGATCTCCAGCGGGCGGTCGTTCACCAGGCGCGGATCGGCGAAGCCCGCCTGGCGGGCCAGACGCAGGAAATCGTTCCAGTAGAGGGCGCCACTGAGGCATTCGCCGTAGAGCACCGGGTCGGCCTGCAGGGCCTGGGGCACCCGCCGGTCGGCATAGACATCGGCGAAGAAGAACTCACCGCCGGGTTTGAGCAACCGCCGCACCCCGCGCAGCACCGCCAGCTTGTCGGTGGAGAGGTTCACCACGCAGTTGGAGATCACCACATCGAAGCTGCCCGGCTCCAGCTCAAGCTGATCCAGGTGCTCGATGTAGCCCTCAAGAAAGCGGACGTTGTCGTAGCCGAAGGCCTCGGCGTGGAAGGCGCGGTGGGCTTCGGCCACCGCCAGCTGCTCCGCCGTCATGTCGACCCCCACTACCATGCCGCCCGGCCCCACCAATTGAGCGAGCAGGTAGGCGTCACGGCCGCTGCCGCAGCCCAGATCCAGCACCCGCGAGCCCTCCAGCAGCGGCGGGCAGACCAGACCGCAGCCGTAGTAGCGGGAGAGCACCTCGGGATGGAGACGGCTGAGCAGGGGCTTGAGGGCGGCGGGCACCGCGCTGGCATCGCAGCAGGCGCTCGTGCGCAGATCGGCGCTGCTGGCCAGGGTGCTGCCGTAATAGCTCTGCACGGCCTCGCGCACGCCGGAGTCGTCGCTGCTGCAGCAGCTGCTGGTTGTTGAAGCGGTCATGGCGAGACGAAACGGAGGGGGGTCGCGATGGCGGGAGTCAGGCGCCGCGGCGCCAGCTGTGGAAGCGTTGCAGCAGGGCAAGGGTGCGCTGGGGGGCGTGGGCCCGTTTCCAGGCCCCGGCGGCGTACTTGTTTGCTTCCGAGAGGGTGGGGTAGGCGTGGATGGTGGAGAGGATTTTGCCGAGTCCCAGGCGCCAGCGCATGGCCAGCACGAACTCCGCGAGCAGTTCACCGGCCTGCTCAGCCACGATCGTCACCCCCAGGATCCTGTCGCTGCCCGGGGGCGTGAGCACCTTCACGAAACCTGTTTCGGCGCTTTCCACGATCGCCCGATCCAGCTCCTGCATCGGGAAGCGGGTCACCTCCACCGCCACCCCCTGGCGGGCGGCTTCGCTCTCGCTCAGCCCCACCCCCGCCACCTCAGGTTCGGTGAAGGTGGTGCGCGGGATCACCCGCCCGTCGACGCGAAAACGGCGGAAGGGCCCGAACAGGGCATTGACGGCGGCGTACCAGGCCTGGTGGGCGGCGGTGTGGGTGAACTGCCAGGGGCCGGCCACATCACCGGCGGCATAGATGTTGGGGAAGAGGGTCTGCAGTGAGGCGTTGGTATCGATGGTGCGGCCGCAGGGGATGCCCAGCTCCTCGAGGCCATAGCCCTGCAGCCGCGCCCGCCGGCCGATGGCGCAGAGCACCTGATCACAGAGCAGCTCGCCGGCTTCTGGGGCTTCGGGCCCGCCGCTGCTGATCAGCACCGACTTTTCGGCACCGCGCGGTTCAAAGCCCAGCACGGTGCAACGGGTGAGCACCCGCACGCCATCGGCTTCGAGGGCCTGGTGCACCACGGCGGCCGCGTCGTAGTCTTCGCGGCTGAGCAGCTGCGGGCCCCGCTGCAGCAGGGTGACCCGTGCGCCCAGGCGGGCCAGAGCCTGGGAGAGTTCACAACCGATCGGACCGCCTCCCATCACCACGATCCGCGGTGAGGCCAGGGGGCAATCCCGCAGGGCCTGCCACACCGTTTCACTGGTGAGCAGGCCGACCGCCTCGGCCCCAGGCAGATCCGGCAGCACCGGGCTGGCGCCGGTGGCCAGCACGATCGCCGGCGCCGTCAGCCGGTGCTCCTGGCCGTCGCTGCCGCTGATGGCCACGGTCCAGGGGTCGATCAGGCGGCCGTGGCCGCGCAGCACCTCCACCCCCAGCCCCCCGTAGCGCTCGACGCTGTCGTGGGGAGCCACCGCCGCCACCTTGGCGAACACCCGCTCCAGCACCAGCGGCAGCGAGACGCTGGGCTCGTGCGGTTCGAGGCCATAGCGATCGGCCTGGCGCATGCGCGCCGCCGCCCGGGCCGTGGCGATCAGGGCTTTGCTGGGGACGCAGCCGGTGTTGAGGCAGTCGCCGCCCATGCGCTCGGCTTCGATCAGGGTCACCTTCGCCTTCACGGCCGCGGCGATGTAAGCGGTGACCAGGCCCGCCGCGCCGGCGCCGATCACGATCAGGTTGCGATCGAAGCGGGCCGGTTTTCTCCAGGGGCTGTACAGCCGCCAGAGCTTCCAGCGCTCCAGGCCCAGGCGCGCGATCCAGGGGAAGGCCCCCAGCAGTGCCAGGGACAGCAGCAGCGGCGGCGTGAGGATGCCCTCGAGGCTGCGCAGCCGCGCCAGCTGCGTGCCGGCGTTCACGTACACGAGGGTGCCGGGCAGCATGCCGATCTGGCTGGTGAGATAAAAGGAGAGCGTGCGGATCGGGGTCAGCCCCATCACCACGTTCACCAGAAAGAAGGGAAACACGGGCACCAGCCGCAGGCTGAGCAGGTAGAGCACCCCATCGCGGCGCAACCCCGCCTCGATCGGGGCCAGGCGGGCCGCGAAGCGCTTCAGCATCGGCTCCCGCAGCAGAGTGCGCGCCAGCAGGAAGGCGATGGTGGCGCCGGCGCTGGAGGCGAACGACACCAGCAGGGTTCCGAGCCCCAGCCCGAAGATGGCTCCGCCGGCCAGGGTCATCACCGCCGCCCCGGGCAGGGAGAGGCCAGTGACGAGCACGTAGGCCAGGCCGTAGAGGGCGGCGGCGCTGGCGGGTGCCCGCTGGCGCCAGGCCAGAAGGCTGGTCTGGGCGTCGCGCAGGGCCTCAAGGCTCAGCTTCTGGGGCAGATCCAGCAGAAAGAACAGGGCCACCAGGGTCGCCACCGCCAGCAGCAGCAGCCAGCGCTGCCGAGTGCCGCTCACGCGGCCAGGGCTCCGCCGCAGCTGGAGCCGCTGCCGGCGGTGCAGCCGAAGCAGTGGTCCGCCACCTGGATTGGGTCGCCGGCGGGGTCGCGCTGCAGCAGATCACGCAGGTGGGAGCGGCCGACGTTGCCTTCAGCGTTGGCGGTTGGATCACCGCTGGCCGCCAGCCCCAGCTGCTGGTTGAAATCGCAGTCGTAGAGGAAGCCCTGCCAGTCGACGCTGATCAGCTGGCGGCACATCACCTGCTCCAGGTTGTCGTTGCGGTGGCTGCGGCGCAGGAGCTGCAGGTAGTCCTCCAGTTCTCCCTGGGCGCTCAGCACCGCCGCGAAGCGCTGCACCGGCATGTTGGCCAGCGCATAGAGCCGGTTGAAGACCACGCCGTGATCGGCCCAGAGCACCCGCCGGTAGTCGGCCTCCAGCGGCCCCTGCTCCGGCGGCAGCGCCGCGCCCTGGGGGTTGTACACCAGGTTCAGCTCCAGGCCCGAGCCCGGCTGGCCGTAGCCGAGGGCGTTGAGCTGGCGCAGGCCGCTGATGCTGCGCTGGAACACCCCGGAGCCCCGCTGGCGCTCGACGTTGTCCTGGAGGTAGCAGGGCAGCGAGGCCACCACCGTGACCCCCTGGTCGGCGAGGAAGCCGGCCAGATCCTCCTGACCCGGTTCCTGCAGGATCGTCAGGTTGCAGCGATCGATCACCTCCACCCCGAGGGCGCGGGCCGCGCGCACCAACGCCCGGAACTGGGGGTGCAGCTCCGGTGCCCCACCGGTGAGGTCGAGGCAGCGCAGATCCCTGGCGGCCAGCACCTCTGGGATCAGCTCGACGCTGGCGGCCTCCATGCTCTCCGTGCGGGTGGGGCCGGCATTGACGTGGCAGTGCACGCAGGCCTGGTTGCAGCGGTAGGTGAGGTTCACCTGCAGGGTGTCGAGGCGGCCGCGGCTGAGGGGTGGGAAGGCCTGGGCGGGCTGCAGGCGGCCATGCCCTGAGCGGCTGAGGTGGGGGGCGCTGGTCACGCGTGGGGTATTGGTCACGGTGGGAATCAGATGGTGCTGGTGAGAACGCGACGGCCGGTGGGCTGCGCCCCCAGGCCCCCCAGCGATTCGATGCTGACGCTGACGCTGCTGGCGGCGCTGGTGGGGTAGGTGGGAATCGGCATGGCCACATGGCCCTGGCCGTCGGGCACGAAGGGAACACAGCCCACCTCGCGGCCATTGACGCGGGCCCAGAGCCGGTAGGTGCTGTTGGGCGGCGGCGGCGGCAGTCCGTCGAGCATCAGCATGTTGTGGGTGGGATTGCCGGTGACCAGCACCTTGCCGCTGGCGCCGCCCTCGCCGCCCATGGCCTGGAGAGGCATCTCCCGGCTGGCGGGGGTGAGGGTGCCGTTGAAGCCTGCCTGCTGCTGCACCCGCGCCAGCTGCTGGCGGGTCTGGTGCAGCTGGCTGCCCAGCACCAGCACCCCCAGTCCCATCAGTGCCGGCAGCAGCCAGGGGAGGATCGCCCGCCGCTGTGGAGGCTGAGCCAGCAGCCGTTGGCGCAGGCGCTGCGGCGGACTGGCGGCGACGGGGAGGGCGAGGGGCAGCAGTTCGAGGGTGGTGCTGAACTCATCGAGGCGCTGGCGCAGCTCAGGGCGCTCCTGCAACAGCGCCGCCAGCCGCTGGCGCTCCTGTTCGTCGAGGTCGCCGAGGGCATGGCCGGCCAGCAGCAGGTCGAGATCGGCCTGGGGCTCTGCTCCGCTGCCGTGGATGTGGGTGTCGTGGATGCTCATGGCTGTGGGCGCTCGTCGATCAGCTGGTCACGCAGGCGAATCAGACCCTGGCGGGAGCGGGTCTTGACGGTGCCGAGGGGCAGTTGCAACCGCTCGGCGATGGCCGATTGGCTCAGGCCTTCGTAGTAGGCCATCTCCAGCACCTGGCGCTGGTTGGCGGGTATCGCCTCAAGGGCGAGTCGCACCCGCTGGGCGAGCTCGTCGGCCTCGGCGGCTTCCTGGGGGCTGCGCACGGCCGAGGGAAACAGCTGCTGCGACCAGCGTTGCACCAGCTGCCAGCGGTTGCGGCGCTGCTCGATGCGGTTGAAGGCCATCGAGCGCGTCATCAGCAGCAGGTAGGCCAGCACCGGCCCGCGCTTGGGGTCGTAGCGGCCCTGCTGCCAGTAGCGCAGGAAGACGTCGTGGCAGAGGTCTTCTGCCTCCTGATGGGACTGACTGAGCCTCAGGGCCAGGCGGAACACCGGCGCCCCGCAGGCGTCGTAGAGGCCGGCCAGATCGGGATACCCCGCTGGGAGGTTGTCCTGGAGCCTGGCCCCGGGGGGTGCGGTGGTGTTGGGCTCGGGGTTGGTCACGCGCAACGGGGAGCCGGACGGGCTTGAACAGATGGTCTACCGCTGAGCCTGCGGATCGGATTGGCCCGGGGAGCGGGGCAATCCGATGGCTGCCCCCGCCGGTATTGAAGGGGTCTCACACCACCTACCAGTCATGTTGTTCTCCAACCAAACCGTTGCGCGCGGCCTCGCCGCCCTGGCCCTGGGAGCCTCCACCGTGCTGGCGGTCCAGGCCGCCGAGATGGGAGCCCTCAGCGGCACATTTCAGAAGGCGGAAGCCCCGGTGAGCGGCAGCTTCATGATCAAGAAGGAGGCGGGCAAGCAGGTGCTCGTGCTCAGCAGTGATTTCAAGACCAACGACAGTGCTCCCGACCTGAAGGTGGCCTTCAGTCCATCGGCCAAGCCGCTGGCCATGAGCAAGCCTCCCAAGTACGAACTCAAGGCCGGCAGCTACACCGTGCTCGCGCCGCTCAAGTCGAGCAAGGGAGCCCAGAGCTATGTGATTCCCGCTTCGATCGATCTGGCCAAGCAGAAGTCGGTGCTGATCTGGTGCAAGAAGTTCAACGCCACCATGGCCTGGGCGCCCCTGCAGCACGACTCCATGGGCAAGGACTCGATGATGAAGTGATCCCGACCCGCCATGATCGCCGGCATGGATTCAGCCCCGGGCCGGCTCAGCCACCTCAACGCCAGCGGTGAGGTGCACATGGTGGAGGTGGGCGATCGCCCCGCCAGCGATCGTCGCGCCGTGGCCGAGGGTTTCCTCAGCATGGAGGCGGCGGTGCTGGCCCTGGTGCTGGAAGGCCGGGCCCCCAAAGGCGATGTGCTGGCGGTGGCGCGGGTGGCGGCGATCCAGGGGGCCAAGCGCACCTGGGAGCTGATCCCCCTCTGCCACCCGATCGCGCTCACGGGCCTGGAGGTGCGCATCGAGCCCAGCGCCGATGGCCGCGGCCTGCGCCTTGAGGCGGCCGCCCGCACCACCGCGCCCACGGGGGTGGAGATGGAGGCGCTCACCGCCGTTCAGGTGGGCCTGCTCACCCTTTACGACATGCTCAAATCCGCCGATCCGGCCATGACCATCGGCCCGGTGCGGCTGCTGAGCAAGACGGGGGGACGCCACGGCGCCTGGAGCCGTCCTGTCGCCGTGTCCTCCTGAGCCGGAGCTTCCGATGAGCACCAGCGCTGCATCGTTCGAGCCCTATCCCCGCGAAGGCCTGCCCCTGGAGGAGGCCCGCCGCCAGGTGCTGGCCGCCCTCACGCCCCTGGCCGGCCGCGAGGTGCTGCCGCTGGAGCAGGCCCTGGGCCGGGTGAGTGCCGAGTCGCTGCTGGCCAGTGAGGCGGTGCCGGGTTTCCGCGCCTCAATCATGGATGGCTATGCCCTGGCGGCGGCGAGTGTCCCGCAGGTGGGACACTCGTGGCCGCTGCTGGGCCGCTCGGCCCCCGGCGCTCCCTACCCCAGGCCGCTGGCGGACGGCGAAGCGATCCGAATCCTCACCGGTGCGCCGCTGCCGGAGGGGGCCACCCGGGTGCTGCCCCAGGAGCTGGTGGCTGTGGAGGGCGAGCGCCTCAGCCTGGTGCGCGAGGCGGGGGCGAACCCCTGGATCCGCGCCGCCGATGAGGAGGCCACCGCCGGCCAGGAGCTGCTGGCGGCCGGCGTGCGCCTGGGTCCGGCGCTGCTGGGACGACTGGCCAGCTGTGGCGTGGCGGAGCTGGCCCTGCGGCCGCGGCCGCGGCTGGGGCTGCTGATCAGCGGCGATGAACTGGTGCCGGCGGGCAGCGTCCGAGCTCCGGGGCAGATCTGGGAGAGCAACGGCACGTTGCTGGTGGCGCTGCTGCAGCGGCTGGGGATGGTGGTGAGTGAGCGGCGGGTGGTGGGAGATCAGCCCGCCGCCCTGCGCTCGGCCCTGCTGGAGCTGGCGGCCGGCTGTGATCTGGTGGTGAGCACCGGCGGGGTGTCGGCGGGCGACAGCGACTGGATCCGGCCGCTGCTGGCGGAGCTGGGATCGGTGGCCTTCTGGAAGCTGTTCCTCAAGCCCGGGAGGCCCTTCGCCTTCGGCGAGCTGCTGGGCACGCCGTTCTTCGGGCTGCCGGGCAATCCGGTGGCGGCGGCGATCACCGCCCTGCAGCTGCTGGTGCCGGCGCTGCAGCGGCTGGAGGGGGCGCCGGTGGAGCCGCTGCCGCGGCTGAAGGTGCGCCTGGCGGCCGAGCTCCGGCGTGGTGCCGGCCGCCCCGAGCTGGCCCGCGCCCGTCTGCAGGTGGGAGCCGAAGGGGAGCTGCTGGCCTTGGTGGAAGGCAGCCAGGCCTCCTCGCGCATCGGTTCGCTGCAGAGGGCCGACCTGCTGCTGGAGATTCCTGCGGAGCTGGGCACCCTGGCGGCGGGCACGGAGCTGTGGGCGCAGCTGCTGCGGCTGCCGATCTTCTGAGGGCCGCCCCTGGGCGCACTGGTCCCGGTGGTTCAGCGGCTGTTCAGTAGGCGGTGTTGCCCTCCACCCAGCGGCCCACGCCGTCGCTCCACTCACGCTTCCAGAAGGGGGCGTCGTGCTTGAGGGCTTCGAGCAGCTCCTGGCCGCCGCGCTGGGCCGGGCCGCGGCGATCGGCCGCCACCGCCACCAGCACGATCGCCTCCCCCGGCAGCACCCGCCCCACCCGGTGATCCACCCGCAGGGCCAGCAGGCCATGGCGGCGGCTGATGGTGGCGGCGATCCGCTCGATCTGGGCTTCGGTCATGCCGGGGTAGTGCTCCAGCTCCAGGGCCTCGAGCGCCGCGCCGCTGGCGCTGCGGCCGCGCACCCGGCCGATGAAATGGGCTTCCGCCGCCGGCGCTTCGCTGCCGCCGGCCGTGAGCTGTTGCTGCCATTCCGCCAGGGCGACCAGCGGCTCGAAGGCCTCGGGGTGGAGCCGAAGCACCAGGCCCGGTCGATGGGCTTCAGCCATCAGCTCAGCCGCCACTGATCGGGGGCAGAAAGGCCACTTCGTCTCCGGGCTGCAGCGGTTGATCGAGGGCGGCGAAAGCCTGGTTCACGGCCACCCGCACCTGAGGCGGGACGGCCTCCCCCAGACCCAGCTGGCGCCAGAGGCTGGCCGGGGTGGTGGGCCAAGACTGTGCGCTGATGGCGAGGCTGCGTTCCCCCCAGCCCGCCTGCTCGCGCAGGCCGGCGAACAGGCGCACGTGGATCACGCTCGGGTGACCACCAGCACCCGGTGGCGGTGGTCGGAGGCCACCCGGCGGATGGCGGTGAAGCCTGCCTCGGCCAGGGCGGCAGGCAGATCCAGACGGAAGTAGTCCTCGAGGTAGGGCTCTGTGGCCTTGAGCAGGGTGGCCAGGGCCGGCGGCATGGCGCGGATCACCGCCGCCTCGGGGTCCTGATCCACCAGGGCCAGCACCCCCCGGGGCCGCAGCAGCCGCGCCGCTTCCCTGAGCACGGCGCGGCTGGCGTCGCCCGGCAGTTCATGGCAGAGGAACTGGGCGGTGATCAGATCAAGGCTGGCCGCCGGCAGGCCGGTGGCTTCGGCGGCGCCGTGGTGCCAGGCCTTGATGCGGCCGCCGGCATCGCGCACCCGCGCCACCGCCAGCATCTGCGGGGAGAGATCGAGGCCGCTCACGCGCGCGTCGCTGTGGCCGTGCTGCTCCAGCCAGTCGGCCAGGGCCAGGGTGCCCACCCCCACCGAACAGCCGATGTCGAGGACGTTGCGCACCGGGCCGCTGAAGCTGGGTTCGATCGCGGCGTAGATGCCGTCGCGCATACGCTGCTGGGCGGCTTCGGGGCTGAGTTGCTTCTCCTCTTTCCACACGCGCAGGGCCACCGAATCGGTGGCCTGCTCTGCCTCACAGGCGGCCTCCCAGCAGAGATTGCCCTGGGCATAGGCGTGGAAGCGGGCCCGGTAATAGGGCGGGACGACCACGGCCGCCTCGGTGCTGCTGGCGAGCAATGGTTCCGCCTGCTGCCGCAGCTGCTCGCGGCGCTGGCGCCAGGGGATGCCCCGGCCCTCGGCCGTGCGGATCATCATCCGCCGGGCCTGCAGGAACAGCAGCTGCCGCACGGGCTCCACCGCCAGCACCCCAGCGATCAGCCGCCCCAGGGGCGTGCGCGCATCCACCCAGGGCGGCGGTGTCGACGCGCCGATCACCGGGCTGGAGTGGATGGCGCTGGTGTTCATCGCGGCGCTGGACTCAAGGCGAGGCTGCCATCCTGGCGCCCCCGGCTCAGGCCTTGGGCTGCGTCTGCTCGATCACCCAGCGCCGGTAGGCGGGATCAACCTCTGACAGGGGCACGGCCAGGATCGCCGGGATCTCATAGGGATGGGCTTCCCGAATCAGCTCCATCAGCGCCTGCCGGCGCTGGATGGTGGTCTTGAAGCTGATCCGGATCTCCGGCTCCTCCACCAGCTCCCCCTTCCAGAGGTAGACGCTCTCGATCGTCTCCAGCTGGGCGCAGGCCGCCAGCCCGGCCCTCACCACCTGCCGCGCCAGTCGCCGGGCGTCGCCGGTGTTGGCCACCGTGGTGATCACGGCCAGGAGAGTTTCCGCGGGGGCTGTCATCGACTTCTCTGCAGTTCAGGCCCCGCCGGACCGGCCGCATCTCCCCTCCAACCCTAATCTTGGTTTTGCGCCAGCGCCCCATGGCCACTGCAGGCCGTTGCCGCGAAGCAGGAGCCATCCCCAAGTCTGCCGATATCAGCAAGACAGGCGCTTCTCGCTTCCCGTTGGTGCACAAGCTGATCCATTTTGCGGATCTGCGCAATTTTTATAAGGACATGCGGGAGGCGCTCAAGGCCGCCCACCGAGGCTGGCGTCTATCCCTTCCACTGCGGCATGAACATGGTGCGCGGCGTGCTGGAGGTGGTGGATCAGAGCGCAAAAAGGGCGTTGTAGTTGTGGTATTCGGGCTTGCGTCATCCCTCCACCGCCAGCATCCTGCGCACTCGCCTGGATCTCCTGCTTGGGCCTGATCCCCTCACACCATGCCCCCCATCCCGTCGATGCCCCCCGCCACTCCAGAGTCCAGTTCCTGGACTCCCGACGCCGCAGGCCTGGCGCGCCGCTATCACTGCGCCCAGGGAATGGTGGTGGATTACGCGATCGGTCTGGCGATTGTGGGGATGTTTCCTGCCTTCCTCACGCCGGTCCTGGTGATCGCGGTGGTTCTTTTGATGAAGCTGCTGTGGGACATCGCCCGAAACTGGCAATTCAGCCTCACCGCCAATCCCATCGCGATCGGGGGGTGGGTCATGAATGGTCTGGGTGCCTGTGCGGTTGCGATTCTCGCCTGGACGACGCTTGTTTTCCTGGGTGCCTGGCTTCCGATGATTGATCACTACGCCCTTTCCGCCGCCCTGATGAGCGGTGGCTGGACTCTGGGGGCCGGGGCCAACCAGTTCTTCATGAACGGATTTCTGCGTCGTTTTCGCCGGCAGGATGCCGGTCTGAACCATGGCTGAGTGGAGCCGACGGCGAGTGCTCCTGGCTGGGCTAGCCATCACCGGAGCAGCCTCCGGCGTGAGCGAATTCCTGCGCCGCCGGTCCTTCCACTACGAGCAGGCAGATCTCACTGATCAGCTCCTCAACAGTCCGGATGTGGTGAACCGAGCCGTGACGAATGCGATCGAAGGTGACAAGGAAGCCACGGCCGAAGTGGAACGGATCCTTGCGGGGCTGAATCTTCAAGCCCCCAACCTCCCCTACGATCGATCCATCTCGAAGACGTTGATCCAGGCCAGCCGGCTGGCAACCGAACAGTACCTCACGGGGAAGTTCAATCTTTCGTTTGATGGCTCCATCCGGGGACTGCCCACCTATAGCGACCGGTTTTCTGGCTACACGCAGGTTGCCTCCATCAAGGGGCCAGAAACGGTGAATGCCGAGCAGCGCATTGATCTCGATCAAAGGAGTGGGCGCGATCCGCTTCTGGCAGGGAGCCATCGCCTCAGCAGGTTGATCACCGGCTTTGCCGGCCGGGCCGGCCCGGCCATGGTCATCCGTTGGAGCTTTCCTGTGTACTGGGGCTTCGTGCTGAGCGGCCCCAGCCATCACCTGCTGGTTCTGCGGGGAACGCAGCGGGGATATGAATGGTTCCAGACCCTCCGCGCCAATCAGGTGGTCGCCCGGGAGGTGCCCGAGCTTGAGTTTGCCGGCTCCATCCACGATGGATTCGCCAGCATCTATGCCCGTCTGTCCCGGCCCGTGATCGACGCCGCGCGACACCTCGATCCGACCAAGCCGTTGTTCATTTCCGGCCACAGTCTTGGTTCACCTCTGGCCAGCCTGGCCGCCCTCGACATCGCCCAGAAAATCCCCATCTTCCGCGACAATCTGAGGCTCTATACCTATGCCGGACCGCGGCTGGGCAATCCTGCCTTCGCCGAAGCCTTCAGCCGGCTCGTGCCCAACAGCTACCGCATCGTGAACCAGGCCGACCTGGTGCCCACCCTGCCACCGACCAGAACGAGGGACATCATCTACGTGCACCTTGGTGAGCCCTGGGGCTTCACGAGCGCTTCCGGAGACATCGGCCCGAACCACTTCATCAGCGCCTATCGCCTGGCGGTGGATCAGGAACAGGAACAGCCCCTCGTCATCCCCGCGCTGCTGCCGCAGTGACCGCTGGCTGCCAGCGAGCGGTCACTGCGGCAGCCACCTTCTCGGTGCTGCCCGGTGAGCTGCCCGGGGAATCTGCAGACCTGTCCTCCGCTCCACTTCTCGGCAAGTTCAGGATTGCTCGTGTTGGCGGAGGCTGCACCCCGGGCAGGCCTTGCGTGCCACTCAGGCTCTGAGTCTCATGCCCGTTGATCACAATCAGCGGGCATGAGCTTCTCTTGGGTCTAGCCTGAAGATCAGGATTGGGCTCTTTCAAGGGCGAGGCCTCAGCCAACTTTTTACCGGCGGTTTTTACTGGCATTCTCGAGCCATGACCACAATCACGGAAATTGCTCCAGACCTGTTTCGGCTTTCGATTTATGTTCCGGACTTCGACATGCAGTTCAACCACTTCCTGGTGCGCGATGAGCAGCCATTGCTGTTCCACGCGGGCTTGAAGGGGATGTTCCCGGCCCTGCGGGATGCGGTGGCCACCTTGATGGATCCCGCCAAGCTTCAGTACATCGCCTGGAGCCATTTCGAATCCGATGAGATCGGCGGCCTCAACCGTTGGCTGGAGCTGGCACCTGAGGCCCAGCCTGTCTGTACGCTCGTGGGCAAACTCGTGAGTGTCGACGACTTTTCGATACGACCTGCCCGGGGCATGCTTCCTGATGATGTGCTGAGCACAGGTCGATATCGCTACCGCTTCTACCCTTCCCCGCACCTGCCGCACGGCTGGGACGCCGGTTTGCTGTTCGAAGAGACGAACAAAACCTTGTTCTGCTCTGATCTGTTCCATCACTTTGGGGATGTGGCTCCGCTCACCTCCTCCGACCTGATCGGGCCAACACTTCAGGGCATGGAGCAGATGCAGCAAGGTCCACTGGCGTCCTACATGCCCTACACCAGGCATACGGAATCTGTGCTGCAGGCACTGGCTGGGCTCAGGCCGGAGGCCCTGGCCGTCATGCACGGCTCGTCCTTTGTCGGCAGGAGTGATCAGCTGCTGAGCGATCTGGCAGGCGTGCTCAGGGACGCCTTCGATTCGGCCTGACCGTCGCCGCTGGCCGCGTTCACCCGCACGGCTCACGCCAAGCAGAACCCAAGCTGGTGCGGGAGTCGGACAAAGTGATACAGCTAAGCCGACTGGCAGGACCGCAGCGGACCCGTCTGAGGGCAACCTCTAGCTGTGCTGGCGCCTGAGGCTCTCGTAGGCCTGGCAGAAGGGTTCGCCCAGGGCGTTGCGCAGCACCGTGTCGGTGGCGAAGGCGGCCAGGGCCTCGTCGAGGCTGGTGGGCAGGGAGGCCGCCGTGCCCGGGGCCGGCGGGTCGGTGTAGAGGTTGGCGTCGTTGCGGGGGCCGGGGTCAAGCTGGCGCTCGAGGCCGTCGAGGCCGGCGGCCAGCACCGCCGCCGGCAGCAGGTAAGGGTTGGCGGCGCTGTCGGCGAGGCGCAGCTCCAGTCGCTGGTCGTCGGGGATGCGCACCATGTGGCTGCGGTTGTTGCCGCCGTAGCTGATCCAGCCCGGTGACCAGGTGGCGCCGGAGTTGGTGGTCTGGCCGCCGAGGCGGGCGTAGCTCTCGGCGGTGGGATTGGTGAGGGCGCAGAGGGCCGGGGCATGGGCCAGCAGTCCGCCGAGGAAGTGATAGGCCAGCGGCGAGAGGCCCAGCGCGCCGCGGGGGTCATGGAAGAGGTTGCGGCCCGAGGCGTCCCAGAGGGAATGGTGCAGGTGGGCGCCGCTGCCGGTGAGCTGGGGGAAGGGTTTGGGCCCGAAGCTCACCCGAGCGCCCAGCGGTTCCGCCATCGACTGGGCCATCACCCGGAAGAGGGCGTGGCGGTCGGCGGTCACCAGGGCATCGGCGAAGGTCCAGTTGATCTCGAACTGGCCGTTGGCATCCTCGTGATCGGCCTGGTAGGGCCCCCAGCCCAGCTCCTCCATCGCTTCGAGCAGGCCGCCGATCAGCTCGAACTGGCGCATCAGCGCCAGCTGGTCGTAGCAGGGTTTGACCTGGGTGTCGCGGCCATCGGCGATCGCCGTGCCGCCGGGCTGCAGCAGAAAGAACTCGGCTTCCACCCCTGTGCGGAAGCTGTAGCCCAGCTGCGTTGCCCGTTCCAGCTGGCGGCGCAGCACCCAGCGCGGTGACTGCTCCAGCGGCCGGCCCTCCACCTGCAGATCGGTGGCCACCCAGGCCACGTTGCGCTGCCAGGGCAGCACCGCCAGGCTGGCGGGATCGGGCATGCCGAGCACATCGGGATCGGCCGGGGTCATCGCCAGCCAGGCGGCGAAGCCCGCGAAGCCGGCGCCATTGCGGGCCAGCTGATCGGCGGCGCTGGCGGGCACCAGCTTGGCCCGCTGCACCCCGAACAGATCGGAGAAGGAGAAAAGGAAGTGGCGGATGCCGTGGTCGGCGGCGTAGCGGGCCAGGTCGGTCATGGGCTCAATCGTGGCAAAGGTGCTCCAGGGCAGCGCGGATCAAGGCCTGCTCCCGTGGCGCCTCGCGGGGATTGCCGGCCCGGTGCCCCAGCACCGACTCCAGCCGCTCGAAGCGGGCGCCGGGGATGCAGGCGGCTTCCGCGGCGCAGTCGTCCGGGGGGAAATAGAGGTCGTGGGAGCCGGCGATCACGGTGGTGCGGGCCGTGATCCGCCCCAGGGCGGCGGCCAGGGAACTCCCCACCGCGGCACCGAGATCATTGGCCAGCCAGGTGTCGAGCATCGCCAGCAGGTCGCGGGGGTCATGGCGGCGGTAGGCGGGCAGCCAGCTGCGCTCCACGTACTCCTCCACGCTCGTGAAGCCGAGGGTCGTGTGGTGTCCATTCCGGTAGTAGGCCTGGCTGGCGGCCCAGCTGGCGTAGATCAGGGCAAAGGTGCGCAGCCCCTGCTCCGGTGTGGCCCTGAAGCGCTCCCCATCCCAGGCGGGATCGGCCGTGAGGGCCTGGCGCAGGCTGAGCAGGAACAGGCGGTTGTGGGGGGTGGTGCGGGCCGTGCCGCAGAGGCAGCAGATCCGCTCCACCCGCTGCGGCTCCAGGGCCGCCCAGTGGTAGGCC
This sequence comes from Cyanobium sp. CZS48M, assembly GCA_030373145.1. Classification (GTDB taxonomy): domain Bacteria; phylum Cyanobacteriota; class Cyanobacteriia; order PCC-6307; family Cyanobiaceae; genus Regnicoccus_A. Next base: position 7,192 of record JAUCZK010000007.1, on the reverse strand, counting down.
TGCTGCGCCCCCATCGACCAGCCGTAGATCAGGGCGAGGCGCTCCACAGCGAACAGCTCCTGGATCAGGCGTTGTTGGGCGGTCACGTTGTCGGTATGGCGGAAGATCCAGCCCTGCTCGGCCAGCCCCATGGCGCTGGTGCTCGGGCTGCTGGAGCGGCCGTTGCCGAACTGGCTCACCAGCAGCACGCAGAAACGGGCTGGATCGAGAATCGGGCCCACCACCCAGTCGATGTCCTCGGGCCAGGCGCCGTAGGAGCTGGGGTAGAGCACCAGGTTGGAGCGTTCTGCGTTGAGTTCGCCGAACACCCGGTAGGCCAGGCGCGCGTTAGGCAGCTCCTGGCCGCAGCTGAGCTCCATCGGGCCCAGCTCGAACAGCCCGTCGCGGCTCCGGATCGCCGCGGCCACGCTCATGTCGGCGGGGCTGGCAGCGCCAGCCGAGATGGCTCGGCCAGAAACGACCGGTGCACCGCCAGATAACCCGGATCGTTGTGCTCCAGACGCCCGGCGATCCAGCCGTGGGCGGCTGGCAGGGCATGGAAGGGAATCGAGGCCAGCAGGTGGTGCTCCACATGGAAGGGCATGTTCCACATCAACCAGCGCAGCGGCGCCAGGGTATGGGTGGTACGGGTGTTGCGCAGCACATCGGTGCTGGTGCTGCAGCCGCCGTGCTCCGCCAGCAGCACGAAGCGCAGCAGGGGCTGGCCCAGGGCCAGCGGCAGCAGCCACAGCCAGAGCAGGAAACCGTTGCCGCCCGGCAGCGACAGCAACAGCAGCAGCCCGTAGACCGCGAACTGCAGCCGGATCGAACGCCGCAGCGCCGGGGCCGCCTCGGCGGGGATGTAGGGGCAACCGCCGAAGTCGCCCACCAGCCCAGCGGTGTGGCCGCGCAGCTTGCCAGCCCACCAGGGCAGGCCGCTTAGCTCCAGCAGGTAGCCCCAGCGGCTGCTGGGCGGCGGATCCTCCAGCTCCGGGTCCAGGCCCGGCTGGTGGGTGTGGCGGTGATGCCACTGGTGGTAGCGGCGGTAAAAATCAGCGTTGTAGAAACTCAGCACCCCGGCCCACCAGGCCACGGCGTCGTTGAGCCGGCGGCTGGCGAAGGCGGTGCGGTGGCCGCATTCGTGCAGGGCGCAGAAGGCGAAGGCCAGGCCCCAGCCCAGCAGCAGCAGCGCCGGCAGCCGCAGCGCCCAGGGCAGACGCCCATCAGCCCAGATCAGGCCGCTGCCCAGGATCAGCGCCCCATGGCCCGCCAGCTGCCGCCAGCCGGCCCCATCCGTGCGCAGGTTGAGCTGGCGCAGGGTTTCTGAGGGAATCAGCTCGGCAGGGGCCGCCTTGAGGGCCGGTTGGCTCGTGGTCACGGACCTCAGGATCCCAGCAGTGCTCTGCATTCCAACCGTTCCTGGCCCGCCGCTGCGTAGCGGATGCCTCAACAGCGGGGTCCACCCGGTGATCGTGTTTCTGCTCCTGCCCACCCTGCTGGGCTCCCTGGCGGTGACCGTGGTGGGCCTGCTGTACAACAACGCCTTCCGCGACAGTCGCTATCCGAAGTACTGGTGAGAGAAGATATTTCGATGTTTCCTGGCAGAATGCCTTCAACACTTGTCTAATGGCGCTTAGCTAGTGAATTCTGGGCAACGCCGTCCGTGGAGGCACCAACAGCGGCACGATGTCCGAAATGAGCATATCCGTGGGCATCAAGGCTTAAATCAGTCAATTACTGCTGATTTCGGCATGAATCTGCCCTATTTTTTACCCTGGTCGGCGTGCCCATTGGGCGCACCGACCCCTTGCTCAGCTTGTCAGCAGTAGTTGGCGGCGGGCCAAGAACAGTTTGGTCAGTGCGATTAGCACATACGATCTTTCGTAAGCGTTCAGGGGTTGGGACAGCACGCCACGAACTTCGACCCTGCTGAGCCCTTGACGACGCCCTGAATTCCGGTTGGATCACGGGCAGAGAGCGCCTGTGATGACCACACCCCCGGCAGGCATTTCTGACGCGGACTGGGTGTCATGGCCGGCCGGTGCCAGAGATCTGATCGTTGCCCAGCTGGAGGAGATCGAGCAGCTGCGCACCCAGCTCACCGCCCTGGCCACTGAGCTGGCCAGCCTGCGGGAGCAGATCGGCCGCAGCTCCCGCAATTCCTCAAAACCGCCCTCCAGCGATGGTCCTGGGTTTAAGCCCCCAGAGCGGCGCAAAGGCAGTGGCCGCAACCGCGGCGGCCAGCCGGGCCATCCCGGCGCTGGCCCCGAGCTACTACCGATCGAGCGGGTGAATGAGGTGGTGGAGCACCACCCCCAGGCGTGCCGCCGCTGCGGCCAGCTGCTGGAAGGCGTGGATCCAGAGCCCTTGCGGCACCAGGTGATTGAGATCCCGCCGATCACTCCCGTGGTGATTGAGCATCGGCTGCATCGGTTGGTCTGCCCTTGCTGCTCCACCAGCACCTGCGCCCCGTTGCCGGCGGATGTGGAAGCGAGCCGGTACGGGCCCCGGCTCAGTGCCCTGGTGGGACTGCTGGGCAGTGCCTTCCCGTTGAGTTTCAGCAAGACCCAGGCGCTGCTCGATCAGCTGCTGGGGGTGGAAATCAGCCGTGGGGCGATCGCAACGATCCGCCAGCGCTTGAGCGCAGCCCTGGAGCAGCCCATGCATCAGGCCATCGCCTTCGCCCGTCAGCAGCCGGTGGCGTATGTCGATGAAACCGGCGCCCCCACCGGCAACGCCGACGGATGCAATCCCGATCGCAAGCGCGGCTGGCAGTGGGTCATGGTGACCGCCGTGGTGACGGTGTTTGTGCAAGGCCTGAGCCGCTCAGGCGCCGCTGCGATCGAGCTGCTCGGGAACGCCTTTGGCGGCATTGTCGTGAGCGATCGCTTCTCCGCCTACAACCACCTGGCCATCCAACAGCGGCAGCTGTGCTGGGCGCACGTGATCCGCGATCTCACCGCCATCGCTGAACGCCCGGGCGCCAGCGCCGAGTTCGGAGCGGAGCTACTGGACCTGCAGCAGCAGCTGTTTGTCCAGTGGCACCAGTGGAAGGACGCCGCGATCGACTGGTCCACGTTGCAGCTGGCCTGCCGGCCGATCCGCCAGGCGTTTGTGGCCACGCTGCAGCGGGTGGTGGAGCTGGGCTACCAGCAGGGCGAGCGAACGCCGTGGGCCAAGACGGTGCGCACCTGCCATCAGTTGCTGCCAGTGGCCGATGGCCTCTGGACCTTCCTGGAGATTGAGGGGATCGAGCCCACCAACAACGCCGCAGAACGGGCCCTGCGCCAGTCGGTGATTCAACGCAAGATCAGCCATGGCGTCCAATCGGCCAGCGGCGCCATCTGCCGCAGCCGGCTGCTCACCGTCACCACCACCCTCAGGCAACAGGGGAGGGATGTCTGGGTGTTCCTGGAGCAGGCCTGGATCGCCCACCACCGCGGCGGGGTGATGCCATCACTGCTGCCGGATCCCTGAGTTCAGCAGCAAGAGCGACACTGCATCTTTGCCCGCTCAGCGATGAGCGATCAGGCGCGCATTCGCGCGGCGGCGCGTCCCGACTATGAATGAATTGATACAACGTTTGCAATCATTCTTCATGAACTTCTCAACTCAGACCCTTAAAGAATCATGAACATTGCCGGTGCGTCATTCTAGAACTTGGCATAGTTTAAGGTGCAAGCGCCGAAACATCTTCTATGGCTGAGCAAGGGTTGAGCAAGGCTCTGCCCATTCAGGATTGAATGTTGAGTCGCAGACTGGTTGGGCGTGATTGCCTGATGTCAGATCCTTTCTTATTGCTGCCTTGTTGCTGATCGGTACGGGCACGAATGCCGTGTCTTCCTGAAAGTCATCAGGACAAGAGATAGGGCAATGTGCAAGTCATTTTGGTTAAGCAGCACAGCAGAGACGGTGTTGACTCGATGTCGCTTATGGATGGCCTACGCTTTTCCCGCTAGCTTTTTACCCTGGAGCTGGGCTGAACAGGCCGCGACCGTTTGACTGTTTTGTACCTGTGGCTCCAAGGCGTTCTACAACCATCCTCTAGCATATTTTCCCAATGGCTGTCTTTTCAGTTGATGCCCTCAGGTTCGAAGATTTAGATGAAGCCACAGCTCAGCGTCGCCGTCAGATCATTGAGCGAATCGTTTCTCGTACCCGCCCAGCACAGCCCGATAACGGCGACTTCTCCTACGCCGACAAACGTGGTTCATTCTCCAAGGGACTTCGCCATGATCCCGACACAGGGCTGGTAGATCCAAATGCCTTTGCAATGTTTGCTGGCATCCTCGCTTCACCACGGGAAACAATATTCAGTCAGTTCAATGGTTTCCGCCGCACCTTTCGCGGTAGCGATGATAATCCTCGTCCTTGGGTGAATCCTGTTGGTGGAAGAGCTTTTTCGATCGCAGGTGGCGATCCTCAACAGTTTGCGATGCCACCAGCACCTGCCTTTGGCAGCGACGAACTCACCTTTGAGATCGCCGAAAACTATTGGATGGCGGCTCTGCGCGACATCCCCTTCAGCGATTACAGCAGCCATCCGTTGGCCATGCAGGCGGCAGATGAACTCACCGCCTTGCATCAGGCGGCGACCGCTGAGCGCTTCGGGGCATGCGGTAGCCAGAAGGAACTGGCGCCAACGTCGGCAGGCCAGATCACGCCCGAACTGCTGTTTCGTGGACTGACCCCAGGGGATCGCACCGGCCCTTACATTTCACAGTTTCTGCTGCAGCCTGTGCCATTCGGTGCCCAAGGCTATGAACAGAAGAATCGAACCATTAAGCGCGGCAAAGACTTCATGACCACATGGTCTGAGTGGCTTAATGTGCAGAATGGCGCAGGCCGTGATTATGAATCTTCTGATTACGATCCCGACCTGCACTTTCTTCGCAATGGTCGCGATCTAGCCTACTGGGTTCGCGTTGACGTTCTCTTCCAGGCTTACTTCAATGCCTGTTTGATCATGCTTCAGGGCTCTGACCTGGCCGCCAGTGTTCCCGGGGGCATCGGCGCTCCATCAGCAGTGCTCAATCCCTACCGAATGGCCAGTGATGCAGCGGCCAGTCTCGGTCGAATGCCCATGCAGCAAGGCTTTGGCACCCTTGGGGGTCCAGGTCACATCGGCATGCTGTGCGAAGTCGCCGCACTTGCGCTGAAGGCCGTCTGGTTCCAGAAGTGGTATGTCCATCTCCGCTTCCGGCCCGAGGTCTACGCGGCCCGCATCGAACGGGCGCGGCAGGCTCCAGGCTCTTTCAACCTGCCTGTTGCACTGATCAATTCCCAGGCGGTCCAGCATGCAGTCGCAGCCCAAGGCAATGCCCTTCTGCCGATGGCCTTCCCGGAGGGATCACCCATGCACCCGGCCTATGGCGCTGGCCATGCCACAGTCGCCGGCGCTTGCGTGACCATTCTCAAGGCTCTGTTCGATACCACCGCTGCTTACCCCGATCCCATGCATGTGTCCATTGTCGACGGAAAGGATACTCTCGTTGACTACGCCGGTGCACCCCTGACGATCGAGGGCGAGCTCAACAAATTGGCCAACAATGTCTCCCTTGGTCGCAATATTGCCGGTGTGCACTGGCGCTCAGACGGTACTTATTCTCTCAATCTTGGCGAAGAGGTGGCGATTGCCCTCCTGAAGACCTATGCCTATAGCTATTCTGAGGTTGACGCTGGTACTCCTGTATTTCAGTTTACCCGCTTCAATGGGCAACCCGAAGTAATCCGCCGAGGTGACTTCAACTCCTAATTCTATGTTCAATATTCCGATCTGTTAGGCCATGCACAAACACCGTCACCACCGCGGTCACCATCACCCACTGCCAGCCGCGTCTGCCCATGGGATTGCCACCGTCAGCATTTCCGGTGGGGGCACGGATTTCATCCACGTTGGCCACAAGCTGCGGGCGGGAGGCCTGCAGCGCTTCTGCCATCGGTGACACCAGGGCTGCGCTCAGCCGCTGGTGGATAGCGGCAATCGCCCCGCAGCTGATCTCCGCCCCCATCAGCTGATCGAGTAACGCCTGCGTCTTGTTGAAACTCAAGGGGGAAGACATGGCCCAGCGGGGTGATGCTCCACCACCTCATCCACCCGCTCGATCGGCAGCAGCTCCGCCCGGATTCGGGATGACCTGGCTGCCCACCCTGCTTGCGGCCACCAGCTTTACGGCGGGCAGTGGGCTAGAACACCGGGCTGTTATTGGAGGGCGGCCTGGAGGAGTTGCGGGAGTTACGGCCGACCCGCTCGCGCAGGCTGGCCAGCTCGCTCTCCAGGGCGGTGAGCTGCGCTCGGAGCTGCTCCATCTCCTCCTGTTGAGTCAGGATGAACTCCGTGGCATCAGCTGGCCACGACAACGAGTCCGCGTCGGAGATGCCAGCAGGTGCGGCGCCCATCTCAAACAGTCTCTGCCTGAGATGGAAACGGGAATCAGGACGCCGTCAAGGGTTCAGCAGGATCGAATGTCCGAGATGAAACGTCCCACCCTCTGAACACATTGATCTTTCAGCGGTTCTTGGCCATGCTCCGCAGCCGGGTCTTCTGATAGCCGAACTACTGTTTGATCAGGGACTCCTGAAAAAAGATCCTGCCATGCAGAGCCAATCTGGCTCCGAGGCTGGCGTTCACAGCCCCAACGTCATCGTCTACGCCGTCAGCAGCAAATCCTGCCAACCAGTGGATGAGAGGCTCCTGACCCTCCTGGCTGGCTCATAGGGCCGCAGGAAACACCAAAACCAGCCACAAAGAAGGACATAAAAGAGGCGGAGCAACCTCAGAACCTTCTCGGCACACATGACCAGGAACGCCATAGAGATCGAGGTCTCAGCACCCTGGGGCAGCCTTGCCATGATCAGCCTCAAGGAATACTTGCGTTTTCGAGAGCCAAAAACACCCTCCACTTCATTGCGCTTTCGCTGATCGGCACTGAGTTGTTGCTTGTGTGCAGCGTTGACGTCTGGATTCTGCGGTGGCCTGCCCAAGCGCTTCCCCAAGAGGTGAATTCCCTTCTTCATGAAGAAGTGTCTGTTCTTGGTGTTGATATAGATATGGTCTGCATAAATGCGCTCGGTGTGAGCCATCCTGAGCGAAAGCCTTCCTCTGCAGCAATGGGCGCACCTCCTTGCAGTACCATGGGTTATCGGGAGTTGTTGCTGTTGTTGGACTAAGCCGCTGCGCGGCAGATTCAAAGCCAGCATAGCCAGAGCTATG
>JAUCZK010000006.1 GCA_030373145.1 Cyanobium sp. CZS48M | reverse complement strand
CCGCAGCCAGCTGGATTTCCGGGAGAGGTCCGGCTGCTTCTGGCCCCTGGCTCTGCCCCGGAAGCCAGCGCCAGCACTTCTGCGATTCACCACTGCCTGTCTACCTTGACGATCACCACCACATCGCCACGCCCATGGCCCTCACCGGATCTGACCTGCTCGCCAAAGTCAAGGAGCTGGGTGATGCCTCCAAGTCCGATCTGGTGCGAGCCGCCGGTTATGTGAGCACCAAGAAGGACGGCAGCGAACGGCTGAACTTCACTGCGTTCTATGAGGCGCTGCTGGAGGCCAAGGGCGTCAGCCTGGGTGATGGCAACGGCAAAACGAAAGGGAAGGCTGGTCGCAGCCTGAGCTACGTGGCCACCGTCCAGGGCAACGGCAACCTCCTGATCGGTAAGGCCTACTCCGCGCTGTTGGATCTCAAGCCCGGTGATGAGTTCGAGATCAAGCTGGGGCGTAAGCAGATCCGCCTGGTGCCAGCTGGCTCAACGGAAGAGGAGGAGTGAGCCTTTCAGCAGCTGGCTCTTCGAGCTGTCTTCAGCTCAGCTGCTCACACGACAGGAGAAAGCCGGTGACGTTGTCCGGCCACCTGGCCAGCACCAGCGCTTCCCTGGGGTCACGGGCAAAGCCGTTCTGGGAGAGGGCCGCGAATTCGGCCAGGTTGTCGTGGGTGACCAGCGCCCCACTGGCCTTGCTGGCCTCGATCGCAGCGAAGAACTCCTGACCTTGTTCCGCAAGGCAGCGTTGGTAGGCCTCCTCGAAGCTCACTCCCTGTTCCTGCAGCCATACGAAGGCATCCAGCTCCGGTGGGAGGTGATCCAGCCATAGGGGAAGGCTCCTCACCGGACCGATCGTGATGCCATGGGTCTGGGCGTGGATGATCGCCACCGTGGCCTCCAACGACCAGCTGGGCTGGGCGAGCAGCTTGCCGGCGGCGATCTGCAAATGCCAGCGGTAGTCCTCAGCGAGGGCCTGGTGGGTCCGGGCGAGGTTAGCCATGGAGCAGGGGGTCACGACAAAGCCCGGTGACGAGGCCACCGGGCTCTGAAGAAGTTTGGTTGATGGGGGCGGAGTGGCTGACGCTGGCACCTGGGGCCAGGTATCAATCGGGACGTTCCTTTGGGTCCGGGGCACCTGGGGCGGTGCAGTGGACGGCGACTGGCTTGACACGCCAGGAACGTCACATCTGGTCAGGAATGTTGGAGCAGGGGCCGGATCGTCAGCGCACTCCTGGCTGGTGCTCAGGGGGGGTGTCGTCCATCGATGGAGCCTCCGAATCCCATTGCAGCCACGATGGATCCGGCGGCTGGAGACAGCAAGAGCGGCGGCGGGATCCACATCCCTCGTTACCAGCGGCAACGCATCGTCATGCGGGGCTTCTCGCCGCAGGTGCATGAGCCGGACAGGGTTGATCCAGCCCCTGCCCCACCGGCGCTCTATGGATCGGCTACGCGCAGCCCTCCTCATGGTCCGGGCGGCCTCAAGGGCTGCGCAAGTCAGCCGATCTGGTGCGTTGGCTGCGCTGCGCTCCGCATCTCAGCGGGGGCTGCCCCTTGACCCCGCCCGGCCTGCTTCGGGGTCTCCGCTACGCCTGCCATGGCTACCGCAGCCCGGATCCGCGCCTTCCAGCTCCTCAGCTCCCGCACCCTGGAGCTGCTCTGTGAGGAGGCCTCCGCCCACCGCCCTAAATCCCTGGAGCGGCTGGAGCGCCTCTGCGCCGATCTCCTCTTCGATCGCCAGCGGCTGAATCCACCGCTGGTGAGCACGTTCCCCGAGAGCGAGCTGCCCTTCTGAGGGCCAAGCCTCTCGGGCCCCAGGCCCCGGCTGAGGCCGGGGCTCTCTTTTTGCTCGCAGCCCCGGCTGCCGGTAGCCGGCTCTGGCAACAGGGCTCAGCAGCACCCCAGCCATGACCACCCAGATGAGCGCCGAGCGGTTCGCCGACCGCTTCCGCTTCTACAAGGACCAGCCCCAGCAGCTCCAGGGCGTGCAGCAGCTGCACGAGGCCATCGCGGAGGGCCAGCCTGCCGTGCAGATCCTCGATGAGCAGGCGCCCTGGGCGCTCACTTTCAGCTCAGCGCCACCGCCGCCCCCCGCCAACGCGGGTGGACTTGATCCGCGGGGGTCCGAGGAGGACGGCCTGATCGGCCCCAAGCGCAAGGCACCGGTTGAGCCCGGCGACTCCTACCTGCTGGTCAACGACCGCGACCAGGACATGGAGGCCTACGACCACAGCGGGGCCTTCCTGTGGAAGGTGTCGTGCCTGGCCCGGGGACAGGGGGCGGATAACGACTGGACCCACACCAGTACGGACACCCCGCCGGGGCTCTACAGGCTCGGCCAGCTCTACCCCGACTACGAGCAGAACCCCAATCCGCCGTGCAGCGATACCGCCATGGCCTACGGCTGGTACAGCTTCGACATGGAGGAGCTGGAGGGGCAGGAGGTCAAGGTCGGCCGGGCCGGGATCATGCTCCACGGCGGTGGCTCCGGCTGCGGCTGGCCCGGCGCCTGGGCCGCGACGCAACCACTGCTGCCGACGCTGGGTTGCCTACGGCTGCACAACGTCGATCTGCGCGACAGGGTGCTGCCGCTGTACAAGCAGGGCACCGTCTACGTCGGCGTGTTCCAGGAGCCGTAGGCCATGGCCGGCCCCACGGAACCGCAGGACACCGGCCCCCAGCTCCACCGCCCTGCTGATCGCCAACTGCAACCCGCAGGCGTGTTCCAGCGAGAGCGCTTCCTGCTCCGTCTTGTGGCCCTGATCCTGATCGGTGAGGTGCTGCTGTTCGCTCTCGGTGCTGCCACCTGCATCGTGCAGTCGCGCAGGAGTCCGCTGCCCCAGGGCAGCCTCTGCCACCGGGTCGACAGCAGCCTCGAGGCAGCCTTCGCGGTGGCGCTCAACACCCTGCTGGCCCTGCTCGGGGGCAAGGCTGTCGGCGACAACACGCGGTGAGACGCGAACGGATCCGGTGCAGCTGGCCTGCAGATGTGCTGCTGGCGGGCCCGGCGCGGAACACGGTCCTCAGCATTCCCCACGTGCTCGGGCAAGCCCTGCGCGCGCGGTGAGCAGGGCCTGTGTTCTCCGCACCAAGCCCGCCATGGCAGCTCCCCAAGGCCCCTTCTGCGAACTCCGCCTGCTCACCGTTCACCGCTATGAGCCCGGGGTCCAGAAGCTCGGCGCCACGCCCGTCGCCGTCGAGCACCTCGGCCGGCGCGGCAAGCCGGTCAAGAAGATGCGGCTGATCCCCGCCGAGAAGGCTTTCGCCTTTGCCCGCAAGCTGCAGGGCACCCCCGGCTGCACCGTCTCGGTCTGCTGAGCCTGTGGGCTCGGGCCCGGCCCTGCCTGGGGCCGGGCTGTCCTGCTGGGCTCAGGGATGGTCTTGCTGGCCGGACCCCATGGGTGGGGTGGTGCGGAGCAACTCCACTCCCTGGCGGGCGGAGAAGCGCTGGTCAAAGCTCAGCACCGGCAGAGCTCCTGCCCTTGAGGCCCGGGCCAGGATCAGGTGATCCGCCAGGTCACCGCCCTGCCGGAAGTGCACCAGCGCATCGATCACCGCATCGATGTCCTCCACCACGACCCCGCGGGTGCGTACCAGGCGCTCGAGAAGCTCATGACGGGCTGCGCGATCCAGCTCATAGCCCCGCAGAACCCAGGCCACTTCGGCCAGCACAACGTCGGGGAGGTACACCCCGCCGGCGGCGATGGCATCAAGGAAAGCCCGCTCAGCAATCGGCGTCTGCTGCGGATCGTCACCGATCAGCAGCCGCACCACCACGTTGGTGTCAAGGGTCCTCACGACCTACGGCAGTGGCGATGGCGCGATCCATGTCCTCCACGCTCATCGTGAGCCGAACCTCTGGCCGGTTACGGAACAGATCCTCGGGTTCGTACTTCGCTGGCACCAGCACCAGCCGGCCCTGAGGATCGATGCTGGCCTGGAGCCGGGCGCCCGGTGCCAGGCCGAGAGCATCGCGCAGTTGCCGGGGAATGGTGAGCTGGCCCTTGGAGGTGAGCGTCACGGTGGTCATGCCAGCATTGTAAGGCGAGTTGCCTTACCTGGCCGACCTGGGTCCGATGCCTCAGTTGCGCGCCGGCACCCGTGGGGTGGTGGAGCGCATCGCCTCCATGTACAGCTCCCGGGTGCTCATGCTCTGCAGGTTCACCGGCACCCCGGCGCTGTCGTAGCCGCCCTCAGCTGTCGACTGATACAGCCCACTGCGCTGCTGGAACAGGAAGCTGTACACCGGGTGACGGCGCAGCTCCTCCATGTAGTCGTTGGCGGAGAGGGCAACACCATCGAGGGCATAGGGCTGGCCGGCGCCATCGACCGGTTCGAGCCGTTCCTTGCCCTCCAGCTGGCTGAGGCGGAACTGACCGCCGCAGAGCTTGCAGAAGGTGTCAAAGAAGGAGCTGCGCTCATCGCCGCCCACCCGGCCTTCGGCATCGATGAACAGGCGTTCCAGCAGCCGTTCCTTGCGCAGGCTGAGTGACTGCTCGCGGGCGTCATCGCGCTCCTTCTCCACCGCCTGCACGCGGCGGCGGTTGGCGTTGTTCAGCTCCTGCTCACGCAGGTTCCACTGGCGTTCCTGCTCCTCCCGCTTGCGCTCGCCCTCCTGCAGGCGGGCGTACTCATCGGGGTTGATCTCCGAGAAGCGGGCCAGCTGGGCGCGGGCCTTGCGCAGCTCCTTTTCGAGCTGGTTGCTGCGGCGCCGCTCGGCGCGCAGCGGATCCGCACCGGTGGGGGGAGCGGTGCCGGCCGGGGGATCGTCGCTGTCGCCGCTGCCGGCGGGCTCGGGTTCATCGCTGGTCGGCGGGGCCTCATCGAGCTCGTCGTCCTCCAGCGGAGCAGGGTCGGGCTCATGGGGCGGCAACGCAGTGGCTGGGCCCTGGTTGGGCTGCTGCTGGGGCTGGGGCTGCCAGGAAGGGAAGCAAGGATCCTGGGGCTGAGTGGCGCCGGTGTCGGCGCCGAAACGGTGCAGAAAGGAAGAGGGCATCACCCATCACGGCTGTGGTGCTGCAGGCGCCCCGTCCGGGCTGCGCCTGCACCTCCTGTTGCCAGCCCGTGCGATCAGGCCTCCGGCACCTCCGGCGGTGTCGAGGTGTCCCAGACGTCACTCACCACCGTTGCCCGCCTGCGAGGGATGACGATCCATTCGCCAGCCGGGAGCTCCGTTGAGGGCATGAAGGCCGGCACCAGCAGCGGCTGGCCGCTCTGCAGCGGCGCCGAGGGCCGCACCGCCAGCACCAGTAGCTCCGTGCCGATCGGCAGCGGGTCGTAGCGGGGCCAGCGGGCGTAGTCCGGGTTCAGCTCCCGCAGGGCGGTGACGGTCATCTCAAAGGCCGCCGCCACTGCGGTGAGCGTGTCTCCGGCAGCCGTGATGTAGGGCTCCGCCTGCTGCAGCTCCGGATTGAGGCGTCGCAGCGTCTCGATCGTGGTGCCATGGCGGCCCGCCAGCACCGTTAGCGAATCGCCCTCGGCGGTGGTGATCGTCTGGGTGCTCTCCAGGTGGGGGTTGAACCGGCGCAGGGTCTGAACCGTGGTGCCATAGCGCTCGGCCAGCAGGGTGAGGGTGTCACCGGCGCGGAGCACCAGCACGCTGTGGGGCTTGAGGATCAGATCGATGGCCTCACCGAGCAGGGGCTGGGTGAGCAGCCCGATGCCGCCGCTGCCGTAGCGCGCCCCGAAGTGCTGCACCAGGCAGCCGGCGAACTGGGCCCGTGGCTGATTGGGCAGCACCCCCTCCGGTTCCAGCAGGGCCAGGTCCCCCAGCCAGATCACCCCCTCGCATGGCGCCACCACCGTGCCGAGCAGAGCAGGATCCCAGGGCAGAGGCTGACCATCGCGGAAGCCGGGTGTGCCCCAGTCCTGCTCCGCCGCCAGCCAGTCAAAGGTGTTGCTGGTGGCCAGCGGCAGCACGGCGGCGCGGCAGAGAAAGCCGGCGTAGCGCACGTCACCGGGGTCGGTGAGGGCGGTGTCGTCGTAGCCGCCCACCACCCGCTCAAAGCGCAGGAACACATCGAGCACATGGCGGCGGATGGGGATCGGCTCCTTGCTCTCCGGCCGATCGACTTCAAACAGGCAGAGGCGGGCGTTGGCGTAGGGCTGAAGCGCCAACCACAGGGGCGCAGTCATCGGTGTGGCCACCCGACTGCCGATCGCCGGTGAGGCCGTGGGCAGAGCCACCAGCTGACCCCAGAGCGGAGCATCGCGCAAGGGGTTGAGGCCCTGGTTCAGCGGCGAGAGGGGTTCACTCATGCTTCAGCTCCGTTGTTCAGCCCCGCACCAGCGTTCCCTGGAACGGATCCGAGTCCATCAGCCGCCAGTTGGCCAGCCGCGGCAGCAGCAGCACCAAATGCTCGATATGGGCGTTCCGCTGCCGGGTGAGCACCACCGCCGCCGAGGGGCCAGTGGCGCTCCACTCGGTGTCGGACTCTTCCAGCAGCAGCTCGGTGGCGTACTCCACCACATCGAGCTTGCTCAGCGGCAGGGGGTTGGGCACCACCCCGCCGGCCACGCCTTTGCGGCGGCTGCGGATCGGCGCATTCAGCTCGGCCGGCGTCAGGGCCGCCAGCTGCTGATCGAGCGCCGTGATGGCCTCGAGGTGGCCCTGGGCCGTGCACACCCCCACCGGGTAGTGGATCTCAAGGCTCGCCATCTCCCGCTGCAGCGCCGAGAGGGCCGCGGCAGTCACGGGGATCGAGAGGGCGATGCGCAGTGCCTCGGCATCGCCGGGCCGCCAGCTGCAGGCGGGTGAGGGGGGAAGGCTCATGCCCTCCCCTTGCCAGGTCCAAGGCCAGGCGCTCAGCCAGCCCCGTCCCCCTGGGCCCCGGCCCCGTGGGTCTCCAGACCCAGCTGGCGGCGCAGCTCGGTCGCATCCACCACGCCGCGCTCGTGCAGCTGCAGCCATTCGCTCACCGTGGGCTGCGGCTTCTGCGGTGGGGCAAGGGGCGTCACCTCCAGGCAGGCGCCGGCGCCCTCACACAACCGCTCGGCGGTGATGGTGCTCCACTGGCGCAGCAGCGAGGAGCAGAGCGATACCTTCTGTCCCGCCAGTGATTGCAGCACCGCAGAACCCTGACCCGCCGCCAGCGACACCTCCAGCTCCGTGCGGGCAGGGCCACCCGCCAGGGCCGGGCTAAGGGCATCGCGGCGCATGGCCTCCTCCAGCTGCTGCAGGTAGGCGCGGTGTTCGGCCAGGGAGCGGGCCTCGATCTCCACCCACTGGAACGAAGCCCCCTCGGGGAGGTCCATGAAGGAGGAGCTTGAGAGCACCAGCCGCTGGGGGCGATGGGGGGATGCACCCGTGCCATCAGCGCCGTCGCCCTTGCGGAAGCCATAGGGATCCACCAGCCCGGTACGCACGCCAACGGGCAGGGCCGTGCGGGAGAGCAGGTCCTCGTATTCGCTGCGGCAGCGGTAGTGGTTGAGGTACTGGTGCGCCAGACCCAGATGAGGCAGGTCGCCCTCGCCGAAGGCCGCACCATCGGCGCTGTACCAGAGGGCTGGCAGGTCAAAGCGCTGCGGGATCCGCTCCAGCGGACCAGCCGAGCTGACGCTGTAGCCGCTGGGCTCAGCCGGATTGGGCTCCGCCAGCCAGCTCTGAAGCACCAGCCCGTCATCGCTGACGCTCAGGCTGCGGTAGGTCCAGGCCTGCAGGTCCGCCGCCAAACCGCCGTGGGCATCAAGCACCACCGTTGGCACCGATGAGTTGCCGCTGGCGTAGCGCGGCGGCAGGGCCGTGCGGCGCGGCTCCCGCCACACGATTGCCAGGGGCCCTGAGGCCGGCAACGCTGGAGAGCCGCCATCAGTGGGCAGGCGCCAGTTGAGCAGGTCTCCCCGGGGCACCAGCTGCAGGCGCGGCAGCGACAGGCGATCGCCGCGGGCGATGGCCTCCAGGCGGTCCCCCTCAGACGGCCAGCGGTGCTGGGGCGGCAGCAGCAGGATCAGACAGCCGCCATCCCGCAGGGCCAGCAGATCCGCCAGGAAGAGGAACAGGCCCAGGTCCGTGCCCTGGCCGTCCACATCGGTGAGCACGCGGCTGAGCGAATCCGGTAGCTCCTGCCACTGCAGCCGCGACAGCATGCCGGCGTAGGTGCGCAGGGCATCGCGGAAGAAGCCTGTGGGCCGAGCCGCTTCCAGCCGCTGGAGGTAGCAGGATTCGGGCTCCTCCACCCCTCGGGGCAGATACACCGCCCGGCGGCTGGTGCCATCGGGGAGCTTCAGCAGGCTCCAGCAGTCGTAAACCAGTTGCAGGCGGTCGCGGAGGCCGCTCAGGTTCGGGTGCTCTAACCAGGGTGGCTGGTCGGCGGCTGGCACCTCGGGAGCTCCATCGGCTGAGGTACGGGTGCGACTGCGGCGACAGTTGGGCACGGTGCGTTGAGGCTGTGCCAACTCTTGCCAGGGATCTCAGGGATGGAGGAGCGGCTGGAGGCTATGCGCAGTCTGCAATGGCTTCAGTCTCTTAATGTGTCTACTAGGGAGCGACTGGATAAAGACCAAGAACTTGGTATGCGGGTCCCTGAGACAGTCACTTACGAGTAACTCATCTCGGCGTAGGTCCACTACAACTGTTGCCCATGAGGCTTACGATACAAGCGGAGACGATAATGGAGTCACACGCTGTCAAAATCAGGAAACGAAATGTACTCTTCGTCCGCCGAATCAGTGTTCGCAGTATCCTCTACTGATGTTGCTTCCAAGCCCCAGGCAATTATGGATGATCCGGCCTCGTTTGCAGAATGTACTAGACATGGCTTCAAGCGAAAAGCCGATCACAATAAGCAAGAGTCATTATGCTGTTTTTTGCTTGTGATTATATGCAGCCTATCCAGCCCATTGTTCATCACCCTTGGACATGGCATCTTGGTCGGCAAGGTTATTCCTTCGGCACTTTCCTTACTGGCTGCCGCAAGTACGGCATGGCTCCAGCTACGAAAACCGCAGAGCCTGTGGACCATTTACCGCGATTGTCAGCGCAGAATTGAGGACAGTCAGTATAAGTATGCCTATGGACTTGAAGAATACGCAGTGAGCAAAGATGAGCGGGGCACGCTACTTGCAAACGACGTACGCAAGGTTGCCTGGGATGCCCATCAGCGCTGGCTTCCACTGATTCCGACACCCGAGGTAATTGGGAGTTATCGTCCAAAGGATAGAATCATCAATGGAAACTCATAGCAGCCCAAGAGTTGCAAGTACACAGCTGACTACCAAATATGGGATTTTCGATTTTCATTGCTTTTCCTGGGGTGACCACGAAGAGGACAATACCTTGTGTCTGTCTAGACTGGACAAGCGGCTGAGACTTCCCTATTTATGCAGAATTCAGAGCGCTTGCTATACGGCCGAGATATTTCGGAGCCTGGACTGTGACTGCCACGAACAACTTGAAATAAGCCTCACGCGAATTGCTAGCGAAGGAGGCCTGCTTATATATTATCTTTGTGATGGAAGAGGGGCTGGCCTTTACAGAAAGACCCTTGGCCTCGAATTGGGACGTACACTTGGATTAGACACATCTGATGCATATAAGCGCTTGGGCCTACCACAGGACCCGCGAAGCTATGACAGAGCTTCATTCATACTCCACTATTTTGGCATTGACTCTATACGGCTTCTAACAAATAATCCAAGAAAGATTTCCGGGTTAACTGCGAATAGAATCACTGTCAAGCGCGAAAGTATTGAAGTTTCGGCAACAAGCAACTCCGCAGCTTATCTCAAGACTAAGGCTAACAAGATGGGCCACTTGCTCTCCCAGTTTCAACACATGGATAACAGCGATCAACCCGATTCACCTGAGCTGCCGCCTACAAGCTCTCATGCTGAATAGTATTTGCGCCGAGAATGGATCAACGGCTAGGCTCGGCATAGTTTCGATATGTGGGCGGGTCATTGCCTTACATGATGTTACTACTTCCAATATTTAGTATTTGCACTGGTATCCAGACCCAGTAGCATTAATTGCCTTTTCAGCATTTGGTACCTATGTTGTTTCGAAGCTAGTAGATGAGGCGCTCTGCCAAGATGCCAGGGCGAATTCCCAAGAGCCTCTGGTAGAACATCAAAATCTGCGGCTCATCCATTGAGCAGACGATATCAGCGGCTAGCCTCGCGGCCAATATCTGATCTCCTTTGGCCTCCCTTGCATCAAGTTCAAATCTCCTCGGGACCATGCCATTACCACCATGATCTCCTATTGAAATTCTTAGCGCATGAAAGACTTCAGCAATCAGCCGCTTATGTCCATGCTGCTGTGCCAGAAGACTGTTATCTTGATAAACATAGCGTTGCATGAGGAGCTTCAAAATCATAATTTCAAAATTCAGCCACCTAGATCTAACAATTTGAGTTTCGGCAGCTGGATTGATTTCAAACGGAACAGGTCCATCAAGGCAGCCCAAAAAACGCGTAATATGAAGAGAAGTTAGTGTATGAAGATCTTGCAGTTGCTCTCGCGTGTTTACAAATGGCGAAACCAGGCACTTGGCAGTTCGCAGAAGGCTATCGAAGTAGTTATTACCCATTTCCAATACATCTGCCACTGAAAAGCCAAAGTCACTGCTCTTTGAATGGCAGCTTACCCATTCCAAGAATCTATGCCGCTCGCCAGCGCCGCAAATTAATTGATCCAATGGAATCATTCCAGCTCGATAGAAGTCGTCTACATCATGAACTGAATATGCAATATCATCGGCTAAATCCATTGCAGCAGCTTCCAGTGTTTGATTATGCAACCGATTAGGACCAACTAACCCTCTTGCAAACTCAAATGCCTCAGATTCTTCTGGATAATATCCCCACTTTTTCTTGGTCTGCCCCTGCTGATCAGCCTGGGACCAAGGGTACTTAAGGACTGCATTAAGTGTCGCTACAGCCAAATTCATTCCGTCACTACTGGTTCTTCTGATTGAGCGGTAAACTACAGTTCTAAAAGACTGAGCATTGCCTTCGAATCCTAAGCAAGTGTCAACTTTAGCGAGCTCGGAATTTAACACACTCTCTGCTGCATGCCCGAAAGGTGGATGCCCTAGATCATGTGCAAGACATGCAGTTTCAACAACATCTATGTCAAGCCCCCCACATTCGCCTACCTCTGTAGGATATCGCTTCAGGAGATATTGAGCCAGCCTTCTTCCGACTTGGGCGACTTTAAGGCTATGGGTTAATCGATTGTGCAGGTTTGGCCCTTCGGAAGCATTAGCAGCTTGCGTGACTCCTGCTAATCGGCGAAACTCATATGAATAAAGGACTCTATCTCGATCAACCTCAAAAGGAGTCCTATCAAATGTCCCTTCAGGAATGCGCTGATCCGTTCGTGATGAAGGCACTTCAAGCTATCACGCTGGTACCATGGCTTTAGTAGCCATAACTCGCCTATCTTCTGTTAGGCATAGCTTTTGGTCTGCCAGTAACTGCAGGATCACTCTGCCTACAGAGATTGTTTGGGGAGCATCGGCAAAATGCTGTTCAATATCTTCGAGAGAAATTGGCTCAGCTTGACCCGAAATGTATTCAATGACCAAACGAGCAATCGCGTCGAAATCTGCTTGGCTTGTGCGCATGGTTTTAGGATTGAGTCTTGAGAGTTGCTCTTTTTTGCCGTATTTTGACAAATTGTCAAGGGCGGCTAGCGGCAATGGCCCAGCTACGGGCGAAGGCGGTCGTTGATGATGACTTAGTTGTGGGTTTAGTGTCGATTGGCGAACCCATCCTAGTGGAAGCGTCGCATGGGCGCCGCACTTATTCAAGTGTTGTAGTGAAAGCACATTTCCGAATGCGAAAGAATCATCTAATACATTATTTGAGTCCCAAGAGAGGCAAGCCGTTAGAGCTCATGAAGCTTCGCGAATTACACCTTCGAGATGGCCTTGCAGGTCATAAAATTCGATGCTTTATAAATTAGAGCCACTCTTTAGGGTTGTTGAATACCAGCTAAATATGACTGGCTGGAAACAATATTGTTAACTGCAAATCCATAAGTATGTGCTCGCATCTGATCTAAACGCTACTCAAGAGCGTATGCCACCACCTTCACCGTACATGCCTCCGCAATCTCCTGCCAATGTTCAACGCTGATCCTCAGCCGATCGGCCAGTTGCCTCACATCAAAGCCCAACGCAAGCAAACGTTGCCCCCTTGCGTGAAGCTCCCTCCACGTGGGCGGTACCTTCAGCAGGAAGCCGCTGTCCCGTAGGAAGTGGGTGATTTCCCCGTTCGCATAGGTGCGTCCATAGGGCCGAAACGGGCCCCGTGCAGGGTCATAACGCCGAGCCGCCTTGATCAACCCGATCATCGCGAGCTGCAGCAGATCTTCCCTGGGGTGAACGGTGCGGCGGGCGAAGTTGCCGGCGATCTTCTCCGCCAGGTCCATGTGCTCCAGCGCCAGGGCATCGGCAGCGGCATGGGGCCGCACCGGTCGCTGGCGGCGGGGGGTCTTCGGGAGGCGCTTCGGGAGAAGTCTTCCGGTCGACTGAGAGATAGGTAGATGCCGCGGTGGCTGCAGATCCAGCTGCAGCTGCTCTGCCCGCGCGTGGCAGGAGGGCCTCCGGTAGCGCCGCTGACGCAGCATCTGCGCCACACCGGCGCCATCACCCACCAGCACCACCGTGAGCGGCAGCACCAGCTGGAACGCTGTGGGGGCCGTCTCGGTTCGGGCAGACAGCACGGCGGCGGGCATGGCTCTGTTCCCCCTCAGCGGCAGATCAGCAGCGGTGCCGCCAGCGGCTGGAGGCCCTGGGCCCGCCAGTAGCGCCCCTCCAGCCAGAGGGCCCCGTGGCAGAAGGCATCCACCAGGTCCTTGCTGCCCCTGGGGAACCGGATCGCTTCCTCCACCAGTGGCTGGGCGCGGTGGTGGAAGCGGATCTGGCCGGCCTCCACCAGCGGAGCAACGGCATGGGCGCGGGTTTCCTTGCTGCCCCTGGCAGTGATCGGCAGCATTCCCGGCACCCGCCGCCTGAGCGTCTGCAGCACGGCGGGGCCATTGGCCGCGTCCTCGATCAGCACCGCATTGGGGCGTAGGCCCTGCTGCTCGAGGGTTTCCAGGCAGCCCAGCAGGAAGCGGATCACCTCCGGCAGACCAAAGCGGTGCCGCGCCGCCCACAGCACCTCGATCTCCAGCTCCGCCTGGGGCATGGGCGCCTCAGATTCACCCGATCGGGGGATGGCGCCGCGGGCCGCTGGGGCTAACAGACCAGCCAGACAGAAGCCGCAGTAGTCGCTCTCCGCCTCCCCCTTGAACGACAGGTCGCACGACAGCGCCAGCAGGGCGTAGTTCCGCTCTCCATGTGGACGGGCCTCGGGCCCGCGGATCCAGTGGCGCAGGAAAATCGAGCCCGTCGCCGGGCTGGGCCGCTGCTGGTACAGCGCCGCCCACCAATAGGCACCGAGACGGGCGCGGATCTTGAGCAACTCCGGCAGCGGGAACCGCTCCGGGCACAGCGCCTCACCAGGCAGGCGCCAGTCGGGAATGAGTGTGCAGGTGGGCGGCAGCTTCGGGCGCTGGCTGGTGGGCTCGGCGATGGCGGGCAGGTCAAGCAGGGTCCAGTCCTGCGGTGCCTCCCCCAGCTCCTGCTCCAGCAGCCAGGCCACCACGTCCTGATGGTCCCAGCGGGTGAGCACGATCACCTGGGCCGAGAGGTTCGGCTGCTCCTGGCCGTCAGGCCCGAGCACCGAGGCGGGTTCGGCCCGCGTCAGCCACACCGAGCGCAGCCAGTCGATCAGCTTCTGCCGCAGGGCAGGACTCGCCGCATCGCCCGGGCCCTTATAAGGGTCATCGATGATCCCCAGGCTGTAGCCCTTGCCGGTGAACGGCCCATCCACGCCGGCGGCGATGCAGCCGCCCCGCTGCCGCGTCAGCCAGTTGCCCACCGCCGCAGAATCACGGGCCAGCAGGTGGCCGGTCACCCGGTAGAAATGGCGTGCCTCCCGGCTGTGGGCATAGGCCAGCTCCGCCGAATACGACGCGATCGCCGCGAACAGGTGCGGGTAGCGCTGCAGGAAGTAGGCCGGGAACAGCTTGGACACCAAGAGGCTTTTGCCGAGCCGGGGAGGACAGGTGACGATCAAGCGGCTGAGCTGGCCATCGGCCACCTGCTGCAGCAGCTCGATCAGCAGCTCGGCCCAGCGGTGGAAGCCATAGCGGGGGTAGGCCTCGGCGATGAAGGCCCGCAGGCTCTGCGGGTCCTGGGGCGCAGAAGCACTGGCAACGGGCAGGTGGAGCAGGCCGGCGTCACCCCAGGGGTCCGTCTCCGGCAGCAGGAGGCCACTCACGATCGTGCCTCCGGCGGCTTGATCGGCGCCCGCAGCAGCCCGCCGATCTCGGCGATCACTCGGAAGGCACCCACCGCAGCACTGAACTGGTCGGCATCCATCGCCCGGCGGGCGCACTCATTGAGGGCAAAGATCTGCTCGGCCTGATGGCGGCGGCGGTCGGAGATCAGCTCCTCCACCATCCGCATCCGCGCCAGGTCGAGATAGCGGTTGATCGTTTTGACATTGCTCACCCCCCAGCTTTCGCCCGCTTTTGCCCTGATCTCCAGCAATGGCAACCGCTGGGCGATCCACAGCTGGGCCTCGGCGATGCGGCGCTCCACCTCCCCTGCGGTAGCTCTGGGGGTCTGGGCGTGATGGGGTGCCCGGCGGGGTGGATTGGTCTGGCTGATCGGCCGGGTCGGATCCACCGCCACCGGCTCCCACAGCGTCTCTCCATCGGCATCCTGTTGATCCGGCGCGGAGCGCAGCTCCTCCACCGGATCAGACGGGGCCTGGGCATGGGAACGCTGCGGCATCAGCTCAGAACAGCAGCTCCTGTGCCCTGGGCGCTCGGATGGTCCAGAAGGGCTTGCCGCGCTTCTCGGTGGTGTTGCCCTGCTGGATCGCCGACTCCTTGGCGGCCTTGAGCTGCTTCTCGATCTGCTGCACCGCCGGCGGGAAGTCGTGGGTCAACCGGCCGAGGCTGTGGCTGAACGACCAGTCGTTGTGGCAGAAGGACGGATCCAGCTCGCCCGTGGCCATGGCCTCGCTGAGCGCCTCCAGCAGGGGTTCGAGCTGCTGCTCCAGTGACCTCTGCTGGGCCTTGATCGCGGTGATGGCATCCAGCAGGGCATCAACAGCACCCACCGAGCCAGCGATTGGCGACTCGGGGGAAGGAGCGAGCAGAAGGTCCGCCATCAGGAAGCAGAAGAGACGTGGCCGGACGAGTCCGAGCCAGCTCAATCTAGCGGCTCTGAATTGCTAGCCAATGCTCTTGCCTGCCTCGCGTGCGCCGGGGTTCTCAGAAGGGGCGATGGGCCAGGCAGTAGCCGCTCCAGGCCGCGGCCCAGGCGGCCAGGCACTGCTCACGGCTGTAGAAGGTGCTGGTGAACGCCTCGCCGGGCTTGCTCCAGATCGTCTGGCCCAGCTCGACGTGGTTCCCCTGGGCGGCCTCCAGCACCATGTATCCGCCGAGCTGGGCAGCGGTGGAATACGGCCGCCCGTGCTCCGAGAGCGTCTTGAGGTCATAAAGCACCCGCACCTCTCGGCCCCGGCGCTCGCTCAGGGCGGGCGAGATGTAGGCGCCGTCAAAGGCCCCGGCGATGTTGCGGGTCAGGCAGCAGGTGAGCCGTTCGCTCGCGATCACCCGCACCTCGTCCCAGAGCGGCAGTTGCAGCAGCGGCAGGATCCAGTCCCGGTATTGGTGATGTCCCGGCAGGGTTTCGACTTCCAGCAGGGCGTCTCCGGGGCTCTTGCCCACCAGGAAGCGGGCCTGGCTGTAGTGCTCCAGGGCCGCGTGGACGGTGGTACCGCGCGGCTCCCAGATCGGCCGCTTGGCTGCGATCGCCCGTTTGGCGGTCTCGCTCAGGCCATGGCCCAGCACGCCAGTGATCGACACCGGGAACAGGTGATCCCCCAGCCAGTAGCGATGGGCCTCCTCATCGCGCCAGAGGCCAGGGATCGGATCAAGCCAGGTGGTTGTGAGCATGGCCGTTTCAGTGGTGACGGGCTGTGACGGAAGGCGTGACGGCTGAGATCGCAGACCAGCCTTGTCTTCTGGCGATGCCTGTAACGATGTGACGCTGATTTGAATAGAGAAGCAGAAGCAAGCAGCAGGGCCTGGCTGGAAAGGTGTTCATGCGTCATTGAATTCATAGGGGGCTCTATCCGATCTCTGGAGCGTTACATCGTTACAGCGGCCCAGAGCCGTTGTGGGGCAGGCGATCTGGGCGTTACTGCTGGCGTCACGACTGGGGGTTTTGTCACAGCAGGCAGTTACAGCACGCTCAGGGGAATGGCGACAGCACGGCTGACCATGCCGGCGCCGCAGAAGCGCACGGGTCCGGCCCGTTGCGCTCCGGCCAGGCGCAGCAGCACCACCGGCCAGCTGTTCTGCCAGGCGGTATCGGCGAGGAACTGCTCGATCGCCTTGGCGGTGTTGCTCACCAGCAGGCGGTCCTGATCCACCCGCAGGCCATGGCGCCCCAGGGTCTGGACCGCCAGGCCAGGGCTCACGTCGATGCAGGTGGTGTCGCACGCGGCCAGCTCCACCAGTTCGCCGATGGTGCGGGTGACGGGCTTGTCGTCGGTTTCCACCCGCACCTGGCGCTGCAGGATCGTCTGGATGCAGCGGGACTCGTCAGGGACTTCGGTGCTCTGGCTGTAGCTCTCCCAGTCGTGGCAGGCGATGCAATGCTCGGCCTCCTTCTGGGTCGGCACCGCATCGCTGAGCAGCGACCAGGCCCCGGCCATCAAGGTGCCGTACTGATCGCCCAGGCGCTGGGAATCGAAGTGTCGGGCGGCAGCGGCGGAGAAGACGCCGACCGACTGGCGGATCACCGGGATCAGCGACACGGTGCGGGCGATCAGACACCGCGCCAGCTCCGGGGTGATGTGACGCTCCAGGTCCCGATCGAGGGCCTGCCAGTGGGCCTCGCGCTCCTCCTTGCCCAGGTCCGATGGGCTGCGCAGGGTGAGCTGGGCAAAGCGGCTCTTGTCGGCTCCTTGCTTGAGGGCGGTGGCGATCGAGCTCATCAGAAACATCGAACGAACCCGATAACGGCTCACCTCACCGCTGGGCGAACCCTTGAGCATTTCGGCGCTGCTCTCGCTGCTGGACACCCGGGCCAGGGAGAGGATCGCCTGCAGCCGCTGCTGATCGCCCTTCTCGTTGCTCTCCGCCTCATCGAAGACCACCGGCATGGCGTCCGAGCAGATGGTCTGCCGCAGGCCCGCCTCCGTCGTGGCGCCCACCACCACCAGGCTCAGGTCCCCAAGCAGCGGCGCCACGAAGCGATCGAGGATCTGGCTCTTGCCTGAGCCGGCGCCGGCGGTGAGCCAGAGGTGGGGCCGCCAGCGCAGGGCTCCGCAGATGGGGGCCAGCACCACCCAGCCGAGCAGCAGGGTGCCGGAGGCGGGCACCTCCCAGCGGAAGCGGTTGGCGATGCTCACGATCACCGCCGCTTCCTGCACGGTCAGGGGGTCGACGCCGCACGGGCCCTCGAGGCGCTTGAGGCGCTGGTAGATGTGGCGCGAGCGGATCGGTTTGGTGATGGCTTGCTCCCCCTCCGGGGTGATCAGGCGATCGCCGAGGTGCAGCACCGTGCGCCCCTCATCCCACCAGGCCCCCCGCCCGCGGATGCGCTCCACCGCAAAGATCCCCATCGCGGCCGAGCTCTTGTGCAGATCACTGGCGGCCGCCGGCCAGTTCACTCCCGTGCGGCTTGGGTAAAGGCTCTCCCAGTACTCCAGCGGCGCCAGCGCTACCAGGTGGGTGGCGGTGTGGCAGCCGCGGGGCAGGCGAATCACCTGGCCGGTGCTGCCCGGTTGGTAGAAGTTCGCGTCGGCGTCGTAGCCGAGGCACAGGAAGGGTGCGGCTGGCCGGGGAGCAGCCGTTGCCTCCGCTACGGGAGGGTCGTCATCGCCGTTGCCTTCTCCACCGGCACCGGCTTCAGCAGCACTGCCATCCCCGCTTCCTTCAGGTGCTTTCCATGGCTGAGCCGCTCTGGCCAGCTGCCGGGTGGCCTGCCGGGGTGTCCAGTCGGTATCGGCCAGGTCCCAGCCCGATGGCAGGTCATCGGGCAGCGCAACGATCTGCAGCTGGCAGTCCAGGGCCTGCAGCAGTGCGGCCAGGCTCTCCATCGCGGCCAGGCCGGCCGCGTCGGCATCAGGCCAGAGGGTCACCGAGCGGCCCGCCAGCGGCGTCCAGTCCGCCTTGGCGATGGCTTTGGCGCCATTGGGCCAGGTCAGCACCACATGCTCGGGGAACAGCTGGGCGGCCGCATCGGCCGTGCCCTCCCCCTCCACCACCAGCACCGGGGCCTCGGGGCGACTCAGCAGATCCGGCAGCCGGTAGAGCGGTCTGGGGGTGGGCCAGTCGCACGAGAAGGGGTCGCGCCGGCTGGGCCGGTGCCAGTCCCCGTCCAGCCAGACGCAATGCAGGAAGGCCTTGCCGCCGCTGCGCAGCCGGATCCGCTGAATCCAGAACAGCACCTCCCCAGCAGCGTTGCGGTAGGCCCACTGGGCGGTGGCGCCGCGGTTCAGCGCGGGCGGCGGGGCATTAGCGGGAGGCTGATCGGGCATGCGCCAGGGCTTGCCGTTTCGGCTTGAGCCCCTGCTGGCACTGGTGTGCTGGGCATCAGGCACCAGTCCGAGGAAGGCCTCCACCTGCCGGGCGGCCTCCACAAAGCTCCAGCCCTGCCGGCGCATCAGCAGGTCCATGCCCGAGCCGGCGCCGCCGCGCTGATCCTTGCCGCCGCACTGGTTGCAGAACCAGGAGCCGCTGCCGTCCTTGTCGTCAAAGCGGTAGCGATCCGTGCCGCCGCACAGGGGGCAGGGTTGATGGCGATTGCTGAGCTGCTTGTCGCTTAGGCCCGCCAGGGCAGCAAGGATCTCCGGCCAGCGGCATCGGGCCGCGGCAATGGCATCAGAAGCCATGGGGTCTGGCTCACCATCCCTGGCCGGCAACCGCTGCGCTTGGGGTGGACCCGCGATCAGGCAAGGGCACCAGGGCCTCACGGTTGATCACCGCATCCAGCACCTGGCGCAGGGCGGCCGAGCGGCTCAGGGAGCCGTGGCGACGGCGAGCGTCGAGCCAGGCCAGTTGCTCATGGGTGATCGAGACGCTCACCGGCAGGGCGTAGTCGGACATGAAGGCTTTGCTCGTGAACTACAGCCTAATGGTCTAGGCCAGGTCTCGCTAGCCTGAGTTAGAGATGGCGAGCGGCTAGCCCCTGTCCCGATCGCCCGTGATCCTGATGGCCCCGATCGTTCTGCGCGACTACCAACAGCAGCTGCTGGCCGACCTCCGCACCGCCCTCAAGGCCCACCGGCGGGTCTGCGCCGTGATGCCCACCGGTGCCGGCAAGGGTCAGACCATCGGCGCGATCGTCCAGGGCGCGGCCGGCAAGGGCCGCCGGGTGCTGGTGCTGGCCCACCGGGCCGAGCTGATCGAGCAGCTCAGTGGCACCGTGCGGGCCTGGGGTCTTGAGTCCGATGTGATCGCCCCTGGGCACAGGCTGCAGGGGCATCAGGTGGCGGTGGGTTCGGTCCAGACCGTGGCCCGGCGGCTCTCGTTGTTGCCGCCGCCGGATCTGATCATTCAGGACGAGGCCCATCACCTGGTGGCCGGCAACGTCTGGGGCCGGATCATCACGGCCTGGCCCCAGGCCCATCTGATCGGCAAGACCGCCACCCCCGAGCGCCTCGACGGCAAGGGGCTGGGTGTGGAGGCCGGCGGTTTCTTTGAGGCCCTGGTGCTGGGCCCTTCATCGGCCTGGCTGGTGGAGCAGGGCTGGCTGGCCCGGCCCAGAGTCTTCTCCTGGCCTGGAGCCAGGACCAGCAAGGGGCAGGGCCCCGAACTCCGGCGCCGCATGGGCGAGTTCGACCTGGAGCAGGCGGCCCAGGCTTTTGGGGATCGGGCCGCCATTGGCGATGCGGTCTCGCACTACCGGCGCCGGCTGCACCCGGGCACTGCCATCTGCTTTTGCTGCACCATCGAGCACGCCGAGCAGATGGCCGCGGCCTTCCGTGCTGCGGGAATCCGGGCCGCGGCGGTGAGTGGCGGCACCCCAGCCGAGGAGCGCAAACGCCTGATCGCTGGGCTCGGCACCGGTGAGGTGGAAGTGCTCAGCAGTTGCATGATCATTTCCGAGGGCACCGATATCCCCTCGGTGGGCGGCGCGATCCTGATGCGCCCCACCGCCAGCCTGAGCCTCTACCTGCAGATGGTCGGCCGGGCGCTCCGTCCCGCACCTGGGAAGCAGGAGGCCGTGATCCTCGATCACGTCGGCAATGCCCACCGCCACGGCCTGCCCACCGATGAGAGGGAGTGGGACCTTGCCGGGCGCCGCCGGCGAGAAGGCGTTTCGATCCCGATCAAGGACTGCCCGGTCTGCTTCTGCAGCTGCCCCAGCGCCGCTCAGCTCTGCCCTGACTGCGGCCACCTGTTCCTGAGCGAGGAGCGCCATGAACAGCGGCGTGGGCTCCAGCAGCTCGACGGCGAGCTGGTCGAAATCAGCGGTTCAATCCGCCACCGGCCCAAGCCCAACCAGCAGCAGCGGCCCCGGCGGCAATCACCCTCAGCCGGCTGCCGCACCTTTGAGCAGCTGCTGCAACGGGAACAGGAGCGGGGCTACAAGCCGGGCTGGGCCAGGCACGTCTGGGCCGCTCGGAAGCGCAGCGCTTAATCGCTGCTGGGGCCTTTCCCTGCTCCAAGCAACTGAGCGTCCAGCCCCAGCTGTTGGGCCGCCGTCACAAACGGCGCATCCAGGCTGCAGAGGCTGGCGCCACGCCCGCTCGCGACGGCCAGGTGCAGGGCATCGGCCGCTCGCAAGGTTGTGGTCCAGCCGCGCAGGCAGGCGTTGGCATTGCGGAAGTCCTGGGCTTCCAGTTCCAGCACCAGCAAGCCCGGCGCCAGGCTGCGCTCAAAGCCCTGCAGCACCGCCTCGGCCTGCGACGGGCTCAGGGCCTTGGTGCGCACCTTGAGACCGAGGGCGGAATGGAGCTCGGTGACACTCCAGGAGCTGATCGCCAGCGGTCTACTGGCCTGTGCCAGAAAAGCTGCTGCGGTGGCGGAGTGTGCCTCTGGCGTCAGCACCGCCAGCAGCACGCAGGTGTCGATGTAGAGCATCAGGCGGCGGGCTCATCCCGCAACGCCCGGATGGTTTCAATGCCGCTGGTCGGCTGCTCGGGCAGAGAGGCGCGCAGGACCTCGAGCTGTGGGAGCAGATCACGCACAGTGCAGCGCGGCACCAGCTCGGCGATGGCCTTGCCACGGCGGGTGATCACCACGGCCTGGCCGGCCTCCACCGCATCCAGCAGGCTGGAGAGCTGGCTCTTGGCTTCCGCCACCGTCACCTGCATCACGGCCGTTGACCATCTGGATGACCAACTTTAGGTCGGGCTCTTGTGGATGGCAGGCCGCAGGCGACGCTGTCACTGCCAGCACGGGCCAGTCGTTGACGCTCTGGGCACGGCGATGGCCGGTCACGTATTGGCTTCATGGCCAGATCTACCAATACAAGGCAAGTATTTGCCAAATCGCCAATACCTGGTGATCCCTGACGGCCAGTCCGGCAACAGGAGGCATGGCCTCCTCCCCGGGCGAACACGAGATCCAGCAGCGCATCCGCCTGGCCTACGGCCGCGGGCGGGTACGGCTCTGGCGCAACAACACCGGCGCCCTGGTCGATCAGCAGGGGCGCTTCGTGCGCTTCGGGCTGTGCAAGGGCAGCAGCGACCTGATCGGTCTGCGCTCCCTGGAGATCACGCCGGAGCTGGTCGGTCAGCGGCTCGCTCAGTTCGTTGCCTTGGAGATCAAGACGGACTGCGGAACCGTCACCCCTGAGCAGAGGGCCTTTCTGCAGCTGGTCCAGCAGCTGGGTGGTTTGGGGGCGGTCTGCCGTTCCACTGCACAGGCCCAGGCGCTCCTGGGCCTGGATGCCATGGCCGGGTCAGGCCAATGAACAGGCCCGAACTCCGCAGGCAGCTGCAGACCTTGGCCCGTCGTCATCCCGGCTTCCACCCCTACACGCTGGCCCTGCGCTTCCAGGCCCAGACGGGCCGGGTTCTCACCGGCCAACAGGTCAAGCAGCTCTTGGCCGAGCCAGGAAACCACCGAAAGCAGGCTGCCAAGCTGTAACAAGCTCTGGCTTGCATTGCCAAGCAGCACTTAAGATTGGGCTATGGCACAAGCAAAAAAGCCCGTCAAGCGCAGCTACCAGGCCGTCCTCGACTGGCAGGAGGAGTCCCGCCGGGCTTTCGGAAAGATGCTGCTCAACTGGCGCCGCCGCAACGGCTGGACCCAGTACACCGCCTGCGAGTGGGGCGCTGAGGCCGGCTTTGAGGTGATCTCCTACGGCAACCTCTCGGTGATCGAGCAGGGCAAGGCCGGCGAGCTCCGCCAGAAGGCCTTCTTCCAGCTGGAGGAACTCAACCGTCGCCTCGATGACGAGGCCAAGATGTGGGCGGGAGTCAAAAGCCAGCGCCTCAAGGACCAGCTGAAGGATGCTGAGCCCCTGCGCGGGGACGACGACAAGCTCTGGGATGCCGTCGATTTCTGGAGCTGCTACATCGGCTATGTGCCGGTCCCTCGTACCTATCAGAGCGCGCCCGCCCCGACCCTGACATCCAGACGAGCTGAGGAGATCTGTCAGAAGTGGCGCCAGCACGTTCGCCGCGTGATCAAGGAAGGCGGTCTCGACGTCACCCAAGCCCTGGAGCAGCTGGTCAAGGGTGCACCGAAGGAGCACCAGAAGCGTTTCTCGGAAGTGCTGGCCATCGACGACTACAGCTCGGTTGAGCTGGCTCAGCTCTGGGTAGATGGCGAAGATTTCCTGCCCGAGCAGTGGATCGGCGCCTGGGAGCAGAAAGCGCTGGGCGCCTGATCGGTCCGCTCCTGCGGACGCAGCCAGGAGCAGCCCGGACGAATGCGAGCAGAGCCTGGGGTTGCGCCTAGCGTTAGCAAGCCGCTAAGCTCAAGCCAGCGGGCACAAGCCCGGCTTCCAGTTGCCATGACGCAATCCCCCGCACGCGCAGGCGTGTCAACCGACGCCCTCGCGTTGCTCGACGAAAAGGGCAGCGCCGAGCGCGCCCTTACGGCCGCCCTTGCCTCGTTCCAGGAACAGGTGCAGGCCGTCCCTTCCCTTGATCTAGCTGCTGTGGTCGAAGCAGCCAGGCCAGCCTTTGCCTCAGGCATTGCCTTCAGTGCCCAGCTGGTTGAAATCCGCGGCCGCAACAAGTTGCGGGTCACCGTGATGCACGCTGGCGGTGCTGAGGTCACCAGCGAGGAGTGGGCCGACGAGGTCGACGACTTGCTGCGGGCCGCCGGCTGGATGCTGGCCATGCTGCTGGGCATCCCTTTGGCCAAACAGGCTCGGCCTGTAGAGGCTGAGAAGGATGGACCAGCCGAACTCGTAGATGTGGTTGCCGTTGACGATTCGGCTCAGGCCTCTCCTGCTCAGCATCCGGAGCAGGATCCCGCTCCGGCGGCTGACATCGATGTCGCCCTGGAGCCCCTGACGCCCAAGGAGATCGAGGCCACCCACCAGCGGATCCTCGCCCTCCCGCAGGCAGCGCGTCAGGAGCTGACCAAGGCGTTCCGAGAGCACTTCCAGGTGCCCCGCAACGCCCGCTCCATCGGTGATCGCATCACCCAGCACCAGCACGCCGCCTTCATCGATTGCTTCCTGGAGGAGTGCGAGGAGCACGGGCCTGATGGCGACAAGGAGCCGGCAGAGCCATGAGCACGAGCCATCGCCCCCGGCTGCCCCGCCGCTACGGCGAGCAGCCCCGCTCACGGGCCGGCCGTCACTTCATCCAGACCCAGGTGCGCACCGATGTGTATCTGCGGGTCCGCGAAGTGATGGAGCGCCACAACCTCTCCGCCAGCGGAGCGGTGCATCACCTGCTGCGCGAGCGCTTCGGTCTGCAGCCCCTACCCCCGTTCGATCAACACCCCGTTTCCACCATTCATTCCGATTCAGCCCATGGCTAAGGACATCTTCCGCACGCCCCTCGCCGAAGTGCGCTGGGCCCATCTGATCACCCCTCGCCACCAGCTCGACAGGAGCAAGCCCAAGGCCTGGACCTGCGATCTGCTGCTGCCCAACAACAACGAGAAGGCCCAGTCCTTCCTGCTGGCGATGGAGGACCAGTTCATCGCGTTGCACGGCAGCCGCAAGCGCCGTGCCGAGAAAGGCTTCCCCTGGAAAGCCGACAAGGAGAAGCCAAGCGACCTCACTGTGGTGCGCTTCAAGGTGCCGCAATTCCAGCGGCGCGACGGCTCCCTCTCGGAAGGTCCCCGCATCGTCGATGCCAAGAAGCAGTCCTGGGATGGGGCCGCCATCGGCAACGGCTCGAAGGTGATCGTTGCCTTCGATATTTACGACTGGGATGGGGAGAACGGCTGCGGCATGACGTTCCAGCCCCGCGCCGTTCAGGTGGTCGAGTTCGTTCCCTACGAGCAGGTCGATCCCACCGATGGCTTCGATGAGCTCGATGGCTACACCACTGGCAGTGGCTCAGATTCTGGAAGCACTACCGGTTGGGCTGTCGAGGATGACGACGAGGCGCCGTTCTGATGGGAGCGCCGCACATCCGCAGCAACGGGGCCGCCGGGCCCCGTCCCCAGCTGCCTGCCTTCTGTCGTAGTCGCCGGCCCACCATCACGGTCAACGTCAGCAGCCTGAGCGCCCTGCGCAACCTCGTGCTGGTCGTACTGCTCTTTCAGCTCAGCACCCTGCTGCTGGTGATCGCCGGGCCCGTGCCGCCGCGGCTGTCTCCGGCCAAAGCCACCAACCTCTTCCGCCCTGATACCGGCACTGCCGTCGGCGGGCCTTTCACCGTCACACCGTCTTCAGACCGATGAACACCACAACGTCCTTCCCCTATCCAGCAATTCCTCTCGCCTCGATGGATCAGCAATCCCTGGTCTCCCGTTCCTGGAACGGCACGCCGATCTCACGGCGCACCACCGATGGCTACGTGAATGCCACGGCCATGTGCAAAGCCAATGGCAAGCGGTGGAAGGACTATCGAGAGTCAGACCGGTGCCAGCTCTATCTGGACGCGCTGGAAAGCGTGGCCGGAATTTCCGTCCACGCCCTCGTTGAGTCCCGCTCAGGCGGTACCGGTGGCGGCGGCACTTGGGTCCATCCCCAGGTCGCGGTCGACCTGGCCCGATGGATCAGCGCACCGTTCGCGGTGTGGATGGACGGCTGGTTCCTGGAGATCGTTCAGCAGGTCTCTCCGGCGCCAGTAGAAACGGCCCTGCCCAGGCTCAGGGAAGTCGAGGTGATCGCCCTGGTGGAGCGGAGCATCGGCCTGTTCGAGCGGCTCGGCGGACTGGATCAGCGCGACCAGCTCCTGTTCAAGGACATCGTGCGCAGCAACGTGCTCACCGCCAGCGTTGGGTTGCTGCCTGGTACCCCCGCTGACGACGAGTTGACGCTCAGCGATGCCTGGCTGGAGGTCTTTGAGGAGGTGCTGCCGCGCTCCAAGTACCGCTCGGCAGGAATGGTGGTGGCCGGGGCCTATCGCGAAGACTTCGGCCAGGAGCCCACGCTGCGCCAGCAGTTTGTGGATGGCGCACCCCGCCAGGTCAAGAGCTACCGCCGCTCCTGGCTGATCGACACCCTCAAGCGCTTCCGCGCCCAGCTGGCAGGAGGCTGATGGACACCCCGTCAACGCCAACCCGCCAACGGGTCTGGATCACCACCGCTCAGGCTTGCAAGCTCCTGGGCGTGAGCCGTGAAACCCTGCGCCAGCTCCGACTGCGCGGGGTGCTCGTCCCCGGCAAGCACTACCGCCGCTGGGGCTGCACCCAGGGCCGCGGGCCGCTCCAGTGGCACATTGACAACATCGAGGCCACGATCACCGGCTGGAGCAAACGCCACCTGAACAATTGATCGGACGTCCTTGGTGATGCCTCCAACATCCCGTTGGCATGGGCAGTCGCTGGCCTCCGCAGCTGCATGGCCGACTGTAAGAGTCATGAAGGCAGCAATCGCTCACTCCATGGCGTGACTACCACATGGGGGATGTCAACTGGGCTCAGATCGGTGGGAAAACTATTCACCATAGGCGACAGCATCTCCCAGGGATTCCGTAGCGGGTGCACTGCTTACACCGAGAATTGCTACAGCACGTATCTGGCAAGAGCGCTGAAGGTAAGCGAAAGAAACTATCGGTTTCTCAGGTGGCCAGAGGAGAAATTGAAATTTGATCTGGAGCGGATCTTCCGGCTGATCCAGACAAGATACGGGACCGACATCAATGGCCTGGAATGGGTGAGGATCTTCTTTGATATCTCATCTTTTCTGGACAAAGCAGAGGATTTCTACGAAAGGGGTGGTGGCGCTGTTGGACGTCCAATTCAGGGCTATCCGCACGATTTCACTGATAACTGCGCGGTCGAAGGAATGCGGGTCGCCGACGCGTGGGAAGTGACGCCATCACTCTGCGAAGAACGCATCCGCCAGGACCCCAGTGGCCTGAGCAACAACAAGGGGCTTGCTGTTGCCAGCAGTCCGTTCTACAGGGCGGCGCATCGTGTGCTCAATCCTCAAGCCAGCAATAAGTATCAGGAGTATTCAGCAATCAGGTGGCTGCAACACGTTGCCGAGTCGGAAGGAGTTGACAACCTGATCCTCTGGCTCGGCGCCAACAATGCTCTGGGCACCATATTCGATCTCAGGGTGAAGATGACCCCGGGCTCATCAGCCAGCCACGGCTCTCGCAAAAACCCGCAGTCACCTGACTACAACCTGTGGCATCCCAAAGATTTTGAGCATGACTACAAGTTGCTGCTGGAGAAAGTCATAGCAGCGCTAAAAAACAACAAGACGACGAACTGGAAGATTTATGTCGGCACAGTTCCTCTCGTTACTATCGCGCCAATGCTGGAGGGTTTTGGGGAGGCAAGGCTTGTGGATGATCCGCGAGTTTCTTTGGGGCAGGCCGTCAAGCAGTTTCGCTATTATGAATATTACAAGTACTATGGAGTGAATGAGTCAACGGCAATTCGAGACGAACGAAAATTCATGAGGTTCAGGGATGCTCTGTTCATTGACAAGGTAATCATCGAGTACAACAAAACAATCAGGGCTCTGGTTGCAAAGAAGAACTCCGAGCTTCACCGGGATGCCTTTGTTGTCGTTGATATCGCCAATGTCCTCTCGGATATGGCATGGAAAAGGAATAGCGGCATGCCTAGCTATGTGTACCCACAAGAGCTTCAGTGGATGTACCCTCCACTGAACACCAAGTTTTATCGGGTCAGCGCTGATGGAGGCGTAACTGACGGCGGCATCTTCAGCCTGGACGGCATTCACCCGACGGTGATCGGGCAGGGCATCATTGCCTCGGAATTCCTCAAGGCATTCAGGGAAAATGGCTCGGCGCCCAGCGGAGCCTCGATCGACTGGGACAGGGTCATCAACGAGGATTCACTGCGCCAGAGTCCCATTGCAGTTCTACACGACATTGTCGAAGTGGATCAGGCCATAGACTTCGTTGTCCAGGCAGTTTCCCTGCTGGGGAAATAGCCGCAGGACTGTGGAGGCTCAATCCAGCCCTTGAAGGTCACGAGGCCGCAGCCGGCAAGCAGCCCTCTCGAACGCCTCATCGACCACGTCATCCCCGCACCAGCGGCTGTAGGCCGCCAGGTGCGTCTGAACGCTGTGGCCCATCGCCGCGGCCACCACCTTGGGCGGCAGGTCACAGATCACGTGGGCCCGGTGCGCGTAGCCGTGCCGGCAGGAGTAGGGCACAAGCTTCTCCCCCTTGGCCTCGTACTCCTGGCGGAGTTTCTCCCAGAGGGAGCGCCGGCGCAGGTACTGTCCGAAATCGTTCCCCCCGAAGCCCGCCCTCATCGGAGGCAGGTGGTCCGGGGAGAACCGCTCGGTCAGCTTCCAGTCGGCTGCCCAGCCATCGCTGGGGAGCAGTCGCAGTGCACGGGGCTTGGTCTTGCCCCGGGAAGCCACCTTTTCATAGGTGCACCACAGGCGCCCATCACGAAGCTGAAGGTGCTGCAGCTCCTCTGGGCGGAGGCCATAGGCGGCCATCAGCTTGAAGCCGAGCCGCCAGCGTTGATCGGGCAGGGCGCGGACCAAGGCCAGGATGTGCTCCACCTCCAGGGGGGTCGTGACGGCCTTCGCTGTTCGAGAGCGCCCCACGAAAGGGCTCAGGTCGGTTGGTGGCTCCCAGCTGGCTGCCGAGAGATGGCCCTGAGTGACCGCCCAGCGGAGCAGGGCTGAGGTGGCCTGCATCTGGATCTGACGGGTTCGCCCCCCTGGCTTGTCTGCCCAGTGGAAGGTCAGGCGATCGAGCAGCTGGACCGCGCTGCGGGGAGGTTGGCGGGAGGTGACCGCTTCCGACACAAGCTTCATGTGGTGGCGGTGCACCCGTGTCCAGGTCGAGGCCTTGATTTCACCACTGCGGATCTTGTGCTCGCGGTAGTGCTCGATCAACTCGTTCCAGTCTGTTTGCAGCGCAGGCTCCCCCTTGCTGTTGGCTCCCGAGTCGCGATTTTCTTCCCCCGGAGAAGAGAATGTAATCTTCTTCGCTGCCAGCTCTGGTTCTATCCCGCTGCTGAAATCGTCGTAGATTCTACAAACGGCTTCGCCAATCTTCTTGGCGTGATCGAAGTGCCAGGGGATCGGAAGTTGTAGCTGACGCCGCTTGCCGCCGCCCGCTTTGGCGGTGATGTTGAGCCTGGCGAAGCCTCGGTGCTCTGTGAGGGCCCAACCCCTCGGACATCCCTTGCGGGACAAGGCATGAGCGGTTTCGACGCGGATGGCGATCTCCCAGGGGGCTGCCTCAGCCATGTGAGAAGGTCTGTGAGAAGGTCGGCTCTACAGCCTGGCACGGCCTGTCACGAGCAGTCAGCCGCTGGCAACCCTAAAGCCAGTGCCAGACTGGCTTTTCGTGGAATTTCTCAGTCCTGGACTAGAAGCGGGTGACCGGACTCGAACCGGCGACGTTCAGCTTGGGAAGCTGACATTCTACCACTGAATTACACCCGCATTGATTGACCCTAGCAAAGGGTGATCAGCCCGAGCTGAACGCGTCAGCTCCGGGCCTTACTGCGGTTCCTCAGGCCGCCAGCTCCCTGGCCGCGGCGGCCAGGCCTGACCCCACCGGCTGGCTGGCGGCCCCCAGCTCCTGAAGGGTCGCTTCGATGGCGGCCACTGCCGTCAGTACGTCGCGATCACAGACGAAGCCCAGGTGACCGATGCGGAACACCTTGCCCTTGAGGTCGTCCTGTCCGCCCGCCAGCAGAATGTCGTAGCGCTCCTTCACTTTTTTGCGCAGCACCTCGGCGTCGAGGCCCTCGGGGGCCACCGCCGTGATCGACGGGCTGCCGTGGCCTTCCGCGGCGTAAAGGGGCAGGCCGATGGCGCGCATGGCGGCCTGGGTGGCCCGCTGCAGCCGGGCATGGCGGGCGAAAATGCCCTCCAATCCTTCCTGCTGCATCATCTCGAGGGCGGCTTCCAGGGCGTAGTACAGCGTCACCGGCGGCGTGAAGGGGTTGCTGTCTGCGGCGGCTGATTTCCGGTACTTGCCCAGATCCAGGTAGAACTTGGGCAGGTCGGAGCGCTTGTGTGCCTCCCAGGCCCGCTCGCTCATGGCCACAAAGGCCAGGCCCGGCGGCATCATGTAGCCCTTCTGGGAGCCCGAGCCCACCACGTCGAGGCCCCAGGCATCCACCGGCACCGGGCAGGCCCCCAGGCTGGTGACGCAGTCAGCCACCACTAAGGCCTGGCCATGGGCATGCACATGACGGGAGATCGTTTCCAGGTCGTTGATCACCCCGGTGGAGGTTTCCGAGTGGGTGAGGATCACCGCGCGGATCTGTTTGTCGCTGTCGGCCTCAAGGGCCTGGCGGAAGGCCTCCGGATCCAGGGGCTGGCCCCAGTCGGCGCGGATCACCTCCACCTCCAGGCCGTAGGCCCGGGCCACCTTCACCCAGCGCTCACCGAACTTGCCGTTGTCCCCGCAGAGCACCTTGTCGCCCCGGCTCAGCACGTTGATGATGCCCGCCTCCATGGCGGCGGTGCCGCTGCCGGTGATGGCCAGCACATCCCCTTCGGTCTGATGCAGCCACTTGAGCTGCGCGCTGGTGCGCTTCACGATCGCCTGGAATTCGGCGCTGCGATGGCCGATCGGGTGGCGGCTCATGGCCAGCAGGACGGTTTCCGGCACCGGCGTGGGGCCGGGGATCATCAGGGTGAGCTTGTCCTGCATGGGGGGCGCTGGGGGGACGGGCGCGGCGGCCCAATTCACCACCTTAAAAAACGAAGGTGCCACGGCCCACTTCAGCGCCCGGCCCCAGCTCCCTATCCAGAGTCCCGATCCATCCCGCAGCCAGGCTCCAGCCGATGACCCAAGCGACGCCCTTCACCCTGCCGGTCTGGGTGGCGGCGGCAGCCCGCGCAGCCCTGCAGGCGTTGCTGCAGGCCGAGGGCCGGGCGCCTGACGCCGCGACTCCCAGGGGCAGCAGCGAGGCCCAGCCGCTGGAGCTGCTGGAGCCGCCTGGCGTTGAGCTGGTGCCGGTGGAGGCCGCCGCCGCCCTCGGCGATGGTCAGGCCCTGGGCATGGCCCGCTGCGATCCGGGCGATGGCCTCGACCTCACCCGGGGCCTGCTGGTGTGGGTGCGGGCCAGTTGGTGGGAGCTGCCCCAGGGGGAGGGGCCATCCCAGCGGCTGCTGCTGGAGGCGGGGGAGGGGCTGGGGGTGTTGGCCGGCAGCCGGGAGCTGTGCCTCTCCGCCTATGCCCGCCGCCTGCTGGAGGTCAATCTCCTGCCCCTGTTGCCAGCGGGGCGCGGATTGCGGCTGCAGCTGGTGTTCCCCCGGGGCCGGGAGCTGGCCGGCCGCACCAGCAATGAAGCCTTCGGGGTGGTGGACGGCCTGGCCCTGATCGGCACCCAGGCCGTGGTCCAGAGCAGCGCCGCTCCCGATCGGTTGGAGCAGTGCCTCGAAACCCTGCGCCAGTGGCCCCGCTCGCCCCATCCCCGCGATCTGGTGCTGGTGATCGGAGAGAACGGGCTGGATCTGGCGCCCCGGCTGGGGCTGCCCGTTGGCCTGCTGCTCAAGGCCGGCAACTGGCTCGGCCCCCTGATCGTGGCGGCGGCCGAAGCCGGCGTGGAGCGGCTGCTGCTGTTCGGTTACCACGGCAAGTTGATCAAGCTGGCGGGAGGGATCTTCCACACCCACCACCACCTGGCCGATGGCCGCGCCGAGGTGCTCACGGCCCTGGCGGCGCTTGAGGGGATGGGCGGCCCCGAGCTGCAGCGCTTGTTCCAGGCGCCCACGGTGGAGGCGGCCCTGGCGGAGTTGCAGGAGCTCGATGGGCCGCTGGCGGCCCGGATCGAGGCGCGCCTGGCCCTGGCGATCGAGACCCGCAGCCAGGCCTACCTGGCCCGCTACGGCCGTTTCCCCACCCGGATCGGGGCGGCGCTGTTCGATCGGGCACGGCAGCTGCGGGTGGCGGGCCCCTGCGGCCAGGAGCTGCTGAAGGCTTTCCGGCACGACCTAGGGTGAGCCCAAAAGGCCAGGCAGGCCGTGATTCGGTCGTTATGTCCCACCCGTCCCCCTCGACCGAACAGCCCGAGAGCTCACGCCTGCCGGCGATCGTCATCCTCGATTTCGGCTCCCAGTACTCCGAGCTGATTGCCAGGCGGGTGAGGGAAACTGAGGTCTATTCCCTGGTGCTGGGCTATGCCACCAGCGTGGAGGAGATCCAACGGCTGGCACCGAAGGGAATCATCCTCAGCGGCGGCCCCAGTTCGGTCTACGAGGAGGGGGCACCCCTGTGCGATCCCGCCATCTGGGGCCTGGGCATTCCGGTATTGGGGGTCTGCTACGGCATGCAGCTGATGGTCCAGCAGCTCGGCGGTCAGGTAGTGGCCGCCGGCAGGGGCGAGTACGGCAAGGCGCCCCTTTATGTGGATGATCCGGTCGATCTGCTCACCAACGTGGAGCATGGCTCAACGATGTGGATGAGCCACGGGGATTCGGTTCAGGCCCTGCCGCCGGGCTTCAGCCGCCTCGCCCACACCGACAACACCCCGGAAGCGGCGGTGGCCGATCACCAGCGGCGTCTGTATGGCGTGCAGTTCCACCCCGAAGTGGTGCATTCCATCGGCGGAATGGCGATGATCCGCAACTTCGTTTATCATATCTGCGGCTGCGAACCCGACTGGACCACGGCCACCTTCATTGACGAAGCCCTGGCCGATGTGCGCGAGCGGGTGGGGGATAAGCGAGTGCTGCTGGCGCTCTCCGGCGGGGTTGATTCTTCCACGCTGGCCTTCCTGCTGCACCGGGCCATCGGTGATCAGCTCACCTGCATGTTCATCGACCAGGGCTTCATGCGCAAGGGGGAGCCGGAGTTCCTCACTGAGTTCTTTGATGCGCAGTTCCATATCCGGGTTGAGTACATCAATGCCCGTGATCGCTTCCTCGCCAAGCTCGATGGCATCACCGATCCTGAGCAGAAGCGCAAGATCATCGGTGCTGAATTCATCCGTGTGTTCGAGGAGGAAAGCAAGCGGCTCGGACCTTTCGATTACCTCGCCCAGGGCACGCTTTACCCCGATGTGATCGAGTCGGCCGGCACCAACCTCGATCCCAAAACCGGCGAGCGGGTGGCGGTGAAGATCAAGAGCCACCACAACGTGGGCGGGCTGCCCAAGGATCTGCAGTTCAAGCTGGTGGAGCCCCTGCGGCGCCTGTTCAAGGATGAGGTGCGCAAGGTGGGCCGCAGCCTCGGCCTGCCCGAGGAAATCGTGCGCCGCCACCCCTTCCCGGGCCCTGGTCTGGCGATTCGCATCCTCGGCGAGGTGAGCGCTGAGAAGCTCAACATCCTGCGCGACGCTGACCTGATCGTGCGCGAGGAGGTGAATGCCGCCGGCCTCTATCACGAGATCTGGCAGGCCTTTGCCGTGCTGCTGCCGGTGCGCAGCGTCGGTGTGATGGGCGACAAGCGCACCTATGCCTATCCGATCGTGCTGCGCTGCGTCTCCAGCGAAGACGGCATGACCGCCGACTGGTCCCGCCTGCCCTACGACCTGTTGGAGCGCATCTCCAACCGGATCGTCAATGAGGTGCAGGGGGTGAACCGGGTGGTGCTCGACATCACCAGCAAGCCCCCCGGCACGATCGAGTGGGAATAGGCGGAGCGCTGGCCCCAGCGGCCTGTGTTCGATACCATCGGCTCCCAGCCTGTTTCCCTTGACCGCCGTCACCCAGCAGGATCCCCAGGTGCAGCGCCGCCTGCAGCAGGACAGCATCCTGCTGGGGGGGAAGACCATCTATCTCAATCCCTTCCTCTACTGGCGTCGCTTCGATGCCAACACCGATCGCTGGTTGCGCGAACCCGGTCAGTTGCCGGAGGAGCAGATTCTGGCCAACCGTGGCCGTTTCTACCCGGAAGTGCACTGGGAGGAACTCAGTGACGGTGACCGCCAGATCAAGGATGGCGCCGTGGAGATGTTCATCAAGAGCCTGGAGCTGATCAGCACCTTCCACCCCGATCTCAGCGCCGGCCACCTGCTGGAGGTGGAGCGCAAGATGGCGGTCACCAAGAAGCGGGCCTTCGAGCGCTGGGTGGAGAAATCGCTGCAGCGCCGCTTGAAGCTGGAGCAGCGCGAACGCCGTCGCTTTGATCGTGAGCGGACCCTGCGGGGCTGGGGCGAGTGGTTCAGCCTCGACATGACTCGCCAGGCGCTGCTGCCCATCACCGCTGCCCTGGCCCTGGCCGTGGTGGGCGGCTGGTGGGTAGGGTCCCGTGAGTTCTGCCGGGCGGTGATCCTCGAGCCCGGGATCCAGCGCACCCCCTGAACCCTCCGGCGCTCTGCTGGGCGTCAGACTGGCGAAACGGTCCGATGGTGCTTGCCAGCGGCGTTCGCTTCAGGAGTTCTGCCATGGCTGCCGATCCCTTTGATGCCCTGCGGCTCACCCTGATGGAGGAGATCCTTCCGGTGGGCATCGCCATGGTGGATCGGGCCCGCCGGGGTGGACCCCGCCAGGTGGTGGAGGCCTTCACCGCCACCGACGATCCCCTGGCCCAGCTGCGCCAGGAGGGGGATGCGGCCGCCAGGGCCGTGCGTGAGAGCCTCGATCAGGTGCAACCCGGGTTGGGCAACCCCGTGGTGAAAGTGGAGGTGCGCGATGTGCCCTCTGATTTCTCTACGGATCTGAGCGGCCCGTCGCCCGCCGCCGTCAGCGAAGCTGACGAACGGCTGGCGCTGCAGGAGGCCCTGGCGCGCATGTCCGGGCGCCTGGAGGACCTCGAGCGCCGCCTCGGGGCCTGAGGCGATGGCCACTGGATTCCAGCCCGGCCCATCGCGGCACTCGGGCATGAGTCATCAGCCGGCCTGGTTGCTGGCGGTGGTGGTGCTGGCGGCCTCGGCGATGGGGGCCCGCCTGGCCTGGCTGCAGCTGGCCCAGGGCCCCGAAAACCGCCTGCGGGCCGACCAGAACCGCATCCGCCTGGTGCCCCGTCACCCCGTCCGCGGCCGCCTGCTCGACCGCCATGGGGAAGTGCTGGCCACCAGCCGCCTCACCTACAACCTCTACATCCAGCCCCGGCTGGTGCCGAAGGAGAGCTGGCCGGCCCTGCGCGACCAGCTCTCAAAGCTGCTCCAGCTGCCGGTACAGCAGCTGGAGCAGAACTACACCGAGGGGCTCCAGGGTGAGGGCTACCGCATCGAGCTGGCCAGTTCCCTCAGCAGTGTCCAGGTGCTGCGCTTCCGGGAGCAGGCGGTCAATCTCGATGGCGCCGAAGTCGATGTCGACTATCTGCGCTCCTACCCCGGCGGTCCCCTGGCCGCCCATGTGCTCGGCTACACCAGCGGCATCACCGAGGAGGAATTCGCCCGCCTGGCCGACAAGGGCTACCGGGTGCAGGACCGCATCGGGCGCACCGGGCTGGAGCAGGTCTATGAATCCCACCTGCGCGGCGAGTGGGGCGGCCAGCAGCTGGAGGTGAATGCCGAGGGCCAGGTGCAGCGGGTGCTGGGGGACAAGCAGGCCCGAGCCGGCAAGGACCTGCGCCTCACCCTGGATCTGGAGCTGCAGCGCACCGCTGAGAAGGCCCTTGATGGGGTGAGCAAAGGGGCCATCGTGGCGATGGACCCCCGCACCGGCGCCATCCGCGCCATGGCAAGCCGTCCCAACTTCGACCCCAACATCTTCTCCACAGGCCCCACCACGGCCCAGTGGAACAACCTCAACCGCC
The DNA here is from genome assembly GCA_030373145.1 of Cyanobium sp. CZS48M. Classification (GTDB taxonomy): domain Bacteria; phylum Cyanobacteriota; class Cyanobacteriia; order PCC-6307; family Cyanobiaceae; genus Regnicoccus_A. The sequence goes on along the minus strand of JAUCZK010000006.1, from coordinate 81,334 downwards.
CGGAAGCGCCCATGCTCAACAGGGCGATGCGGGCCTTCCCCCCCGCCAGCACCTTCAAGCTGATCAGCACGATCGCCGGCCTCGAATCGGGCCGCTACGGCCCCAAATCCACGATCCCCACCTCCGGCTCCTTCTGCTACGACGGTCAGTGCTACGCCGATCACGGCAGCTTCGGCAGCATCGGTTTCCCCTTCGCCCTGGCGGTGAGCAGCAACAGCTTCTTCTACCGACTGGGCCTGAAGGTGGGCTCCGAGGAGCTGTTCAAAGCGGCGCGGCGCCTGGGCTACGGCAGCCTCACCGGCATTGAACTGCGCGATGAGGAGAGTCCGGGGTTGCTGGGGGACAAGGCCTGGAAGAAAAAAGTGCTGGGCGAATCCTGGACATCCGTTGACACGATCACTTCAGCGATCGGTCAGGGGGCCGTTTCGGTGACGCCGCTGCAGATGGCGCGCCTCTATGCGGCTGTGGCCAACGGCGGCTGGCTGGTGACGCCCCACCTGGTGGAGCGCGAGACCCCCCGCACCTGGATCGGCCTCAAGCCCACCACGCTCCAGGTGCTGCGCCAGGGTCTGCGCGAGGTGGTCACGAGCGGCACCGCCACCATGCTCAACGATCCCAGGCTGCCGGCGGTGGCCGGCAAGACCGGCACGGCCGAAGACCCGCCGCGCCCGGACCACGCCTGGTTCGGCGGCTATGCCCCAGCTGAGAAGCCCGATCTGGTGATCATTGCCTTCGGCGAGAACAGTGGTGGCTACGGCGGCACCATCGCCGTGCCGATGGTGAAGGCCCTGCTGGCCACCTGGTTCAAGCCGGCTCAGGCCGCCAGCTGAAGGGGGCTGCCGGCCACATCGCGGTAGAAGCGGCGCAGCTGGGCGGTGGCTCCGGCCCAGCCCCAGCGCTCGGCTTCCTGGCGGGCTGCCAGCCGCAGCTGCTCGCGCCGCTCGGGGCTGGCCAGCAGCCGCAGGGTGGCGGCGGTGAGGGAGGCGTCGTCGTCGGGGTCGTAGAGGCAGCCGTTGACCCCATCGGTGACGATGTCGGGGATGCCGCCGCGGTTGGCGCCCACCACGGGGCAGCCCGCCGCCATCGCCTCCAGCAGCACCAGCCCCAGGGTTTCGGTGCTGGAGGGGAAGAGAAAGGCATCGGCACTGGCATAGGCGCTCCCCAGCTCCTCGCCGCCCAGATAGCCCACGAAGGTAGTGGCGGTTCCCTCGAACACCTTCTCCAGCTGGGCCCGGTGCGGGCCGTCGCCCACCAGGGCCAGCCGGGCCTGGGGCAGGGCGTCGAGCACCGGCCGGATCCGCTCGATCTGTTTCTCGGCTGACAGCCGACCCACATAGAGCAGCAGGCTGTCGCTGTCGGGATGGGACCCCATCAGCCGCCGCCGCATGGCCTCCGAGCGCAGCTCGGGCCGAAACATCTCGGTGTCGACCCCCCGCTGCCAGAGGGCGGTGTGCTGGATGCCCCGCTGAGCGAGCTCCTCCACCATCACCGAGGAGGTGCAGAGATTGAGCATGGCCTGGTTGTGGGCGGCCTTGAGCAGTTCCCAGAGCAGGGGCTCGAGCACGCCCATGCCGTAATGCTCCAGGTATTTGGGCAGGTGGGTGTGATAGCTGGCCACCAGCGGGATCTGGCGGCTGCGGGCCATCCAGATGCCCCCCAGCCCCAGCACCGCCGGGTTGACCACGTGAACCACATCGGGCTGGAACGCCTCCAGGGCTTCGGCCACGGCCGGACGGGGCAGGGCGAGCTTCAGCTCCGGGTAGAGCGGCAGGGGCAGGGCCGGTACGCCGATCACCCGCGCTCCCCTGTAGATCGAGGGGGCCCCCTCCGGGCAGAACAGCAGCACCTCATCCCCGGCCCGCACCAGATGTTCCACGGTCTTGGTGAGACGCGTGACGATGCCGTCCACCTTGGGCAGGAAGGTTTCAGTGAACAGGGCGATCTTCACGGCAGCCGCAGTCGGGGCATGGTCCCGGGCTCAGACAACGGCCTTTAGGGCGGCCGCCTGGGTGGTGGTCCAGGAGGACACGCAGGGAATGCGTGAGCGGTCGCAGCGGTCGGCCCAGCGCCGGGCCACATCCACCACTTCGCTGAGCAGGCCGTCTTCGAGGGTGGTGGGCTTGAGGCCCAGCTCGATCAGGCTGCGGTTATCCACGATCAGATCATTTTCGATCGCCTCCTTGCGCGGATTGGGCAGGTGACTCACCTGGGCGCCGGTAACCGCCGCCACCTTCTCCGCCAGATCCTTGACCTTGTGGCTCTCGGTCATCTGGTTGTGGATGCGCACCTTCTCGCCGGAGGCGGGCGGGTGATCGATAGCCAGCTCCACGCATTTGACCGAATCACGGATGTGGATGAAGGCGCGGGTCTGGCCGCCGGTGCCATGCACGCTGAGGGGATAGCCGATCGCGGCCTGCATCAGGAAGCGGTTGAGCACCGTGCCGTAGTCGCCGTCGTAGTCGAAGCGGTTCACCAGGCGGGGATCGCGGTCGGTGAGATCGGTGTTGGTGCCCCAGACAATGCCCTGGTGCAGGTCGGTGACACGAATGCCGTCGTTTTTGTTGTAGTAGTAAAAAAGCAGCTGATCCAGAGTCTTGGTCATGTGATAAATGCTGCCGGGATCCGTGGGGTGCAGGATCTTCTCGCGGAAGCGGCTGCCGTCGGCCTGGGGCACCTCGACGGTGAGATAGCCCTCGGGAATCGTGGCGCCCCGGTGGGAGCCGTAGCCGTAGACCCCCATGGTGCCCAGGTGCACGATATGGATGTCGAGGCCGCTTTCAACGATCGCGCAGAGCAGATTGTGGGTGCCGTTGACGTTGTTGTCGACGGTGTAGCGCTTGGTGGCGCTGGATTTCATCGAGTAGGGAGCCGCCCGCTGCTCGGCGAAATGGACCACGGCCTCCGGGCGCTCGCTGCGCAGCAGCTCCAGCAGCAGCTGGTAGTCCTGGGCGATGTCCAGGTGCACGAAGCGGATGGCGCGCCCGCCCGTTTCCTCCCAGGCCCGCAGGCGGTCATGCACGGTGGCGATCGGGGTGAGCGATTCCACCCCCAGATCCACGTCGATCTTGCGCCGGCTGAGGTTGTCGACCATGACCACGTCGTGGCCGGCCTCGGCCAGATTCACGCAGCACGGCCAGCCGCAGAAGCCGTCGCCGCCGAGAACGAGAACCTTCACGTCTGAACTCCTGCTGAACGAGCCGATGCTCCTGGGGGCAAGCTACTACAGGCGTTCCGACCCCCCGGCAGGCGGCCGGGATCCAGGAGCTCAGCTGATCCCCGCCGCCACCGCCACCATCACCAGCACCAGAGCCAGGCCCGCCAGCAGCAGGATGGTGGTGGAGCGGCTGCGGCCTGTCCCCGTCTCGATCACCTCCATGCGGGGCTCCCTGGCGAAGGCGTTGAGCTTGCCGCCGTCTTCCTTGGTGACCGACATGGCTGGAGCGCGAGGGAAGCAGCAAGTTACCCAGTGCCGGCGGTCCCGGCTCCGCCCTGAGAAGGACTGTTACGGGATCTGGGCCTGGGCTGGAGTACCGACCAGGCCCTGCTGCGGTGAGCTGGCGCTGGCCTCGGAGCGCACCGGCAGCCGCCCGGCCAGGTAGGCGCCGCGACCGGCCTCGGTGGCCATGGCCATGGCACGGGCCATGGTCACCGGATCGCCGGCCAGGGCGATGGCGCTGTTGATCAGCAGGGCATCGGCGCCCATCTCCATCGCCTGGGCCGCTTCGCTGGGAACGCCGATGCCGGCGTCCACCACCACGGGGATGCGGGCGCTCTCGATGATCAGAGCGATGTTGGCGGCGTTGCGGATCCCCTGGCCGGAGCCGATCGGAGAGCCCAGCGGCATCACCGTGGCGCAGCCGGCCTCCTCCAGTCGCCGCGCCAGCATCGGATCGGCGTTGATGTAGGGGAGCACCACGAAGCCTTCCCGCACCAGGATTTCAGCGGCCTCGAGGGTGCCGATCGGATCCGGCAGCAGGTGGCGGCTGTCTGGGATCACCTCCAGTTTCACGAAGTTGTTCTCCTCCTGTCCGACCAGCCGCGCCAGCTCCCGACCCAGCCGTGCCACCCGCACCGCCTCTTCGGCCGTGGCGCATCCGGCGGTGTTGGGCAGCATCCAGTGGCGGCTCCAGTCGATCGCCTCGATCAGACCCCCATGGCCAGCGGCCAGCGACTGCACCCGGCGCACCGCCACGGTGACGATCTCGCAAGAGCTGGCCTCCAGGCTGGCTTTCATCGCCGCCAGGCTCGGATATTTGCCGGTGCCGGTCATCAGACGGCTGCGGAAGGGTCGTCCCGCGATCACCAGGGTGTCGCTGTCCATTGGGATGTCGTCGAAGCCCCTGCCAGGTCGCGAAACTACCGCGAACGGTGGCCCCTGCGGCCGCTTGGGCCCGCTGGATGGCACGGCCGCCCTTAGCCTGAGCCCACGTGCCCTGAATCGTTTCGATGCCGCTGCTTCTGCCGCTGCTGCTGGCTGCCGCCGAGCCCCAGCTGGCCATGAATCCCCTGCCGGTGGGCAGTGTGGTGCCCTTCGGCGCACCGCCCAGCTCAGCGATGCAGGTGCTGGAGTCCGAGCTGGGTCCGGTGGAAACCTTCGACCCCATGGGCCGCGCTGTTGATTTGGCCCGCGACCTGCCCAGGGTGTGGTCGGGCGTCTACCGCTCCTTCAGTGGCGGGGCTCCCCTGCCAGTGCAGCTGCGCCTGGCGGAGGCCACCCCCATGGGCCAGATGGTCGACCTGCGCGGTGAGATGCAGGTGGGCGAGACCACCGTGGCGGTGCAGGGCAACCTCAACGCCAAATCCGATCAGCTCGATCTGCTGATGCTCTGCGACTGCGAAGTCGGCGGCATGGAGTCTGGAGGAGAGATCAGCGGCGTGCAGGGTCTGGAGCTGGCGGGCTGGATCGCGCCGCGGCTGACCAATCCCGGCGGTCGCTTCGATCTGCGCCCTGAGGTCCCAGCCCCAGCCAGTCCCTCCGGCGGAGCCCCGGTGCGAGGGCTGTGGTGAGCCGATGGGTGCTTCTGAAGCCTTCATCGGCTCAGGGGGCTGGCTTCCCTCAGGCCGCTTTCTTCGGCCCTGAAGCGTCGTTTTTGCTGGAGGCGGGGCGGCTGGCCGCTGGACCCATCCCCTGGGCGGGGCCAGCCGGCTGCACCACTTCGGCCGGAAAGCGACGGTCGAGCAGCTTCAGGCGTTTGCTGGTGGTCTTGTTGCCGGGATCGAGGGCCAAGGCCTGGTTGTAGGCCTGGCGGGCCTCCTCGGGTAGCGACTGCCGCTCAAGGGCATAGCCCAGGTTGTTGAGGGCCACCGGGTAGTCGGCCTTGGCCTGGAGGGCTGATTTGTAGTGGCGGATGGCCGCGCCGTGGTTGCCCTGGGCCGCCACAGCGAAGCCCAGGGCGTTCTGGATCAATGCACGCGCTTCCCCCGGTTCGCCCTCCGAGCGCTTCAACGCCAGCTTGAGCGTGTCGACCGCCTGGTCGTAGAGGCGCTTGCGCAGTTGCACAGAGGCCAGCTCATAGAGCGTGGCGGAGTCCTTGGGGTCGTCCTTGACCTGAACCTCCAGCTTGGCCAGGCGAACTTCGTCAGCCCGCACCCGCCAGACCTGCAGGCCGATCACCACGGCAGCACCCCCCAGCAGAACGATCAGGCCAATCAGATAGGCCTGTGGAAGGAGAAGGTCCATCGGGCCTGCGGGGGTTGGCTAGTGCGCGGAGTTGGTTCGGGGGCCTGAAGGTTCAGGCGCTGGCGGCGCCCACCACGGCGCTGAAGCTGCCGGGATCGGCCAGGGCGAGCTGGGCGAGCATCTTGCGGTTCAGCTGCACATCGGAGCGCTTGAGGCCACCGATCAGGCGGCTGTAGCTCAGGCCGTTGAGGCGAGCGGCGGCGTTGATGCGGGCAATCCAGAGGCGACGGAAATCGCGCTTGCGCCGGCGACGGTCGCGGTAGGCATTGCAGAGGGCCTTCATCACCCGCTGGTTTGCGGTGCGAAAGAGGCTGCCGTTGCCGCCTTGGAAGCCGCGGGCGAGGCGGAGGACCTTGTTGCGGCGTTTGCGGGCGACATTGCCCCTCTTGACGCGGGCCATGGAAATCTCTCAGTGGAACGGTGGGAATCAGGAGCTGCCGGCTTTCGCCTGGCTACTCAGCCTGCGTAGGGGAGCATGCGGCTCACGTTGTCGGCATCGCGCTCATCGACGACCGCCATGGTGCCGAGGTAACGCTTGCGCTTGGGGCTCTTGTGATCGAGCAGGTGGTTGTGGAAGGCGCGCCGACGCATGAACTTGCCACTGCCGGTCACCTTGAACCGCTTGGCAGCTGCTCGGCGGGTCTTGAGCTTCGGCATGTCGGGCGCCCGTTCACAAACAACCAAAGTACGACGCGGATGCCCCTTCCGCCAACTCCCCCAGGATTCCCCCCTCGGCCGTACGGTTTTTCGATGCGATTCTCCGCTCCCATGTCCCTTCGCCGCCTGCCCCGCCTGGCGCCCCTCGCCATGGGCTTCGGCAGCTCCCTGCTGATGGCTCCAGGCTGCCGGGCCATGCCCGCGGCGGCCCTGCACTGGCCCACCTCCCCTCGCCCGGCCATCGAGCGCGGCCAGCCGGTGCTCTGGGTGGCCCTCGGTGCCCGGCTCGGGCCGGCCCCCGGGGTGGCCGCCACCAAGGCGCCCCCCCTGCTGCTGAAGGCCGCCGCCGGCAGCCTTGAGCTGGAGGACGCCCAGGGCCGCAAGCTCCAAGGTTCCAGCCTCAGCCTGCGCTGGCGGCAGCGACCCCTGCCGGAGCCCCTGCTGCTGGAGCGCTCTGTGATGGGGCCCTTCCCCAGTTTTGAAACGGCGGATCAGGCCGCCTCGGCCTGGCGCGCCTTCGGTGTGGAGCCGGTGATCGCCCATCCGGCGGAGTGGGAAGTGTGGGCACCCCCCCGCACGGCTCCCCCCGAGGGCTTCCAGGTCAGGGACTGGAGGCGGGAGGAAACAAGCCGCCTGGAGCTGGAGGCCACGGCGGCCGACGGCAGCGTGGTGGCGCTTGAGGGCCCCCTGCGCCTCAAGGCCCCCCAGGGCCTGAGCTGGGGCAAGGGGGTGTTCCAGGGGCCCTTCCGCCTGCAGGCCAATGCCTACGGCGGTTGGAGCCTGATCGAGCAGGTGCCCATCGAGCGTTACCTACTGGGGGTGGTTCCCCATGAGATCGGTGCCGGCTCCCCAGCGGCGGCCCTCGCCGCCCAGGCCGTTCTCGCCCGCACCTGGGCCCTGCGCAACAGCCATCGCTACGACGTCGATGGGTATCACCTCTGCTCCGACACCCAGTGCCAGGTGTATGCCGACCCCCGTCAGGCGGGCGGAGCCGTGCGCCGTGCCGTGGAGGCCACCCGCGGCCAGGTGCTGAGCTGGCAGGGGCAGCCGATCCACGCCGTGTACCACGCCAGCAACGGCGGTATCTCGGCTGGATTCGAGGAGGTCTGGAGCGGCCCTCCCCTGCCCTATCTCCAGGCCCGCCCCGACGGGCCACCGGCCTTTGCCCAGCGCTTCGGGGTGCCCCTGCCCGCCGCCTCCCTGCCGGAACTGCTGCGTCAGGGGGGCAGTGCCTATGGAGCCGACCATCCCCTGTTTCGTTGGACCCGTCAGCTGGATGGCACCCGCATCCGCCAGTCCCTGGAGAAGGGACCCGGCGGCGTCGGTGAGCCCCGGGAGATCAAGGTGCTGGAGCGCGGCCCCAGCGGCCGGGTGCTGGCCCTCTCGGTGGTGGGCAGCGGCGGTCAGCGGGTGCTGCGCCGCGACGCCATTCGCCGCACCTTCCGGCAACTGCCGAGCACCCTCTTCGTGCTCAAGCCTGACGGGCCCGGCCGCTGGAGTTTCAGCGGTGGGGGCTTCGGCCACGGCGCCGGCCTCTCCCAGCAGGGGGCCATTGATCTGGGCGGTCGTGGCTGGAGCCTGAACCGGATCCTGGCGCACTATTACCCCGGCACCGAGCTGGTGGGCATCGAAACCCTCAGTGGGGGCCTTTAGAGTTCGCTCCGACGCGGACCAGCCACGCCGGCGCGCTTGCCATGACGGAGTTGCCATGACAGCCACCGGTTCCAGCCCCAGGGGCCGCCGCGGCAAAGCCGCCCTGTTCGTTGTGCTTTGTGGCTGGGCCGGGGTGGCGCCCCACTGGCTGGAGCCGCCCCGCAACCTGCTGCCCGCCGCCAGCCTCACCCTGCTGCTGGGCGCCTATGTGGTGCGCACCGTGCTGGGACAGCTCTGGCGCCGCAACAGGGCGCAGGGCTCGATCGACGGGCCCGCCGCCCTTGGCAGCACCAGCGGCGACGCCTCCTGGACGGGCCCCTGGCCCGCGGTGGATGTGGTGGTGGCGGCCCGCGATGAGCAGGCCGTGGTCGGCCGGCTGGTGGAGCGGGTCAGCCGACTGCGCTACCGCCACGGGGTTCTGCGTCTCTGGGTGGTGGATGACGGCAGCGAGGACCGCACGCCCGAGTTGCTCCAGGCCCTGGAAGCGAGCACGCCGATGCTGCGGGTGCTGCGCCGCCCCCGCCTGGCCGGCGGCGGCAAATCGGGAGCCCTCAATGCGGTGCTGGAGCAGCTCGAAGGCCGCTGGATGCTGGTGCTCGACGCCGACGCCGGCCTGCAGGAGGATCTGCTCGAGAGGCTGATCCCCCGGGCTGAGCAGGGCGGCTGGTCGGCGATGCAGCTGCGCAAGGCGGTGGTGAATGCGGGCAGCAACCTGCTCACCCGCGCCCAGGCGATGGAAATGGCCCTCGATGCGGTGGTGCAGGAGGGCCGTCTGGCCGGCGGCGGTGTGGCGGAGTTGCGCGGCAATGGCCAGCTGCTGCGCCGGGACGCGATCACCCGGGTGGGTGGCTTCAACGAGGAGACCGTCACCGATGACCTCGACCTCAGTTTTCGGCTGTTGCTGGCCGGTGAGCCTGTGGGTGTGCTCTGGGATCCCCCGGTGGAGGAGGAGGCGGTGCTCACCATTCCGGCCCTCTGGCGCCAGCGGCAGCGCTGGGCGGAAGGCGGCCTGCAGCGCTTCTTCGACTACTGGCCGGGGCTCTTCTCCCAGCGCTTGAATCCGGCCCAGAAGCTCGATCTCACCAGCTTCTTCCTGCTGCAGTACGTGCTGCCGATGGTCTCGGTGGTCGACCTGCTCAGCGCCCTGGCCACCCGCACCGCGCCCACGGCCTGGCCCCTCTCGATCGTGGCCCTCGGCCTCTCCGGCGCAGCGATCGTGGCCGGCTGCCGCCGCCCCAGCGAAGGTCCGCCCCTGCCGGCGATGAACCCCCTGGCGGCGGCGCTGGGGATCACTTATCTCATGCACTGGTTCGTGGTCATCCCCTGGGTCACCCTGCGCATGGCCCTGCTGCCCAAGCGCCTGGTCTGGGCCAAGACCCAGCACCTGGGCGGCGACAGCAGCCCCGAGAGCAGAGACGACGCTCTCACCGCCAGCCTCGATCCCCTGGCGGATCCCCTCTCGGATCCCTCCACCCAACCTTCCTGAGCGGGCCGGTTCACTCCCCAGATCCACCCCCTGGGATTCACTCCTCCAGGCTCACCACTTCGCCGTTGAAGAAGTCGGCCAGGCGCCGGGCCTGATCATCGAGTGGTTGCCGTTCAGGCCGCTCAGGGGTTGGGTTCATTGCCGCCTGAGCCTGGGGCGGAGCGGCCGGGATGGTTGTTGCCTGGGAGGCCACCGCTGGCGCCACCGCTGGCGGGACAGTGGGCCTGGGTGCCACGGGCCTGGTTATCACAGCTGGGGTGACCACCGGGCCGCTGGGCTGGTCGGAGGCCTCCAGCAGCACCTGGCGGGGGCTGCCCAGGGCCTGGTGCAGTGCCGTCTCCAGCAGGGGCAGGCGGCTCTGCACCATGGCGATCCACTTGCTGCTGACACGCACCACCGCCCGCTGGTCATCGAGGCGCAGCAGGGAGGCCTGCTGGGAGAGGAGCATGCGGGTGGAGGGCAGCTCCAGGCTGGAGAGGATCTGCTGCCACATCTCGCCGAGATCCTGATGCTCCTGTCCGGGCGCCGGGCCGGGTGCTGGAGCGGACGCCGGAGCGTTGGCTGCAGCCACTGCTGGGCTGGCTGAACTACGGACTGGGGCAGGCGCAGGGGCCGTGGCTTCCATTGCTGTTGGCGTTGGCGTTGGCGCTGCTGCTGCTGGAGCTGGGGCTGCAGCCGTCGCCGCCGGTTCCGCCAGCAGTCCCAGCAGCAACACCTCCAGCCAGAGCCTGGGTTGGGCGCTCTGGCGCAGCTGCTGCTCACTGCCCTTGAGCTGCGCCTGCCAGCTCAGCAACCGCGCTTTGCCGATGCGGCGGGCCTGCTCGGGCAACAGTGGCTGCAGCTGGATGCTGACCGCGGTCAGCTCCAGCCGGTCCGGGGCCACACCGGCCAGCACCAGATCCCGCAGCAGGCTGGCGAGCCCCTGCAGCACCGCCCCGGGTTCCCGCCCCCGCTCCAGCAGGCGCCTGCAGGTCTCGAGGATCGCCAGGGGATCGCCCTCCCCCATGGCGGCCACCAGTTCGAGCAGCTCCTGCTCCGGCACCGCGCCCAGCAGCTCCCACACCGCCGCGGCCTCGATCGGCGCTCTCAGCAGGCTGAGCTGATCCAGCAGGCTCTCGGCATCGCGCAGCCCCCCCTGGGCCCGCAGCGCCACCACGTGAAGGGCTTCGGGGGTGATGCCGATCTCCTCCTCTCCGGCGATGAAGCGCAGATGACCCTCCAGGGCCTCCAGGGGAATGCGGCGGAAGTCGAAGCGCTGACAGCGGGAGAGGATCGTGGGCAGCACCCGCTGGGGATCTGTGGTGGCCAGCACGAACACCACCCGTGGCGGGGGTTCCTCCAGGGTCTTGAGCAGGGCGTTGAAGGCGGCGGTCGAGAGCATGTGGCACTCATCGATCACGTAGACCTTCCAGCGGGCCTGCACCGGCGCGAAGCGGGAGCGCTCGATCAGCTCGCGGATGTTGTCGACGCCGGTGTTGGAGGCGGCATCGATCTCGATCACATCGAGGGCGTTGCCGGCGGTGATCGAGCGGCAGAGCTCACAGCTGCCGCAGGGCTCGGGGGTGGGCCCTTCCGCCGTGAGGCAATTGAGGGAGCGCGCCAGGATCCGGGCGCTGGAGGTCTTGCCCGTGCCCCGGGGACCGCTGAACAGATAGGCCGGCGCGATCCGGTTCCGGCGCAGGGCGCTGCTGAGGGTGGAAGCGACCGCCTCCTGGCCCACCAGCTGGTCGAAGCGCTGCGGCCTGTACTTCTGGGGCAGGGGCAGGTAGGCACGGGCCTGGGTCATGGAGGCTGCTCCCCGGACGGCCTGGCCCATGAGGCTACTCAGCGGGTTTCGGGGCCAGCAGGCGCTCCAGGCGATCTTCCATCTCCTCCACCTCCTCCAGCTGGTCGGCCAGATTCTGGGCCGCCAGACGCAGCTTCGTGAACGGCTCCGAGGGGCCGTCCTGGCCTTCTCCCCAGCGGGCCTCCGCCCGGGCCAGCTCCGCCTCCAGCTTCTGTTGCAGCTTCAGGCGCAGGCCATCGAGCTGCTCCAGGCTCTGCAGGGCCAGGGTCCGGCCCTTCTCCAGCTGCTCCCCGTCCAGGTTGAGGCCCTGCCGAAGCAGGAGACGTACGCCGGTGATCAGGGCCGCCGGCACCAGCTGGCCGAGCATCAGGGCCCCGAGGCTGCCGGTGTGCAGCCAGCCCTCCACCTGGGCGCTGCGGTGACGGCCGGTCTTGCACCAGATGGCGAAGTGCTCGCAGTTGTTGAAGATCAGGTTGTAGCGCTGCTCCCCCAGCCGGCCAATGGCACGGCGCAGGGTCGTGCCCACAGGAGAGATCTCGGCGGGGTCGTAGGCCACCACCGCCAGGGGTTCACCGCGGCTGAACTCCTGGAGCGGTGAGCGCAGGATCGCCCGGCCCTCCAGGTAATGAGCCACGCTGCCATCGCCCAGGTCGATGCCGTGATGGTTGAACAGCCCATGCTGCCGGGGCACCTGGAGATGGTCGGCGGCTGCCATGGGCCGTGATCGCGGGTCAGGACCGTTTCACCCTGCCGCCGTGCCTGCGGGCGGAGCAAGGAGGGTCAGGGGTGGATAGCCGCTCAGGCTGATTCCTGCTGCGTGACCACGCTGGGGTAGGGCAGCACCTTGGCTTTGCTGCGCTGCTCCACCAACTCACGGGTGATCGTGTAGCTGCTGACCTCGTTGTTGGAGGGCAGGTCGTACATCAGATCCAGCATCAGCTCCTCGACGATGCCGCGCAGCGCCCTGGCCCCGGTGCGGCGACGGTGGGCTTCGAGGGCGATCGCCTCGATGGCGCCGGGCTCGAACTCCAGGCGCACGCTGTCCATGCTCATCAGCGTCTGGAACTGCTTGATCAGGGCATCGCGGGGTTCGGTGAGGATCGACTCCAGGGAGCGCACATCCAGGGGCTCCAGCACGGCGCTCACGGGCAGCCGGCCGGTGAATTCGGGAATGAGGCCGTAGCGCACCAGGTCGTCGGGTTCCAGGTGACGCAGCACATGGCTGGCCTTGAGTTCGCGATGCCCACGGCCGCGGCCATCGGCGGGCAGGAAGCCGATCGAATTGCGGCCCAGGCGCCGCTGCACCACCTCTTCGAGGCCCACGAAGGCGCCGCCGCAGATGAACAGGATCTGGCTGGTGTCGATCTGGATGCAGTCCTGGTAGGGATGCTTGCGGCCCCCCTGGGGCGGCACGTTGGCGACGGTGCCCTCCAGCATCTTCAGCAGGGCCTGCTGCACCCCTTCCCCGGAGACATCACGGGTGATCGAGGGATTTTCGCTCTTGCGGGCGATCTTGTCGATCTCATCGATGTAGATGATGCCGCGCTGGGCCTGCTCCACATCGAGATCGGCCTTTTGCAGCAGACGCAGCAGGATGTTCTCCACGTCCTCACCCACATAGCCCGCCTCGGTGAGGGTGGTGGCATCGGCCACGGCGAAGGGCACGTCGAGCAGCTCGGCCAGGGTCTGGGCCAGGAGGGTCTTACCGCAGCCGGTGGGGCCGATCAGCAGGATGTTCGACTTGTGCAGCCGGGTGGCGCTGCGGTCGGTCTCGCCCTTGCCATCCCCTTGCCAGGCCAGGCGCTTGTAGTGGTTGTAGACCGCCACCGAGAGCACTTTCTTGGCCTCGTCCTGGCCCACCACCTGCTGATCGAGGAAGGCCTTGATCTCCTGGGGCCTGGGGATGCTCGCCAGGGTGGGGGCGGGCTTGCTGCTCTTCTTGACGGCGGGTTTGCGGCCCTGGTCGCCGTGGGGCCTGGCGCTGCCATGGCTCTCCACCAGCTCTTCATCGAGGATCTCGTTGCAGAGATCGATGCACTCATCGCAGATGTAGACCCCGGGTCCGGCGATCAGTTTGCGCACCTGCTCCTGAGATTTGCCGCAGAACGAGCACTTGAGATGGGCGTCGAACTTGGCCATCGGGCTGGGGCGTCCTGGTCAGGGGGTTGGGGCAGGGGCCGGCCATCCAGGATCGGCCGGAACCCAGGGTTCGTCAGCAGACCTTAAGGATCAAACCGGAATGGTGTCATCCACGACACGATCGATCAATCCGTAACTGACGGCTTCGGGCGGAGACAAAAAGTAGTCCCGGTCGGTGTCTTCCGCAATCTTCTCCAGGGGCTGACCGGTGTGTTCCGCCATCAGACCGTTGAGGGTGTCCTTGAGAAACAGGATCTCCTTGGCCTGGATCTCGATGTCGACAGCCTGGCCCTGGGCGCCGCCGAGGGGCTGGTGGATCATGATCCGCGCACTCGGCAGGGCCATGCGCTTGCCCTTGGCGCCACCGGAGAGCAGGAACGCCCCCATGCTGGCCGCCAGGCCGTAACAGATGGTCACCACATCAGGGGCCACCTGCTGCATCGTGTCGTAGATGGCCAGCCCCGCCGTGACGGAGCCGCCCGGTGAGTTGACGTAGATCTGGATGTCCTTTTCGGGATCCTCCGCTTCCAGGAACAGGAGCTGGGCCACCAGGGAGTCGGCCACCTGGTCGTCGATGCCGGAGCCCAGGAAGATGATCCGCTCGCGCAGCAGGCGTGAGTAGATGTCGAACGCCCGCTCGCCGCGCCCCGACTGCTCCACCACCGTGGGCAACACGCCTGGCGAGGCCTGCCAGCTGTTGTGGATCGGATGGGAGCGAAGGGCTTCGATCACGCGGCCGGGGCAGAGGAAACGGTGCAGGCGTTCAATCTATGGCGGTCTCAGGCCTTGTCGTCGTCGGCAGCGGCGGCCGCCTCGGCCTCAGGGGCCTTCTCGGTGAGGGTGCTGTGGGCCTCGAGCCACTCCAGCAGGCATTCGCGCAGCAGGTCCTCGCCCACCGCTTCGCGCAGGCGCAGCGGATCGATCGAGCTGGTGTCGCTCAGACCCTGGCTCACCTCCTGCACCTTGGCTTCGATCGCGGCGGCCTCCGGGCGGATGCCCTCGGCCTCGGCCAGGGCCTTGAGGGCGAAGCTGCGCCGCAACCGCTGCTCGGCCTCGGGGCGGGAGCTGTCCACCAGGCTGCGCACCAGATCTGGGGTGAACAGCTTCTTGACGTCCATTCCCTGCTGGGCGATCTGGGAGGCGGTCTGCTCGATCAGTGAGCGGATCTCCTGCTGGATCAGCGTTTCGGGCAGGTCCACCTCCAGCTGCTCCACCAGGGCCGCCAGCAGGGCGTCGTGGCGGCTGCTGCGGGCCCTCCGTTCGGCGTCCTCCCGCAGACGGGTCTCCAGGTCGGTTCTGAGCTCTTCGAGGGTCTCCTTGTCACTGGCCTCCTTGGCGAAGGCGTCATCAAGGGCCGGCAGTTCGCGCGCCTTCAGTTCCTTGAGGGTGATGCTGAAACTGGCCTCGCGGCCCTGGGCCTCCTCCTGGGGGTAGTCGTCGGGGAAGCGGCAGCTCACCTCGCGCTCCTCGCCCACGGCCATGCCGAGGATGCCCGCCACGAAGCCGGGGATCATGCGCTGCTCCTCGAGTTCCACCTCCATGGCGTCGGAGCTGCCGCCCTCGATCGCCGCGCCGGTGTCGACAAAGCTGCCGCTGAAGGCCACCACCGCCACGTCTCCGCTGGCGGCGGGACGATCCTCGACGGGCACCAGGGTGGCCAGCTGGCGGCGTGATTGCTCGATCATCTCCTCGACCCGAGCGGGGTCGTAACTGATCTGCTCGGCTTCGGCCGTGAGCCCTTTGGTGGCCTTGAGGGTGGGGGTGGGCTGCACATCCAGCTCAAGGATGAGCGTGAGGTCTTCACCGGGGCTGAAGCGCTCCAGCAGAGCTTCGAAGCCCTCGCTCAGCTCGGGGCTGCTGAGGGCCTCGATCTTCTCCTGTTCCAGGGCATCCCGCCAGACACTGTCCACCAGGTCTTCGAGGGCGGTGGCGCGAATGCGCAGGGGGCCGATCTGCTGCAGCAGCACCGGACGGGGCACCTTGCCCTGGCGGAATCCGGGCAGACGCACGCTGCGGCTGAGTTTCACCACCGCGGCTTCGTAGCTGGCCTGGGAGCGGCCACCGGGGACGGCCACCTCCAGCGCCAGGCGGCTGCCGGGGCGGGGGCTGGTCTTGACCTTCAGGGCGGTGCTCATGGCGAAACGGCCGTGCCGTGGCATTGCAGCCCCCGATTCTAGGAAGTCGTGCTCCAGCTGATCCAATGGGCCCGCCAGCGGCGCGGGCAGCGTATTGTGTGCGCAACCACATGTGGTCGTTGATAGCCACCAGGACCCTTCGGTTCCTTTCGAGCCTCCGGTCCGGCGTGCACAGCTCCCTCCGCCCCGCGGAGCGTGACGCTGGCCCAGGCTCCCCCCAGTCTTTCCTGTTCTCCCGCACCTCTTCTTCTCCCCCTCCAGTTCCGCCTGATGGCTCTCCGGTTCAACCGGTTCAGCCTTTTTGCGTCCGTTGCGACTGCCCCAGCCGAACCAGGCCATCGCCCTGGCCCGGATTCAGGTCCAGTCTTCCCTTCAGCGCATTCACCCCTTCCTGCCGTTGTCAAACACCGCCTCCTTCCCATCTCTCCCCAACCGGCCCCTGACGGTGGCTGTCCTCGGCGCCACCGGCGCGGTGGGTCAAGAGCTGCTGGAGCTGCTGGCGGAGCGCCACGTCCCGATCGCTGAGCTGCGCCTGCTGGCCTCAGAGCGCTCCGCTGGACGCCAACTCGTCTGGCAGGGCCGCGAGCTCACGATCGAGGCCGTTTCTGCCGGCTCCTTTGAGGGGGTGGATCTGGTGCTGGCCTCTGCCGGAGGCTCGATCTCACGGCGCTGGGCGCCGGTGGCGGTGGCGGCGGGCGCGGTGGTCATTGACAACTCCAGTGCCTTCCGCCTCGATCCCGAGGTGCCGCTGGTGGTGCCGGAGGTGAATCCTCAGGCGGCCCTGGAGCATCGGGGCATCATCGCCAACCCCAACTGCACCACGATCCTGCTCACCCTGGCCCTGGCGCCCCTGCAGGCCTGCCGTCCCATCCGTCGTGTGGTCGTGAGCACCTACCAGTCGGCCAGCGGTGCCGGGGCCCGGGCGATGGAGGAACTGCGTGAACTCAGCCGCACCGTTCTCGATGGGGGTGAGCCGGTGAGCGAGGTGCTGCCCCACTCCCTGGCCTTCAATCTCTTCCTGCACAACTCCCCCCTGCAGCCCAGCGGCTACTGCGAGGAGGAGCTCAAGATGCTGCACGAAACCCGCAAGATCATGGCTCTGCCGCAGCTGCGGCTCTCGGCCACCTGCGTGCGGGTGCCGGTGCTGCGGGCCCACTCCGAGGCAGTGAACATCGAGTTCGAGCAACCCTTCCCCGTCGAGGAGGCCAGGGCGCTGCTGGCGGTGGCCCCGGGGGTGGAGCTGCTGGAGGATTTCGCCGCCAACCGCTTCCCGATGCCCACCGATGTCACCGGCCGCGATCCGGTGGCCATCGGCCGCATCCGCCAGGACCTCAGCGACCCCAATGCCCTGGAGCTCTGGCTCTGTGGTGATCAGATCCGCAAGGGGGCGGCCCTCAATGCCGTGCAGATCGCCGAGTTGCTGCTGAAGCCGGCCCAGCCGGCGCCTGTGCCAGCCCCTTCAGCCGCCCGAGGTGCCGTTTGAGCAGCACAGCGGCACAGCCCAACGCGGCACAGCCCAGCACGGGTCCACCACAACCGCCCTTCGGCCGGATGCTGACCGCCATGGTCACCCCGTTCAGCCCGGATGGCGCGGTGGATCTTGATCTGGCCGCGCGCCTGGCTGGACACCTGGTGGACCAAGGCTCCGACGGCCTGGTGCTTTGCGGCACCACCGGTGAGTCACCCACCCTGAGCTGGCAGGAGCAGCACGAGCTGTTTGAGGCCGTGAAGGGTGCGGTGGCGGGCCGGGCCCTGGTGCTCGCCGGCACCGGCAGCAACTGCACGGCCGAGGCCATCGAAGCGATCGAACGGGCGGCCGAGGAAGGCGCCGACGGGGCTTTGGTGGTGGTGCCCTATTACAACAAGCCACCCCAGCAAGGCCTGGAAGCCCATTTCCGTGCGATCGCCCAGGCGGCCCCCGGCCTGCCGGTGATGCTTTACAACATCCCGGGCCGCACCGGCTGCAGCCTTGAGCCGGCCACCACGGCCCGCCTGCTCGACCTCGCCAATGTGGTGAGCTACAAGGCCGCCAGCGGCAGCACCGATGAAGTGAGTCAGCTGCGGCTGCTCTGCGGCGATCGCCTGGCGATCTACAGCGGCGACGATGCCCTGACCCTGCCGATGCTGGCGGTGGGTGCCGTCGGCGTGGTGAGCGTGGCCAGTCATCTGGTGGGACGCGAGATCCAGCGCATGATCTCCGCCTTTCTGTCCGGCGAGCTGGCTGCGGCCCTGGCCCTGCACGAACGGCTGCTGCCCCTCTGCAGGGCCCTGTTCGCCACCACCAATCCCATCCCCGTCAAAGCCGCCCTTGAACTGGAGGGCTGGCCCGTGGGCGCCCCCCGTCTTCCGCTGGTCTCCGCTGACAGCGACGTCCGTGCCCGATTGACCTCCGCCCTGGCTGCCCTGCGTCCTACCTGACGCCACGGCTTAGCTCCAGCGCAGTGCCGCCTGGAGTTCTCGCAACAGCAACACTTCGATTCAGTTCAGTTTCCGTTCATTTTTTCTGCAACCCTTCGTTTCCTCTCCCATGAGCTCAAGCAACATTAAAAATTCCCCCACCAACAAGCAGCCAGCCCTGCGGGTCATCCCCCTCGGCGGTCTGCATGAGATCGGCAAGAACACCTGTGTTTTTGAATATGGCGATGAGCTGATGCTGGTGGATGCCGGCCTCGCCTTCCCCAGCGATGGCATGCACGGCGTCAACGTGGTGCTGCCGGACACCAGCTATCTGCGTGAAAACCAGAAGCGCATCCGCGGCATGATCGTGACCCATGGTCACGAAGATCACATCGGCGGGATTCCCCACCACCTCAAGAACTTCAGCATCCCTGTGATCTATGGCCCGAGGCTGGCCATGTCGATGCTTCAGGG
This sequence comes from Cyanobium sp. CZS48M, assembly GCA_030373145.1. Lineage (GTDB taxonomy): Bacteria > Cyanobacteriota > Cyanobacteriia > PCC-6307 > Cyanobiaceae > Regnicoccus_A. Next base: position 62,927 of record JAUCZK010000006.1, on the reverse strand, counting down.
CAAGATGGAGGAGGCTGCCGTCACCGATCGCACCATCATCCAGACGGTGAGCCCCCGGGATGTGGTCAAGGTGGGCCAGCACTTCCAGGTGGAGTTCATCCGCAACACCCACTCGATTGCCGACAGCTTCAGCCTGGCGATCACCACCCCGGTGGGTGTGGTGATCTTCACCGGCGACTTCAAGTTCGACCACACCCCTGTGGATGGCGAATACTTCGACATCCAGCGGATGGCTCACTACGGTGAGCAGGGCGTGCTTTGCCTGTTCAGTGACTCCACCAACGCCGAGGTGCCCGGCTTCACCCCGCCCGAGCGCTCGGTGTTCCCAAACCTCGACCGCCACTTCGCCAATTCCGACGGTCGGGTGATCGTCACCACCTTCGCCAGTTCGGTGCACCGGGTTTCGATGATCCTGGAGCTGGCGATGAAGCACGGCCGCAAGGTGGGTCTGCTGGGCCGCTCCATGCTCAACGTGATCGCCAAGGCGCGTGAGCTCGGGTACATCCGCTGCCCCGATGAGCTGTTCGTGCCGATCAAGCAGATCCGCGACCTTCCCGATCGCGAAACCCTGCTGCTGATGACCGGCAGCCAGGGCGAACCCCTGGCGGCCCTCAGCCGCATCTCCCGTGGTGAGCACCCCCAGGTGCAGGTCAAACCCACCGACACGATCATCTTCTCCGCCAGCCCGATCCCCGGCAACACCATCTCGGTGGTGAACACCATCGACCGGCTGATGATGATGGGCGCCAAGGTGGTCTACGGCAAGGGCGAAGGCATTCACGTGTCGGGCCATGGTTGCCAGGAAGACCACAAGCTGATGCTGGCCCTCACCCGGCCGAAATTCTTCGTGCCGGTGCACGGCGAGCACCGCATGCTCGTGTGCCACTCACGCACGGCCCAGTCGATGGGGATTCCCGCCGACAACATGCTGATCATCGACAACGGTGATGTGGTGGAGCTCACCCCCACCACCATCCACAAGGGGGATCCGGTCAAGGCCGGCATCGAACTGCTGGATGCCTCCCGCAACGGCATCGTCGACACCCGCGTTCTCAAGGAACGCCAGCAGCTGGCCGAAGACGGCGTCATCACCCTGCTGACCGTGATCAGCACCGATGGCGTCATGGGCGCTCCGCCGCGGGTGAACCTGCGCGGTGTGGTCACCACTGCCGATGCCCGCCGGCTCTCGGTCTGGGCCGAGCGGGAGATCGGCTGGGTGCTGGACAACCGCTGGAATCAGCTGGCCCGCAACACCGGCGGCACGGCCCCCGAGGTGGACTGGGTGGGTGTGCAACGGGAGATCGAGGTGGGTCTGCAGCGCCGCTTGCGGCGTGAGCTGCAGGTGGAGCCGTTGATCATCTGCCTGGTGCAGCCGGCTCCGGCCGGCACCCCGGCCTACAAGGGCCGTGCCGATGCCGAGCCCGACAGCCGTCCGGCCCCCCGCGGCGGTCGCCGCGAGAGCTCAGGCCGTGAACCCGTGATCCGCAACCATGCGGCTCCCCAGCGGGTTGTGGGCACCGGCGCCGTGGCCGTCGCCACCAAGATCCCCGTCAGCGCCCCCGTGGCCCAGGTGGCCCAGGTGGCGGAAACCAAGCCGGAAGAACCGGAGATGCCCGCCAACCGCGTGCGTCGTCGCCGCTCCACCGCCGCCAGCTGAGCGGTTGCGGGCTGGGCGGCTCCGGGCTGGGTGACTCCGCTGCCGCTCAGCCCAGCACCACCCGCAGCAGTCCCTTGGCCAGCTCCGCCTCCTCCTCCGGGCTGAAGCGCCTTCGGCCTGAGTCCTTGTTTGGGCTGACGCTGGGCTCCACCAGCACCTCCACCCGCACCTCCTCCAGGTCGTCGCTCTCCAGGTCGGCGCTGTCAGGAGGAGCCGGAGCCAGGCTCAGATCGGGCTGGCTGGGTCTGGGCTGGCTCTGCTCACAGAGGGCCAGTCCCTCGGCGGCCAGATCGTTGTAGGTGCTCCCCTGGGTGGCCGTGGCCTGCACCTGGCGGTAGAGCTCGCCAGCGGCGTCGGGCTGACGCAAGCCATAGAAGTGAATGTGCCCCAGCAGCAGTTTCAGCCGCAGGCTGTGGGGATCGCCGGCCTCCAGTGGCGTGGCGTTGAGCAGGTCCTGCCCCTCCTGCAGGGCCTCGGTGAAGCGGCCCTGGCTGTAGGCCAGCTCCACGCTCTTGTAGGCCTGATCGAAGCCGCTGGTGGTCATGGGTTGGTGGGGGCTGACGCCAACCCGGCTGCGGGAGGGCTGGATGGATCCGCGTGATCGCTTGGCTCCAGTTGCAGCCGCAGGCTGCAACGGTCCCAGTGAAGGCTTTTGCCTCCGGGCAAGGACAGGCTGCCAGGCCCCTGGCTGAGAGGCAACCGGCGCCTCAGGGCTTCAAGGCTCCTGGCCCCCAGCCTCACCCCAGCGCTGCGCTCCAGCCAGAGATTGAGCAGCAGCGCCTGGCTGCTGGCGGAGAGCTCGCTCAGCCGTCGGCGCTGCAGGGCTGGTCCCTGCCCCCTCTGGCCTGCAGCAGCCCCTGGGGCTGGCGGGGTCTGCAGCCCTGTGAGGGCCAGCAGGGCCAGCTCCTCGTTGAGGTCATGGGTGCTCTCCAGACGCTCGGCGAGGGCCCCCAGACGGCGCCAGGCCCCGGGGTGGAGGTCCTCCAGCACCGGCAGCACCTCGTGGCGCAGGCGGTTGCGGCTGAAGCGCAGATCGGCGTTGCTGGGATCCAGCCAAAGGGGCAGCTGCTGATGTTCACAGAAGGCTGCGGTCTCGGCCCGGGAGAAGCCGAGCAGGGGCCGCACCAACTCAATGCCGCTGCAGAGGGGACGCCGCGCGCGCAGGCTGCTCAGCCCGCGCAGGCCGCAGCCCCTGGCCAGGTTGAACAGCAGGGTCTCGGCCCGGTCACTACCGGTATGGCCGCTGACGACGCGGGGGCAGCTGAGGCTGAGGGCCTGCTCCCTCAGGCGCTCGTAGCGCCAGCGGCGCCCAGCCTCCTCACGGCCGCTGGCGGCGGAGGCGGCTCCAGCGGGGGCCCGCTCCACCCGCATCGGCAGCCCCAGGCTGGCGGCCCAGGCCGCCAGTTCCCTGGCCTGATCAGCGGCTTGCTCGCGCCAACCGTGATTGCCGTGCCAGAGGTGCAGCTCCCAGCCGTGCAGGTGCCGCAGCTGCAGCAGCAGGACCGTCAGGGCCATCGAGTCCTGGCCACCGGAGACGGCCAGCAGCAGACACTCCCCCCTGGGCAGGAGCTGGGGGTCCGCCAGCAGCCGCTGCTGCAGCCGCTGCTGCAGGGGACCCCATGGGAGAATCGCCTCCATCTGCCCTGTTCGCCGATGTCGCGCCTCACCAGCCTGCCCGCTCCCCTGCAAGCGGCGCTGCACTCCCAGCGGCTGTTGAAGGTGATCGCCGGCCTGGCCAACTTCGAGGCGTCCAGCGTGGAGCGCATCAGCCGGGCCGCCGGTGCCGCCGGCGCCGACCTGCTCGATGTGGCCTGCGATCCGGCCCTCGTGCGCCTGGCCGCTGAGGTCTCCGGCCTGCCGGTGTGCGTTTCGGCTGTGGATCCTGCACTGTTCCCTGCCGCCGTGGCCGCTGGCGCCGCGATGGTGGAGATCGGCAATTTCGATTCGTTCTATCCCGAAGAGCGGATCTTCGGCGCCGAGGAGGTGCTGGCCCTCACCCGCCAAACCCGGCAGCTGCTTCCCGATGTGGTGCTCTCGGTCACGGTGCCCCATGTTCTTCCCCTCGATCAGCAGCAGCAGCTGGCCATCGATCTGGCCGCCGCCGGCGCTGACCTGATCCAGACCGAAGGGGGCACCAGCGCCCGTCCCTTCAGCCCCGGAGTCCTGGGCCTGATCGAGAAGGCCGCGCCCACCCTGGCAGCGGCCCACGCCATCAGCCGGGCGGTGGAGATTCCCGTGCTCTGCGCCTCCGGCCTCTCGGCGGTCACCCTGCCGATGGCCATCGCGGCTGGCGCCCATGGCGTCGGAGTGGGCTCGGCCGTCAACCGGCTCGACGACGAGCTGGCGATGATGGCGGTGGTGCGCGGTCTGCGCGAGGCCCTGGTCGCTGTGCCGGTGGCGGCGGGCTGAGTCGCCGGGGCTGAGGCTGGCCTGCCGGCTTGTGACGGTTCGGCACCCTTGGCTTGGCTAAGTCAGGAGCCCTTGTTTAGCCTTGGGCCCTAGTTGTTTTCTTTCCCATGGGCGCGTTCATCTGGCTCCTGCAATGGCCGATCCGCGCGGTTGTGCTGTTGATCGTGGGCGCCCTGCCCCTCGGTGTCGAGTTCAGTGGCTTTGGCACTGCTCTGCTGTCCGCGGCGGTGATCGGTCTGCTGGGCACGTTGCTGATCTGGCCGTTGAGGCTGGTGCTGGCGCTGCCCTGGGCGGTCACCAGCCTGGGTGGGATGGTGACACCGATCACCGCCGTTTACAACTGGGTGATCACGATTGTCCTGTTTGCCCTGGCGGCCTGGCTGATCCAGGGCTTCCGGCTCAAGAACGGTCTGATCAGTGCGGCCCTGGGCGCCATCGTCTACAGCGTGCTCAGTACCTTGATCCTCAGCTGGCTCGGCCTGAATGTGAACTTCACCCGCGCGGCGGCCGCCCTTTCGGCGGCGGTCGGCGTGGGCTGAATGTGATGGCTGCGTTAACCGCGTTCGCAGTCTGTCTCAGCGATCGGCATCCAGAACAGCGAACGCAGGCCTTGGCTGATTCCTAGGATCGGTGCTGTGTTTGTCCAGGGACCACCTGGATCCAGCGGCCATGGCGCGCTTCGAGCTCCAGGCTCCCTACGAGCCCAAGGGCGACCAACCCACGGCCATTGAGGCCCTCGTGGAGGGTGTCGATGCCGGTGAGCGCTACCAGACCCTGCTGGGGGCCACGGGCACCGGTAAAACCTTCACCATCGCCAATGTGATCGCCCGCACCGGCCGCCCGGCCCTGGTGCTGGCCCACAACAAGACCCTGGCCGCTCAGCTCTGCAATGAGTTGAGGGAGTTCTTCCCGAACAACGCCGTCGAATATTTCATCTCTTACTACGACTATTACCAGCCGGAGGCCTATGTGCCGGTCTCCGATACCTACATCGCCAAAACAGCATCGATCAATGAAGAGATCGATATGCTGCGTCACTCCGCTACCCGTTCACTGTTCGAACGGCAGGATGTGATCGTGGTGGCCTCGATCAGTTGCATCTATGGCCTCGGCATTCCCTCGGAATACCTCAAGGCGGCCGTGCGCTTTCAGGTGGGCGAGTCCCTCAATCTGCGCGGCTCCCTGCGCGAGCTGGTCAACAACCAGTATTCCCGCAACGACATCGAAGTGGGCCGCGGCCGCTTCCGCGTCAAAGGGGATGTGCTCGAGATCGGCCCCGCCTATGAAGATCGGCTGGTGCGCATTGAACTGTTCGGCGATGAGGTGGAGGCGATTCGCTATGTCGATCCCACCACCGGCGAAATCCTCCAGAGCCTCGAAGCTATCAATATCTACCCCGCCAAACACTTCGTCACACCCAAAGACCGGCTGGAATCCGCGATCGCCGCCATCCGCGATGAACTGAATCAGCGCCTGGAGGTTCTCCATGGCCAGGGACGCCTGTTGGAAGCCCAGCGCCTGGAGCAACGCACCACCTACGACCTGGAGATGCTGCAGCAGGTGGGCTACTGCAATGGCGTCGAGAATTATGCTCGGCACTTGGCGGGGCGTCAGGCTGGCACACCACCGGAGTGCCTGATTGATTATTTCCCCGATGATTGGTTGCTGGTGGTGGATGAGAGCCACGTCACCTGCTCCCAGCTCCACGCCATGTACAACGGCGACCAGGCCCGCAAGCAGGTGCTGGTGGAGCATGGCTTCCGGTTGCCCAGCGCCGCCGACAACCGTCCGCTCAAGGCCGAGGAGTTCTGGTCGAAGGCCCATCAGACCATCTTCGTGTCAGCCACCCCAGGCACCTGGGAGATGGACCAGAGTCACGGCCATGTGGCCCAGCAGGTGATCCGCCCCACAGGGGTGCTGGATCCGGTGGTGGAGGTGCGCCCCAGCGAGGGTCAGGTGGATGATCTGCTCGGCGAAATCCGCCTGCGGGCCGGGCGGGACGAGCGCACCTTGATCACCACCCTGACCAAACGAATGGCCGAGGACCTCACCGATTACCTTGCTGAAAATGGCGTGCGGGTGCGCTATCTGCACTCGGAGATCCATTCGATCGAGCGGATCGAGATCATTCAGGATCTGCGCAACGGTGAATTCGATGCCCTGGTGGGGGTGAACCTGCTGCGGGAAGGTCTGGACCTGCCGGAGGTGTCCTTGGTGGCGATTCTCGATGCCGACAAGGAGGGATTCCTGCGGGCGGAGCGCTCCTTGATCCAGACCATCGGTCGGGCGGCCCGCCATGTGGATGGCACAGCTCTGCTCTATGCCGACAACCTCACCGATTCGATGGCCCGCGCCATCTCCGAAACCGAACGCCGCCGCGAGATTCAGCAGGCCTACAACGAGACCCACGGCATCACCCCCAGCCCCGCCGGCAAGCGGGCCGGCAATGCCATCCTCAGCTTCCTGGAAGTATCCAGACGCGCTCAGGATGATGCACCCGCCGCTGAGGCTGAGCCGGCATCGTTCGCGATGGTGCCCCTCGATGCCCTGCCGGAACTGATCCTGGAGTTGGAGGACAAGATGAAGGCCGCCGCCAAGAATCTGGAATTCGAGGAGGCCGCCAACCTGCGCGACCGCATCAAGAAGCTGCGTCAGAAACTGGTGGGAAGGGCTTGAGGTGAGGGTTGCCGGCTGCCAGCTGCTTGAGGGCCTCAATCTGATGGGGCCCACCAGCGGGGCCGTGCTCCACTTCGCTGATCTTCCAGGAAATTCTTCGCCCGAGCCGGAGGCCCTGCTGGGCTGGATCAATGGCTTCTCAATTTTGACATCAGTACTGCCAGGCGTCGATCTCCTTGGGAAGTTGCCCGTCGTGATGACTCGGGCGCTCATGGTGCTCACGGAGTTCTGCCGGCTTGAGCCTTCTGAGCCGAGGATCCTGACGACGACGGCAACGGAGCTCAGGCTCTGGCTGCCGATGGATGATGGCCCAGGGGCAGTTTTTGCCGCACAGTTCCTCTGTCGTTGGTTCAACGGTGCATGGGGTGGTGGTCGGCCCTCACTGCAGGATGTCAAGGTCTGCCGCGCGCTCCACGGCCGCCGCTGGAATCAGACCCATGCCCATCTGGCCCGAGCCGCTAGTGCTCTGGGTGTGCCGTACTTCCGCGTCGAGCGGGTTGGCCAGCAGTTCCTTCAGCTCGGCCACGGGGCGAGACGGCGCCTGCTGCATGAAACCCTCACCGACCGGACGACCCTCTTCGCCAAGCAGTTTCATGGCAAGGAATCCCTCCATCAGGTCCTCGCCGGCCATGGTCTTCCCCTCCCACGGCAGCGGATCGCCCGCACCTGGGATCAGGCCCTGGAGGCCGCCGGTTCTCTCGGCTGGCCCGTTGTGCTCAAGCCGGCATCGGGGGGGAAGGGCAAGGGCGTCTGGGTGGGGCTGGCCGAGCGTGGGGCGCTCGAGCGCGCCTGGACGGTCAATGCGGCCGACGGATCGGCCCAAGTGGTTCAGGAGGTGCTGCCCGGCCATGATCACCGCCTCCTGATCTGTGACGGTGAGGTCATGGCCGTGGCCCGACGGCATCCAGCCGAGGTGTGTGGGGATGGGAGCCGTTCTCTGGATGATCTGATCAGAGAAGTCAATAGTGATTCTCGGCGCGGTGTGGCCTACGAGCGGTTGATGAACCGCATTCCCCTGGACGAACGCCTGCAGGCGGAACTGGCCCGGCAGGGCATGACGCTGAAGTCCGTGCCCGCAGCGGGTCGGCGTGTTCAGCTCTCCCGAACCGCCAACCTCTCTCAGGGAGGTGGTGCCATTGATGTGACGGATCTGCTCCACCCTGACAACCGTCTCCTTGCCCAGGATGTCGCCTCCCTGCTGGGGGCGGATGTCCTTGGCCTTGATGTGATGGCTATGGATGTCGGCAGGTCCTGGACCGAAGGGGGTCTCCGGGTCCTGGAGGCCAACCTCTCGCCGGGCCTGCGTCCCCATCTGGTGGCGGATCCCGAGTCCGACCTTTGCCGCAGGCTGGTGCTTCGCTGGACTGGAGGTCCGGAGATGGCACGGATCCCGACGGCCCTGGTGACCGGCAGTATCGGCAAGACCACCACGACCCGCATGCTGGCCCACGTGCTGCGCGGGACCGGGCGCCGGGTGGCTGTCGGCTCCACCTCGGGCGCGCAGCTGGACAATCTGGTCTTCAAGCAGGAGGATTCGGCCCATGGAGGCACCATCCGCCAGTTTCTCCAGGATCCTCGCGTCGAGGTCGTGGTGGGTGAAGTGTCGCGCGGAGGATTGCTCAAGGGGGGACTGAGGCTGCGGGAGGCCGATGTCGGCGCCATGCTCAACATCCTGGATGCCCATCTTGGCGAAGATGGTGTATCGACACGGGAGGATCTGCTGCAGATCAAGTCTCTTGTCGCCCGTGCCGCCACCCAGGCCCTTGTCCTGAATGTTGATGACCCCCTGCTGCGAGGGGTCTACGACCGTCAGGCCTCCTGCGAGCACTGTCTGGTCGGATCCATGCCACCCCATGGGCTGCTCCGCGACCATCTCGCATCCGGAGGCCTGGGCGCCCTCTGGCGGGATGGACCGGATGGGGTGGTGGTCCTTTGTCGCGGCGACACCACATTGTGTGAAATTCCGGCAGCGGAGATTCAAGGGGCCTGGGGAGGGATGTGTCGCGCCACGGTCATCGCTGCAGCTTTCGTGGCGGTGATGTCCGAGCGGATGGGCGTGGCCCCTGATCTGATCCGGGAACGAATTCTCGGCTTCGATGCCAGCCTCAATCCAGGCCGGGCTGAAAGAATCGACACCCCTGGGCAATCCATCGTTCTGAGCTGGGCGGGGACTCCTGAAGCGCTGCGGTCTCTGGCTGTGCTGATGGAGTCGCTCAGAACGGAGCTGCACTCACGCACACGGATCTTGCTTCGACTGGGCTTCAGCGCCGCTGATCACTGGATGTGCTCCATGGCCGCTGAAGCTTGTCGGCTGTTCGATGTTGTCGACATCGCGCGTGGTGAGTCCTGCGCTGATCGCGTTGAGGAAGAGGCTGTGGCCATGATTCTTGAGGCTGGTTTTGGGGCCGATCCAGGGGTGGACCTTCGCTACGTCGGCGAGGTCCATGCCGCCATCCCCACTTTCCTCAAGGATGCCGCTCCGGGAGATCCCGTCCTGGTCCATGCTCTCGATGTCCATACGGCCAAGGCACGTATCCTGGAGTGGCTCCATACGGAATCCCTGGATCGGTCCGAAGTCCTGGGAGCCTGAGTCATGGCGCACCCCTTAGCTGATGGGGCCAACCGATCAGGGCCACGAGGCAAGGCTCCCCCTCTGCTGCGGTTCTCCAACGAATTCCGGGCCTATCAAGGCATGGGCTTCGGCATCCGTCAGCCTTTTCTCGAAGGCCGGATCGAGATTCGACGCGACAGGCCCGTAGCAGCAGACCAGGTCAGGGACTTCCTCTCCAGGGTCGTGGAGCCTGAGGAAACTCATGGCGAGGGAGGAAGAGAGATCCCTTCCCTGGATCTCCTTGATGGGATCCTGAAGACCCATCTCGAACTCCAGCGCCTGGCCAATCTTCCCGTGTTTGGACCCTGGCACTCGTTTCCTGCAAGGACCGAGGCAAGGGATGTCTTCTTGGAGGCCCACGATCTGTTCCTGCCCTACTCCTTCCCACGGGCTTCGGTGGACACCCTGCGCTGGCTCGAATCCCTGATCAATGCTTTCGCCCGATCTCCTGCTGCCGTGAATAATCGCCTGGAGGAGATTCGCAAGAGTAGGGATCAGTTGATCAGTCAACTGAGTGTCTTTGGCCTTAAGGGTACCAACAATTTCTACTTCGCCAAGGCGGCCCATGAGCTGGCCCTGCCGGCCATCCGAATCGATAGCAACATCATGGCTATCGGCCAGGGTGCCTCAACGCGCTGGATCGACAGTTCGCTGACAGATCAAGCACCCTTCATGTCCGTGGCTCTGGCGAAGGACAAGGAGCGGACAGCCCTCTTCCTCAATCATCATGGGCTGCCAGGGCCCACCCATAAGGTCTGCCGCTCGGAGGAGGAGGCGATCAGATTGGCTGGTGATCTTGGCTATCCTGTGGTGATTAAGCCTGCGGATCAGGAGCAGGGGCGCGGGGTCTTTGCCGGATTGCGGGATGAACAATCGGTTGCACTGGCTTATCGTGAAGCAGCAAAGCTTTCTAGAAAGATCCTTGTCGAAAAGTTTATCTTTGGCGAAGACTATCGATTTACGGTTGCCCATGGTCAGATCGTCAAGATCATGCATAGAGTTCCGGGTCGAGTGATCGGCGATGGTATGACAACCATTGATGGACTTGTTGCCCGAGAGCAGGGGACGGAGCGGAGCCAAAAGATCCTGCGAATGTCCGGGAAGATGCGCCTTGAGCTTGATGCTGAGGCTCAGATGCTGCTGACCCACCAGGGTCTTAGTTCCGAATCGATTCCAGAAGAAGGCCGTGTTGTGCGCCTGCGTGGCAAGGCCAACATCTCTGCTGGTGGATCCCATATCTTGATCGCCCACGAGCAGGTTCACCCCGAGAATCTAGAACTCGCTCTTCAGGTTGCACGAACCTTCCGGCTGGACATTGCTGGGATCGACCTGATCATTCCCGATGTGAAAGCATCCTGGAAGGATCGAGGAGGCATCATCTGCGAGGTGAATGCTCAACCTCAGATCGGTATCCGTGACACTCCCATGATCTACCGGGAAATCCTGGCCAGTATGTTTCAGTCAGCAGAATCTGTTGTCCTGCACCTCTTGGTCAACCCGGACGGTATGGAGACCGGAATCCTGCATAGGGAAGCCCAAAGGTTGCTGCAGCAGCTGAACTGCAATGGGCTGGCGCTTGCGGAAGGTGTTTGGATTGCCGGTAAGGCGTTGGCTTGTCAGCCCTCCAGCGGCTTCTCTGCCGCTCAGTCCATGATCCATGATCAGGCCTTGACATCGGGCCTGATTGTGATGAGCGTCAGCGAAATTCTGCAGCGAGGTCTTCCGGCTCCTGAATTTGCTACGGGCACCTTGCTTGGATTGGCGGCGAAGGTGAGCCACGCCTCCAGACGGATCCTGCGGTTGGTCAAACCCCACGTTGATGATCTGCGGAGGCCTGATTGTGCCGATATGGACTTAGCCTAGCCTTCCACTCTAGCTCTTCAATTGCTGCTGTTCAATGGCGGACTCAAGAGAACATCCGGTCATTGCGCTCGGAATCGACGCCCCTAATAATAATCTTCTCCTGGCTGGTATGGATGACGGAGATCTCCCCTTTCTGGCCAGGATGCGCTCACAAGGCGCCTTTGGCCAATGCTTGTACACCAAGCTGTTCCGGAATGAGCGCTGTTGGGACGTTTTCTTCTCTGGTCAGAGCTTGCAGAATCCAGGATCCTGCTTCGATGCATCTTCGTATTCCTATGCCAATCTTCCGCTCTATCAGAATGTAGGCTTTGCGCCGCCGTTTTATTCCGGCCACCCGAGCCGTCTCATCTGTGCATTCGATCTGCCGGCACCGATCGTCGATCGTGTCGATGGCATACAAGTAACTGGCTGGGCCAGTGAGCTCAACGCCTGGGTTCCTCTGAGCAAGCCCGATGGAATGTTGGCCAAACTCGAGGCTGTCCATGGAGTCAACCCCAGGATCACTGATGGCCAACAGACAGTGATCGATCCGATTTCAGGTCGACTTGAACGTTCTGTTCCTCTGCCAAGTATCTATATCAAGGAAGAGCTTTTTAGGCTGCGGGAGCAGCTCTTTGAGTCTGTACGTCGCCGTACGGCTATCTGCGCTGATCTCCTACAGGCAGAACGCTGGAATCTCTTCCTTTCCCTTTACTCGGAAAGCCATACCGCTAATCACCTTCTTTGGCATGTCGGTGAGCCTCATCCCCTTCATGATCCATGGTTTTCAGGCGACTCAATGTTGCTAGATGTGTATCGTGAGATCGATCACTCGCTCTCCGCTCTGTATTCGGATGCACCCGAGGAAGCAATTTTTATGGTCTATACTATAGATCATACTGTAGCTAACCATATGGATGTCCCTAGCTTTGCACTTTTGCCTGAGCTATTGTATCGCTGGGCGTTTCCAGGTGAGATGGGCCTAGGATCTCTTTCCATGGCCGGATCATCTCTGCCACCACCTCGTTTTGACTACAGCAATCACTGGAAGGCCGAGGTCTGGCAGACCGTGGCGGAGGAAGCACGAGCTCGGATCGCCAGCCCCTTTGAGCAGGAGGCCCAGGCGGACCCACTCAGCTGGAATCCGGCCAATTGGTACAAGAATCTCTGGCCCCATATGCGTGCTTTTGCTCTCCCCAGTGTGTCCGATGGATACGTGCGCCTGAATGTGCGTGGGCGGGAGGCCTGTGGCCTCATAGACCCGGAGGAATTTGGCCCCACTTTGCTGGAGTTGCGTAACCTATTGGTGCGTTGCGTTAACCCACGCACCGGTCAGCCCATGGTTCATGATGTGCTGATCATGCGAGACACACCTTTCGAAAAGATTCATCTTCCTCCAGATATGATCGTACGATGGAGTGATTCAGGGCCTCCAGCTGATGCTTTGGAATGCGAAGAGTATGGCCGGATCGGCCCCCTTCCCTTTTTCCGTTCCGGAGGGCATGTGATGCATGGCACCGAGGTTAGTAACCTGATTCTTGCTATAGGTCCAGACATCAAGCCAGGCACCAAGCTGGGCCCTGGTCGACTGGAGGACCTGCCGGCAACGATTCTTGCGCTGGCAGGCCTAACAGCAGATCAGAGAATGGATGGGGAGAGTTTAATCTGAAAAGCCTCAGAGTTGCACTTCATGACTATTGCACTGATCCAGCGCTTCCCCAGCGTGATGGTGTCAACCTAGCGCACGAGAGTATTGCCTGGCTGTTGAAGCATCGGCCAGGGCCTGCCTTGAAGGTGCAGTTCCATGATTTTAACAGGTTGCTTGCTGATGATGCTTATGCGATTGAGATGCTGGCCGACGCTGATTGTGTGGTCAGCAATGTGGGGCCTCATGCGCATTATTACTTCTATCTTCGAGAGCGCCTTGCGCTCTCATACCGTATCGTCAGAGATGTGCGTACGGCCATCTGGAGCAGTTATCTTTTTCAGGAGTATCTTTGCCATCCTTTCTTGCGGCAAGACGACACCATTCTGGTTTCCAGTTTCTATGCACAGGGTGTCTATGAAGCATTTTTCCCGCTCCTTGCATCTTTCCCCGCACTTCGTTGTTACCCGCTAGCGGCCTGCTTTGCGGATCGTCGGCTGGTCCGGCGCAAACGCTTTGCTAAGGCTGATTCTGGATTGATTCTTGGTTATCTGGGACGCATCTCCGAGGATAAGAACTTTCCGGATCTCATTCGGTTGCTGATTGATCTGAATTCCGCAGGAGCCTCGACGTCACATCGTCGGTTCACTCTGTTCGCCTGCGGACATGTCCATTCCTCCAGGTGTACGCCGCAGTTAGTTGAACAGGAGTTGGTAGAAGCCCTCGGATCCTCCGATGTCTTTCGCTACTTCCCTCCTCGAGCTCATGCTGAGATCTGGGATTTTTTGGCAGAGATTGATGTTCTACTTTTCCCCAGTACCTCCAATCTGGAAACCCTGGGCCGTGTTCTGATTGAGGCGAGTTACGCAGGGTTGCCGGTGATCTGTGGGGATCATGCCGCGGCTTCTGAGTTGGTGGATCCTGGGTATCTCTGCCCGGTACGGTATGACAAAGGACGTATCTACGATTGCCACAACGACCACTCGCTTGGTCGTGTTGATCTCGAATGGATGAAGCGATGTCTTCTTGCAGATGAGCTCAGGCCTGCCACTTGCTTCGAGTCTTATCGCAGCCATCCTGGTCGTTTTCTTGATGCTTTGAGTGCAACCGGGGCAGATCTCATGAAGTTGTCTGAGCCATTGGTGCTCACCGAATCGCAGCTTGCATTTATTCGTTCGATCAGGATCTCCATGCCATCATTCCCGCATCGATCGTCTGAAGCACTCAATCTCACAGGTTCGCTGATTCCCTGGTTCCTCGGGCTTCAGGGCTTGATGCCCCAAGTGCCCCGTAGCAACTGGGTTGACCGCCTCGTCAGGCTGACGAAGCACCCGGATCGTACGGCGCGATTTATTGAGCGAACAAGGGATACGAATCGAGACTTCACCGATGTTGGGGCTATTGATATTGAGCTATGCAATGTGGCGAAATTTCTGCCGACCTTTTCTCTTGATTGATCGCTGCTTCGGGCACCACATGAACAATACAAGCCCCTTCCATATCAGTAGGGCCTCAGCGCCCAGCGCCCTTGAGCACGATCTTGATTGTCTTGAACAGGATCAGCAGATCCAGCCAGATGCTGCTGTTGCGTAGGTAAAAGAGGTCGTAACTCAGCTTCAGCTCAGCGTCCTCCACTGTGGAGGTGTAAGGAATGTTTACCTGAGCCCAGCCGCTCAGTCCCGGCCGGATCCAGTGGCGCAGCCGATAGTTGGGGATGCGCCGCTCCAGGTCGGTTTCCAGTTCCGGCCGCTCCGGCCGCGGGCCGATCAGGCTCATTTCACCCCGCAGCACGTTGATCAGCTGTGGCAACTCATCGAGTCGGGTGCGCCGCAGCCAGTGGCCCACCGGGGTGATGCGACTGTCGTTGGGACCTGACCAGATCGCCTCCCCCTCTTCCTCCGCATCGGGGACCATCGTCCTCAGTTTGATCACCTCGAAGCGCTGGCCCTGCAGGCCTGTGCGCCATTGCCGGTAGAGCACCGGCCCGCTATCCGTCAGGCGGATCAAGGCGGCGGCGATGGCCAGCAGCGGAGTGCAGAGCAGCAGCAGCAGCAGACTCACCATCACATCGGCGTAGCGTTTGAGCTGACGCTCGAAGCCGCCACCACGCTGCTCGCTGCGGTCGGAGAACAGCAGCCACTGATCCTCCACCCAGCGCGGAGGGATGCGCTGCAGCTCCTGCTCCGCCGCCAGCGCCAGTGAGGTGACGGCCCGTCCCTCCGCCAGGACCCGGGCACAGGAATCAAGACCATCGGGTTGCTGGAGCACCCCCTGGCTGAGGGCGAGGCCGATGCTCGCATCGCCGGCCTGCTCGCTCTCGATCACGCTCAAACCTTCACCCAGCACATGAATGGCTGGAGCCCGCATGGCCCCGATGCGCTCCCATTCAGCCCTGATCGCCTCCTGCTCGTCGGGAAGACTGACGATCTGCCACTGGTCCTGCCTGGTGGAGTGGGCCAGCTGGCGCAGCAGCAGCCGCACGCCTGCGCTCCAGAGGGCCGCCAGGGTGAACAGCGGCATCAGGCTGCCCCGGTGCAGCAGCGTCACTTCGGGGGCGGTGCGCAGCAACCAGCCCAGCACGGCGCCGGTGGCGGTGGTGGCGGCACTGGTGATGGCCAGGCGCACGATCAGCTGGCTCCAGCGCAGGCGCCGGGTCTTGACCAGGGTGAAGGACCCGAACAGCCAGCCGAGGCTGAGATAGACCGCCACCAGCATCGCCAGCAGGCCCAGCTGATTGTTCAGAAAGCCTTCCCGTTCCCGATCGATCCAGGCCGCCAGCAGACAGACCCCCAGGGCATCCAGGCCCGCGGCCAGGGCCAGCCAGCGGCGGTGGCGCAACCAGTGCACTAGGCCATGGCCTCCATCTCTGCGGTGGTGCTGCCGCCCAGCTGGAAGCAGGCATGCACGGCCTGCAGGGCCTTGACACCATCGGCCTCCGCCACCACGCAGCTGGTGCGGATCTCGCTGGTGGCGATCATCTCGATGTTCACACCGGCCTCCGCCAGGGCTCGGAACATGCGGGCGGCGGTGCCGTGGGTGCAGGGCATGCCCGCGCCCACGGCGCTCACCCGGGCGATGGCCAGCCCCTCCTCGAAGCGAGCCTCAGGCCAGGGGGCGAGCACCGGCTGCAGGGCCAGGCGGGCTCGGTTGAGGTCATCGCGGCGCAGGGTGAAGCTCATGTCGCGGCTGAGCTGCGGGCCCGAGCCGTGGGTGCGCTCCGACTGGACGATGGTGTCGAGGCTGATGCCGGCATCGGCCAGGGCCCGGCAGACGGCGGCGGCTGTGCCTGGGCGATCGGGAATCTGGCGGACCACCACCTGGGCCTGGTGGCGATCCAGGGCCACGCCGCGCACCGCCGGATCGCTCACGTCGCAGGGGAGCGGGTTCTGGCGCAGCTGGTGCTCCTGCAGTTCGAACACCTCGGCGGCGGCGCGCAGGGCCCGGGCCCCCTGGCTGCCCTCCACCAGACAGCTCACCTTCACCTCACTGGTGGCGATCATGCGCAGGTTGATGCCGTAGCGGGCCAGGGTGTCGAACAGACGGGCGGCGATGCCCGGGCGCCCCATGATCCCGGCCCCGGAAATGCTGAGCTTGGCCAATCCGCCCTGGGTGCTCAGGGCGCTCTCTTCCACATCCAGCTGTTGGAGCAGGCCGCGACAGACTGCGCGCGCCGCCTCCAGCTCGCTCTCCGAGAGGGTGAAGGCAATGTCGTTGCTGGCGCCCACATGGGTGGCCTGCACGATCAGATCCACGTTCAGCCCCGCCGCGGAGAGGGCCTCGAACAGCAGGGCGGCCACCCCGGGGTGGTCGGGCACCCTGGTGAGGGCCAGCACCGCCTGCTGGCTCTCCAGATCCGCCCCGTCCACCGGGCGGCCCAGTTCCAGTCCCTCGCTGCCGATCGGCCGGGGCATGCCGCTGGTGAGCCGAGTGCCGGGCGCATCGCTCCAGCTGGAGCGCACCACCAGGGGCACGCCGTAGTTGCGGGCGATTTCGACGGCACGAGGATGCAGCACCGCCGCACCGAGGCTGGCCAGCTCCAGCATCTCGTTGCAGCTCACTTCCTCCATCAGCTGGGCATCGCTCACCTGGCGCGGGTCGGTGGTGAGCACCCCGGGCACATCGGTGTAGATCTCGCAGGCGTCGGCCCCGAGGGCCGCGGCGAGGGCCACGGCGGAGGTGTCGGAGCCGCCCCGGCCCAGGGTGGTGATTTCGGGCGTGCCGGCACTGCCGCTGCTGGTGCCCTGGAAGCCGGCCACCACCACCACCTGGCCATCCTCGAGTCGTTTGCGCAACCGCTCGGTGCGCACCTCGAGGATGCGGGCGCGGCCGTGGGCTGATTCGGTCACGATGCCCACCTGGGGCCCCGTCATCGACACGGCCGGCACGCCGATGCTGTGCAGGGCCATGGCCAGCAGGGCGATCGACACCTGCTCACCGGTGGCCAGCAGCATGTCCATCTCCCGCTGGGGGGGCTCAGGGCAGAGTGCCCGCGCCAGGGAAGTGAGCTCATCGGTGGTGTGGCCCATGGCCGAGACCACGATCACCAGGTCATGGCCCTGCTCGCGGCTGGCGGCGATCCGCTGTGCCACCGCCTGGATCCGCTCCACGCTGCCGACGGAGGTTCCCCCGAATTTCTGAACCAGCAGGGCCATGCCGCTCGGCGGATGCGATGGAATCCGGCGATTATCGGCCGGTGGCCAGCAACAGCCCATCGCGGAAGGCCTCAGCGGGCTCGGCGCCCCGTTTGAGCGCGGCCTCCACCTCCAGCACCTGGGCCAGCAGGGTCAGCAGACGGGCGGGGCTGCGCCCGCGGATCTGCCGGCGCATCACGTAGATGCGCTTGGGGTTGCCGATGCCGGCGGCCTTGGCGATCACGGCCACGTCCTGCTCGCCGTGGCTCTCCAGCAAGCTGACCCACAGCCAGCCCCGGATCTGGCTGGTGAGGGAGGCCACCAGCCGCAGAGCGGGCTCCCCCGCCTGCAGCAGGTCGTCGACCAGGGCGATCGCCTCGCCCGGTTTCCCCTCCAGCAGGGCATCCCCCACCGCCAGACCTGTGGTGCTGTGGCCCCCCACCAGGGCCGACACCGCCGCCACCTGAACCGCTGCCTCGCCGCTGTAGAGCGCCAGCTTCTCCAGCTCGCTGCTCAGCCTGGCGCTGTCGCTGCCGATCGCCTCCGCCAGGGTTTCCGCTGCCCCCGCCGCCAGGGTTACCCCCAGCTCCCGCGCCGTGCGTGCCACCAGCTCCACCTGTCCGGCCCCATCCCAGGCGGAGGGGAGCTGAAAGCTCTTCTCCAGGGCCCGCTGGCGCAGTGCCTTGGTGGTGCGCAGGCGGGCATCGGGTTTGCCGCTGCTCACCAGCACCAGGTGGCAGCTCTCGGGGATCAGCTCCAGGCAGTCCTCCAGCTGGGCCGCCAGCTCGGCGGAGCAAGGGCTGGTGAAGGGACTGCGCTGCAGCAGCACCAGCCGGGCACCGCTGCCGAAGGGTGGCGTGCGGGCTTCACTCAGGGCCTGGGCCGCCTGGGCGGCGTCGGAGCCATCGAGGCGGCTGAGGTTGATGCTGTGCCAGGCCGGGTCCACCTCCCTGGTGATCAACTCGTCGATCGCCCGGGTCCTGGCGGCCTCGTCGTCACCCCAGTAGAGATGGATGGGCATGGGGGGAGCCTGGCTTGGATCTGGATCATCCGATCTTCAGCGAAAGTGTGCGGCGCATCCGCCAGTGGCTGGGTCCCACAGATCTCGACCCCGTGCAGCAGGAGCTGCTGGAGCGTCTGGTGCACAGTAGTGGTGATCTGGCCATCGCCGCCGATCTGCGCTTCAGCGCCGGAGCCTGCGGCCTGGGCCTGGAGGCCCTCGCTGCGGGGGCCGTGATCCTCACCGACACGGCCATGGCGGCCGCGGCCGTGGCGCCGATGGCCCGGCGCACCTTCGCCAATCCGGTCCGCTGCATCCTCGAGTGGGCCCCGGCCGTGGCGCCCCCCGGCGGCACCCGCAGCGCCGAGGGCATGACGGCGGCCCTGGCGGCCTGCCCCGGTGCGGTGGTGCTGATCGGCAGTGCCCCCACCGCCCTGGAGCGCCTGCTGGATCAGCTGGATCAGCCGGGCGGCAGCCAGCGGCCGGCCCTGGTGATCGGCATGCCGGTGGGCTTCGTGGGAGTGGCCGAGAGCAAGCGGCGGCTGGCAGCCAGTGGGTGGCCCCAGATCCGGCTCGAGGGCAGCAAGGGTGGGGCGGGTCTGGTGGGGGCCAGCTGCAACGCCCTGCTGCGCCGGGCCTGGCTGAATGCGCGCGATGGTCGGCCGCTGCCGCGGGTGCCGGTGCCGGTGGGCGAGCTGATCGACAAGCTCACCATCCTGACGATCAAGCGTGAGCGCATCCTCGAGCCGGAACGTGCCCGCCATGTGAGCGAGGAGTTCGATCAGCTGCAGGCGGTGGCCCGGCAGTTGGGCCTGGGGACAGACCAGGGCCCGCTGGCAGAACTGAGCCGGCAGCTCGAGGGGGTGAACCGGCAGCTCTGGGATGTGGAGGAGGAGATCCGCGCAGGGGAGCGGGCAGGCTGCTTCGATACCGCTTTCATTGCTCTGGCGCGATCGGTGTATCTCCTCAACGATCAGCGGGCCGCGCTCAAACGCCGCATCAATGAGCAGAGCGGCTCGGCCCTGGTGGAGGAGAAGTCGTACGGCGAAGACTGATTGGTCCGACTCCTGACTCAACGCTCTGAAGACCCACGGCCACATGGCTGTTGGCCTCGATCCGCCCCAGCACCTGGCGGGCCCGCAGCACCACCTCGGGCGGCACGCCCGCCAGCCTGGCCGCCTCGATGCCGTAGCTGCGGCTGGCGCCGCCCGGACGTACCTGGTGCAGGAACAGCAGGCGGTCGCCCGTTTCCTCCACCAGCACCTGGTAGTTGGCGACGCCTGGCAGCAGCGTGGCCAGTTCGTTGAGCTCGTGGTAGTGGGTGGCGAACACGGCCCGGGCCCGCAGCCCCGCCGCCAGGTGCTCCGCCACCGCCCAGGCGATCGAGAGGCCATCGAAGGTGGCAGTGCCGCGGCCGATCTCATCGAGAAGCACCAGGGAGCGGTCGGTGGCGTGGTGAAGGATGTTGGCGGTTTCGGCCATCTCCACCATGAAGGTGGACTGACCGCTGGCCAGGTCATCGACGGCCCCCACCCGGGTGAAGATGCGATCGGCCAGGCCCAAGCGGGCTGAGCGGGCCGGGATCCAGCTGCCGATCTGGGCCATCAGCTGCAGCAGCCCGTTCTGGCGCAGGTAGCAGCTCTTGCCGCTGGCATTGGGGCCGGTGAGCACCACCAGGTCCGGGCGGCCCGGCTCCCCCAGGTGCAGATCGTTGGCGCTGAACGACTCCTCCACCAGCAGCTGCTCCACCACCGGGTGCCGTCCCGCCTCCACCTGCAGGCAGCGGCTGTGCTCCAGTTGCGGCCGGCAGTAGCCGAAGCAGGCGGCCACCTCCGCCAGCGACGCCAGGGCATCGAGGCCGGCCACGCGCCGGGCTGCCTGGCGGATCGGTCCGGCCAGCTCCCCCACCTGCTGACGCAGCTGGCTGAACAGCTCGTATTCCCGCTGGGCCGACCGGGCCCGCAGCTGCAGGATGCGGCCTTCGCGCGCCTTGAGCTCGGGGGTGACGAAGCGCTCCTCGTTGGCGAGGGTCTGGCGCCGGATCCAGTGCTCGGGAACCCGCTCGGCCCGCGCCCGGCTCACCGAGAGGAAATAGCCGAAGCTGCGGTGGAACTGCAGCCGCAGGGTGGGGATGCCGCTGCGGCGGCGCTCCTCCTGCTCCTGGGCCGCCAGCCACTGGTTCTGATCGTCGAGCCGGTTGCGCAGCCCATCGAGGCGGCCATCGACGCCGTCGTGGATCAGGCCCCCCTCGCTGAGGCTGAGCGGTGGTGCCTCCACCAGGGTGTGGCGCACCAGGGCCGCCAGCTCTGCCAGCTCTGGTTCGGCCTGCTGCAGGGGACCGAACACGGTCGCGGCCGCGGGCTCCAGCAGGGCGGCGAGGCGAGGCAGGCGCTCCAGCCCATCGGCGAGGGACACCAGGTCCCGGGCGGAGGCGCTGCCGGCTCCGGCCCGGCCCGAGAGGCGCTCCAGGTCGCCCATGGGCCGCAGCAGCCGGCGCAGGGCGAGGCGCAGGGGACGTTGCTGCACCAGCACAGCGATGCCCTCCTGGCGCCGCTCGATCGCCGAGAGGTCCATCAGGGGGGCCTCCAGCCAACGACGCAGCGCCCGGGCGCCCATGGCGGTCATGGTGCGATCGAGGGCCCAGAGCAGCGACCCCTGAAACTGCCCATCCCGCTGGGTCTGGGTGATCTCCAGGTTGCGGCGGGTCTGGGCGTCGAGCACCAGCTGATCGCCGCGCTGCTGGAGGGTGGGCCGATCCAGGGGGATGCGGCCGGCGGTGGCGGCGGAAGTGCTGTCAGCTGGATCCTCCGTGACAGGCTGGGTGTCATCGAGATAGCGCACCAGACCGCCGGCGGCCCTCAGGGCCAGGGGCGCCTCGCCCAGGCCCAGGCCCAGGCCCTCGAGGCTGGCCAGCTCGAAGCGCTCCAGCAGGGTGCGGCGCGCCTCCGGCAGGGTGAAGGGGGTGAGCGGCAGCGGCGTGAGGTGGATCGACTGCGGCGCCCAGGCGGGCTCGCCGGACTCCGCGCTGGGCCAGAGCAGCTCGGCCGGCTGCAGCTGCAGCAGGTCCTGGTGCAGCTGATCGCTGCCATGGCGCTGCATCAGCTGGAATTCGCCGGTGCTCGCATCCGCCACCGCCAGTCCCCACTGGCCCTGCTCCAGCACCACAGCCGCCAGCCAGTTGTTGCGGCGCGCCGCCAGCATCCCCTCCTCCAGCACGGTGCCGGGAGTGAGAACGCGCGTGATCCCCCGCCGGAGCAGGGCGCCAGGGGCCGGTGTGCTCTCCAGCTGGTCGCAGAGGGCCACGGCGAGGCCGCGGCGCACCAGTTCGCCGCAGTAGCGCTCGGCGGCGTGGTGGGGGATGCCGGCCATCGGCACCCGCCCGATCCGTTTGCCCCCTTCCTTGCCGGTGAGGGTGAGCTCCAGCAGCCGCGACACCCGGATGGCGTCCTCGAAGAAGCACTCGTAGAAATCGCCGAGGCGGTAGAGCAACACCCGCTCGGGGTGGGCCGCCTTCAGCTCCACGTAGTGCCGCAGCACCGGCGGCAGCGCCTCGGGATCCACCAGGTTGTGGTGGTGCCAGGGGGGCAGCGCGTCGGCGGTATCCCCGGGCTCGGCCGAGTCCGGGGAGTTGGCCGGCTCGGGACTCTCGGCTTTGGAATCGCTTGCCCTGGCCTGGCGCCGCCGGGGGCGGGCGGCGGCCTCCGCCATCAGCTCGTCATCGCTCTCGCCAGTGGGGCCGTCAGCGGCGGCTGTCCGGGCGGCGCCCCTCGGGGCGGGGTTGGCCTCCAGGCCCAGGGCAGCCACCAGCGAGAGCTGTTCTTCCGGCGGCGTGGCCACGGCTTGCTCAGGGCTGGAGCGATCGTAGGAGGGCCGGGTGGTGCCCACAACTTGTGAAGGAAGCCCGCCATGGGCGCGGAAACCCCGGAAGCCCCATGGGAGAATCCAGCCACTGCCTGCCCCGGCCCGCGTGCCAGGGACCGCGCACTCCGCCCTCCCAACCATGCAGATCCTCAACACCCTCACCGTTCTGGCCCTGGTGGTGATGTCGTTTGCCCTCGTGGTGGCGGTCCCGGTGCTCTATGCCAGCACCGAGGACAGCGGTCGCTCCAATCGGCTGATCCTGCTGGGCGGCGCCGCCTGGGTGGCCCTGGTGCTGCTCAACTGGGGCATGAGCTATTTCGTGGCCTGAGTCCATTGACCGTTTTTGAAGGCCGCTTCACCGACATCAGCGGCTTGCGCATCGGCATTGTGGTGGGCCGTTTCAACGATCTGGTCACCGCCAAGCTGCTCAGCGCCTGCCTGGATGCCCTCTCCCGCCACGGCATCGACACTGGCCCCAGCAGCGAGCAGCTGGACCTGGCCTGGGTGCCCGGCAGTTTTGAGATTCCCCTGGTGGCCCAGCGCCTGGCGGCCTCGGGTCGCTACCAGGTGCTGATCACCCTCGGGGCCGTGATCAAGGGCGACACCCCCCACTTCGACTACGTCTGCGCCGAGGTGAGCAAGGGGGTGGCGGCCGTGTCGCGCAGCACCGGCGTGCCGGTGATCTTCGGTGTGCTCACCACCGACACCATGCAGCAGGCCCTGGAGCGGGCCGGCATCAAGAGCAACCTGGGCTGGAGCTATGCCCTTCAGGCCCTGGAGATGGGGAGCCTGATGGGTGTGCTGCCGGCAACTCAGGCGCTTTGAGCGGCAGGGTGGCCCTCCCTGCTGACCAGCGGCGGCGTCAAATCGCCATCAGTGATCAACCGCTCGTTGAGCTTGACGGGGTCTGCCTGGATATCCCGGTCGAGGGCGTCGGCAGCCGTTCACTCAAGGCCGCTCTGCTCGGCGGTCTGACTGGGGGATTGCTGAACCGTGGCAGGGGTGGTGGGGTGTCGGTTCGCGCCCTCAATGACCTCAGCTTCACGATCAACAAAGGCGAGCGGGTGGCCCTGCTGGGACACAACGGGGCCGGCAAATCCACACTGCTGCGGCTGTTGTCCGATGTGTATCGACCCACTAGCGGCCGGATCCGTCGCCACGGACAGGTGGTGCCGTTGATCAACAAAAGCTTTTGGGTCGATACCGATCTCAGTGGCCGCCACGCCGCTCGGGCTCACTACCTGCTCAATCGCAACACGATCGAGGGATTCAGCAGCTTCCTGGAGGAGCTCACCGCCTTCACAGAACTGGCCGATTTCATCCATCTGCCGATCCGCACCTACAGCGACGGTATGCGTACCCGCCTTCAGTTCGGCCTGCTCACGGCCTTTCGCCACGAGGCCCTGGCCCTTGATGAGGGTATCGGTGCCGGTGACCAGTGGTTTCTGTCCAGGGCCCGCCAGCAGCTGACCCGCTTCCTCGGGGAAGTTGGCACCCTGATCCTGGCGTCCCACTCCAACGAACTACTTGCCCAGTTCTGCAACCGCGGCCTTGTGTTGAAGCATGGCCATCTGGCTTTCGATGGCCCTCTTGATCAGGCGATTGAGGCCTATAACAACGAAATGGTCTGAGCAATGCAGACACCGATCCTAGGTGAAATGCGCCTGCGGGAATCCAAGCCGGCCGCAGGGATGGGTCTCTCCTATGCCTGCAGAACGGCACGAGCCTGGTGGTACAGCGCCTGGTTGCGCACTTTAGCGCGATTCAGTCGCACCACTCTTGGTAGCTTCTGGTTAGGCCTGAGCAATTTACTCAGTGTCGGGGTTCTTGGGGTGGTCTATAGCACCGTGCTCAAGGTCCCCGATCCCGTCCACTACATCATCTATCTCGGGTTCGGAATCACCCTCTGGGGTCTCATTAGCATGTCTGCAGTAGCCGGAAGCACGCTGTTCATTCAGCGTCGCGACCAGCTGGTGAACAATGCGCTTCCAAGCATCTTCTATTGCCTAGAGGAATGGGCCTTCCAGTTGCAGACCTTTGCCCAGGCCTTCGTGGTGATCCTGGTAGCCTTTGCGTTCGTGGATCCCGGGCTATTGCGGAACGCGGTTCAGTTCATCTGGTTGCCGATTCTGAATCTGTCGCTGTTCTCCTTCTGGCTCATTGTATTCATGGCGGTGCTTGGGGCGCGATTCAAGGATTTTGCTCAGTTGATGCCAATTCTCCTCCAGCTCCTCTTTCTTGTTTCCCCTATCCTCTACAAGCGTGATGGGCTTGGCAGGCTTAGCCTGCTTGCCGACTTCAATCCCTTTTACCAAGCACTTGCGCCGGTACGCAATGCCTTGATCGATGGACAGCTGTATCTTCCTGGTGAGCTTCTGTCATTAGGACTCAATGGGCTTGGGGTTTTCCTGGCGGTCTGGGCTCTCCAGCGGCTCCGCTATCGACTTCCCTTTTGGGTCTGATGCATGAATGCTGTGATTCTTGCCGGCAGGATTGAGGTCCGAGTCCGAATCAGCGAGGAAACCCTCTTGAAGACCGAGCCCATGGCGGATATGGAGTGGCACCAGCAGCACCCTGAGTTCTCCAAGCCTCACATCAGCTCGGTAGCACTCCAGCACAGCAGGGTGCAGCGTCGTGGTTGAGCCGCACCCTCCATCCCGATTGCGCCTGCTGCTGATCCTCGTGGCTTATCACCCCAGCCAGGCGGAGGTGGAGCGGCTGGCTGAGTGTCTGGCGAGCCTCCCGGCCGAGGTCGGCTATGCCGTGGTGGCCAATGACCACCGGGAGGGAGAACCGGTGGATTGGCTCGCTCCCGCTGCGACGCTGTTCCTGCCCATGGCCAGCAACCTTGGCTATGGCCGAGCTGTGAACAGGGCCGTGAGTGCGTGGTGCCGGCGGTCGCGGTTGCCGGAGTGGATCGGAGCCCTGAACACCGATCTCAGCTGGGATCCCGGCAGTTTCGAAACCCTGCTGGGCTGGTTGGAGTCGCAGCCCGAGGTGACTCTGGCCGTTCCGAGGATCACGGATCCGGCGGGGCAGCCCCAGCAGCTGTGCAAGCAGGACCCCACCCTGCTGGGCCTCTTCAGCCGGCGTTTTCTGCCCGATGGGCTCAAGCCGGCCTGGTTGCGCCGCTATGACAGCCGCTATGTGATGGCCGATCGCGATCTCGACACGGTCTTCGCGGTGCCGTACCTGAGTGGCTGCTGCATGCTGATCCGCGCCCGCGCCTTCCTGGATGTGGGTGGATTCGATGAGCGGTACTTCCTCTATCTGGAGGATGCCGATCTCACCCGTCGCCTGCGTGCCCTCGGGCGGACGCTGCATCTGCCGGTGGCCACGATGGTGCATGCCTGGGGGCGCGGCAACCACAGCAGCTGGCGCCTGACCCTGGTGAATCTGCACAGCGCCTGGATTTACTTCCGTACCTGGGGATTCAGGTGCTGCTGATCAGGCGCGGGGCGGCCGCGTCAGCCTCCGCCAGGGCGGCGTCGTAGATCCTGCCGTAGGCCTCTAGCATGGACTTGGCACTGAATTTGCCGGTGGCCAGCCGTGCGAGCCCGCGGTGCTGCTGAAGCAGTCCGGGATCCTCCACATAGGCAAGGATCGCCTTGGCGAAAGCCATGGTGGGCACCCGCCCCCGCTCGAGCGGGATGGTCATGCCGGCAAGGCCTTCCGGCGTTGTGAGCATGGTGGTGATCTCGCCGATGTCGGAGGCCAGGTATGGCGTGCCGGCCGCCAGGCATTCGATCAGGGTGAGGGGTTGGCTTTCCCCTGGGAAGAAGCTGGGGAGGATCCCCAGGTCGGCCGTGGCGAAGAAATCACGGCTGTTGGGCTGAAGCCCGAGAAAGTGAATCCAGGGGGTGGCCGCATGTTCCCGCAACCGGTGGCGCTCGCTGCCCTCACCGATGATCAGCAACTGCACGTCGCGGGTGGTGCCGGCCCGCGCGAGGCGCACGGCCTCGATCGCTTCTTCCCAGCCTTTCTCCCGGATGGCGCGGCTCACCAGGCAGACCACAAAGGCTTCATCGGTCAGTCCAAGCGAGTCGCGCGGCACCGGACGGATCGGCCTGTCATCCACGGCGTTGGGGATCTTGCTGAGCCGCTCCGGGGCGATGCCCAGGTCCAGCAGGGCTGGACGGTTGTTGTCCGCCACGTAGGTGGCCTGCGTCACCCAGGGGCCCAGCATCGGCCTGAGTTCATTCAGCCGTTCGGGGCCGAGGGTGTCGTACATGCCGTGGGAAGTGACCACATGCTGCACGTCGCAGATGCCCTGCAGCAACTCGCAGAAGCTGACATCCACCCAGGCGTGATGGGTGTGCAGGATTTCGATGCCCAGGTTCTGGATCAGCAGCGACAGACTCTCCAGCGATTCCAGCTCGATCAGAGGGATCCCAGGCAGCAGCATCGAACGGATGCCGGGGTCACTTGGATACTGGCGGCAGTTCAGCATCGTGACCGCATAGCCAGCGTTGTGGAGGATGTTTGCCAGCCGGATCGGCAGGATTTCCCCTCCGCCGGGGATCAGGGCATAGGTGGCGATCATCACGTTGGCTTTTCGCCCCCGTCGCCCGGATTCGGGAGATCCGAGCCCCGCTGATCCGGGCTCAGCTGATCCGAGCGCGTCGATTCTTGCTTTCAGCGGTGCAGGGATCGCTTCGCTGCGATGCTGCTCCCAGCGTTGCACCAGGGTGTGCTGAAGGTGGATCCGATGGTCCTGGCTCAGGGCATAGAGGCGGAAGTCTGTTTCGGCCAGAAGGATGTGTTCCTGAAGATCGCGTTCACTGCCATGCAGCGACACCGATGTGTTGCTGGGGTGTTGCCGGTAGTGATTGATGGCTTCAGGGTTGTAGGCGACCAGGCCGGCTCGGATGAGGTGAAGATAGAAATACCAGTCACCGCACATCCTCAGGCTCAGCCAGGTGGGGTCATCGAGCACGGGGGTTCCCTCCACCCGCCGAAACAGGGCCCCACTGGCGTTGACCACCAGATTCTTGTAGTTCCAGACACGCCATACCAGTTGATGGGCGGATTCGACGAAAGGCTTCTTCCAGATCCTGGCTCCCAGTTCGGGCAGGTACTCCGGCAGGGTCCAGACCGTTCGCTTGCCGTCTTCGCTCACGAACTGGGTGGTGCCGAAGGCGAGCATCACGCCTTCGTTGCGAAAGTGCGGCACCAGCTTCTCGAGAAAATCCGGGGCGCAGAAATCGTCGCTCTCGGCGATCCAGATCAGGTCGCCGCTGGCGGCGCGGATCCCCTTGCGCCACTGGCTGAAGGGCGACCCTGCATTGACGTCGTTGGCCAGCAGCCGGGTGATGTCCGGGTGCTGCTCCCGGAACCGCTGGAGCAGCGCGAGGCTGCCGTCGCTGGAGGCATCATCGAGGAGGATCACCTCCAGGTTGGTGTAGGTCTGCGCGACGATGCTCTTTAGCCGCTGCTCCAGGAATTCGGCGTGGTTGTAGCAGGGAACCACCACACTGACCCTGGGGCTGGCGTGGCTGTGTGCCGAGGGTTCGCCACTGCGGAAGATGGCCGGCAGACTCCGGAACGGCTGGGAACGGAGCCGTTGCAGCACGACGATCGCCCGCCGGCGCAGGTGCAGGAAGAGCAGATCGTGCAGGCCCGGGGCCACGGGTCTGACATGCAGGAAGGAGAAGCGCCGGGTTTTGCGGACCAGACGCCGTGCCAGGTGGACCGGACGGAACGTGCCGAGGCTGCTCAATCAACCTCCTGCTGGACGTCATCGGTGGCCCACGGGAGTTTCAGCCAGGGGTGGCGCGCCTGCAGCAAGCGGCTGATCCGCCTCAGCCCGCGGCTCGTGGCGGTGGCTGTCATCGACTGGCCGTGGGCCCGGTAGGTGGCCAGCGGCTGGGGACAGAGCACACCGTGAAAGCCAGCTTCGATGAGTTTGCACCAGAAGTCGTAGTCCTCCCAGCCGCCCTCGATGTGGCTGTACCCACTCACCGCATCCCAGGCGGACCGCCGCACCAAGGCCATGGCATCGATCTGATTGCCGCCCTCCAGCAGTCCGCGTTGCCAGCTCTCCCGGCTCAGGAGGGTGGGGGGAGGGGCTGAGCCGGCCGCTCCTTCCCCATGGACCATCACCAGCGGATGAACGACGGCCGTGTCTGGTGGTGAGGCCTCCGCCACCGCCAGGCAGGAGGCCACGGCCTGGGGATGCAGGGCGTTGTCGGCATCCAGCACGAAGCACCAGGGTGCTTCGGTGGCGGCGAAGGCCGTGTTGCGGGCCGCCGCCAGGCCGCCATTGGTGGCGTGAGCCAGCAGGGAGCAGCGGCTGAAGCGCTCCCCGTGCGCTTCCATCCAGGTTCGGACCAGCTCCACGCCATCATCGCTAGAGCCATCGTCGACCACGATCAGCTCGAGCTGCGGGGCGCTCTGGCGATGCGCACTCTCCAGGGCTATCAGGATCCAAGCGGCGTAGTTGAAGAGGCTGACGCAGACAGCCACCGCGGCAGGGTCACCCCCGCGGCCCCCCTCCCACACGGAGACAACCTCGGGCCGTGGGGTGATCGGCTGGACCGGCGCCGGGCGGCCGCTCCAGCGCCAGCGGAGTTCCTCGCGCAGTTCCGAGGGGCTGAGCGGAGCCGTCAGGACCTGGATCGGCAGCCAGGGTCGCTGCGAGCCGGGATCCGGAGGCCTCAGGGCCCCCCCCACCCGCGCCGCGAGCTCGGCTTGAACGGCGCTCGATGTCTCGGCCTGCGGATCCAGCCGCACCAACTGGAGCCCCGTCCGTGAGGCGGTGTCCAGCCAGCTGGCGAGCAGACGGGCGTCCTCGATCGTGGCCACCTGGAGCCCGTCGAAGCCGGGCAGGCAGGCCAGCGAGGGATCCAGCGCCTGCTCCCAAGCTCCTCCCGCGGTACCAAGACAGAGGATCGGGGGTTCCCCCCTTTCCGCACCCTGGGCCATGAACGCGCGCAGCGCCTCCGGTGGCGGAAGACCCAGGCGGGCACTGGCCGCGGCCAGATCTCCCTCGCGGTCCAGCCAATCCGTCGTGCCAGCGCTCGGCTCCAGGGGGTGAGCGCGCAGTCCCAAGCGCTGGAGCAGCCTGGCGCGCTGGGGGTGCGGATCGAGGATCAGGGGCAGGGCGCTCCAGGCGATCAGCGTCAGGCTCGGGGCGCCGTTGGGCACCTGGGCCAGATGCAAGGCCGCCACGGCTGCTGCGTCGGCGGCATCGGGTTCGGCCTCCAGGAGCTCGAAGCCCGCTGGGAGCGGGCAATGCTGCAGCCAGGCATGCAGTTTCCAGTCCCTCAGATGGGTGCCCAGGCCCACCACCCGGCCTCTCGGCGGCCAGAGCGCCCGGGGGGAAGGATCCTGGGGCGGGCTGGGGAAGAATCCGGCGGGAGCCTGTTGGATCCGCTCCAGGTCGTGGGCGCTCAGACCGTGAATCAACCAGTGCTGCAGCTGCTGCCCGGCCTCCACTGAATCTCCACCGGCGCAGGCCAGGGCCGCGGCTCGCCAGGGATGGCTGCTGGGGAGGGCCACGGCCTCGCCGGCTGAACCAGCCGCCGCCGCGGGCTGGCCCAAGCGCCTGCGCAGCCGCTGGGGCAGGCTCCAGTCGGGTTCGAGGGAGGTCAGCTCCGGTGCGGCGAGGGAGCGGCGCAGCCGCTGACCCGGCCGATCGGCCGCCTCTGGATCGCGTCGCGCCAGGCTCAGGAGGTCCTGGTGGAGCTGCTCCACCCTCGTGTGAAGGGCCAGGGGCAGGCTGGCCTGCGGGAGGCTGCGCCGGTGCTCCGGGTGGATGCGACCCAGGGCTGCAGCCCGGGTCGCGTCGGTGGCGGGTTCCACACCGCAGAACCGCGCCAGCCGATCCAGTTGGCGTCCTGCGCTGGTCGGCTGGAACCAGGCGTCGTAGTGCACGATCAGGAGTGGCAGGCCCGCGCCATCGAGCAGCACCTGGCGGTTGTGCCGCCACCACAGCTGCTGGGCGCGCCAGGGCGTCATCCCTGCCGGCTGGCTGTCGCGCTGCACCAGCGACAGCATCACCTCGGCGGGATCGCGCACCCCAAGCACCAGGCGCAGGGGCAGACCCAGCTGGTCGGCCACCTCGCGCCACAGCGGCAACAGCAGGCTTGTGCGGGGGTCCTTCACCGCCCAGGGCCCGACCTGATGGCGCTGCTCGTTGGCGAGGATCTGCAGCAGCCGTTCGCGAACCGCCCGGGTGCAGGGAGCCTCCAACCAGTCGCCGGGCAGGGGCAGAACGCCATCCGCGCTGGGCCACCAACGCCCCAGGTCGATCAGCAGTCGCTCCTGAAGGGCTGTGATGTCCTCCCGTTCGTAGTACCCCTCCGGGTTGTGGCGGTCTCCGTCGATGAGCTCTCCGGGCAGGGCGACCCCCAGGGGAGGCAGCAGGGATCCCAGCAACGACGTCCCGCTCCGGTGCATGCCCAGCAACAGCAGCAGCAGCGGTGCCCGGCCGGATCCGGTCATGGCCCGGGGTGCCGCAGCGGGGTCGCGCTGCGCTGGCGTCCGCCGTACACCCGTTGCTCCCAGGCTGCCCAGAGGGGGTTGGCGCAGCGCTGCCTGGCCAGGTCTTCAGCACTGAACAACACAGATTCAGCGGGATCGCCGTCGCTGGTGCTGGGCAGGGGCCTGGCATTCTCGCGGGGCAGGGCGTCCTGAAGCAGCGGTGCGGTGGCGGCTGGCAGCAGGGGCAGCAGGTGCCGGTTGAGATCCTCCGCCAGATGCTCCAGGCGCAGGGCTGTCACCGACTCCCCCAGCTCGAAGTAGCGCAACCACCAGTCGGCGGCAACCCAGACGCCACCGAGCCGCAGGGAATAGAAGAGCCCGCTGCGCACGGGCTCAAGCGGCAGATCAGGCAGGCCCATGTGCCGTCGCTTGTGGCGCCAGTCGCTCAGCAGCCAGCTGGAGAGCCGCCTTGAGCTGATGAACCGGCGCCGAACCCCAGCTCGCCAGCTGCCCCGGCTCTCCCGTAGCGTCACCGAGTCGTGCTTGGCGCGATCGGCGTCGGCGTCGATCTCCACAGCCGGAAGGGCCAAGGACCGGAACAGCCGGTTCATCGAGGTCCCTCCCGTCTTGGGCAGATGCAGCCAGAGAAAGGTCTCAGCGATGATCACGGAGCGAAGGCCTGCAGCCGCCTGGACAGTGTATGGAAGGAAGGCTCCCGGATTTTCTCGTTCCCGGCGCCCAGAAGGGGGGAACCACCACTCTGCAGACCCTGCTGGCTTCTCACCCCCAGGTGTTCCTACCCCCTGGCAAGGAGGTGCACTACTTCAGCTTGCACTACGACCGCGGCGAGGCCTGGTATCGCGAGCAGTTTGCCAAGGCAGCCCCGTCGCAGTGCTGCGGTGACATCACTCCGTACTACCTCTTCCACCCGGAAGCCCCCAGGCGCATTCAGGCCCTGCTCCCTAAGGTGCGCTTGGTGCTGTTGCTGAGAGATCCGGTGGAGCGAGCCGTGTCTCAGTACTTCCACTCCCTGCGCCTGGGTCTCGAACCCCTCAGCCTGGAGCAGGCCCTCCTGGCGGAGACGGAGCGGCTGGCGGGCGCCGAAGCGACACTGGACACTCCTGGGGGACGCCACCGCAGTCATCAGGAGCACAGCTATCTCGGCCGCAGCCGCTATGAGCAGCAACTGGAGCGCTATCTCCGCCTGTTCCAGCGCGAGCAGCTGTTGATTCTCCGCAGTGAGGATCTGTTCGCTGAGCCGGTGCGGATCTGGCAGCAGCTGCTGGCCTTTCTGGATCTGGATCCCCAGCCGCTCCCCAGCGGCGGAATCCGTGCCAATGCTGGGGCTGGAGAGGCTTCGGGGGTGCCGCTGACCGTTCGGCGGATGCTGCGGCATCGGTTGGAGCCCACCTATGGCGCCATGGCCAGCCACTTCGGGATCGTCTGGTGAGTTTGTCCCCGTCCTCAGGTGTGGCGCTGCAGGCCGGGCCTGCCGCTGTGGCGGCGCCAACGAAGCCCTCACGTGCCTGGATCGAGGGGCTGGAACTGGCCCGCTCCGCGGCCACCTTTCTGGTGCTGTGGGTCCATGGCATCGACCTGTTGCCGGAGGCCTGGCGGCCTTATTTCAACCCGGTGTTTCTCAGGCCCGGTTGGTGGGGTGTGCGGATCTTCTTCGCCATGAGTGGCTACCTGATCGGCCGGGAGGTGCTGCGGGTGATCCTGAGGCACTCCCGCAAGGGATCCGTCACCTTCCTGCTGCGCCGCTGGCTGCGCACGGTGCCCACCTACTGGATGGTGCTGGCGGCCCTGGTGTTGCTGCAGCCGGGCCGCTGGGGAGGCGAAGTGGTGTGGCGCAATGCCCTGTTTCTGCAGAGCCTCACCTCCGTGGAGCCAAGCATGCTGGAGGTGGCCTGGAGCCTGGTGATCGAGGAATGGTCCTACCTGATTCTCGGTGTCGTCGGACTGGTGGTGGTCGCCCTCTGGCGCCGTCCACCCGATCGCCGGGTGGTGCTCTGGATCTCCGCAGTGGTGGTGGTGGCGGTGATCGTGGTGTCGATTGCTCTGCGACTGCGTTATGCGGGAGGGCCTGATCCCAGCTGGGGGGTGCTCAAGAAGGTGCTGGCCCTTCAGCTCGACTCCCTGGCCTATGGAGCCCTGCTGGCGGTGCTGGCGGCGGCGGCCCCGGCCCTGTTTCAACGCCTGAGTCAGGGAAGCTGGCGGAACCTTGCCGTCTGCCTGGCGGTGATGATGCTGTTCAGCCTGGCCCTGCGCCAGGAGGGGGAGCTGGGCTGGATTTCCGACACGCTGGGCTGGCAGTGCCTGGCGGCTGTGGGCTATCCACTTTCAGGGCTGCTGAGCTGCTGGTTCCTGCTGGCCCTCTGGCCCTTCAGTTTCGCGATGATCTGGTCTCCTCTGGTGCTGCCGATCAAGACTCTCTCCACGATGAGCTACAGCCTCTATCTGCTGCATCTGCCGCTGCACCAGTGGTTCGTGGGCCCGGCGCCGGGCCTGGCCCCCTTCCTGGGCTATCTGGGGGTTTCGATCGGGTTCTCCTGGCTGGCCTGGTGGATGCTGGAGAAACCATTCCTCAACTTGCGCAGGCATCTGCGCTGACCAGGAACACGCTTCGCCTTGGTTTAACCAACGATCACAGACACGGATGGCTCGACCTACATTTCTCTTGGGCCTCGGTGCACAGAAGGCGGGCACCACCTGGCTTCACGACTATCTCAGCGTGAACGGGCTGGTCCATTTCGGTGCCCGAAAGGAGTACCACGTGCTCGATTCCTATTTTGGACTGGAGCCCAAGGCCCAGCTGATGCGGTTCAGAAGGCTGGCGCTGCTGATGCAGGACTATCACCAGAGTGGGCCGAAAGAGAAGCTCAATCGGGATCTGGTCCAAGTGCTTCGTTACAGCCTGATGGGTCTGGATCTGCAGGCCTACCGAGATCATTTCATCACCCTGGCCACGGAGCATCCCTTCGTGGGTGACATCACCCCATCCTATTGCGGGCTCAACGCCAAACAGCTGCAGGAGGTGAGGGATCTGCTGGGGCCCCATTTCCGTCTGCGTGTGATCTACCTGATCCGGGATCCGGTGGAGCGCTTGTTCTCGATGTGCAAGCACCATTCCCGAGCCTCCTGGTCGCCCGGTTATGGGCGTGATCCTCTGGCCCTCTACGATGAGGCTCTCCAGGAAGGGGGCCTGGCTGGCGGTTATCGCTCCGATTACGGAAGCACCCTGGCGGCCATTGACGCAGCCTTCGAACCTGCCGATGTCCTGATCGGATTTTATGAGTCCCTTTTTCAGGAGAGCTCGATTCGCCAGATCACCAATTTTCTTGGTGTTCCTTTCATCGATCCCGATTTCGCCAGGCGGCCCAATGCCGACCATTCTGCCCTGAGGCTGACGCCGGATCGCCTTCTCAGGGGCCATCAACGCTTGGCCAGCGTCTATGCGATCCTGGAATCGCGTTTTCCAGGTCGGTATCCTGCTGTTGTGAAGGCATGAGAAGTCCTGCACGATGAAGGCTCATTTCATCAATCTTGATTCCGCCGCGACCCGCCGAGAGGCCCTTCGGCTGCATCTCACTGCCGGAGGTTTTGAGCCTGTTCGCTTTGCGGCCAGCACACCTGTGGATCTCCCTCCCATTCTGAACGATCTGCCTGTGCTGAACGAGCCCAGGCAGCTGGCGTGCCTCACCAGTCACCTCCGCCTGCTGCGACAGATTGCCGCTGAACCCGGTGATCTGGATGAGGCGGTGCTGATCCTGGAGGACGACTGCCTGCTTCGGCCCGGACTTCGCCTCGACAGACTGCTGAGCAAGGCCCCTCCTGATTGGCAGATCCTTCAGCTGGGCCTGAACAATCCTGCCCACACGGAGCGCTTGTTGAACCTGCAGCTCAAGCACCGCATCCTCTGGGTGCGCTGGGAGCCACATTTCTGGGGAGCTTTTGCGTATTTGGTCAGGAGATCGGCGGCGAGGTTGCTGGCTGACCGCTTTCTGCCTGAAGGTGCAGCGCTTGACCTGCGGGGGACGTGTCGTCCTGACCGAGGTGTGGCCGACTTTCTCCTCTATGACAATGTCCTCACCTACACGAAGTGCTGGCCTTGCGCAGCTTTCCGAACAGACTTTGCCAGTGGAATCGATGCCGAAGGCTACGATTCTGATATTTTTTCACGTGCCGGCCACATGATCCAGAAGTCCTGGAGCATGGCAGGGCCGGGTTGAGCTTCTGAAGATCAGGGGTGTGCCTTCTTGGAGCTAACGATCTTTCCAATGGCCCGATCGTGCGGGATGGTGGGATCCTTGATCGGCACTCCGTGGCCGAGAAGAAACGAGCTCAGCAGGGAGGGGGGATCTGAGTGGATGTGGAAGGTGAGGAAGCGGTTGCAGTCTTTGAAATGAAGGCTGGTTTCATGGTGATGATGGATCCATTCACGTTTCCAGTATTTGACCATCTGCTCCATAGTAATCGCTGGATTTCTAGCCATGATTCGTAGTTTCTGCAGATAGACTTGCGCATAGGCCCCATTGGCGTGCTTCAGGCGTGACCGGATCCATTCATTCTGGTCTCTGGTGTTGAGAATGAATAGGGAGTTGCCATAATGTTGATCCAAGAGCTTGAATTCTCGATGGGCGAAAAGGAGTAGCCGGGGATGGCTGCCCTGGCCGATGACGGCCTCCATATCAGAGTAGGCCGTGTACTGATCAATTCCAGTGAGCAGAGGTTGGTTGAGGTGCTTGTTCCTGTAGATCTGAGTGGCCAGTTGATTGTGCCCCCAGTGAGCAGATGGGATGGCGTTTCTTTCAAAGAAAGAGTGGAGTGAGGTTGTTCCGCACTTGTTGAAGCCGATGAGAAAGATCTTGCCCTTGAAGAGTTGCAAAGGTTCAGCCAAGGCTATAGTCCCCCGGCATTGAGAGTTCGGCTGGAGACCAGTTCCAACAGGGCCCGTTGGCGTGGAAGGCAGCGGGAAAGGCTATACCGCTCAACAACGGTGCGTCGAGCCTCCTGGCCCAGCAAGCGGCGCCGCTCGGGATGGGCCAGCAGTTCTGCCATGGCTGTGGCGAGATCATTGGGGCTGAAGAAATCAACCAGCAATCCGTTCATTCCATCCTGCACCACCTCCTGCACAGGTGCTGTGGCTGAGCCCACAACGGCGCAGCCCGCACTCATGGCTTCCAGAAGGCTCCAGCTGAGCACGAACGGGTAGGTGAGATAGACATGACAGCGACTGAGTTGGAGGAGATGCAGATAGCTGGCATAGGGCAAGTGACCAACGAAATGAAGCCTTGAAGCATCATAGTGCCCATCAATTTCGGAGATGAACCTATCTTTCCATTCTCCTGTGGGGCAGGCCGCACCATAGCTTACTCCCTCTGTCCGGCCAACAATCACCACTCTTGCCTCTGGCATCAGTTGCTGCAGCTGTGGGATGGCGCGCAGAAATGTGTGGCAACCTCGATAGGGCTCCAACGTGCGGTTCACGAAGGTCACCAGCGGAGATCCGGGCTGCAGAGTGATCCCGCCCGGTAGTGTCAGAGGAGCTGGATCGGTCAGAGGAACGGCCTGCTCCGTGTCGATGCCGTCATGGATGATGCTGATTCGAGCGCGCCAATGTTCTGGATAGCTGTTGTACTGAAACTGAGTCGGGGTGATGCACCAGTCGCTGGCCTCCAGGCTCATCAGCACGTTTGCACTTTTCATTCGGATGGTCGCGGCATACTCCCAGCCATGGTCCTGCTTGAATTCCGGATCAAAGTCAACATCAGAGCCGCTGCTGTTGTAGTAGAACTCTTGATAAGTGAGCATCGGTACATTGGGCCAGATGTCTTTCAGGAACAGACTTTCCCCCCAGCCCGGATGTGCGCAGATCAAGTCGGGCATGAACCCGGCCTGCCGCAGCTGCAGTGCCTGCTCCGTGCAGGGCTGAGCCCGGATCACCTTGGTTTCGGTCTCACGGACCAAGCCGTGAATTCCCTTGGTGTTGCCACGTCGTAACTGGTAAGGGACGTAGCGCACCTCGCTAGGCACCCCTGTTGGTTTTTGGCGAAGGCCGAGGCCGACAATCCTGTGGCCGCCTTCTCGGCACAATAGCTTGATCAGGTGGGCGTACTGACCGGGGAAGCCGTGATGGACGACGAGTAGATTCATACCGCTAGGACGATCCGCACAGGGTAGCGGCTGCCAGAGATGAATCTGCTCTTTATTCATGCCAACTATCCGGCCCAGTTCCGAAATCTTGCCTTTGCAGCCGGACAAAGAAAGAAGGGTAACGTGGTCTTTCTGACCAAGGAAGACTATCCAAACAAGTGGCCAATGGAGGGTGTTGAAGTAGTCACTTATAAGCTGCCTCGAGCTGTTCGCCAGGATGCGCACCATTATCTCAAGCCTACGGAATTGGCCGTGCTCACGGGGCAGGCGGTCACGCGGGCGCTTCATGACTTGATGCGAGGGGGGTTCAAGCCCGATGTGATCATCTATCACGCTGGCAATGGCCTTGGGTTGTTTGTCAAGGATCTGTTTCCTAATGCCAAGTGCATTGGTTACTTTGAGTGGTACTTCACTCCATCCACTAGCCGATACTTGCTTCCGAAATTCAGCTTTGATTTACAGCTTGCCACCAATCTTCGTAATCTACCAATTCTCAGCGAATTATCGAGCTGTGATGTTGCGGTGGTGCCGACGGAGTGGCAGAAGAGTCAATTTCCTATGGAGTTTCACGGCAAGCTCCAGGTGATCTTTGATGGCATCGATCTGACTTTTTTCTCCCCTGATCTGAGCGTTCGTCAGCAGGTTCTTGAATTGCCGGGATTTGAGTCTGGCGCAACGGCCATCCTGGAGCCTCAGGATCTTGTTCTTACCTACGCCACCCGGGGCATGGAGCCTTTGAGGGGCTTCCCCCAGTTCATGCGCATGCTGCCCAGGTTGCTCGGCTCGTTTCCCGAGCTGAAGGTTGTGATAGCTGGGCAGGATCGTGCTGCCTACAGTTATCGCTCACCTGGCCACGGCGGATCCTGGAAGAACACGCTGATGGACGAGCTGGCCGGGCGGGGTGATGTGGATCTCGCGCGTATTCACTTCACCGGCCTGCTGAATTATCCCCGTTACCGACAGCTATTGCAGCGCAGTGATCTGCACTGTTCGTTCACCCGCCCCTACGTGATGAGTTGGAGTGTGGTGGAAGCGGCGGCATGTGCCGCACCGCTGGCCCTGGCCGAAGGGCCAGCCACAGCGATGATGCAATCCCGGAGCCGCTGCCAGATTGATCTCAATGGCGACCCTGAGCAGGAAGCCCGCAAACTTGAAGGCATCCTGGCGGAGCGACTGGAGGAACGGAAGCAGGAGGCCCTGTCAGGATGTTCTATGGGATGGGTACCGATGCCGGACTCGCTGTCTATCCCCCACAGCCTGAGGGCATGGCAACGCCTGTTGATCAGCTGAGTTGAGCCATAAAAAAGGCCCGCAGAGCGGGCCTTGATGCTATAGCAGAACGGAAAGCTCAGCTATAACTAAAATGAAGAACGATCAAGCCAGGACGATTTTGTCTCCGTCCAACTTAAATGTGTAGGGTCCCACGGCGGGATCTGCATCGTAGACCTGAATCAGGATGTCGTCGCTGTTCAATGAACCAGATCCATCAGAGATGAAGACATAAGAGGAATCCACTCTATCGTCGTACCACTGGAAGGCGGCACCTGAATTGAGGGATCCAGCAGCATCACTGATGAAGTTGTTCAAAGAGGTGGTGTTGAGGATCGCCAAGCTGCTGATGCCATCAGCCGTGGCGATGTTGTCTTCGTAGTCGAAGTAATCAATGGTGTCGCGGCCGGCACCACTGGCGTTCACCCCTGTGTCGCCATAACGGTAGAAGAAGCTGATGCTGGCATCTTCCCCGCCAATCAGCAGGTCGGCGCCGATATCGCCGGAGACCGTGGTTTCACCATCGGTGATAGCATAATAAAGATCAATGGTATCTTGACCTTGGCCGCCCCTGAACGTGCTGCCATCAACATAAGAATCGTAGACTAAGATGCTGTCGTCGCCGAGGTTGCCATTGACAAGGTTGCCCTTGAAGTCGCCGAATTCAACAAGGATAGAGTCATCACCTTGGCCGCCTTGGACAGTGGAGCTGGAGGTGTCAACATCATAGAAGTAAATGCTGTCATTACCAGCATTGCCATTGATGAAGAGGCCGTTATTGCCTGCGTCATACTGATACCAAACATTGATGGTGTCAGCGCCGTCTCCACCCCTGACGGTCGTATCGGTTAAATCGGTTTCATACAAGTAGATTGAGTCGTTGCCGAGGTCGCCATTGAATTGCGAATCGGCGACCTTCTCATAATAAGTAAGAATAGTATCCTCACCTTGGCCGCCGTTGACTGTGGTATCAACGATGCCGGGATCAGTGTTGTTTCCGGTTGCTAACCAGATGGAATCATTGCCCAGGTTGCCGCCAATGAGGTTGCCATTCTGGGCAAGTTCTGTTTCAAGGTAAATCGTGTCAGAGCCTTGGCCACCTTGGAAGGTGCTGTCTGAGATGGTTTCGGTATAGGCAACGATGGAATCATCGCCGCTATTGCCGTTGGTGAAATTGCTCAGCCAGTCGGTGACAAATCCAAACTGCCAGCCGATCTCAATGGTGTCTGAGCCGTCACCAGCTTTGACGGAGGAGTTCAGAACGCTGAACTGCTCGCCAAATTCCTCATCAATGAAAATCGAATCGTTGCCTTGGCCGCCGGTGAGGGAGGCGCCATCCAGGTCAACGCTCGAGGCGAGCGTGTCATCCCCTTCAAAGCCCTCCATCAACAGTGAAGTGCCGCCCAGGCTGGGTGTCTGGAAGGTTAGAAAGTCCGGGTTCGACGAACCGAGAA
Source organism: Cyanobium sp. CZS48M (assembly GCA_030373145.1). Classification (GTDB taxonomy): domain Bacteria; phylum Cyanobacteriota; class Cyanobacteriia; order PCC-6307; family Cyanobiaceae; genus Regnicoccus_A. The sequence continues at coordinate 23,292 of JAUCZK010000006.1, read as the reverse complement.
CGGAAGCGGAGAAAGCCATTGAAAAAATCAATAGGAGTGTGTCAGTTCGCCCAACACGTGCAGCTCAAGGTTAAGGCTGACGGTCGACGATGCAAGCTGAGGTGTTCAGCCTAGAAACCGAACACAGTCTGGCATGCCGAATCTTAGCCCAATCTTGTGTGTGGAGCTTCCCTGACAAGCTCCTGGCAGGGAACTTGAGACACACTCACACTCAAAGTTATTTTAGCACCTCCAGCCACGGGATCCCGATCAGAGGGTGCGCAGGGCATCGGCCTTGTCGCGGAAGGTTCCCAGCATGAGTTGCAGGTAGCTCACCTTGCGCAGCTTGATGTTGGCGGTGAGTGACATCCCCACCTGCAGCGGCAGCCGCTGACCGGTCTTGATGCGCAGCTGCTGGCTGCTGAGCTGGATGCTGGCTGGGAAGCGGTAGCCGGTGCCCGCCGGGTCCTCCGGCTCGGGGGGCAGGGCGTCGGAGCCGATCTGGCGAACGGTGCCCTCCAGCACGCCGAAGTCGCTGGCGGGAAAGGAGTCGATGCTGATGTCGGCCGGTTTGCCGACGCTCACGAAGCCGATCTCGCTGCTGCTGATCTTCACCCGTGCCTCGAGCTTGTCGAAGGGCACCACCTTCATCACTGGTTCGCTGCCCTGGGCCACAAAACCGGCGGCCTTGGATTTGAGCTCGAACACCACTCCGTTGACGGGGGAGCGGATTTCCTGGTACCGCAGGTTCACGTTCAGTTCCGTGAGGTTGCTGCGCAGGTCGGCCAGTTCGCTGCGCAGTTGCTGGATCTGCTGGTTCAGGATCGCGTCCTGGCGCAGCCGTTCACCGGCGCTTTGTTCCAGCTGACCCTGCACTTCCTGGGTTTTGTTGCGTTGCTGGAGTACCTGCAGCTCGGCGCTGGCTCCCTCCTGCTCCAGGGTTTCCAGCCGCTTGAGGATGTCCTGCTGCAGCTGAACCTGAGCCCTCAGCAAGCGCTGTTCGGTGCTGTTGAGCTGAAGGTAACGCTCCAGTTCCTGGAGTTTGAGGCTCAATTGTTCCTCCTTGAGCCTGATGGTCTGGCGCACGCTGCGCTGGCGATCGGCGCTGGCTTCGGTGTCGAGCCGGATCAACACCTGACCCTTGTCCACTCGTTCGCCCTCCTTCACCAGGACATCTCGCACAACACCGCCCACGGGCACCTGCACATCCTTCACGGTTCCGACCGGTTGCAGCTTGCCGGGGGCCACAACGATCTGCTCGGTCTGGGCCAGGGCGAGCCAACCCAGCGCGAAGGCCGTGGTGCCGATCAGGCTCCAGGTGATCGCCCGGGCCCAGGTGCGTGAGGGTTGCAGCACCTCGGAGTGATGGCCTTCGCCGAAGCTCTCCTCCAGGGACGAGGGTTGGTGACCCGGGGCATCGGAGGATTTCTTGAGCAGACGCGGTCCCATCAACCCGCCTCCTGCTGACGATAAAGAGCGTAGTAACGGCCCTTGATGGCCATCAGGGACTCGTGGGTACCGCTTTCGACGATGGCACCCTGGTGCATCATCGCGATCACGTCGGCCTGGCGGACCGTGCTCAGGCGGTGGGTGATGAAAAAGACCGTGCAGTGCCGCAGCGACTCGCGCAGGTTGTCGCAGACCAGGCGCTCGGTTTCGTAGTCGAGGGCACTGGTGGCTTCGTCCATCACCAGCAGGCGTGGATTGCTCAGCAGGGTGCGGGCGATGGCGAGCCGCTGGCGCTGGCCGCCACTGAGGGTGGAGCCGCGCTCGCCCACGTTTGTGCTGTAGCCCAGGGGCAGCTCCATGATGAAGTCATGGGCCCCGGCGATCCGGGCCGCCTTCACGATCGCCTCACTGCTGCAGTCGGGATCTGTGAGGGCGATGTTCTCGGCCACGGTTCCAGAGAAGAGCAGCGGATCCTGAGGCACGATGCCGATCTGGCGGCGCAGGGAGTAGAGCTCCACCTTGTCGATGTCGGTGCCGTCGATCAGGATCTTTCCCGAGCTGGGCTTGTAGAGCCTGGGCAGCAGCTTCATCAGGGTGCTCTTGCCGCTGCCGCTCTGGCCCACGATTCCAATGAAGGTGCCGGCCGGCACCTCCAGGCACACGTTCTTGAGCACCTCAGGGGCGCTGACACTGAAGCGGAAGCTCACGTCGTCGAAGCGCACGGCGCCTTCGATCGGCGGCAGGGGGATCTTGGCCTGGTCGGCGCTGTCGGATTCCTCCGGGGTGTCGACCACATCGGCCAGGCGCTCGAAGGAGACCTTCAACTCCTGAATGTTCTGCCAGATCGTGGAGAGCCTCAGCAGGGGTTGGGTGACATAACCGCTGAGGATCCGGAAGGCGATCAGCTGGCCCAGGGTGAGTTCTCCGCGCAGCACCAGCGTGGCCCCCACCCAGAGCACCAGCAGCTGGGAGATCTTCTGGAGCACCTGGCTGGTCTGGGTGAGCGCCGTGCCCGTGATCATCTTCTCGAAGGAGCGGCTGATGTAAGTGCCGTAGCGCTCCTGCCACTTCCAGCGGCTCACCATCTCCACGTTCTGGGCCTTCACCGTCTGGATGCCAGTGAGCACCTCCACCAGATGGCTCTGGGTGGCGGCGTTGGCCTCCGCCGCCTGGCGGAACTGACGACGGAACAGGGGAGCCCCCAACAGGGTGATCGCCACCTGAATCGGCACCACCGCCAGGGCCACGATGGTGAGCACCCAGCTGTAGATCAGCATCACGGCGATGTAGATCACCGAGAAGGCGGCATCGAGCACCGTGGTGAGGGCCTGGCCGGTGAGGAAATTGCGGATCTTCTCCAGTTCGCCGATCCGGGTGCCCAGTTCGCCCACCGGCCGTCGGTCGAAGTACCCCAGGGGGAGTCGCAGCAGGTGATCGATCACCTCGGCGCCGAGGCGGGTGTCGATCCGATTGGTGGTTTCCGTGAACAGGAAGGTGCGCAGGCTGGTGAGCAACCCTTCCACCAGGGTCAGCACCACCAGGCCGATGCCGAGAACCTGCAGGGTGTCAAGGCTGCGCTGGCGGATCACCTTGTCGATGATCACCTGGATCAGTAGGGGATTGGCCAGCGTGAACAGCTGCACCACGAAGGAGGCCACCAGCACCTGGATCAGCACACCGCGGTGACGCTTCAGGGCTGGCAGGAACCAGCTGAAGTCGAACGTCTGCCCAGGGGTGGTGTCGCTTCGCTCGCAGAGGATCAGATCGATCCCCTCGGGGAAGTGCTCTTCCAGTTGCTTCGGGGTGAGCGTGAGCCAGCCGTTGCGCGGGCTGGCCAGCCGAAGCCCGCCGGCGTTGCTGGCCACGGCCAGGGCCAGCCCTTCCTTCCAGGGGATCAGGGCAGGGGTGTGGAGCCGTGTGCCCATCGAGGCCGGCACCTTCGCTCCGGCGACGTGCAGGCCCATGCTGGCGGCCAGCTGGCCGAACAGCTGCAGGTTTGGCGTCTGCCCGCGGCGCAGGGCGTCGCGGACCACCTTCTCGATCGAGTCGCGGCGGAACGGCATCCGCAGCATCTGGGCCAGCATCTGGAAGCAGGCCAGGGTTTCTTCGAGCACTCCCTGGCCGCGCACGAGCTTCATGCTGCGGGACGGGTTCTCCTGTCCGAGGTCAAGGCTGGTGGCCAGGGTCCGCTGAGCCGCGGGAGCGGCGGCGACCGTGGGGATCGTTTCCGTTGAGGTGGTTGGGGCTGGGTGCTCCTGGGCAGGGGCCTCACTGGCTTGGGCCTCGATCAGCTCCTTGGGCAGGCTGATCAGCCGCAGGGGCAACGGCGGCAGAGCCCGAGGCAGGGGTTGATCGGCTGCCAGCGGGCTGCCGATGGCCAGACCCTCGGCGTTGCCGCTGGCCAGATGCAGCGCATGCCCGGTGGTGACTGCTCCGGGTATGGCCCCGCCGGAGTCCACAGGCCTGGCTTCCCTCAGGGCCTCGGGAAGCAGCGTCCTCACGTCTCCGGCTGGTCTGGCGCTTGAGTTCAGAAGGCTGGTCAGCAGCGCCGCGATCTCGGCGGGGAACAGGGTGGCTTCGGTCCAGTGCCGGAAGGAGGGTTCCGATCGCCAGAGCGCCAGCATCTGGCGATCGGACAGCACCAGGGCCTTCAGATCGGTGCTGGCGGTGACGTATTCGCAGGGGGCTGCCCGCAACAGCGACGCCAGCCCCACGAAGGAGCCCGCTCCGAGTTTGGTCAGGGTCACGAGGCGTCCGCCGCTCTGCCCGAGCAACCGGGCTTCCCCCTCCAGGATCAACAGGATCCGGTGGGGGATGACGCCGGGTTCGCACAGCGACTGACCGATCCTGAACTGTTCGGTGACCCCTTCGGCCTCGGCCGCACGCAGGCCCTCAGGACTCAGACCGTCAAAGGCCGGATGATCCAGGACAACCACTCGAGCAGAAGAGGTCATCCTGGGACGGAACGGACGTTTCCAACGATCATTTCTTTGATCCTAGACCGCACTTCCTCGTCCACCCATTGCTCGAACAGCTCCTTCTCCATCCGCTCGGCCATGGCCGCGTCGAAGCTGGCCGGAAAGAAGCGCTCCACTCGAACCACCACCCACCAGTCCACCAGCTGAAACGGCTCCTGCAGTTCACCCAAGGGCATGGTGCGCAGCCGCTCGGCCAGCACTGGGTGCGACTGGGCGAGCGGCACCGGTCCAACCACCCCCTTGGTGCTCTTCTCGGGGCCTTCGCTATAGCGGGCGGCCAGCTCGGAAAAGTCGGCCTCACCGTCGGCAATGCGCAGGTAGAGCTCACGGGCCAGAGGCCCATCCTTCAGCCGCAGCAGGCTGTAGACGACGCGGTCAAGCTCGTTTTTGCGTTGCAGGAAGCGAGCTTCAGCTTTGTGGCCGAAGTGTTCGTGGCCGTGCTTGCGGACCCGGATCGGCAGTGCGAGCTGCCATTGAAGGTCAGCGCTGCTGAGAGCCAGCCCCCGCAGATGAGCCTCCACGTCCTGCTCGCTTTCAAGGCGATGGATCTTTCGGTACTCAGTGATGATCGGGCCCATCTCCTCAGCCGTGATCGACTGGGTTTCCACCGCCTTGGCCACCACCTCAGCCCGGATCAGGGGGATGAGCAGGTTGTGGCGACGCAACTGGGCCAGGAGCCCTGTGAAAGCCTGCTGCTGGCTTGACTGGGGCGTTGCAGCGGAGCTCGCTTCCTGGTGGTGCTGCTCACTGGACACGGTGGCAAGGAGCTCCTGGGTTCAGGCACCTTACGGGTATGGGTGAGATGCGCCGTCGGGCCATTTGACCGGCGCCCCCTGCGTGGTGCATGCTGGCTGGACCGGCGAAAACCGGTGCCCAGCCTGTCGGCTGCGGGTGTAGCTCAGTGGTAGAGCGTCACCTTGCCAAGGTGAATGTCGCGCGTTCGAATCGCGTCACCCGCTTCATGTTCCCTCCGTCCGTTGCGGCAATGTCCTGCCGTAATGCCCGAAGGAGGGATGGCCATGCTCCACCCAAAGAAAATTTCGATGGGCGTAGCTGGGTTTCATCACCATGAAGTGGGCCAGGGCCGTCAAGGTGGCGGCTGTCTCCAGGGGGCCGACGAAGCCCTCCCGGGGGAGCTGTTGACCACGAAGATGGGTCACCTGCCGCTGGTCGAGGCAGAACATCCCTGAGTGTGGATTGGCGGTGCGGTCGAAGCGGATCTCCTGCCCGTCCCAGAAGCGACCCCGGCCGGCATCCATCTGGGGTTGGGTGAAGCGCCGGATGAGGCCGTCGCGCAGCGGGCCGTCCACCAGCAGCCGCTGCCCCTGGGTGCCGGGGATCAGTTCATGACGGTGGGGCATCAGCACCACCTTGCCGCCGCTGCCACGCAGGAACCACAGCTGTTTGTCCAGAAACAGGGGGTCGCTCAGAACCAGGTCGTCTTCGAGGTACAGGCTCAGGTCGGCGTTGGGGGTGGCGGCGATCAGGAAGTCCCTGGCGGCGAGCGGAAGCTGACGCGGATCCTCCAGCTCGAGTCGATGCCGGTGAAGGCGGCCCTGGAAGAGGTCCAGAACCTCATCGAGTGCGTTCTCGCCGCTGGTGAACAGGTGGATGTCCAGATGGATGGCCGGCAGGGGATGCCCCCCCTGCTGGAGGGGTTCGGTGGGCTCCAGACAGCGATCGCCGATGTTCAGCACCTGATCGCTGCGGGAGCGCTCCAGCTGCACCAGTGCCTCAAGGCAGCGAGCCAGAGCCAGGCAGCGGCTGAAGCGGGCCCCGGAGCGACCGGAGCCGTAGCCCGTGCCCTCCTGGGATTCACGGAAGTGGTGCGGCAGCGCCACGCGCACTCTCAATGGTGCTGATGTGGTGGAGGTTTCAGCCATGGCCCCTCTGAACAGAGCTGCCGCTGATGTCGGTGGCAGTGATTCCCTCAAGCAGCATCAGCCGTTGCTCCTGCACGTGCCGGAAGCCAAGTTTCTCGTAGAACCCCTCGCTGTTCGTCGTCATCAGATAGATCCGTTCGGCTCCGGCTACGGCAGGGCACTCGAGTAAGGCCTCCATCAAGCGCCGACCGATGCCCAGACCCTGGAGCTGGCCATCCACGACCACATCCCACAGCACTGCCCGGTAAACTCCGTCGCTGGTGGCCCTGCCGAATCCGACCAGATCCCCCCCACGCCAGGCACTGACCACTGCCTGGCTGGCGAGGATCATCCGTCCCAGTTGTTGAGGGCTGCGGCCCACCGCCCAGAAGCTGTGGTCATCGAGCAACCTTTTCAGCTGGCTCAACCGACACAGAAGCCGCAGCCTTCCGGCTCCGTGGCGAATCAGGCGGATGTCGGCAGGAAGATGCTTCGGGCTCGTCGGGCTCAAGGGACAGCCGGCTCAGGCGAACAGTGGGGGTCCAGAAATCGGGAGCAGCACGGAGAGATCCTCTCACTTCCCTCCTCGCTCAGCGTCAGACTGGATAGTGTCGTTTGATGATGAGACGGCCGCTCTCGAAATGAATCAGCTGGGACAGGTCTGGTGCGAGAGCCCCAAGGTTTGCTGCCAGCCAGCTTCGGTACAGTGAGCTGCGCAGCTCCCGACAAAGCTGCGCTTGATGGTCTCCATAAAGAGCCTTGAACCGGTCGGGAATCTCTTCTTGTCGATCTGGCCACTGTGCGGCGATGCGATCCAGTGGGGCCAGCAAGGTGTTGATCACCACGTAATTGAACCGATGGAAGGATTGATCCGAGAGGTCATGGCGAAAGATCCGTTCGTTGTCTTCATTATTGGTCGGGCTGCCCAGGCTGCGGGGTGGTGCTACCAAATTCTGTTCCTAGGGGGTGGAGAAATAGCTCATCTCCGCGTTCGATCAGGGTGGTCAGATCAATGTGAAGGCGTAGAGTGGGTGGGAGCGCTTCCAAGGACGAGAAGAATGGCAGATGGGTTTTTACAAAACCAGATGTTCTGCTCCAGTGGCTCAGTTGGGGGGCATCTACCCTGGCAGGTGAGAGGGAATGCCGAGAATGAGGAATCGACGCTTCCAGTTCTTGCCAAAAAGGGGGATGCCATTCCCGAGAGCGTGCTTGCAAAGAGTTATCACGCCGACGGCTCGATAGCTGGCGAGAATCAACAAGACGGTGCTGCTGTTGTCATTGAGGGTATTGTTGTTCACCCCTTCATCTCTCGCCGATGGAGTTGATTCAGCATCAACAGGCTTTCGTTGACGACAGTTTGCCTGATCGCTTGATTGTGTCAGTGACAAGACTGACACTTCGTTGATCGTGTCCCTCTTGTTCGGAGCAGCCGCAGTTCTCCGGGATCGTATGGATCATGCGGTGCTCCTGAGCGGCTTGCTCCGACGGCGGACACCGCACGGAGGATGTGACCCGGGGTTCTCCTGCTGTTTTCCCTGAAAAGCCTTGCCACACCTTCCGTTTGCCCCTCTGGGGGGATGTCGGCGGTGGTAGGCTGAACTGATTCGGCTGGTCCTTCTCCATGCTCAAGCTGCTGCTTGGTGATCCCAATGCCCGCAAGCTGAAGCGCTATCAGCCGATCGTTTCGGACATCAACCTGCTGGAAGAGGAGATCGCCCCCCTCAGCGACGAGCAGCTGCGCGGCAAGACCGCCGAGTTCCGCCAACGGCTCGAGCAGGCCAGCTCCCCCGCCAGCCAGCGTCAGCTGCTCGATGAGCTCCTGCCCGAGGCCTTTGCGGTGGTGCGCGAAGCCGGCAAGCGGGTGCTGGGCATGCGTCACTTCGATGTGCAGCTGATCGGCGGCATGGTGCTGCATGAGGGCCAGATCGCCGAGATGAAGACCGGCGAAGGCAAGACCCTGGTGGCGACCCTGCCGGCCTACCTCAACGCCCTCACCGGTGCCGGCGTTCACGTGGTGACCGTGAACGACTATCTCGCCCGCCGCGACGCCGAGTGGATGGGGCAGGTGCATCGTTTCCTGGGCCTTTCGGTTGGGCTGATCCAGCAGGACATGGCCCCGCCCGATCGGCGGCGCAACTACGGCTGCGACATCACCTACGCCACCAACAGCGAGCTCGGGTTTGATTACCTGCGCGATAACATGGCGAATGATATCGATGAGGTGGTGCAGCGCAATTTCAACTACTGCATCATCGACGAAGTTGATTCGATCCTCGTGGATGAGGCGCGCACGCCACTGATCATCTCCGGCCAGGTGGAGCGCCCCCAGGAGAAATACATGCGTGCAGCCGAGATTGCCGCCGCCCTGGAGCGCGCCGAGGGCATGGCCAAGGACGGCATCGATCCCGAGGGCGACTACGAAGTGGATGAGAAGCAGCGCAATGTGACCCTCACCGATGAGGGCTACGCCAAGGCCGAGCAGATGCTGGGGGTGCTGGATCTGTTCGATCCCGCCGATCCCTGGGCCCACTACATCACCAACGCCCTCAAGGCCAAGGAGCTGTTCGTGCGTGATGTGAACTACATCGTGCGTGGCTCTGATGCCGTGATCGTCGATGAGTTCACCGGCCGGGTGATGCCTGGCCGGCGCTGGAGTGATGGCCAGCACCAGGCGATCGAGGCCAAGGAGGAGCTGCCGGTCCAGCCGGAAACCCAGACGCTGGCCAGCATCACGTATCAGAATTTCTTTTTGCTCTATCCACGCCTGGCCGGCATGACCGGTACCGCCAAAACCGAGGAGGTGGAGTTCGAGAAAACCTACAAGCTCGAGGTCACGGTGGTGCCCACCAACCGTTCCCGCTCCCGGCAGGATCTGGTGGATCAGGTTTATAAGAACGAAGCGGCCAAGTGGCGCGCCGTGGCCAATGAAACCGCCGAAATTCACCAGGCCTCCAGGCCGGTGCTGGTGGGCACCACCAGCGTCGAGAAGTCTGAGTTGCTCTCAGGCTTGCTGGCTGAGCAGGGAATCCCCCATAACCTGCTGAATGCCAAGCCTGAAAACGTGGAGCGGGAGGCCGAGATCATTGCCCAGGCCGGGCGAGCGGGAGCCGTCACCATCGCCACCAACATGGCCGGTCGTGGCACCGACATCATCCTCGGCGGCAACTCCGACTACATGGCCCGCCTCAAGTTGCGGGAAGTGCTGCTGCCGCGCCTGGTGCGGCCCGAGGAGGACCATCAGCCGCCGGTTCCCCTGCCGCGCCAGGCCGCTGCGGCCGGTTTCGGTGCCGATGCCCCAGCGGCACCCGTGATGGCCCCGAGCGAAGCGCGCGCCATCGGCGCCCTCTACCCCTGCGCCCTCAGCGAGGGCAGCGAAGTGGAGTTGGTGGAGCTGGCCCGCGAGCTGGTGAAGGCCTGGGGTGATCGGGCCCTGACGGTGCTGGAACTGGAGGACCGCATTGCCCAGGCGGCAGAGAAGGCTCCGGCTGAGGATCCCCACATCCAGCAGCTGCGCCACGCCATTGCCCGGGTGCGCGGCGAGTACGACGCGGTGGTGAAGCAGGAGGAGGAGCAGGTGCGCCAGGCCGGTGGCCTGCATGTGATCGGCACGGAACGCCACGAGTCGCGCCGGGTCGACAACCAACTGCGCGGCCGTGCCGGCCGCCAGGGCGACCCCGGCAGCACCCGCTTCTTCCTCTCCCTGGAAGACAACCTGCTGCGCATCTTCGGCGGCGATCGGGTGGCCGGACTGATGAATGCCTTCCGCGTGGAGGAGGACATGCCGATTGAATCGGGCATGCTCACCCGCTCTTTGGAGGGGGCCCAGAAGAAGGTGGAAACCTACTACTACGACATCCGCAAGCAGGTGTTTGAGTACGACGAGGTGATGAACAATCAGCGCAAGGCCGTTTATACTGAAAGACGAAGGGTGCTAGAGGGGCGTGAGCTCAAGATGCAGGTGATCGGCTACGGCGAGCGCACGATGTCCGACATCGTTGAGGCCTACGTGAACCCCGACCTTCCCCCCGAGGAGTGGGATCTGGGTCAGCTGGTGGCCAAGGTGCAGGAGTTTGTTTACTTGCTGGAGGACCTCACCCCCGATCAGCTCGCCGGCCTCAACACCGAGGAGCTCAAGGCCTTCCTGCGCGAGCAGCTCCGCAATGCCTATGACCTCAAGGAAAGTCAGATCGAGCAGGCCCGGCCGGGGCTGATGCGGGAGGCCGAGCGCTTCTTCATCCTCCAGCAGATCGACACCCTCTGGCGGGAGCACCTCCAGGCCATGGACGCCCTGCGTGAATCCGTTGGCCTGCGCGGCTATGGCCAGAAGGATCCCCTGATCGAATACAAGAACGAAGGCTATGACATGTTCCTCGATATGATGACCTCAATGCGCCGCAACGTGATCTACTCAATGTTCATGTTCCAGCCCCGCCTTGAAGCCTCTGCTGCAACTGCCTGAGCGGTCGAGTCAGGGTCCAGCTGCGGGAGCTGCGCATGGCCGCCAGCTCAGCCACCAGGACGGCATGGTTTGCTTTCCACTCGTTGATGCCTTGGTTCAGCCGGGCGATGGAGGCCATCAAGTCCTGCCGCTGTCTCTGCAACTGCCTGGCCTGTTCAACTCGTTGGGTCTCCTTCTCGCTCAGGCAGGCGGCCAGGTCGCTCGCCACCGCTGACTGCTGTCGGCAGCGTTCGGCCATCAGGCTGATGCTGCCCATATAGATCTCGGGCAACGGCTGCCACACACTCAACCGCTCACCTGCAGGGGCGGCCCCGCCACTGGGCTGAGGAGCCAGGGCCCAGTGGTATCCCTCCGCCTCACAGAAGTGGGCCGTCAGCCGCTCCAGCGCGTGCAGGACGGTGCCATCGATGCCGAGCGGCTCGGGTGGCAACGGCTGAAGATGCTGGCAGGCAGCAGTCAGGCCTTTCAGCGCCTGGGGCCGGAACCAGAACATCATTCCCGCTGGAAACACCAGCGGGGCCTTGGGGTCCAGCTGCCAGTCAGGCAGGCACTGCTGGCAGATCAGGCGCGCGATCTCGAAATTGGCCCCCCAGTTGACGACTCTCCGCACCGAGGCCGCGGTGCCGGGCATCACCAGGCCGAGGCGTGGATCCGCGGCGAAGCCCCGCTGGATGCTGCTGGCCTGGCTGGCATCACCAAGCAGTTCCTCCAGCAGCTCCGCCAACCAGCTGTGGCCGATCGATTCGTGGCTGCTCTTCTTGGTGTGCAGATGCAGGACAAGGTCGTAGGCCTGCAGACGGGCATGGAGATCCACCAGCAGCGGGCCCAGATTCCGTCCCCGGTTGCTCAGTACTACAACTGAGGTGCTGCCCGGGGCCTTGAGCCTGAGGCTGAGGCTGTGGCCGTTGAGCAACCCCTGGATCTCCGCTTGTTTGGCGCTGCTGTCGGTGCTGATCAGTAGATCGAAAGGCCCGCTGAGCACCATCAGGGCATCCAGCAGTGGAGCCAGGCCGTCGGGGTGGAACCCGTGGATGTGTACCGCCGTGCTCAGAACTGCGGTTGAAGCAGAAGCCCATGGCTCTGGCGCCGGATCTTGATCGAGCAGGGGCAGTCTCAGCCGGTCTTCCAGGGCGGGGGATGGCCTGAGGGTGGGCAGGCCACAGGCGCAGCCGTAGTTCAGTTCATAGTCGCCGTGGGGGATCCACAGGTCTGTCATGGCCGTTCGTCGCCGCAGATCAGTTCCGCAGGCCGGGCGTGCAGATCGCATTGGCCCACAATCCCCACCTCCGTGTTCGCGCTGATGCGCAGGGCCTTGTAATCAATGACACGGTGAATGAATCGGTGCTCCCCTCCCGGACTCCAGAGGCCGCCTCCGATGAAATAAGTACCGGGCCAGAGCCCACCGTGGAAGTGAAAGCGAACGGACCACTGGTGGCCGACTTCGATCGATGCCACCAGCCCGCCACGCTCGGGATGGACCTGACCCGTGACGCGGCTGCCCGTGTGGCTGGCCACATGACAGCCGAAGGCCACCTGGCTGAGATGCTGCTCGGCTCGGTAGAGAAACTCGAGAATGAAGGGTTCCCCGTAGGGAAGCACGTTGACGAGCTGCTCCTCCATCGTCAGGATCTCGAGCCCTTCGATCACAGCCCCGTGGTTTGGATACACCATCGTGGAGGATGGCTGCAGGCCAGGGTCCAGATGGGCGGTGAGGATGACCTCGGCCTGGCCTGCCAGCTGCAGCGACTGTCCTCGTGACCCCTTGGCCTCATCCAGGCGCCTTCCGCTTGTGGCACCTGCATCGCCGCCGCTCTCGATCGACTCCTGAGCTGATCCGAGCAGGGCATCCCACTGGCTGTCGTCGGCATAGCTGAGCTGCTGGTACAGCGTGGTGATCTCCGCCGGTTTCCCCCAGCGTCTGGCCTGGCCCTTGTGCATCAGCAGAGCGACATCACAGTGCTGAACAATTTGCGGGCAACTGTGGGTGACCAGCAGAATCGAGGTGCCATTGGCTTTGAGTTTCTCCAGATGTGAATAGCATTTCTTCTGGAAGAGCTCATCACCAACGGCGAGGGCTTCATCCACCACCAGCACATCTGGATCGATGTGGGCCTGCACAGCAAAGGCCAGCCGAACTGCCATTCCGCTGGAATAGGTCTTCACCGGTTGATCGATGAATTCTCCGATGTCGGCGAAGGCAAGAATATCCTCGAGCCTGCTCGCGATATCCGCCTCACTCAATCCCAGCACGGCCCCATTGAGAAACACATTCTCCCTGCCGCTGAACTCTGGATTGAAGCCGCTGCCCAGCTCCAGCAGGGCCCCCACCCGACCATGCACGCTCACTGCGCCGCTGCTGGGGGTCAAGGTGCCGCAGATCAACTGGAGCAGGGTGCTCTTCCCTGATCCGTTGCGACCAACGATGCCCAGGGTTTGACCGCGCCCAAGCTGGAAGCTGAGGGATTGAAGCGCCCAGAACTCGCGGTAATAGCGTCGGCGCTCGCCCCAGAACGCCTGCAGAAGTCTGTGCCGTGGGTGCGGGTAAATCCTGTAACACTTGCTGAGGGAACGGACCTCCACTGCCACAGGATTCTGCTGTTCAGCCCCTTCAGAGGACATCGGCAAATCCACGACGTGCTTTCTGGAACCCCCTGTAACTCAGCTCACAGGCCGCCAGGGCCAGGGCCGTTCCCAGCAGCAGGTAGAGCGGAGTGGGCTGGAGTCCGCTGATGGCCACTCGGCGGGTCTGCTCAATGATGATCACCAGTGGATTCAACGATAAAATGGGTTGCCAGCGTTCGGGCAGGGCGCTGAGTGGATAGAACACAGCACTGAGAAACATCAGCATGCTCAGGGTCACACCAACGGCCTGGTCGATGTCGCGCAGATAGACACCCAGGGCCGAGAGGGTCCAGTTCACCGCCAGGCAGCTGCCGATCAAGGGCAGCCAGACCACTGGCAGCCACAGCATCGTGAACGGGATGCCGCCCTGGGCCAGAATTTCGAAGAGGGCGAGCACCACCAGGCTGGTGAGGGCATGGAAGCAGGCGGTGGCCACATTCACCACGGCAAGAAGATCTAAGGGGAAGATCACCTTCGTGACGTAGTTCTTGTTGGACAGGATCAGATTCGGGGCCTGGCTGGTGCATTCCGCGAACAGGTTGAACACAATTAATCCGGCAAAGAGATTGATCGCAAAACCCAGTGGCCCGGCATTGTGCAGATTCCCCCAGCGCGCCTGAAACACCTGTGAAAAGACGAAGGTGTATACCGCCAGCATCAGCAGCGGCGTCAGGAAGCTCCAGGCCCAGCCCAGCATGGACCCGCGGTAGCGGCCAGCAACATCCCGTTCCACCAGACGCCAGAGCAGCTGACGATTGGCCAGCAGGCTGTGGTGAAAGGTGAGCCGCGGCCAGCGCGGCATCGGCGGCATCGGCGCCCCTCTCACCCTGGTCCGCCGGGACGGTCGCCCAGGAACTCCAGGATTTCCCGGTCCTTCAGGCTCTGGGCGCGGCCGCCGCAGGCTTCCTGGATGGGCCGGCCGGCCGCCACCTCGCGCAGGCAGGTCTGCAATCGGCTCAGTTCGCTTTCGAGGGTGTCGATGCGTTCCATCAGGTTGCGGATCACCTTGGCTTCGGCATCGGGCAGCTGGGAGTGGGCCAGGGGATCAATGCGCACTCCCGACTGATGAATCACTCGCCCCGGCACACCCACCACGGTGCTGTCGGGGCCCACATCGCGCAGCACCACCGAGCCGGCGCCGATGCGGGTGTTGGTGCCCACCGTGATGGCCCCGAGCACCTTGGCGCCGGCCCCCACCACCACGTTCTCCGCGAGGGTGGGGTGGCGTTTGCCGTGTTCCTTGCCGGTTCCGCCCAGGGTGACCCCCTGATAGAGCAGGCAGCGGTCGCCGATCTCGGCCGTTTCGCCGATCACCACCCCCATGCCGTGGTCGATGAACACCCCGTGGCCGATGGTGGCGCCAGGATGGATCTCAACCCCGGTAAACAGCCGGCCCAGCTGGGAGAGCAAGCGCGGTAGCAGCGGCACGTTCAGGGTCCAGAGGCAGTGGCTGAGGCGGTGCAGCACCAGGGCCTGGAAGCCCGGGTAGCAGAGCAGGATCTCGAGGGTGCCCCTGGCCGCCGGGTCCCGTTCCTTGATGATCCGCAGATCCGCCAGCAGGGGGCTCAGGTAGCGCCTGATCATCCGGCCTGTGCGGCTGGACCTTCGCTGTGGCTGTCACGGGGGCCGATCAGGCCGATCTCCTTGCGCAGCAGATCGATGGTGGCGGCGCCCAGATAGCTCTGGGCACAGTGCACCTGGGGCAGACGCATCAGCTGGGAACGGTTCTGGCGCAGGGTCTGCTCCACCAGGGGAAGGCTGGGGCGGTCGCAGAGCACGTGGCTGGCGGCCCGCAGCAGGGCCAGCAGGCGGCTGCCCACGTCGGGGTTGGCGGTCATCACCAGCAGCTCATTGCCGCGCAGGCTGTGCAGGATCACCTCGGCGGCCCGCAGGATGCCCGGGCTGATGCTAACCAGGCCCACACAGCTGCCGGGCCGCAGCTCCTTGAGCAGGTTGAGCTCGTGGTGGAAGTCGTTGAGGTCGACCGCCACGGCCCGCACACCGAAGCGCTGGGCCAGCTCCTCCACGGGCTGGAGGAAGTAGCGGCTGGTGACCACCGTGCCGTTGCTGGAGCTCTCGAGCACGGCTTCGAGCTCCTCCATCGGCACCACCTCCACGGGCACCTCCAGGACGGGCACCAGTTCCTCGGCGATCAGCATCGAGGCGCCGATGTCCTCGCGGGGGGTCGACACCAGCACGCGGGCGCCACAGCGCAGGCGCCAGTCGATCTCGCGGGTGAGCAGCTCACGGGCCTGCTGCAGGGTGCAACCGGCGTTGAGCAGTCCGTCGACGCACTGGCGCACCTCTCGGTCGATGTCGGGGCGCAGGCGGTTGCGCAGGCCCGGCGGCACCTTGAGCTCCCGCGGCTTCTGCTGGTCGCGCACATAGATGCCGGAGCCGGCCATCGCCTCCACCACCCCGTCGTTCTCCAGCTGGCGGTAGACCTTGCTGATGGTGTTGCGGTGCAGGCCGGTCTGCATGGCCAGCTGCCGCGTGCTGGGCAGGCGATGGCCCGGGGGGTAGTGCCGGGCGGCGATCGCAAAGCAGATCTGGTTGTAGAGCTGGGTCGACGCCGGGATATCGCTTTCCTGCTGGATGTGGAATCGCACGCCGGAGGGAACCAGTACGGGTGGGGCCACCCTACGGAGCTTCGGCGCTGGTGACAATTCCCCCTGTGGCATAGGAGCCTGTGCCGGTTGCTGCCGTCACAGTGCATGGGCCGGAGTGCAGGGGCCGGATCAGGCGTCGCTGGTGGCTGGTTCGGCGTTGCTGAGCTGCCGGACCGGGGAGGGAATGGTGCGCACGGCCTTGGCGGCCAGGGCGGCGGCGTCCTTCTCCTTGGTGAGCGGCGTCTTGCGCGGGGTGAGGAACATGATCATGTTCCGGCCTTCCCGCTTGGGATCCTGCTGGATCTCGGCGCTCTCCTCAAGGTCCTTGGCCATTCGGAACAGCAGTTGCTCGGCCAGGGCCGTGTGCTGGATCTCGCGGCCGCGGAAGATCACTGTGCACTTGACCTTGTCGCCGTCCTTGAGGAAGCGCACCGCCTGGCCGATGCGCACCTGGTAGTCGTGCGAATCGATCTTGTAGCGCATCTTGACTTCCTTGACCTCGGTCTGATGCGACTTCTTCTTGGCTTCCTTGGCTTTCTTTTCCTGCTCGAACTTGAACTTGCCGTAGTCCATGATCCGGCAGACCGGCGGATCGGCTTTCTCGCTCACCAGCACCAGGTCAAGGTCGCGGTCCTTGGCCACCTCCAGGGCTTCTTCCCTGGTGATCACCCCGAGCTGGCTGCCGTCGGCATCCACCACCCTGAGCTGGGGGTAGCTGATGCGGTCGTTGATGTTGGGGAGCTCCCGGACGGGGGCGCGGCGATCGAAACGGGGACGAGGTGGCATTCAGAGAGGCGAGGGGACGGGCAGTGGTGTCGTTGACTCTGGTTAGACCAGAAAGTCACCCTAGGACGCGCTGCACCGCTGGCAACGCCTGGCGCAGGGGATCGTCGCCCTCCAGCCACAGGGGCTGATGCTGGCGCCGGAACCAGGTGCGTTGTCGTTTGGCGTACTGGATGGTGCGGCGGCTGGTCAGGGCGATGGCCTCCGCTTCCGTCAGCTCTGTGGCCAGCAGCGAGCGAGCTTCGCCGTAGCCGATGGTGGCCAGCAGGGGCAGGCCGGCGCCGTAGCGGCTGATCAGTTGCCGGGTTTCCTCCACCAGGCCATCGCTGTAGAGCTGCTGGCTGCGCCGGCTGATGCGCTCGCGCAGGTCCGGGGGGTTGAGGCCCAGCTCCAGCAGCCGCCATGGGGGCGGGCAGGCTCTGGGCTGGGCCGTGTGCGGCCGGCCCGTGGCATAGATCACCTCCAGGGCCCGTTGGGTGCGCACGGCATCGGCGGCGGCGATCCGCCCGGCGGAGAGGGGATCGGCCTGAGCCAGGAGCTGGTGGCAGAAGGGCTGACCGAGCTCCTGCAGCTGGGCCCGCAGGGCGGGCTGGGGTGGCACCGCCGGTGGTTCGAGCCCCTGGGTCAGGGCCCGCAGGTAGAGGCCGCTGCCGCCCACCAGCAGGGCCACACCCCGGCGGCGGTGTTCGGCGGCGATGGCCGCCCGGGCGACGGCGCAGAATTCCTGCAGGTTGATCGGCTGGTCGGGATCGCGCAGGTCCAGCAGCTCATGGCGCACCCGGGCGCGCTGCTGGGCGCTCGGTTTGGCGGTGCCGATGCTCATGCCCCGGTAAAGCTGGCGGGAATCGACCGAAAGCACGGCCAGATCCAGGGCTTCGGCCAGCTCGATCGCCAGGGCGGTCTTACCGCTGGCGGTGGGTCCCATCAGGGCGATCAGCAAAGGCGGCAGGGGCATGGAATCCTGGGGGGTGCATCCCTGGCCTGAACGGGCCGTCAGAGGCCCCTGGGGGCGGCTGTGAGCCTTCGGTGGTAATCTTGAGGTCTCGGGCAGGGGTTTAGGCGCTGCATTCGCCCTCCAACCCCCCTTTTCATTGCCCAAGCCTTTATCTTCCCCCATGGACCTCGCCGTCCGCCTGGTGTGACCTCCGGAATGAGCGACCCCTCCAAGATCCAACACGCCTACGGCGCCGAGCAGATCCAGGTGCTCGAGGGCCTGGAGCCGGTGCGCAAGCGCCCGGGCATGTACATCGGCACCACGGGGCCGAGGGGGCTGCACCACCTGGTCTATGAGGTGGTCGACAACTCCGTCGATGAGGCCCTGGCCGGCCACTGCGACGCCATCCTTGTGCGCCTCTGCGAGGACGGATCCGCCGAGATCACCGACAACGGCCGCGGTATCCCCACCGATGTCCATCCCCGCACCGGCAAGTCGGCCCTGGAAACGGTGCTGACCGTTCTGCATGCCGGTGGCAAGTTCGGCAGTGGCGGCTACAAGGTGTCCGGCGGCCTGCACGGGGTGGGCATCTCCGTGGTCAATGCCCTCAGTGAATGGGTGGAGGTCACCGTGCGCCGCCAGGGTCAGGTGCACCGCCAGCGCTTCGAGCGCGGCGCCCCGATCGGCAGCTTGCGCTCCGAGGACGACTCCAGTGGCGCCACGGGCACGGCGGTGCGCTTCAAGCCCGATATCGAGATCTTCAGCGGCGGGATCGAGTTCGATTACACCACGCTGTCGGGGCGGTTGCGTGAGTTGGCCTATCTCAACGGCGGCGTGCGCATTGTCTTCCGCGATGAGCGCGAGGCGGCCAAGGAGTCTGATGGCACCCCCCACGAGGAGGTTTACCACTACGAAGGCGGCATCCGTGAGTACGTCACCTACATGAATGCAGGCAAGGATCCCCTCCACCCCGACATCATCTACGTCAACGCCTCCAAAGATGGCGTGCAGGTGGAAGCGGCGCTGCAGTGGTGCGTGGATGCCTACTCCGACAGCATTCTCGGTTTCGCCAACAACATCCGCACCGTTGACGGCGGCACCCACATCGAGGGACTGAAAACGGTGCTCACCCGCACCCTCAACACCTTTGCCAAGAAGCGTGGCAAGCGCAAGGACGCCGACTCCAACCTGGCCGGGGAGAACATCCGCGAAGGTCTCACGGCCGTGCTCTCGGTGAAGGTGCCGGATCCCGAGTTCGAGGGTCAGACCAAGACCAAGCTCGGTAACACCGAGGTGCGCGGCATCGTTGATTCGGTGGTGGGCGAGGCCCTCGGTGAATTCCTGGAGTTCCATCCCCAGGTGATCGACCTGATCCTGGAGAAGGCGATCCAGGCCTTCAATGCGGCTGAGGCGGCCCGCCGGGCCCGCGAGCTGGTGCGGCGCAAGTCGGTGCTGGAGAGCTCCACCCTGCCCGGCAAGCTGGCCGACTGCAGCTCCCGCGACCCCTCCGAATCGGAGATCTACATCGTGGAGGGTGATTCGGCTGGTGGCTCCGCCAAGCAGGGCCGTGATCGCCGCTTCCAGGCCATCCTGCCCCTGCGCGGCAAGATCCTCAACATTGAGAAAACCGACGACGCCAAGATCTACAAGAACACCGAGATTCAGGCCCTGATCACGGGCCTGGGCCTGGGGATCAAGGGTGAGGAGTTCAACCTCTCGGCCCTGCGCTATCACCGCATCGTGATCATGACTGACGCCGATGTGGACGGCGCCCACATCCGCACGCTGCTGCTCACGTTCTTCTACCGCTACCAGAAAATCCTGCTGGAAGGCGGCTACATCTATATCGCCTGCCCGCCCCTCTACAAGGTGGAGCGCGGCAAGAATCACACCTATTGCTACAACGAACAAGACCTCAAGAAAACCCTCGAAGGATTTGGCGAGAAGGCCAACTACACGATCCAGCGCTTCAAGGGCCTTGGCGAGATGATGCCCAAGCAGCTGTGGGAAACCACGATGGATCCCACCACCCGCACGATGAAACGGGTGGAGATTGAGGATGCCGCCGAAGCTGATCGCATCTTCACGATCCTGATGGGAGACAAGGTGGCGCCGCGCCGCGAGTTCATCGAAAAGCACAGCGCTGAACTGGATTTTGCCCAGCTCGACATCTGATGGACTGGCGGCTGCCATGGGTGCTGGGGCTGGCCCTGATGGCTCCGGCGGCCCTGCCGGCCGGGGGTGGCGAGCGTCGTTCACCGGAGCTGCGGCGACGCCAACAGCGTGAGCCTCTGCTGGCGAGCGGCTCCGTGGCCCTGCGTTGCGCCCCCCAGCACTCCGCCCCTGCCCTGGCCCAGCTGGAGCGCAGCGAGCCCCTGCAGCTGCTGCGTACGTGGTGGGAACCCGGAGGGAGCCGGTGGCTGCAGGTTCAGATCTCCAGCCCGGTGGCCGGGCAACCGAGCCGTGGCTGGCTTCCAGGCTGATGGGGCCGTCGACCGGGCTGGATGTCGTGGCATGACGTGCTGCTGGTGGCTCTCGGAGCCGTTCCAGGGGCCTGGCTGCGGCTGCGGCTGATCAACCATTTCGAGCCGATGCTGCCCCGCCGGCACTGGGGCACCTTCGGCGTGAACGTGGCCGCCGCCTTCGCCCTCGGGCTGCTGGTGGCCCTGGAGCGGCGTTGCGGTCTGGGAGGCAGTGGCCTGTGGCTGCTGCTGGCCACCGGCTTCCTGGGCAGCTTGAGCACCTTCTCCACCTTGATGGTGGAGGTGCTGCAGGTGGTGCGCGACGGGCAACCAGGGGCGGCGTTGCTGCTGGCGCTGGCCTCCGTGCTGGCCGGGCTGCTGGCGCTGCAGCTGGGGTTGCTGATCGGGGCCGCCTGAGATGAGACGCCGTCTGCGCTTCGCGCTGTGGGAACTGGCTCTGGTGGCCGCGGGGGCCGTGCCCGGGGCGCTGTTGCGCTGGCAACTTGGGGTTCAGGTCGGTCCGCTGCTGGCCGCCGGGGCTGGCGGGGTGGCAGCCTCCAACCTGCTCTCCAACCTGCTGGGCTCGTTCCTGCTCGGGATCCTTGCCGGACCGATCCCGCGGCGGGCCCCCCTGCTGCTGCTGGGGGGCATTGGCTTCTGTGGATCGCTCACCACCTTCAGCTCCTGGATGCTGGATCTGGTGCGCCTCAATGGCCAGGGTCAAGAGGCTGAGGCCCTGACCCTGCTGATCGCTAGCCTGGGGATGGGCGTGGCCGCCGCCGCCGCCGGGCTGGCCACCAGCCGGCGGTTGCTGCCCAGACTGGTGGCCTGGGTCAGGTTCAGGCGTGGACTCAGGCCGCCAGGGCCGCTTCGATCGCGGCGGTGAGTTCGGGGCCATCGGGTTCGATGGCGCTCTTGTAGCGGCCCAGAACGGTGCCGTCCTTCCCCACCAGGAACTTCTCGAAGTTCCACTCCACATCGCCTGCCGGCTCCACCGTGGTGAGCAGGTCGTAGGGCGCGGTCTTGACGCCCTTGGCGTGCACCTTGTCGAACAGGGTGAAGGAGGCGCCGTAGGTGGTGGAGCAGAACTGCTGGATCTCGGCCAGCGTGCCCGGCTCCTGGGCGCCGAAGTCGTTGCAGGGGAAGCCCAGCACCTGCAGCCCGCGCTCGCCGTAGGTCTCGTTCAGCTTCTGCAGCCCGGCGTACTGGCGGGTGAAACCGCAGCGGCTGGCCACATTCACGATCAGCAACACCTGGCCCGCAAAATCACCCAGGCGCTGCTCAGCACCCGTGGCACCGCGCACCACCACATCCGACACATTGACAGCCATGGACATTCCTCAACCGGCCGGACCCTAGGCGGGCCGCGTCGCCGCGATGGGCCTTCGCCCATACACTCGGGAAGCCGCGATCCTTCAGGCCGATGAGCGAGGGCACCAGCGGCGGCGGCGCCTCCACTGCAGGGCTGGCCAGCAGCGGCCGGCTGCCCGTGGCCGAAGTGGTGGCGCGGCAGTTGCAGGCCCTGCTCAACGCGGGCAATTACGCCGGCGTCAAGCTGCTGCTGGAGCCGGTTCAGCCCGTCGACTGCGCTGAGGCCATCGGCGCCCTGCCCCAGACCCTGCAGGCCCTGGCTTTCCGCCTGCTGGCCAAGGACGAGGCCATTGAGGTCTACGAGTACCTCGATCAGCCGGTGCAGCAACTGCTGCTGGAGCGGCTGCGCTCCGGTGAGGTGCTGGAGCTGGTGGAGGAGATGTCACCCGATGATCGGGTGCGGCTGTTCGACGAGCTGCCCGCCAAGGTGGTGCGCCGGCTGCTGGTGGAGCTGAGCCCGGCCGAACGGCGCGTGACGGCCCAGCTGCTGGGCTACCAGCCCGAAACCGCCGGCCGTCTGATGACGACCGAATTCATCGATCTCAAGGAGTTCCACAGCGCTGCCCAGGCTCTCGACATCGTGCGCCGCCGCGCCCGCGACACCGAAACCGTCTACAGCCTCTACGTCACCGACGCCTCGCGCCATCTCACCGGCATCCTCTCGCTGCGCGACCTGGTCACGGCCGATCCTGAGGACCGCATCGGCGATGTGATGACGCGGGAAGTGGTGAACGTGACCACCACCGCTGATCAGGAGGAGGTGGCCCGCATCATCCAGCGCTACGACTTTCTGGCCGTGCCGGTGGTGGATCTCGAGCAGCGGCTGGTGGGGATCGTCACCGTCGACGACGTGATCGACGTGATCCAGCAGGAGGCCACCCGCGACCTCTACGCCGCCGGCGCCGTACAGGCCGGCGATGAGGACGACTACTTCCAGAGCAACCTCTTCACCGTGGCCCGCCGCCGGGTGGTGTGGCTGCTGGTGCTGCTGGTGGCCAACACCGGCACCTCGGCGGTGATCGCCTCCGAGGAAGGGGTGCTCCAGGAGGTGGTGCGGCTGGCGGCCTTCATCCCGCTGCTGATCGGCACCGGCGGCAACGTCGGCGCCCAGAGCTCCACGGTGGTGATCCGCGGCCTCAGCACCCAGCGCATCCAGGCACTGGGGCTGTGGCGCACCGTGGGCCGTGAAGCGCTCTCAGGATTGTTGCTGGGGCTGCTGCTGGTGATCGTGGTGGTGCCCTGGGCCTGGCAGGTGGGTGGGGGGATGCTGGTGGCCACCGCCGCCGGCATCAGCCTGGTCTGCATCACCACCCTGGCGGCCACGGCCGGCGCCTCGCTGCCGCTGCTGTTCGACCGGCTGGGCCTGGATCCAGCCCTGATGTCGGCTCCCTTCATCACCACCGCCACAGACGTGGCCGGGGTGTTCATCTACCTGAAAACGGCGTCGTGGCTGCTGAATCACGTGGGCATGCCGGCCTGAGCTGGCCGGGCTCGGCGGAACTCATGCCATTCCTGAGAGGCCCTTCACACTTCTTCAGGTTAGGCTTTACACACCTTCAGAAGTTCCCTCGTCGTGGTCGCCGCCCTCTCCAGCCCCCCAGCCGCCCTCCAGTCCGTCCCCGAGGCGAGCCCTCGCCAGGCCCCCATCGCCGTGCGCACCCTGCCGCCGGTGGATGGCGACCTGGTGCGCTCCTACCTGCGAGACATCGGCCGGGTGCCGCTGCTGACGCATGAGCAGGAGATCACCCTGGGCCGCCAGGTGCAGGAGCTGATGCGGCTGGAGG
>JAUCZK010000005.1 GCA_030373145.1 Cyanobium sp. CZS48M | reverse complement strand
CTGCCTCCCGCTGCTCCGCCGGCACGATCAGATCCACCAGCGTGCCGCCGTGGGGGGGGATCAAGCCGGTGCTGGAGCGTCCGGAGGGAGCGGCGGTGGTCATGGAGAGGCCAACAGCAGATGGAGCCGATTGTTCCAGACCGGGCGTCGAGGACGTGTGACCGGGGTGGCTCCACGGCAACACCGGGGATGAGATTGCCACAAAAAAAGGATCCCCGAGGGGACCCTTTTTGGCAAAGCTTCAGCACCAACCAAAGGCTGCTGGGCTCAGGCCTGCTCAAGGCGGCCGTAGAGCTCGCCGGTGACCTTGACATCAACGGCAACTTTGCCGCCCATGTCGGTGTCGGACGGCTGCACCGCCGAGAACACGCCGGCGAACTCACCGGTGACGCTGTCGACCTTGGTGATCGAGAGGTTCATGGTGCCGGTGCCATCGACGTACTGCTTGACGTTTTCCTTGTTGAGGCCTTCGTCGTCACCGGCGGGCACCAGACCGACGGCACTGCTGTAGCCGGTGGTGAGGC
The DNA here is from genome assembly GCA_030373145.1 of Cyanobium sp. CZS48M. Classification (GTDB taxonomy): domain Bacteria; phylum Cyanobacteriota; class Cyanobacteriia; order PCC-6307; family Cyanobiaceae; genus Regnicoccus_A. Next base: position 144,840 of record JAUCZK010000005.1, on the reverse strand, counting down.
CACGGCCCTTGGGATCAAGGAAGTTACTGGTGCGGTAGCTGGGGGTCCGGTAGGGGCCTTCGAAATCAGTGCTGGGGCTGATGGAGGACCCAACGGCCTTGGCGATCAGCTGCTTGCTGGAGAAGGTGAAGGGCACTTCCTCACCACCAGGGAGCAGAACGGTGATCGGCTGGAAATCGATGCCGCCCAGCTCTTTGAAGGTGAGCTGGTCGCCGTCGATCTTGAGATCGCCATAGACCTGATCAAGGCTGGAGGTGTAGCGGGTGAGGATCTTGCCCGCCACGAACTGAGCCTCCTGGCGTTTGTTGGCCGGTTCACCCTTCACGAACACTTCGCTGGGGTGAAGGCAGATTTCACGCAGCTGATAGCGGAGGGATGGATCCAGGGGGATGGAGCCGCGAGCCGAGTCCGGAAGGGACGGGCAGTCGTTGGCCTTGCCGGTGTTGACGATGTCGTCGTAGGTGACATTGGCCCGTTCAACGGCTTTGGCACCGCCACCGCACGCTGTGACCAGCGTTAGGCAGAGCGCCAGCACAAGGGCCAGCAGGGGTCGAAAACTCATTGGGAGAAGCCGCACAAGCAGGGTGAAACCTTGGTGATGGGTGCGCCAGCGGCGATCCTACAGATGAAAAACCCGAGTCCCGATACCATGTTGCGGCTCTCAACAACCCGTAGGGCGGGACGCGACACGGCAGTCATGACCGAAGGTTTCAACGCTCCCCGCGAGCCTCACGATCCCCTGCAGGCCATGGGGGCACTGGTTCAGGACCTGCACCAGCTCGCCGAAGGGCTCGAAGGGCAGCCCGAGGTGCTGCTGAATCTGCTGCGGGAGCTGGAAACCCTGCATCGCTCCATTCAGGACGGCGCCTTCCGCCGCAGCCTGCCGGAGGACCGCCAGCACCTCTTCGCCCTGCTCAGGGACATGGAGCGCAGTGGTGGCTGGCCCTACATCCCGCGCCTGCAGCTGCGCACCTTCATGGATCTGCTCCAGCGCGACGACCAGCCTGCCCTGCGCGAGGAGCCTCCGCTGGCGGCCTGAGCGGATCCAGCAGGGCCCCGAGGGCACTGATGAGCTGATGGGCCACGGCGAACTTGCCGGCGGGCTCGATGCGCAGCTCCCGCTCCCCCGGGCCCAGCAGCCAGCCTTCGTTGCCGCTCGCACCGAAGCCGGCCTGCGGTTGGTCGATCGGATTGGCGAAGAGCAGATCGCAGCCCTTGCGCTGGCGCTTGGCGCGGGCCTGGGGCAACACATCACCCGTTTGGGCCGCAAAGCCCAGGATCCGCTGGCCGGGGCTGCGGCGGGCCACCAGCTGGGCCAGCAGATCCGGCAGCTCACACCACCCGGCGCCCAGGCTGGCGAGCAGATCCTGCTTGCTGAATTTCCGGGATTCGGGGCTGCTGCGGCCGTGGTCGGCCACGGCCGCGGCCATGGCCAGCGCATCAGCCGACGGTTGCAGCTGCTCCAGGGCTTGCCCCATGGCCGCACCGGTCTCGGCGGGGTGGAGGTGCAGGCCCTCCAGCAGCAGCGGATCGAGGCTGAGGGGGCCGTGCACCAGGTCGACCTCAGCTCCCCTCAACCGCGCGGCCTGGGCCAGCATCACCCCCATCCGCCCACTGCTGGGGTTGGTGAGGCAGCGGGCGGGATCCAGCCATTCGCGGGTGGGGCCGGCGCTCACCAGCAGCCGGCGCCCCCGCCAGTCGCGGCGCCAGCCGTGAAGCCGCAGGGTTTCGAGCCCCAGCAACAGTTGCTGCGGATCGGCCATCCGGCCGGCCCCCTGGCGGTCGCAGGCCAGCAGACCGGCAGCGGGCCCCAGGGGCAGCACCCGCTCGAAGCCCTGCAGGTCCTGCCAGTTGCGCCGTACACCGGGGGAACGCCACATGGCCGTGTTCATGGCGGCGGCGGCCAGCACCGGGGCTTCCGTGGCCAGCAGGGTGCTGGCCAGCAGGGTGTCGCCGCTGCCCTGCACCCAGCGGGCCAGGCTGGTGGCGCTCAGGGGAGCCAGCAGCACCAGCTCGGCCCACTCGGCCAGCTCCACGTGCAGGGGCCGAGGAGCTCGATGGCTCCACTGGTCCTCGTCGAGGTGGCAGGGGGAACGGCTGAGGCTGGCCAGGGCCACCGGGCTCACCAGACGGGCGGCACTGGGGGTGAGCACACAGCGAACCTGGGCTCCGCGCTGGACCAGGGCACTGACCAGAGCCGGCAACTTGACGGCGGCGATGCTGCCACTGATGGCCACCAGGATCCGGCAGCCGACCAGGGGCTCACTCCTCATCGAAGGGTTCCTGATCCACCAGATGCACGTAAGGGCGCGCCAGCTCAGGGCGGTGGATGGCCAGGGCCCGGATCATGTGCCAGTCCTGCAGGGCTTCAAAGGGGTTGGGGTAGTCGTCGTCATCCAGGCGCTGGGCCAGCTCGGCGATGGCCGCCTCATCGAAGGCAGCCAGTCGCTCAGGCGTGATCGGGGTTGCGGACACGGGGCCAGTGGAGCGAAGCACCCCTCAATTTCAGCGCATCAGCCCCACCCCTGGGCGAGGAGGGGGGATCCAGAGGCGATCAACGGCGAATCAGCGGTGATAAATTGCCCCCAGGGATACCCCCTAGGGGAATTAGCTCAGCTGGTAGAGCGCTGCGATCGCACCGCAGAGGTCAGGGGTTCGAGTCCCCTATTCTCCATCTCGTTGCTCCAGAACGAGTGAGCAGCCAACCCCATGGTGACTACGGAAAACTGGCGCGGAGAAGCAAAGACTCAGTGACGGCTGAAATTGCGCAAGCTCGTACCCAGATCAAATCGATCAATGATCCACCGATTTGAATTGGTAAATTTCTCGTTTCAAGTCTCGACAACTGAGCTTGCCCTGCGTGGTGGCAAATATAAACGCAATCATGATGATCGGACTGCCTGGGCTTCCGGCTTGATCGCAAGTTTAGCCCTCAAAAAATCACCAAAATGCACCAAGGGCTACGCAAAGAGTTTCGCATAGCCGCATTGGAGACTGAACAATGACCGCTCTTGACTAGAGGACGGGTGACGAATTAACGAGAAAATTGTCAGGGGTGAGGTCGGCAAGGAAGTTATCAGCGCGGGCGCCAATAATGATTCCCAACCCAGCCGCAGTGTTCGCCTGGAGATTGGCAACGGTATCCGTGACCACTCTTGCAATGAATCTCGTTCCTGTTGTCCCGTTCGTGAAGCTCGACGCTGAGATCAGGACATCTGCGCCGACCTGGGTCAGTGTCAGATCCGAAAATGATGCGATTCCCGCTATGGCGATTCTGTCGAAACCGCCGGCGTAATCCTCAATGACGTCGCAATCAGAAGCGTTTGAGGTGGCGTTCTGCTGGATTCCTGGCAAGTTAAGCACAGTGCCATCATCTGTGCGCATCATGAAGACATTCTTACCAGTCGAGCTGGTCAAGGAATCTTTCCCAAAATCTCCAACCAGGATGTCATCAGAACTTCCGCCAATGAGCTGGTCATCACCAGCTCCTCCGCGCAGGATGTTCGACTGACCAGCGGTAGCACCCCCAGAACGGATGATGTCATTTCCCAAATTGCCGTTCAGCCAGTCTGCTCCCCCCGTGGCGCCAACCTCGCTAAGGGTGTCGGAGTCAGCGCCGCCCAATACCAAGTCACGGGTCTGAGAACCTGCAACGGCCGTGAAGAGATCCCCACCAAGATTCCCGTTAATCTGATTGTCCCAGCCCCCCTTGATTACATTGGAGAGGACGACTTTGTCCGCCCCAGCCAACATTCTGGTCTTGACGCCAAGAATGGTGGAAAACGATGAGAGCGAGATGTTGTCGTCGAAATCGGAGAACTCCGCTACTCCATCTGGAGCAATGACGAACGTGTTAACCGTCGGAGAAGCCATGGCACCAGCTTGGCATGATCTCCAAGCCTAATGCCAAGCCCCAAGAACTAGGACGCCGGAAACAACTCTTAAGGTCAATCCAGCTTTGCTCGGGCGATTCTTGGGCGCGCAAGATCGGGCAGCATCTACTCAGCCTGAAGCACAACTCCAGGGAGAAGCCAAGTATCCCAGCCCAGGAAGTGGCTCGCGGTCAAACCAAGACCTGTCAACACAATTATCTTTCTAGAAATATTCTGCCACCCTATCACCAAAAGACGAAGCTAGCCTATTGGTGACTAGTCGGGGTTTTTCAATTTCAACCGAAAGGCACATGCAGATCTCCACCATGCTCCATCGACATGGTGACAAGTTCAGCGAATCAGAGTGGGTCAACTCAACATGGCCCAACTAATTCCAGGGATGTCACAATTCTCATCGGTCATGTGCGGAGATCGGGATCTGTGGCTCGGGCCTCAGGATGGGTCTTTACTCGCGACAGCTGGGATTCAAGTCAATGATCATCGATTGGGAACTTCCAACAGCCAAGGTTGTCCCAACGGCTCTCGTAACAGCTCTTGGCCCCACTGGCAAGAATGCTTGCCAGTGGGGCCTGCTGGTGAAAGGTTGTCCAGAAATTGTGCAAGGGTGATCTCAACAATTTCAGCGCAAGCTGGCGTGATCCCATTACCTTGGCTGGTCTGAGCAAGTCCGAGACCGAAACCAAAGCCCATGGATTGGAGCTCAAGCGCTGAGGCCAAGCTGAAGGAAGTGCCTTTCTTCGTGCGCCCTGCGGTGCGTCGCCGCATCGAAAGCCTGGCGCTTGAGGCCTCCCTCAGCAGCATCGACCTCGACTTCTACACCGCCGCCAAGGCCCGCTTCGGCGAGAAATAGGCGGTCTGTCCAGCGGCTGTTTGCGGGGCTCCTGATCGGCTCGGGCCCAGTGGGGCCGGGCGTTGTGGCCTGGATGGGGCCACCAAGGCCGGCCATCAGGTAAAAGAGAGGGCATTACAGGATGCCCCATCCATGTCGCAATCCAAGCGCGAGCAGGTGGTGAGTCACCTGCGCTACATCCGCCAGGAACTCCGCGAGATGCACCAGGGGGTGATGGAAGACGGCCTGCTGCCGGAGGCCGGTGAGGTGCGTGGGGTGATGGCCCAGATGGAGGCGCTGCTGGAGCTGCTGGAAGGCAAAGGCTCGCGCAAGAACAAGGACAGCGAAAGCTGAACTGCGGCGCCCGACTGGCACGGCGCTCTGAAACGGTGTAAACCTGCGGCAGTCGGCTGTTCAGCACCCTGTAGGGAATATCCAGCCCACTTCAGTTGTCCCAGCCAGTTGCCCCTGCCACTAGCCCCAAGCAACGGCCCCCACGTTCTTCCATCGGCCCCTTGGTGATCCGCCTGCAGCAGACCCGGTTGCATCGTCAGGTGGCTCTGCTGGGGGAGCGCCTGCGCCAGTGGGCGGAGAATCCCTGGCGGCGGCTCTCGCTGGTGCTGATCACCGGCCTGGGGGCCTTCTTCTTCGGCGGGGCTGTGGGGATGCTCACCGGAGCCCTCTCTTACCTCGATCCCCTGGCAGCCCTGGTTTGCGTGGTGCCGATCGAACTCTCCATCCGCTGTCGCCGCTTTCTGATGCAGCGTCCCCAGGACCGTCTCACCCTGCAGCTGGTGGACGCAGGGCGCATCGGCCTGCTCTACGGCCTGCTGCAGGAGGGCTTCAAGCTTCTCTGAGCTCGTCACTGCGGGCGGCCAGCAGGTAGAGCAGGGCCATGCGCATGGGGATGCCATTGCGCACCTGCTCGGCCACCAGGCAGCGCTCGGGGTCATCCAGCAGGTCGCCGCTCATCTCCACCCCGCGGTTGACTGGGCCCGGGTGCAACACCGGCACTGAGGCCCCGCACAGCTCCAGGCGGGCCTGGCTGAGGCCGAAGCGGCGGTGGTAGCTCTCCAGGCTGGTGAGCAGGTGCTGGTGCATCCGCTCCCGCTGCAGCCGCAGGGTCATCACGGCATCGGCCCCCGGCAGGGCCCGCTCCAGCTGCCGCTCGATCCGGATCGTGCCGCGCTGCGCCACCGGATCCATGGCCTGACCTGGGGGCGGGGCCGCAACGAACTGGGTGAAGGCCTCGGGCAACAGCGTGAGCGGGGCACAGAGCACCACATGGGCTCCGCAGGCAGTGAGCGCCCAGAGGTTGGAGCGCGCCACGCGCGAATGCAGCACATCGCCGACGATCACGATCGTTCGGCCGCTCAGCGCCGCCGGTGTGGGCTGCTCCGGGGCGAAATGGCGGGCGAGGGTGAACAGATCCAGCAGCCCCTGGCTGGGGTGGCTGTGCAGTCCATCTCCGCCGTTGAGCACCGCCACCGGCCGGCCGCCGCTGCGGCGTTCACGGTCGAGGTCGCGGGCCAGGGCCGCCGGAACACCGGCGCAGCGGTGGCGCACCACCAGCACATCGGCGCCCATGGCCACGTAGGTGAGGGCGGTGTCCAGCAGGCTCTCCCCTTTGCTCAGGGAGCTGGAGGAGGGGGAAAAGCTCTGCACATCGGCGGAGAGGCGGCGGGCCGCCAGCTCGAAGCTGCTGCGGGTGCGGGTGCTGGGCTCAAAGAAGAGACTGGTGACCTGCCGGCCCTGCAGGGCGGGCAGCTTGCGGGAGCCACTCACGGGCATCACCCGAAAGCGCTGGGCCAGCTCCAGCACGGTGGCGAAATCCTCGAGGCTGAAGGCCGCCAGATCGATCAGGTGCCGGTGGGACCAGCCGCTCACGGCTCCAGCTCCGCTGCTGCCGCCGCAGGCAGCACGGCGGCTGGCTCCAGGGCCAGACCGCGGGCCCAGGTGCGGTCGCCGCGGGCCCGGCGGCTGACGCTGCGGCTGGCCCTGAGGTACCAGCGCCAGGGCAGCTCCAGCGCCTGGCTGATGCCGATGCGGGTGGTGGTGACCAGTGGAGCCTGGCCCTGCATCTCCTGCTGCTGCCACCAGGCCAGCAAGGCCGGCGGCCGCGGCGCCAGCCACACCCCACAGGTGCCATCCAGGGGCTGGCTGTCGTGGCGGCGATCGAGGCCGAAGCGGCGCGCCAGCAGGGCGGGGCCAGCGGCGGTGCGTTCGGGCTCACCCTCCAGGGCCACGGCCCTCAGCAGGACACCGTTGGCCCAGCCCTCACGGTCGGTGACCACATTCACGCAGTGATGGATGCCATGACTGACGTAAACGTAGAAGCGCCCCGGCGGGCCGAACAGGGTTTCGTTGGAGGGGGAGCGGCGGCGGTGGCCATGGCAGGCGGGCTCGCTCTGGCAGTAGGCCTCGGTCTCCACCACCAGGCCCCGGAGCCAGCGCCCATCCTCGAAGCGGCGCAGCAGCTGGCAGCCCACCAGATCCGGACCCACCAGATGAGCGCCCCGCGCAAAGAAGGCGGGCGTCAGCGGATCGACACCCCCAGCTCCAGGGGTGGCCCCAGGGGCGGGCCCGCTGGCGGAAGCCGCCAGACTGGGTTTCACCGCTCCTTCAACGGGTCGGTCCCTGGCACTCCCTCGCGTCTGTTTCGTGTCCAACGCTCTCTCCGGCTTCAATCTCGGCACCGTGCTGCTGCTCGGCAGCGGTCTGTTCTGCTTGACAACCCTCTACTTCGGCACCCGTGGTGGGTATTACGACAGCGACGACTACGACGGCAACGGCACCGCCCACTGAACTCCAGGGGCTTGAGTGTCGCTGGGCTCAACCCTGGCGACGCAGCTGCTCCGATTCGGGGCAGTCTTCGGCGGTTTCAAGATCCTCGGCCCTGGCCGTGCGGCTGAAGAAAGCCAGGCGGGTGCTCACCGCGCCGATCGAGTCGAGACGCACGCTCTCCTCCCAGCTGTGCAGCTCGTCGTCGTCCTGTTCGTCGTAGCGCAGGGTGACCAGATCACCGGCGATCTCCACCACCAGGGCCTGCTCGATCCAGCGCTGCTGATCACGCAGGAACACCCACACCGGTCGCTTCTCGCTGCAGAACTGATCCAGCTTGCGGTGCAGCATTCTGAATTCCGGCTCCAGTGGGCCGAGTGCGGATCGGGGCCCGGATGCCTCTGATCCTAGGGATACTTCAGGGGATCCCTCGTTTCGGCCCCGTCGCCGAGCTGCCCCGGTGACGATCTCCTCGCCCCTGACCACCGCGCCGGCCGGCAGTCCGCTGCCGGGTCCCGCCCAGCGCGTGGAGGAGATCCGGCTGCAGCTGCGCAGCTGGCCTGAGGTGGAGGAGTATCTGCGGGGCTGCAAGGGGGTGATCGTGCCCCTGGGCTCCACCGAGCAGCACGGCCCCACCGGCGCCATCGGCACCGATGCCCTCACCGCCGAAGCGGTGGCCCTGGAGGTGGGGCGCCGCACCGGTGTGCTGGTCACCCCCGCCCAGGCCTTCGGCATGGCCGAGCACCACCTGGGCTTCGCGGGCACCATCAGCCTGCAGCCCTCAACGCTGCTGGCCGTGATCCACGACGTGGTGCTCTCGCTGGCCCGCCATGGCTTCGAGCGGATCTTCGTGATCAACGGCCATGGCGGCAACATCGCCACCACCCGCGCCGCCTTTGCCGAGGCCTACGCCACGGCCGCCAGCAGGGGCCTGGCGGCGGCGCCGGGGCTGCGCTGTCAACTGGCCAACTGGTTCATGGCCGGTCCGGTGATGCGCGAGGCGCGGGAGCGCTACGGCAAGCGCGAGGGGCACCACGCCACCCCCAGTGAAATCGCCCTCACCCTGCACCTGGAGCCGAGCCTGGTGGCCAAGCAGCGGCCCCTGCCGGAGCCGGCTCCCGCCGGGCCAATCCATGGCCCCGAGGATTTCCGCCGCCGCCACCCGGACGGGCGCATGGGCTCCGACCCCTTCCTCGCCAGCGCCGAGGACGGCCAACGCTTCCTGGAGCTGGCGGCCGAGGCCCTCAGCGGCGATCTGGAGACCTTCCTGAGCGAATGAAGCCGGGGGCGTCTGGGCTGCTGCCGCTAGGTTCAGCCCAGACGAGCGGCAGAGCCTCGATGGGCAAGATTTCCTCCGACGACGTGCGCAAGGTGGCCCAGCTGGCTCGCCTGGACCTGCCTGAGGCCAAGATCGCCACCTACACCGGCCAGCTGGAGCGGATCCTCGAGTACGTGGCGCACCTGGAGCAGGTGGACACCGAGGGGGTTCCCCCCACCACCCGGGCGGTGGAGGTGGTCAATGTGACCCGCGGCGATGCGGTGGAGCCAACGCCCGTGCGCGAGCAATTGCTGGAGCTGGCCCCCCAGCGCGAGGGCGATTTCTTCCGGGTTCCCCAGATCCTCACCAGCTAAAGCGGACTGGCTGCCTGGGATCAGCCGGCGGAGGAGCGCTGCACCGGTGAGACAGCGGTGCGGTGCAGCAGCGAGAGCAGATGGCGGCGGGAACGGGCCGTGGGCATTAGCGCGGCGATCGGACGCAGGCGGCTGCGGCGGCGCTTGTGGCTGCGGATGCCCAGGAAGATGTCGTAGAGGAAGTTGATGCCGTCGTGGGAGGTTTCGAATAGCCCCAAACGCTGGGGCGACCCCTTGGCTTCCAGTAGTGGTTTGGTGGCCCGGTAGGCCGGTTGATACTCAAACCAGGGAATGGACGGCCAGAGGTGATGGATCAGGTGGTAGTTCTGCCCCATGATCAGCCAGTTCATCAGCCGACTGGGATAGACCCTGGCGTTATGCCAGCGGTTGCGCGACTTGAACGGGCGGTGGGGCAGGTAATCAAAGAACAGCCCGAGGGTGACGCCCACCATCAGAGCTGGCGCAAACCAGCAGTTGAAGATGAACGACTCAAAGTTGAATTTGAAGGCGGCCAGCACAATCGAGATGAAAATCGCGCGGGCCACACCCCACTCCAACAGCTCCCATTTGCGCCAGAGGCGATGGCGGAAAAAGAAAACTTCGTGATAAAAGAAGCGCGGTGCGATCAGCCACAGCGGCCCGAAGGTAGAGACGATGTGATCGGGGTCGCGCTTGGGATCATTGACGTGGGCGTGGTGCTGCAGATGCACCCGGGTGAACACCGGGAAGCTGAAGCCCAGCAGCAGCGCGGCGCCATGGCCCATCACCGCATTCCAGAAGCGGCTGGGGTGGGCGGCGTTGTGGCAGGCGTCGTGGATCACGGTGCCCTCCAGGTGCAGGGCCAGGAAACCCAGCCCCAGCAGCAGCGGCAGCGGCCACTGGGGCACGAACCAGCCCCAGATGGTGAGCGCCGCCAGCCCGTAGCCGCCAAGAAACAGACCCACGGTGGGGTTCCAGGCCGCGGGGGGATCGAGGAACTCCTTCGGCACCGAGCGCATGGAGGCGCCTGAGGGCGAAGCATCGATGGCAGGTTCCGGCGACAGGGCCAACACTTGGGTCATCGCCGCAGACCACGCCTCAACAAACGGCTCCCCACCTTACGGGCACCAGCCAGGCTGCTGCCGGGCCAGCACGGGCAAGCGCAGGCTCACCAGCCAGGAGAGGCCCACCAGCAGACACGCGGCCCACAGGCAGGCCGGCCGCATTAGCCATGTCTGCTCGGGGTGCGATGCTTGCCAGGCGACCACCAAGGTCAAGCCTGACGATCCGCGCTGATCGCGGTGTGGAGTTGATCAACCCCTGGAACACCCCACGACCGCTCAGGAGCCATTGGGCCGGCCACTGTTCCATCAATGAATGGTGTCTTGGCCTGGATCGATCCCATGGCTGTGGCCCGTTCACCCCCTTCACGCCGATCAGACCCGCGCCCTGCTCAAGGCCCTCGGAGATCCTCTGCGCCTGCAGGTGATCCAGTCCCTGGCCGGCTGAGAGCGCTGCGTCTGTGATCTGGTCACCGACCTGGGCCTGGCCCAGTCGAAGCTTTCGTTTCACCTCAAGGTGCTCAAGCAGGCGGGGCTGCTGGCCCACTGCGGCACTCCCGCCAAAGTCTGCCCCTGAAGCCACTCAGACCCCCTTCGGCAGCACCAGCTCAATCGCGGCGCCGCCGTCGGGATGGTTGCGGGCCTGCACCCGGCCCCCATGGGTGAGGGCGATCTGTTGCACGATCGCCAGACCCAGGCCACTGCCGGCCTGCTGGCTGCGCACCCGCGATGGATCACCCCGGTAGAAGCGCTCGAACAGATGGGCCAGGTCCTGCTGGCTGAGGCCAGGTCCGTGGTCGCGCACCTCCAGCTCCCACCAGAGACCGCTGCTGCCCACGCTCAGCTCCACCACCCCTCCATCGGGGCTGTAGCGCAGGGCATTTTCAAACAGGTTCAGCAGGGCACGGTGCAGCCGTGAGGCATCGGCCCAGAGCAGGCTGGCCTGGCGCTGGCCGGTGATCAGCCGGACGCCACGGCTTTCGGCGAGGGGCCTGAGGCTGCTCCAGGCCTCATCGGCCAGCTCCCAGAGGTCGAGCACCTCGTAGCGGCGCTCATCCAACGGAAGGCTGTTCTCCAGGCGGGAGAGCTCCAGCAGATCGCCCACCAACTCCTGCAGCCGCTTGAGCTCCCGCTGCAGGCGATCCACCAGCACAGCACTGCTGCTGCCAGCACGGCTGGCGCCAGTGGTGGCAGCCTCTTTGCCTGTCTCCGTCGCCAGGCGCTCCCCCACCAGCATCAGTGCGGTGAGGGGAGTCTTGAGCTCGTGGGCCACGTCACTCACCCAGCGGCTCTGCTGATCCAGCTGGGATTCCAGGGATCGCCGGCTGTTGATCCACAGCGCCACCCAGCCCTCACCACCCGCCAGCAGCACGGCCTCCAGCGGCTCGTTGCCCTGCCACCACTCCAGCCGCTGGGGCCGGCCGCGGCGACCCACCAGCCGGATCGCCTCCTCGAGATCCATCTGCTGAATCACGGCGCGCAGGGGCTCCCCCCGCACCAGTCGATCGGCGGGGAGCTGCAGCAGGCGCTCCGCCCGCGGGTTAATCGCCTGGATGCGCTGCTGAGCGTCGAGCACCAGCCAGCCCTGGGGTGCCCCCTCCAGCCAGGCCAGCAACTGCAGCCGCCCCAGCCCCGGCAGCAGCGGCCTGGTGCTGCTCTTATCGGCCTCGGCCCGTCCCCAGCGGGGACCACGGCCCCGGGCGATCAGCCAGCCGAGCAGCACGCCAAGGCCCAGGGCCAGCAGCAGGATCATGGCCCCGGGCTCAACCGAAGCGGTAGCCGAAGCCCCGCACCGTGAGGATGTGCTCGGGCGCTGAGGGATTGGCCTCGAGCTTCTCCCGCAGCCAGCGGATGTGCACATCCACGGTCTTGGTGTCGACCACGTAGTCGGTGCCCCAGACCTGATCGATCAACTGGTTGCGGCTCCAGACGCGGCCCGGGTTCTGCATGAAGAACTCCGCCAGCCGGTATTCCTTCGGGGAGAGGTTCACCGTTGCCCCCGCGCGCGCGATGCGGAACTCATCGGGAAAAAGACTCAGCTCCCCGTGGTGAATGATCTCGCCGACAGGGAAGCGCTCCAGGGTCTGCTGGCTGCGGCGCAGCAGGGCGCGGCAGCGGGCTACCAGCTCGCGCAGTCCGAATGGCTTGACCAGGTAGTCGTCGGCGCCCAGCTCCAGCCCCAGCACCCGATCCGTTTCCGTGTCGCGGGCGCTCACCATCAGGATCGGCGTGTGGGCATCACCGCGGCGCAGATGACGGCACACATCAAGGCCGCCGACCCCAGGCAGCATCAGATCCAGCAGCACCAGATCGAAGCTGGCTGAACCCTGGCGCTGGGACGCATCAATCTGCTGAATCGCCTGCCGACCATCGGCGGCGCAGGCCACCTCAAATCCCTCCTGTGCCAGTGCCTCTTCAAGCGTGTGGCGGATGCCGTCGTCGTCATCAACGATGAGCAGGCGGGGCATGGGATCGTCCGGGCCCGCGAGCTGAACACTCAAATTAGGCCATCCGAGGCAGGTGGCTGATCACCAGATGGCGCTGGCCATCGATCTTGAGCCAGCCCTCATCGCGCAGCAGACCGATCACCCGCGTGACCGTGACGCGGGTGGTGGAGAGGGCACTGGCCAGCTCCTGATGGGTGAGGCGCAGGTTGAGGCGCAGACCGTCTTCGCAGGCCTGGCCGTAGTCCTGGGCCAGCAGTTCCAGGAAGCCGCGCACCCGCTCCTCCACCCGCCGCAGCCCCAGCAGGGAGAGCAGGGTTTCCGCCTGGCGGTGGCGGCTGATCACGGCCTGCATCACCGCCATGGCCAGATGGGGCGCCTGCTCGATCTCGGCGCAGGAGAGGCAGAGCAGGTCGGAATCGGTGAGGGTGCAGGCCTCATAGGCCTGCACGTTGGTGAGGGGTTCACCGAAGGGCTCATTCGGGCCGGCCAGGCCGAGCAGCAGCGGATCGCCGTGGATGGTGACAGCTTCGAGTTTGACCATGCCGCGCACCACCAGCCAGATGGTGTTCTTCAGCAGCGGAACCGCGCTGCCGGCGCCGATGTGCAGGAGCTGCCGCTGCCGGTAACTGGTTTCCAGCACCTCACGGATCGCATCGCTGCGGCCCGCATCGCGAAATGGAGTTGAAACCATGGCCTATCTCCGCTGACACCACGGAGTGTATGGACGAAGACCGACAGGCAAGCAAAGACAAGAGAAGGGGGCGGTTAACCCTTGACTAAGGATTCACCGCCCCCCGGGCCCCAAGGGGCCATCGCCTCAGGAGCCGATGTTGCCCACGGCCTTCTTGGCCGAATTGAGCACCGTGCCGCGCAGGGGGACATAACCGAGGTCATCGGCTTTGCCCTGGGCCTTGGGGCTCAGCAGGAAGGTAATCGCCTGGCGAATGCGCGGGGCCTTGGCACCATTGCCGCTCTTGTACGCCAGCACCCAGGTGAGGGTGGAGATGGGGTAGCTGTCAGCACCGGCGGGATTGGGATCTTCGCCGGCGAGGCTGGCGTTGAGGCGGATGTTGTTCAGGGCCGCCGCACCACTCTTCAGGTTGGGCATCACGAACTTGCCCGCCTTATTCTGCAGGGCTGCCGCCTTGATCGATCCCTTGACGTAGGCCTGGTTGAGGTAGCCGATGGAGCCCGGAGTGTTCTGAACCACACCGGCCACGCCCTCATTACCCTTGCCGCCCACACCCACGGGCCACTTCACCGATTTGCCCTCACCCACCTTGCTCTTCCAGGCCGGCGAGAAGGCGGAGAGGGAGTTGGTGAACGCGAAGGTGGTGCCGGAGCCATCGGAGCGATGCACCACGGTGATCTTGCCGGGGGCACACTTGAGTTGCTTCCAGTCGCTGATCACCCCCAGAAAGATCTCAGCCGCCTGCTTCTGGGTGAGCTTGAGAGCACAACCCGGCTTGTTGTAAGCGATGGCAATCGTGCCTCCCACCGTGGGAAGTTGCACGACACCCCGCTTCACCTTGGCGGCATCGGCGGAGCTGATCGGTTCATCGGTGGCGCCGAAATCAACCGTGCCGGCAATGAACTGGCGCACGCCGGCTCCGGAGCCCACCGACTGGTAGTTGACCTGAGGGCCACCGCCACTGGCCAGATCAGAGAAGGCCCGTTGGTAGAAGGGAGCGGGGAAGGTGGCTCCCGCACCGTTGAGAGTGTTTTGAGCCGTAGCTGCTGCACCAGCACCGAGTGCGGTCAGAACACTGAAGACAAAGGCCTTCTTCGCGAAGGTCATCACAAGCGCCAAAGGGGAGCAATTCCTGCATAGCAACGAGCCCACCCCGGACAATTTATGGCCTGGTTAAGCTTGCTTCAAGATCTGGATTCACTCTCGGGAGCAGCCTGTCCTTACCGCAGCCTGTCCCAACCGCAGACTGACCTGGCAGGAGAACGCTCCGACCGTCGGGCGGTCAGCCGCCTGCCGGGGTGGAGAGTGGAACGGCCGTATCCACTGCAGGTCATGAGCCAGGACCGCGACGACATCTTTGCCTTCCTCGCCCAAATCAACTCCGACGGGGAGCTGCGCGATGCGCTGAATCTGGTGGAGTCAGCCGAGGACGTGGAGCGGCTGGCCCAGGAGCGGGGGCACAGCTTCTCAGCCGCTGCCTTGGTGGAGCTGTTCAACCGTTGCAACGAAGCCCCCACGGCCCGGCTGGGTCTGATGGATGAAAAGCTGATCCGGGTTCACCTGAAGCGCGATCAGCTGCGCTGAGCCATCGCCGCCATGGTGCTGCCACTCCCCCCCTACGACCCCCTGCCGCCGCCACCTGAGGGGCCAGGCAGCCTGGTGGAGGTGGCGGTGGCCGAGCTTCGGCCCACGCAGCTCTGCATCGGTCTGGCCGAGATCCGCCAGCGCCAGACTGAGTTCGCCGCTGAGTCGCGCAAGGAACGGCGGCGCTACCTCAGGCGCAAACCTGTGCCCCTGGTGCGGGCCCGGTCCGGCGTGCACTGGATGGTGGACCGCCATCACCGCCTGCGCAGCCTGCTGGAGATCGAGCCCGAGGCCACCGCCTTCGGTTATGTGGTGCTGCAACTGCCCCACGACCACCCGCAGCTGGTGCTGGAGGCGTTGGCCGAGCGTGGCTGGCTCTACCTGTACGACGGCCGCGGCCAGGGCCCCTGGCCGCCCGAGCGGCTGCCCCGGAGCCTGCTGAAGCTCGAAGACGACCCCTACCGCAGCCTGGTCTGGAAGCTGAAGCAGGAGCGGGTGATCGCGCCGGCACCGCTGATCCCCTTCCATGAATTCCGCTGGGGGGCCTGGCTGCGCAGCCGTTGCCTGCCGCCCTTCAGCTCCCTCTGCCTGGGGCCGGCTCTGCCGGCGGCCCGCGCCCTGGCCCGCTCCGCTGCGGCCTCACGCCTGGCCGGCTGGAAGGGCTGAGCCGCTGCTCTGAGGGCCGCCCTAGGCTGGAGCCGCTCGCCCCACTTAGCGGAGACCGCTGGTATCCCCGCTTCGATCTGGTCCGAGCGGACCATTCGGTCGCCTCCTCTGAGCCCGATATCAGGAATGCCATCGAATGACCAACGCTCAACGAGCGGGAGTTGGCCTGCCGCCGAATCCCACGGCGATCATTTATTGCGAAGGCAACTTCGGCCGCATTGACGGCAAAACCGCCAATGGCCTGGTGCGCCATTCAGAGACCTACCGCATTCTGGCGGTGATCGACAGCCAGATGGCCGGCAACGATGCCGGCATGGTGCTCGATGGCGTGGCCCGGGGCATTCCCGTCTGCGCCAATCTGAGCGAGGCCCTGGCCCAGTGCGGGGGGCAGGCCGATCTGATGATCGTCGGCATGGCTCCGGCCAGCGGCAGGCTCATACCTGAGCAGAAGCACGTGTTGCTCAGCGCCATCCGCACCGGCTTGCATCTGATCAATGGGCTGCACGAATTTCTCAACGACGATGCCGAATTCGCCAGGGCGGCGGCGGATCACCACGTCAGCATCAGCGACATCCGGCGGCCACCGAGCCTGAGCGATCTGCGCATGTTCAGCGGCCGCATCTCCTCTCTGCCCTGCCGCCGCATCGCCGTGCTCGGCACCGATGGGGCGGTGGGGAAACGCACCACGGCCGTGATCCTCACCCGGGCCCTCAACGACGCCGGCATCAAGGCGGTGATGGTGGGCACCGGCCAGACCGGACTGATGCAGGGGGCCCGCCATGGCCTCGCCCTCGATGCGATTCCCTGCCAGTACGCCTCCGGCGAAGTGGAGGCCGCGGTGGTGGAGGCCTGGGAGGCGGAGCATCCCGAGGTGATCGTGATCGAAGGCCAAGGGGCGCTCAGTCACCCGGCCTACCTCAGTTCGGCCTACATCCTGCGGGGATCGCAACCCCAGGCCGTGCTCCTGCAGCACGCGCCGATGCGCCACTGGCTGAGCGATTTCCCCCAGATCCCGATGCCAACGCCGGCCAGCGAGATCGCCCTGATCGAGACCTTCGCCTCCACACGGGTGATCGGTCTCTGCCTCAACCACGAAGGCATGGGCGAAGCGGAAGTGACCGCAGCGATCGCCCTCTACGGGATCGAGCTGGGTCTGCCCGCCACCGATGCCCTCAAGCGCTCCCCGCAACGCCTGGTGGACATGGTGGTCGGCGCCTTCCCCGAACTGCAACCCACAGCCGCCCGCCTCGGCTCTTGAGCGCCCCGAGGCTGGAGATCCACCTCGATCGCATCGCCCACAACGCCCGCAGCCTGGTGGCTCGCCTCACCGCCAGGGGGCTGTCCCTCACGGCCGTCACCAAAGCAACCCTGGGGCTGCCCCAGGTGGCGGCGGTGCTGGCGGCGGCCGGCGTGAGTGGGATCGGCGAGCCGCGCATCGAAACCCTGGCGGCCCTACGGCGCAGCGGCCTGACCCTGCCACTGACCCTGATCCGCTCGCCTATGCCCAGCCAGGTGGCCCAGGTGGTGGCCCAGGCCGACATCAGCCTGAACACCGAGCCGGCGGTGCTGGACCTGCTCTCGGCGGCGGCGATCGATCAGGACCATCGCCACGGTGTGGTGCTGATGGTGGAGCTGGGCGATCTGCGCGAGGGGATCCTGCCGGAGCGGCTGGAGGGGATTGCGGCGGGCCTGCTGCGCCTGCCCGGCCTGGACCTGATCGGCATCGGCGCCAACCTGGCCTGTCAGAACGGCGTGGTGCCCTCCCAGGCCTCGATGGCCCAGCTCTCGTCGTTGGCCACGGGCCTGGAGAACCGCTTCGGCCTCGTGCTGCCGCTGGTGTCGGGCGGAAACTCCGCCAATCTCCCCTGGCTGTTTGCCGGGGGGACGCCGGGGAGGATCAACAATCTGCGCCTTGGCGAGGCGATCCTGCTGGGCCGCGAACCGCTGCAGCGCCGCCCGATTCCTGGTCTGCGCACCGATGCCTTCCGCCTGGTGGCCGAGGTGATCGAAGCCAATCTCAAACCCACCCTGCCCTGGGGCCAGTGCCAGCAGGGGGCCTTCGGCGCCCCGCCCGCCCGGGTTGATCGGGGCGAGCGCTGGCGGGCGCTGCTGGCCCTGGGCCTTCAGGATGTCGATGCCGCAGGCCTCACGCTGCCCGCAGGCATGACCCTGCTGGGGACCAGCAGTGACCATCTGGTGCTCGACACCGGCTCCGTGGCCGTGGCGGTGGGAGCGGAACTGGGCTTCGATCTCAACTACAGCGCCCTGCTGCGGGCGATGACCTCACCCTTCGTGGCCCGAACCCTGATCGAGGCACCGATCCAGGCAACGGCGGAGGGCCGTCAGCGGTTGGCCTCCAGCCCTGCGGGGGTGGAAGCCTGAGCGGCGCCGAGGGCCGGGTCCAGGCTGGCCAGGTAGCGCTTGCGTTGCCCCGACGCCCAGGGCTCATCGATGCAGACCCCGAGGGGGAGCAACGGGATCAGCTCAGGGGCGGCGCCGTGAGCGGTAGGCAAAGACGTATCCATGGCTCGGAAGCTAGGCAGCAAGCCCGTTGGCGACTGTGCGCTGCATGGCCAAGGTCAGTGCCAGCGAACACGGCAGACGCCGGCCCACAGGCCGATCAGGCCATGAACAGCCAGGCCGGCCAGCAAGGTTCAGAATGCGACCGACGGTTCCAGTGGTTCACACCCTGGAGGCAACGAGGAAAGACCGGTGTTGTTGGGCCCTGCGGGCCCCGCCAAATCCGGCACTGTCCCGCAGCTGTGATTGGGTTCCCCCCTGGGCGTCCCTTCAGTCAGAACGCTCGCCGTCCCAGTTCCCCAACCCACCGGCGCGGACCGTTCCCCCACGATGAACCGAGCTCCCAGCACCAGCACCACCTCCCTCGCCCTCTATGGCGGCCTGGCCGCTGTGGCCTTTGCCCTGGCCGCCCAGCCGGCCCAGGCCCATGGCTTCGCCCATGGGGGCATCGGCTCCGGCTTCCTGCACCCCCTCACAGGCCTCGACCACCTGCTGCTGTTGATCGGTGTGGGCGCCGCCTCCGCCGCCATCTCCTCCACCCTGCTGCTCTGGGCCCTGGCGGGCGCCGTGGCCGGTGGCGTGTTCGGAGCGATGGGCGGCAGCCTGCCCTTCGCGGAGCTGCTGGCGGCCCTGGCCATCTCCGCCGTGGCCGGCTCAATCCTCTGGGCCGAGCGCCAGGGGTCCAGCCCGCGGCTCAGCCTCTGGGGAGGCCTGGTGGCTGCCGCCGCGGCCGTGCACGCCATGCTGCACGGGTTGGAAGCCCCCAGCGATCACACCTCCCTCTCCTGGTGGCTGGGGGCCTTCGTGGGCTCGCTGCTGGTGAGCGGTGGCACGCTGCTGGCGCTGCGCCGTCTCCCCTGCAGCGTCACCACCCGGCTGGCAGTGGCTCTGGCCCTCGGCGGCGGCCTGGTGGCCTTCGCACCACTGGCCCTGCAACTGCGCTGATTCAGCGATGCCCACCGGGGGACTTGAACCCCCACGACCGAAGCCACTGGTACCTAAAACCAGCGCGTCTACCAATTCCGCCAGGTGGGCGTGAGCCAACTGTATCGAGCGGCTCAGAATGGCCGCACCGCCGCTTCCGCCGCCATGCTCGCCACCCTCGGTGGATCCCTGGCACTTCTTGCCGGTCTGCTGGTGTTGCTGCTGCCACTGCTGGTGCCCGAACTCAGCCGCCCTCGCGATTCAGTTTGGGGCGCCCTGGTGCTGATGCTGGGCCTGGTGCTGGTCACCAGCGCCGAGCGCCTCAGCGGGGCCCCGATGCTGGCCGTGCTCTGCGGCGGCCTGCTGATCGGCCGGCTGAGCACGGAGGTGAGCCTGGGCCGCTGGCGCCAGCTCAGTCGCGAGGAGCAGGTACGCCTCACCGGCGTGGAGCGCTGGCGCACCAGCCTGCAGCAACTGAGCGCCGCCCTGATGGGGCTGATCGGCCTGGCGGGATCCAAGTTGGGGGTCCTGAGCACCTGGCTCAAAGAGCGGCGCGAAGCCAGCGCCAAGGTCCAGGCCAGCAGCAAGCGCTGGGTGCGTCCCGAGCCCGAAGCCAGCGACCCCAATGTGACCACCGTGGAGTCGTTCGCCGAAATCGAGCAGCTGATCGAGCAGGCCGGTGCACAGAGCCCAGACGCTCCCCCAGTGGTGGATTCAGATCAGGGCCCAGCGGCTGACGCCACTGCAGCCGCTGGGGAAGCCGACGCCGAGCCGACGGCCGATGACGACGACAGACCCTGAGGGCTGGGGTCGATAATTCGGCCTTGCCGCCCTTCCGGAGCCGTGACAGTCAGCCCGGTCTCCTACAAGGACACCCTCAACCTGCTGCAGACGCCCTTCTCGATGCGGGCGAACGCCAAAACCCGTGAGCCGGAGCTGCAGGCGTTCTGGGCGGAGCTTGACCTCTACCAGCGGTTGAGCCGCGGCAATCCCGGCGAGGTGTTCACCCTCCACGACGGCCCTCCCTACGCCAATGGGCCCCTGCATGTGGGCCATGCCCTCAACAAGATCCTCAAGGACATCCTCAACAAGTACGCCCTGCTTCGCGGCCGGCGGGCCCGCTTCGTACCGGGCTGGGATTGCCATGGGCTGCCGATCGAGCTCAAGGTGCTGCAGAGCCTCTCCAGCGCCGAGCGCTCCGCGCTCACGCCGATCGACCTGCGCCGCCGCGCCCACGCCTATGCCCTCGAGCAGGTGGAGGGCCAGAAGGCGGGCTTCAGGCGCTGGGGCATCTGGGCCGACTGGGAGCAGCCCTACCTGACCTTGAACAAGGCCTATGAAGCCGCCCAGATCGGTGTGTTCGGCCGCATGGTGCTCGCCGGCCACATCTACCGGGGCCTGAAGCCGGTGCACTGGAGCCCCAGCTCCCGCACCGCCCTGGCCGAGGCCGAACTGGAGTACCCCGACGGCCACACCTCCCCCAGCGTCTACGTGGCCTTCCCGGTGGTGGCCCTG
This sequence comes from Cyanobium sp. CZS48M, assembly GCA_030373145.1. Classification (GTDB taxonomy): domain Bacteria; phylum Cyanobacteriota; class Cyanobacteriia; order PCC-6307; family Cyanobiaceae; genus Regnicoccus_A. Next base: position 124,318 of record JAUCZK010000005.1, on the reverse strand, counting down.
CCCGGAGGGCTCGGCGCCCGGCTCACCGCCCTTGGCCTCACCACTGCCGAAGCGGCCACCACGCCGGCTGAAGGCGATCTGGCGGTGGCGATCTGGACCACCACCCCCTGGACCCTGCCCGCCAACCTGGCGGTGTCGGTGAACGCCTCCCTGGAGTACGCCCTCTGCCGCGTGGGCGATCAAGGGGCCAACGGCTATCGCACCAGCCGCCACCTGATCGTGGCCGCCGAGCTGGTGGAGAGCCTGCGCAGCGGCCTGCAGCTGGAGCTCGAACCCCTGCTCAGCCTCAGGGGCGCTGAACTGGAGGGAGCCCAGTACCGCCACCCCCTCCTCGATCGCACCAGCCCGGTGGTGATCGGCGGCGATTACATCACCACCGAAGCGGGCACCGGCCTGGTGCACACGGCACCGGGCCACGGCGTCGACGACTTCATCACCGGCCGCAAGGCCGGTCTGCCCGTGCTCTGCCCGGTGGATGAAGCCGGCACCCTCACAGCCGAAGCCGGCCCCTTCGCCGGCCTCAACGTGCTCAAGGACGCCAACCCGGCCATCATCTCCGCCCTCGAGGCCGCCGGCGCCCTGTTGCGCCATGAGCCCTACGAGCACCGCTACCCCTACGACTGGCGCACCAAGAAGCCGACGATCTTCCGCGCCACCGAGCAGTGGTTCGCCTCGGTGGAGGGCTTCCGCGCCGAGGCCCTTGAGGCCATCGCCGCCGTCGACTGGCTGCCCGCCAGCGGCCGCAACCGCATCGAGGCGATGGTGCGCGACCGCGGCGACTGGTGCATCAGCCGCCAGCGCACCTGGGGCGTGCCCATCCCCGTTTTTTACCACCGAGACAGCGGCGAAACCCTGCTTAACGCCGACACCCTCGCCCACGTGGAGGCCCTGATCGCCGAGCACGGCTCCGATGTCTGGTGGGAGAGAGAGGAAGCCGAGCTGCTGCCCCCCTCCCTCGCCGCCGAGGCGGCCCAGTGGCGCAAGGGCACCGACACGATGGATGTTTGGTTCGATTCCGGCTCCTCCTGGGCGGGAGTGCTGGGGGGCCTGGGCACGGGAGCAGATCAGGCAGCAGGTTCTGGCGACGAGGCCTCGGGGGACGCGTCAGCGACCGCTGAGACTCCACCCCTGAACTACCCCGCCGATCTCTACCTGGAGGGCTCCGACCAGCACCGGGGCTGGTTCCAGAGCAGCCTGCTCACCTCCGTGGCCGTCAACGGCCAGGCCCCCTACAGGCGGGTGCTCACCCACGGCTTCACCCTCGATGAGAAGGGCCGCAAGATGAGCAAGTCCCTGGGCAATGTGGTCGATCCAGCCGTGCTGGTGGAGGGCGGCAAGAACGAGAAGCAGCAGCCCCCCTACGGCGCCGATGTGCTGCGCCTGTGGGTGAGTTCCGTGGATTATTCCGCCGATGTGCCGCTGGGGCCGGGCATCGTCAGGCAGCTGGCCGATGTGACCCGCAAGGTGCGCAACACGGCCCGCTACCTGCTGGGCAACCTCCACGACTTCGACCCAAGGCCGGCGGCCGACGGGGGTGATGCGGTGGCGATCACCGATCTGCCGCTGCTGGACCGCTGGATGCTGGAGCGCACCGCCAATTTGATCGAGGTGGTGAGCGCCGATTTCGAGCGCTACGAGTTCTACCGCTTCTTCCAGGCCCTGCAGAACTTCTGCGTGGTGGATCTCTCCAACGTCTACCTCGACATCGCCAAGGACCGGCTGTACGTGAGCGGGGCCAGCGACTTCCGCCGCCGCAGCTGCCAGACGGTGCTGGCCCTGGTGGTGGAGCGGCTCGCGGGCCTGATCGCGCCGGTGCTCTGCCACATGGCCGAAGACATCTGGCAGAACCTGCCTTATCCGGTGGCGGAGCGCTCGGTGTTCGAGCGGGGCTGGCCCAGCGCACCGGCCCTCTGGGCTGAGGCCGCCCTGGTGGAGCCGCTGCGGCCGCTGCTGGAGCTGCGCGGGCAGGTGAACCGTCAGCTGGAGAGCTGCCGCGCCAACGCCGACCTGGGGGCCTCCCTTGAGGCCCGGGTGGAGCTGGAGCTGGGCAGCGGCGATCGCGCAGAAGCCCTCGGCGGCGCCCTGGAGCGGCTGAACTCCAGCCCCCACCCCTCCGTGGACAACCTGGCCGACTGGCTGATCGTCTCGCAGCTAGAGCTACGCGAAGGCGGCGCTGCAGCCCTGGCCGATCCGCTGGCTGAAGCCAGCGAGGGGGGCATCACTGTGCGGATCGCCCGCGCCGAAGGCCGCAAATGCGAGCGCTGCTGGCACATGGAACCCGACATCGGCTCCCATGCCTCCCACCCCAGCCTCTGCGGCCGCTGCGTGGCCGTGCTGGACGCCTGAAAGCGGCTGGTGAGGGCTTGATGCGATCCCAGTCTGGACCCAGGGCTTGGATCCCGTGGTCAATCCCGATCAGACTGGGTGTCCTGATCGGGAGAAGACGGCTGGTTCAGCATCGGCAGTCCAGCAGGTGAGGGGCGCTCCTCTGATGAAGTCCGATGAAGAATCAACTGACAGTTCTGTTCTTCTGAGAGGGCCCACTCCAGCAGATAGGCCGCCAGATTGCTGAGGGATCGCCCCTGTTGGTTGGCAATCTGAGCCAATCCCTCATGAACGCTGTCTGGGATGGTGATGCTGATGCGTACGGGAGACCGGAAAGCAGAGGAAACCCGGTGTTCACTTCTCATGGTCGCTTCCTCTCCCTGACTCAATCAAAAGAAACGATCGGTCATTGCGTGCGACCAGCAGGGCGGGCCAATTGAGCATCAATGGGATCGGACCCGTTACAGTCTCAACCTAACGCTGTTGCGTCTTGACGGCATGCCAGTGGCGAGGCATGGACCAGGCGCGCGGCTCTCACTGCCGCAGATCAGGATCAGATCTGCGGCAGTTCTGCTGCAATCCTCATCCACGCCTGGCCAAAACGCAACAGTGCCCAGAATCGGCATACCTGAGCGGAGCGTCCTGCAGATCAGCCACAAATCGACGGCAGATCGACGGCATCCCTGCCACATCTCTGTGACTACCCTGAAGATGAAGGCAAGGAAACGGCATGGATAAATTAATCGTTGAACTCAGTCTTTCTCCTGGGACTGCCGACGTGATCCAGCGCGTTGCAGAAGCCCTGGGAACCAGTGTTGAGGACATTCTGGCTGTTCACCTGGAAACCCTCCGTACAGCGGTCAACTACACCCCTTCCAGATATGGCCACAAGATTTGCTCCACTCCCATGAAAGTCATTGTTTCCGACAATCTCGTGACCATGGCCTGATCAGGCCTCACAACTTGAAATTCCGAGTGGGCCTCGCTGCATAGAGTTTCACTCACAGCTATACAGTAATGTGAGCCATTCTGCTGCCTAAGCCCTGGATTTCGCCTGAATGATGACAGAGAGACGACGCAGTCAACTCGGTGAACTCGATCCCAAGAGCTATGCATTGTATCGAGTCATCTGTTGCGCTCTGGAAGATCTACAGCTAGAAATTCTGGCAGACTCTGCCATCACATCAGCTCTATCGCCCTTGGCCTCGGCCATGCAGGATCGACGTCTGCTGGTGGAATGGCTACGTGATCTGGGATTCCCGCCAGCATCGGCCTACAATGATTGCGGAATCACCACAGACGTCGAGGACGTCTTGATGCGCGGTTCAGTCTAAAACAAGCGGGTCGCTAGTTCAGGGGAGAGGACGGCCGAGGGCATCCCAGCTCAATGGCTTGGACTGAATGGGGAAGAGGAATCGCTCCTGATGGGTCTTCGCCAGCAGGAACACATCAGCAGCACAGGAGCCGCGCTGGGTCGTTCCACTGGGTTGATGCAGAGATCCTCTCCCTTTGGGGTCAACCAGCAATGGACTGCTCACCTTGATCAAGCCAGCAAGCCGGGGACAAGGAAAGCGCATGTATCACATAACCATGCTGACAAGCTGTCTGCGATCCTCGGGTCCAGTGGATGCGTTCTAGCATGAACAAGTGAATGAGACGCCTAACACATAGAAGCCAGCGAGACCAATTCTTCTGAGAGAATAGGCTTAAAAACCGTCCGAGCATGAACGCTGTCGGCGATAGTCTCAACAACTATCTGAGACTGATCAAACGCACTCCACTTTTGGCTCCTGATGAAGAACTGCATCTGGCCGGAATCGTGCAGGAGTGGCTCAACCATGCCAATCCACCAAAGGCTCTGATCAAAGGTGGCACCAGGGCCAAGAACCGCATGGTATCCGCCAACCTCAGGCTGGTGGCGCTGGTCGGCCTCAAGTATAAGGACCGGATCGGCAGCCTCCAACTAGAGATGCTTGACCTTCTGCAGGCCGGCAATCTCGGATTGATCCGAGCTGTTGAACTGTTCGATCCCGCCCGCGGCTACAAATTTTCCACCTATGCCTTCTGGTGGATTCGCGAGGCGGTCACGCATGCCATGCGCGAAGGTAGCAGCGGCATCAGGATTCCAAAGACGATCCTCAATCTCGCCTTCCGTGCTGAACGTCTGCAAGCCTCCTCCGATCAGGCTCTCTCCACCCGCACCATGGCGGTTCATCTCGGAGAATCAGAACGACGTGTGGAGAATTCATTACGCACTGTTCGGGAGTGCCGCACCACATCACTCGACCAAAAGGTTGGAATCATGGGCGAGGATACCTGCCTGATGGATCTAGTCCGCGACGAAAAGAGTCTGACTGCCCAGGACGACTACCAATGGCTTCTTAGACATGTTCAAACTCTCGATAGCCGTGAAAAGCATCTACTCCAGCTTCGCTTTGGCACGGAGGAGAGCCGTTCCTATGCCGAGGTGGCCGGCTCGATGGGGATGAGCAAGGGTCAGGTGCAGAGTCTCGAACGGAGAGTGCTGCGCAAGCTGCGGCGACAACTCACACCCCCTTGTCATTCGTTGCCCAGGAAGGCCTGATGCTCTGCTGTGATGACGCTTGATCGAGCTCGGTGCCGTGGTGCTCAGCGGCGAGAGGGCCTTGATGAAGTGGACCATGGGCCTGAAGGTCAAGGGGATCGAGTTCGTCTTTTCCGGCATCACCCATCTGCATTTCGGTGCCGACGGAAGATCGTGGATCACTCTGATTACATTGATCTCCTCGGATCCACTTTTGCGCCGGTGTCGGTGCGGCCCATCCAATCCAGTCGCAGTCTTGAATCTGGATGGATTTCAGCGGTTTTTTTAGATATTACCTGAGCCCGTTCATCACTTGGTTATCATCACATCAACACCTGGCGTTCGCCGTCGCACCAGGACGCCGGTGTCGTGCTCGCTGCGATGCAGCTGCAGGTCGATCTCCTCCTCGCCAAGCCGCAGCCCATTGACTTCCAGCAGGTTGATGCCCTTCGGGAGCACCGGCTTGCGGAACAGCACCTGCACCCGGTCCGTTTCGGCGTCGCGACCGATGCCCATTCCGGTGATCGCTTCCAGCAAACCAAACACCGAGCCGCTGGCCCAGGCTTGGGGGCTGCAAGCCACCGGGTAGAGGGTGGGGGCTTCATCGTCGCGACGAGGGAATCCGCAGAACAACTCGGGTAACCGGAACTGCGGTATCGCCCGGGCCGTGTCGAACAAGCCGGTGAGGATTCGCATCGCCTCTGGCATGTGGCCGTAGCGGGCCAGGCCCAGGGCGATCAAGGAGTTGTCGTGGGGCCAGATTGAGCCGTTGTGATAGCTCATCGGGTTGTAACGGGCCTCTCGTTCATCGAGAGTGCGCACGCCCCAGCCGTTGAAGCTGGTGGGTGCAAGCAGCTGTCGTGCCACCGACGCCGCCGCGTCGCGGCTGGCGATGCCGGTCCAGAGGCAGTGGCCTGTGTTGGAGCTGCGCACGGCACAGGCTGTGCCCTCTCCGTCGAGCGCTAGGGCATAGGTGCCGATGGCATCGCACCAGAAGGCTGCATGGAAGCGACGGCGCAGCTGATGAGCTTCCTCGCGCAATTGCTCGGCTTCGGCGGCACCCCCGAAGCGTTGCTCAATGCCCGCCATGGCGCGGCGGGCCCCGTAGGCGTAGGCCTGCACCTCGCAAAGGGCGATTGAACCCTCGGCCAGGCGGCCGTCGGCGTGGTGGATGGCATCATCGGAATCCTTCCAACCCTGGTTGCGAAGGCCGCCCTGGGCGGCGCACTGGTAGCGCAGGAATCCGTCCTGGCTACGCGCTTCGGCGGCCCTGATCCAATCCATCGCCTGGTTCAGCGCCGGTCGCAGCTGGTCGATGAAGGACTTGTCATCGCTGCGCAGGAGGTAGTCGCCCGCCAGGATCAGGAACAGAGGCGTGGCATCCACCGAACCGTAGTAACGGGCAAAGGGCACCTCCCCCAGGGCCGCCATTTCGCCCAGACGGGCTTCATGCAGGATCTTTCCGGGTTCGGCATCGACCGCAGGGTCGAAGTGGCTGGCTTGCTGATCCGCCAGGTAGCCGAGCACGCCGCGGGCCAGGCGCGGTTCCACCAGGAGCATCTGGCGGGCGGTGATCAGCCCATCACGGCCGAAGGGGCAGCTGAACCAGGGAACGCCGGCGTAGGGGTAGAGGCCGTGCTCGAGCTGGCTGGAGAGCAGATGCACATCCGACATGGAGCGCGTCACCCAGCAGTTGAACGCCTGGTTGTCGCTGGCAATGGAGGCTGCCTGACGCTGGCTGTCGCGCAAGCGCTCGTTCGTCGCCGCCAGTGCGACATCAAAGGCGTCTTCAACCGCGAGTCGATCACCGGCGGGATGGAAATCGAGCAGGAGATGGACGCGACGGGTGCAGCGAGGTTCCAGCTGCAGGATCAAGGTGATGTGGGCCTCACCCACCTCCGCCGCCACACCTTCCACCCGCAGGAGCGTGCGGCGATCCTCCCCGTCAAGCCCGCCGTAAGCCACTTCCAGGACATCCTGGGTGTGCTGGTGGACCGTGCGGCCGCGCTGGGGACGCTGGTGTCCACGGATCTCGAAGATGTCGCGAAAATCGGCGTCGAAGCGCAGGGTCAACGGCAGCAACACCGCACCGCCCAGGTAACTGGTGAAATCGAGGGCCTGCAAACAGCTCGTGGGGGTCAGAACAGTGCTGCGCTTCAGGTGCACGGACCCGGGCGGGGGCGCACCGGGCCCGTCGATGTCGTTGCTGAGATGGCTCACGTGAAGCCCCATCTCCTCACTCTCGGCGGAGCTCAGCACGATCGGGGACTGATCCCAGAGCCGGAGCTCCAGGCGGCTCACATGGCGAGCGCCGCGGTGATAGATGCCGGAATCGGGATGGGTCTCGGGGCAGATTTCACCCCGGCGATCGAGCATCGCGAAGGTTTCCCCATCCTTGAGTACGAACGGGGGGAGCAGATCATGCGGCATGGGAACACGCGGCAAGGAGCCTGGCCGGGGAGGGACGGCGACGGGTCTCGATCTGGCGTTGGAAGAGACGTTCGTAGTCGGCCGCCTGCCGGGCGACTGTGAAACGCTGCTCAAAATCATGGCGAACCCGCCGGCGATCCAGTCGCTCGATTCCCCGCACCGCCGTCACGGCCTCCTCGATTGTTCCCACCAGCACGCCATTGCGGCCGGGCCGAATCACCTCGGGGGTGGAGCCGTTGCGCCAGGCGATCACGGGCGTACCGCAGGCGTTGGCTTCGATCATCACCAAGCCGAAGGGTTCGGGCCAGTCGATCGGGAACAGCAGAGCCAGGGCGTTGCCGAGCAGCTCCTGCTTGCCGGCATCATCGACCTCGCCGATGAACTCCACCAGTGGACTTTCACGCAACAGAGGTTCAATTGTGGTGTGGAAATAATCCAGATCAACGGCATCGATCTTGGCGGCCACCTTGAGGGGCAGACCCAGAGCGTTGGCGATGGCGATGGCACGGTCAAGACGCTTCTCAGGTGAAATCCGCCCCACGAAGGCCAGGTACTCGGAGGGTGACGGCTGGAAGCGGTACAGATCGCTGGGCAGACCATGGTGAATGGTGCCGAGCCAGTGAGCCCCAGGCAGAGGCGCCCGCTGGGATTCCGAAATCGACACCAGGGGCACCGGATCGACACCCCCGTGGAGTTGGGCCATCTCCGGACCCGTCAGGGGCCCGTGCAAGGTGTGGAGCTGCGCCACCGGCAGACGGGCGATGCCGGGGTGGAGGCCATGGCCTGTATGAAAATGGACAATATCGAAGCGATCGAGCTGAGCGATCACCTGATCAAGCTGGCGATCCTCGGGCACCCGTGGATCGCCCCGATAGCCGGCCGGCCTGAGGGCTCGCGGCACACAGGGGAAGAGCTCGGCGCTGGTGAGGGAGTCACCGCTGGCAAACAGCACGACCTCATGACCACGGTTGACAAATTCTTCTGTGAGATAGTGAACAACTCGTTCCGTTCCGCCATATCGCAGCGGCGGTACACTTTCAAACAGTGGTGAAATCTGGGCGATCCGCATCGGCTTGCACTTGAAGGATTAACTGGCAGCCCACCCCTATGGGCGCCCAGAATGCACATCTGCGGTCACCGAGGTGGCGCAGCAGGGGTTGGCAGCAACCTGCTCTTATTCGAAACGTAGGCAGGAAAAAGCGGCGATGCGTCGAGAAAGGGGAATTACTGACACAGAACACAAGCTCATGGGATCAGGGCAGCACAGTTGAACCAGCTACAACGTTGACCGTTATTTTGCCGTAGATATGGGGCGCATCTGCAGCAGTCAAGCACCAGTTTCAGACCCATAGTGAAATGAGAGGAGCTATGGCGTGACAGGCGAACGGATTTGCTCTGGCAGCGATCTGGCCGTTCCATCTGCTCTGGCATTGATCTCACACCCTTGCGGACCTGATCATGAACAAACTCCAGTTCAAAGGTGAATGGCATGAATTGAAAGGGAAGCTCAGGCAGAAGTTCGCCGATCTCACCGATGACGACTTGGCCTACACCGAGGGCCAGGAAGAGGAATTGCTTGGCCATCTGCAGAAGAAGCTCGGCAAGAGCCAACAAGAGATTTCTGAGCTGATCAACACTCCCTAGGAGCCCCGTCATGCTGAACTACGCCATAACCTTTTTTATCATTGCGATCGTCGCTGCCGTCCTCGGCTTCAGTGGCATCGCCGGCTCTGCGGCGAGCATCGCCCAGATTCTGTTTCTTGTGTTTCTCGTGCTTGCCGTGATCTCTTTCCTCACCGGCCGGCGCAGCGTAATGTGAATAGCTGCGTGAATCACGGTGCTCCGATCAGATCATTGCGATCTGGGCTGCGCCATCAGTGATCACTGATGCTCGAATAATATGGAACATTCTGGTTGCTGCAATAGAGTCTAGTCAAGCGCTAATTCTCATTCCCCTTCGCCTTGATCACCATGAATCACCAACTTCGCCTTCTGCGCCAGCTGGCCGCCACTTGCCTTGGCCTGGCCTTCAGCCTGCTGGTGCTGATCGCCACGCCGGCCTTGAGCGCTCCCGCCCAGGCCTCAGCAGCCTTCACCCTCAGCGCCTCCGGCTTGCCCCTGGCCGCCACCGTTGGCCGCGTCAAGGCCGGCGCCAAGAAGTTCGAGGGCAAGACCCAGGAATCGATTGGCAACGTCACTGGCAATCAGGGAGATCGCCTCGCCGGCAAGGCGAAGCAGGCCGAGGCCAAAGTCAGGAATGCCGTCGAAGACGTTAAAGACAAGACCGGAATGGGCTGAATCAGGATCAGCGGCACGGTCTGGTATCTCGCCTGAAGAGGCCAGGTCGGGGCATTGAAGCTTCAAACTTATTCGAGTATGGCGCCAGGGATGAAGCACGTTCTGCCCCCCCTGGCGCTCTCCAAGTCACTGACCACTTTAGACCTTAGTCCTCGCCACTCCAGCACTCGCTGAAATGAGTTGATCAACTGAACTCGGCCAACAGCACAATGCTCCTTGTCAATATAAAAATAGCCTTTAAATCTCTGGGCATTGGCTTATTAGTTTTCCCTTCTACGGGCCAAATCACAGAAGTTCGAATCACGCGGCGCTGGGTAGATCCTGACCGCTAGTGAACGAAACTCACCAGCGGTCAGGGTCTAGGAATCTCTCCACCGGCTCTGGTCCGGCCAGCACCAGCTCAGACTCTGGGTTCATTGGCCCCTGCAGGAGCTCGGCGCTCCCCAGGCTTGCCCCCTCCGGCAGCGCCGGCTGATCGGGATCGAAGGCGGTGGGATGGGTCACGCTGCTGGAAAAGCCTCGGAAGATCAGCAGTTCGAACTCCTCCTCTGTCCCTTCTTCGCCCCCTGGACCCACCAACGAGGGGAGAGTGCCCCGCAGACGCAGGACACGGTCAGGCCTGCCGCGGCTGATCGCTTCCAGCTGGGCCAGCAAAGCGACCACCATCAGAACCCTCCCGCCACCCGCCCCTGGCGGGGCAGACGCACCAGGATCCACTGCATCAGGCCCACCACGTAGGCCACCAGGGCCAGGTAGCCGAAAAAGGCGGTGAGGGTGGGGGTGAGGTCGGCGCCGAACACGAAGGAGAACACCTGGGCGGCCCCACCGTGCAGGCGACGGGGCGCCTCCAGCCAGGTCTGGCAGAAGGCCGTGCCCGTCGCGCCAAGACCGCAGCCCATGGCACCCACTCCCAGTGCGGCCCCCAGCAGGCCGAAGGCCGTGAGGGCCCAGCGCCAGCTGCGCACTGCCAGCGGCAGCGGCCGCCAGGGGGGCAGATCAGCCAGTTCCTCGTTCAGATCCACCCAGAACCAGAGCGACGCCACCATGAGCAGCTTGGCCACGACCATCAGCGGATAGGCCAGGGGCCGGGCGTCGACGAACAAGAGCACCGCGATCGCCGACAGGCTGGCCACCTTCCAATAGATGCCCATCAACCGCAGCAGCGCCCCCTCCCGCCGCCACGCCGCCCAGACCAGCAGCACCAGGGGCAGACCAAGGGTGAAGACCACCGCCAGACGGAAGTCGAGCCACACCAGGGTGCGGTACAGCAGGTCGGGCACAGCTTGGGTACGGGAAGGCGCCATTATCCGCGCCATGCTTCACCAGTAAGTTCGGTTGATGCCTGCGCCTCCCCTGTTCTCCTGGCTCCGCCGCGGTGATGAGCAGGCGTCCTGCCGCACGGCGCTCTCACGCCTGCCCTCCCTCGAAGACGCCGTCAGCGAGGTGGTGCAGCAGCTCAATGCCAAGGGCTTCGGCGCCGCGGTCCGGGGCGAGGCGGACTTGGCGCTGGTGTTCTGCTCCACCAGCTACGCCAGCGACCTGCAGCGGCTGATGCCCCTGTTGCGCACCCGTCTGAAGGCCCGCCACTGGCTGGGCGCCGCCGGCGGTGGAGTAGTGGGCACCGGGGCGGGCGGCAGCGCCCATGAGGTGGAGCAGGAGCCGGCCCTGAGCGTGATGCTGCTGCGTCTGCCGGGAGCCGAATTGCAGCTGTTCGAGCTCGACACCGATCAGCTGCCCGATCTCGATGGTGACAGCCGCGTCTGGATCGACTGGGTGGGTGCCGATCCGGCACGGGCCAACGCCATGGTGCTGCTGGTGGACCCCACCTGCCAGGCCATCAACGATCTGATCAGCGGCCTGGATTACGCCTTCCCGGGCCTGGCCAAGGTGGGGGGGATCGCCGGCCCCCACAGCGCCAGCCATGGATCCCTGCTGTTCGACGACCGGGTGGTGACCGGCGCCGTGGGCTGCCTGATCGGCGGCAGCTGGACCATCGATCCGTTGGTGGCCCAGGGCTGCCGACCGATCGGTCCGGTGTTCGAGATCGAGCAGGCCGAGCGCAATGTGGTGCTGCAGCTGAGCCGCGGCGACCAGCAGAACACACCGGTGAACTGCCTGCAGACGATCCTCCAGACCCTCAACCCCGCCGAGCGGGAACTGGTGCGCCACTCGCTCTTCCTCGGTGTGGCCCGCAACAGTTTCAACATGGCCGGCGGCGGCGACAACGGCGAGACCACGGCCTTTTTGGTGAGAAATCTGATCGGGGTGGATCCCCGCAACGGAGCGGTGGCGGTGGCCGAGCGCCTGAGGGTGGGCCAGCAGGTGCAGTTCCAGCTCCGGGATGCCGACGCCTCCCGCCAGGAGCTGCGGCAACTGCTGCGCAGCCAGGCCAGGGGATCCGAGCCGCCCCTGGCGGGCCTGCTCTTCGCCTGTCTGGGCCGGGGCAAGGGCCTCTACGGCGAAGCCGATGGCGACGTGAGGATTGCCCAGGGGGAGTTTCCGGAGCTGCCCATGGCCGGGGCCTTCTGCAACGGCGAGATCGGGCCGGTGGCGGGCAGCACCTATCTGCATGGCTACACCGCCAGCTGGGGCTTCCTGGTGCCCCGCCCGGACGCCGCGGTATCAGCAGAGCCGCCTGAGGCCTGAGCGGTGGTGCGCCAGCACGTCAACCCCCTCTCGCGGGTGCACCAGCAACCGCTTGAGCTGCCAGCACCGGCGGACCTGTTCGAGCGGCCACAGCAGCCGCTCCACCTCGACATCGGCAGTGCCCGAGGCCGCTTCCTGCTGGCGATGGCACCGCTCCAGCCTGGGTGGAACTTCCTGGGGGTCGAGATCCGCCGGCCGCTGGTGGAGGCCGCCGAGCGCGACCGCCTGGCGCAGGCCAGCAGCAACCTGCGCTTCCTGTTCTGCAACGCCAATGTGAGTCTGCTGGGCTGGCTGCGGGCCCTGCCGGCCGGGCGGCTGCAACGGGTGACGATCCAGTTCCCCGACCCCTGGTTCAAGAGCCGGCACCACAAGCGACGGGTGCTGCAGAGCGATCTGCTGGAGGCTCTGGCCGCGGCCCTGGCCGAGGGGGGCGAGCTGTTCCTGCAGAGCGATGTGACCGCGGTGATCGAGCCGATGGTGGCCCTCAGCGAAGCCAGCGGCTGGTTCCTGCGGCCAGCGGAAGATGGGCGTCCTTGGCGGACTGACAACCCACTGCCGGTGCCGACGGAGCGGGAGCGGATCGTGCTCGCCCAGGGGCTGCCGGTGTACCGGGTGCTCTACCGCCGCAGGGCCGAAGGCGCCCATAATCCGTCGGCCAGCCCCGCCGGCCACTGATGTCCACCCCCACCGCCCACGCCATCGCCTCAGCGGAGCGGGAGGGGCGGGTGCCCTGGCTGCTGCGCTGGCAGGGCCTGTTCGCCCGATCCTCGGCCGGGCCCCTGGCCCGGCACCTGCCCCTGCTCTGCGGGTTGGTGCTCTGCGCGCTGATGGCGGGGCTGCCGCTGGTCACCAGGGCCGGGCTGAGTCTGCTGATCGTCTCCAGTGGCCTGCTCTGGCTGATCTGGGCCCTCTGCACCCCCGCCGGCCGCATCGGCCGGCTCAGCGGCTGGCTGCTGGTGATGCTGGCGGTGGCGGTGCTCTCCACCGGCTTCTCGCCCGTACCCGTCGCCGCCGCCAAGGGCCTGCTCAAGCTGCTCAGCTACCTGGGCGTCTACGCCCTGATGCGCCAGCTGCTGGCCAGTGCTCCCCCCTGGTGGGACCGGATCGTGGCGGCCCTGCTGGGCGGGCAACTGATCACGGCGGTGATCGGCATCCGCCAGCTCTATGGCGACAGCTCTGCCCTGGCCCGCTGGTCGGATCCCAATTCGGTGGCCGAGGGCACGGTGCGCATTTACAGCACCCTCGACAACCCCAACCTGCTGGCGGGCTACCTGCTGCCGATCCTGCCCCTGGCGGCGGTGGCGCTGCTGCGCTGGCGGCGCCCGATGGCCCGCCTCTATGCCCTCTCAGCACTGCTGATCGGTGCGGTGGCCCTGCTGCTCACCTACAGCCGTGGGGGCTGGCTGGGCATGGTGGCGGCCCTGGGCAGCCTGGCCCTGCTGCTGGCTCTGCGCACCAGCCGCCACTGGTCCCCCCTGCTGCGCCGTCTGTTTCCCCTGGTGCTGCTGCTGGGGGGCGGTCTGGTGCTGGTGCTGGCGGTGAGTCAGATCGAGCCGCTGCGGGTGCGGGTGCTGAGCCTGGTGGCGGGCCGCGAGGACAGCTCCAACAACTTCCGCATCAACGTCTGGATGGCGGCGCTGCAGATGGTCCACGACCGGCCCTGGCTGGGCATCGGCCCTGGCAACACGATCTTCAACCTGATCTATCCGCTCTATCAGCAACCGAAGTTCAACGCCCTCAGCGCCTACTCGATCCCCCTGGAGCTGGCGGTGGAGGGGGGCATCCCCGGCCTGCTGGCGGGACTGGGCCTGCTGCAGTGCAGCCTGCGCCAGGGCCTGGCCCAGCTGCGGCGGGAGCACCCCCAGGTGTTGCCGGCCCTGGGGGCCGTGGCGGCGATCCTGGGACTCTGCGTGCAGGGCCTCACCGACACGATCTTCTTCCGCCCTGAGGTGCAGCTGACCGGCTGGTTCTGCCTCGCCACCCTGGCCACCCTGCCGGCTGCGGACTCGGATGCCTGAGCCAGTCTTGCTGGCGGGCTTCGATGCCGGCCAGACCCACACCACCTGCCGCCTGGCCGATCGCCACAGCGACGGCAGCCTGCGGGTGCTGGCTGAAGGCGACGGGCCCGGAGTGAGCCACCTGGCAGCGGCCGCTGGCGAGGAGCGCTTCAGCGCCGCCCTGCGCCTCAGCCTTCAGCGGGCCCGCGCCGCCGCTGCCAGCAAGGGTGAGCAGGCCCTGTCCACGGCCCTGCTCGATGCCGCTGCCGTTGGGGCCAGCGGCATCGAGCAGGGCAGCGCGGTGCAGCGCCTCGGCACCACCCTGGCCGCCGCTGCAATCGGGTTGCCGCTGGAGCGCGTGCTGGTGAGCGGAGATGAGCGCACCGCCCTGCTGGGCGCCTTTGGCGGCGGCCCGGGCATCGTGGTGATCAGCGGCACCGGCTGCATCGCCCTGGGCCGCAACAGCAGTGGGGACGAGCACCGCTGCGGTGGCTGGGGCTGGCTGCTGGATCAGGCCGGCTCAGCCTGCGACATCGGCCGCGATGCCCTGATCCGCTCTCTGGAGATGGCCGACGGCCGACGGCACGAGAGCGACTTTCGCAGCCGCCTCTGGGCGGCCCTGGGGGACGGCACCATCACCCCCCAGCGGATCAAGGCGATGGTGGTGGAGCCTGGCTTCGGCGCCGCCGGCTTCGCACGGCTGGCCCCGGCGGTGCATGCCCTGGCGGAAGCCGGCGATCCCGACGCCAACTCAGTGCTGGAGCGCTCGGCCCGGGGACTGGTGGAGCTGGTGGCTGGTGTGGCCCAGGCCCTCGACCTTCAAGGCGGTGAGGTCTGCGGCCTGGGCGGGGCCCTGGAACACCTCAGCCTCTTCAGCGCGGCCTATCAACGCCGCCTGAGGCTGGTCCTACCGCAGGCCCAGCTGGTGCCTCCCCGCGGAGATGCCTGCCAGGGGGCCCTGCAACTGGCCGCCGGGCTTCTCAGCCTGGAGAGGCCCCAGGCCGCGCTCAACTCCACTTCGCCTGACCCTGGTGCGCTCAGGCCCGGTTGAGGTGAGCCGCGGCCAGCGCCGCCAGGTGCGACGACCAGTGATCGACAGCCTGCTGCTCCGCCGCCTCCACCATCACCCGCAGCAGCGGTTCGGTGCCGCTGGCGCGCACCAGCACCCGGCCGCTGCCGGCCATGGCGGTCTCGGCCTGCTCGACGGCCTGGCGCAGGGGATCGCAGCGCTGCCACTGCTGGCGACGGCTCCTGTCGGGCACGGTGACGTTGACCAGGGCCTGGGGATAGGGCTCGAAGCTGGCTTCCATCCAGTCGGCCAGCGAGCCGGTGCCGTTGTGGATCAGCGTGGCCACCTGCAGGGCGGTGAGCAGACCGTCGCCACTCATGCCGTGCTGAGCCGAGAGAATATGGCCCGACTGCTCGCCCCCGAGGCCGGCCCCGCTTGCGGCCATCGCCGCATGCACGTGCTGATCGCCCACATCGGTGCGCTGCAGCAGGCCGCCCCGGGCCTGCCAGGCCCGCTCGAAGCCCAGGTTCGACATCACGGTGGCCACCAGCAGCCGGCCAGGCAGATCGCCACTCTCCAGCAGCTCGCCCCCCCAGAGGTAGAGCACCTGGTCGCCATCGACGACCCGGCCTTTGCCGTCGACCGCCATCATCCGATCGGCATCGCCATCGAAGGCGAAGCCCATCTGGGCACCTGAGTGCAGCACCGCCTGGCGCAGGGCCTCCAGGTGGGTGCTGCCGCAGGACACATTGATGCGCTGTCCATCGGGTTCGCCGTGCAGCACCGTCAGGTCGGCCCCCAGGGCCCGGAACACCTCGGCGCCGCAGGCGGTGGCTGAGCCCCAGCAGAGATCCAGCACGATGCGGCAGCCATCCAGACGCCGCCCGGCGACGCTGGCGATCAGCGCTTCGCGGTAGTTCTCGAGCAGATCCTCTCGTTGATGGGCCGGGCCACAGCCGCGGGGGCCGCTCAGGCCCGTGGTCTGGATCGTGGCGGCCTCGTCTCCGCGCAGCCCCGCCTCGATCGCCGCCTGCAGGGTTCGGTCGATCTTGTCGCCCGTAGGCCCGAACACCTTGATGCCGTTGTCGCCGGGGGGGTTGTGGCTGGCGGAGACCATCAGGCCACCGGCGGCTCCGGCCCGGCGGATCGTGCCGGGCACCGCGGGGGTGGGGCACAGCCCCAGGTTCCACACCTCCCGACCAGCGGCGGTCAGTCCGGCGGTGAGGGCAGCGGCCAGCATCGGGCCGCTGTTGCGGGAGTCCATGCCGATCAGCACCGGGCGCTCCGCCGGCAGCACCCGGCCGCACCAGTAGCCCACCTGCAGGGCCAGCAGCGGTGTGATCAGGCTGCCCACCTGCCCCCGGATGCCATCGGTACCGAAACCGGTGCAGGCCTCCCCGAGGGGGGCGCCGATGGGGGACGAAGCCAGCTCCAGCATCAGGTGGGGGAGGAAAAAATTCAGGCTAAGCCGACCGGCCACCACCACAGCTCAGCGCCAGCGCTTCGGCCACCAGGCCCAGCGCAGCAGCTCGATCACCGCCCAGAGCAGCAGACCGCCCACCACCCATCCCGGCACCCAGAGCAGGGGCACCAGCGGCCTCAGCACGTAGACGCCCAGTGCCACCCCGAGCACCAGTAGCGCCCGCCGGCGCCCTGTGGCACCAGGGAGTTGAGCCGACCAGCGGGGCCAGGACAGGGGCACAGGCCTGAGAGGAAGACACAAACCCCAGAATGCCAAAGCCCCAGCGGCCTGCCCTGCCCTGTCCGTGCCAAACCCCACCCCTGTCGGCCGCCGCTGGCCTCTGCCGCTGGCCTTCGCCGTGGCCGGCTGCGCCGGACTGCTGCTGCTGGGACGCCTGCTGCTGCTGCAGCGGCCCCTGCTCTCCCCTGAGAGCTCAACCCTCAGCCTGGAGCGCATCCGCCGCTGGGATCCCGATCCCGAGCGGCGCCGGGAGGCCAGCCTGCTGCTGCTGCCCGCCACCAGCAGCGACGACCCCGCCCGCCAGATCCAGCTGCTGCAGGGGCAGGGCTGGGGACCGGGCCCACTGGCCCCTGTGGCCTTGAAGCGAGAGGCCCTGGCCTTGGAAGCCCAGGGCCTCTCGGCCAGCTCCGAGTGGAAGGAGCTGCTGCAGCGGTTCCCCGAGGCTCCCTCCAGCGCCGATGCGCTCTATTCCCTCGGCCGCGAGAATCCGAGCCAACGCCTCGAGCTGCTGCGTCGCTTCCCGGCCCACCCCGCCGCCCTGGCGGCCGCCCTGGAGCTGGGGCCCAAGCCCGTCCAGCGCCAGCAGGGGGCCCTGCATCTGGCTCGCTGGGGTCCGCGCTGGCCCGGAGCGGGCGGTCGCCTGCGCCAGATCTGCTCCCAGCCAGCGACGCCCCTGGGCGCCGCCGAGCGGGGCACGCTGGCGGCGGGTCTGGCCCGGCTGGGGGACAGCACCAGGGCCCTGAGCTGCCTGGGATCGGGGCGGGCCGAGCCCGGCCAGGAGCTGGAGATCGGCCGCGCTCTGTTGAAGGGAGACCCCGCCGAAACCAAGGCCGGGGTGGCGCGTCTGCTGGCCCTCAGCCAAGGCCAGAGCCAGCGGCCCGAAGCCCTGGAGGCCGTGCGCCTGCTGGCCCAGACCCCCGCGCCCACGGTGACCCCGGCCCAGTTGCTGCAGCTGCCGGAACCCCTGCGCCAGAGCGCGCCGGTGCAGGCCAGGCTGGTGCTGGATGGCGGTGGCAACTGGCGATCGGTGCTGCGGCGCTGGCCAAAGGATCCCGCCAGCTGGGACCTGCAGTGGGAGCTGGCCCGCACCGCCCTGCTCAAAGGGAAAGCCGCCGATGCCCTGGCGCTGTTGCAGGCCCTGCCGCCCGAGAGCCTGCCGCCGCCCCTGGCGGTGCGCCAGCTGTTCTGGCAGGGCATGGCCCAACAGCAGCTGGGGCAGCAGCCCGCCGCCCGCCGCAGCTGGCAGGCGGTGCTGCAGCGGGTGCCCTGGAGTTACTACGCCTGGCGCAGCAGAGTTCAGCTGGGCGAACGGCCCGAACTGCGTCTGAGGGCGAGCGGCCCCATCACCCTGCCGGCCCAGCCCTGGCGGCCCCTGGAGAGCGGTCAGCCCCAGCTTGATCAGCTCTGGCGCCTGGCCCTCAACCTGGAGGCCTGGGAGCAATGGCGTCAGGAGCGTCCATCGGCCACCCCCACCTCCCCCCAGGAGCTGACCCTGGAGGGGCGGCTGCGGCAGGGCGTCGGCGACGACTGGACCGGCCTTGGCCAGCTGGATGAGGCGAACCTGCGCTGGGCCGGTGGCACCTGCCCCACCACCCTGCCCCTGCAGCGGGCGCTGCTGCCGCTGCGCCATGGCGAGGCCTTCAGCGCTGCGGCGGCCCGCCATGGACTGGACCCCACCCTGCTGCTGGCGGTGGCGCGGCAGGAATCACGCTTCACCCCAGGGGTGGGATCGGTGGCGGGGGCCATTGGCCTCCTGCAACTGATGCCGGAAACGGCGGCTGAGCTGGCCGGGGGGGCGGTCAGCGGCGAACAGCTGCGGGAGCCCGCCTTCAATGCCGAACTGGGGGCGAAATACCTCACTCAACTGCTCGGCTTCTGGGCTGGCAACCCCTTTCTGGTGATCGCCAGCTACAACGCCGGTCCAGGCGCCGTCGCCGGCTGGCGTGACGCCCGACTGCAGAGCGAGCCGGAACTCTGGGTGGAGGCGATCCCGTACCCGGAAACCCGTCTTTACGTCAAAAAGGTGCTGGGCAATCTCTGGGGTTATCAGGAGAAGCCCAGGCGCGGCTGCTGATCGGCCGGCCTCAGCTGTCGCTCGTCCCCGTCAGCAGGCCGCCGAGCTGCAACAGGCGACCAATCCAGACACCGAGCATCACGTAGCCGGAGAGCGCGAAGGCCGTGAACAGGGGTGAAGGGACCACCTTGATGCGGATGAGATCCAGACGGGCCAGCAGCACCGCCGCGGCCAGGATCACCACATCGGCGAGGGCGCTGAGGTGCAGCAGATAGAGGCCCCCGACGGTGACCAGCAACAGGCTGATGATCAGGGTGATCACCCGGCTGGCGGCCATCAGCACCGAGAGCTGACGCAGGAGCAGATCGGGCACCGAGGCCACCACCACCACCAGCACCGCCTGCAGACATTCCACCGTCCAGTACAGACTGTGGATCGGGACATGTTCGGAATTCACCAGGCCCTGGGCTGGAGCGTTCACCACCCACTGGACACCCAGAAAGATGCTCACCAGCAGGAGCACCAGCAGGAACGGCGCCCGCAGGGGCAGAAGGGCCAGACGCAGGATGCCGCCGATCACACGGCTCATCGGGCCTCCAGCACCAGCTCGATGGCATCCAGGGGACAGCTGGGGATGCATTGCTCGCACACCAGGCAGTGCTGGGCCCGGAACTCCAGCCGCCAGGCCGGCGGGCGGCTGCGCAGGGCACCACTGGGGCAGACGCTGGCGCAGATGCCGCAATCGACGCAACGGCCGCGGTCGATGCGGATTTCACCGGGGGCCCGATCCAGGCCCAGACCCAGGTCCTCCAGCCACTGCTCGGCGGCATCCAGCTCGTCGATGTCGCCCGAGAGCTCCACCACCATGGTGCCGCTCTGGTTGGGGGCGATCTGGGCCCGCAGGATCTTGGCGGCGATATCGAAATCCACGGCGAGCCGGTACGTGATCGGGTGATGCACCGTTTCGCGCGGGAAGTGAATCGTGAGGCGACGCTTCACCGCAGCCTGGAGGGAAGACCCATGCTATCGAGCCTTTGCAGACCGGCCGCCCGTCCTCCAGGAGACGGGCAGCCCCGAGCCGCCAGCCCCGAGCCGGTTGCCCCGGCAGCCGCGTCAGAGCTGCCAGAGTGCCGTCGGTTCAGGTTCCCCGCCCGTCACGATGACCCTGCCCAACCCCGCGGCTGATGCCAGCTCCCCCCTGGGGCGACGGGAGCGGATGGTGCTGGCCGCCATCGCCGCCGCCCTGTCGTTGCTGCTGTTCGGGCTGCGCGGAGGCCTGCAGCCCCAGGCACCGCTGGAGCAACTGGCGCGGCGCTCGCCGGAGCTGCCCCTGGCCCTCGCCAGTGGGAAACCAACGGTCGTGGAGTTCTATGCCGACTGGTGCGAAGCCTGCCGCTCAATGGCGCCGGCGATGGCGGCCCTTGAGGGCCAGCACCGCGGCGAGCTCAACGTGGTCCTGCTGAATGTGGACAATCCACGCTGGAGTCCGGAGATCGATCGCTACGCGGTGAACGGCATCCCCCAGCTGGAGCTGTTCGACCGCAGCGGCCAGGCAATCGGGCGCTCCCTGGGGGCCCGCAGCCGCCCTGAGCTGACCTCGATCATGTCTGCGTTGATCGAGGACACCCCCCTGCCCCTGCTGGCTGGCGTCGGCAACCTCTCGCCCCTGAGCGGCGGCGAGGCCCAGGGCAACACCCAGGGCATTGACCTGGTCGCACCAGCCCAGGCCGGCCCCCGCAGCCACGGCTGAGCCCACCACCAGCCCCCTCCCATTCCGACGTACACGCCCATGGATCCCCGCTTCCGGGTCAGCTTGATCGCGGCCACCCCGAATCCCCAGCAGTGCGTCTATGCCGGGATGCACCAGGACTACAGCGAGGGGTTCGTGGCCGCGGACCGGGACGACTGGCCGGACGAGACGAAGGCCGGTGAAATCTGCGTGAAGCGACTGCTCTCCGGCGAGCGCGGCCACTACGGGCCCCTGGAGCATGCCCAGATCGTGCTCAACGTCGGCTGGTTCCCCCATTCGGTGATGCAGCAGGCCCGTACCCACCGGGTGGGCGTGAGTTTCGATGTGCAATCCATGCGCTACACAGGCGATCGCATCCGCCGGGCCGCCAATGGCGAACTGGAGCTGGAGGAGGTGTTCTACCTGCGGCCGGTGGGCGCCTACAGCGACCGCCAGGGCAAGAAGTACCTCTACGACGACGCCCAGCGGGCCATCGATCTCGGTCTCTGCCGTGCCGCCGCCGAGCGCTACCGCGACCTGCTCGATGCCGGCTACGCCGAGGAGCACGCCCGCGGCATCCTGCCGTTCGACTACCGCCAGCACTTCGTGGTGAGCTTCAGCCTGCGGGCGTTTCTGCATTTCCTCGACCTGCGCGCGAAGCTGGATGCGCAGCTCGAAATCCGTCAGCTCTGTGACCTGATGTGGCCCCACCTGGAGGCGTGGGCTCCGGAGTTCGCCGCTTGGTACAGCCGAGCCCGGCTGCACAAAGCGCGCCTGGCCCCCTGAGCACCCCTGCCGATCTGCCGAGACGACCTGTGACTGCAAAAGCCTCTGCAAGCCCCGCCATGCCACCGCCACTGCCGTTGCTGCTGCTGCTGCTGCTCATGATGCTGCTGGTCGCGCCTGCGGCCCGGAGCCAGACGCTGATCGACGCGGCGGGAGCCAGTGGGAGTGGCGGTATCTCAGGCCCATCCCCCTCGGGGAACTTGTCAGGAGGAACACCGGCTCCCGTGGCGAGCAGCGCTTCGGCCGATCCAAGCGCCGACACGCCTTTCGTGGTCAATGGCCGGCTGATCCGGCTCTGCCCAAGCGGGCTGCCCTGCATCGGCCAGGTGCGTCGGGCCATGGGACTGCGCTGAGTCAGACCCTGGCGAGGGTGACGCGCTCGGGCTGATGCTGATACTTGCCGGCGCGATCCTGGTAGGTGGTGTCGCAGGGATCACCTTCAAAGAACAGCAACTGGGTGATGCCTTCGTTGGCATAGATCCGGCAGTCGGCGCCGGATGAGTTGCTGAACTCGAGGGTGAGATGGCCCTCCCAGCCCGCCTCCGCCGGAGTGGTGTTGACGATGATGCCAAGCCGGGCGTAAGTGCTCTTGCCCAGGCAGATCACGGTGATCATGGGCGGAACCTTCAGCTTCTCCAGGGCCACGCCCAGGCCATAGGAATGGGCCGGCAGGATGAAGTAGTCGCCATCCTCGTCGTGATGGAGGGGGGCGGGCTCGAGGTTGTCTGGATTGAACCGCTTCGGGTTCATCACCGTGCCGGGCACGTGGCGAAAGATCAGGAATTCCCGCGGAGAGAGGCGCAGGTCGTAGCCGTAGGAGGAGCAGCCGAAGCTCAGCACCGGGCTGGAGCTGGTTTCCGGCTGCAGATGTCGCACCAGGGTGGACTGGAAGGGCTGGATCATCCCTTCCGCCGCCAGCGCTTTGATCCAGCGGTCGTTCTTCAGCACGGGGCACCTCCCCGCCGCAGCTGGGTGACCTGATCAGCCATGGCCAGCAGCTCCAGGGGAATCGACGGCCCCGTGAGGATCACATCCAGGTGGGCCGGCCGTTGCTCCAGGGTGCTGATCACCTCCTGGGGAGCGAGAAAACCCAGCTCAATGGCCAGCCCCAGTTCATCGAGCACCAGCAGCTCCACGGCGGCCCCCAGCAGCTGGCTGCGGCTGAAGGCCCACACCTCCTGAACGGCAGCGCGCACCGGCTCCTGCTCCTCGGCGGCGGGCTTGGTGAGGCAGGAGGGCACCGCCGGACGCAACCACTGCAGCCGGCCGCAGAGGCTGAGGCTGTGCTCGGGTCCCTGCTCCACCCCGCCCTTGAGAAACTGGCTGATCAGCACCCGGCTGCCCAGCCCGGCGCTGCGCAGGGCCTGGCTGAATACCCCACCGAAACTGCCGCGGAAGGGAGCCGTGTGCACCTGAAGCAAGCCTTCGGGCCTGGCGAGCGCCGGCCTGGGCCGGGGCGGCACCGGCCGGGACGTGCCAAGGGCGCGCAGGGAAGGGCGCGACTCGGTGGAGGCGTTGCGCAGGCTGGCCGTCATCAACACCCCAAGGGAAGCGCGAACCCGAATGTAGCGGTGTCCAGGCCGCCAGCAAGCCTCAGCCACCATCCCTAGCGCGAACACCTGTACTCCAACCCCAGACGAGGCTTGGCCGGGTTTGAATGGATGCGATTGATTAGTGTCGGTGACTACAGGGCGAGCCATGGGCGATCCTTACCGTCCGTCTCACACCTGCTCCGCCGAAACATGGTTGGCGCGATGCGCGGATTCAGTCGCACCGGCGGCCCATCGACACCGGCCCCCGTAGGCCTCGCCGCTGCCGCCAACGGAGCGAGCACCCTGCTGGATGTGATGCGCGGCCTGAGTGGTTGCGTGCTCGAAACCGTTGAGCGGGGAAAGACGATCTTTTTCCCCGGCGATCCGGCTGAACGGGTTTACCTCCTGCGCCGTGGAGCCGTGCGGCTCTCGCGGGTGTATGAATCGGGCGAAGAGATCACCGTGGCCCTGCTGCGTGAAAACAGCCTGTTCGGCGTGCTCTCTCTGCTGACCGGCCAGCGCTCGGATCGGTTTTACCATGCTGTGGCCTTCACCCGCGTTGAGCTGGTGGCAGCGCCGGCGGCTTCGGTGCGCCGGGCCATCGAGCAGGACTCCGCTGTGGGCCTGCTGCTCCTGCAGGGCCTCTCCTCGCGGATCCTGCAGACCGAGACCATGATCGAAACCCTCACCCACCGGGACATGTCGTCACGGCTGGTGAGTTTCCTGTTGGTGCTCTGCCGGGATTTCGGCGTGCCCGGCAGCGAAGGCATCACGATCGACCTGCGCCTCTCCCATCAGGCGATCGCCGAAGCGATCGGCTCCACCCGGGTGACGATCACCCGCCTGCTGGGCGATCTGCGTCAAGCCGGGCTGGTGCAGATCGACCGCAAGAAAATCACAGTCTTCGATCCGGTGGCCCTGGCCAAGCGCTTCAGCTGAAGCGGGAGCCGCCACGGCGGATACTGGACCTTCACGCACAGCACTGTGTCTGGCTGGCTGCTGATTCTGGCCCTCCTGGCCCTTGGAGGGGTGCTGGCCACCCTGGGCGATCGGCTCGGCAGCCGGGTGGGCAAAGCCAGGCTCAGCCTGTTCAACCTGCGGCCGCGCAAGACAGCCGTGCTGATCACCGTGCTCACGGGCAGCCTGATCAGTGCCGTCTCGCTCGGGTTGATGCTGGCGGTGAGCGAACGCCTGCGGGTTGGGCTGTTCGAACTCGACGCCCTGCAGGCCAGGCTGCTGGAGAGCCGCACCACCCTGCGGCGCAGCGAGAGGAATCTGCGCCTCAGCCGCCAGGAGCAGGCCCAGGTGGAAGCGGCCCTGCAGCAGGCCCGCCGCGACCGCGAGCAGACCCGCCGTCAGCTCACCGCCGCCGAGATCCAGGCGCGCCAGCTGCGCGGTGAACTCAAGCCCCTGCAGGCCCAGCGGCAGCAACTGCTGGCCCAGCGCGACCGCCTCAACCGGGACATCCGCGCCAGGGACCAGGACATCCGCAAAACTGAAGCGGAACTGGCAAGGGTGCGCGGCCTGATCACGGCCGGCGAAAGCGAACTC
Source organism: Cyanobium sp. CZS48M (assembly GCA_030373145.1). Classification (GTDB taxonomy): domain Bacteria; phylum Cyanobacteriota; class Cyanobacteriia; order PCC-6307; family Cyanobiaceae; genus Regnicoccus_A. The sequence goes on along the minus strand of JAUCZK010000005.1, from coordinate 99,736 downwards.
AAGGGACTGGAGGGGAAACTGATCGCCCTGCGCCGCGGCGATGTGGTGATCAGCAGCGGTCAACCCCTCGCCAGCGCCAAAGTGAACCCCCGCAACGCCACCGAAGCCAATGCGGCAGTGGTGGCGCTGCTACGGCAGGCCAATCTCAATGCCTTCCAGCGGGTGTTGCCCGCGGAAACCCCCAACCGCCAGATCCTGCTGGTGCCTCGCCAGGACATCGCCACCCTGGAAACGCGCCTCTCCCGCGGTGGGCCCTGGGTGGTGAGCATCCTCTCGGCCGCCAACGTGCTGCGCGGCGAGGACCAGGTGCTGGGCTTCCCCGACCTCAGGCCCAACCGCCAGGTGCTGCGACGGGGTGACCTGATGGCCTCCACGGTGCTGGAGGGCAATGAACGCTCCAGTGAGCAGGTGCGCAACCGTCTCAACCTGCTGCTGGCGGCCTCCTTCGCCAAGGCCCAGCGCCAGGGCTCGATCGCCGATGGTGTTCAGTTCGACGTGGCCACCTTCAACCGGTTGGGGAGGGAACTGAGCGAGCGCCCCCCCGGTCAGACCGTGACCCTCGAGGCCGTGGCGGTCCGTGACGCCGAAACCCCCGATCCGCTGGTGCTGGAACTGCGCCTGGCGGTGGGCCCCAGCGAGCCTCGGCTGGAGCGGCAGGGTCCCGGGCGTCCATGACGCCGCCCCCTGCCCCGGAGCTGCCCGACCAGGGCGCCCTGGCCGGACTCGATCCAGGTCGCAGCAAATGTGGACTGGTGCGCACCGACCGGGCCCGGCGGCGGCTGCTCGAAGCGCTGGTGATCCCCCCTGAGCAGGCCTGGGACCGCTTGGAAGCCTGGCTCAGCCATGGCGAGGTGACGGCGGTGATCCTCGGCAACGGCACCGGCAGCGCCCTCTGGCGGCGGAGGCTGGAGCCGCTGGCGCCGGTGCTGCTGGTGGAGGAGCATGGCTCAACCCTGGCCGCCAGAGCGCGCTTCTGGGACCTGCACCCGCCCCGCGGCTGGCGGCGGCTGTTGCCCCAGGGCCTGCGTCAGCCACCCCGCGACTGGGATGACGTGGTGGCCCAGCTGCTGCTGGAGCGACAGCTGGGCCACCCCCTGGCTAAGGCGCCGGAGACCCGCTGAAGCGGCCCTAGAACTTGGCCCGCACGGTGAAGGCGTAGTCACCGCCGGGCTCAAGCTGATAGTCCACCTGCAGCAGAAAGCGCAGCAGGGCGTCCTGGATCAGGGCACGGCCCAGGGAGGGCTCCACCGTGAGCTCTCCGCGGCCGAAGGCCCAGCAGAAGGTCCAGTGGAAGCCGCCGGCGGCCACCTCCCCCTCTAACAGCTGATGGCTGAAGCTCTGATGCAGCACCCGCAGCTGGGCGGTGGTGGCGGGCAGGCGGCTCAAGGGATCAGGGCATGGAGCGTGGAGGTGAATCCAGCGTCAACCAGGGGTGGGTTGAAAACTGTTCAGGCGCGTGGCCGCCCGCTCATATCCCCAGCGGCGGGTGAAGCTGACACCATCGAGAACCTCGATCAGCACCTGCTGCAGCAAGGGCAGCTCGTCGGCCTCGAAGCGACCCAGCACATGGGAGATCGTACGGGCTTTGCGCAGGGCTGGGTCCAGGGCCGGGGCACCGATGCCGATGCGCAGGCGGGCGAAGTCCTGGCTGCCCAGGTGGCTGATGGTGCTGCGCAGGCCGTTGTGGCCGCCGGCACTGCCGGAGCGGCGCAGGCGCAGGCGCCCCAGGGGCAGATCCATGTCATCCACCAGCACCAGCATCTGGTCGGGGCGCAGGCCGAACCAGTCGAGCGTGGCCCGGATCGAGCGACCGCTGTCATTCATGAAGGTGCTGGGCTTGAGCAGCCTCAGGCGATCGGAGCCCTGACCGAGATCGGCGATGGCTCCCTGCAGCTTGCCATTGGCCCGGAAGGAGGCCCCCTCACGGCGGGCGAGCTGATCGAGGGCCATGAAGCCCACGTTGTGGCGGGTCTGGTCGTACTTCGCGCCGGGATTGCCGAGACCGACCAGCAGCTGCAGGTCAACCGATGCTGCCGCTGTGGAGGTCATCGCAGACGGCCGCCGGGGGACAGGCAGCCAGCGGGGTTCAGCACCAACGCTCAGCTGGAGGAGGAGGAGGCGTTGGGGGAGGGCAGGTCCTGCGGCTCAGCGGCAGCCGCCACAACCCCGGTTCCGGCTTGGGCTTCGGCAGCGCTGGTCTCTGGGCTGTTATCCGGGGCTGGCAGAGAATTCGCGGCCGCGGCCAGGGGTTCGGCCGCCAGAGCTTCGGAACCCAGGCTGGTGGCCGACACGGTTTCCGTGTCGACAGCCTTGCGGAACTCCTGCTCGAACTCCCTTGAGGCTGATTGAAAGCCCTTGAGGGTGCGGCCCAGGCTGCGGCCCAGCTCAGGAAGGCGCTTGGGTCCGAAAACCAGCAGGCCAATGGCGGCGATCACCGCCATCTCCGGCAGACCGATCCCGAAGAAGTTCATGGAGGAGGGGTCTCAGGTGAGGAGCAGCGGCGAAGTGGTGATCCCGACGATCAACCCATGCCGTTCCAATTGACAGTGATGCCGTCGAGGAGCAGGGAACGGTTGTAGAGCTGCAGGATCACCAGCAGAAAGACCAGGAACAGCGCCATGAAGATGCCCATGACCGGAGTGGTTCCCCAGCCGGGCACGACCTTTCCGTACTCCGAGTTCAGGGGGCGCAGCAGGTTTCCCAAGGGAGTGCGTTGGGCCATGGCTGTGGTGTCCTCTCTGGCACAAGGGTGAAGACCGTTACTGTAAGGGTCGAGCGGCGGCAGGCGCAGCCCTCATCGGCAGTTGTGACGGACCGGCGACCCCTCGGGGCTCCGCCTGCCGCCAAGGCTGCCTGAAGCCGTGCCGCCGCAACCCGGCCAGAGTCCGGCCTGTCCCTCCCCAGACACCACCCTTGAGCGAAACCTCCCCAGCCATCTCCGTGGCGATCACCGTTCTGGTGGCGCTCCTTGCCCTCACCGGCTTCGGTGTTTACACCGCCTTCGGCCCGCCCTCCAAGCAGCTCACGGATCCTTTCGACGACCACGACGACTGATCCGCCAGCTGGCCAGCTGCCAAGGCGCCAAGCGGGTGAGGTCTCCATCGGCTGAACTGGCGTTCTCAGCTCCGCTCGCCGCCGTCAGGGGAGCCCCCAGCCCGTCGATCCGCTCCAGCGCCTCCCACTGGCCTGCCAGCTCGAGCCAGCGACGGCAGGGGGAGAGGTTCTGCACAATCAGCCGCGCCAGGCCTTCGCCTTCGCTGGCGAGGCTGATCAGGCGCAGGTCGGGATGCCCCAGGCGCAGCACCGACCCAGGCACAGCGACCTTGGCTGAACCCTGGGCTGAGCCAAGGGCAGTGGCCGAGCTCTCGAGCGGCCTCAGCCAGCAGGGCTCGCGGAAACGCACCGCCGCCGCCGCCACCCCGGCCTGGCGCCAGCCCTGGGCACAGGGCATCAGCGCCAGACGCAGGCGCTGGGGTCCGTTGTCGGCCCCGGGATCGGGCCAGGTGGGCCCACGCAGCAACGAAACCCCGAGGGCCTCAGGGCTGCCGGAAACCCCCTGGGGCCCATCGAGCAGCACCGCCAGGCCACCGCTTGCGGCCTGACTCGCCAGCCAGCTGATGGCCGGCACCTCCCAGCGGCTGGCTTCCCGTGCCGTGGCGGTCGCCGCGATCCGCTCGATCACGCCCGCACTGGTGTCGGCGGCCCAGCGCACGGCCTGGTGCTGCAGCGGCAGCTCCAGGCGCAGCAGTTCATGGCGCTGGCGCCAGTCGACCCGCAGGTTGAGCTCCAGCCATGGGCAGCCGGCCCGCAGCTGCAGATCGAGGCGCAGGGCGCTGGCGCCGCAGCGGCCGCGCCAGACCAGGCGGCTGCAGAGCGGACCCATCTCCGCCAGCATCGGGCCCGGCTCCCAGTGCAGGGGCAGGGGGTGCTGGCGGTAGTCGGCGGCCAGATCCCAGGCATCCCAGAACTCACCGCGATCGATCCAGCGGCGCCATTGCAGCGGCTCGGCCAGCTGGGGACTGTGGTCGGCCCCCCAGAGCTGCTCAAGGCCGAGGGGGCCGAGCTGGGCCCAGAGCAGGCCATTGCCCAGCCGCCAGCGGTCGCCGGCCCCAAGGCTCTCCAGCCGCACCGGATTGACGATCGAGGCCCCGGCGTCAGCGGTCAGCGGCGGCAGCGCCCCAGGCGGCTGGCGTTGACGGCTGAGCTGGAGGGCCGCCACGCCGCCGGGATAGGGCAGCTGCACCCAGTGGCCGCCCGATGGGGCGGGCTGCGAGGGCAGGCTCTGCCCCCCCAGGCTCCAGTGGCCCGAAGGCAGGCGCAGGGTGAGGGGGGCCGGCGGCAGGGGCTGCAGCTGGACCCACCACCACGGTTCCGCCTCGCCGCCCAGTTCAACCTCACAGCCCTGCTCCTGGGCCTTGGCCCCAGCGAGCTCCAGCCAGGCCCGCAGCGCCCGGTCGCGGCGGCTGGATGCCTGGCGGCGCGCCGCCCGCCACTGGGGTTCGGCCTGCTCGAACACCTCCGGGATGGAGGTGCCCGGCAGGATGTCGTGGAATTGCTGAAACAGCAGCTCCCGCCAGCCATCCGGCTCCGCAGGATCGGCTGGCTCCCCCAGCAGAGCGCTGGCGAGATCGGCCTCGCGCAGCAGCCGCTCCAGGCTGCGGTTGTGGCGCTTCTGGTCGGGGCGGCTGGTGGCGCAGCCCCGGTGCAGCTCCAGGTAGAGCTCATCGCGCCAGACGGGCAGCTGGGCGCCCAGGGGCTCCAGCCGCTGCAGGTAGTCGCGCAGCGTGCCGTGCCGCTGGGGCGCCGTGGCCTCGTCGTCACGCCAGAGGTCCAGCTGCTCCAGCATCTCGCGGGTGGGCCCGCCGCCGTGGTCCCCCACCCCCGGCAGCCACAGGGCCTCGGCGTCGCCCGTGGCCGCCTGCCACTCCAGCCGGTAGCGCTCCATCGCCAGGGGATCGCCATCGGTGCCGATCGGGGCGCTCATCAGGGCCAGCACCTCGGCGCCACAGCGGCTGCGCCAGCGGAAGAGCCGGTGGGGGAAAGGGTTGGTGGCGTTCCAGGCCAGCTTGTTGGTGCAGAACCAGCGCACACCGGTGGCCGCCGCCACCGCCGGCAGGCCGGCGGCGAAGCCGAAGCTGTCGGGCAGCCAGGCCAGCTGGTGCTCCCACTCGGGGAAGGTCTGGCGGCTGTAGGCCTGCCCCTCCTGGAACTGCCTCAGCAATGAGGCTGTATCAACTAGGACGCAATCGGTCTCCACCCAGGGGCCATTGATCGGCTCCCAGCGGCCGGCGTGCATGGCGGCGCGGATCCGCTCGAACAGCTCGGGCCGGTGACGCTCCAGCCAGGCATAGAGCGCCGGCGTGGAATGGCCGAAGTGAAGGTTCCGGTGCTGCTCGATCAGATCGAGGGCCGAGCGGAAGGTGCGCTCGGCGGCCTGCCAGGTGTCGGCCACCGGCCAGAGCCAGGCCAGATCGAGGTGAGCATGGCCGAGCAGGTGGAACGAACCGGGCGGTCCAGCAGGCGCGGCCTGGCGCAGCTGCTCCAGCTCCAGCCGCGTGGCCACCAGCAGACCGTCCGGATCAGCCGGATCCAGGGGCTCCGCCTCGATCCGGCTGAGCATCAGGGCGCCGTCGTCATGGAGCGGGCTGCGCAGCTCCAGCTCCAGGCGCAGCGGCACCCCCTCCCACCAGCGCTGCGGCAGGGCCCAGCGGCAGGAGCTGTCAAAGAGATCACCGCGGTGAACGGTGCGGCCGTCGACCCGGAGTTCGGCGGCATCAGCCCACCAGCGCAGGGCCAGGCGGGCCAGCGCCGGAGCCCGGCCGCGCCAGCTGGGGGGACAGCTCAGCTCCTGCACCAGGCGCCGGGTCTGTCCCCCCCGCGGCCAGGCGATCAGCCCGCGGGCATGCCAGTCGGGGCGATGCAGCCGGGCCCAGGGGTCGGCCAGGGCGCCCTGCCAGGAGCCATCTGCGCCCTGCCTCTGCCAGGCGGCGAGCAGGTCGAGTCTCGAACATGATCGAAACGTTTCAATCTCAGGGGGAAGCTGGGGGTCCAGGGCCTGCGTCATCGATCCCGGCCATCAGTGACCCATAGGATGATGCGGCTGCCGCAGGGTCGTTCAGGCCCCACCTGGCGCCTGTCACTCCCTGTCACCCGCCGGACGGAACCATGCTCGCCCTCAAGATCTCCGTTTACTCGGTCGTTTTCTTCTTCATCGGCATCTTCGTCTTCGGCTTCCTGGCCAGCGATCCCAGCCGCACCCCCAGCCGCAAGGACCTCGAAGACTGAGGGTCAGCGGCTCCAGGTGGGGGCACTGAACCAACCCACCTGAGCGGAGCACCAGCCTCCACCGGGGCATGGCAGGATCGGCCGCGGTCCTGGAGATGTGGTGCCCTCAGCAAGGCTTATCCGGTGGACCATCGGGCTTGTGGGCGCGGCAACCCTGGCGACACCGGCGGTGAGCAGGGCCCAGACCCTCGAGTCAGACGCCCCACCTGCGCTTCAAAGCGATGAGGACGTCAGCAGTGGCGATCCGCTGGTGCCTGGGGCGCCCCAGCACAGCCCAGTCGCTGAATTGGCGCCTGCCACCACCGAACCAGTTCATAGCCCAACAGAGGCCAGCCCACAGGGATTCTCCGAGCCAGCATTGGCGCCGACCACCGGTCCTGCAGAACCATCAGGTCTTGAACCGCTCAGGCTGAAACCGACTGGGACGGAGCCGCCCAGTGCCGCCGAGGCCAGCGGCACTGACCCAAGGACCCCACCCAAAGAGCTGGGGATCAGCGCCGATCAACAGGGGTTCGACGTGGTGATCAACCGCTACGTGGCCACCGGCAAGGCCAAGGCCGTCCTGGCCGGTGGCCGGCTGATGGCGGATCGGATCGAATACGACACGACCACCCGAACGGTCTACGCCATCGGCAGTGTGCGCTTCTGGCGCGGCCGGCAGTACGTGCAGGGCAGCCTGTTCCGCTACGGCCTGATCGAGGGCGAAGGGGAGATGGAGGACGTCTACGGCGTTCTCGACCTCGAGACCAGCCTCGAAGACCTCGACATCGAGCAGCCCCCCTCCCAGCCGCTCCCTGAGCCCGAGCCGATCGCCTGCCCCACGCTGCTGCCCGAGATTCCCGACTGGCACCCCCACCCCTGGAGCGCCACCCTCTGGGGCGGGCAGATGTTCCACTCCGATTTCGGCCAGACCTTCTTCGGCCAGGGGGTCTTCCGGCCGGAGCGGGTGCTGGGCGCCGGGCTGCAGAAGCGACTGATCAAGGCCGGCCCCTTCGCCCTTGAACTCGATTTCAATGCCCTCGGGCACTGGGCCTCGGCCCAGCGGGGCGGGCGTTACATCGGACCGTTCACCTCCTCCGAAGTGGCCAACCTCTCCACCCCCGCCCAGACCTTCGGCGAGTTCACCGGCGGCATCGGGCTGAGGGCCTGGCTGCAACCCTGGTTGAGCCTGGGCTTTGTGCAGGGGGTGAGCCTGAACACCAACCTCAGCAAGTACGAAGACACCTACCGCGAGAGATCGGCCCGCCTCCTCAATTACCTGGGTTTCGAGATCGAGGGCTCCTTCTCGCCCCAGTGGTCGATGGTGGGGCGGATTCACCACCGCTCCGGCGCTTTCGGCACCTACAACGGCGTCAGGGAGGGCAGCAACGCTTACCTGCTGGGCCTGCGTTATCGCTTCGGCAGCGATCCCGCGCCGCAGGATGACCCTCAGGCCAATCTGCGGCCGGCCAAGGGCTGCCCCAACCGTGGAGCGGAGCCGCCGGATCGCCCCCGCTCCCTGCCTGAGGCCCTCGAGCAGGTGGCCATGGGAGGAGAGGCTCCGGCGCCGGACCAAGACCCAGGGACATCAGCCAGCGGCGCTGAGGCGGCCCAGGGCCCCACGGGGACCGGGAGCGGAGTGTCCTTCCGCGCCATGCGCGAGCAGGAGCGCCAGCGCGCCGCCGCCGCCGCCGCCATCGAGCAGCGCATCTCCAACGTGCAGAAACGCGAGGGCTTGCTGATCGAGCGCCGTCGCGGGACCGGCAGCAACGACAACGTGGCCACCGACCAGGACAGCGATTTCGGCCCGTCACGGCCGCCCCAGGTGCGGCGGCTGCGCTCGGAGAAGAACCGCCAGGCCGTGCAGGGCACCCTCACCCACCTGCGCTATCAGGCGGCAAGGATCGTGCTCACCGCCAATGGCTGGCGCAGCGACAGGGCCAGCTTCAGCAACGACCCCTTCACTCCCTCCCAATCGTGGATGGACGCGGATCAGGTGGTGGTCAACCAGGACGCCAACGGTGATCTGCTGATCACCTCCAAGCGCAACCGGCTGATCCTGGAAGACCGTCTGTCCATTCCGGTGACCTCACGCACCCGCATCCGCAAGCAGCAGGAAGTGGAGAACCGCTGGGTGCTGGGGGTGGACCAGGAGGACCGCGACGGTTTCTACGTGGGACGGCGCCTGCGGCCGATCCGGATCGGCGAGAAGGGGACCCTGGAGCTGGAACCCCAGTTCATGCTCGAGCGGGCCTACCAGGGCACCACCGACAGCTACCCCATCCCGGGTGGGCAGGCCGGAGGCCCCTCGGTGAGCCAGGACAACACCCTGGGGGATCTCTTCGGCCTGGAGGCCCGGCTCAAAACCCCGCTGCTGGGATTCAGCACCAGCTTGAACCTGGACATCTCCACCTTCAATCCCGAGAACATCGCCAACGGCACCCGCAGCTGGGGCCAGATGGATCGCAACATCACCCTGCCCCTGGTGGGCGCCACCACGGCCCGGCTCTTTGGGGCCTACCGCTTCAGAATCTGGAATGGATCCCTGGGCGAGCAGGACATTTATTCCGCCTACGGCGCCTCCCTGGAGAAGGAAGAAACCCTGCCGAACTGGGGCAAGCTCAGCAACCGCTACTTCTGGCGAGTGGGTGTGGGCAACTACCAGAGCAACGAATTCCTCAGCAGCGGAGTGGAATCCAGGAATCTTGCCCAGCTCTGGCGAGCGAACGCCGTGGGATCACTGAACAGCACGCTGCAGCTCTGGCAGGGAACGGCCCTGCCCTCCACACCCGAGGGTGCCCTGCGCTACTCCCCCGAGCCGATCGTGCCCGGCTTGGCCCTGAACACGAATCTGTCGGGGAACCTGGCCTACTTCGGCGATGGCACGTATCAGAACACCTTCTCGATCTCCGGAGGTCCCACCCTCACCCTGGGGCACTTCAACAAGCGCTTCTTTGATTTCACCCAGCTCACGGTCACCGGCGGTATCACCCTGCGTGATGGCCTCAGCCCCTTCGGCTTCGACGCGGCGGTGGATCTGGGCACGGTGGGCATCGGCCTCACCCAGCAGATCGCCGGACCGCTGCTGTTCAACGGAGGAATCGGCCTCAATGTGGATCCCGCTTCGCCGAACTACGGCGAGGTGACCGGGTCCTACGTGGAGCTGCGCTGGCAGCGCCGGTCCTATGCCTTCAGCGTGTTCTACAGCCCCTATGAGGGCATCGGCGGGGTGCGGATCCGCCTCAACGATTTCGGCTTCAAGGGAACGGGCGTGCCCTTCGCTCCCTTCCGTCCCCAGCTCGGTGGGGCTGGCGGACCAGGCCGGACCCCGTTCTGAGGCTCCAACCTGGGCGGCGCGGACCGGCTCGCTCAGTGAAAGCCGTTGGCGTAGGGCAGGGCGGCCAGGGTTCGGCTGAGTTCAGCGTGGTGAGAGAGCAGCTGACCGGTGGCATCCCACTGGCCCGTGGTCAGCATCTGCAGCGGCCCGGCGGGAAGTACCAGAGGCCAGCGCTGGCCGTAGCCCTCGAGGGTGGCCTCGGCCAGGGTTAAGCAGAGGGGCGCGGTGGGGGCGGCCAGGGCCGCTTCCTGCAGGGCGCGCATGGCGTCGTGGCCAGCCGTCAGGCAGGGGAGACCCAGCGCCAGGCAGTTGCCGTAGAAAATCTCGGCAAAGCTTTCGCCCACCACAGCCCGGATGCCCCAGCGCATCAACGCCTGGGGGGCATGTTCGCGGCTGGAGCCACAGCCAAAGTTGCGGTTGACCAGCAGCAGCGTGGCCCCCTGGTGCTCCGCCTGGTCGAAGGCATGGGCTCCGGCCAGCTCGGTGCGGTCATCGGCAAACGCCCCTTCTGCCAGTCCCTCGAAGGTGACGCACTTGAGAAAACGGGCCGGGATGATCCGATCGGTGTCGATGTCATCGCCGCGCACTACCACAGCGGTGCCGGTGACGCTGGCGATGGGGCCGGCTGGGAAGGGCCTGGGGGGCAGGGAGCTGCTCATGGCAGGAGGCGGGGCACGGAACGGGGCAAGGGGCGGATCCAGGGGGAGACCGGCGGCGGCGCTCAGCCCACCGGCACCTGCAGCGGCACGAGGGCGAGGAGGTCGCGCACATCGCTCACCCGGCCGGTGACGGCGGCGGCGGCCACCATGGCGGGGCTCATCAGCAGGGTGCGGCCGGAGGCGGAACCCTGGCGGCCCTTGAAGTTGCGGTTGCTGGAGCTGGCGCTGATCTGGCGACCCTCCAGGCGGTCGGGGTTCATCGCCAGGCACATCGAGCAGCCCGGCTCGCGCCATTCGAAGCCCGCCGCCGTGAACACGGCATCGAGACCTTCGGCCTCGGCGGCAGCCGCCACCTGCTCCGAGCCCGGCACCACAAAAGCCTTGAGGCCCGGGGCCACCTGACGGCCCCGGGCCACGGCGGCCGCCGCCTGCAGATCGCTGAGGCGACCGTTGATGCAGCTGCCGATGAAGCAGACATCGACCGGGACTCCGGCGATCGGCATGCCGGGCTGGAGGTCCATGTAGCGGTAGGCCTCCTCCGCCAGCGGACGCTCATCGACCGGGGTATCGGCAAGGCTGGGCACCGACTCATCGACGCCGATGCCCTGACCTGGGGTGATGCCCCAGGTGACGGTGGGGGCAATCGTGCCGGCCTCGAAGACCACCTCGTCGTCGAATACGGCATCAGCTCCGCTGGCCAGGCTGCTCCACCACGCCACCGCCCGATCCCAGGCCGTTCCCTCGGGTGCAAAAGGTCTGCCCTGGATGTAAGCGAAGGTGGTGGCATCGGGGTTCACATAGCCACAGCGGGCGCCCCCTTCAATGGCCATGTTGCAGAGGGTCATGCGCTCCTCCATCGAGAGGGCCTCAATGCAGGATCCAGCGAATTCATAGGCGTAGCCCACACCGCCCTTCACCCCCAGGCTGCGGATGATGTGCAGCACCAGATCCTTGGCGAACACGCCCGGCTGTAGGCGGCCCTCCACCAGGATGCGGCGCACCTTGAGCTTGTTCATCGCCAGGCTCTGGCTGGCGAGCACATCCCGCACCTGGCTGGTGCCGATGCCGAAGGCGATCGCGCCGAAGGCCCCGTGGGTGGAGGTGTGCGAGTCGCCGCAGGCGACGGTCATGCCGGGCTGGGTGAGGCCCAGTTCCGGGGCGATCACGTGGACGATGCCCTGACGACCGCTGCCGAGGCCGTGCAGGGTGATGCCGTGCTCGGCGCAGTTGCGCTCCAGGGTGGCGAGCATCTCTTCAGCCAGGGGATCGGCGAAGGGCCGCGCCTGGGAAGTGGTGGGCACGATGTGATCCACCGTGGCCACGGTGCGCTCGGGGTGACGCACGCCCAGGCCCAGATCGCGCAGGGCGGCGAAGGCCTGGGGGCTGGTCACCTCATGGATCAGGTGCAGGCCGATGAACAGCTGGGTGGACCCTCCAGGCAGCTCCGCCACGCGGTGCAGGTCCCAGACCTTGTCGTACAGCGTGCCGGCGCTCACCGTGTCCCCACAACCAAGACACAACAGCCTAGGTCCGGGGGGCCTGGCCTTCGCTCTGGGTCTGGGCCAGCAGACGCAAGCGCAGGCGGTTGAGGGCCTCACCGGCGCTGACCGCCTGGATCCAGTCGCGGCTGCGGCCAGAGCCGAAACGCACCCCCTCACTGGTGCTGCCCTGGGGCCCAGCCAGGGCGATGTGCACCAGCCCCACAGGCTTGTCGGGGCTGCCGCCACCCGGGCCGGCGACGCCCGTGAGGGCCAGGGCCCAGGTGCTGCCGGTGACCCGCCGCGCCCCTTCGGCCATGGCGATCGCCACCGGATCACTCACCGCCCCATGGGACTCGAGCGTGGCAGCAGGCACCCCCAGCAGCCCTTGCTTGACGGAATTGGCATAGGCGATCACCCCCCCGAGGAAGGCATCGGAAGCACCGGGCACCGCCGCCAGGGCCGCGCCCAGCCCACCGCCGGTGCACGACTCCGCCACCGCCAGGGTCTCCCCCCGCTGCCGCAGCAGCTCCAGGCAGAGGGAGGCCTGGCTGTCATCGTCGATCCCGTAGAACCAGGTCCCCAGCCGCTGGCGCAGCTCAGCCTCCAGCGGGGCCAGGAGTGCCTCGGCCTGGGGGAGCGTGGGGCCCTGGGCCGTGATCCGCAGCTTCACCTCACCGGTGCCGGCATAGGGGGCCACGGTGGGATTGGCCCACTCCAGCAGGTCGGCCACCTGCTCCGCCAGTCGCGATTCCCCAGCCCCCCAGAAGCGCAGGATCCGGCTGGCGAACACCCCCTCCGCCAGGCCCTGTCCCCGCAGCCAGGGCGCCGCGGTGGCGGCCCACATCGCCCGCAGCTCGGAGGGCACTCCGGGGAAGGTGAGCAGGCTGAAACCGGGCCTGGGGCTCCAGATCATGCCGGGGGCCGTGCCCAGCGGGTTGGGCAGCACGGCCGCTCCCACAGGCAGCAGGGCCTGCTTGCGGTTGCTCGGCGAGGGAATGCGGCCCAGGGCCGCAAACTTGGCCTGGATGTCGCTCCACACCTCAGGGCGCTCCTCCAGCGGGGTGGCGAAGGCGGCGGCCAGGGCCTCGGTGGTGAGGTCATCGGGGGTGGGTCCAAGGCCACCGGTGCAGATCAGCAGCCGGCAGCGGCTGGAGGCCTCCCGCACCATGGCGATCAAGCGGTCGCGGTTGTCGCCCACCACCGACTGGCGGTAGTGGGGCAGCCCCAGGCCCGCCAGCTGCTCCGCCAGCCAGCGGGCATTGCCGTTGAGGATGTTGCCCAGCAGCAGCTCGGTGCCGATGCAGAGGATTTCGCTGCCGCCGCTCTCAGGGCCTTGGATCAAGGCTTGGGTCACGGCCGGCATCACAGGGAACGGAGTTGGAGGGGGCCGCCACTGAGGCGGAGGCCGAAGGCCCTGGGGAAAACGCCGATGTGCTGTCAACGGCGGACTCCCCCGGCAAGCGGCGCTGGCGCCTGGATCCCATCACGGCGCCGATCAGCACAGCGGTGGCCAGAGCCAGCCAGAGGAAGCGCAGCTCCACATTGGCCGCCACCAGGGCCAGGGCCGCCAGCCACTGGGTGAAGGCGTAGATCAGCAGCACCGTGCGGCGATGGCTGAAGCCGGCCCGCAGCAGCCGGTGATGGAGATGGCGCCGATCTGGATAGAAGGGGGAGTGCCCCTCGCTGAGGCGGCCCATGATCACTGCTGACATGTCGGCCAGGGGCAGCGAGAGAATCAGCAGCGGGAACAGCAAGCTCACGGTGGTGAGCCCCTTGGCCGGGCCGACGATGCTGATCGCCGCCAGGGCAAAACCAAGGAAATAGGAGCCGCCATCGCCCATGAAGATGCGGGCGGGGTTGAAGTTGTGGCGCAGGAATCCGAGGCAGGCGCCGGCCAGGGCGGCGGCGAGCAGGCCGGCGGCGCTCTGCTGAAGGCTGAAGCTCACCGAAAGCAGCCCCACTGCGGCGATGCCACCCACGCCGGCGGCCAGGCCGTCAAGGCCATCGATCCAGTTGATGGCGTTGGTGATGCCCACCAACCAGATCACCGTGGCCAGCAGACTGAGGCTGTCGGGCAGGGGAAAGGCCAGCGACGGCAGACCGAACCATCCCAGCGGCAGATCGATCGCTCCGATGCGCACCCCCTCGCTCCAGACCACCACCGCCACCGCCACCTGACCGGCCAGGCGCGGCAGGGGCGGCAGGGCGAAGAGGTCATCGGCAAGCCCGATCACGAAGTAACAGAGAGCGCCGGCCAGGGTGGTCCAGATCAGCTGGTCCCGGTCCGGGGCCAGGGTGCCGAAGCCACCCAGGGCCCAGGTGATCGCCAGGGCCAGGGAAAAGCCCACCACCATGCCGATTCCCCCCAGCCGCACCATCGGGATGTCGTGCTGCTTGCGCGAATCCGGGGGATCGATCAGGCCGTAGCGCAGCCCCATGCGCCGCACAATCGGCACCACCAGCGCCGTGAGCAGCGCCGAGATAACCAGGGTCAGGAAGGCCGCAGCGAGCGGACTGGCGGCCATGCTCACAGGCCGCTGCCGAGGATCGGGTTGCCGCTGCGGGGCAACGCTGGTGGCAACGACGCGGGGGGTGCCATGCAGAGGCCAGATCGAGGGTCCAGCTTAGGCAGTGGGAGTCAGGCCGGCTGGGGGATGCGGCTCGGCCCGTAGAGCGGATGGCGCGCGCAGAGGGCACGCACCCGCTCGCGGCAGCGCAGCTCGATCACGCTGTCCTCGGGGTGGAGCAGCCGGTCGGCGATCACATCGGCCACCTCGACGAAGTCGTCGGCATCGAAACCGCGGGTGGTGAGGGCGGCCGTGCCCAGGCGCAGACCACTGGTGACGAAGGGCGATTCCGGATCAAAGGGCACGGTGTTCTTGTTGGCCGTGATATTGACCTCGCTCACCAGCAGGTCGGCCACCTTGCCGGTGAGACCGATCGAGCGCAGGTCGAGCAGCACCAGGTGGTTGTCGGTGCCACCCGACACCACGGCGATGCCCCGCTCCTGGATCCGAGTGGCCAGGGCCTGGGCATTGCGGATCACCTGCTGGCTGTAGGTGCGGAAGGAGGGCTGCAGGGCCTCACCGAAGGCCACCGCCTTGGCGGCCACCACATGCTCCAGGGGACCCCCCTGGCTGCCGGGGAAGACGGCCTTGTCGAAGCGCTTGCCGAACTCAGCGTCATTGCAGAGGATCAGCCCGCCGCGGGGACCCCGCAGGGTCTTGTGGGTGGTGGTGGTGACCACATGGCAATGGGGGACGGGGCTGGGATGGGCACCCGTCGCCACCAGGCCGGCGATGTGGGCCATGTCGGCCAGCAGGAAGGCGTCGACCGAATCGGCGATCGAACGGAAGGCCGCGAAGTCGATCGTGCGGGGATAAGCGGAGTAGCCGCAGATGATCAAGCGGGGGCGGTGCTGCTCGGCCAGGGTCCGGATGGCGTCGTAGTCGAGCTGCTGGGTGTGGGGATCGACGCCGTAATGGACCGCCTTGAACCACTTGCCCGAGACATTCACCGGCGAGCCATGGGTGAGGTGACCGCCGTGGGAGAGGTCCATGCCCAGGATCGTGTCGCCGGGCTGGAGCAGGGCCAGAAACACGGCGAAGTTGGCCTGGGCACCGCTGTGGGGCTGCACGTTCGCCCAGGCGGCCCCGAACAGCTGGCGGGCCCGGGCGATCGCCAGCTCCTCGATCGCATCGACGTGCTCACAGCCGCCGTAGTAGCGCTTGTGGGGCAGGCCTTCGGCGTACTTGTTGGTGAGCACCGACCCCTGGGCCTCCATCACGGCCCTGGAGGTGAAGTTCTCGCTGGCGATCAGCTCCAGATGGCTCTGCTGACGGTCCAGCTCACGGCCGATCAGGGCCGCGATGGCGGGGTCCCCGGCCGCCAGGGACTGGTTCAGGGGCGTACCGGTGGAATCCACCATGGGATCGAGGGCAAGGCGCAAGCTTCTCATCGTAAGAAATCACCCTGGCGAAAACCCAGCCAAGAAAAAACCGCCCGATGTCGGACGGTTGACAAGCGCGCCTGGAGAGATTCGAACTCCCGACCCTCTGATCCGTAGTCAGATGCTCTAATCCGCTGAGCTACAAGCGCATGCCAAGCATTCTCACCGCAAGGGGGGGCCATCCGTCAACTGTCGCCGGGGCACAATCGAGCCCGCCACCGCAGCCACTGCGTCTCCCTTCCCCCATGCCGATCCGCTGGTACGGCCCCGCCGACCCCGCCGACCCCACCTATTGCCACTACGAGCGGGTGGTCAACCTCTGCCTGCACGGCGGCCTGTTCGCCGCCGTGAACACGGGCCTGTGGTTCGTCCAGGGGCTGCGCCATCCCTGGGTGCACCTGAGCTGGCTGAGCCTGGCCTGGGGGGCGCTCTGGCTGCTGCACCTCATCATCGTGTTGCGGCTGCGGCCACGAACCCAGCCCCTCGACCAAAGTGAAGCCTGAGCGCGCACGACTGCAGTGAGCCTGACGGCAACGGAACTCGAGGAGCTGAGCCTGGCCCTGGCGGACCGCCTCTACATCCAGGTGGCCAGCTGGCATCTGTATCTGGGCGACGCCGGTCTGGCCAAGACCCTGGCGATCGAATGCGCCGCCCGCCTCGATCAGGGCCCGGAGGTCTGCGCCCGCCAGGCCCTTGAAGCGGTACAGGTGCCGATCGGCGGCGGCTCCAGCCGCCTGCCCCTGGCCCGCCTGCTCCCCCCCGGGCAGTTGCGTGACCTCGAAGACATCCTTGACACCATCGGCGACTGAGGCCCCAAGGGCGCGCTGCCGCGGCTGAAGAAGCACGACAGGGCCGGCCTGGGCGATGGGCTGCGAATAGGGTTCAAATCCGCTGCAGGCGTTGGATGCTGGTCATCGAGGTCACCAATGCCCGAGAGGTGGTCCGGCAGCGCATCGGCCCCCTCGGGGGCCGATTGATCGGCAAGGTGGTCGACGCCGAGGCCCAGGTGGA
Organism: Cyanobium sp. CZS48M; assembly: GCA_030373145.1. Classification (GTDB taxonomy): domain Bacteria; phylum Cyanobacteriota; class Cyanobacteriia; order PCC-6307; family Cyanobiaceae; genus Regnicoccus_A. The sequence goes on along the minus strand of JAUCZK010000005.1, from coordinate 83,035 downwards.
GAAGGCGCTGATCCAGGAACTGGAGACCGCCTTCCGGGAGTTCGGGATCGAGGCGCGGATCTTCTCGGTCGATGGTCCCCAGATGCTCGGCCGCAGCCACCTGGAGATCCCGGTGCAGGTGCGTGAGGAGCGCCGGGTCACCCTCAGGACCCCCGACTGAAGCGCCCCCGCACCTGCAGGATCAGATCACGGGCCTCGGGCACCCCCAGCCAGCTGGCGATCAGGCCGTAGAGCGTCAGCCCCAGGCCGGCACTCAGGCCGCACTGCAGCAGCTGGCCCAGCAGTCCGGCGGGCCAGCCCACGAGGCTGGAGAGCATCCAGGCCGCCAGCCCCCCGACCAGCGCGGCCAGCAGCAGCCAAAGGCTGTCCTTGCCCCACACCCGCAGGGGCAGGCCCCCGAGGCGCCGTTGCAGCGCCAGCAGCAAGGCCGCACAGGTGAGCAGATTGACCGCCACCGTGGCCAGCACCAGGCCAGGGGCACCGAAGTTGAGCCGGGGCAGCTGCAGGCCCCAGGGCGTGGGACCGCCCACCAGCACCCAGTCGAAGATCACGTTGAAGCCGATGCCGGCCAGGGAGAAGCGGAAGGGGGTCGTGCCGTCACCGAGGGCATAGAACACCCGCACCAGCACATCGCGGCCCAGGTAGGCCGGCATGCCCACGCCATAGGCCATCAGCAGGCTGGCCACCAGCAGCGCCGCGCCACGATCAAAGGCCCCCCGCTCGTAGACCACCGCCACGATCGGCACGGCCAGGGCCACGAACAGAGCCCCCAGCGGCATCATGCTGGCGGTGGAGAGCATCAGACCCTGGCGGATCCGGTCCACCAGGGCCGGGCGATCCGACGGGGCCGTGAGCCGGGCGAACACCGGCAGCAGGGGCACCAGCAGAGCGTTGGAGAGCAGGCCCAGGGGCGTCTGCACCAGCAGGTTGGCGTAGCCCAGGCCAGCGGCGGCACCGATGATGCCACTGGCGAAGAATAGATCGGTGAAGACATTGATCTGCAGCATCCCCGAGGAGAGGGTGGCAGGGCCCATCACCTGCAGCACCTCGCGCACGCCCTGGTGCTTCCAGTCCCAGACGAGCTGAAAGCGGAGCAGGCCCTGCTTCGCCAGGGCGGGCAGCTGGATCAGCCACTGCAGCACCGCCCCCAGGGTGGTGGTGGCCGCCAGCACGATGCCCCCCAGCGCCGCCGTGGCCGGCAGGGCGATCTCCGCACCGAGCTGAAACCAGAGCAGGCCGATGCCGGCGATCATCGCCGCACTCGACACCAGCGGGCTCACCGACGGCAGCCAGAAGACATCGGCTGCATTGAGAGCCCCGAAACCGAGGCCGATCAGGCCGGCGAACAGGGCCATCGGCGCCATCCAGCGCAGCTGCAGCACGGCGATGGCGTGGCGCTCCGCTTCGAGTCCTGGCCCCACCAGGGTGATCAGGGGATCGGCGGCCACCAGCAGCAGCACCGTCACCGCCAGCAGGCCCACCCCCACCAGGGTGTTGATGGCCGCCAGCACATGGGCGCCCTCCTCGCGGGGGCGGCGGGCCAGCACGCTGACCATGGCGCTGTGGAACGGCCCGTTGATGCCCCCCAGCAGGATCAGCAGGAATCCCGGCAACACATAGGCGTAGTTGTAGGCGTCGTAGGCGGCACCCACCCCGAAGGCGGCGGCGATCACCTGCTGGCGCAGCAGACCGGCCACCTTGCTCAGGGCCGTGGCCAACCCCACGATCAAGGCGATGCGCCGCAGGGATTTCGCCATCCACTCAGGCCGTTGGGCCCCATCCACCGGGGGATTCTCCACCCAGCCGCCCGCAGCGAGGCCCGCTGGCCGAGCGGCAGCATGGATGCCAGAGCCAATACCCCTTGGCCAGCCCCTGAATTGATGCCGGATCCGAAGCCTTGCCCCAGCCCCGCCGGCATGTCGATTCTGCCGATGCAGAACCTGGTGGAGGGAGTGCTGCTGCGCCGCTACAAGCGCTTTCTCGCCGATGTGGAGCTGGCCGATGGCCAGGTGGTGATCGCCCATTGCCCCAACACCGGTCCCATGACCGGAGTGCTGCTCCCGGGTGGGCGCGTGCGCCTGCGCCACGACCCCAGGCCGGAGCGCAAGCTGGCCTGGACCTGGGAGCAGGCCCAGGTGCCCGGCAGCGACGGCGCGCCCTGCTGGGTGGGGGTGAACACGATGCTGCCCAACCGGCTGGTGCGAGCCACGATCGAAGCGGGCTGCCTGGAGCCCTGGATCGGGCCGATCGGCTCGATCCGCGCCGAGGTGGCCTACGGCGAAGGCCGCCGCAGCCGGATCGATCTGCTGCTGAGCCCGACCGCCGATGCCGCCGACCCACGCCCCATCTACCTGGAGGTGAAAAACACCACCTGGAGCCGAGGGGAGCTGGCCCTCTTCCCTGACACCGTCACGGAGAGGGGCCAGAAGCACCTGCGGGAGCTGATGGCCCTGGGGAGCGAAGCCCGGGGCCTGCTGGTGCCCTGCCTGAGCCGCGCCGACGTGACGAGCTTCGCGCCGGGGGATTCGGCCGATCCCCGCTACGGCGAACTGTTCCGGGAGGCCCTCTCGGCGGGGGTTGAGGTGCTGCCCCTGCGCTATGGCTTCAGCGCCGCGGCCGTGAGCTGGCTTGGCGTGGCCGAGCTGATTCCCCGGGAGCCCCAGGGCTTACCCGAGTGAACGGATCAAAGATTTTGTAGCGGATGCCACCAGCAATTGGTGCCGCAGAGTGCACTTTTGCCTTGTAGGAACGCCCTCGGGCGTGATTCATCCTTAGTTCCGCAAAATCCTGTGCGACGTTGCGCTCCATGACAATTGCTCCTCACGCCCCTCGGCGACGCCGGCCCCGGAGTCTTCAGGAGGCGAGCCTGCTCGAAGCTCCTGAACTGCTGCTGCGCAGCATCCGCGGACTCTCCAATTCCCGCACGCTCACCTGGCTGGCCTGTGTGCCCCTGGCCCTCTTCGGCCTCGGGGTGTTCAACCTCTCCGCCCACGCCGCTGAGCTGCCGGAGCTCACGCCGGCTTTCCTGATCAACAATGTCTGGCTGCTGATCGCCGCCATCCTGGTGATCTTCATGAACGCCGGCTTCGCCATGGTCGAAGCGGGTCTGTGTCGCCAGAAAAACGCCACCAACATCCTCACCAAGAACCTGATCGTCTTTGCCCTGGCGGCCAGTGCCTACTGGCTGATCGGCTTCTCGCTGATGTATGGCGAGCCGGTCATCCCCGGCTGGCTCTTCTACGGCAAGGGCGGCCCGCTGGGTCTGTTCTTTGATCCCACCGTCACTGCGGAGATGGTCAAGGATGCCGCCCTGGTGCCATCGGTCGACTTCCTCTTCCAGGTGGCTTTCGCCGGCACCTCCGCCACCATCGTTTCCGGTCTGGTGGCCGAGCGCATCAAGTTCAGCGAGTTCGTGATCTTCTCGCTTGTTCTCGTCGCCTTCATCTACCCCATCGCCGGCAGCTGGAAGTGGAACGGTGCCGGCTGGCTCAACCAGCTGGGCTTCATCGACTTCGCCGGCTCCACCCTTGTGCACTCGGTGGGTGCCTGGTGTGGCCTGGTGGGCGCCATGCTGCTCGGACCCAGGATCGGCAAGTTTACCGACGGCAGGACCCAGGCCATTCCAGGCCACAACCTGGCGATTGCCACCCTGGGCTGCCTGGTGCTCTGGATCGGCTGGTACGGATTCAACCCGGGCTCCGTCCTGGCGATGAACGAAACCGTTCCCTACATCGCCGTGACCACCACCCTGGGGGCCGCTGGTGGCGGTATCGCCGGCACGCTGGTGTCCCAGCTCACCTCAGGCAAACCCGACCTGACCATGACCATCAACGGCATCCTGGCCGGGCTGGTTGGCATCACTGCCGGCTGCGATGGTTTCTCGATGCCCGCGTCTTGGGTTGTGGGCTTCATCGCCGGCACCCTCGCCGTCTTCTCGGTGGCGTTCATCGACAGTCTCGGCATCGATGATCCCGTGGGCGCTTGGTCCGTGCACGGCACCTGCGGCATCTGGGGCACCCTCGCGGTGGGTCTGTTCAACACCGACAAGGGCCTGCTCCTCGGCCATGGCTTCGGCCAGCTCGGTCTTCAGATCCTCGGGGTGATTGCCTACGGCATCTTTGCCGTCGTCACAGCCTGGATCACCTGGTCGGTGCTCGGAAGCCTCTCCGGTGGCATCCGCGTCAGCGAGAGGGAAGAGATCGAAGGTCTCGACATCGCCGAGCACGGCATGGAGGCCTATCCCGACTTCGCCTCCACGGCGAACTGAGCAGCCGGCTCCTCCAATTCCGGCCCCAGGGTCGCTGCTGGCCCCGGTTTCGACCGGGGCCTTTTTTTCGCCCGTCGATGGGCCACAGCCCATAGAGTCAGCCCCTGCCTGCCCTGCGGCGACGCCATGGACACCCGCGCCTTCAAACGCTCGCTGCACCACTCGGAGCGCTACAACCGCCGCGGCTTCGGCCTGGGCGAGCAGGTGGCGGTCAACCTGGAGGAGGCCTATCAGAGCGAGCTGATCGCCACCATCCGTGAGAACGGCTACGAGCTGCGCCATGGCCGGCTGACCGTGCGTCTGGCCGAGGCCTTCGGCTTCTGCTGGGGCGTGGAGCGTGCCGTGGCCATGGCCTATGAAACCCGGCGTCACTACCCCAGCGAGCGGATCTGGATCACCAACGAAATCATCCACAACCCCTCGGTGAACGCGCACCTGCGCGACATGAACGTGCTGTTCATCCGCGTCGAGGAAGGGGTCAAGGACTTCTCCGAGGTGGGCGTCGGTGATGTTGTGATCCTGCCCGCCTTCGGCGCCACGGTTCAGGAGATGCAGCTGCTGAACGAGCGCGGCTGCCACATCGTCGACACCACCTGCCCCTGGGTGTCCAAGGTGTGGAACACCGTGGAGAAGCACAAGAAGCATGCCTTCAGCTCAATCATCCACGGCAAGGTGAAGCACGAGGAAACCCTGGCCACCAGCTCCTTTGCCGGCACCTACCTGGTGGTGCTGGGCCTGGCCGAAGCGCAGATGGTCTGCGATTACATCCTCGGGAAGGGCGACCGTGAGGCCTTCATCAGCCACTTCGCCAAGGCCTCCTCTCCCGGCTTCGACCCCGACCGGGACCTGGCGCGCGTCGGCGTGGCCAACCAGACGACGATGCTCAAGAGCGAAACCGAGGAGATCGGCCGCATGTTCGAGCGCACCATGCTGCAGCGCTACGGCCCGGCCGAGCTCAACGACCACTTCCTGGCCTTCAACACCATCTGCGACGCCACCCAGGAGCGCCAGGACGCCATGTTCTCCCTGGTGGATGAACCGCTCGACCTGATGGTGGTCATCGGCGGCTACAACTCCTCGAACACCACGCACCTGCAGGAGATCGCCATCAGCCGCGGCATCCGCTCCTTCCACATCGACACACCCGAGCGGATCGGGCCTGGCAACCGCATCGAGCACATGCCCCTGGGGGGCGATCTGGAGGTGGTGGCCCCGTTCCTGCCTGAAGGGCCCCTGCGGGTGGGCATCACCTCCGGCGCCTCCACTCCAGACCGGGTGGTGGAGGACGTGATCCGCCACCTGATGCAGCTCTGCGGCGACTGAGGCCCTTCGAGCCTCAGCTCCATCGCTGTCACAAGCGCAGCGATTCCCCCTGCAAGCAGCAGTTACATTGAATTCTCATCTCCCGCCATCCAGGGGCAGTCACTCGGGCCACCAGGAGATCGAACAGTTTTGAGCACCGCCCTGTCCCGCGACGCCTCGACGACCGTGGCCCTTCCCCAGGATCCGCCGTCTGCCCAGGGCTCAACGGCCGAGGCCGCCCTGCCGCTGCGCCACAGCGACGATCAGCGGGTTCATCGTTACACCAGCACCTTCGCCGATGTGATGGAGATGCGGGCGCCGTCCCACGTGGTGGGCGACTACCTAGACCATCACGACGGCTGGTTCAGGCGCTGCGCGGCGCCGATGAAGGTTCAGCCGCTCGGGCCCAACGGCTATGCCCTGACCCTGGGGCGCTTCGGCAATTTCGGCTTCGAGGTGGAGCCCACCATCGGCCTTGAGCTCCTGCCCCAGAGCGAGGGCGTCTATCGCATTCTCACGGCGGCCCTGAGCGATCCCGATGCCAGCCTGCAGGAGATCTACGACGTCGAATTCAACGCCGCCCTGCAGCTGGAAGAGGGCTTGGGCGACCCCCTCACCCAGGTGCGCTGGGACCTGGACCTCTGCGTATGGATCCGGCTGCCGGCGGTGATCGGCCTGCTTCCCGACAAGCTGGTGCAATCCAGCGGCGATCACCTGCTGCGACAGATCGTGCGGCAGATCTCGCGCAAACTCACCTGGAAGGTCCAGGAAGATTTCCACGCCACCCACCAGCTGCCCTGCCCGCCGCGCCGGCGGGCCCCGTTCTGATCCAGGCGGTGCTGGGCTTGCTCATGACAAGACTCCGCTGAGCCGTGGGCAGGGGATCAGATCCCAGCTGATCAGGCTTCAGCGGTTGGTCCAGATCTTGTTGACGATCTGCATGCCGGTGACCGCCTGCCAGAGGAAGAGGGTCATCAGGGTCATGTTCAGGCCCACGTGGGCCTTGCGGGCGATCAGATTGCCCTTGAGCATCAGCGGCGAGAGGGAGGCCGCCACGGCGATCAGGCTGACCATGGCGATGCCCACCAGCAGGTGCGGGCCCACAAACAGCTTGCCGTTGTTGATGTAAGTGACGGCCATTCCGCCGAAGCTGCCCAGCACCATCACCGCCAGCACGATCGAGCCGATCTGGAAGTGGCGCTGGGCGAACTGGCCCTTGATCAGCTCCTTGCGCTGTGCCGCATCGGCGGTGCGGGTCTTCTTGGCCTTGATACCTAGAAACAGGGCATAGCCGGAGAGGGCAAGCAGCACCCACATCAGCAGCGGGTGAAGGAAATTGAGGTTGAAGGCGAGGGCGTCGGGCATGGTCACGGGGTGAGGCCGTTCCGTTGGAGGCGAAACTACTGCTCCACGCCCTCCCCGCGCCGTTCAGCGCACGCCGTGCAGCCGTTGAGGGCGTGGCTCGAGGGTCTTCAGTGCAGGAAGTGGCGCTGGCCGGTGCAGACCATCGCCAGACCGAGCTGATCGCAGGCTTCGATCGATTCCCCGTCGCGCACGCTGCCGCCCGGCTGAATCAGCGCGCTGATCCCGTGCTCCGCCGCCAGCCGCACGGTGTCCCCGAAAGGGAAGAAGCCATCACTGGCCAGCACCGCCCCCTGACTGGCTGCTGCGGCCGCCTCCAGGGCGAGGCGGGCGGAGCCCACCCGGTTCATCTGTCCGGCACCGATCCCCAGGCTGACTCCGCCTCTGGCCACCACGATCGCGTTGGAGCGCACATGGCGCACCAGGCGCCAGGCAAAGCGCAGGTCGTCGAGCTCGGCGGGGCTGGGCGGCCGCTGGCTGACCACCTGCCAGGCGTCTTCAAGGACGGCCTGATCATCGAGGTCCTGGGCCAGCAGGCCACCGAGCACGGTGCGCAGCTGACGCCTTGGCGCCAGGGCCACCGCGGCGGCAGGCAGCTCCAGCAGGCGCAGATTGGCCTTGGTCCCCAGGCGCGCCAGGGCCTCCTGGCTGAATCCAGGCGCCACGACGCACTCCAGGAACAGGCTGGTGAGCCGCTCGGCGCTGGCCCCATCCACCACCGCGTTGAGGGCCACGATGCCGCCGAAGGCCGAGACCGAATCGGCCGCCAGAGCCCGCTGCAGAGCCTCGGCGATGCTGCCGCCCACCGCCACCCCGCAGGGGTTGGTGTGCTTGACCACCACGGCGGCCGGCTGCACTTCGCCGCCATAACCGAACTCGCGCACGGTGGCCAGGGCGGCATCGAGATCCAGCAGGTTGTTGAAGCTGAGCTCCTTGCCCTGCAGTTGACGGGCCCCGCCCCAGCCCGCCCCTGGCTCGCTGTACCAGCCGGCCTGCTGGTGGGGGTTCTCGCCATAGCGCAGGGTCTGGCGCAAGGGCAACTCCAGCCGCAGGGGAGGCTGCTGAGCAGCGGCAGGCTCCTGCGGCGCGGCGGCTGGCTCCAGTTGCTGCGCCAGCCAGGCGCTGATGGCGCTGTCGTAGCTGGCGGTGTGGCGAAAGGCCTCCAGGGCGAGCTGGCGGCGCAGGGCGGCATCCAGCCGATCCTCGGCCAGGGCCGCGAGGAAGTCGGCGTACTGGCAAGGGTCGGTGAGCACCGCCACATCGGCGTGGTTCTTGGCGGCGGCGCGCACCATCGCCGGGCCGCCGATGTCGATCGTTTCCACCGCCTTCTGCCAGGACACGGCCGGATCCGCCACGGTTTCGCGGAAGGGATAGAGGTTCACCACCACCACATCGATGGGGGTGATCGCCTGGGCCTCCAGATCAGCTTGGTGGGCCGGATCGTCGCGGCGGGCCAGGATGCCGCCGTGGATGCGCGGGTGCAGGGTCTTGACCCGGCCACCGAGGATCTCCGGAGCTCCGGTGTGATCGGCCACACGGGTCACCGGCAGGCCGGCGGCGGCCAGGGTGGTCGCCGTGCCGCCACTGGAGAGCAGGCTGTAGCCATGGCGGTGGTGCAGGGCCGTGGCGAGTTCCACCACACCCTGCTTGTTCGACACACTGAGCAGCGCGGTGGGGGCCATGGACGGTCGTGACGGCGTGCTGGCCACAACTTACGCAGCGGCACACCCCCAAGGGCCGCGATCGAGCAGCACCATGGCCCCAGCTCCGGCCCTGCCGCCGGCGCCCCCACCCGAGCGCGCCGTACCCCCCACTCCCATGACGGATGACCTTCTGATTCGCGGACCAGCCGCCGCCCAGCAGCGGCTGGTGCTCCTGCATGGCTGGGGTGCCGATGCCGACGACCTGCTGGATCTGGGCGAAGAGCTGGCCGGGCGCTCCACGGGGGTGATCAGCCTGCGGGCGCCGGAAGCCCATCCCCACGGAGTGGGTCGCCAGTGGTACGACTTGCAGCAGCCGGAGTGGCCAGGTCTGGTGGGCGCACGGCAGCAGCTGCGCCAGCGGCTGGAGGCCCTGGCGGAGAGCCTGCCCCTGCAGCAGACCATTGTTCTGGGCTTCTCCCAGGGGGCCGCCATGGCCCTCGATGTGGCGGCTGATCTGCCGGTGGCCGCCGTGATCGCTTGCAGCGGCTATCCCCACCCCGGCTGGAGCCCCCATGCCCCCCTGCCGCCGATCCTGCTCAGCCACGGCCGAGCGGATCCAGTGGTGCCCTACGCCGCCAGCGAAGAACTGCAACGGCTCTGGCGCGGCGCCGGCGGCGAGAGCCAGCTGCTGGGCTTCCCGGGGGGCCACACCATCGACCCGGCCCTGTTCCCGTCGATCCGCTCCTTCCTGCTGGAGCACTGGCCGCAGCCATCCCCATGAACAAACCCCCGCGGATCCAGGGATCCAGCGGGGGTTGTTGGGTCCGTGGGCCCGGGGGCTGGGCTCAGACGAAGGCGTATTCGTACTCTTCCATTTCCTCCCAGTCGTCGGAGCCATTGGCTTCGAGGCCAGCGAAGATATTGTCTTCACCAACCTGATCAACGATCAGGCGCAGGGAAGGAAAGAGGAAATGGTTCTCCTCGGCGTACTGAGCGCTGAACAGGCCCTTTTCGCCCCAGAAGAAGCGATCGGTGGTGTGCTCGTTGCGACGGACGTTGAGCAGGGCAGGCGCCTCAAGGCCGGTTTCGGCGATGTAACGGCGAGCCGCGGTGACCGGCTTGTGTTCTCCTGTCTCCAGGTTGTGGGTGGGCACGTGGGCGAGCACGCGCTGACCGGCGAGACGACGGCGACTGATCCGCTTGCGCTTCTTGGACATGAAACAACTCCCGAGGGGGAGATGGAGAGGGATGGGAAGGATGGGCCGGTCTCGCAGTGCGAGACAGATCGGCTGAGCGCCCCTTGGGGGAGCGCAGGCACGTCCAGACATCTGGCAACCGGGAGCGGAAGTCCTGGGGCGGCTGCTGGCAGCTGCTCAAGAAATCGCCAGAGAGGAAGCATCCCGGAGCGATCCCAGGGGAAAGCTCCGAACAGCAGAGAGAGACGGGTCTCCCTCTGCTGTAGCCTCGTTTGCAGGAAAGTGCAACCGATGCGTTCGCCCCTGCACCTGGAGGTCCGCTCGCGGACCGCGAAGTAATGGTCGATACGTAAATCTTAAGGCAGTTTCCGAGATTTTCAGCACGGATCCAGGAATTTTTTTCGCAGGCTCTCCCGTTCAGCTCCAGATGCAGGTGTCACCGCGCTTCCTGACTCTGCTGCAGCTGCAGCTTGAGCAGTTCGCTGACCGCAGCGATCTCCGCTCCCTGGTGGTGTATCTGGCCATGCCCCGGGATGACGGCAAGCTGGCGCTGATGCCGGCTGGCCACTGGCCGCCGCAGCGCAGGGCACTTCCCGCCGTGGAGGAAGACCAGAGCCTGCTGCTGCCCAGTGCGGAGCGCCGCTGGCTGCCCCTGCGCCACCAGAGCACCCTGCTGGGCGCCCTGCGGGTGGAGTTGGCCGGCAGCGCCTGGCCCGCCAACCTCCATCCCCGGCTGCAGGCGGCGGCCCAGGCGCTGACCGAAGCCCTGCTGCTGGATCTGGAGCACCAGCGCCTGAGCGGGCAGCTGGAGCGGCAGCAGCAGCAGTTGCGCCTGCTGGTGCACCAGATGCGCAACCCCCTGGCCGCCCTGCGCACCTTTGCCCAGCTGCTCAAACGACGGCTCGAGGGCGATCCCGAGAACCGGGCCCTGGTGGAGAACCTGCTGGTGGAAGGGCAGCAGCTGCACCGCTACATCGAAGCGATCGACGGGCTCACGGATCCAACGGCGCTCCAGGCCGGCCCCCAGAGCGCAGGCCCCCTGCTGCTGCCCCCATCCCTCCGGACCGGCGAGGCAACGCCGCTGCGGGAGCGGGTCGAACCTCTGCTGCAGCGCGCCGCCGCCACCGCCTCTTTGCAGGGGCGCCCCTGGCAGGCCCCCGCCACCCTGCCGGACTGGCGCGGTGACAGCGCTGTGGTGGCCGAGATTCTCGCCAACCTGCTGGAGAACGCCTTCCGCTACAGCCCCGAAGGCAGCAGCGTTGGTCTGCACAGCGCCCTGGCCCCAGGCGGCTGCCCCAGGCTCACGGTCTGGGATGGGGGACTGGCGATCGCCGATCACGAGCACGAATCGATCTTCGGGCGGGGGATCCGTGGGGAAAGGGGTCAGGAGCTGCCTGGCACGGGGCTGGGGTTGGCCTTGGCCAGGGATCTGGCCCGCAGCCTCGGCGGTGAGCTGAGCCTGCTCTGCCCCCCCAGCCGTGCCGCCAGCGATCTCCCCGGTGCCGGCAACGCCTTCCTGCTGGAGCTGCCGCCCAGCGCCTGAAGCGAAGCGCCTAGCCGGCCCCGGCCACCAGAGCCGCCAGGGCCAGCAGCAGCAGCGTCAACGACTCCACCCATTCCACGCAGGCGCCGTAGCTGTCGCCGCTGTGCCCCCCCAGGCGGCGGCCCAGAGCCAGCGGCAGCAACCAGGCCGGCAGCAGACCCAGCCAGCCCTGCCAGGGCCAGCCCATCGACGCCCCCACCAGAGAGAGCGGCAGCAGCAACAGCAGCGCGGGCCTGAGCTCCCGGCGAAGGCCGAGCCAGTGGCGCTGATGGAAGGCCGCTGTGCCGGCGGGGCGCAGATAGGCAAAGTGCTGGATGGCCAGCAACGGGGCGATGCGGCCCCACACCCCGGCCCAGACCAGGGCAAGGGCCAGCAGGGGTCCGAGATTCAGCTCCGCGAGGGTGAGCAGCGCCGCCGTCCGCAGCAGCAGCACCTGCAGCAGGGCGAGTACGCCGCTGGCCCCCACCCGGCTGTCCTCCATGGCCTCCAGGGCCCGATCGCCGGCCGCCAGACCATCGCCGGTGTCCATCACCCCATCGGCATGGATGCCTCCCGTGAGCCAGAGGCCCAGGGCCAGCACCAGGGCCACGCGGGCCCCTGCCGGCAGCCAGGCTTCGGCCAGGCACCAGAGCAGGCCCTGCAGCAGTCCCTGCAGCAGTCCGATCCAGGGGGCGAAGCGGGCCATGCGCTCGAAACGGGGCTGGGGCCGCGGCCAGGCGGGCAGCACCGTGTAGAAGATCCAGGCCCCGGCCAGGTCCCGCAGCCAGGGGGGCGCCGCCGGGGGCCTCATCGGCCAGCCCCCGGGACGCGATCTAGGTTCAGTCCCGAACTGTTCCAGCCGCCGTGACCCGCTCCGCCGCAGCGGCCGACTCTTTCCGGTTCGAGGCGACGGCCCACTGCCCCAGGACCCAGGCCCGCTGCGGCGTCTTCCGCACCCCCCACGGCAACATCGAGACGCCCCGCTTCATGCCGGTGGGCACCCTGGGCACCGTCAAGGGGGTGACCCCGGCCCAGCTGGCGGCCACCGGCGCCCAGATGGTGCTCGCCAACACCTATCACCTGCACCTCCAGCCCGGGGAGGACATCGTGGCGGAAGCCGGTGGGCTGCACCGCTTCATGGGCTGGGATGGGCCCCTGCTCACCGATTCGGGTGGGTTCCAGGTGTTCAGCCTCGGTGACATCAACGTCATCAGCGACGAGGGGGTGGTGTTCCGCTCGCCCCGGGACGGCTCGCGCATCAGCCTCACACCGGAGCGTTCGATGCAGATCCAGATGGCGCTCGGGGCCGATGTGGCCATGGCCTTCGATCAATGTCCGCCCTATCCCGCCAGTGAAAACGACGTAGCCGAAGCCTGCCGCCGCACCCACGCCTGGCTGCAGCGCTGCGTCGCCAGCCACGATCGCCGCGACCAAGCCCTGTTCGGCATCGTCCAGGGGGGCACTTTCCCCCATCTGCGCGAGCAGGCGGCACGGACGGTGAGCGCCATGGACCTGCCCGGCATCGCCATCGGCGGCGTGAGCGTTGGCGAGCCGGTGGAGTCGATGCACCAGATCGTGCGCCAGCTGGCGCCGCTGCTGCCCCGAGATCGCCCCCGCTACCTGATGGGGGTGGGCAGCCTGCGGGAGATGGCGATCGCCGTGGCCCAGGGCATCGACCTCTTCGACTGCGTGCTGCCCACCCGCCTGGGACGGCACGGCACCGCCCTGGTGGGGGGCGAGCGCTGGAACCTGCGCAATGCCCGCTTCCGCCACGACCACAGCCCACTGGATTCCAGCTGCGCCTGTCCGGCCTGCACCGGCCACAGCCGGGCCTATCTGCACCACCTGTTCCGCAGCGGCGAACTGCTGGGCCGGATCCTGCTCAGCCTGCACAACCTCACCCAGCTGATGCGCTTCAGCGCAGCCATGGCCACGGCCATCCGCGAGGGCTGTTTTGCAGAGGATTTCACTCCCTGGGAGCCCAGCTCCACGGCCGCTCACACGTGGTAGCGTCCAGCCCATATCACGATTTCGACGTTCAGGGATGGTCTTCTCCACACTGATCACCGCCACCACCCTGGCCGAGCTTCCCGAGGCCTACCAGGCCTTTGGTCCCCTGGTCGACATCCTGCCGATCATCCCCCTGTTCTTCCTGCTGCTGGCCTTCGTCTGGCAGGCCTCCGTCGGCTTCCGCTGACCTTCAGCCGCCCCGCAGCACTGCCCAGGCAAAGGCGGGCAGGGCCAGCATCCGCCGCCAGCGGCTCGGTTCCTGGATCAACCGGTACAACCATTCAATCTGCAGGGCCCCCATCCAGCCGGGGGCCCTTTTTTTGGTTCCTGCCCAGACATCGAAGCTGCCGCCCACCCCCATCCAGAGGCCGGGCTGGCCCCGATGCAGGCGCTGGATCCAGATCTCCTGGCGGGGGACCCCCAGGGCCGCCAGCACCAGATCCGGCTGGCTGGCCTGCAGGCTGGTCTCCAGCCCCGGCCAGGCTTCGGCGGGCTGATAGCCGTGCACTGTGGCGATGAGATCCAGGCCCGGCAGACGCAGCAGCAGCCGCTCCTTCAGGCGCTCCATCACCTCAGGAGACGCCCCCACCAAAGCCACCCGCCAGCCGCGCTCGGCGGCCTCCACCAGCAGCTGATCGGCCAGCTCGATGCCCGGGCTGCGCCGCACCCGGTGCCCCTGCCGCCCCAGGGCCCAGACCACCCCGGCCCCATCGGGGATCACCAGCTCGGCGGCACGGATCACATCCCCGAGGGCCGGATCCTCGAGGGCCGCCATCGTCATCTCGGCGTTGAGGGTGACGATCTGGCCACCGCCGCGGCCGTGCAGCGCCAGGGCGGCCTCGGCCACATCAGCGCAGACATCGATCGGCAGCCCCAGCACCTTCGAGCGCAGGCCAGCGGGAACCTGAGTTTCCGTCACCATCACGGCCAGGTCCCTTCGAACCGCAGGGGAGAGTCCAGGCAGAGTACCCATCTGCGGCGCAGATCCCTCCATCAACCTCGCTGCCAGGCCGACCATGACGAACGAGTGGACCAGCGACGGCGGACTGGAGCCGCCCCTGCAGGAGCAGCTGGGTCCGCGCCAGCTCAGCGATGAGGACGCCCGCGAGCTGTTGCGCCACCTCGATGACCAGATCGAGCGGGTGGTGCTGGCGCGCCAGCATCCGATCACCGGCCTGCTGCCCGCCAGCACCGCCAACACCGTGCACGGCAACTACGGAGATGCCTGGGTGCGCGACTGCGTCTACTCGATCCAGTGCGTCTGGGGGCTGGCCCAGGCCCACCGCCGCCTGAACGGACCCTGCACCCGAAGCCATGAGCTGAATCAGCGGGTGCTGCAGCTGATGCGCGGCCTGCTCACCGTCATGCTGCGCCAGGCGCCGAAAGTGGAGCGCTTCAAGCGCAGCCTCGACCGGCTTGATGCCATCCACGCCAAGTTCGACACCGGCACAGGCCACCCAGTGGTTGCCGACGACGGCTGGGGCCACCTGCAGCTCGACGCCACGGCCCTCTATCTGCTGCAGCTGGCCCAGCTGACCCGGGCTGGGCTGGTGGTGGTACAGAGCAGCCATGAGCGCGATTTTCTGCAAAACCTCGTGTATTACGTGGCCCGGGCCTACCGGATCGCCGACTACGGCATCTGGGAGCGGGGCGACAAGGGCAACCACGGCGAACCGGAACGCAACGCCAGCTCGATCGGCATGGTCAAGGCGGCTCTGGAAGCCCTGGAGGGCCTCGACCTCTACGGCCCCCATGGCGACGGCAGCTGCTGCCTGCACATCCCCCATCCGGCGATCGTGCGGCTGCGGCGGGCCCTGCAGGCCCTGCTGCCGCGGGAGTCGGCCAGCAAGGAGGTGGACAGCGCCTGCCTCTCGGTGATCGGCTACCCCGCCTGGGCGGTCGAAGACCCCGAGCTGGTGGAGCGCACCCGCCGCAAGATCCGCCGCGACCTCGGTGGCGCCTACGGCTACAAGCGCTTTCGCCGTGACGGCCACCAGACCCTGGTGGAAGACCACGAACGGTTGCACTACCAGCCGGAGGAACTGGCCCAGTTCGAGGGCATCGAGTGTGAATGGCCCCTGTTCTTCGCCTATGAGCTGGTCACGGCCTGCTGTGAGGAACGCTGGGGGGAGGCCTGGCACTGGCGGCGGCGCCTGGAGGCGGTGAGCGTGGACGTCGATGGCGTGCCCGAGCTGCCCGAGCTCTACCTGGTGCCGGCCGAGGCGATTGAGGCGGAGCGGCTCCATCCCGGCACCCAGGAGCGGATCGCCAATGAGAACGTCCCCCTGCTCTGGACCCAGAGCCTCACCTGGCTGGGGGACCTGCTGCTCCACGGTCTGCTGACACCGGAGGACATCGATCCCAGCCACCGGCGCCTGCCGGCTCCGCTGGGGGCCGAGCGGGTGCTGGTGGCCCTGGTGCCCGAGAATGAGTCCATCGCCGCGGCGCTGGAGCAGGCCGGCCTGCCGGTGACCCACGCCCAGGGTTCGGTGCGGGTGGCCAGCTCCAGGGAGCTGGGCCGACGCATGGCCTCGGTGGGTGCCAACAGCAGGCTCGGCCTCAGTGGCTATCCCCCGGTGCGGATGGAAACCATGGCCACGGCGCTGCTCTACCGCAGCCCCGCCGGCAAGGGCGACGCTGGCAGCGACGAGATGATGGCCTTCCTGCCCTCGGTGCTGGAGGAGGGCACCTTCTACCTGGCGGACGACCCCGAACAGCTGGCAGACACGGTGGCCAGCGAACTGCGGCTGCTGCAGCGGCAGTGGCGCGGCGATGGCCTGCCCCTGCTGCTGATCCCCCTGGCCGCCAGCCCCTTTCAGCGCGATCCCGCCGCCCTGATCCGCCTGGGGGACTCCCTGCGCAGCGGCCTGGTGGAGGGGGTGCCGGTGCAGCTCGATCGCCTGGAGGGATTGATCGATCAGGTCTGCTGGGAGGAGCTGCCGCCACTGCTGGAGCAGCCGCCGGCCAGGCGCAGCCAGTCGGCGGCCCCGGTGCTGCGCAGCAGCACCAGCCAGCAGCCGCTGACGATCCAGCAGGAGCAGGAACTGGAGGACATCGCCATCCCCGGCCTGGCGGATCTGCTCTGGCGCAGCACCTCGCTGCCGGAGCAGGCAGAGGTGCTTGAGCAGCTGGTGCAGCGGCTGGGGCAGAGCGCGATCCTGCAGGGCCCAGCCAGCGCCGGACCGCTGAAGCTGCAGGCGCTGGTGGAGGAGATCTACCGGCGGGGCCTGGCGGAGGGCGACTGGAACGTGGTGCGGCGCTGCGCCGGTCTGATGCAGCTGGTGCATCCCCAACTGGAGGATGCCCTCACCGACATCCTGGTGCGCCAGAAGCAGGTGGTGGTGGGTCGGAACTACACCCATGACTCCTTGATCAGCCAGCCCCAGGGCAGCGCGATGATCGGCGCCATGATCCGCCGCTTCAGCGGCGACGACGGCCGCGAGTGGATGCTGCAGCAGGAACTGCTGCTGGCCCTCGACGGCCTGGGCCGCTCGGAGCCGGAGCTGCTCAGCGGCAGCCTGACGATCCAGCTGGGGCAGCTGCTGCTGCTGCTCACCGGCGAGCTGGCGGCCGAGCGGGATCTCACCGCCGACGACGCCTTCGAAGCGCTCTGCGATCTGCCGCCCCACGCCATCCGCCGCCGCCTGCGCACGGTGCTGGCGGATGTGGAGCATGCCCGCGAGGCCCTGCGCCGCAAGGAACAGCTCCACCTGAGCGGGCGGGTGCTCTGGGAGGTGCCCGACCCCCTCGACGACCTGCCCCTGGGCAGTGGCTGCGGTTGGATGCAGCACCGCCAGCGCCTGGGGGCCCTGCAGCGGGTCCCGCGCGACTTCTACGCCGGCATCTGGGATCTGCTGCACCACTGCCGCGGCCTGGTGATCGGCGACAAGCTGGAGCGCCGCAACCGCCTGGTGAGCGAGCCCCTGCTCTCGGAGAAGACCCCTGGCGAGCGCAACTTCGCCGCCGTCGTGGAGCACCTGCTCAACAAGATCGAGGCGCCGGAATACCGCCAGCTCTGCACCGAGACCCTGCTCTCGCTGGTGGTGTTCGTGGGGGCCAACACCCAGGTGCGCTTCGACGACTACCTAGCCCTTGATGTGGTGATCGGCCACGCGGTGCGGGTGGGCTGGCAGCAGACCCATCCTGAGCTGGCTGGGGAGGACTATGCCCAGCAGAAATCAGCGGCCTGGGATCTGTTCTATGCCTCGTCTCCAGCCTGCTGCCGCCGCTGGCAGATCCTTGCTCTGCGCGACCTCACCGAGGTCGCGGACGGGGCCGCCGGCGGTGCTCAGATCGGTGCGTCGAGGGCCATGCAGAGCGAGGGCTGATCCACCGCCAGCTCGATCAGGTTGGCGAGCATCAGCGCCCTGGAGGCCTGCTGGCCATCGACGGCCGGCACCTCCCGGCCGCGCAGACAGAGGAGGAAGTGCTCCAGCTCGGCATAGAGCGGCTCAATCGAGGTGGTGCTCACTTCCTCGATGAAGCCATCATTGCGATAGAGCAACTCGCCGTGGTCGGCAGAGACCCACTCATGGGCGCGGCGGTGGATGTGCAGCCGGCGGTTGAGGAAATCGGTTTCCACCAGGCTGGCGCGGCAATGGGCGCTGAGGCTGCGGATCTTGCGGTGGGCCATCTTGCTGGCCGTGAGGCTGGCCACCACCCCGTTGCTGAAGCCAAGGGTGGCATTGACGTAGTCGATCGGGCCCTCGGAACTGCGCCCGCCCGCCGCCGCCAGCCGCACCACCTGGGAGCCGGCCAGCTCAAGCACCAGATCGATGTCGTGAATCATCAGATCAAGCACCACCGAGACATCGTTGGCGCGATCGGCATGGGGGCTGTGGCGCCGTGCCTCCAGCACCACCACTTCTTCGTTAGCCACCACCTTGAGCAGTTCGCGGAAGGCGGGGTTGAAGCGCTCGATGTGGCCCACCTGAAGCTGGCGACCCGCCAGTTCCGCCGCCCCGATCAGGGCGCTGGCCTCCTCCTGGCTGGCGGCGATCGGCTTCTCGATCAGCACATGCAGACCGGCCTGGAGGCAGGCCATGCCCACCCGGTGGTGCAGCAGGGTGGGCACGGCAATGCAGACCGCCTCGACCTCAGGCAGCAGGTCGTCGAAGTTCTCGAACCAGCGGCAGCCGAACTGCTCAATGGCCAGCTGGCCGCGGCGCTGATCGGGATCGGCCACTCCCACCAGCTCGGCGTCCCGCAACAGGCTCAGGACCCTGGCATGGTGCCACCCCATGTTGCCGATGCCGATGACCCCCACCTTGACCGGGGTGATGGGATCGCTGCTCATCGCCGCACCAGCACACCCGCCAACGTGATCTCCCAGCGTTCCAGTGCAGGCATTATCAATGATCATCCGCTCCGGTTGCGTCAGCGCTGTTGAGGCGTTGCCTCAGTCGGAGGCGCGGCGGGTGATCTGAACCCGCTCGATGCGGGGGCCGTCCATGGCGCTGATCTCGAACTGGTGTCCTTTCCAGCGCAGGCTCTCGCCGGGGGCCGGGATGTGCTGCAGCCGCTCCAGCATGAAGCCCGCCAGCGTGTGGTGGCCGTCGGCCTCCGGCAGGGCGAGGTCGAGCTGGCGGTTGAGCTCGAAGATCTCCAGATCGCCCGCCACCAGCCAGGTGTCGTCCTGAAGGCGCTGCAGGTTCTGGCGGATCGTGATCAGATCATCCTCATCGCCGACGATCTCGCTGGTGAGGTCAGCCACCGTCACCAGGCCCTCGGTGCCGCCATGTTCATCCACCACCACCAGCAGGGGCTGACCGCTGCGGATCAGCGGCAACAGCACCGCCAGCGACACCGTTTCCTGCACCCGTGCCACCGGGGTGATGAAGGGGGCCAGGAGCGTGTCGCCCTGCAGCTGCCCCTGGGCGATCGGTTCGGCCAGGCGGCGCAGGTCGAGCACACCGCGCACGTCATCGAGCGACTGACCGATGACGGGGAAACGGGCGTGGGCGGTGGCGTGCACCGCCTCCATCATCTCGGCGAAGGTGACCTCCAGGGGGAGGGTGACCATGCCGGAGCGGGGCACCATCACCTCCCGCACCTGGGTGTCTCGCAGGGAGAACACCCCTTCGAGAATGCTGCGCTCATCCGGCAGCAGACCGGTGACACTGTTGGATTCGATCAGGGTTTCCAGCTCGCCGGCGGAGAGGGCGGGCACCAGCTCATCCCAGTTGCGCGGCAGACCCAGCAGTCGCAGCAGACCATTGGCGAACCGCTCCACCAGGATCAACAGCGGCCAGAGCGTACGGATCACCCACTCCAGCAACGGCGCCAGCTGCAGGGCCGAGCTCTCCGGCCGGTGCATCACCCAGGCTTTGGGGGCCACACCGCCGATCACGGTGGCCAGCCCCACCAGGCCTAGAAACACCGCCACATCCACCCAGAGGCGCTCGGCCCCGGGATCGAGCCGCACCGCCAGACCACGGCCAGCCCAGCCGAGGGCCACCATCGCCAGGGCCACCCCCAGCTGGGTGGCCACCAGCACCCGGCGCAGGCGCTGCTGCAGCCGCTCCACCGAGAGGGCACCGCCGTGGCCGTCGGCGGCAAGCACCTTGACCCGGCTGGGCCGCAGGTGAATCAGGGCGAACTCGCTGGCGGCGAAGAAGGCCAGCAGCGCCAGCAGGGCCAGCAGCAGAACGAGCAGGCGCATGGGAAGGAGAGCAGCGAGCAGGTTGAGATTCACTCCACGGTGACGCTCTTGGCCAGATTGCGGGGCTGATCCACATCAAGGCCACGGTGGGCGGCGATGTGATAAGAGAGAAGTTGCATCGGAATCACGGTCAACAGGGGGCTGAGCAGCTCATCCACCTCCGGCACCGGCAGCAGCACATCGAAGATCTCGGTGTCGGGGCCGCGCGGGGCCACACCGATCAGTCGGGCATCACGGGCCTTGGCCTCCTGGGCGTTGGAGAGCACCTTGTCGAAGACGCTGCCGGGTACCGCGATCGACACCACCGGCACCCTCGCATCCAGCAGGGCGATCGGGCCGTGCTTCATCTCACCGGCCGGGTAGCCCTCGGCATGGATGTAACTGATCTCCTTGAGCTTCAGGGCCCCTTCGAGGGCGATCGGGAAGTTGATGCCACGGCCCAGGAAGATCACATCCTGGGTGTCGGCGAACTGGTGGGCCAGCTCGGCGCAGAGCAGATCCTGCTCCTCCAGCAGCACCTGCAGCTGGGCGGGCAGGGCCCTCAGCCCGGCCACCAGCTGGAGCAGCCGGGTCGGGGAGCAGCTGGAGCGTCGCTCGGCGAAGGAGAGGGCGAGGCCGTAGAAGGCCAGCAGCTGGCCGAGGAAGGTCTTGGTGGCGGCCACACCCACCTCGATGCCGGCGCCGATGTCGAGCAGGTGGGGCACCAGCCGGCCCAGGGAGCTCTCGGGCCGGTTGGTGATGCCGAGCAGCCTTGGGGCGAAGGCCGGATCGGCGATCAGCTCCCGGCGCTTCTGCTCCATCTGCAGCGCCGCCAGGGTGTCGGCGGTCTCACCCGACTGGGTGACGCCGATGGTGAGGGTGTGGGGCACCAGCGGCGGCGGCGCGTAGCGGAATTCGCTGGCGTAGTGCACCGCGGTGGGCAGTCCCGCCAGTTGCTCCAGCAGGTAGGCCCCCACCTGGGCCGCATGGCGGCTGGTGCCGCAGGCCAGGATCTGAATCCTCTCCACCCCGTCGAAGAGCTGATCCGGCAGCGGCAGGGCCACCAGCGACGGGGTGCCGGGCACCCCCAGCGATTCGCTGGGCAGATGGCGGGCCACCCACAGCGCCGCCGTTTCCGGCTGCTCGTGGATCTCCTTGTGCATGAAATGGCGGAAGCTGCGCTTGTCCGCCACGTGCTCGGTGCCCTTCAGCAGGCTGGGGGCGCGCGTCACCCGCTCCGCCGTTGGCCCGTAGAGCTCAATGCCCAGCGGAGTGAGCAGGGCCGTTTCGCCGTCTTCGAGCGGAAGGATGGTGCGGGTGAACCCCGCCAGGGCGGGGGTGTCGCTGGCGCAGAGGAATTCCCCCTCCCCCAGGCCGATCACCAGCGGCGCCTGACGGCGGGCCACCACCACCGCACCGGGCGCGGCGGCCCAGACCACAGCCAGGGCATAGGCCCCGTGCAGCTGGGGCAGCACCCGCTGCACGGCTTCGAGCAGCAGCTGGGGGGAGGGCTGGTGGCCCGAGCGCTGCAGCACAGCCAGCGTCCGGGCCACCAGGTGGGGGATCACCTCGGTGTCGGTGTCGGAGCGGAAGTGAACCCCCTCGGCCTGCAGCGACTCCCTGAGCAGGCGGTGGTTTTCGATGATGCCGTTCTGAACCACCGCCAGGCTGCCGCTGCCATCGAGATGGGGGTGGGCGTTGCGCTCCTCCGGCTTGCCGTGGGTGGCCCAGCGGGTGTGGCCGATGCCGCAGTGGCCCAGGGCCCCCTGGTCCTCGTAGCGGGCAGTGAGGTTGACGAGCTTGCCCTCGGCCCGCAACAGGGTGAGCCGCCCGGCTGGGTGGCCGCTGCCGGGATCAGGAGCTTCGACGGTGGCGATGCCGGAGGAGTCGTAGCCGCGGTATTCGAGCTGGCGCAGGCCCTCCAGCAGCAGGGGGGCCGCCTCACGGGAGCCGATGACCGCAACGATGCCGCACATGGCTGATGGGCCGGACTTCGGCTGTTTCTAAAGGATCAGCACCCGCGCGCCCAGTGCGCTGGACAGGAACGGGGTGCAGGCATGAAAAAAGCCCGACAAAGCCGGGCCGAGGTGCACAGAGCGGATGAAGGCCTCAGTAGGCCAGACCCATGCTCCGGCTGGTTTCATCTCCGAGATAGACGCGGATGCTGAGGAAGTCGGTGGGGCAAGCGGTTTCGCAGCGCTTGCAACCGACACAGTCTTCGGTGCGGGGCGATGAGGCGATCTGGCCAGCTTTGCAGCCGTCCCAGGGAACCATCTCGAGGACGTCGAGAGGGCAGGCACGGACGCACTGAGTGCAGCCGATGCAGGTGTCGTAGATCTTGACTGAATGGGACATGCCCGGCCAGAGAGCGAACGGCGTCCGGTCAAAGTACTCAACCAGTTCGGGAGCCCAGGGTCAGGGGCCCCAGGCCGTCATCCTTTTTCATACGGGCCAGGGAGCCGTTCAGGGCGACCCGTAGGATGCGGCCTCCCACACACCGGCCATGTCACAGGAAGCGATCTTCGAGAAAGTCCGTTCGATCGTTGCCGAGCAGCTCAGCGTCGATGCCGCTGAAGTGAAGCCAGAGTCGAACTTCCAGAATGATCTGGGGGCCGACTCGCTCGACACGGTGGAACTGGTCATGGCCCTGGAAGAGGCCTTCGACATCGAGATTCCCGACGAGTCGGCCGAAGGCATCACCACCGTCGGTGACGCCGTCAAGTACATCCTGGACAAGCAGGCCTGAGGGTGTCGATGGTGGAGGGTCTCCGCCGTGTCGTGGTCACGGGCCTCGGCGCGGTCACACCGATCGGCAACGACGTTTCCCAGTACTGGGACGGCTTGCGGCTCGGCTCCAATGGGGTGGCAGCGATCACCCTGTTTGATGCCTCAAGGCATGCCTGTCGTTTTGCGGCCGAGGTCAAGAACTTCGATCCCAGTGGTGTGCTGGATCGCAAGGAGACCAAGCGCTGGGACCGCTTCTGCCAGTTCGGCGTGGTGGCCTCCAAGCAGGCGGTGGAGCAGGCGCAGCTCGTGATCGACGAGAGCACCCAGCACCGCATCGGTGTGGCGATCGGCTCGGGCGTTGGCGGCCTGCTGATGATGGAGAGCCAGGCCCATGTGCTCGCCGACCGGGGACCTGATCGGGTCAGCCCGTTCTGCGTGCCGATGATGATTCCGAACATGGCAGCCGGGCTGACCGCGATCGCTCTGGGGGCCAAGGGTCCCAGCAGCGCTGTCTCCACGGCCTGTGCGGCTGGATCCAACGCCATCGGCGATGCCTTCCGCCTGATTCAGCTGGGCCTGGCCGACGCGATGGTGTGCGGCGGAGCCGAATCGGCGATCACGCCCCTGGGGGTGGCCGGCTTCGCCAGTGCCAAGGCGCTGTCCTTCCGCAACGACGATCCCGCCACCGCCAGCCGCCCCTTCGACGCCGAGCGCAACGGCTTCGTGATCGGTGAGGGCTCCGGGATCCTGGTGCTCGAAAGCCTGGAGTACGCGCGCGCCCGGGGAGTGGAGATCCTCGCCGAGGTGGTGGGCTACGGCATGACCTGCGACGCCCATCACATCACTTCGCCCACGCCGGGGGGCCTCGGTGGCGCCGAAGCGATGCGCCTGGCCATGGCCGATGCACGGATTGAGCCTGAGCAGGTGGATTACGTCAATGCCCACGGCACCAGCACCCAGGCCAACGACAGCAACGAGACCGCGGCGATCAAGGCGGCCCTTGGCGAGCACGCCTATCGCATCCCTGTCAGTTCGACCAAGTCGATGACCGGACACCTGCTGGGCGGCAGTGGCGGCATCGAGGCCGTGGCCGCGGTGCTGGCGATAGGCCACAACCTGGTACCACCTACGATCAATTACCAAAATCCAGATCCGGCCTGTGATCTGGATGTCGTGCCCAATCAGGCGCGGGAACAGAACCTGAACGTCGTGCTCTCCAATTCGTTCGGATTTGGCGGCCACAACGTCTGCCTCGCCTTCCGTCGGATGCGCTGAAGGCCTGGCCCCGCCAGTCATCCGCCGCCCGGAACGCCCACTCCCCTCACTCCTCCCCCCAACCATGGTCGCCGCCCCCACAGTGGACACCCTGTCCGTCGACAACCTCTGCGTCAACAGCATTCGCTTCCTGGCGATCGACGCGATCAACAAGTCCAACTCGGGGCATCCAGGCCTGCCGATGGGCGCGGCGCCGATGGCCTACGCGCTCTGGAACAACCACCTGCGCCACAACCCGGCCAACCCCAAGTGGTTCAACCGCGACCGCTTCGTGCTCTCGGCCGGCCATGGCTGCATGCTGCTCTACGCGCTGCTGCACCTGAGCGGCTACGACAGCGTCTCGATCGAGGACATCAAGCAGTTCCGCCAGTGGGGCTCCAAGACCCCCGGCCACCCCGAAACCTTCGAAACCCCCGGGGTTGAAGTCACCACCGGCCCCCTGGGTCAGGGCATCTCCAACGCCGTTGGTCTGGCGATCGCCGAGGCCCACCTGGCCGCGAAGTTCAACCGCCCGGGCGCCCCGCTGGTCGATCACCACACCTATGTGGTCATGGGCGATGGCTGCCACCAGGAGGGCATCTCCGGTGAAGCCGCCTCCCTGGCCGGTCACCTGGGCCTGGGCAAGTTGATCGCCCTCTACGACGACAACCACATCACAATCGACGGCAACACCAAGGTGTCGTTCACCGAGGATGTGCTCAAGCGCTATGAGGCCTACGGATGGCACGTGCAGCACGTGGCCGAGGGCAATACCGACATCGAAGCGATCAGCAAGGCGATCGAAGCGGCCAAGGCCGTCACCGACAAGCCCAGCCTGATCAAGGTGACCACCACGATCGGCTACGGCTCCCCCAACAAGGCCGACACCGCCGGAGTGCACGGCGCCGCCCTGGGCGCTGAGGAGGCCGATCTGACCCGCAAGTCGCTGGGCTGGACCTACGGTCCTTTCGAGGTTCCCGAGCAGGCCTACGACCAGTGGCGCAAGGCCCGCGAGCGTGGCGCGGCCCTGGAGGCCGAGTGGGACAACACCCTGGCGGCCTACCGCAGCGAGTACCCGGCCGAAGCCGCCGAATTCGAGCGCATGCTGCGCGGTGAACTGCCCCAGGGCTGGGACAGGAATCTGCCCCGCTTCACCCCCGAAGACAAGGGCCTGGCCACCCGCCAGTACTCCTACAACGTGCTCAACGCGATCGGCCCTGACCTGCCCGAGCTGATCGGTGGTTCCGCCGACCTCACCCACTCCAACCTCACCGACATCAAGGGGGAAGGCAGCTTCCAGAAGGGCAGCGAGGCCAACCGCTACCTGCATTTCGGGGTGCGCGAGCATGCGATGGCGGCGATTCTCAACGGTATCGCTTATCACGACAGTGGCCTGATCCCCTACGGCGGCACCTTCCTGGTGTTCGCCGGCTACATGGTGGGAGCCATGCGCCTCTCGGCCCTCAGTGAGCTGGGTGTGATCTACGTGCTCACCCACGATTCGATCGGCCTCGGCGAAGACGGTCCCACCCACCAGCCGGTGGAAACCTTGGCCTCGCTGCGCTCGATCCCCAATCTGCTGGTGATCCGCCCCGGCGATGGCAACGAAACCAGTGGCGCCTATCAGGTGGCGGTGACCAACCGCAAACGACCCACGGTGCTCGCCCTCAGCCGCCAGGCGATGGTCAACCAGCCGAACTCGGCCCCCGAACATGTGGCCAAAGGCGGCTACATCCTGGAGGACAGCGACGGCAGCCCCGAGTTGATCCTGATCGGCTCCGGCACCGAACTGGACCTCTGCGTGAAGGCGGCAGCCCAGCTGCGCGGCGAAGGCCGCAACGTGCGGGTGGTGTCGATGCCCTGCGTGGAGCTGTTTGAGGAGCAGGACGCCGGTTACCGGGAGTCAGTGCTGCCGGCTGCGGTGCGCAAGCGCCTGGTGGTGGAAGCGTCCGGCTCCTTCGGTTGGCACAAGTACGTCGGCCTCGACGGTGACACCGTGTCGATCGACCGCTTCGGTGCCTCCGCCCCTGGCCCCACCTGCCTGGAGAAGTTCGGCTTCACCGTGGAGAACGTGGTCGCCAAGGCCAAGGCGCTCTGAGCCGCTCAGCCTCCACAATCCAGGCAAAGGCTCCAATGGCTGCACCCGAGCGCCTGTCCATCGTTCTGCCGACGTACAACGAACGACAGAACGTGGGCAGGATCCTGGAGGAACTGCTGCCGCTGAAGCAACGCTTCGATCTTGAAGTGCTGTTCGTGGACGACGATTCGGCCGATGGCACGGCCGATCTGGTCAAGCAGCTGGCCCACGGTCAGGCTGGCGTGCGCCTGATCCGTCGGGTGGGGCGCGCTGGCC
Organism: Cyanobium sp. CZS48M; assembly: GCA_030373145.1. Lineage (GTDB taxonomy): Bacteria > Cyanobacteriota > Cyanobacteriia > PCC-6307 > Cyanobiaceae > Regnicoccus_A. Next base: position 56,759 of record JAUCZK010000005.1, on the reverse strand, counting down.
TGGCCAGCGCCATCAAGGAGGGCATCCTCGATGCCACCGGCGATGTGATCGTGGTGATGGACTGCGACGGCCAGCACGAACCGGCGGCAGTGGAAGCGGCGGTGGCAGCCCTGCTCAGCAGCGGCAGCGATCTGGTGGTGGGCAGCCGCTTCCACCCTGACGCCGCCATCCACGGCCTGAGTGAGAAGCGCACGCGCAATTCAACCTGGGCCAACACGATTGCCCGCTACAGCCTGCCCGGCTACCGCAGGCTCACCGATTACATGAGCGGCTTTTTTGCCCTGCGGCCGGAGGCGGTGCTGCGCCATGTGCGGCGGGTGGATGTGAACGGATTCAAGTTTCTCTACGAGCTGCTCTCGATCAGCCGCGGGTCGCTGCAGGTCAGTGAGATTCCCCTGCGCTTCCAGGCCCGGATGGCCGGTGATTCCAAGCTGGATCTGGCGATCGTCTGGGACCTGGGGGTCTCGATCCTGCACACGTTGCTGCTGCGCGCAATCCCCCGCCGCGCCATCAGTTTTGCGCTGGTGGGCCTGAGCGGAGTGGCGGTACAGATGCTGGTGGTGCAGGCGTTGATGGGCGCGGCGGGGCTGACCTTCAGGCAGGCGCTGCCGATTGCGGTGGTGGTGGCCGCGAGCACCAACTACCTGATCAACAACGCCCTCACCTTCCGCTTCCAGCGCCAGCAGGGAGCAGCCCTGCTGAAGGGCCTGCTCAAGTTCCTGCTGGTGGCCTCACTGCCGGTGCTGGCCAATGTGGGGGTGGCCTCCACCTTCTACAACCTGGTGTCCCGCAACACGTTCCTGGCCCAACTGGCCGGCATTTTGGTGGTGTTCGTCTGGAACTATGCGGCCTCCTCGCGGTTCGTGTGGAACACGCCCTAAGCAGCGGATCCCACCACCGGCTCCATCCTGCTTGCGTCCCCTTTGTTGGCGTAAATCCCTGGGGATCTTTGCGGAGGTCGTGATCAATAGACGTAACCAATGGATTTCCAATTCCCATCATTCCCTTCCTACGCTTGTGGTTGGCATCCGATCAGGACGACGTGTCTGGCTCCTGCTTTTACCAGATCGGCAGCAGCGGCCCTCCGAAGCGCGTCGGGACGGCCAGGGCTGCTGTGGCGGCAGCGGAGGAGTGTGGTTTCGCCTGGTTGCACTACAACGAGGCCACCAGGGTGGAGCTCGAGGAGCTGGTGGGGTTGCTCGGTCTTCACCACCTTTCGATCGAGGATTGCTTTGATGATAATCAGATTCCCAAGATCGAAGACTTTCCGAATAATACATTCATTCTCTTTAACGCGTTTGAGTATGACAATGGCGCCCTGGAGGTGGGTGAAATTAATTTGTTCATCGGTGAGAAGTTCCTGGTCAGCATCAGTCACGTCAACCCAGGCCGGCGGCCCTTTCTAGAGGGAATTGAACGACTAGTCGAGAAGAGCCTTGAGGGAGCAGTGGAGCGGCAAGGGCCTTCCCAGGTCATGCACCTGATTCTGAATGATGTTGTGGATCAGAAGTTTGTTGCCATTGAGGCGCTCGAGGACGAGTTGGACGATGTGGAAGGGGCCCTGATCTCGGACCCAGCGAGCTTCAAGCCGGCCGAATTGATTCGGTTTAGGCGGTATCTGCTAAGGCTTCGCAAGAGCCTCTTTCACGAACGTGAGATCCTCGGGAGGATATGTCGCAGGGATTGTCCGTTCATCTCAGAGCAGTCAATCTATCATTATCGCGACATCTACGATCACCTTGTCAGGTTCTTCGAGCTGACCGAATCCTATCGAGATATCGTTACCAGCTTGATGGAAATGTATCTTTCAATGCTGAATAATGAAATGGCTAAAGCGGCCAATGAAACAAATATTACCGTCAGACGGTTGACATTGATCACCACGATCTTTATGCCGTTGACGCTGCTGGCCGGCATCGGGGGGATGTCCGAATGGTCGATGATCACAGGCCCCAGGAACTGGAGGGTGTCCTATCCGGCGTTCATGCTCGTCATGATCCTCATCGCCTTCGCCAGTTACTACGTCCTCAGCAGGCTGGACCGGAAGCGAACCGGTTCGAGGCGAAGCAGGCCTCTTTGAAATGAGCGCCTCGACGCCTCCCCCAACGCCCCTCTCCCCCTCTGCCAACCCACGCATCAAGCGACGTCAGACTCCCACTGGCTGGAGGCGATGGGTCCCTGGTCTCTCTGCCATCGGCCACTACAGGATCGCCTGGCTCCGCCACGACATCGTGGCCGGCCTGGCCTTGACGGCAGTGCTGCTACCGGTCGGCATTGCCTACGCGGTGGCTTCCGGTGTTCCGGCCATCTGTGGCCTGTACGCCACCATTTTCGGCTTATTCGCGTATGCCCTGTTCGGCCCCAGCCGGATGCTGGTCCTGGGACCGGACTCGTCACTCGTCGCCCTCATCCTCGGCATCGTGTTGCCGCTGTCTGGGGGTGATTCCCAGCGCGCCATGGCCCTGGCCGGGATGCTGGCCCTCGTCTCCGGCAGCCTGTGCGTTCTTGCGGGAACCGCTCGCCTGGGTTTCATCACCGAATTGCTCTCCAAGCCGATCCGCTACGGCTACATGAACGGCATCGCTCTGACCGTGCTGGTCAGCCAGCTGCCTGCCTTGTTCGGTTTCACGGTCAAGGGCGATGGACTGCTGATCGAAGCCCGGTCCTTTGTTGCAGCGGTGCTGGCCGGAAGCACGAACGGGGCATCGCTGGCCCTTGGCGTCGGCACCTTGCTGATGATTGGGCTCCTGAGGCGCAGCAGGCGCTTCCCGGGGGGTTTGCTGGCTGTCGTTACCGCGACCGTCAGCGTCTCAGTGCTGAATCTTGCGACCCGATTCGGCGTGACGGTGCTCGGTCCTCTTCCCAGAGGTTTGCCCGCTTTGTCGATCCCCTCGATCAGCACGGGCGACCTCGTGCCGGTGTTGCTCGGAGGCTGCGCCATCGCCCTCGTGTCGTTCGCTGACACGAGCGTGCTGTCGAGAACCTATGCCGCGCGACTGGGGGACACGATCGATGCCAATCAGGAGATGGTTGGATTGGGCGCGGCCAACCTGGTCGCCGGTTTGTTTCAGGGCCTCCCCATCAGCGCAAGCACGTCGCGCACTCCGGTTGCCGAGGCGGCAGGCGCCAAGTCCCAGTTGACCGGAGTCGTCGGTGCGGTCACAGTCGCCGCGTTGCTCCTGGCGGCGCCGAACCTGTTGCGAAACCTGCCAACAGCCGCGCTGGCAGGGGTGGTGATTGCTTCAGCGATCACCTTGATCGAGGTGGCTGATCTTCGGCGCATCTATCGGATGCAGCGCTGGGAGTTCTGGCTGTCGATGGTCTGCCTGGCTGGAGTCGCCGTTTTTGGCGCCATTCCTGGTATCGGGCTGGCGATCGTCATTGCCGTGATCGAGTTTCTCTGGGATGGTTGGCGTCCCCACTCCGCTGTCCTGGGACGGGTCGATGGTGTCAAGGGGTATCACGACATCGGCCGTTACCCGGAGTCACGCCTGGTCCCGGGCCTGGTTTTGTTCCGGTGGGATGCGCCCTTGTTTTTCGCCAATGCCGAATTCTTCCGGGATCGGGTGATGACGGCCCTGGAGTCATCACCAACCCAGGTGAACTGGCTCGTCGTGGAGGCTGAGCCTGTCACCAGCATCGATGTCACCTCCGCAGACACGTTAGATGAACTGGATCACACCTTGGCGAAGGCCGGAATCATGCTCGGCTTCGCCGAGATGAAAGATCCCGTTAAAGACAAGCTCAAGCGCTTTGGGCTGTTCTCACAATTTGGAGAAGAACGGTTTTTTGCCACGGTTGGGGAGGCCGTCAGCTGTTATCTCAAAGCCCATTCCGTTGATTGGGTTGACTGGGAGGATCAAGCCAAAGCCAGCGCTGACGCTTCCTGCGACCAAGGGACATCCGATGGCGGCTTCAGGCGAGCCGGCGGTTGAGCAGGCCCGCCAGCAGCAGGGCGAGTGCTGTGGTGAGCAGCACGGTGAGGATCTCGGATGGCTGCAGCGGCGCGAGGCTGAGCAACTGCTGCAACCCGGGGATGGCCAGCAGCAGCAGCCACAGTCCCAGGCCGATGCCTGCACCGGCGGCGGTGATGCGGCTGTGGGGATCGCCGTTCAGCCACACAAGCCCACCGCCGGCGAGCAGCAGCAGCGAGAACACCAGGCTGCGGTGGGTGGCGGCGTCGGCCTCGGGCCAGAAGGCCAGCACCAGGGCGGCCACCATCACGACGGCGCCCTGGGTGAGGGAATGGCGCCAGGTGTCGGGCCCGAACAAGGGAGCCTCCGGCGGGCGGGGGGGCTGCCGCATCAGGCCCGGTGTGGCGGGAAGCGCCTCGAACACCACCGTGCAAGCCGGATCGATCACCAGATGCAGCAGGGCGATGTGCACCGGCAGCAGGATCAGGGCCTGGCCAGGCAATAGCAGGGGCACCAGGCCGAGCGCGGCGATGGGCAGGTGAATCGCCAGGGTGTAACCCAGTGCTCGGTGCAGGTTGGCATCAACGCGCCGGCCCAGTTCCAGGGCGGCCACCAGATCGCTGAAGGTGTCGTCGAGCAGCACCAGATCGGCTGATTCCCGCGCCACGGCCGTGCCGCGCTTGCCCATGGCCACGCCGATGTCGGCGGCCTTGAGGGCCGGGGCGTCGTTGACGCCATCGCCGGTCATCGCCACCACCTCGCCGGCGGCCTGCAGGGACCGCACCAGCTGCAGCTTCTGCTGGGGCATCACCCGGGCGAAGACCGCCACCTCGCGGATGCTGACAGCCAGTTCCTGTGGCGTGAGGGCCTCCAGCTCCGGGCCGGAGAGCACCGGACCGGGCGGCAAGCCCGCCTGATCGGCGATCGAGCGGGCCGTCACCGGGCTGTCTCCCGTGATCATCACCACGCGAACGCCAGCGCCCCGTGCCGTGGCGATCGCCGCCGGCACCTCGGGGCGCAGCGGGTCCGCCAGGGCCAGGAACCCCACCGGCTCGAACAGGTAGCCGTGCACGTGATCCGGCAGAGCGCCGCCGCCTGCGGATGGCTGACCCTCGTGCACCGGCACGCCATCGAGCCCGCGCGCCACCGCCAGCACCCGCAGCCCCCTGGCGGCGAGCCCATCGGCGGCAGCCAGAAGGGCGGTGGTCTGTCCGGCATCGAGATGACACAGATCGGCGATCGCCTCGGGAGCTCCCTTGGCGGCCAGCCGCAAGCCCCCGTCGCCGTCGTGCCAGAGGCGGGAGAACACCAGCAGATCGCTCTGCAGAGGGTATTCCCGCTCAAGGGGCCAGTCGGGATGGAGGTGTTCGGTGCCGCCGAGATGGTCGGCGGCCAGGCGCTGGATCGCCAGTTCCATCGCATCCACCGGATCTCCACGACTGGCGAGCACCGCCAGCTCGAGCAGCTGATGAACCGGTTCCTCCAGGGGCTCCCCCGCCTGCCAGCCCTCCAGCTCCGGCCAGGTGAGCAGCTGCTGAACCCCCATGCGGTTCTCGGTGAGCGTGCCGGTCTTGTCGACGGCGAGCACCGTGGCGCTGCCGAGGCTCTCCACCGCCGCGGGCCAGCGGGCCAGCACCCCGATCCGTGCCAGGCGCAGGGCGCCGAGGGCCAGGAACAGGGCCAGCACCACGGGTATCTCGTTGGGCAGCACCGCCAGGGCCAGGGCCAGGGCAGCGAGCAGGGCCTGGGGCCAGTCGCCGCTGATCGCTCCCTGGATCACCGCCAGGGCTGCGCAGAGTCCCAGCGCCAGCAGGGTGAGGCGTCCGGTGAGGTGCCGGGTCTGGCGCTGCAGGCGGGTGGGCGGCGGTTGCACCGTGGCCAGGCTGCTGCCTAGCCGGCCCAGTTCGGTGGCCTCAGCCACAGCCACCACCTCGGCCCAGCCGCGGCCACTGGCCACCAGCGAACCCGCCAGGATTCGCTCCCCGGGCGTGGAGCGGGCGACAGGCAGGGATTCACCGGTGAGCAGGGACTCATCCAGCCACAACCCCACCCCCTCGCTGATGGCGGCATCGGCCGCCACCCGATCGCCTTCTTCCAGCCGGAGCCGATCACCCACCCGCACCTGCTCGGCGGGAAGGTCGAGATCCTGGCCATCGCGGCGCACATGGGCACGGGGCGCCGAAAGGCGGGCCAGCTCCGCCAGGGCACGGTTGCTGCGCTGCTGCTGGACGGCATCGAGCAGGCTGATGCCCGCCACGAACACCATCAGGATGCCGCCATCAACCCATTCCCCGATCAGGCCGTAGATCAGGGCGCAGACCAGCAGCAGCAGATTGGTGGGCTCCAGCCAGCTCATGGGGTATCCGCTCGTGCCTTCCCTCTAGCGGGATCTGCCTGCCAGAGCGATCAATCCCACCTCTTTGTGCTGATTCCCGCCGAAACGCGGCCGTGAATCGCCATCAGCGATCTGGTGCTCTTCCAGCAGGTGATGGGAGTTGAGGATCGTTGTCCCATCAGGGGAATCCGAGTCGAACACTCTCGGCATCAACGATGTTTGGGCGGGTCCGTGAACCACTTGTCCATCAGGGCCCAGCCACAGATCCCCGATCAATCAGGCCAGTCCTGATTCAACCCAACGGTTGAAGCCGCTGGGATGGCCTCCTCCTGGGAAGAGGCCTTGCCAAAGCCCAGAGCCTCCTCGCTCAGACCCCCACGGGTTGGCCAGCTGCGGCGGCCTCCTGCGCCTTCAGCACCTCCTCGAGACCAGCCAGATCCTCGTCGGTGATCTTGGTCTGCATCGGGCAGTGCTTGGGACCGCACATCGAGCAGAACTCGGCCTGCTTGTAGATGTCGGCGGGCAGGGTTTCGTCGTGGTACTCGCGGGCCCTCTCGGGGTCGAGGGAGAGATCGAACTGTTTGTTCCAGTCGAAGGCGTAGCGGGCGCGGCTGAGTTCGTCGTCGCGGTCGCGGGCGCCGGGGCGGTGGCGGGCGATGTCGGCGGCGTGGGCGGCGATCTTGTAGGCGATCAGGCCCTCACGCACGTCTTCGGCATTGGGCAGGCCGAGGTGCTCCTTCGGGGTCACGTAGCAGAGCATCGCCGTGCCGTGCCAGCCCGCCAGGGCGGCACCGATGGCGCTGGTGATGTGGTCGTAGCCGGGGGCGATGTCGGTCACCAGGGGGCCGAGCACGTAGAAGGGCGCCTCGCTGCACTCCTCCATCTGCTTTTTCACGTTGAACTCGATCTGGTCCATCGGCACGTGGCCCGGACCCTCCACCATCACCTGGATGTCGTGCTCCCAGGCGCGGCGGGTGAGCTGACCCAGGGTTTTCAGTTCCGCCAGCTGGGCGGCATCGGAGGCATCATGCTGGCAGCCGGGCCGCAGCGAATCGCCCAGCGAGAAGCTGCAGTCGTAGCGCTTGAAGATCTCGATGATGTCATCGAAGCGCGTGAACAATGGGTTCTGGCGGTGGTGATAAAGCATCCACTGGGCCAGGATGCCGCCGCCGCGGCTCACGATCCCGGTGAGGCGTCCCTTCACCAGCGGCAGGTGCTCGATCAGCAGGCCGGCGTGGATCGTCTGGTAATCGACGCCCTGCTGGCAGTGCTTCTCGATGATGTGCAGGAAGTCGTCTTCGTCGAGCTTCTCAATCGAGCCGTGCACGCTCTCCAGCGCCTGATACACGGGCACGGTGCCGATCGGCACCGTGGAGGCGTTGATGATCGCCGTGCGCACCTCATCGAGGTTGACGCCGCCGGTGGAGAGGTCCATCACCGTGTCGGCGCCGTACTTCACGGCCAGACGCAGCTTGGCCACCTCCTCATCGAGGTCGGAGGCGTTGGGGGAGGCGCCGATGTTGGCATTCACCTTGCATCTGGAAGCGATGCCGATCGCCATCGGCTCCAGATTGGTGTGGTTGATGTTGGCGGGGATGATCATCCGGCCCCTGGCCACCTCCTCCATCACCAGCGATTCAGGCAGCTTCTCGCCCTTGGCCACATAGGCCATCTCCTCGGTGATCACACCCTGGCGGGCGTAATGCATCTGCGACACATTGGCGTCACCACGACGCTTCTCAATCCAGGCGCTGCGCATGATCGACTCGTGAAAAGGGCGTTCGGACCGGGGGCCGCTGGGAGGCGATGGCACAACTCCGGATCCGGGCGCCACCGGGACCGATCGGACCGCGGCTGCATTCGGGACACTTCCCTGCGCCGGCATGACCCGGATCAGGTTCGGAGGGTGTGATCTCAGCCAGGGCCTGAAGCGCTCTTCCGGTGGGAAGCGTGCTCGGGCCGGGCACCCCTAGTGACGCCCAAAACCTAGCAAGCCTGGCCGGAAACGGACTCTCAGCCCTGCAGACCATTGAGGGCCGCCGCCACCACCCGATGGTCTGGATCCTGCTGCAGGCCACTCAATCCCTGGCGCGCCGCTTCACTGATCTCCGTCTGCTCCGAGTTGGCGCCGGCATCCCGGACGATCCGGCCGAGAATCTCAGTTCCGCCCACACGCACGCTGCCATCGGTATCGGCGATGGCCATCTGGGCCAGCTCCAGCAGCACGCCGGGCTCGATCTCCGCCTGCTCCGCCAGGGCCGAGAGGATGCTGCAGCGCACCAGCCACTGGTCGTCGGCCGCAAACGACTGGCGCAGCAGCGGCCAGGCCCGCTCCACCCCGTAACTGGCCAGGGCATTGGCGGCCTCGGCGCGCACATTGGCATCCTCATCGGCGCTGAGGGCCGTTGTCAGGGCCTGCCAGCCCGCCTCGTTGCGCTTCACCCCCAGGCCCGCGCAGCTGATCGAGCGCACGATGAACGGTTCCTGCTCCAGGCCCAGCAGCAGCAGCGGCACCGCCTGCTCCGCCTCCAGCCGCCGCAGCCCCACCAGCGCCGGCAGGGCGCGGGATGGGTCACCGGAGACGATGGCCTCGCGAATCTGATCGGGGTTCAGGCCAGCCGGGCTGGCGGAGTCTGGATCGGCCATGGCCTCAGCTCAGGGATGGGGTGAGTTCACCCTCCCACGCCGTTCACGCGGCCGCCGCCGGCGGGCTGCCCCGGTGTGGCCTGCTGCAGCGCCTCCAGCAGAGTCCGCCGCCGCCGGGCCCGGCGCACGCCACTGCTCACCAGCAGCCCGCTACCGATCAGCAGAGCCGGCACCGCCTCGAGCCGCTGGTTGCCGCGGCGGGAAGCCAGGCTCACCAGCGCCAGCAGGATCAGCAACGGGGCCGAGAGGGCCAGCACCATCCTCAGGGCAGAACGGGAGCGGCTCAAGCCTGGCGCTCCATCCACAGCAGCAGGCTGAGGGTGAGCACCTGCACGCCCACGGCCAGGGAGCCCTCATCGGGATTGAAACCGCCGTTGTGCAGGGGCGCACAGCCCTCGGCCCCCGCCACTCCCAGACGGAACATCGTGCCCGGTGCAGCGCTGAGCAGCTGGGCGAAATCCTCGGCCCCCAGCGACGGTTGCTCCAGGCGCAGCACCTGCTGGCGACCCAGCAACGCCTGGGCGGCTTCTTCAACGATGTCGGTGAGGCCCGGGTCGTTGTGCACCGGCGGCGAAATGCAGCGGTAGCGCACGCGGGCCTCGCCGCCGTAGCCCCGGCAGATGGCATGGACGGTGTCCTCAATCCAGCCCGGCAACTCAGCGTGCACGGTGGTGTCCAGGCAGCGAACGGTGCCCAGCAGGCGCACATGGTCGGCGATCACATTGAAGGCCTTGCCCCCTTCGATCCGCCCAAAGCTCACCACCACCGGGTGCAGGGCATCGAGCCGGCGGCTGATCGCCTCCTGCAGGCCACTCACCACCCGGGCCGCGATCCAGATCGCATCGGTGGACTGGTGGGGCCTCGCCCCGTGCCCCCCTTCCCCCAGCACCTCCACCTCCAGCTCGCCGGCGGCGGCGGTGAGGCTGCCGCTGCGCACGCCGATCGTTCCCACCTCCAGGCTGGGGAACACATGCAGCCCGAACAGGGCCTGCACCCCCTCCATGGCGCCATCGGCCAGCATCCAGGCCGCCCCCTGGGCCGTCTCCTCCGCCGGTTGGAACAGCAGCCGCACCCGCGCGCCCAGCTGGTCCGCCAGGGGGGCCAGCAGCCGCGCCACGCCGAGCCCCACGGCGGTGTGCAGGTCGTGGCCGCAGGCGTGCATCAAGCCCTGCTGGCTGGAGGCAAAGGCCAGGCCGGTGCGCTCCTCCACCGGCAGAGCATCCATATCCACCCGCACGGCCACCAGGGGCGCGTCCCGGGGGCCCAGCTCACCCACCACACCGGTGCGGCCCACGCCTTCTCGCACCTGCCAACCGAGCAGGCGCAGTTCACCGGCCACCAGGGCCGCCGTCTGGTGTTCGGCGCCGCTCAGTTCGGGGTGGGCATGGACATGGCGGCGCAGGCCGATCAGCTCGGGCGTGGCCTGCTCCAGGGCCCGGGCCAGATCCAGCCGCTGCCACAGCTCCGCCGCGGTGCCGCTGGAACGGGGTGGGGCGGCAGAACTCATCGCTGGACCAACTGGAGAAAATTCTCGAGAGCCTGGACCGGCCCCGGTGGCCAGCGTCGGATCTCCAGCAACCATTCTGGCTGGCGGTAGCGGGGATCCAGGCCTGAAGCCGCCGCCCAGTTGCTTTCGGCTTCACCGACGGCGCCCCGCTGCCAGAGCAGGGCCGTCAGCGCCGCCCGCGCATCGGCGAACAGGGGATAGCGGCGCACCAGCTTGCGCAGGTCCTGCTCAGCCTTGGCCGGCTCCCCCAGCTGAAAAGCGGCCAGGGCGGCGCTGGAGCGGGCCATGGCAAAGCCCGGCCGGGCCGCCGCCGCCGCCTCGAAGCAGTCCCTGGCTTGATCCCAATGGCCGAGGGAGCCCTGCACATTGCCGAGGTTGTAGAGGGCGGAGGCGTCTTCGGGATCCCGCTCCAGGATCCAGTGGTAATCGGCGGCGGCCTGCTCCCACTGGCCCAGGGCCTCCTCGGCGGTGCCGCGGTTGAGGTGGGGGTCGGGGTTGATCGGATCGAGCGCCATCGCCCGCTCCTGATCGGCGATCGCGGCCTCAGCCCGCCCCAGGGCCAGTTGCACATTGCCGTGGTTGCTCCAGGCGGCGGCATCCCTGGGGGCCTGCTCCAGCACCTGGTCCCAGAGGGGCAGGGCATCGCCGAAGCGGCCTTCGCGGCTGGCGGCGAGGGCCGCTTCGAACAACTGCGGCAACGGTTGGGACCGCTGCGGGGTTGCAGGCGGTGTTGTTGCAGCGGGGCTGGCCCAGAGCGGTCCCGGTGCCGGCAGCAGCAGAGCCAGGCCGGCCGCCAGCAGGGCCATTCCCATGGCCCGCAGGCCGGTTGCGCAGCTGAACAGGAGACGCTGACGCCAGTTGTGCATCAGGCGGCCTCCGGCCAGCCCAGATGGCGGCGTGCCGCCTCGGTGGCCACCCGGCCCCGGGGGGTGCGTTGCAGGAAGCCGAGCTGCAGCAGAAACGGCTCCACCACGGTTTCCAGGGTGATCGGGTCTTCGCCGAGACCGGCGGCCAGGGTGTCGAGGCCCACGGGGCCGCCGCCGTAGCCGCCGAGGAGCAACTCCAGCAGGCGGCGATCGCTGGCATCGAGGCCGCGGGCATCCACCCGGTGCAGGCTGAGGGCTTCGGCCACCAACCGCGGGCCGATGCGCGCCTCCCCCTGAACGCTGGCCACATCGCGCACCCGCCGCAGCAACCGGTTGGCGATGCGGGGTGTACCACGGCAGCGGCGGGCCACCTCCACGGCCGCCTCCGCCTCCAGCACCAGACCAATCAGCCCGGCGGCCCGCTCGACGATCGCCTGCAGGTCGTCGACGGTGTAGAACTCCAGCCGCTGAATCAGGCCGAAGCGGTCGCGCAGGGGTGAACTCAGGGCCCCGGCGCGCGTGGTGGCACCCACCAGGGTGAAGGGCACCAGCGGCACCGCCCGGGTGCGGGCCGTGGTGCCCTTGCCCACGGTGAGATCAAGGCGGAAATCCTCCATCGCCGGATAGAGCAGTTCCTCGGCCACGCGGTTGAGCCGGTGGATCTCATCGATGAACAGCACCTCATGGGGGCGCAGATTCACCAGCAGACCGACAATGTCGCGGGGGCGCTCCAGGGCCGGGGCGCTGGTGATGCGGCAGCGCACCCCCAGTTCCTCCGCCAGCACCAGGGCCATGGTGGTCTTGCCGAGGCCAGGCGGGCCGTAGAGCAGCACATGATCGAGCGCTTCGGCCCGCTGGCGCGTGGCCTCCACAGCGATGCCCAGCACCTGCTTGAGCTCGCTCTGGCCGATGTACTCGCTCAGGCGCCGCGGCCGCAGCCCGTCTTCGCGGTTGGGCAGGGGAGCTTCGGCATCGGCCTCCAGCGGATCCTGGCCTGGGCCGGTCTGCTGCTGGCGCGGATCCAGCAGCCGCGGCGGCGGCTGGGCGCCGGATCCGGCTGCGGAGGAGACGATCGCCATGGCCCCGACAGTAGGCAGGCCAGGCCGTGGATAGGGTCAGCTCAGCAGAGGGGAGGTCGATGGCCAAAGGCGCGGGCAAGAAGGCGGCCAAGGCGGCACGGGATGCCTCCAATCGGCTGCTGGCCGACAACCGTTTCGCACGGCACCAATACGAGATCCTCGAAACCCTGGAAACTGGCATCGAGCTGGTGGGCACGGAGGTGAAGTCGATCCGGGCGGGCAAGGCCAACCTGCGCGACGGCTTCGGCCTGATCCGCAGCGGTGAACTGCAGCTGCACAACGTGCACATCTCGCCCCACAGCCACGCGAGTGCCTACTTCAACCACGAACCCCTGCGCACCCGCAAGCTGCTGGCCCACCGCCGCGAGATCGACAAGCTGCGGGTGGCGCTGGACCAGAAGGGCCTCACCCTGGTGCCACTGAACCTGCACCTCAAGGGCTCCTGGATCAAGCTCACCCTCGGCCTGGCCAAGGGCCGCAAGCTCCACGACAAGCGTCAGGATGAGCGCCGCAAGGACGCCGACCGGGAGGTGCGCTCAGCCCTCGCCCGCCTCTAGCCATACAGTCCCCAGCACGAGCGGGGCTCCGGAATGTCGGCACTGACGCGCTGTCTGCAGGAAGAGGCGGCCGCCATCGCTGCGGCCTCCGGGCGCCTGGATGCCGCGCAGGTGGATGCGGCCCTGGCGCTGCTCGATCGCTGCGCTGACCAGCGCGCCAAGCTGGTGATCACCGGGGTGGGCAAGAGCGGCATCGTGGCCCGCAAGATCGCCGCCACCTTCTCCTCGATCGGGCTGATGGCCCTCTACCTCAACCCCCTCGATGCCCTGCACGGGGATCTGGGGGTGGTAGCCCCCGAAGATGTGGTGCTGCTGCTCTCCAACAGCGGCGAGACCCAGGAGCTGCTGGAGATCCTGCCCCACCTGCGCCGCCGCGGCACCGGCCGCATGGCGCTCGTGGGCCGGGTGGCCTCCAGCCTGGCCCGGGGCTGCGAGGTGGTGCTGGATGGCTCCGTCGACCGGGAAGTGTGCCCGCTCAACCTGGCGCCCACCGCCAGCACCGCCGTGGCGATGGCGATCGGCGATGCCCTGGCGGCGGTGTGGATGGAGCGGCGCGGCATCTCACCGGCTGATTTCGCCCTCAACCACCCCGCCGGTGCCCTGGGCAAGCAGCTCACCCTCACGGTGGGGGATCTGATGGTGCCCACCACCAAGCTGCATCCGCTCGAAGAGAGCGCCAGCCTCAGTGCCGTGATCGCCGGGCTCACCGGCGATGGGGTAGGGGCCTGCTGGGTGCGCCGGGCCAACTCCAGCGCCGAGCTGGCCGGGCTGATCACCGACGGCGACCTGCGCCGGGCCCTGGAGCAGCACGCGCCAGCCGAGTGGGCTGAGCTGCGGGCCGCCGATCTGATGACCGTCGATCCGATCACCGTGGCGGCGGATCTGCTGGCGGTGGAGGCCCTGGAGCGGATGGAGCGCAACCGGCGCAAGCCGATCGGCGTGCTGCCGGTGCTGGCTGCGGGGGGACCGATGCTGGGCCTGCTGCGCCTGCACGACCTGGTGCAGGCGGGCCTGACCCCCTCGGCCAGCTGAGCGCTCAGCCGGCAGCAGAAGCAGCAGCAGCGATGGCACGGGCCTGCTCCAGCTGCTCGGCGGTGTCCACCGAGAGAAAATCACCGTCGACGGGGAAGGTGCCCACCGGAATGCCCGCCTCGATCAGCCGCAGCTGCTCCAGCTTCTCGATCTGCTCCAGCGGCGACGCCGGCAGGTCGCTCCAGCGCGCCAGCACATCGGCCCGGTAGCCGTAGATGCCCACATGGCCCCAGTAGGGGGCGTGCTGGGGCCAGTCGGCGGGCTCGACGCCGCGCACATGGGGCAGGGCCGAGCGGGAGAAGTAAAGGGCGCGACCATCGGCCGCCAGCAGCGTTTTGACCACATTCGGGTTGTGCACCTTCTCCGCCCCCATCCGGTACACCGGGGTGAGCACAGCAGGACCTGGGGTGGTGCTGGCGAAGGCCTCGGCCATCGCATCGATCACCGCCGGATCGATGAAGGGCTGATCCCCCTGCACGTTGATGATCACCGTGCGGGCGGGATCCGGCGGGGGCGCGTCAGGGCTGGCCGCCGCCGCCGCGGCCAGGGCCGTGAGCGCCTCCACCACCGAAGCGAGACGGTCGCTGCCGGAGCTGCAGGAGGCCGCTGTCATCAGCACGGGGAACCCCCAGGCTCCTGCTTCCCGGCGCAGCAGGTCGCTGTCGGTGCAGAGCACCACCGCAGCGGCCCGGCGGGAGCGCCGGCAGCACTCCAGCACCCGCCGCAGCATCGGCTTCCCGCCGATGTCGGCCATCACCTTGTTGGGCAACCGCGACGACTCCAGCCGGGCGGGCACCGCCACCAGACAACGCCAGGGGGGCGCTGCTGCCTGCTGCAGGTCCGCCTCGTTCACCGCTGGATCTCGGTCGCTGCAGCGGAGCCTATCGCCAGGCGGCGGTGAGCTCCCGGGCCTCCCGCACCAGCTCCTCCACCTGCTGATCCGCCGCCGCGGCCCGCTCGCCCGAGGCCACTGCCCGGTAGTGATCCGCCGCCTTCCACGCCTCCGTGGCGGGATCCTCCCCGTGGCGGGGAATCAGGTGAACATGCAGATGCCGGGCCCCTTCCCCGAAGGCGATCGCGTACACCCGTTCGCAGCCGGTGAGCGTGCGCACCAGGGCGCTGCAGCGCTGCAGCATCGGCCCGAAGGCCGCGGCCTCCTCTGGCTGGAAGTCAATCGGACCGCCGAGATGGCGGCGGGCATCCAGCAGCAGCCAACCCGCCAGGGGGGCGGGGCGGGGGTGATGGCGCAGCAGCCAGGGGCCCTGGCGGAGGATTTCGTCGCGGGCCACCACCTCGCCATCACCATGGAGGAGGCAGATGCCGCAGGGGGCTTCGCCCCTGGGCTGGCCTTGGTCCTGCTGCGAAGCTGCCCTCAGCTGCGGGTCGCCCATCACTGCCGTTCCTCCCGGTTCCGTGCCCGTGGTGCTCAGCGTGGCCTATCACAGCCTCGATGCCCTGCAGCAGCTGGGGACCGATCTGGCCCGCCAGAGCCTGTCGCCGGTCCGCTGGCTGGTGGTGGACAACAGTCCGCTCTCGGCACCGCTGCGGGTCAGCGACCTCAGCAGTGCCAGCTGCGGCCCTGAGCTGGAGCTGGCACTGGTGGCGGGGAGTGAAGGCGATGGCTTCGGGGCAGGCTGCAACCGGGGTTTCGAGCACCTGGCCCGCCGGGGCTGGGGGGGCTGGATCTGGCTGCTCAATCCCGACACCGCCCTGCCGGCCGGCGATGAACTGGAGCGGTTGAGCCTGGCCTTGGCCCAGCTGTCGCCCCTTGCGCTGCTGGGCACCGCCGTGCGCAGCGGCAGCGGCGAGCTCGAGCCCAGCGGCGGCTGGATCGATCCCGGCGTCCACTTCCGCCGCCGCCGGGTGAGCGCAGCCAGCGCTGCCGACTCCAGCGGCTCAGCCACTGGCACGGTTCCACTGCACTGGTTGAGCGGCTGCAGCCTGTTGATCCGACCCAGCGCCCACACCCCGCCCGCCCGCTTCGATCCCGCCTTCCCCCTGTACTACGAAGACATGGACCTCTGCCTGCGGCTGGCGACGGCGGGTGCCCCGGTGCTCTGGTGGCCGGCGCTGGCGGTGAGCCACCAGCGCGGCGCGGGCAGCCACACCCCCAGTGAGCGGCGCCAGCGGCTCTCGACCCTCAGTTACCTGCGCTTCCTGCGCCGTCACCGGCCCGGCTGGGTGCTGGCCCTGCGCAGCCTGCGCCTGCTGCTGCTGACACTGCTGCGGCTGCCGGGGCGACCGAAACGCAGCTGGGCGACGCTGGTGGCGATGGCCGCCGCCATGGCTCCCTTCCCCAGCGCCGATACGGCAGTGTCCCCCAGGCGATGAGTGCGTCGATGCCCCTGGCCCTCTTCAACGGCAGCTACCTCGGCCGGCGACCCACCGGCATCGGCGTGGTGGCGAGGGAGCTTGCGGCAGCCCTGGATCCCGCCCTGGTGCCGCTGCTGGATCCCTGCGGCAGCGATCGCCCCGGCAGCCTGGCCATCCCCGCCAACCTCTCGCCCGAGCACGGCCGCGCCGGCCACCTGCACCGGCTGCTCTGGACTCAGCGGGAGCTGCCGAAGCTGCTGCGCCGCAGCGGGGCGCCGCTGCTGCTCTCGCCCCTGCCCGAAGCCCCCCTGGGGCGGGGGGTGCGCTCCGTGGTACTCGCCCACGACCTGCTGCCCCTGCGCTATCCCCAGCTCACCCCGCTGCTGGCTTACCACCTGGCCTATGTGCCGCTTGTGCTGCACAGGGCGGTGCGGGTGCTCTGCAACTCCGAAGCCACGGCCCGGGAGGTGCACCAGCGCCTGGGGGTGCCCGCCAGGCGGCTGGTGCCGATCCGCCTGGGCTTCAGCCCGGGGCTGCTGCGGCCCCTGGGGCTGGAGCGGCAGCCATTCTTTCTGGTGCTCGGCCGCCACGACCCCCACAAGAATCTGGAGCGGGTGCTGAGGGCCTTCGCGGGGCTGCGCGATCGCGACCACCGCCTGGCCCTGGTGGGCCCCCAGGATCCCCGCTACACCCCTCGCCTGCAGCGCCTGGCCAGCGAGCTGGGCATCGCCGGTCGCTGCGACTGGCGCCCCTGGGTGAGCGACCAGGAGCGGCTGGAGCTGCTCAACCGTTGCCGCGGGCTGGTGATGGCCAGCCTCTGGGAGGGCTTCGGGCTGCCGGCCCTGGAGGGGATGGCCTGCGGCGCCCCGGTGATCGCCGCCGAAGCCGGGGCCCTGCCGGAGGTGGTGGGGGAGGCGGCCCTGCGGGTGGACCCCCGCCAGGTTGGCGCCATCGGGGCCGCCATGGAAGCCCTGATCGAGCAGCCGTCCCTGGCCGCCCAGCTGGGGCAGGCGGGCCTGCTCCAGGCCCGCCGCTTCCGCTGGGCCGACACCGGCCGAGCGGTGGAGGAGCTGCTGCGGCAACTGGCCTGAACCGAAGCAAACCGGATCAGGCCAGGTTCACCGCCGGATCACGACTGGCCAGGCGCAGCACCAGGGCGCGCAGGTGGGGATCGCTGCTGGCCGGCAAGGCCACCAGCAGGGGCGATCCAGCCGGACGCAGGGCCAGGGCCGCCAGCAGGGCCATGCTCTCCCCCACCACGATCAGGCCAGGAAAACCGGCGATGCGCTGCTCCAGCGTCATCAGAACATCAGCTGCCGCCGGTGGAGCTTGAGGTGGCAGGGGCCACGAGCGTTTCGAGGGCACCGGGTGGGGCACCAGCTGCCACGGCCGGGGCAGCTGGTGCGCTGTCGGCAGCAGCCGCTCCACCCCAGGGGAGTCCACGATCAAGGTGCCCGGCACTTCAGCCACGGGAGGGGCGACAGCCGCCGGTGGGGGGACAGCCGGAAGAACAGCCAACAACGGCCCAGGCCTGGATGCGGCCTGGTAAAGCGGCCCCAGCTCCAGCAGCTGAAAGCGCCCGCACCAGGGGGCCCGGCCATCGCGCTGATCTGAGAAGAGGGCCAGGGGCGTTCCCGGCGGGAAACGTCCAGGATCGAGGGCCCTTGGCTGGGCGCGGTACTGATCGAGGCCGTCATCGAGCAGGAGCAGCCGGGGACTGCGGCGCACCAGCCAGCGCAGGGCCCGGCCCGCGCCGCGCAGGTGGGGCAGACGCACCTCCTCCACCAGCCGGAGGCTGGTGAGCAGGGCCAGGGCCGCCATCACCACCGGCTGGATCCGCAGGCGCAGGGGCCAGAGCTGACGGTCGTGGGGCTCCAGGCGCAGGCGGCTGCTCTCCAGCACCAGCACCTGCAGCACCGGCGTGGCCCATCTGAGCTGCGCCAGCGGATCCGGCAGCACCCCCCGGCGCAGGCGCCGTGCCGCCTCAAGGTGGATGGCGTTGAACACAAAGGTGAGCCGGATCACGTCGGCCGGCCGGCCGCCCGCTTCATCCCCTGCAGACGGCCGCGACCGAGAGAAAGCAACCAGACCGGCAGCTCCAGCAGCCGCCGGACCGTGTGCCAGTGGAGGCGATGCCACCATCGCACCGGCCAGATCCCGTGGCGATCCAGGGGCACCAGCTTGATCGGCAACCGCTCCAGAAAGATGTCCGGGATGGCCAGGAAGCAGCCCCAGAAGGCCATGCGCCGGGCGTGATCCATCTCATCGGCACTGTCCGCCGGTGGCTTCGGCAGGCTGCCCGGCTCCAGGCGCCAGAGCCCGGGCTGGAGCTCCTGGTAGCGGCAGCGGCCACTGGCGGCACCCCAGGGGCAGTGGGCGGCCACCAGGCGGTTACCGAGACGGGAGGCCCGCATCGTGGCCAGGCCGAGGCTGTGGCGCAGACTGCCGCGGCCGTTCGCCTTGGGCTGGCCCATGCGCTCCTCATTGGAGTGGGTGATCACCCCGATGGCGGCGGCGGGGATCTCAGCCAGCGACCACCCCTGCTGGAAGCCCAGGCGCCCGCGCAGGTCCTTGTCCTCGAAGCCCCAGCCACGCATGCACTCGTTGAACCCTCCCACCGCCTCGAAGCGCTCACGGGTCATCAGGAACTGGCCGTAGCGTCCCTCGCCGCCGTTGCCCACCCAGATGGGTCCAGCTGCCAGCAGGGCCTCTGGATCGAAGCCGGCGGTGGGCCAGCAATCGGCGTCCATGCGCATCAACTGATCGCCACAGGCCTGGGCCAGGGCGAAGTTGTAGGCGCGGGAGGGGTTCCAGCGCTTCTCCCCCTCGACGCGCAGGAGACGCAGGCGCCCATCGGGCGGCAGATCGGAGCGGCGCAGGGGCTGCTCGCTGCTCCAATCCACCACCAGGTGCTCCTGGTGGTGGGGCCAAGCGGCCACCGCAGCGGCGGAGCGCATCAAGTGCTCCCGCCGGTTCATGCAGACGGTGACCAGGCTGAGGGAGGGGATCGCGCCCACAGGCGATTGCAGCGCCAATTTAAGAACGGGACTCAGCCCCTTGGCCGCCGCCGGGCCCATTGCAGGGCCTCGCGCACCAGCGCCAGGGCGAGCACGGGCAGGTGCAGCAACTGACGGCCACTGAGCCAGTAGAGGCGATGCCACCAGTGCACCGGCCAGGCCCCACCCCGCGCCGGGGGCACTAGGGGGTAGGGCATCTGCTCGAGGAACACCTCCGGTATCGCCAGGAAGGTGCCCCAGAAGGTCATGCGCCGGGCATGTTCCACCTCCTCCTGCAGCGCCGGGGAGGGCTGGGGGAGGCTGCCTGGCTGCAGCCGCCACAACCCCGGGGCCTGCTCCAGATAGCGGCTGGCCCGCGAGCGCCGTCCCCAGGGATGCTGGGCCGCCAGCAACCGGTTGGCTAGACGGGAGGCCCGCATGGCGGCGAACCCCTGGGAGCGTCGCAGACCGAACCAGCCTGCGGCCGCGGCCTGCTCGGCCCGCTCCTGATCGCTGTGGGGGATCACCTCCAGCCAGTCGGCGGGGATGCGGGCCGGCTGCTGCCCCAGCCGTTGCACCAGCCGCGCCGCCAGGTCCTTGTCGTCGAAGCCGTAGCCCACCAGCACTTCGTTGTAGCCGCCCACCGCCGCCAGCAGCGAGCGGGCTATCAGAACCTGACCCTTGCGGCCCTCGGGGCCACTGCCAAGGGCGCAGAGGATGGACCGGGCGCCCTCTGAGAGAGCCGGATCAGCGGCCTCAAGAGCCACCCTCAGCCCAGCGGCGGCGGGATCGAAGCGCTCACTCGGCCAGCAGTCCGCATCGAGCTTGAGCAGCAGGGAGCCCCGGGCCCGGGCGATGGCGAAATTGTAGGCACGGCAGAGGTTCCAGCGGCATTCCCCCTCCACCCGCAGCAGGCGCAGGCGGGGATCGGCGGGCAGGTCGTCCCTGCGCAGGGGCTCGGTGCTGCTCCAGTCCACGATCAGGTGTTCCTGGTGATAGGGCCAGCGGCTGAGGGCGGCGGCCGAGCGCAGCAGGTGGTCGCGGCGGTTCATGCAGACCGTTACCACACTCAGGCCGGGCACCACGCCCAGCCCCGGCACCACCGGCTCCGTTGCGCGCGCGCCCAACGGGTCAGTCCCAGAGCCTGAGGGCATCATCGCGGGCGGAGAACCATTCCGCCGCCAGCGGACCACCCATGGTGCGCTGCTCCCGGAACCAGGGCCCCCCCAGGGTCCAGTGCAGCAGGGCGGGCCCTCCGTCGGTCACGGCGGCCGTCGGAGCGGCCTGCACATCCACCAGATGGTTCCAGCGGGCGTCCAGGGCACCGATCTCATGGTCGCCGGCCAGCCAGTGGAAGCGGTGCAGCTCCAGGCCACTGGCACTGTTCACGTAGTCGGGTGTGAGTGCCTGGCAGCGGCCGCAATTGAGCAGCATCAGCGAGCTCCAGTTCTTCTTCGGGTAGGCGCTCTGCACCTCGCCGAGGAATTTCACCGTTTCCGACGGCACGTGTTCGTGCTGCACGCACATCAGGGCGTGGTCGTCGCTGCGCTCGGCCCAGAGCCGGGCGATGTCGCCGCGGCAGAGCATGTCGCAGTCCATGAAGATGGCCCAGCCCTGGTAGCCCATCAGATGGGGCACCAGGAAGCGGGTGAAGGAGAAGTCGGTGCTCTGCTTCGGATCCCGCTGCCGCCGGTAGAGCCCCTGGCGCTCCAGCTGGGGGGTCACCAGGGGCGTGATCGCCAACGGTGCGCTGCTGTGCTGATAAAGGCTGTCGATCAGCACGGTGGTGGCGGCCCGCTCGCGCGAGTCGTAGCCGATGAAGATTGGGATCGGAGCCACGCTGGCAGTCATCTGGGGCGGCGTCTGGGGCGGCATCGTCGACAGGCGGCGAAGACGGGGGCGTTGGCAGGAATGTAGGCGTGCCGGCCCTCGGCGCCGAGCGGCGGAGCGCAGGGCCCTGGACCACCGAGCCATGGTCCCTAGGCTCAGGCCATGGTCGGCACCCCTTCACCCACTCCTGGTTCAGGCGGCTTCCTGGCCGGCCTCAACGACGCCCAGCGCCGGGCGGTGGATCACCACGTGGGGCCCCTGCTGGTGGTGGCCGGCGCCGGCAGCGGCAAGACGCGGGCGCTCACCCATCGCATCGCCCACCTGATCGGCCACCACGGCGTCGATCCCCACCAGCTGCTGGCGGTCACCTTCACCAACAAGGCGGCGCGGGAGATGAAGGAACGGCTGGAGCTGCTGCTGGCCCAGCGGCTGGCCGGCAGCCAGTTCGGCCAGCCCTTCAGCACCCTCCAGCCCCAGCAGCAGCGGCAGCTGCGCAACCGCATCTACCGGGAGGTGACCAAGGAGCTCTGGATCGGCACCTTCCACGCCCTGTTCGCGAGGCTGCTGCGCTTCGACATCGACAAGTACAAGGATCCCGAAGGCCTCACCTGGACCCGCCAGTTCTCGATCTACGACGAATCCGACGCCCAGACCCTGGTCAAGGAGATCGTCACCCAGGAGCTGGGTCTCGATCCCAAGCGCTTCGAGCCCAAGAAAGTGCGCTGGGCCATCAGCAATGCCAAGAATCAGGGCTGGCTGCCCGATGTGATGGAGGCCAAGGCCGAGGGGATGCGCGGCCGCAAGGAAGCCGAGGCCTACCGGCTCTACCGGCGTGCCCTCGCCGCCAACAACGCCCTCGACTTCGACGACCTGCTGTTGCTGCCCGTCCAACTGCTGCAGAGCAACGAGCAGGTGCGCCACTACTGGCACGGCCGCTTTCGCCACGTGCTGGTGGACGAGTACCAGGACACCAACCGCACCCAGTACGACCTGATCAAGCTGCTGGTGACCGGCGGCCGCGACCCCGAAACCTTCAACGACTGGGGCGGGCGCTCGGTGTTCGTGGTGGGCGACGCCGACCAGAGCATCTACAGCTTCCGGGCGGCTGATTTCACAATCCTGATGGGCTTCCAGGACGACTTCGGCGACCGGGCCAGCGACGAGGACACCCGCACGATGGTGAAGCTGGAGGAGAACTACCGCTCCACCGCCACGATCCTGGAGGCGGCCAACGCCCTGATCGCCCACAACAGCGAGCGCATCGACAAGGTGCTGCGCCCCACCCGCGGCGAAGGCGAGCTGATCACCCTCACCCGCTGCGACGACGAGATCGCCGAGGCCGAGGCGGTGGTGCACCGCCTACGGATGCTGGAGGCGGCCCACCCCGAGCTGAGCTGGGGCGACATGGCGATCCTTTATCGCACCAACGCCCAGAGCCGGGCGATGGAGGAATCCCTGGTGCGCTGGGGGATTCCCTACATCGTCGTGGGCGGTCTGCGCTTCTACGACCGGCGCGAGATCAAGGACGTGCTGGCCTACCTGCGCCTGCTGGTGAACCCCGCCGACAGCGTCAGCCTGCTGCGGGTGCTGAACGTGCCCCGGCGCGGCATCGGCAAAACCACGGTGCAGCGCCTCAGCGACGCCTCCGCCCAGCTGGGCATGCCACTGTGGGAGGTGGTGAACGATGCGGAGGCTGTGCGCTCCCTGGCCGGTCGCTCCGCCAAGGGGCTGCTGCAGTTCAGCGAACTGATCAGTGATCTCAGCGGCCGCATCCAGGACGCGCCCCCAGCGGAGCTGGTGCAGCGGGTGATGGAGCAGAGCGGCTACTTGGCCGAACTGATCACCGAAGGCACCGATGAGGCCGAGGAGCGGCGGCGCAACCTGCAGGAACTGGTGAACGCCGCCCTGCAGTACCAGGAGGAGAACGAGGAGGGGTCGCTGGAGGGTTTCCTGGCCTCCGCCGCCCTGGCCAGCGACGCCGACAGCAAGGACACCGCCGCCGACCGGGTCACCCTGATGACCCTGCACGCCAGCAAGGGGCTGGAGTTTCCGGTGGTCTGCCTGGTGGGGCTGGAACAGGGGCTGTTCCCGAGCTATCGCTCCCTGGAGGATCCCTCCGCCCTGGAGGAAGAGCGGCGCCTCTGCTACGTGGGCATCACCCGCGCCAAGGAGCGGCTGTTCCTCTCCCACGCCAGTGAGCGGCGGCTGTGGGGCGGCATGCGCGAGCCGGCCATTCCCTCGGTGTTTCTCTCGGAGCTGCCGCCTGAGCTGGTGCAGGGCGACATCCCCCAGAGCGGTGGCGCCGCCATCCGGCGGGAGCAGCGGCTTGATCGCCTCACCCGGGTGGACCGCGAGGAGAGCCAGCGGGTGGCCGCCGGCGGCAGCGCTTCGGCCCCCACCAATGCGGTGCGCCGCCGGGCGCCGGCGCGGGCCTGGGCCATCGGCGATCAGTTGCGCCACGCCAGCTTCGGCGACGGCACGATCACCCACCTGTTCGGCAGCGGCGAGAAGATCTCGATCGCGGTGAAGTTCGAGGGCATGGGCCCGAAGATCCTCGATCCGCGCCTGGCACCGATCGAACCCCTGTGAGCCCGGCCGCCAGGGTGCTGGTGCTCAGCGGAGGGCTGATTCACCTGGTCAACCAGCTGGCGGTGGTGCTGGAGCGGCCGGAGCTGCGCGGCGGTGCCGCCGAGATCGCCCTGCTGCTCACCGGAGCCATCACCTGGGATCCCCTGCGCCTGGCGGAGCAGCACGGGGCGATCGAGCGCTGGCTGGAGCAGCTGCGCCAGCTGGATCCCCCTGCCATGGCCCCGGTGCACCTGGTGATGAAGCCGGAGGAGCTCAGGCCCGGCCGCTTCGATCTGGCCTGTCTCAACAACCAGTGGCAGCGGGTGCAGCGCGAGCCCTGCGAGCAGCTGGAGATCACCACCTGGCTGATCTGCGGCGATGGCCTGGGCCTGTATTACCGCTGCGCCCGTGAGCTGAAGGCGATCCTGCCAAGCCTGCTCAACCTGCCGATTCCAGAGCCGCACCGTCGGGTTCACACGGCCCTCGAAGGACCCCAACCGTGCTGGCACCGACCCCAAGGGCCGATCGATCCCGTGCCGCTCAGCACGCGCTCGCGGCTGTTCGAGGCCCTGGTGGCCAGCTTCGATGGGGCCTGCGCAGCGTTCGTTGAAGCCTGCCTGGCGGCCACCCGGCCAGAGCGGCCGCTCTGGCTCTGCTCCCTGCCCAACCTGGCCCATCAGTTCCCCGAAGAGCGCCTGCCACCGGCCCTGCTCGCCGCCTGGATCGGTCAGCTGCCGGGCTTCGATCCAGCCCTGGACCGGCTCGTGCTGATCGAGCACCCCAAGGCACCGAACGCAGGCAGCTTCGGACCCGAAACACCCCAGGGGGTGGCTGCCGTGTTGCGCAGCGCCGTGCCGGTGGAGGTGCTGGTGCGGGCTCTGGAGCAGGCGGCCCCCGGCCGGCGCCTGGTGGTGGCCGGCCTCACCTCGGCGCTCTACGGCGTGCGCAGCCTCAGCGGCGCCGAGGTGGTCTGGCTGGGCCTTGGGCCCCTCTGGGCCCACAACCCCCGCTACCGGCGCCATCCCCTGGAATTCCTGCATCGTCTGGTGCGGGTGCGGCGCATGGCCTGGCTCACCCGACGACTGGTGACCCCGTGCTGATCCAGCTGGAGCCGCCCCTGCGCCGGGCCCTGCAGCTGGTGGTGGAAGCTGCCGCCCCCCTGCCGGTGGCTCTGGTGGGCGGGGCCGTGCGGGATCTGCTGCTGCACCGGGTGCACAGGGATCCCTGGCGGGGCCTGCCCGACCTCGACCTGGTGGTGGAGCAATCCAGTGCTGAAGAGGGCCCGCCCGCCGCCCACCGCATCGCCCGCCAGCTGGCCGAGCGGCTGGGGCCCAGCCTGCGCCGCTGCCAGCTGCACGAGGAGTTCGGCACCGCCGAACTCGACATCGACGGGGTGCTGCTGGACCTGGCCACCGCCCGGCGGGAGTGGTACGAGGAGCCCGGCGCCAATCCCAGCGTGTCCTATGGCTCCCTGACCGATGACCTGGCCCGCCGTGACCTGAGCATCAACGCGATCGCGCTGCTGCTGGATGCCGAGCAACTGGAGCAGGCCGGAACCGCCCACCCCGGCACCCTCGACAGTCAGCTGCTGGATCCCTTCGGCGGCCAGGGTGATCTGGCGGCCCGGCGCCTGCGCTTCCTGCACCCCCACAGCCTTGAGGACGATCCCACCCGGATCGTGCGGGCCGCCCGCTACAGCGCCCGCCTGGGCCTGGAGCTGGCCCCCGAAGCGCTGGCCCAGTGGCAGCGCACCCTGGCGGCCTGGCCCTGGCGCCGGGCTGAGGTCCACCCCGGCGGCAGCCCGGGGGTGCCACCCTCCCTGGGCAGCCGGTTGCGCAAGGAACTGGAACTGCTGCTGGGGCGCGAGCCCTGGCCGCGGGCCCTGGAGCTGCTGCAGCACTGGCAGGCCCTGGAACTGCTGGATTCGGGCCTGCAGCACGACCTGAGCTGGCGGCGGCGGCTGCGTTGGGCCCAGCGGCTGCTGGCCCTGGCGCAGTTGCCCCCCTGGCCTCAGGAGCAGTGGTTGATGCTGGCTCTGCTGGCCCCCCTGGCCGACCCCGTGGCTCTGGCCGACCAGCTGCAACTGCCCCACCGCAGTCAGCAGTGCCTGCGCGGACTGGTGCGGCTGCGCCACTGGCTGGCGGAGCCCGGCCTTGAACCTGGCGCCAGCCCGGCGCAGCTGAGCCAGGTGCTGGAGCGGGGGGGGCTGAGCCCGGAGGTGGTGATCCTGGCGCTGGTGAGCGGACCGGCCGGCCTCTGGCGGCGGGGGTTGCTGCGCTGGTTGCTGCGCTGGCGCTCCCTGCCTTCACCCACCAGTGCCCGGCAGCTGCTGGAGGCGGGAGCCGTAACCGGACCGGCCCTGGGGGAAACGCTGCGCCAGCTGCGCGCCAGGCGTCTCGATCAGGAGCGCTGGTGAGGACGGGCCCTGTTGTTCACCAGCGCACCTGCCAGGGCCAGCGGTCGGGCACGCAGAGGAAGCCGTCGTTACGGCCGCAATCGAAGCCGGCGGAGGGGAGGATGCGGCCCTCGAACCAGTACTGGAAGGTCACATAGAGCGCCGGAATGACGCACCAGTGGGCGTCGTAGTGGTTCAGCCAGATCAGGAAGCTGATCAGCAGCAGAAAACCGACGCTGTCGGCCAGGCGGCTGGTCACCTGCGGCAGCCACTGATGCGTGACCGAGGCCTGGATCAGCAGGTAACCCACCCCGAAG
Source organism: Cyanobium sp. CZS48M (assembly GCA_030373145.1). Taxonomy (GTDB): domain Bacteria; phylum Cyanobacteriota; class Cyanobacteriia; order PCC-6307; family Cyanobiaceae; genus Regnicoccus_A. The sequence goes on along the minus strand of JAUCZK010000005.1, from coordinate 30,404 downwards.
ACCATCAGCAGCCGGGTCTGGTCGCAACGCAGCAGGCGCAGGGGGGAGAGGCGCTTCTGGGCGCAGGCCAGCAGGAAGCCCAGGGCCAGGGCGCGCTGCAGACGGCCCACGATCTTGCGGATCGAATAATCGCTGAAATAGGCATCCGTGGAGTAGTCGTGCAGGCGCTGCAGGGCCGTGAATCCCACCAGGGCGATCAGGCCCCCACCAGCGAGCAGCAGCGACAGCACCAACCAGCGCCGCCAGCCCGCCAGGGCCCAGAGGCTTCGGCAGCGCCCGACCGCCCGGGCCATGGACTCCGGCAGGCTCATCGCCAGGGGGCTGAGGCTGATCAGCAGATTCCAGACGATGGTGCTGTGGGTGAGCGCCGAGAGGATCACCCCCAGCCCCAACCAGAGGCGGCGGGGGCGGAACTGCCGGGCCGCCCAGAGCATCAGCGGCAGCAGCAGCAGCACCGCCAGGGCCTGACGGCTGTGGGCGTTCTGCATGAAGCCCCGCAGCATCGGGCTGCAGCAGATCAGCAGGCTCCACCAACCACCCCAGGAGGGCACCCGCCAGGCCCGGGCCATCAGCAGCGCCGCCGCCGCGTAGCCACTGGCCACCAGTCCATGCACCGCCGCCATGCGGTAGGGCAGCAGAAGCAGCAGCGGCCGCAGCAGGCGCCAGAGCGGCTCCGGTGGCCCCCGCTCCGGATCCACCGCCAGATAATGGGAAAAGCGGGTGGTGTCGCTGTTGCCCCAGCTGCCCAGGGTGAAAAACACCAGCACCAGCAGCAGCAGCACAGCAGCAGCGCTCCACCACAGCCGCGGCCGCCGGTAGGCACCGGCCAGATGCAGCAGCAGCGCCATCACCACCTGGGCCAGAAACAGCACACCCATCAGCCCCGGGGCCTGGGTGACCTGGTCGATCCGGAAGGGAGCGTCGAGCGGAAAGGCCGCAGCCAGCATCAGCGTGAGGGGAGATCCCAGTAACGGATCTGCCAGGGCCAACGATCAGGAATGCAGAGGAAGTTGTCGTCGAGACCGCAGCTGAGCAGGCGTGAGGGCAGCAGACGCTCCATCAGCCAGTAATCGATCGTGACGAACAAGGCTGGCAGCACCGCCCAATGGCACTGGTAGCGGTTCAACCAGGCCAGGTACACAAGCAACAGAAACAGGCCCACCACATCGGCCAGCCGACTGGTGATCTGCGGGAACCATACGGCCTGCACTGACCACTGCATCAGGTGGTACAGCAGACCGAACAGGATCAGCTGGCGGGTCAGTGCACAGCTCAGCAAGGTGCGCCAGCCCAGCCGCCGACGCCAGCAGCTGAGCAGCAGCCCAAGGGCCATCGCCGCCTGCAGCCTTCCCACCGCCTGATCCAGGGGGTACTTGTTGAAGTAGCTCTCCTGCTGCACGTAGACCGCCAGCTTCTCCAGTGCCGTGGGCAGGGCCAACGCCACCAGCAGCACCAGGCCGGCGGCCAGGACCGCCAGGGCGATGACAGCAGCGGGCCGGCGCAGGGGCCAGCGGGTCAGCCCCTGCGGCCTCGCTCGCCCCACCAGCAAGCGGGGCAGAAGCGCCAGGGCGAGGGAACCAGCGAAGGCCGTGTGCATCGTCAGTGAGAGCAGGGCAGCCAGGGCAACCCAGCGCCGCTGCAGCGCCAGCAGCTGGCCCGCCCAGAGCAGCAGGGGCACCAGCAGCAGCGTGGCCAGGGCCTGGCGGCTGACGCCGTTCTGGAGAAAATTGCGCAGCATCGGACTGCAGCAGAGCAACAGGCTCCACCAGCCACCCCAGGCCAGGGCCCGCCAGCGCCAGGCCAGCAGCAGCGGAACCAGGGCATAGCAGGCCACCACCAGCCCATGCACCGCCGACATGCGGTAGGGCAGGCGCAGCACCCAGGGGGCCACCAGCACCCAGAAGGCCTCCCCCTTGACCCGGGAGAGATCGAAACCGAAGTAGTAACTCAGCTTGGTGGTATCGCTGTTGCCCCAGCTGCCCAGGGTGAAGAACAGGGCCACGAGGGCCACCAGGGCCAGACCGGCCGTCCACCAGAAGACGGCCCGCTGGCGCACTCCCGCCCAGGCCAGGGCCGACGCCAACGCCAGCTGGGCAGCAAAAAGGCCGGTCATCAGCAGCGGCGCCGACCTCACCTGATCGAGGCGAAACGGAGCAACCGAGGGGAAATCCAGCACGGGACTCAGGCGGCCAAGCTCGAGCCGCGCCGGTTCAGCAAGAGCTGGCGCAGGGCCTGCTCGGGCTGAACCGCATCGAAACCCCAGTAGGGATCCAGCAGCCCCCGCACGCGCTCCTGGGCACCCGGCTCAGCGGACCCCAGCGCTCGCCGCAGCAGGGCGCTCAGGCGCTGTCGCTCGGCCCACTCACCGGCCTCCTCCTCGGCCTTGGCCCCCGCCAGGGCCGAGAGGTCCTGCTGGGCTTCCGCCTCGATCCAGTGCAGCCGTGTCCCCAGGGCCACCCCGTAGCCGAGGTGAGTGCCGAAGGCGTTGCTGGCCAGCCCATCACTGAGCTCCAGCAGGGTGCGCAGCGCATCGAGGAACCAGGGGTTGGAGCGGTGCCCATTGCAGGCCACGATCCACTCCGGCGGCAGCGGCAGCTGCTCGGGATCCTTCCAATGGCGCAGCCAGATCAACGAGCGGTAACCGCCGGCCTCCATCAGGGCGCGCACTTCCGCCACGCAGTGGTCAAGATCCATGCGCCGCTCCACCTGGTCCCAGCTGTGGGCCAGCACCACCAGCAGGGTGGGGCCCAGCTCGGCGCGCAAGCGGCCGATCGCCTCGGCATTGAGCAGGGGCCGGGCGTAGGCGATCCAGGGGCCGATCGGATGGGCCGGCAGCCCGAAGCGCTCCCGCAGCCAGCTCGCCCGCAGGGGTCCCATGCAGAGATAGCCACGGGTCCAGGGGCGCGGACTCTCGAAGGTGGCCCCCCGGCTCACCTTGAGGCCATGCTCCAGCAGATGCGGCAGCGGTGAACCGATCAACGGCAGCCCCGCATGGCGCTTGAGCTGGATGTCGTGGCCGTAGTGGTGGGAGGAATTCTCCAGTTCGCGCCGGGCTGGGCTGAAAAACGGCTTAGTGGAGGCGGCGGAGCGGAAGGCGTGGCGATCCCAGAGATCGGCGCTCACCTGGGGGGCGAAGGGCCGCTGGCCGAAAGCCTGATGCACCAGCCCCCGGTAGGCGGCCAAGGCCTGCCACTCATCCCGGTCCAGCCGCTCCAGCCGGCTGAGCGGACCGAGCCGCCCACTCCTCAGGGCCTGGAGGAGACCGGCGCGCAACCGCTGGCGCAGGCCCGCGGGACGCTTAACCATTGCGGTCACGCCAGCCGGCGCGGCTCAGCTCCCGCCACTCCCCCCGCGCCCGCAGGATCGCCTCGGCCAGACCGCGCACGGCGCCATGGCCGCCTTCGGCAGCGAGCACCGCATCAGCCTGGCGGCGCAGGGGCGTCACGGCATCGGCCGGGCAGAGCAGCAGGCCCACCACCGGCCGCACCGCCAGATCGTTGAGATCGTCACCCACAAAGGCCGTCTCGGCAGGGCTGATCCCCAGGCTGCTCTGCAACCGGGCCAGGGCCACGGGCTTGTCCTTGACGCCGGTGAGACAGTGGCCGATGCCCAGGTAGCGGGCCCGCTGTTCGCTGGCGCCGCCTTTGCCGCCACTGAGCAGCGCCACCTCCAGACCCGCCTGCTGCAACAGCCGGATGCCCAGGCCATCGCGCACATCAAAGCGCTTGATCACCTCCCCGGATTCCGTGGTCCAGAGGCCCCCGTCGGTGAGCACCCCATCCACATCCAGCACCAGCAGCCTCAGGGCCCGCAGCCGATCCCGCCAGCGCCAGGCCAGAAGCCGACTCACAGCACCGTGACGGCCTCCCCCTGCTCCTGCAGGGGGGCACGAATGGCCAGCAGTTGCTCCAGGAACGGCTCGACCCGGTGCAGGGGCACCATGTTCGGCCCATCACTGAGGCCCTGCTCGGGGTCGGGATGCACTTCCATGAACAGGCCATCGATGCCCACCGCGGCCGCAGCCCGCGCCAGGGGCGCCACGAATTCACGCTGGCCGCCGCTGCTGCTGCCACGGCCACCCGGCTGCTGCACCGAATGGGTGGCATCGAAGATCACCGGGCAACCCAGGGCGCGCAGCTGGGGCAGGCTGCGGAAATCGACGACGAGGGTGTTGTAGCCAAAGCTGGAGCCCCGCTCCGTGAGCCAGAGGTTCTCCACACCGGCCTCACGCAGCTTGGTCACCACCTGGGCCATGTCCCAGGGGGCGAGGAACTGGCCCTTCTTGACGTTGATGATCTTGTCGGTGCCGCGCACGGCCTCGGCCGCCGCCAGCAACAGGTCGGTCTGGCGGCAGAGGAAGGCGGGAATCTGGAGCACGTCCACCACCTCGGCCACCTGGGCCGCCTGCTGGCTTTCGTGGATGTCGGTGAGCACCGGCAGGCCGAAGCGCTGCTTCACCTCCTTGAGCACCTCCAGGCCGCCGCTGACACCCGGCCCCCGGAAGGAGCCGCCGGAACTGCGGTTGGCCTTGTCGAAACTGGCCTTGAAGATGTAGGTGATGCCCAGGCGCTGGGCGATCGCCTGCATCCGCTCAGCCACCTGGAACACCAGCTCGGGGCTTTCGATCACGCAGGGGCCGGCGATCAGGGTGAAGCTCATGGGGGGAAGGAGGAGGGCGTCAGCTGACCAGCTTGCGTTCCAGGGAGGCCAGATCCCGGAAGGTGTCCGAGCGCTGCTTCAGCTCCTCGAAGGTACCGGAGGCCTTGATCGTCCCAGCCTCGAACTCATAGATGCGATCACAACGCATCACGGTGCTGAGCCTGTGGGCGATGACCACGGTGGTGCAGCGCCGGCCCACCACCTCCAGCGCCTCGATCACCTCGTTCTCGGTGCGGTTGTCGAGGGCACTGGTGGCCTCATCGAGCAGCAGGAAGCGGGCGCGGCGATAAAAGGCCCTCGCCAGGGCCAGGCGCTGCCGCTGGCCGCCGGAGAGCTGCAGACCGTTCTCGCCCACGGGGGTATGCAGTCCGTAGGGCATCTCACTGACGAAATCCGCCAACTGGGCCGCGTGCAGCGACTCCCAGACCTCATCGGTGTCGACGCTCAGCTCGGACAGGCCAAAGGCCACGTTCTCGAGAATGCTGGCGTCAAGCAGGTTGATGAACTGCGGCACCTGGGCGCAGCTGGCCTGCCAGGCCGGGATGTCCAGATCATTGACAGGAATGCCGTCGAGCTCAAGGCAGCCCGGGTGGGGGTGAAGCAGTCCCAGCAACAGGTGGGCGGTGGTGGTCTTGCCGCTGCCGGTGGAGCCCACCAGGGCGATGCGGGACCCCACGGGGATTGAAAGGCTCACCCCCCTGAGCACGGGCTCCGGGCTGCCGGGATAGCTGTACCAGGCGTCGCGCAGGCGGATGGTGCGGGTGGGGAAGATGCCCTCGGGGCTGGGCACACCGGGGGTCTGCAGGGTGGCCCGTTCCCTGGGCAGGTTGAGATATTCGAGGGTCTTGTCCATCACCGGCAGACCGCCGCGCAGCTGGGTGAGGGCTGAGAAGAAGTCCTGAAGCGGAGGGGTGAGCCGCAGGGCCACCACCGCCAGTGTGGAGAGGAAGGGGATGATCTCGATGATGCGGCCGCGATCACCGCTGAGCAGGGCCGGCACGGCCCCCACCGCAAAGATCAGGGTGATGCCGAAGGGCTCGATCAGCATCCGCGGCAGGGTGGGCAGCAGCTCCGAGGCCCAGGAGTACTGCTTGGCCTTCTCCCCGGTCGAGACAAAGGCGTCGCGGAAATAGCCCTCGGCGCCGGTGAGGCGGATGTCGCGTATGGATCCCAGCGACTCCATCAGGATGTGGGCGCTGCGCGACTCCAGCCGGAGCTTCTGCTTGGAGGCATGGCGCAGGTACGGGGTGATCAGCAGCGACAGGGTGAGGTAGGCCCCCACCAGCGAACTGATCAGGATCACCGCCAGCCAGCGGCCCACCACCAGCACCCCGAAGGACAGCAGCAGGATCGAGAAGATGCTGCCCACCATGCGCAGCAGCGGATTGACCACCGAATTGGAGGTCTTCTTGATATGGCTCAGCAGCAGGGTGGAGAGCTTGGCTGTGCTCTTGGAGAGATGGAACTCATAGCTCTGGGCCAGCACCCTGGAGTGAATCAGATTGCAGAGATCAATCCAGATCTTGGCGGTGAGGCGCTGCTGGAAGTACTGCAGCCCCACCTTGGAGAAGGAGCCCACCCAGGAGAGGGCAATCAGTAGCAGGATCAGCCAGAGGCTCTGATCAACCGGATTGCCGCCGAAGACCTTGACGCCGGGGAGGGTGTTCGGCAGCTTGCTGCCCACCAGCGCCCCCATCAGCCGGCCCACCATCGCCACCGTGGCCAGATCGATCAGGCCGGGGATGATCGAGAGCGGCAGCAGCACCTTGAGGGCGCGCATGCGCTCCGGCGGAAGGTAAGCCAGCAGGCTTCGCAGCTGGGTCACCGTTCTGCTGCGCATGCGCGGCATCGATCGAGGCTTGGATCCCAGCGACGCAGTACCTATTCAGCTTTGACGGTATGTGACCGAATCCGACCGGGGTCAGCCCGGCAGCCAGCCCTGCAAGCGCCCCACCCGCTGCCGCCAGCGCAGACGCCAGGGCGGCAGGGAGCGCAGGGGCGGCTCACCGGTGCCTGGCGAGCCGCCCGGACCCTGGCCCAGCAGACGGTCCCAGTGCCGATCGATCAGCTCCAGCGCCTCGGCCCAGCGCCGCATCAGCTCGGGCTCGCCGCAGCTCTCCAGCAGGGCCGTGAGTCGCTGGGGTTCGGCCCGCCAGGCCTGGGGATCCGCCACCGCCGCACTGATCCGCTCCAGGTCGGCCTCCAGGGTGCCGCAACCGATTTGATGGCCCAGCCGTCCGGGGTCGAGAAAATCGGCCAGGGCATGGTTGAGGCTGCTGAAGACCACACAGCGACAGGCCATCGCCTCCAGCGGCGGCAGGCCGAAACCCTCGCTCACCCCGCGGCCACGCCAGTAGTCGGCGGAGTCGTAGAGCACGACTCGGCTGCGGTTGAACAGCTCCACCAGGTCATCGACCCAGCCCCTCTGCACCTCCACCCGCAGGCCCCGCCGCCGCAGGGCCGGCACCAGGGTCCTGAGCACGTAGGCACTGGTCTTGCGTGCCTGCACCAGCACGTCGATGTCGCGCTCCAGGCCGCGATCGAGCCAGTGGGGCTCAAGGGCATTGGGCACCAGCATCAGCGGGTTGCGGGGGGCCCGATCGCCCCAGTAGCCGAGGGTGTTGCGGCTCACCGCCAACACGGGCACGCCCGGCGGCAGATTGAAGCCGTAGCCACTGCTGTGGGCGTGATAGGCCACCGCCCGGCCCTTGAGCTGGCCCAGCAGTTTCGGCACATCAAAGCCCCAGCTCACGACCCAGAGGGCCGAGACCGGCAGCGGCTCGTGGCGTAGCAGGTCGCGCAGAAAAGGACTCTCTGGCTCCCGCTGGCGGTAGGTGACCACCTCGGTGGGCCGCAGCTGAGCCGTCAGGCGGGCCGTCTGCAGTTCCACCTGCAGGCCGCCGCAGCGGAAGCGGCCGGTGGTGCCAGGCACCAGAAAGCGGAGGGGTCGCACGGGTGCTGGCTCAGTCGCCAATGACTCTGGCTCAGGCCATGGCCGCAGCGGAGCTCAGGCGGCGACGGCTTCGGTGCTGCCGGTGCGCTGGCGGCGGGTGAGGAAGCCGAAGAGCACCTTGCCAATAGCCGCCACCAGGTTTCCTTCCAGCTCCTGGAACATCACCATGTTGAGGTGGAAGGCATGGTTGGCTTCGGCCACGATGCGATCGGCCATGGCCTGATCGATCGGCAGCTGATCGAGGCTGATGCGGTAGTTCGCCTTGAATGCCTTCTCATCGGGGATGGCGTCGAATTCATAGAAGCGCAGGCCATCGTGATCGCCCAGATTCATCGCCTTCTGGGCGATGTTCTTGAGGATCTGGCCGCCGGAGAGATCACCGATGTAGCGGGTGTAATGGTGACCCACCAGCAGCTCGGGGGATTCGGCGGCCACCTGATGCAGGCGGGCCACGTAGGCCTCAGCGCCCGGGGTGGGGCTCACCTGCTGACGCCAGTCGGAGCCGAAGTAGAAGGCCAGGTCGGCCTCAAGGGCAGCGCGGCGGTTGAGGGCGTCGCTGGCGATCGGGCCGACGACGGGATGACCCTTGAGCTTGCCGATCTCCTCCTCCATCGCGCTGTAGACGAAGTAGAGGTCGGCCACCAGCTTGCGGTAGCTGATCTTGTCGACCACCCCCTTGAGGAAGCAGGTCACGAAGCCGGTGTTCTCGGCCATCGTGTGCGCTTTCTTGGTGCCTTCGCGCAGTTGGGACGCCAGGTCGACAGCCATCTCAGCCGGGGTGCTGTTTGTACGGAACAGTCAACGTAGGGCTGATGGGCGGCAAGGGCCCCAGGTTGGTTGCGAAGGTTTAAGCGGCCCGCTCCTGCTGGTCCGGGTCGCGGGCCAGCAGGGTGAACAACTCGCGGCACACCTGCTGCAGCTTCTCCACCACCTCGGCCTGGGGCAGGTTGGGGCCGCTCGGACACCAGTCGCCCACCGTGGCCAGCCGCCACTGCTCCCCCTGGAAGGTCATGCCGCTGAGCACCACCCCCAGCAGCCGCGGCGGGCCCTGGGCGGGAACGGGGGCGGCAGCGAGGCGCAACTGCATCAGCAGGCTGCGGCACTGCAGCCGCGGGCTCCAGCCGGGGAAATGGAAGGCCAGGTCCACCGACTCCTCCTCAGCGAAACGGCGGGTGACGGGGTCGTCGCGCCAGGGGGTGAGATTGGCCCTGGCATCGGGGAAATGACGCCGGAACAGGCCGGCCGCTGAGGCGATGGCCTGGGCCATCTCCGGACTGCGGGCCAGGTCTGCCGCATTCATGGCGTTTCCCCTGAGCAGAACAGCGGATCGGACTGAACCTAGGCTCGCCGCACCGATTCCATGCTGCAGCGTGCCGCAGGCCGCTGCGAGCCATGGTCGGCGGATGAGCACGGGCCCACCGCCTCATCCGCACCCACCTCGCATGATCTGCCGCCGATGGCGTCCACCCCAGCTCCCGCCTACGACCAGCTGACCCCCCCTAGCAGCGGCACAGCCATCCGCTTCGAGAACGGCCTGCCGGTGGTCCCGAATGATCCGATCATTCCCTTCATCCGCGGCGACGGCACCGGCGTGGACATCTGGCCCGCCACCCAGCGGGTGCTGGATGCGGCGGTGGCCAAGGCCTATGGCGGCGAGCGCCGGATCGAATGGTTCAAGGTCTATGCCGGCGACGAGGCCTGCGAGCTCTACGGCACCTACCAGTACCTGCCCCAGGACACCCTCACCGCCATCGAGCAGTACGGGGTGTCGATCAAGGGACCGCTGACCACCCCGATCGGCGGCGGCATCCGCTCGCTCAACGTGGCCCTGCGTCAGATCTTCGATCTCTATTGCTGCGTGCGCCCCTGCCGCTACTACACCGGCACCCCCAGTCCGCACAAGCGGCCTGAGGACCTCGATGTGATCGTCTACCGGGAGAACACCGAAGACATCTATATGGGCATCGAGTGGGAAGCCAGCGATCCGGTGTGTGTGGAGCTGATCGCCCACCTCAACGACGTGGTGATCCCGGCCAACGGCAAGCTGGGCCAGCGCCGCATCCCCGAGGGCTCCGGCATCGGCATCAAGCCGGTGAGCAAGGCCGGCACCCAGCGCCATGTGCGCAAGGCGATCCAGCACGCCATGAAGCTGGAGGGGGCCAAGCGCCACGTGACCCTGGTGCACAAGGGCAACATCATGAAATTCACGGAGGGAGCCTTCCGTGACTGGGGTTATGAGCTGGCCACCAGTGAGTTCCGCGAGGTCTGCGTGACCGAGCGCGAGAGCTGGATCCTCGACAACCTCGCCCGCAACCATGGCCTCAGCGTCGAGGACAACGCCCGCCTGATCGAGCCCGGCTACGACAGCCTCACCCCCGAGAAGAAGGCGGCGGTGGACAGCGAAGTGAAGGAGGTGCTGGCAGCCATCGGCGAGAGCCACGGCTACGGCAAGTGGAAATCGATGGTGCTGGTCGACGACCGCATCGCCGACAGCATCTTCCAGCAGATCCAGACCAGGCCCCAGGAGTACTCGGTGCTCTGCACCCTCAACCTCAACGGCGACTACATCTCCGATGCCGCCGCCGCGGTGGTGGGCGGCCTGGGCATGGCGCCGGGGGCCAACATCGGCGATCACGCCGCCATCTTCGAGGCCACCCATGGCACCGCGCCCAAGCACGCCGGCCTCGACCGCATCAACCCCGGCTCGGTGATCCTCTCGGGCGTGATGATGCTGGAGTACATGGGCTGGCAGGAAGCCGCCGATCTGATCACCAACGGCATCAGCGCCGCGATCGTCAACGGCCAGGTCACCTACGACCTCGCCAGACTGATGGAACCTCGGGTTGAACCTGTGAGCTGCTCCGGCTTCGCCGAGGCGGTGATCAGTCACTTCGATGCCTGAGCACCGGCTCCAGCGCCCCGGCCCCCAGCGATGACCGTCACCCAGCCCGACCATCCTTTCCTGCCCACGGCCAGCGCACTCGCCACCGACCCCTGCATCCACTGCGGCTTCTGCCTGCCCAGTTGCGCCAGCTACCGGGTGCTGGGCACGGAGATGGATTCGCCCCGGGGGCGGATCCACATGCTCAAGGCGATCGATCGCGGTGAACTGCCCCTCGATGCCACCGTGGCCGGTCATTTCGACAGTTGCCTGGGCTGCCTGGCCTGCGTGTCGGCCTGTCCCTCGGGGGTGCGCTACGACGAGCTGATCGCCGCCACCCGGCCGAAGCTGAATGCTCCGGAGCTGCGCAGTCCCTGGCAGCGCAGTTTCCGGGCGCTGCTGTTCCAGCTGCTGCCCTACCCCGCGCGCCTGCGGGCCCTGCTGCAACCCCTGCGCCTCTATGCGGGCACCCCCCTGCAGGCCTTTGCCCGCCGCAGCGGCTTCACCCGCCTGCTGGGCCCCCAGCTGGAGGCCATGGAGCGGCTGCTGCCGGCGCTGCAACCCGAAGCCTTCGGGGCCTCGGCACCGGCACTGATCCCGGCCCGGGGCCGCCGCCGCTACCGCGTGGGGCTGGTGACGGGCTGCGTGCAGCGGCTGTTTGATCCGGCGGTGAACAGGGCGGCGATCGAGCTGCTCTGCGCCAATGGCATCGAGGTGGTGGTCCCTCCCGAGCAGAACTGTTGCGGCGCCATGACCCACCACCAGGGGGAACTGGCGCAGACCCGCTCCCTCGCCAAAGATCTGCTCAGCAGCTTCGAGGCGGTGATCGGCGTGGGGCGGGCGGCGGGCCCCGAACCCCTTGATGCGGTGCTGGTGGCGGCCTCCGGCTGCGGTCACACCCTCAAACAGCTCGATGAGATCCTGGCGGGGGAACCGGAGTGGGCCGCCCGGGGCAGCGCCTTCGCCACCCAGGTGGCCGACATTCAGGAGTTCCTGCAGCGGGTGGGCTTGAGCGAGGAGTTTGTGGGGCGGCTCCAGCCCCTGCGCCATGGTGATGGCAGCCCCGCCAGCGCCGATCGCCCGCTGCGCCTGGCCTACCACGATGCCTGCCACATGCTCCACGGCCAGGGGCTGAGCCTGCAGCCGCGGCAGCTGCTGCGGCAGATCCCCCACGTGCGGATCGTGGAGGCGATCGAAGCGGGCGTGTGCTGCGGCAGCGCCGGCATCTACAACCTGGTGCAGCCCGATGAAGCCGCCGAACTGGGCCGGATCAAGGCCGCCGATCTCAGCGGCACCGGCGCCGATCTGGCCGTGAGCGCCAACATCGGCTGCAGCCTGCAGATCCGCCAGCACATGGAGAGCACGGCCCGCCCGATTCCGGTGGCCCATCCGGTGGAGCTGCTGATGCGCAGCGCCACCGGCAGCTGAGGCTTCAGCCGGCAGCCTCCATCAGCCGCCAGGCCTGGCGGAGGGTGCCTGAGTCACCGAGGTTGCCCGGCATGGTCAGCAGGGGCAACTGGGGAAAGCGCGGGTGATCGGCCGGCAGGCGCAGCAGCGAGAGGCCCGGCAGCAGTTGTCCCTCCAGCCGTATGGCGGCCAGGGCCAGACCATCGCGCAGCAGGGTCTGACTGGTGGTGCCGCCCTTGCTGATCAGATAGCTCAGCTCCGGCGGCAGGCCGGCGGCCAGGCGGGCCATCAACCCCGCCAGGCTGAGTGATAAGCGCTGGCGTTCGCCGGCATCGCGGCAGGGCCGCTCCCCCCGGCTGGTGAACAGCAGCGGCGTTCGGCCCGAGCGCCAGGCCTGCTCCAGCCGCTCCTGCAACTCCTGGCGCAGCGGCTCGAGCGCCTGATCCGCGCCCTCCCGCCGGATCGTGGCCAGCACCCGCTCCACCGGCAGCTCCACCGCGGCGCAGGCGGGTTCAGCCAGCAGCGACTGCAGCTGCTGATCGCTCAGGGGCACATGGGAGCCCACCAGCACTGCTCCCGGGGCCGCGCTGCGGCGCCAGCGGGCCAGCTCAGCGGGCGAGAGCGGTTGAGGCGGCAGGGCGGCGAGGGCCTGGAGCAGGCTCGCCGCCGACTGCACCAGCAACCGCCGCCGCGGCAGCACCGCCCGGATCGCCTCAGCCAGGGCCTGGAGCTGCTCGGGCCGCTGGGCATCCACCACCACCACAGGGTTGCCATCCAGGGCCAGGAGGCGCTCCACCAAAGCCTGATGGCCAGCCGGCTCCAGCTCCGCCAGGGTGATCCGCTGTACGGCCTCGGCCCGGCGCTGACCACCACTCTTGTGCTCCACCCAGGCGGGCAGGTAGCTGGTGGGATAGCTGAAGCGGGCATCGGCGGCGAAGGCCGAGTGATGGACCGGCTCGCCATGGAGCAGATGCACCCCCTCCACCGTGGTGCGCCCTCCCTCCAGGAAGGCCGGCACCAGCAGGGTGGCCGCGAAGGGACCGAGTGCCGCCGCGATCCGATCGATCTCCAGGGGGAAATGGCCGCGCAGGGTGGAATCACCCCGGCTCACCAGCAGCCAGGGGCCCGGGCCGACTTCAGCAGGGTCAGCACCCTGGTCCGCAGCGAAGGCCTCCCGCAGGGCCCCGCAGATGTCATCCACCCGTTCAGCGGCCTGCTGGGGCTCGAGCGAGCGGGTGTCACTGAGCAGAAACAGCAGGGGGGAGGGGTCGAGCAGGGCCCGCTGGAGCGTGGGCTGATCCCAGCGCAGCAGCAGCAGGCAGCCATGCACCGACTGGGATCCGGTGGGGTCGTCATCCAGGACGATGATCTTCAAACCGGCGGCGGCGGGGGAGGGCCTGGGGGCCATGGCACCATCGTGCCGTGATCACCCCCGAGCCCCACGATCTGGCTGATCTCGTGCAGGCCTTGCACGCGGAGGGAACGCCCTGGCTGCCCGCCGGCAGCGGCAGCCGCCTGCACTGGGGGCCGCCGGTGCAGGACACCAGCACGGTGCTGAGCTGCCAGCGGCTCAACCGCATCCTTGAGCATGCCGTGGGGGATTTCACGGTGACGGTGGAGGCCGGCACCCCGCTGCGGGACCTGCAGGAGACCCTGCGCCGCCAGAACCAGTGGCTGACGATCGACTGGCCCTGGGGCAGCGATGCCGAGGGCCATGGGGCCGGCACGGTGGGGGGGCTGGTGGCCCGGGGAATGGCCGGGGGGCTGCGCCAGCGCTACCTGGGTGTGCGCGACCAGCTGATCGGCATCGGCCTGCTGCGGGCCGATGGGGTGGCCGCCCGCGCCGGCGGCAAGGTGGTCAAGAACGTGGCCGGCTACGACCTGATGCGGCTGTTCACGGGCAGCTGGGGCTCCCTCGGCCTGATCACGGAGGTAACCCTGCGCACCAGCCCCCAGCCGCCGGAGCGGCGGGGCCTGCTGCTGCAGGGGGAGCTGGGGCCCCTTGATGAGCTGCGCCGCTGGCTGCTGAGCTCCAGCCTCACCCCCGAACTGATCGACTGGTGGAGCCCGGCGGTGGCGACCCAGGCCGGTGCGGATCCGCAGCACGCCCTGCTGCTGGCTCTGGCCAGCGTCAGTGATGCCGCCCTGCGGGCCCAGTGCCTGGAGATCCGCACCCGCGCAGAGCAGCTGGGGCTGCGGGGCCAGCCGCTGGATCCGGAACGGCTGGAAGCCCTGCGGGCCGTGGCCCTTGGCCGCCCTGAGCCGGGCGGCTGGCTGCTGCGCTTCGGCACCCTTCCCTCCCAGACCGCTGCGCTGCTGGCGGAGCGGGTGCTGCGGGACCTGCCGGTGGTGCTGGGGGCCGGCAGCGGCCTCGGTGATGGCTGGGCCGGCTCCGAGCTGCCCGCCTACCGGGTGGAGGAACTGCGGCGGAGCTGCGTGGCCCGGGGCGGGGTGCTCACCGTGCTGCAGCAGCCGCCGGGCGGCCATGTGCCGGCCTGGGACGACGTGCCCTCCAAGCCGATGATCGAGGCGGTGAAGGCCCAGTTCGACCCGAAGCAGCAGCTGGCCCGCGGGCGTCTGCCCGGAGTGCGCGATCCGCTCAGGCCCTGAGGGGCATCAGGCAGGTTTCGGGGATCGAGAGGGTCAAGGGCGTGCCCGCCGCAGCCAGGCGCCGCCAGGCGCGGGCACTGATCTCCACCTGCAGCGGGCTGATGGGGGGGCCTGGGGCCGCCAGCGCCAGCACGTACACCGACACGCTCAGGGCGCTCTCGTTCACCTCCAGCACGCGGCAGGGCCAGGCATTGAGCTCACCGGGCTCGGCCGGATCGGCGGCGGCGCGCAGCTCCAGATGATTGGCGCGCAGACCCACGTGGGTGGTGCCGCTCTGCCAGGGCCGCTGGCGCCGCAGCGCCATACCCCAGGCTGGCGCCCAGAGATCACCGCTGCTGCGCAGCTCCACCCGGGTGATGTTCTTGCAACCGGTGAGGCGCGCCGCCGCCGGTGATCCCGGCTGCTGGAACACCTGCTGGCGGGGGCCATGGGCGATCAGGCGACCCCCATCGAGCAGCAGCAGGTCATCGGCCATGCGGTAGGCCTCATCGATGTCGTGGGTGACCAGCAGGAAGGGCACGCCGCTGCGCTGCAGCTGCTCGATCATCTGTTGCTGCAACTGACGGCGCCGGTAGGCGTCCTGGGAGGAGAGGGGCTCATCGAGCAGCAGCAGATCAGGCTCGATCACCAGGGCGCGGGCCAGGGCCACCCGCTGCTGCTGGCCGCCCGAGAGCTGGTGGGGGAAGCGAGCGGCGAGGGCCGTCAGGCCCATGGCCTCCAGCTGGGTTCGCAGCCGCGTCTGGCGTTGGTGGCGCTCCAGCCCAGCGAGCCCGAAGGCCACGTTCTGCTCCACGCTCAGGTGCGGGAAGAGGGCGTGGTGCTGCACCACCATGGCGATGCGCCGCCGCTGCAGGGGTGCATTGAGGCGGCTCTGGCTCTCGAACAGCAGCCGGCCATTGAGACGAACGCAGCCCCGATCCGGACTCTCCAGCCCGGCCAGAGCGCGCAGCAGCAGGCTCTTGCCTGCCCCTGAGGCCCCGAGGATGGCCAGGCGCGGGCAGCAGCTGCTGAAGCGCAACTGCAGCTGGAACCCGGGTCGCTGCTGCTCCAGGTCCACCTCCAGCCGAAACGACGCCGGACGCCGGATCGGGCCGGCAGCCCCAGCACCCGCAGCCACCGCTCCGGCAGCCCCTGGAGCAGCGGGCTCCGCCAGCTCCAGAGCGCGCTGCGGCCGCCTGAGCCGCCGGCCCTGGAAGCCCTGCACCAGCAGCAGGCAGAGGCCGTTGAGGATCAGCACCATCACGGTCCAGAACCAGGCCAGGGCAAGGTCGCCGCCATCGACCGCCGCATAGATCGCCAGGGGCAGGGTCTGGGTGCGGCCGGGGATGTTGCCCGCCAGCATCAGGGTGGTGCCGAATTCACCGAGGGCCCGGGCATAGGCGAGGCTGATCCCCGCCAGCAGGCCCGGCATCAGCAGCGGCAGCGTGATCGCCCGCAGCACCCGCCAGGGGGACGCCCCGAGGCTGAGGGCCACCGCCTCCAGCGAGGGATCCATCTGATCGAAGGCCGCCAGCAGGGTGCGGTAGAGCAGCGGAAAGGCCACCACCGCCGAGCTGAGCACGGTGGCCGGCCAGTTGAAGACGATCTCCAGACCCAGACGAGTCAGCCCAGCACCCACTGGCCCGTAGGGGCCCAGCAGCTGCAGCAGCAGAAAGCCCAGCACCGTGGGCGGCAGCACCAGGGGCGAGAGCAGCAGCAGGTCGGCGCCGGCGCGGCGGGAACCCTGCCAACGGCTCACCTGGCGGGCCGCGAGAAACCCCAAGGGCACCACCAGCAGCACCGCCAGGGCGGCACTGCGCAGGGAGAGCCAGAGGGGGGAAAGGTCGGGAAGGCCCGCGCTCACGGCTGGGGGGAGGGATCAGGGACCCCGAAACCATGGCGGCGGAAGCGCTCACGGGAGGGGGGTTCCGCCAGGGTGCGCAGATAGGCCTGAGCGGCGGCGGGGTTGCCGCTGGAGGTGAGCACAGCACCCACGTAGCGAATCGGAGCATGGCTGCCGGCGGGTGCCGCCGCGGTGATGCGCAGGCCGTCGTCCGACTGGGCATCGCTGCGGTACACCAGGCCTGCCTGCACATGACCCTGGGCCACCGCCTGGGCCACGGCCCGGGCGGAGCCGAGCGGCACCAGCCGGGGGGCCACCGCGGCGCTGAGCCCCAGGGCGCTAAGCACCTGGCGGGCGTAATCGCCAACCGGCACCGATGAATCACCGATGGCGATCGAGCCCAGCTCAGGCCCCGCCAGGCCCTCGAAGCTGAGGGTCCGCCGACTGGAGCGAGCGGGCACCACCAGCACCAGCTCATTGCTGAACAGCTCGCGGCGGCTGCCGGGCAGCAGCCGGCCAGCGTCCTGGAGCGCATCCATCTGACGCTGGCCGGCCGAAAGAAACACATCCACCGGCGCCCCCTGCAGGATCTGCTGCTGCAGGGCGCCCGAGGAGGCAAAGTGAAACTGCAACGGCCGGCCGGCGCGCGAGCCAGGTGCCTCAGCCGCCGCGATTTCCTGGAGGGGACCCGCCAGGCTCACCGCGGCCGCCACCAGAAGCGGCCTCGGGGCGGGCGCCACACTGCAGGCTGAAGCCAGCCAGCCCAGCCCAGTCAGCAGCCCAGCCTTCAACCACCGCCCACGATGCGCCATCGATCAGCCCAACCGGCCGTTCATCACGCCGCGCGTTTCACATGGGGCATCAGAAAGTCGCTCACAGAGAGCCGCACCGACGTGTCGCAGTAGAGGCAGGAACCCAGTTCGGTGCGCTTGCTCTCCTCCGGCCGGGAGTCGTCGCACTCGATTGCCGTCAGCAACGCCCTGGTGCCCTCGATGCAGGAGCGGGCCCCATCCGGGAGGGCTCTTGCACCCAGGCTTAGGATCCACTCCAACGTGACCAGCCGCGTCTGGAAGATGCAGAGAATGTCGTCGGTGTTCTGGGATATCACGGGAGCTCTTTGCTGAGATCAATCAGCTCGACAACCATTAAAGCAAGCGGAAGACGATCACACCCGGATCGAACCAGGCGCCTGTGCAACATGGATCAAGGCCATGTCCAGGGGGCTTGATGCTAGAGAGTGGCATTAACTGTCGGGCTCCAATAAGGGTAGAATTCTAGAGGTCACTTGCTAGGCAATTGGTGCAGGCGCATGACCAATCAGCCTCGCTTTTCGCATTCGCCAGTTCAAGCTTTTGAGCTGATCGGAAAGAACTCCGCCACCAACCTCAAGACCATCGGGCAGGCGAACCTCAAAGGGATAACCTTTGACCCGGGATGTCACTGGGCAGACAAGGGTCAACCCAACCTTCTTGTTGTACGTCTTTGGTGACATGATCAGGGCTGTCCGTTTCCCCGCTTGCTCGCTTCCAGCCTGAGGCGTGAACTGAAGCCATACCAAGTCTCCTCTATCGGGCACATAGGCGGCTGGCATCAGAAGATCTCCACGCCAACGGCTTCTCCAGTGTCCACTGCTGAATGACGGTTTTCAGGAGTGATGTCTGCGAGGAGATTTTCTAGCTTGAGCCGAGCAGGAAACGCCGGCTTCACGATCAGCTCACCCTCAAGGACACTCAGACGGACTTCTGAACCTGGGCCGACTCCGACCTCTTCGGCAAGCGAGCGCGTGATCCGCACCCCAAGGCTATTTCCCCACTTCTGGCCGTGTTTGCATGGCACAATTGCGGCTATACAGAGAGTATACACCATCTTGCCTTAGAAGTCTCTATGCACTCCGCCGCCATCTCTCTAACAAACGCTCTAAGGAAGCCCTGAAATAGTCAACAACCTCAGGACTACGTCGGATTGAAACCAGCTGCTTTCTTTGCCAACTTTGGGCGGCCGCGCAGCACTCGCATGGGGACCATCGCGCTCATTTGCTCTTCTGTAAGCGGAAGGGAAGGGCATCAGGATCTGATTCCGCGGCCGCTTTAATCAACAGATCGCCCTCAATCGTCAGCATCTTCAGGTTGAGCTTCCTTAATGGCTTTGGCATAGTGATTGGCCTCACGGCGGTTGGCTCTGCGTAGGCTAATAATTCTCCTTACTGTCTCGCGTTCTACAAAGGCAACAATAAAGAGTATGTCTCCAAGGGGAGCCAGGGCAACCATCCTTAGTTCTCCATAGTCAGCCCGATCATCAATCCAGACGAGTGCTGCATTCCAGCTGATCGATCGGGATGAACCCGGAGGCTCGGGTTAAGGTTGGCGCCCGAAGGGAGCGGAGCAGCCATGGCCGGGGTTCTCGCCTGGATGCCGCAGGGCCTGGCCGCTCTGCTCATCCTTCTGGCGAGCTGGGTGATGTGGCGCCTGGTGAAGAAGGCTATGGGCCTGGCCGTGCAGCGGGCGGATCTCGATCCCACAGCCGGCAATTTCCTGTTGACGTTACTGAAATATCTGATTCTTTCGATCGGGCTGATCACGGCCCTGGGGCGTCTGGGCATCAACACCACCTCCATCCTTGCCAGCCTGGGCGTGGTGGGGCTCAGTCTGGGATTCGCCGCCAAGGACGCCCTCTCCAACATGATCTCCGGCATCTTCATTTTCTGGGACCGGCCCTTCGTGCTGGGGGATCTCATCGAGGTCGGCGGCCATTACGGCCGGGTGGATCGGATCACCATGCGCTCTACCGGGGGGTGACACCAGATGGCAGGATGCTGGCGGTGCCGAACACCATCGTTGTCAATTCAATCGTCGCTTCCTACACAAACTTTCCCCATCTCCGGCTCGATATTCCCTTCACGGTGGGTGTGGAAGAGAATCTCGACAGGGTGCGGACGATTGCCCTTTCCATCTGTCAGTGGGAGGGCCTGCTGGTGGCGGAGCCACCGGCCAGGGTGGTGGTCACGGCTCTGAACGATTACAACGTCGCCATGGAACTCCAGGTGTGGCTCGCCGACGAGCAGCAGCACATCTCGGTGCGCCACACCCTGCGGGAGCGCCTGTTCGAGGCGCTTCGCGAGGCAGAGGTCGACATGCCCTTCGAGACGCTGGCCCTGCGCACGATTCCGGAGAATCCTGCAGACCCCGACGCCGGCCTTCCGGCAGCCTCGGCTTCTCCCGCCCTTCCCCAGTCTCCGAACGGTTGAGCGGCCTACTACTTCCGTTTCAGGCAGAGAGTTCGCTCACCGACGGGTGGTGGATCACAGTATCTTTTCATGGGACGATAGTTCCGGTTTTTCTTCGTGTCCCTGCACCATGAAAAGCGTCGGGCTGGCCCTGGGAAGTGGAGGAGCCAGGGGCTGGGCCCACATCGGTGTGATTCGTGCCCTCGAGGAGGCCGGGATCCCGATCGATTTCATTTCCGGAGCCAGCATTGGAGCCCTGGTGGGAGCCATTCACTGCGCCGATGAACTGGATGAACTGGAAGACTTCATCAGGGATCTGAGCTGGAGGGACATGCTCTCCTACTTCGACATGGTCTTCCCCACCACTGGTCTGCTGGATGGCAACAAGGTCTACGAGCTGCTCTCGGAGCACATGCAGGGGATGAAGATCGAGACCTCGCCTATTCCCTTCTGCTGCGTCGCCACCGATCTCATCAGAGGGGAGGAGGTGCACCTCAGGTCGGGCTCCATGGTGGATGCCGTGCGGGCCAGCATCTCCGTTCCCGGCATCTTCACGCCCTTCTGCCATGGGGATCTCTTCCTCGGCGATGGCGGCATCGTCAATCCCGTCCCGGTGGATGTGGTCAGGGACATGGGAGCCGACGTCGTGATCGCGGTGAATCTCAACCGCAGCCACGTCACCGGAGGTCTGGCGTCCTCCACCCTGCCCGATCCGGCGGAGGAGGGCGAGGATGAGCCCTCCCCCAGGACACCCAGTGAGACGTCGAACCGCCGCCGGGAGTCGTTTCTGAAGAGCCTCGGCGATCGTTACCAGAGCCTTCAGGAGACCCTCCACGACAAGGTGGATCAGTGGCTCCCCAGCGAAGACCCCGGCCCGAACATCTTCGATGTGATCGGCACCTCGCTCAACGTGATGGAGCAGCAGGTCACCCGCAGCCGGCTGGAGGCCCACGCTCCCGACCTGCTGGTGGAGCCACCCCTCAACGACTTCGCCATCTTCGATTTCCACAAGGCCAACCGGATCATCCGCAAGGGGTATCGGGCCATGAAGGGCCAGGTGCCAGCCCTCAGGGAGCTGCTCTGATGGGCCTACCCCTGCTCGAGGCCCTGCAGACCGGTCTGGACAGCTGGTTCGCGCGCAGCACGTCCGAGCTGGCCGATGACCCCCTGCGGCCACTGCCCGGCGAGCGGAGCGTCGCCCTGCAGAAACAGATCGCCGCCCTGGGCGTGCCGCTGCCGCTGCGGGCCTTCGTGGGCGAGGCGCTGCGGGAGGCCGTCGAGGCCTGGCGCTCCGATCCGGAGGCTCCCAACGTGCTGATCGTGCTGAGCCGGCCGGTAGAGCCGGTTTCAGCGCTGATCGAGGCGGTTCTCGCTGAGCGGGACCCCCCGTTCTCCGCCCGACAAGCCCTCCTGCCCTGCCACCGCCGTCCGGTCGATCCGGACGCCGTGCCCCGGATGCTCATCGCGGCTCTGGATGGCTCCCAGCCGCCCGCCCTCGACACAGGGGAGCCGGTGCTGCTGAGCCTACCGAATCTGGATCAGTGTTTCCTTCGCTGCATCGGCGGCTGGAGCGGCATCGAGCGGCTGCGGCAGGTGATCCTGGAGCGTCGCGACCGCTTCTGGTTGCTGGGCTGCAACCGGTGGGCCTGGAGGTTCCTCGACCACGTGAGCCAGATCAGCTCCTATTTCCCCGATGCCAGGAGCCTCCCGGCCCTCGATGGTCCCCAGCTGCGGCAATGGCTGACGCCGCTGGCCTCCGGCCTGGGCCTGCAACAGTCGGCCTCCGGTGGCCATCCATCCACCGATGCGGACCAGGATCCCGAGGTGGACCAGTGGAGCCAGCTGGCGGCGCTGGCCGGCGGCGGCCCCAGGATCGCCGCCGCCCTCTGGCTGGAAAGTCTGCGGCTGGAGTCGAACAGTGACGGCGCTGAAATGCGTCAGGTCAGGCCTGCTCTGCCCGATCTGCCCAGCCTGACCGATGTGGACCGCTACATCCTGCACAGCCTGCTGATCCACGGCACGATGCGTTTGGAGCATCTCGCCTTCGGGCTGGGACTCCCCAGCCATCGGCTTCAGCCCCGCATCCACTGGCTCTTGGGCGAAGGGCTGATTGAGGCAAAGGCAGGGGAACTGTCCGTGCAGCCGTCTCACTACCCGGGGCTGGTGAAGGCCCTGGACGACAACAACTTCTTCACCGGGGAGGCCTGAGCTATGGGATCGACATCCTTCCCCCTGAGGTTCATGATCCCTCTGTCGGCAGCGCTGGAGATGGTGGTGCCGGCCGCCGCCCGGGCCGAGACGGCGGCGCAGCGCATCCTCGCCGATGTCACGCTGATGAAGACAATCGGCGCGGTCTTCGCCGTGCTGTTGGCCTACGCCGGCATGTTCCTGATCGAACGGCTGACCGGCTGGCTGTCGGAAAAGGTGGCGCGCCGCTACCGGCTGCTGATCAAACAGTCGGTGCCGTTCCTGAAGGGCCTGATCCTGATCGTGACTGTCTCCTATCTGCTCGATCAGTTCCTCAACCTCACCCAGAACAACCTTCTCGCCTTGACGGGAACCCTTGCGGTGGCGCTGGGATTTGCCTTCAAGGACTACGTGAGTTCGATCCTCGCCGGCGTCGTGTCCCTCTTCGAAGGGTCCTACCAGGTGGGAGATCGGGTCAGGATCGGCGACCACTACGGCGAGGTCGTCGGCTATGGGCTGCGCAGTCTGCAGCTGGTCACTCCCGACGACAACACCATCACCATCCCCCACAATCTCCTCTGGACCGATCCGATCTCCAATGCCAACAGCGGCAAGCTGGAGGCCCAGGTGGCCACGGATGTCTATTTCGACCACAGAGTCGATGTCGATCTGGTAGTGGACATTCTCTACCAGGCGGCCTACAGCAGTCAGTACACCCAGCTGCGGCTGCCCATCCTGGTGGTGATGGAGGAGCACCTCTGGGGCACCCAGTTCCGGTTGCGTTGCTATCCAATGGATGCCCGCGATGAGTTCGTCTACCGCACCGATCTGCTGAAGCGGGCCAAGCGGGCCTTTGCCCACCATGGGTTGTCCTACCCCCATCCCCAGCTGGCACTTCTCGACCCTGCCGGGCCGCTCCCTGCCGAGGGCTAAATCTCCCATCGTCGGGAGATGGCCACCAGGAAAAAAACGTTGGTATTGGGAGGTGATGCCGGCGCATTCGCAGCCTACTCACTGATAACCCTTCTCGCTTCTGCCTCAGATCAGCAACACTCACAGAGACGGCGAAAGGGTTCAATGAGTTTTTCCGACACCATTTCATGCTGCACCAAACTTGGCACGATCGGGAGTTGGCTGACGGACAGCGCAACTGCCTGTAGCGAGAACAGCAACGGAGAGAGATGTGAGTTGGCAAAACCGAGTATGGCTGGCTGCTTGCGAGTTTTGTTCATTGATTAGGATCCGATACGGCGACTCTTCATTCGATGTTTAGGGATCCCTGAATTCTAGCAAGCGCATAGATGGCTGGTATTTATCAAGTCTGCCTAACGCTCAAGATCGGCTGCGGGCGGGAGCCCTATACCTTTATTGAGCTCATCTGCACCCAGCCGCTGGATCTCGATGCTAGGCCTCCTCTGCATCACGAAGAGGATGATTGGCTACATACTCCTTGAGGGCAGCATCCATCCGAGCCTGCCAGCCGACGCCAAAGCTCTTGAAATAGTGAAGAACTTCAGGGCTATACCTGATAGAGACCAACTGCTTTTTGTGTGGTGACTTTGGGCGCCCTCGCAATGAGCGAATGGGGACCATGGCCTGGAGCTGCTCATCAGTAAGCGGCTGGGTATCAGGATCAGACTTGGCAGCAGCATTGATCGCCTGATCATCTTCGGGAGTCGGGATCAGCACGGAGGATTTCTTCTGTTGCTTTGACATAGTGCTTCGCTTCACGACGGTTTGCTCTGCGAAGGCTGATGATTCTTCGGACCGTTGAGCGGTCTACGAAAGCCACGAAGTACAGGATCGCTGTCTTCGGTGCTAATGCGATCATCCGTGCTTCGCCGTAGTCAGTTCGATCATCAACCCAAACCAGAGCAGCATCCCAGTCAAGCTCAGCTGCAAGCGCCAAGGAGACACCGTGCTTGCTGAGATTAGATGCGTCCTTTAAAGGGGCGAAATCGATCTGCACGATTTATTGTAGCTACTTGAAAGCCGGCCGTCAATCCTGGCCGGCTCAAGGAGGCTGTTGCACGAATAATCCGTGATCTCCGCCGTGAAAACCCTGCCGTGGCTCGGACCTGCTGCGATTACACCATCGGCGCTCTGAGTACGGAGCCTTCATCTGTTGGCGGCCCCCGGCGGGAGCCACCGGGGGACAGTGGGGCCTTCATGTCACCGCCCAGCTGAATCGGAACAACTTGAGCAGGTTGTGGCTCGTGTTCATCAGCGACCACTCTCCATTCACCTTCTCAAGCCCCCTCAGCAGGAAGCGCCGCAGGCCGCGATATTCTTTCGTCTGACCAAACACCGGCTCGACGATCGCCTTACGCCTGGCATAGACCTCACGGCCGTTCTTGCTTCTGAGCTTGCGGGCCATTCTGCCTTTGGCGTCGAGATCCTTTGGGACCGGACCCCGTGATGGTGCTCGCTGCTCGCCGTGCTTCTGGCGCCCGGTGGAGATGTAGGCATCGATGCCCCGATCGCTGCAGGTCTTGGCGTTGGCCTCGCTCCAGTAGCCCGCATCCGCAATGAACGTCTCGGGCATGGTGCCGGTGCTGGCGATGGTGCGCTCCAGCATGGGGACGAGGTGTTCGACATCTGGAGCCTGGTTGCTCACCCCGATCGCCACGATCACCTGGTGCTTGCTGTCCACTGCGGCCTGGGCGTTGTAGCCCTGGATGTAGCCATTGCCGCTTTTCATCACGTGGCTGTCTGGATCAGTGAAATTGCGCTGGGCTTTGGGGCTCGGCTTGCCCTGGGCGTTGCTCGGTAGTCCCCGTGTGGGCATGGCCATCGGTTCAGCTTCCCCCAGACCCACCGTTTCCGGATCGATTCCCGTCTCCTGGAGCTTCTGCAGTGCCAGCGCTCGTGCGGTATCGGCGCGTTGCTGCTTCTGGTGCGCCCGGCTGCTGAGCTTTTCTTTGCTGTCGTCGTCGCCTTGCTCGGCCTCCGTAGCGGCAGCATCAGCCTGCTTCTGGCGCCGGCGGGCCTGGGCCGCAGCGGCTTCTGCCTCCAGCTCAGCCTTGGCCTGGCGGATCTTCTCCAGCCGGCTTTCCCGGCGTTGCAGCTCCTCTGGCAGTTCACTGCCCCGCTTGCCCTTGCCGTAGCGGCCGTCCTCCTGGGCGTCGATGATCTCGGCCTTCCTCAGCAAAGCCCGCATCTCCTGCCTGAGCTGCTGCTCGCTCTTCTCCATGCGCTCGTGGCTCATGGCCTTGTGGATGCTGGCGTTGGCTCCCACCTTGGTGCCATCCAGCGCCACATGGCCCATCTGCACCAGGCCGGACTTCTGACAGAGCCTGAGCACCTGCACAAACAGATCCTCCAGCAGCTCCAGGTGCCGCCGGCGGAACTCACTGATCCGCGTGTGGTCCGGCTGCTGGTTCCCGCTCAGTACCCGGAACGGCAGATCCTCGTAGCAGGCCCTCTCGATCTTTCGTGACGAAGGGATCCCGACGCAGTAGGCGTACAGAAGCAGCACAACCATCATCCTGGGGTCGTAGGCCTTCTCGCCGCGGGCGTCCTTCTGGCGGTACAGCTGGAGAATGGGATCGAGATCCAGCTGATCGATCAGATCCAGCAGAAAGAATGCCAGATGGTCCTTGGGCAGCCAGTCGATCGGCGAGGGCGGCAGCAGCCAGGCCTGCTCAGGCACCCAGGGGCGGAAGGTCTTGGGCTTGCTCATGACCCATGATCTCGGCCAAAGCCGTTGCTGTCACTGGGTTCTGGGCAGATGCGTGGCCGTCTGTGGAGAAGGTGTGCGCTGATCTATGCGCAACAGCCTCCTAGGCCCCCTCCCGGTAGGCCTAACGCTCAAGATCAGAAGCGGGCAGAGAAATCAGGAAAGACGACACCCTAAGCTCCCGTCTTCTGTATCTTGATGTTAGATGCCAGAGGAGGTTTTGCGAGTCTTCATATTGCACGTATTTCGCAACTCTTCTCTAGTCGTGAAAACCATAAGCTTTGACTGAATGCGTGATAGATGGGGCTATTTGCCTTATGCGTAGCCATCAATAAGCCAGCATAGCGACATAGCCCCCAATTTACAGCTTAATACTAGTTGCTTGTAAACATTGGATCTGCAAACACCATTTGGTCGCAATTCTCAGCGATTAGGCGATCCCAGCCTTCGCAGGGGAAATCATCGTCATCGGCTCTTCCTAGGTCAAACCGACTTGGGATAAAGTTGACGGCCACTATCGTGTCATTGCTGCTATTGCGAAGCTCCATACGGGCTCTAGAGAAATTACATGCACAAAAAACTCGAGGACAGTTGCGTCTAAAGTTTATCTTGCCCTTATAGTAGCCATCTGATGTAATGGTAATATATCCTTCTCGAGACTCTCCGTTGGCCGCACGTTTGCGAAAGTCAATGTTAAATGTCTTGGCAATGAGAATCCCCGTCTTTGTTTTTATCTCTTCATCGGCCACCCCTCGCCAGCCTTCAGGAATGGCCTTTTCAACAGTTTCTTCGAGGGGCTTTTCGGAGTTGGCAATGCATGAGGACATGGCCTCAAGACGGTCTATCTTCTCCTTTAAAGCTTGAATATCTTTCCCGATTTCATAGTTGTCCATTTAATGAACCTCTGATCAAGACGCCTTAATCCGAATAATCTGGTCTCATTCTCGTCTATGAGACGATACTGAACAGATTGCGCCCTCCTTTCGCTCACAGCAGTCCACGCAAAGACGTTCAGGCAGTTTCCACCATGCGTTCGTTATGGCTTGATTTCTGGATGATGATCGATCTTTAGATATACCAAGCCCTTGCTTTACGCTGGATCAGGTATTCGTTCCCGCACCATCCAGAGGTTTGCCAGGGCAAAGAGAAACTTCAGCTTGAGGTCGTTCTTGCGGATTCCTCGGTAGTAGGCCTTCCGGAAGCCGAACTGACATTTGATGATTCGAAAGGGATGTTCCACTTTGGCGCGGAAGTGGGCTTTCGCCGTCTCAATCAGATCCAGAAGCCTGCCCTCTGGTGTCTCTGGAAGCACTCTGCGCTGGCCGGGCTTCATGGCAATCCTGAACTCAGCTTCGCAGTCCTGGAAATCGCCACGTTTCTCAATGCCGATGTGGCCTGCATCGCCGTAGATGAGGCGTTCATCCCCATGGAGTCGGTCTGCTGCTGTGTTCAGCTCATGCACGTTGGCGGCGGTGCTCTCAACAGCGTGGACCAGGCCAGATGCGGCATCAACTCCGATGTGGCAGCGCATTCCAAAGAACCACTGCTTGCACTTGGCCACCGAGTGCATTTCAGGATCCCTCTCCTTGGCCTTGTTCTTGGTGGAGCTGGGGGCATTGATGATCGTGGCATCAAGGATCGTGCCTTCCCTCAGCATCACTCCCCTCTTGCTCAGCATCTGGTTCACGCCCTCAAGAATCTGCTCCGCGATCCGGTGCTCTTCCAGCAGATGGCGAAAGTTGAGAATCGTCGTCTCATCAGGGATCCTCCCTTCCATCGTCTCGATCCCTGCGAAGCGGCGGAAGCAGGGCCTATCGATCAGCATCTCCTCCATCAGTGGATCTGAAAGCGTGAACCACTGCTGCAGTAGGTGGATCCGCAGCATCACCTCCAAAGGAATCGGCGAACGACCTCCTTTGCTGGAGGGCTTGTGATACACGGGCTTGATCAAGGCCAAAAACGCTTCCCAGGGAACCGTGGCCTCCATCTCATCCAAGAAGCGCTGGCGACGCGTCCTCATTTTGGCAAAGATCTGCTCGTAGTCCGTGAAGCCCAGCTGGAGGGGGGCGGCCATCCGTTCCAGTCTCAGTCTTGGATCTGGATTGATTTTAGTGGGTTTTCCAGAGGTTCCTTTGCTCCACTCCCGTCACGATTACTGACTTGGCATCGTCTTAAGGAATGGCCACTTCAACCTATAGTTCTGAAGGAGACATGCGGGGTTCATGCATTTCTTGCAACCGTTTCTGAGCATCGAGTAAGAGCTGAGGTTCTACATCGAGTGCAAAGTATCTAACCTGGCGCTTCGTGAATTCTTGCCAAAAAGTTTCGGTGTTGTTTGCCATTGCCTGAAACCAGGCTCCTTGAGTGGTAAGCCGATACTCGGACAGGCACTCGCTAGAGTAGAAGATTCTTGGCTGCATTAAGAGCCTCGCAAAGTATCCGATATCCTCTGCACAACTGACGCCACGGATCCATGGGACTGATCTTGCAATATCTTTGCGTGTGGTTACAGCTCCTACGCAAGGGAGGCCTCTAAAATCAGCCTCGCCCTTATCCAGATCGTAGACGCATAAAAGAAAGAGTTCGTAGGTTCCATAGAGGCGGTTCATAACGGGCACAATGGAATCGACCATTTCCTCTGCATTGCAAAGCTCCCGTGTCCCAGATTTAAAGTCTTGATGAAAGTAGCGAGTTCTTGAGATCACTGAGGTGCAGCTGGGAAACTGGTCAATAATCTCCGCATCATGCTTTAGTCGTCCCGGAAGGAGTTTGTCATCTCCATCTAGGTGGAGAATATAATGTCCTCTGCTTAGATCTACTCCCAGTTGACGACTTGCTGATACTCCATTATTTCTGCCGTGAAGATGTCGTGTGGCGCAGATCTTATGGCTCTTTGTAGAGCACAGCTGAATGATATCCCATGATCCGTCGTTCGACCCGTCATCGATGACGATTACCTCTAAATGATCATAATCTTGGCTGAGTGCACTCTCGATCGCTTCATTAATATATTCTTTCTTGTTGAAGCATGTTATGACAATGGAGAAAAGAGGAAGTCCTGTTTCCAATAGCTCTTGGACATAGCCTTGCTTGGTCTTGGAAATGGCGTCGATGGGCATGTTAATCCCGAGGTGTATGAAGATTCTTGGCTGGCAGAGCGATAGGCAATATGCTAGGCCATAAATGGCGACAATGAATGACTGAGTAATCTGCCACCCACTTGCGTGACCATGCCAATCTAACCCAAAAGCCTTCACTGGCATAGTTTATGACTTGCCTGCGTCAGTGGCAGTGTTTCAACCACTACAAAAGGGTTGTCGGATAGAATTCTCTCCAGCCATCCCCGCATCATCATGAGCTTTAAGGTTATGCAAATTGAGGTATCTAATTTCTGCTCGCTTACTTGTAGCTATTGCCCCCATCCCGGTCAATTGCGACCAAAAGGAAACATGGAGCTTGATACATTTAAAAAGTGCATCGAACTGGTTCGGCGATCCTGCAATCCTGAATATGACAGCCGAAAGTTTGTCTGGCTGAATCATTTTGGCGAACCCTTGCTGAACCCAATGTTGCCATTATTCATTCGATATGCCACTGAGAATGGCGTAGAAGTATCTTTTGCCTCAAATGGTGTAGATTCTACAAACACAATGTTCTCCAAAGAGCTTTGGCAAGAGCTTGCAGATTCCGGGCTTCGCTGTGTAAATATCTCTGCTCATACGCGGACGCCCGAAGAATTCGTTCAGCACTTGAGTGGCATTGTAGCTATCCACTACTTTTGGGAGCCGAAGAAAGGCTACTTTCATGACTGGTCAGGCCAAGTGGAGCTTCCATCCTGGAAATTGTCCATACCCAGTGCACCTCCGGCAGGAGCCTGCGACTACGAGCTTGAGCATATGTTCGCAGTCACATGGGATGGTCGTATCGCCGCGTGCTGCTATGATATTGAAGCTCAAACTAGCCTGTCTATAGATTATGTGATTGCAAATGGCTATGTCTACTCACCCGTAAAGCTTTGCGCAGGTTGCACACTAGGCCGCGGAGACAGTAGCTGGCTGATCCCGCCTTCATTCAGTTCAACTGTCACTACTTGACTGCACGTCCCAGAACAGTCTGAGGGCAGTGAGGGTCATCCTTAGACGCCTCCTTTTTGTGATTAAGAGAATGCAATCGCAATGAAATCTGCAGATTGCCACAAACTCCTTAGCAGAAGAATATTACGTATCGACCTTTGCTTCGCAAGATGTTACATCCCTTCGTAGTTATTTGCGCGCTCATTCAGCTGGTCAGCGCATCTACGTTGGAATTCAGCCGACGGCAAAAAGCGCAGCTTTTTGACGGTCGGCTGGAATGACTTGTTATGCCGCAATTTAGCCACCAACCGGCGAGCATATTTCAACCGAAGTTCCGTCTGGACATCGGACATAGGAGACGACTTGCCCCCATGGCTTTGTCTCCGGTCTTTTCAACTCGGCTGCACCGGCTGCCAGAGCTTTAGTGTGCGCCTCGACAACAGACGGCGTAACCAACGCTATCTCAATGCCAAGAGGTTTGCTGGATTCACTTACTGCGACAAAGCCTGAAGGAAAATTCATACTCCCAAGCTCGTGCGACGCAAAAGCGAGCGTTGTTTCTCCCGTTTCAAGTTCACCGTAGTCCCCAGACTCATGCAGAAAGCGGCGTGACAAACCGAATGCACCTTCAAAGAACGACAACGATGCATCGACATTTGGAACGTAGATGATTGTGTAGCCGAGTTTCATGAGTCGTCCTGTTTGGATGCATGCAAAGCAAGCGATAGATATTGAGCCAACTTTTTGTCCTTGATCTGAGCGACAGACATCAACTTGACATGCCGACGCCCCTTTCCCGTCCCTTCGAGAAACCCGAACGTGTCAGTGATTTTTGAGCCGCTCCCGAATTCGACGGGGCCGCGTCCCTTCGCGTGGTGTAAATCCCTAGGCCCGATTGCCCTGATCTGAG
>JAUCZK010000004.1 GCA_030373145.1 Cyanobium sp. CZS48M | reverse complement strand
CGATGTAGTTGCGTCAGTGTTCATAGAGAACGTTTGACTCGTGGCACAAGTAGCCGAAGGCTTCCTCGCAGCGGTTGGAGATGCTGGGACGCCACAGCCCCGCCCCTGCGCAGGACATCGCCCAGCGGATCATTGGCTCTGTCGCAACGCCCGAACAGCCGCAATCAACGCAGGCAGGGATTGCTCACAGATCAGCAGGATCTGTTCACTGTCGAGATCGAAGTACTGATGGGCGATGACGTCGCGAAACCCCATGGCACCCCTCCAATCCACTGATGGAAAGTCGGCTTGCAGACGACCAGGCCAGTGGCGTTCGAATCGCTTGAGTGCCTCACCAATCGCGAGAAACTGCATACAGATCACATCAAGCAGATCCCGTCCCTGTTCCGATTCGACTTGCGAAGGATCCAGGAGTAGAGGCTGACTCTTACTGCTGGCTCGTTCAATGGCAGTCAGAAGGTCATCCAGCAGCGGGCCAGGGCCTTCGCTCATGGCCGCAGGCCTTCATCAAGGATGCGCTGCTTGAGGGAAGGGTTCATGCGCTCGCGCAAACGCACCACATCCACAGAGGTGCTCAGCAACGTTTCCAGCTCCTGCTTGAGGTGCACCAGGGCATAGGGGGTAAGCGGATCCAGCCGCACCCACACGTCGACATCGCTATCGGGGCGGGCGTCGCCGCGGGCCACCGAGCCGAAGACGCCGATATCCACGACGTGGAAGCGCTTTTGCCAGTCGCCACGATGGAGCCGCAGGGTGCTGAGCACCTGTTCGGTCCGTGGGCTGGAGCTGGTCATCGGGGTTCCGATCTGGATGCCATTCTGCCGGGATGGTGTCAGTGCAGCCTGAAGCTGCCGTCAGCATTGGAGGGAGCCCTGCTTCTCCTGGCCCTGGGTTGCTGCGTGCGTGAGTTGGGGACTGGCGCGGCACAGCCACACCCAAAGCCGGGTTGGCTGCAGCCGCCATGCGCCCACACCAGAAGGGATCCCAGCAGGGGCGCCAGCCTGACGGGCCGCCCAAAAGCAACCCTGGCACGGTCGCCCTGCAGTCGCCACCATCGCCCCATGCCCACACACCCCTCCCCCACCTACAAGCGCCTCCGGCAGACCATCGCCGAGCGGATGCGCATGAGCCCCATCTATCAACCATTGATGCTGCTGGAACTGCTCGGCCGCCGCAGCCCGGCCCCGGCGCAGGACATCGCCCGGCGGATCCTGGGGGAGGACGTGACCCAGATCGACTACACCACCGAACGGGTGAAACGGATGGTGGGCCGCGTGCTCACCGGCAACGGCATCACCCGCTACGGCAATGGGCTCTACACCCTGATCGGCGCGGAGGAGCTGAGCGACAGCGAGCGCGACGCACTGCTGCAGCTGTGCCGCCAGCGGCTGGACGGGTTCCGCGAGCAACGGGGTGAGGAGGTGATTCCATCGAGACGGCCCACCTGAGGACACACCGCCCCACCACGGCTACAACGACGCAAGTACTGGCTTGATCCGTGCCCTCCTACTGGTGGGTGAACCACAAGCAGACCTACCGGAAGGAGACCGACGGCGGCTACATCTGGTCGCCGAAGGCCAATGCCAACGGCGCGCGGAACGTGACCTACGACAACCTCAGCCGCTGCCAGCGGGGGGATGTGGTGTTCAGCTATGCCAACGGGCGGATCAGCCAGCTCGGTCTGGTGATCGAGGAGCACGCCGATCCGGCGGTGCGGGTGCACCTGGTGGTGCTGGCGGAGGAGGGGGAGTACACCGCCGCGCTGCTCGATGACATGCAGTGGTTGCGGGAGGTGCCCAGCAGCACGGAGCGCGATGCCCTCACCAAGGCGCGGCTGGGGCAGGGGTTATTTCGCCATCGGGTGTCGGAGCTGGAGCCGGCCTGCCGGGTCACGGGGCTGGCGCGGCAGGAGTTCCTGGTGGCCAGCCACATCAAGCCCTGGCGATCTTGCGACAACAGCGAACGGCTGAGCGGCGCCAATGGCCTGCTGCTCTCCCCCCATGTGGACAAACTGTTTGATCGCCACTGGATCAGCTTCGATGGGGGCGGACAGCTGATCTGTGAACACGAGGCAGCCCGGGAGGCCTTGCGCTGCTGGGGAATCGAGGGGGCGAACCTGATTCGGCCGTTCAGTCGGGAGCAGGAGAAGTTTCTGAGTGCCCATCGGGAGGCGCTGCGCTGCTGAGCGCCGACAACGGAATGCACCGGAGGCCTTGCCATACATGGATAAACCGGCCATACATCGATAAGATTGCGATATCTCTTTTCAACTTGACGCCACGCAGCATGGACCCCACCCGCAATCCGTTTTCTCCTGGTGCGGGGGCGCGGCCGCCTGAGTTGGCGGGCCGGGAGGCGATCGTGGAGTCGGCCACGATCGCCTTGCAGCGCATTGCCCGTGGACGGCAGGAGAAAAGCCAGATGCTCCTGGGCCTGCGTGGCGTGGGTAAAACCGTGCTGCTCAACCGGATTGGGCAGATCGCAGAAGAGATGGGGGCGATCATGGTGACGCTTGAGGCTCCAGAAGGGCAGCGACTGGCGGCCTTCCTCGCCCCGGCCCTCAAGGCCGTGCTGCTGAAGCTCAGCCGAGTGGAGCAGGCTCGAGATCTTGCTCAACGGGCACTCGGAGCCTTGCGTGGCTTTGCCAGCGCCTTCACGGTGTCGATTGGAGAGATCGACGTGGCCATCGCACCGGACACGGTGGCTGACAGCGGCAATCTTGAAGTGGATCTGCCCGAGCTAATGGCGTGTGTGGGCAAAGCAGCCCAGGCGGCGGGGAAAACCGTGGTGATTCTTCTTGATGAGGTGCAATATCTGGCTGAAGAAGATCTACGCGGTCTGATCGTGGCCATGCACAGGATTGCGCAACGGGGCTGGCCCGTGATCCTCTTCGGTGCTGGACTGCCTCAGGTAGCGGCGCTTGCCGGTGAAGCGAAGTCTTACGCCGAACGGTTGTTTGATTATCCGGCAGTGGGGCCGTTGCTGCCTGAGGCTGCCCGCTCGGCACTGCAGGACCCCATTGAGGAAGAAGGCGAGGCAATCGACAGCGAAGCGCTGAACAGGATCCTGGCGATCACGGAGGGCTACCCCTATTTCCTGCAGGAGTGGGGCAAGCATTCCTGGAACACCGCCAAGCAATCGCCGATCCAGGCCAGCGATGTGGAGCAGGCCAGCACGTTGGCAACGGAGGCGCTGGACAGGAGCTTCTTCCGTGTGCGCTTCGATCGGCTCACACCACGGGAGCAGGACTACCTGCGTGCCATGGCATCGCTGGGAGCAGGCCCCCATCGATCCGGAGATATCGCCGAAGTGCTGGGAATCAGCGTGCAGACCGCCGGCCCTTTGCGCAGCGGTCTGATCAAGAAGGGCATGATCTGGAGCCCTGCCCATGGGCAGACAGCCTTCACCGTGCCGATGTTTGACGCCTTCATGGTGCGAGCGATGCCGGAGTGGCGGCAGCAGCAGCTGGGCTGAGCGAGGAGAACGCCGATCCGGCGGTGCGGGTGCACCTGGTGGTGCTGGCGGAAGAGGGCGACTACACCGAGGCCCTACTCGACGACATGCAGCGGCTGCGGCTGGGGCAGGGGTTGTTTCGCCATCGGGTGTCCGAGCTGGAGCCGGCCTGCCGGGTCACGGGGCTGGCGCGATTGCGACAACAGCGAACGGTTGAGCGGATCCAATGGCCTGCTGCTCTCCCCCCATATTGACAAACTGTTTGACCGCCATTGGATCCGCTTCGATTCAGGCGGTGAACTGATCTGGCGGCACGAGGCGGCAGGGGAGGCCTTGCGTTGTTGGGGCATCGACGGGGCGAATCTGATCCGGCCGTTCAGCCGGGAGCAGGAGGCGTTCTTGAGTGCCCACCGAGAAGCCCTGAGGCACTGAGGCCGGTGGGGTCAAGAGGCTTGGCTTGGTTTGGCTACAGGGAGCTGATCAGGGTGGCCAGGGCGCTTGATCACGGCGTGAGCGAGATCTTCCTCGGTGATTTCAGGGATCTCCTCATACTCTTCGGGTTGGATGACATGGCCATCCACGTGCTGAAGATCAGAGTGGATCTTGCCTTCAGGAGAGGTCGAAAAACAACGACGTTGCTCTCGTTCATTGGCCTTTCGCATGGAGATGATGTTCCTGATGCCTCAATCCAACGCAGTCGATTCTGACTTGACCATAGTCTCGCCTTCGATCGGGGAGCTCGATCGTTGGGCCGGCGATGACAGTCTCAGCATCAAGGAAATCCAGGCCGCACTTCTCCAGCGCTTACATGCGCTTGGCCGGTTCAAAGCTGATCACCGGGTAGAAAGCGCTGAATGAAGGCCGCCAGCGGCATGGGCCTGCAGCGGTTGATCCAGCTGCCGCCGCCCGGCATCCGCCGCCAGCACTGCACCTCAAGGTGGGGATCGGTGCCGGGGAGGAGCTGCACCCGGTAGCGGTATTCGGCATCGGCGGCCTGCTCCGGGCTCGCCAAGGGTTCAGCTTGGTGCTGGGTGCTCAGAAAAGCGGCGAGGAAGCTCGAGACGTCAGCGGTTTCGCGCTGGGCTGCCGCAATGCGCCAGGCGGCCCTGGGGTAGGCACCTACAGCCTGATCGGCGGCGATGAGATCAGTGACGCCGAGCGCGACGCGCTGCAGCAGCTGTGCCGCCAGCGCCTCGATGCCTTCCGCGAGCAGCGCGGCGAAGAGGTGTTTGCCCACCGCGGCCGCCACCGCAGCCCGATCAGCGGCTCGGTGAAGGTTCGGGTGCTCACAAGAGCACGGGGCCGCTGCGAGTGCTGCGGCGCCCATGAACACCAGCGGGCCCTTGCCATCAGTAACCTGCAGGCCCTCTGCTTCCGCTGCAACGCCGGCAAGCGCGACGGCTGTTTGCCTACGCAAGAGGGCGCACCGACTTGCGCGGTGTGCAGGCCAGCTACGGCCATCGCGAAGCGGGTTGTGTGTTCTACGCGCTGGAGGGCAGCGTCCGGGTGCTGCTGGAGAACGAGCTGGTGCTCTGCACCGCCGATGCCCATTCGCCCATTCAGGAGCGCTGCCGCCAGCGGTCGGGATCCTGGCGGCCGTGCAGAGCGATCACGAGGATTTCAGCGCCCTGCTCGCGGAAATAGTCGGCATAGGGAAATCGACTCAGCACCGGCCTGCGGATCCGGCCGTGAATCAAGGCGAAGGATTGGGGACTTGGCGAATGCGCTCCACCGCAGCAGCAACGTTTTTGGCAAAGTCGTTGGCCAACGCCGGCTCACGCATTCCGTACCAGCGCTGGGTTTCCAGGAGCTCCTCCAGCGCCTCCGGCTGGAAGCGCACTGGAGGGAGCGTCATCCGATGCCGAGCTGGCTGCGCACCTCATCCCAGCCAAGAGCTGCGTCAGGGTTGCCGAGATGGGCCGTCCAGCGCCGATCCAGCTCAGCGCAGAGGTTGGGATCGAGCGGCAGCGCCCCGTCTCGGGCCTCGTCATCCAGGCTGTCCCAGAGGGCGATCGCCAGGGCCAGGCGCTCGCTCTGGGGCAGTTGAAGGAGATCAGACATCGGTGTCATCGCCACGGCGGACGGCTGAGAACTCACCGTAGGCACGCTCCAAGGCGGACGACGCAATGGGATGGATCGTGGACACGGCAGCAAGGCTTCTCCCTACAAGTGCCTCCCCCGTCTCACCCCGCCAGGATTCCCCCATGCCCCAGTCCCCCACCACCACCATCGTTCATGTGCTGCTCAATCAGCGAGTGAACAGTGAGACCAAGGGGAGGAAGATCACGCGCCACGGTTTCCCAGACCTGCTCCAGATTCACACGCAAGTAATCATGAATCAGAACATCTCGCATGCCGGCGATGGACTTCCAAGGAGTTGACGGCTCGGACTCGCGAAGATCCACCGAAAGATTCTTCACGGCCTCGCCGACCACGATCAAGTTGCGGATCACTCCATCCTGCACAAGCGTGGAAGCAAGAAAAGCTGAGCGGCCTTCCATGGTGTAGAGAGTGATGCGCTCAAGGGCTTCGGAAATGCTGCTGAGGTAAAGGAGATCTTTGCTCACAAAGCCTTGGCCTGCCCAATGATCTGATCGCGGATCAAAGGATGCAACTGCGCAGCTTCCGCCAGATCCACCTGGCAATTCAAGAGAGCTTCCAGTTCCTGCCGAAGAGCGATCACCTCCAGCAGGGAACAGCCCCGTTCCAGATCCACCAGCAGGTCAAGGTCGCTGCCGGGCCGATCCTGGCCGCGGGCCACCGAGCCATAGATCCGCAGGTTGCTGGCCCCATGGCGGTGAGCCACGGCAAGCACCTCCTCACGGGCGCCCTGGAGCCGCTGGGAGAGGGAGGTTTCCTGGGTCGAAGGGGCAGCCATGGCTCCATTCTGGACTGCATCCCCGTCGAGGGCGATGGGAACGACACCCCTCGCCGACATGCTGCAGCTGCCTGGGGCCGCGGAGTGGGATAGGGGCTGAGGCGGCACAGCCACACCCGGAGCCGGGTTGGCTGCAGCCGCCACGCGATCACGCCAGAAGGGATCCCAGCAGGGGCTCCTTCCTGACGGGCCGCCCAAAACCAAACCTGGCCCGGTCGGCCGGCAGCCGCCACCATCCCTCCATGCCCCCGCCCCCCTCCACCACCTATCAGCGCCTGCGCGAGACCATCGCCAAGCAGATGCGCATGAGCCACATCTACCAACCGCTGATGCTCTAGCCGAAGGCTTCCGCGCAGCGGTTGGAGCTACTGGGGAGGAGCAGCCCGGCCCCGGCGCAGGTCATCGCCCGGCGGATCCTGGGAAACGGATGGTGGGCCGCGTGCTCACCGGCAACGGCATCACCCGCTATGGCGAGGGGTGCGACGTGCTGCTGCAGCTGTGCCGCCAGCACCTCGATGCCCTCCACCGCCACTCACCAAGGCGGTGAAGCTTCATCAGGGGTTCGAGGCACCAGCTGGATTTCCACATCGCAGCCGAGCACATCGGCGTAGCGGCGGAGAGTGGACAGTGCGGGTATGTGCTTGCGGGATCCCTCGAGCCGACTGATGGCGCTGCGCGTGGTGCCCATCCGTACGGCGACCTCCTCCTGGGTGAGACCGGCCCGCTGGCGTGCCACCAGGAGCTGCCGGAGCAGACGGAATTCCACGGCGGCCTCCTGCCGCGCTTTGCTGTAGCCCGGCACCTGATCGAGCCGGGCGCGTTCGGCGCCGCGATCGCGGATGACCGGTTGATAGGGGATGTCCACCTCGATGTCCTCGCGAACACGAGCGTTGTAGTACTCAAGCCGTAACGCCCCTCCATGTTAGCGCGCGTGCTACGTGCCCACGGGGCTGACCCGCTGATGGGCTCTGGGCGCGAGGCCCTTGTGGGGTGAAGGAGAGCGCGTGAGCGCCACGGCAGCGAGGCTTCATCTTTGACAGTTCCACCCCCCGTCACACCCCAACCAGGATCCCCCCATGCCCCCACACCCCTCCCCCACCGACGAACGCCTCCGGCAGTCCATCGCCGAACGGATGCGCATGAGCCCCATCGATCAACCCTTGATGCTCATGGAACTGCTGGGCCACGGATCTGCCAGGCAACAACCAGCCCAGCCCCGGCGCAGGTCATCACCCGCAACAGGAACAGCGGAACCTCGCTGATCAGCGGCGAGGGGGTTACGGCTACGAAGCCTCCATCTAGGGCCGCTCACAACCCCAGGGTTGCCGCCACATCCGAGAGACGGATCAGGAGGGTGTCGGGATCGATGGGTGAGGGATCGAAACCCATGTGCAGATAGAAGTTGCGGGCGTCCGCGGAATCAGCGTGGACCACGATGCCGCGAACGCCGATCCGTTCGCTGGCCTGGAGGACCCGCTCGAACGCATCGGCAAGCAGGGCAGGCGCGATGCCGCGACCTTGCACACTGCGGCAGACCGCCAGCCGTGCCAGCAGCACAACCGGAATGGGATCGGGCCTATTGCGACGAAAGCTCCCGGGTGCGGAGGCCACCGCCACGGCACCGGAGGCCAGAGCCACATAGGCCTTGACCGTGCCGTCGCCATCGCAGACATCAAACGTGCGTGTCGCACCGCTCTGCTGATTCGGCAGGGCACGCTGCCGGAGCCAGTGATCCAGGCTGGTGTCGCCGCAGTCGAAGCCCACTGTGCTGTGGTGGCTGGCCAGGGGCTGCGGCGCCAGCAGCTCCATCAGCGCTGCCAGGGCCTCGGCGCGGTCATGGTGCGTTGCAGGCGGTCACTGGGGCTTGGGGGAGCATCCAGCAGGCGGAGAAGCTGGTCAAACTGTTCGGACGACACGGACTGCCAGCTCTGCTGGACCAGAAGCTCACGGGCGGCGGTGCGGGCCGCCTGCAGAACGAAGTCGGTTCGAGTGAGCCCGGAGGCACGGACGGCGCGATCGATCAGGGCCTGATCGTCGGGCGAGACCCGCAGGTTCCAGCTGAGGCGGGAAGTGGTAGCCACGGCCGTGCCGCAAACCTCCTTGCAGCCTAGCTTCATGGGTAGACAGTGTCTACCTCCATGCCTTTGGGCCGGCTCAGCAGGGAGGCCTGGCGTCGGTCCCATCGGGTGAGTGGGGTCAATGGAGGAAGGGAGGCATAGGTCCTTCTCCATCAGTGCCACCCCCGTCTCTCCCAGCCAGGATCCCCCAACCCTCCCCACCGTCGAGCGCCTCCGCGACACCATCGCCGAGCGGATGCGCATGAGCCCCATCAACCAACCGCTGATGCTCATGGAACTGCTCGGCCACGGATTTGCCAAGCAACAGCCAGCCCGGCCCCGGCGCGGGACATCGCCCTGCGGATCCTGCCAAACGGATGGTGGGCCGCGTGCTCACCGGCAACGGCATCACCCAACATTCCTCAGTGCCTCACGATCAGAGCTGCGATTCCCCTCAGGCAGATCAAACGTATGAAGCACATCACAGCCCATCGGTTCCAGCTGCTTGACGAGGGATCGAGGTAGCTGGGCATCCAGCAGGATCTTCATGCAGGCAGAATCTCAACCCGCTGAACACGGGCCAGGTGTGCCGCGTACTGGAGCACTGCCGTGATGTCGGCGGCTTCGAGGTCGGGATAGTCGGCCAGGATGTCAGTCGTACTCATGCCGGCAGACAACAGATCAAGCACCATCTCCACCGGATAACGCAACCCCCGAATGGTTGGTTTCCCGTGGCATACCTCGGGATCGATGGTGATGCGGCTGAGCTGGTCTTCCATGGGGCTCTCTTGCCAAGGCCAGCCTACGTGCGACAGATGGTCTCGGCTGTGAGGCAGCTGGGGGGATGCCATGGCGAGTGAGCTTCTCCTCCACCAGTGCCACCCCCGTCACACCCCAGCCAGGATGCCCCCATGCCCCCGCACTCCTCCCCCACCTACGAGCGCCTCCGCCACTACATCGCCGAGCGGATGCGCATGAGCCACATCTATCAGCCATTGATGCTGATGGAACTGCTGGGCCGCCACAGCCCGGCCCCGGCGCAGGACGTCGCCCGGCGAATCCTGGGTGAAGACGTGACCCAGATCGACTACTACACCGAGCGGGTGAAGCGGATGGTGGGCAAGGTGCTCACCGGCAACGGCATCACTCACTACGGCAACGGCGCCTACAGCCTGATCGGCGGCGACGAACTGAGCGACACCGAGCGCGACGAGCTGCAGCAGCTGTGCCGCCAGCGACTCGACGCCTTCCGCGAGCAGCGCGGCGAGGAGGTGTTTGCCCACAGAAGCCGCCACCGCACGCCGATCAGCGGCTCGGTGAAGTACAGGGTGCTCACCCGCGCCCGGGGCCGCTGCGAATGCTGCGGGGCCCATGAGCACCAGCGGGCCCTGGAGGTGGACCACATCATCCCCATGAACCAGGGCGGCTCCTACGCCATCAGCAACCTGCAGGCGCTCTGCTTCCGCTGCAACGCCGGCAAGCGCGACGGCTGTTTGCCTACGCAAGAGGGCGCACCGACTTCCGCGGTGTGCAGGCCAGCTACGGCCACCGCGAAGCGGGCTGTGTGTTCTGCGCGCTGGAGCTCATCGCCGAGCGGATGCTTGGGGTCGCTGAGCACGTCCGAAACTCAATGCTTGGCCGTGGCGAGCGAACGCACAGCGATCAGATCCTGATCACCAATCGCTCGGAGGCTGGCTGAGGAAAGCATCAGGAGAGATTGCGTGCGTCCTGATGCGGCGACAAACTCAACCTCATAGGTTTCAGGATCGTGAATGGCAACAACAGCACCGAGATCGCCCGACTGAAGAACAGTCTCGGGAATGTCCTGGGTGAGAGCAACTGTCTGGTGCAAGGCAAACATGACTTACTCCGGAAATGCGGTGATGAGCCTTGGCTGATTGGAGTGATCGGGGATCAGCCAGATCGTTCTGAATGGTCTGGATGCTCCGTTAGGGCCTTTCAAAGTAGCACTGATGACAACTTTCATCCCATAGGCGCTGCTCTCGATCCGCTGAACCGTCCCAGTTTGCCCATGGTGGAGCAGATCATCACGAAGTCGTATCCAGGATTCAACGGTGTAGCCGAGTGAACGAAATACCCTGGCCTTGAAGCGACCGATTGGATGCGTGTCTGAGAGCAGGTCGTCGCAGACCTTGGCATCGTCAACGATCGCGTGGTCTGCATGGGGGAGCATTCCTGGGCCAGGTTGATCGCCGAAGCTTCTCCTCCACAAGTGCCACCCCCGTCACACCCCAGCCAGGATTCCCCCATGCCCCAGCACCCCTCCCTCACCTACGAGCGCCTGCGGCACTACATCGCCAAGCAGATGCGCATGAGCCACATCGACCAACCGCTGATGCTGCTGGAATTGCTCGGCCGCCGCAGCCCGGCCCCAGCGCAGGCCGTCGCCCGCCGCATCCTGGGAATCGCATGGCGGGCAAGGTGCTCACCGGCAACGGCATCACGCAGTACGGCAATGGCACTTACACCCTGATCGGCGGCGACGAGCTCAGTGATGCCGAGCGCGATGAGCTGCAGCAGCTCTGCCGCCAGCGCCTCGATGCCTTCCGCGAACAGCGCGGCGAAGAGGTGTTTGCCCACCACAGCCGCCACCGCAGCCCGGGGCCGCTGCGAATGCTGCGGAGCCCATGAACACCAGCGGGCCCTGGAGGTGGACCACATCGTCCTGAAAAACCAGGGCGGCTCCGATGCCATCAGCAACCTGCAGGCGCTCTGCTTCCGCTGCAACGCCGGCAAGCGCGACGGCTGTTTGCCTACGCAAGAGGGCGCACCGACTTCCGCGGCCTGCAGGCCAGCTTCGGCCACCGCGAGGCGGACTGTGTGTTCTGCGCGCTGGAGGACAGCGGACGGGTGCTGCTGGAGAACGAGCTGGCGCTCTGCATCGCCGACGCCTACCCGGTGAGCGAGGGGCACAGCCTGGTGATCCCGCGGCGCCATGTAGCCGACGGGCTGGAGCTGCACCAGCCGGAGTGGAACGCCGTGGTGGAGCTGCTGAAGCTGCGGCGGGAGCAGCTGCGTGCCCAGGACGCCACGATCAGCGGCTGGAATGTGGGGCTGAATTCAGGGGAGGCAGCCGGTCAGACGGTGTTTCATGCGCACTGGCATCTGATTCCCCGGCGAACAGGTGATGACGATTCCCCCCGCGGAGGCGTTCGGGGGGTTATCAAGGGCAAACAGCAGTACTGAGCCGTGGCCACCAAGACGCCAGCGCGCAAGAAGCTCGATCGGCCAGCGGTCTTGGCAAGGATCGACGAGATCCTCTCAGCTGGGGCTCCTGATGCCGAAAGCCTGTTGGCGTTCGCAGAATTCATCAACGGAAAGCCGTTTCCTGAACCTGTTCTCACGCTGTCAGAGCTCAAAACGGCAGTGTGCAAGGTGTTTGGCAGCAAGAACGCCACGGAGCTGCGCAAGTCAAGTGAGTTCAACCTCGCGATGGCAGGCCGCACATTTGATCTCAAAACAAAGGCCGATTGGCTCAAGCTCTATCGGGAGTGGGTTGGAGTCCCCCACAGCGAGCGTGCCAAAACGGGCAAAACATCGATTAACGGCATCGATGTTTTGGAAAATTTCAGACCGTGGCATGTGTTCGCACTCAATCCATCAACAGCCAGCGCCGATGACATCAAAGAGGCCTTCCGAAGGCTTGCCAAGGAACACCATCCCGATGTTGGCGGCGATCCGCGCGTGATGGAGCGGCTCCAAAAAATGCGTGACTCCCTCCTTGCCTTCCTTTAAACAAGCTGATGACGACGACATCTAACCGGTCACGTGATGCTTTCTCCTTTCAGGAGACAGCCAGAATTCTTGGCATCACCCCCAAGAAGCTCAAGGGCATCTGCGAGTTCTTTGATGCCCATGCTGATGATGAATGGGAGCTAATCGAAGG
The DNA here is from genome assembly GCA_030373145.1 of Cyanobium sp. CZS48M. Classification (GTDB taxonomy): domain Bacteria; phylum Cyanobacteriota; class Cyanobacteriia; order PCC-6307; family Cyanobiaceae; genus Regnicoccus_A. The sequence goes on along the minus strand of JAUCZK010000004.1, from coordinate 136,697 downwards.
TGAATTCTTTGAATACGAACCTGGCCAAGCTCGCAGCCGCCGTTATTACGAAGAGGGCGTGATGGCTCTGGCGAAGTACCTGGAGGAGAAGGAAGGTGGAAGCATCCTGGCCAAGATTTATGAGTTCTTCACCCAGCATCGCGCGCGGGTGACACGCACACTCGTCAAACGGCGCATCATTCAAGTCACCCAAGATCGAAGCACCATCCAGATCCGAGGTGATCTGGTCTTTCTGGAGCAGCGCTCTGTTGTCAGGGTGCTGGGTACAAACGGCAAAGGGATGGCGGGCACCATCACAAGAATCCAAGAAGAAAGTTCTGGCCTAGAAGGCGCTGAGGGCCTAGAGATCGGTGTGCATTTTGATAACTTTGAGGGCAACGATCAGCGCCATTGGAGCCAGCGCGGCATCGTGCGTCTGGCGAAGACGATGAGGGATAAAGGCCGGATCACCAAGGCGCGAAAGGCATGGGTGAAAGCCGTTGCTGATGTGGCGGAAGAGTGCTTTGAGGTCCAGCGAAAGCTACTTGAAAGCCATGAAGCAAGGGTGAAGGCTGCGAAGGAGAAAGCTCGCCAGAAAGCACTACGAAAAGATGGCCCTGGCTGTGCCATCTCCGGCTACAAACCATCCGCCTCCGATCAGCATCCAGTTGAACTGGAGGCGCATCATCTTTTCGATGCCAGCTCACGCCCCGACCTGGCAGCCTATGAAGAAAACTTGATCGCCATAAGCAGCAGTATTCATCGGAACTTCCACAAGTGGATGGGCGCAAAACCTTGCGAGCCCAAAGACTTCATAGACTATCTCTTGGGCAATGAGATGAGCCATTTTGATGGACCACCCAGTGCAAAAAAGAGGAAAGAGCAGAAGCTCCAAAAGCTCATGAATCGGCTTGAGCTGCTACAGGCCAGATTCGAGGGGAATCACTTGCTTTATTTAAGCTCACCCTTGAGTCGCGCGAGGCAAGATCGACGGCTGCAGGGCTTTACCGATAGATTTATAATTACCACTTTCAAAAGTGATACTTTTCCCTCCGCCTTCGGAAGGCTTCTTCTGTTCCTTCCATGATGTCAAGAACAGCCTTAGTTACAGAAACTTGGTCAAGCCCACCGCAGGCAAGCGTTTCACCATTACCGTCTCGCGCTTCGAAGGCATAGATCAGCTCTGCGTCTCCGTTGACTGGTAGATTCGCGTTGTGCGTAGCCATGATGAGTTGGCGTTTCGATTTCACCTTGCGCAGCATCGGAATCAACTCTCGGAAAACAAAATTGGAGTCCAACTCATCCTCGGGCTGATCGATAACCAACGGCCCACCTTCCTGCGCCAACAACAAGGCGAGGGCAGCGGTATTCCGTTGGCCGTCAGAGAGTGTGCCTTCGGCGATACTGCCTGCAGTTGATCCATCTGACCGAAAGAGTTTCATGTCGACGGTGTCTTGCACTCGGGTGCATCGTAACTTTTCCCAGCTTTCAAGATTGTCCTGAATATGCTGAAATAGCTCTTGGCTGTTCTGGCCGAATTCAGGCCCCACTGAATTGTGTTCCACGGATAAAAGATCTTCTAGTACCTGCCAAGGCGACTCAACTTGTTCTCGACCGATAAAAAGTGAGTAGAGGATTTCTCCACAGCTATCCCAATTTTTCCCTAGCCGTGTCCGCCCATCGGAGGGCGCAAAGCTCTGCCAAAGCTTACGGAAATGTGTATGATCTTGCTGGTACGTTGCTGAGACTTCGATAAAACGCTGGCTGCCCTCGTTCAGCACGGCTAGTTCATTGGCTCGCTCGGCAGCTTCAACACGTTTTTGGAACTGCTCTCTCCAAATTTCATGCAACTGCTGCATAAGTAAAGCAATGTCTCCCGCAGCCTCCTTGAGTCGCTGAATAGCAGCCCCTGTTTCATCAATCTCCCGCTGTTTCTTGGCACGTGATTGATTTATTTCCTGGAGATGACCGACATCATCCGTTGTCAGCCCTTTAGCCGCACAGGCTTCACTGAACTTGGCATCTGCTTGATCCAGTTCCTGCCGGATTGTAGTCCATTCTGGATCACTAATTTTAAGATTGTCAACAGCGGCTTCGAATTGCTCTACGGAATCACGAATACTGCTGGCTAGAGAATCCTTTGCAGCTTTTACCTTGTCATCGAATTGCTGAAACCATGCAGAATGAGTTGAATCTATGACCTGAAATGGTAAGTGCGATGCTGCGACTGTCTCGGCCAGCTTGATGACGTCAGTGAACTGATTGCCAGGTGCTCCAGCAATCCCTTCGAGGTAGCTTGCCTCTGCCTTGAGAAGTTGATGTCGCCGAGCATCCTCTTGAATCTCACTTCGGGCCCTCCATTGCCTATCCAATTCTTGATGTTCTTGCTGGAGCCGCCTGTAATCCTTTTCGAGTGTCTTTGCCTTACGGAGATTGGAAAAAGCGTCTTGGATTTTTAGCTTGAGCTTGTGCTCCCGATCCGCTAGTTCATCCAGTTCATTCTTGGTGAAACCATCGACCAACTCCAGTAGTCGCTGAGCCTGCCGAACGCTTCCATCATCGGTTTTTGACTCAGTAAGCCTATTAAGCTGCTGCTGGCTGTAAAAGCCAAGAGGCAAGCCATTAAAGAAGGTCTCGGGATCGGCCAAGTCACGTCACTGTACGGTAGGATTGCCGTTTTGCCAGACAATTCGATCTTCAACTCCCTCAGCGCTGACCCAGCTCACCTGGACATCAGCATTGGGTTCGTTCAGCGTATCCCGTACTCGTTTGATCCGCTCTTTAGTCCCAATATCAAGATCCTTGGATTTATCCCTGCCCAGGATGATTCTTAAGTATTTAAGTAAGGTGGATTTGCCACTGCCTCGGCCACCGATGACACAGTTCATGTTGGGAGAAAAATGAATCTCCTGATCGGCCAGGAATGCAACGTTCTTGATCGATATCGACCTAATCGTCGCCTGACGAACACGCCGTGCAGGATGCGTATCTGTTGTTACATCTTCTGGCAAGATAATACGTGATTCATGGTCAAGGAATGCTTGGCGCAACGACTCGATAGAAGGTCTAGACATTTTGATCCATGAGTATCGATAGCCAATGCTATTAGGAGTCGGCTTATCATTTCCGTCTAGATCGATTAGCTTCTTGTTGTCCGAAGACATGAGTGTGGCAATAGGGCGGATGCGCTTCCATCCTTGATGACAATCATCTCCAGAACGCAAAAGCTTCTGATATCCGGCGCTCATCAGCTGAACGGGCTTGGGCACTTCTACAGCGAGCAGATCCGCATTCGTGAACTGGTCCTGTTGCAACCATTCTGAAATCGAATCGTTGTCAAAAATGCCGTCATTGCTTGTCGCATGCGGCATGATGACGACTCCGCCATGCTTGTCTTGGATAATGCCTAATATTTCTTTCAGATTCCTGTCTGATTTTTCGAGCTGGCCGGCTGCATTCTCTCTCGGGTATCTCACACCGCATTCGGTGAGAATTGAGTCCAGCCGTGTCAGGTCCGTTCCTGGCTCGAACAAACAAAGAACATGAACCCCCCTGCCTACACCAGCTGCTTCAAACTCAAACCCTGGGAATAGGGTAATTTTGTGGCCACATTCCCGTTCAATCTCATCGAAGGCTCTCTGCAGGTGCGGAATGAAGTCCTTGCTCAGAAAATTGTGGTCAGTAATGCCCACCACATCCAAATGTTGGCTATAACAAGCCTCCGCATACACCCTGGCTGCTGCATCCTCTTGTCCGGCTACGAGGCGATCTCCTGCCCAATGCCGCGTGTCTGCAGGCGTTTGCATCTGCAGATCGCATTTCAACCATCGCATTCCTTTGTAAAGGCTCGGCATTTTTAGGTCCTAATAACTTGGAATTACTTGTAAGCTATCAGACAACTGTTGTCCGCCTGCTACTATTTTGAGGATTGCATATCAAGCCCCTAATATTACTCTTCTCTCCGCATCTGTCAAAGCTGGTGGCAGTGATGACATGAGATAATCCCTTGAAAAAACACGAATCCATTCCTGGTCTTCGATAGCCGAGCCATGTTATGCGGATCCGCATAACATGGCTCGGATGGGTCGCACCCATGTCGATCTACGGCTGCCCAAGCGCCTGGCCACCCCATGCCTGACCAGGCCCCACCCCCCGGCCTCTACCAGCAACTCCTCACCAAGGGCCTGGAGCAGCAGCTGCGCCAACTCCACGAGGACCTGGTCGGCACCGATGGCCTGGATCCCCAGGAAGCCCCACGCCTGTTGGCCCGGCACTTGGCGGGTCTGGCCCGCATCGCTCTGGAGCACTTGAGCGGTGGCGCCACCCCTGAGCACCAGCTGGCCCTGGTGAATCAACTGGTGGGCCTGCTCCAAAACCAGGCACCCCGCGCCATCTCCAAAGGCGACCTTCTGCACCCCTCCGCCCGGCTGCTATCGGAGATCCGATCCACGGCACTCCTGCCCGGCCAGGCCGCCACCATCCGCCCGCTCATCCCCCTGGCAGACAGCACCCTGCTGGTGAACGCCAGCGGCGAACCGTCGGTGGGGCAGGCGCTGATCCACGAAATCCCCTCCGCCCAGCGCATCGACCTGCTCTGCGCCTTCATCAAGTGGAGCGGTCTGCGCCTGCTGCAGCCGGCGCTGTCGGCGTTCCTGCAGGCCCAGCCCCGCCGACAGTTGCGGGTGCTCACCACCGTTTACCTGGGCGCCACCGACCGCCGCGCCCTCGATTGGTTGGTGGCCCACGGCGCCGAGGTGCGCGTCAGCTACGACACCCGCCGCACCCGCCTGCACGCCAAAGCCTGGCTGTTCCATCGGCCTGGCCTTTCGGGCTCACCCCCTGCCTCCACCGCCTACATCGGCTCCTCCAACCTCTCCACCGCCGCGTTGCACGACGGCCTGGAGTGGAACGTGCGCCTCTCCGCCCACGACAACGAGGGCATCCTCGCCAAGTTCCAGGCCGCCTTTGAGAGCTACTGGGAGGAGGGCGAGTTCGAGCCCTACCAGGGCAGCGAACTGGAGCAGCGCCGCTTTGATCGGGCCGTGCGCGAGGAGTCGGCGGCGGACTCAGCGGACGCCACCCCGCTCAGCTTCTTCGACATCCGCCCCTACGCCTACCAGCAGGAGATCCTCGACAAGCTGTCGGCCGAGCGCAGCCTCCATGGCCGCTGGCGCAACCTGGTGGTGGCCGCCACCGGCACGGGCAAAACCGTGGTCGCCGCCCTCGATTACGCCCGCCAGGGCGGTCCGGGCCACCCGAGCCTGCTGTTCGTGGCCCACCGGCGCGAGATCCTGCAGCAGAGCCTCGCCACCTTCCGCCAGGTGCTGCGCGATGGCTCCTTCGGCGAGCTGCTAGTGGATGGCCAGCGCCCCAGCCAGTGGCGCCATGTGTTCGCCTCCGTGCAGTCGCTCGCGGGGATCGATCCGGCAGACCTGGCGCCGGACACGTTCGCCGTGGTGATCGTCGATGAGTTCCACCACGCCGCAGCCTCCAGCTACGAGCGCTGGCTGACCCACCTGGTGCCGTCCCTGCTGCTGGGCCTCACCGCCACCCCCGAGCGCACCGACGGCGAGGACATCCTCCATTGGTTCGGTGGCCGCATCGCCGCCGAACTGCGTCTGTGGAGCGCGCTCGATCAGGGCCTGCTCTGCCCCTTCCACTACTTCGGCCTCCACGACGGCACCGATCTCTCCCAGATCGAATGGCGCCGCAACGGCTACGCCACAGAAGCCCTCTCCAACCTCTACACCGCAGACGACGCCCGCCTGCGCCTGATCCTGCGCGAACTCGAGGGCAAGATCACCAACCTGGCGGCGATGCGGGCCCTGGGCTTCTGCGTCAGCGTGGAGCACGCCCATTGGATGGCCCGCAAGTTCGTGGCGGCCGGCCTGCGCGCCGCCGCCCTCGATGCCTCCAGCCCCCGCGACGAGCGCGCCGACCAGATCCGCCGCCTGCGCGCCGGCCAGCTGCAGATCCTCTTTGCGGTGGATCTGTTCAACGAAGGCCTCGACATCCCCGAGATCGACACGGTGCTGTTCCTGCGGCCCACCGAGAGCCACCTGGTGTTCCTGCAGCAGCTCGGCCGCGGGCTGCGCCTGCACCCCTCCAAGAGCTGCCTCACGGTGCTGGATTTCATCGGCCAGGCCCACCGCAACTTCCGCTTCGACCTGCGCTACCGCGCCCTGCTCGGCGGCACGCGCGACCAGCTCAAACAGCAGATCGAAGCGGGCTTTCCCTTCCTGCCGGCCGGCTGCAGCCTCCAGCTCGATCGCGTCTCCAGCGAGCGGGTGCTGGCGAACCTGCGCGAGTCGTTGCCCAGCCGCCGGCCCCAGCTGCTCGCCGAAGCCCGCCGCCTCGGCCGCTGTTCCCTGGCGGCCCTGCTCGACGGGCTCGGCATGGAGCTGGGAGAGTTCTATCGGGTGGCAGGGTCGTGGGCGCTGCTGCAGCGGGAGCTGGGGTGGGCAGCCGGGGCGCCCTCGGGTGGGCCCACGGCGGATGAGGAGAGGCTGGGGCGAGGGATCGCCGGCGGCCTGTTGCACCTGGATGACCCCGCGCGGTTGCATTGGCTGGTGGATCAACTGCAGCGGCCCCTGGCGCCCGATCCGGCGGGTTTGGATCCTGTGGCCGAACGCCTGTGGCGGATGCTGATGTCCCAGCTCTGGGGCAGCGGTCGGCAGCACCTGCCCCTGGCAGAAGCGCTTGCCCGGCTCTGGGCCGCCGCCGTCCTCCGCGCCGAGCTGGTGGAGCTATGCGAGCTGCTGCTGGAGCGCACCGACCACCTGGTGGCGCCCCTCACCTGGCCGTTCCTGGCCGCTGGCGAACCAGCGCCTCCGGTGCCCCTTGGTCTGCACGGCCGCTACTCCCGCGCCGAGGTGTTCGCCGCCTTTGGCTTGCTGAACGACGCCCGCACCTTCCCCGGCCGCGAGGGGGTGCTCTTCGATGAGGCCACCCGTTGCGACGTGTTCTTCATCACCATCAAGAAGAGTGAGCGGTTGTTCTCCCCCACCACCCGCTACAACGATTACGCCATATCCCCGTGGGAGTTCCACTGGGAGAGCCAGAGCAACACCCGGGAAGCCTCCGCCACCGGGCAGCGCTACATCCACCACGTCGAGCGCTGCAGCCGGGTGCTGCTGTTCGTGCGGGAGGAGAACAAACGCGGCGGGGTGACGCAACCGTTTCTCTGCCTGGGCTTTGCCGAGTACGTGAGCCACGAGGGCGAGCGGCCGATGGCGATTCGCTGGCGGCTTCAGCAGGCGATTCCGGGGGCGTTCGTGCCGGAGCTGGCGTTGGCGGTTTGAGGGCTTGGAGCTGATCAAGGCTTATCCCACTGGCCCTCTGGTTCCTGCAGGCACCTCATGGCCTCCCTGGCAAGAACAATCGCAATCCCTTGAAAGTTGCCCAAGGCCAAGAGGTCGTCATCGCCAGAGACGATCAGATCGGCAAGGCCACCAACGGCCGCAGCCAAGACCTGATCGTCGTCGGGATCCCTACTGACGGGACCTTCCAGATCTGCAGGTTCCACGCGCTCAACCAGGGCGGCATAGCCATCAAATAGATCGGCAATCCTCACACCAAACCGAAAAATGGGCTCTCTGAACTTCGGTCGCTGCAGCACGCCTTCCAACTCGGCGAGGAGAGGAACGGTACTGATCAGCTGAACCCGCCCAACGACAGCCGCATCAATGAGCTGCCCGGGAACTCCCTGCCAGATCAGGGCGGAGAGAGCCGTGTTGGTGTCAAGAACCAGCCGCAAGTCTTTGCCCCTTGCGGTAAGCGCTGATCTCCTCGTTGATCTCTTGGCGGGTCAGCACCTCCGGAGGGTCAGCAGCAAGAGCAGCCCTTGCGTCTTGCAGACGGACAATGCGGTCGGAGGCCAGCTTGTCCCGCAGCAGACGCTCGATCGCTTCTGGCGCCAGCAGACCAGCTCCGCTGGCTTCCGCCGCTAGCGCATCAGGGAGGGTGATCTCGATGGTGGTCAAGGGTGCACCCCAACCATGATTGCCTCCGAGGGTAGTCGGCATCTCCACCCAGAGGTACAGCCCAAGGGCCTGCTGTGCCCCTTCCACTACTTCGGCCTCCACGACGGCACCGATCTCTCCCAGATCGAATGGCGCCGCAACGGCTACGCCACCGAGGCCCTCTCCAACCTCTACACGGCAGACGACGCCCGCCTGCGCCTGATCGATGCGGGCCCTGGGCTTCTGCGTGAGCGTGGAGCACGCCCACTGGATGGCCCACAAGTTCGTGGCCGCCGGCCTGCGCGCCGCCGCCCTCGATGCCTCCAGCCCCCGCGACGAGCGAGCCGAGCAGATCCGCCGCCTGCGCGCCGGCCAGCTGCAGATCCTCTTTGCGGTGGATCTGTTCAACGAAGGCCTCGACATCCCCGAGATCGACACGGTGCTGTTCCTGCGCCCCACCGAGAGCCACCTGGTGTTCCTGCAGCAGCGTTGGCCAGGCCCACCGCAACTTCCGCTTCGACCTGCGCTACCGCGCCCTGCTCGGCGGCACGCGCGACCAGCTCAAACAGCAGATCGAAGCGGGCTTTCCCTTCCTGCCGGCCGGCTGCAGCCTCCAGCTCGATCGCGTCTCCAGCGAGCGGGTGCTGGCGAACCTGCGCGAGTCGTTGCCCAGCCGCCGGCCCCAGCTGCTCGCCGAAGCCCGCCGCCTCGGGCGTTGCTCGCTGGCGGCATTGCTGGAGGGGCTTGGGATGGAGCTGGGGGAGTTCTACAAGGTGGCGGGGTCCTGGGCGTTGCTGCAGCGGGAGCTGGGGTGGAGGGCCGGGGCGGCCTCGGGTGAACCCAGCGACGATGAAAAGCGGCTGGGGCGGGGCGTTGGGCGTTTGCTCCACCTGGACGACACCGACCGCCTCTCGTTCCTCCTCCAGGGCCTCACCGATGGACAGCCGCCTGTGGTGCAGAACCTGAGCGAAACAGACCGCCTTGCCCTGCAAGACGCACTCGACCGTCTCTGGGCCTGTCCAGCCTTTCTCGATGAGCTGCACGAACTGTTCACCCTCCTGTTGGAGCGCACCGACCACCTCGCCCCTCCCATGGACTGGGAGCAGCCCGTGCCCCTTGCCCTTCACGCCCGCTACAGCCGCGCCGAGATATGTGCCGCCTTCGGGCTGATCACCGATACCCAGCAGACCACCGGCCAGTCAGGGGTGTTGTTCGATCGGGCCACCCGCTGCGACGTCTTCTTCATCACCCTCAAGAAGAGTGAGCGACTGTTATCCCCCACCACCCGCTACAACGACTACGCCATCTCCCCGTGGGAGTTCCACTGGGAGAGTCAGAGCAACACCCAGGAAGCTTCCGCCCCTGGCCAGAGGTACATCCACCACCGAGAGCGTGGCAGCCGGGTGCTGCTGTTTGTGCGGGAGGAGAACAGGCGCGGCGGGGTGACGTTGCCGTTCCACTGCCTTGGCTTTGCCGACTACGTGAGCCATGAAGGGGAGCGGCCGATGGCGATTCGCTGGCGGCTGCAGCGGGCGATTCCGGGGGCCCTCTACCCGGAGCTGGCGGTGGCGGCTTGAGGGGCTCCATCGTCAGCTCGGGTTGAGCTCCTGCAGCAAGGCACGGCAATGGTCCTTGAGGCTGGGCAGATCGACCTGAATGGCACCCCAGACAAGGCGATCACTCACATTCAGATATTCATGCGTGAGAAGATTGCGAAAGTCGATGATCTGCCTGCCCTCCGGAATGGAAGCGAACAGGGCTAATGATGTCATTGAGATAGGCAGATGGATCACGATGCATAGAGCATCTGCTTGTCAGCCTCGATCGAAGCCTTGATATAGGGATTGCGAACCGCGTCTGCCATCACCAGGTCAACCTGGGCTGGGAGTTGCAGGCGAAGCTCATTGAGCAGGCTGAAGTACGACTTGTAGAGAGCCCCTGCATCGCAGGGCTCGAATTCCACCAGCAGGTCGATATCGCTCACGCCAGGTTGGTAGTCGGAGCCCACGACAGAACCGAAAGCATGCAGGCGCGCCACACGATGGCGGCGGCAGGCTTTGGTGATTGCCTGGCGTTGCTGTGGGGTGAGTGCGATAGCCATGACTTCATTGTGGCGTGCCTTCACCGAGGCGGCCGGATTCGCTCTTATCGGAGCAGCAGGGACAGGGTTGTGCGGAGCCGCCTCGAGGACAGCACGTCCAGCATCCTCTCCAGCTCACCGCGAAGGCGTGCTCCGGCACCAGGCCAGCGTGCCGGAAGCAGGCAGCAAGCACGCAAGCGCCGCAGACGGGACGGGCACCCCTACCATCGATGCTTGATGCATGAACATCAGATGCGCACCACCCTGCAGCTCGATGACGACGTGCTGGCGGCGGCGCGGGTGCTGGCTCGGCAACGGCGCACCAGCCTGGGTGCCGTGATCAGCGAGCTGGCGCGTCAGGCCCTTGTGGCGCCAGCGCCAGGCTTCGGCTCCGAAAAGCAGCGGTCCGACCATCGCAACGGCCTGCCCCTGCTGCCCTGGATGGAGAAGGGAGCACCGGTGGATCTGGAGCTCGTGAACAACCTGCGCGACCAGCTGGCGTGAGTGTGGCTCTGCTGGATGTGAACGTGCTGATCGCCTTGCTGGATCGGCGCCACGTGCACCACGAACCCACCCATGACTGGTTTGCGGCAGCGCAAGCGGATGGCTGGGCCACCTGCCCGCTCACACAGAACGCCGTGCTGCGCATCCTCGGCCAGCCTCTCTATCCCAACAGTCCGGGACCACCGGCGGTGGTGGCGCCACTGGTGGCGGAGCTGATCCGCCATCCGCACCATCAATTCTGGCCAGACTCGCTCAGCCTCCTGGACCAGAGCCATGTGGATGCATCGCGACTGCTGGAGGCCAACCAGCTCACCGACGCCTATCTGCTGGCACTGGCGGTGCACCGCGCTGGCCGGCTGGTGAGCTTCGACCGCCGCCTCAGCTGCGAGGGGGTCGCCGGCGGCCGCGAGGCCCTGTGGTTGATCGAGGCCTGAGACAGCTCAGAACGAACGACATCGGCTCAGGACGAACAGCTGTAGTGGGACACCCCTCCGGCGTTGAAGAACTCCCTGGGCTTCAGGCGGTCGTATTTGGCCGCCAGCTCCGCTGATGGCTCGTCGTAGGGATGGCTGAACACCTGCTGCAGCTCCTGGATCAGGGTGGTGTCACCCTGCGCCGCCTGTTCATAGGCGGGGGCGATCAGCCATTCGCGCCAGGTGATGGCCGGGTTGATGCGTTTCATCGCTTCGGATGTCTCTCGCGGGTCGCTGCTGCTCGTGATCTGATCCCGCCAGCGTTGCAGCCACTGCGTCCATTGCGCATCGAGCTCCTCTGAGCTGGGCAGGTAAAAGCTCTCCTTCAGAGCTGAGAGTTGCTCGGGGATGGCCGACAACCTGCGAAAGAAGATCGTGTAATCCACCTTGGAGCTCACCATCAGCTGCAGCAGTTCGTTCACCAGCTCGGCGTCGTAGGTGATCAGGCCGAGCTTGCTGGCCCACATCGCCTCGAGCGCCTGGCCCATCGCTTCAGCGAAGCCGTCGTGGATCTCATCCAGCCTTGACAGCGCCTGCGTGTTGCCCTCGAGCAGCAACCGGATGGCGGCCCAGAACATCTGGTAGTTGGCCTCAGCCGCCACCGGTTGGTTGAAGAAGGAGAAATGCTCGCCGCCGCCGGTCCAGGGCTGAAATCGGGGATCGAACAGCTCGCAGAATCCGAATGGGCCGTAGTCGAGGGTGTAGCCACCGGCGGCGCAGTTGTCGCTGTTGAAATTGCCCTGGCAGTAGCCCACCCGCATCCAGTTCGCCACCAGAGACGTGAGCCGTCCGCGGAACAACCCCGCCAGCGCCACCACCTGATAAGCGAAGTCCAGAGCCGGATCGATCTCCTGGCGGTAGTTGCGCTCGATCAGGTGCTGAACGATCATCCGCAGCTCGTTCAGCGCCTCCGGATGGGCACCGCTGCGGGCGCGGCGGGCAAACAGCTCCAGCTGGCCAACCCGCAGAAACGACGGCGCCACCCGGGTGGTGATCGCCGCCGGGTTGTCCACCAGGATGTCGGGATCGAACGACTGGGAGTTCGGCGCGTACCAGGGCCTGCGCACGGTTTCGGATCGCGACACATAAAGGGTCAGGGAGCGGGAGGTGGGAACCCCCATGGCGTGCATGAACTCCTGCGCCAGAAACTCGCGCACGCTGGAGCGGAGCACGGCGCGTCCATCGGCCCCGCGGCAGTAGGGCGTCGGGCCACCGCCTTTCAGTTGCATCTCCCAACGCCGGCCGTTGAAAACGCCTTCAAACACGGAAATGGCCCGGCCATCGCCGTAGCCGTTGCCGGTTCCAAACGGGCACTGCTGGATGTATTCGCTGCCGTAGATCGAGAGGGCATAGCCGGTAGCCCAACCAAACGGTCGCATCGGCTCCCGCGCCACGCTGATATCGCCGGAAAACAGACGGCGGAACTGGTCGTCGTGGGCCAGCTCATCGCTCAGGCCCAGGTCGTTGAAGAGGGTTCTGCTGTACGCCACCAGCTCCGGCGCTGGAATCGCCGTGGGTGTCACCGGTACGTAATGACCGGAGAACACCTGGCGGGGCCGGTGATCGTGGCCATCGGCGGTGGCCTGAGGATCCGCCTGCAGGGAATCCAGCAGCGAATAGTCGGCCCGCTGGGCAAACTCCGCAAACGTGGTGGTCGTCACGGCTGTCGGCGCTGTGGTCGTCGGCGCTGTTGTCGGCACGGGTCTCTCGGGTTTGGAGCGGCCTGGGCCTGGCCCTGACGCTGAGGTCATCATCCTGGCGAACCGGCCGCCTTCGCCGTACCTGACGAGCGCGGCGGCGCCCCCGCAGCCACCGCGAAGGCGTGAGCGGGCACCAGCCTGTTCCACCGGGAGAGTCGGAGCACCACCGCCGCTGCCTCCGCCACCGCCCAGCGCACCATCCACCACGCCGCCTGCGGCAGGACTTCCGCGGGAATTCCCACCACCACCTTCGCCATGCTTCAGGCCCTGCCCCATACCGCCCTCTGGCTCAGGCTCGAGAGGGAAGGCCGCCTGATGAACGTCGTGCCCACACGGCCGGTGGAAGACATCGCCCAGGAGTATGTGGAAGCGTTCGGCCAGCTCTATGAACCGCACAACTACCTCAACCGCGTGCATCGCTACTTCCTCAAGCTTGGCCCCGCCAGGGTGAAGAGCGCCTTCAAATTTCCTGATCCAATGGTGATCCGGGCGTGAGGTGGGTGACTGAGCAGTACCTCGCCGTCTGTGCCCACAACAAGCACTTCATGGAATGCCGGGAGATTGTGCGCCGCCAGATCGAGAATCAACTGGCCGCCTATCGCCAGAGCCAGGCCAATCAGCCTGGTGTGCTCACAACCGAGAGGGTCGCTCAGGCCGCCAGAAAGCCGAAGTGGCGCGAGAGGAAGCCGCGCAGGCCGCCCTGGGCCTCGAGATCGAGTTCGGCGGACCATTCCGCCTCGGCGATGTCGGCCTCACTCAGGCCGAGACCGTCCACCAGGCGCCGGTAGGCCACCTTTTCCAGGGGGTTGATGCTCGACTCGTCGCCGGGCCGCCGGCCGACGCGGATCATCATGTAGCCCAGCTTCAGGGCCAGCTGCCGGTCTTCCTCGGAGCGGAGCCGGGGAATCAGCGCGTCGAGGGCCTCAGGCTGCAGGGACTGCCCGGCCAGCACCTCAGCCGCTTCGGCGGGCAGCGGCACTCCACCATCCGTCACGATGTAGCGCTCCACCAGTCCCTCCAGCAGCTCCCGCTCCTCCGCCGAGAACTCGCCATCCGACCAGGCCACACAGCAGAGGATGCGCAGCAGGTCGAGGTTGCCGGCGGGAAGGGTATCGGTGCTGGGCGCCATGAAGGGGATCCGATAGGCATCGCATCAGCCATTGTGACGGCTTGGTCCGGCAGCCCACCACCCGTGGGCAAGTGCCCTGACAGATTCCGTGCACGTGGCTACAAAAGAAGCAGAAGCAGAAGGGTCAACTCCACGCCTGCCAACACCACCAACGCGTCTGCCAGCCATCCCAGCCCAGCACCTGTCCGGATTGCCAGGCCGCGCTTCACCGGCATCCACGCCACCCACGGCCTGGGTGAGGTCCTAGTGCACGCCTTCGGCGGAACGCTGGAAGCACCCTTCGCGGACGCTGGCTCACCCATGCGCGCCAGCTGGCAGCGGGATTGAGCGATACACCCCGACCCCAGATCACCGGCGCCATAGTGCCTTCACGCCCTGGAAGGACGGTGTAGGCGATGCCAAGCCTGAAGTCCCTGACCCGCCGGGAGCGGGTGGACGAAGTGATGGATCAGCCGGGCCTCGACCCCGGCGAGCACGCCCTTGCCCTGGCCGGGCTGCGGCGCATCAATGCCCTCAGCCGCTGCTCCGCCGGCCTGTTCGCGCCGATCCGCCAGCTGGCGGCACGCCATCAGGGCACTCCCCTGCGGGTGCTGGATCTGGCCTGCGGCGGCGGTGACACCGCCATCGATCTGGCCCTGATGGCCCGGCGCAGCGCCGTCCCGTTGATTCTCGAAGGCTGCGACATCAGCTCCAGCGCCGTGGCGATCGCCCTTAGCAATGCCGAACGCCGCGGCGCCGATGTGCGCTTCTTCAGGGCCGATGCCCTCGTTGATCCGCTGCCGTCGGGCCCGGATGGCGCCGCCCCCGACGGCTACGACGTGGTGCTCACCTCCCTGTTCCTGCACCACCTCGACAACGCCGACGCCGAGCTGTTGCTGGCCCTGATGGCCAGACGGGCCCACCAGCTGGTGCTCGTGAACGACCTGATCCGCAGTCCCCTGGGCTACGGGTTGGCCTGGGCCGGCACCCGGCTGCTCAGCCGCTCCTGGGTGGTCCACACCGATGGACCGCTCTCGGTGCAGGGGGCCTTCCAGCTCGCTGAGGTGGCCGCCATGGCCGAGCGGGCCGGGCTGCAGGGCGCCAGGCTGCAGCGCTGCTGGCCGGAGCGTTACCTGTTGAGCTGGTGCCGTGGCTGAGACCATCCCCGCAGACTCCTTTGACGTGGTGGTGATCGGAGCCGGTCCGGCCGGTGCCCTCGCCAGCCTTGATCTGGCCCGCCGCGGCCTGCGGGTGCTGCTGGTGGAGAAGCGCCGCTTCCCGCGCTGGAAGGTGTGCGGCGCCTGTTTCAACGGCCAGGCCCAGGCGGCATTGGCCTCCGTGGGCCAGGGTCATCTGCTCGAGAGCCTCGGCGGGCTGCGCCTACGGCGGCTGCGCCTGGGCCTGGGCGGCCGCCAGGCCAACTGCGCCCTGCCGCCGGGCTGGGCCGTCTCCCGCCACCGCTTCGATCAGGCCCTGGTGGAGGCCGCCATCGGCGCCGGTGCCGTGTTCCGCCCTGAAACCACGGCGCAGCTGGGTGCAGCCAGCGCCCACGCCCGCTGCGTCCACCTGCGTCAGGGGTGGCGGCAGCAGCAGGTGCAGGCGGCCGTGGTGCTGGTGGCGGCGGGGCTGGCCCACCGCTGCCTGGAGCACGAGCCCGGCGCCCACACCCACATCAACCCCCGCTCGCGCCTGGGGGCCGGCTGCGTGCTGGCGGCGGCGGATCAGGCCGCGGATCAGCAGTGGGAGGAGGGCAGCATCCACATGGCGGTGGGCCGCCGGGGCTATGTGGGGCTGGTGCGGGTGGAAGACGGCAGCCTCAACCTGGCCGCCGCCTTCGATCGCGCCCTGTTGCAGGAGACCGGCAGCGCCGCCGCCGCCGCCGCTCAGGTGCTGGCGGAGGCCGGCTTCCCCGCCCTGCCCCAGCTGGCCGCCGCCGATTGGCAGAGCACGGCCGCCCTCAGCCGCCGCAGCACCCCCCTGGCCGGCGATCGCTTCCTGGTGCTCGGGGATGCCGCCGGCTATGTGGAGCCCTTCACGGGGGAAGGCATGGGCTGGGCCCTGGCCGCCGCCGCCGCCGTCACGCCGCTGACGCTGGAGGGGGTCGGCCGCTGGCAGCCGGCGCTCGAACGCCGCTGGATCCACACCCACCGCCAGCGGATCGGCCGCCGTCAGCTGGTCTGCCGCAGCCTGGCCCTGGCCCTGCGCCATCCCGCCAGCGCCCGGGGCCTGTTCTGGGCCGCAGAGCGCCTCCCCTCCCTGCCGCAGAGCCTGATGCCATGCCCATGACCATCCTCGGCATCGGCACCGCAGTTCCCCGCCACCAGATCAGCCAGGCAGAATCGGCGGCCATGGCCCAGCGCATCTCCGCCTCCACGCCGGCGCGGGGCGCCCTGCTGGCACGCATCCAGCGGCGCTCCGGTGTGAACGTCCGCCACAGCGTGCTGCTGGAAGCAGCCGAGCACGGAGACGGCATTGAGGGCCGCCTGCCCTTCTATGGCGACAGCAGCCCCTCCACGGGCGAACGCATCCGCCGCTTCGAGACCCATGCCGCACCCCTGGCGCTGGAGGTGGCCCGCCGCGCCCTGGCCGACGCGGGCCTGGGCCCGGAGCGGATCACCCACCTGGTGACGGTGAGCTGCACGGGCTTCCAGGCGCCGGGTTTCGATCTCGCCCTGATGGGCCAGCTGCCCCTGAACCCCGATGTGGAGCGCACCCATGTGGGCTTCATGGGCTGCCACGGCAGCCTCAACGGCCTGCGGGTGGCGCGGGCTTTCGTCGAAGCCGATCCGAGCGCCTGCGTCCTGCTCTGTTCGGTGGAACTCTGCAGCCTGCACATGCACTACGGCTGGGATCCGGAGAAGGTGGTGGCCAACTCCCTCTTCGCCGACGGCGCCGGCGCCCTGGTGGCCAGCGGTTCTGCCGCAGACGCCTCCCCGCTGCAGGTGCTGGGCTCCGGCTCCACGCTCATCCCCGGCAGCAGCGATCTGATGTCGTGGACCATCACCGACCACGGCTTCGAGATGACCCTCTCCTCCCGGGTGCCCGACACCATCGCCGCCCACCTGCGGCCCTGGCTGGAGCGCTGGCTCAGCGCCCGTGGCCAGAGCGTTGCCTCGATCGGATCCTGGGCCCTGCACCCCGGCGGGCCTCGCATCCTCACGGCCGTGGCCGCCGCCGCCGAGCTGAACCCCAGCCAGGTGGAGCCCTCGGCGGCCGTGCTGCGCCGGTTCGGCAACATGTCGTCGGCCACGATCCTGTTCATCCTCGAGCGCCTGCGCCGCACAGCCGCTCCGCGCCCCTGGGTGGCCCTGGCCTTCGGGCCCGGCCTCAGCGTCGAGGCCAGCCTGCTGGGCTGAACGGGGCCTCCCGGCTCAGGGCCTGCGGAAGCGCCGCAGCTCCCAGGCCGTCAGCCGCTGCTGGCTGTCGTAGTGGATGCTCACCTGCTGGAAGTGGTCGGCATCGAGGCGGCAGCCCACCTGCAGCGCGAAGGCCCCCTGCGGCAGACACTCCGGCAGCGAGCAGATCAGGGCATCGGCAAATCCAGCGGTGATGCAGGCGCTGGGCTCGGCGCTGATTCCGTTGCCACTGAACTGGCTGCTGCGGAAGGGGTGGCACGGCTGCGGCTCTGGATCAGCGGCAGGCCAGCGCTGGGGCTCCAGGCGCTCCAGCTCACCGGGCCAGCCCTCCTGCTCCGCCAGCAGGGCCCGCCAGTCGCTGGCCGCGGGGCGCGCTGGATCCGGCGGGGTCGCCAGGCTGCAGCGGAAGGGCACCACCCCCAGGCTCTGCAGCCGCCAGCCGGGGGCCGGCGCCGGGGCATAGAGCAGCACCAGCATCGAGCGGGAGCGGCCGCGGAACAGGTTCACTTCATGGCCGAAGCGGGGCTGCCTGCTGTCCAGCAGCAGGCTCGACTGGCCGGCGGCGCCGCGGAACTGCCAGCACTGTCCCCCGCCGTTGTAGCTGGCGCGGGCGAGGGGCAGCTGGCGGCGACCGTCCGGCGCGAAGCGCAGGCCGCTGCCGTCCCACAGCCCGGTGTCGGGATCGGAGAAGCTGATGGCGTAACAGGTGTCCTCGATCACCGCAACGGGGGTGCTGAGATCGAGCAGCCCGTCGGCAGCGCGCTCATACCAGCGGCTCGTGCCACACCAGCGGCCCTCGAAGTTGAGCCGGTTGAGGTCCCACTGGCGGTCGTGGCCGGTCATGGCAACAGGAGAGGCGCTGGGGATGGCGTCACTCTGCTGAGGGCGCCCTAGCTTTTCGCCTGCCAGCACTGTCTTGATGCGGATCACGATCGTTGGCGGCGGCTATGTGGGCTCGGCCCTGGCCAGCCACTGGCAGCAGCAACAGCAGCCACAGGGGCAGGCCCGGCACTGGCTGCGGGTCACCACCACCCGCAGCGAACGGCTGGCGGAGCTGGCCCCCCTGGCCGATGCGGTGCAACTGCTGGATGCCGCCGACCCCGATCAGCTCAGGGAGGCCCTGGAGCAGAGCGAGGCGGCCGTGTTCTGCCTGGCGCCCGGCGGCAGCCGTCAGGTGGATGCGGACGGCTACGAAGCCACCTACCTACGCAGCATGGAGGCCCTGGCCGCCGTGGTGCCGCAGCTGCCCAGGCTCCAGCAGCTCGTGTACACCAGCAGCTGCTCGGTCTATGGCGCGGCCACGGGCCTGGTGGACGAAACCACGCCCCCCCAGCCCGTTGAGTCCCACGCCCGCATCCTGCGGGAGGCCGAAGAACGGCTGCTGGCCTGCCGCTCCCCCCAGCGCCGTGTCGCGATTCTGAGGCTGGGGGCGATCTATGGCCCCGGCCGCGATCTGGAACCCCGCTTCCGCTCCCTGGCGGGCAGCCGCCGAGCGGGGACCGGAGCGTCACTGATCAGCTGGATCCACCGCGACGACGTGGTGGCCGCCCTGGTGTGGGCGGTGGAGCAGGGCTTCGATGAACTGATCAACCTGGTGGACGACGAACCGATCAGCGTGCGCGAGCTGATCGACCGCTGCTGCCAGGCCGCCGGCCTCCAGCCGGTGATCTGGGAGGGCGACAACAACGCCGACGCCGGAGGGACACCCGCCGGCCCTGCCGCTGAGCTGGCGCCTGCCCGCAGACTCTCGAACCGCCGTCTGCGGGAGCTGGGGCTCCAGCTGCAGCATCCACGGCTGCCGATCCTCTCGGCCCCGCTCAGCCCAGGAACTGGGCCGCTGCCACCCGCCTAACCTTGCCGCGCCCCCTGGTTCCAGCTGCCATGCGTTCTGTGCCGCTCCACCTCGAGCCCGGCAGCGACCTGCGCCGGTCGCTGGAGCAGCTGGCGCAGGAGCAGAACGCCTCAGGTTTCGTGCTCGGCGTGGTGGGCAACCTGGCCCAGGCGGCCTTCCAGTGCCCCGGCAAGATCGGCCCCACCGTGCTGCGCGGTGAGCTCGAAATCATCACCCTGCAGGGCACCGTCTCCCCCGAGGGCGTCCACCTGCACCTCAGCCTCTCCGATGGAGACTGCCGCGTCTGGGGCGGCCACCTCGAGCCGGGCTCGCGGGTGCTCAAAGGCGCCGATCTGCTGGTGGGCCTGATCGACACGTCGCCATTGGCAACGGCCCAGCCCAGCGCCGGTGAGCTCAGTGAACCCGCCGATCTCAGTGAACCTGCTGAACCCAGTGAGCCCCGGGTGACGATCGCCGTGCGCTCCGGTTGCCCCTTCTCCCGGCGCGCCCTGCGCATGCTGCGCACCCTGGGCATTCCCCACCGGCTGATCGAGCCCGCCGCCGAGGGGCCCGTGCCCCAGGTGTTCGTCGATGGCGAGCTGATCGGCGGCTACGACGAACTGGCCCAGTGCCACGGTCGCGGCGAACTGGAAGCCCTGCGCCAGGGATGAGCGTTCCGGCGGCCGCACTGCAGCTGAGCACCCTGGCGGGTTGCGGCCTGACGATCGCCGGCTATCCCCGGTTCCGCTACGACGCCCGCGGCGGCGGCGGCAGCGCCCGGCTGGGGCCAGCCTCCAGCGACGGCACCTGGCCGCTGCAGTTCCCACCCCAGGAGCTGCAGATCCCTCCGCTGGACTGGCGCAGCACCCGCCTGCTGGGGGTACCCCTGCCGCCGGGACTGAGCATCAGCATCGAGCCCCAGCGGCTGGAGGGCGTTGTCGATCCCGCCAGCGGCGGCCTGGCCCTGAGCTTCCAGGCGCGCTTTGTCTTTGGCGTGGGTTCGCTCTACCGGGCACCACCGCTGCTGGTGTCCACCGAGCTGGTGACAGGCGAGCTGCGCAGCCGGCGGCACCGGTGCTGCGGCCAGCCCCTGGGCGCCGACGGCACGGCCCTGCTGGTGGGGGTGGCCACGATCGAGCCCAGCGGCGAGGCCTGGCTCGACCGCTTCCTGGGGTTGCCCGATGAGGCCCTGGCTCTGCTGCGCTGTCGCTTCAGCTCAGAGAGCGGGGCAGGCTTCCCGTGGGAACCACCTTCAGGCCGATCGGCGCCAGGGCAATCAGCGCCAGCTTGACGTGCTGGATCCCGAAGGGGATGCCGATGATCGTCACGAAGCAGGCCAGGGCCGAGCTGAGGTGGCCGATGGCCAGCCACCAGCCGGCCAGCAGGAACCAGATCACGTTGCCCACCAGCCCCAGGGGACCGGTGCCGAAATCGTTGCGGCCCGTGAGCTCGCGGCGGCTGATCGCCTCCTGCCCGAACGGCCAGAAGGAGAAGTTGCCGATCACGAAACAGGCCCGCGCCCAGGGCAGACCCACGATCGTGATGGCGGCCACCAGGCCGGCCAGCCACCAGCCCAGGCCCATCACGAAGCCGCCGAGCACGAACCACAGGACGTTAAGAACGAAGCGGAGCATCTCTCCAGATTGGCGTAGATCCGAAACTTGGAGGGTCGGCCATTTCCGGTCGGCCCGGACTCATCGACGCGATGGACGTGGAGCAAGTGGTGATACCAGCTTCGCAGCCCATCGCCTAGAGTCTGTAAAACTCTTTAACAAAAGGGACCAACCGCATATGTTCACGCTCGAGAAGGCCACCCAGATCTTCCCCGACACACTGTCGGCGGATGTGGTTCCCGCCATCACAGCCCGCTTCAGGCTACTCAGCGCCGAAGACCAGCTGGCCCTGATCTGGTACGCCTACCTTGAGATGGGCAAGACCATCACCATCGCCGCCCCCGGCGCCGCCCGCATGCAGTTCGCCGAGGGCGTGCTCAGGGAAATGAAGGAGATGAGCTTTGCCCAGCAGAGCCAGGTCATGTGCGACCTGGCCAACAGCACTGACACCCCCATCTGCCGCACCTACTCCGGCTGGTCGGTGAACATCAAGCTGGGCTTCTGGTATCAGCTCGGCGAGTGGATGGCCGCCGGCATCGTCGCTCCAATTCCCCAGGGCTACCAGCTCTCCGCCAATGCCGCCTCCGTGCTCAGCTCCCTCAAGAGCGTTGAGCAGGGCCAGCAGATCACCCTGCTGCGCAACTTCGTCGTCGACATGGGCTATGACCCCTCCAAGGGCTTCACCCAGCGCGTCAGTGAGCCCGTGGTGGCTCCCACCCCTGAAGGCCAGCGCCAGAAGGTGACGATCGCCGGTATCGACAACACCACGGTGAGCGCCTACATGGATCAGCTCAACGCCAATGATTTCGACAATCTGATTGAACTGTTTCTGCCGGATGGGGCGCTGCAGCCTCCCTTCCAGAAGCCGATCGTGGGCAAGGAAGCCATCCTGCGTTTCTTCCGCGAAGACTGTCAGAATCTGAAGCTTCTGCCTGAATCGGGCATTGCTGAACCCGCCGACGGCGAATTCACTCAGATCAAGGTCACCGGCAAGGTTCAGACCCCCTGGTTCGGTGCCGGCGTGGGCATGAATGTGGCCTGGCGCTTCCTGCTCAATCCCGACGGCAAGATCTACTTCGTGGCCATCGATCTGCTGGCGTCGCCCGCCGAGCTGCTCAAGTTCGCCCGTTGAGCCTCGCCACAGCCCCGCCCCCTGACACCGGCAAGGGCCTGCTGCTGGCCGGTGCCCTCCTGCTGGCCTGGATCCTCAGCCTGGTGCTCCTGCTCCAGGCTGATCTCGTCCATCTGCCCCTGCCGGTCCTGCTGCTGGCCGTGGTGATCCGCTCGGTGCTGCACACCGGGCTGTTCATCGTCGGCCACGACGCCATGCACGGCCTGCTGCTGCCCGGCCGGCCTCGGCTCAACCATCAGCTGGGGCAGTGGGCCCTCTGGCTCTACGCCGGCCTTCCCTACGGCGCCTGCCGCATCAACCACCTGCGCCACCACCAGGCTCCGGGCAGCGTCCGCGATCCCGACCACCAGCCCCTTCAGGGCGGTGGCTTGCTCCGCTGGTTCATCCACTTCATGGCCACCTACCTCTCCGCTGGCCAGATGCTGCGCCTGCTGGGGGGCTGGACCCTTCTCGCCCTGCTGGCCGCACCCTCCGGTGCCATGGCTCCGGTGTCGGTGCTGCTGGTCTGCACCCTGCCGCTGCTGATCAGTTCGCTGCAGTTGTTCGTCTTCGGGACCTACCTGCCCCACCGCCAGGGAGAAGGCCAGAGCCATCACCACCAGGCCCGCAGCCTGGAGTTACCGGTATGGCTTTCCCTGTTGGCCTGTTTCCATTTTGGCTATCACTGGGAGCACCACGAGTTCCCAACCAGCGCCTGGTTCCAACTGCCTGGGATGCGCCGGTATCGCCCGTCCCTCTCCCCGCAATCCATGCAGCTCGCGCCGCTGGTCCTGCCGCGATAAAGTCCTGTATCAAGGAAGACATCATGGTTGAGTCGGCACTGATCACCTGGAGCGACAGCGAACAGGCCATCGCGGAAGAGGCCTTCAGTTGCGCCTACGGCCGTGCCGTTCAGTCGGTGATCGGCACCGTGCGGCGTGAGGCCGATTCCATCAGCACAGCCGAGGCTCTCTGGCGCCTGCACGATTATCTCAGCACCCAGCGCCACGTCATGGAAGGGCGCTTCGATTTCCGCCTCGAGGGCATCCTTTTCGTCTTCGCCAGCCTGGTGAAAGACAACCTGCTGGAACTCCAGGAACTGGACGGCCTCGACGCCGACAAACTCGCCAAGATCAAAGCGATGTCGCGCTTCTAGGGGCCCAACGGCCCATCGGCCAGACTGACTCTGTCCACTCTCCAGGCATCCGCCCCCATGGTCGTCAGCGGGTCCGCAGCCTCCGCAGCTGGTGCCAGAGCGGCGGGCACCAGCTCCTTCCCCTTGGCGGCCATCACCGGCCACGGCACCCTCAAGCTGGCCCTGCTGCTGGCGGCGGTGGATCCGGGCCTGGGTGGCGTCGTGATCGCCGGTGGCCGCGGCACCGGCAAATCGGTGCTGGCCCGGGGCCTGCATGCCCTGCTGCCGCCGATTGATGTGCTGGCGCTCGGTGAGGCCTGCCGCCGCCTCAATGTTGATCCCCAGCGGCCCGACGACTGGGACGCCACCATTCACAGCCGCATCACCCAGTTGGGCGGTGATCCAACCGGAGCCGACCCCACGGCGCTGCTGCCCACCGCGGTGATTCCCGCCCCCTTCATCCAGGTGCCCCTCGGTGTCACCGAAGACCGGCTGGTGGGCTCGGTGGATGTGACCGCCTCCCTGGCCGCCGGAGCGCCGGTGTTCCAGCCCGGCCTGCTGGCCGAAGCCCACCGGGGCGTGCTCTACGTCGATGAGCTCAACCTGCTCGACGACGGCATCACCAACCTGCTGCTGGCGGCGGTGGGCTCAGGAGAAAACAGGATCGAGCGCGAAGGGCTGAGCCTCTCCCACCCCTGCCGCACCCTGCTGATCGCCACCTACAACCCCGAGGAGGGGGCGGTGCGCGACCACCTGCTCGATCGCTTCGCCATTGCCCTCTCGGCCAACCAACTGCTGGAGATCGAGCAGCGGGTGGCGATCACCAACTCCGCCCTCGACCACGGCAGCTCCAGCGAAGGCTTCCGCGCCCGCTGGCAGGAGGAAACCGACGCCCTCGCCACCCAGCTGCTGCTGGCCCGCCAGTGGCTGCCCGATGTGACGATCGCCCGCGAGCAGATCGTCTACCTGGTGCAGGAGGCCCTGCGCGGCGGCGTCGAGGGCCACCGCTCCGAGCTCTACGCCGTGCGGGTGGCGCGGGCCCATGCCGCCCTCAGCGGCCGCGATGCCGTGGATGCCGACGACCTGCAGGTGGCCGTGCGCCTGGTGATCGCCCCGCGGGCGCTGCAGCTGCCGCCGCCCGATCCCGAGCAACCGCTGGAGCCACCACCGCCGCCGCCACCGCCTCAGGGGGAGCAGCCACCCGAGCCGGAGAGCCCCGAGCCGCCCGAGCAGGAACCGCCGGAGCCCGACAACGACGACGAGCCCGACAGCCCCGAAGACCAGGCCCCGCCCCAGGTGCCCGAGGAGTTTCTGCTCGATCCCGAGGCGATCGCCATCGATCCCGACCTGCTGCTCTTCGCCGCCGCCAAATCCCGCAGCGGCGGCAGCGGCAAGCGCTCGGTGGTGCTCTCCGACAGCCGAGGCCGTTACGTCAAGCCGATGCTGCCCCGCGGCCCCGTGCGCCGCATCGCCGTGGACGCCACCCTGCGGGCCGCCGCCCCCTATCAGAAAGCGCGCCGCGCCCGCGAACCCCACCGCGCCGTGATAGTGGAGGAGGGCGACCTGCGGGCCAAGCAGCTGCAGCGCAAGGCCGGCTCCCTGGTGATCTTCCTGGTGGATGCCAGCGGCTCGATGGCCCTCAACCGCATGCAGAGCGCCAAGGGGGCCGTGATCCGCCTGCTCACCGAGGCCTACGAGAACCGCGACGAAGTCGCCCTGATCCCCTTCCGCGGCGAGCAGGCCGAGGTGCTGCTGCCTCCCACCCGCTCGATCACCGCCGCCCGCCGCCGGCTGGAGCAGATGCCCTGCGGCGGCGGCTCCCCCCTGGCCCACGGCCTCACCCAGGCGGCCCGGGTGGCCGCCAACGCCCTGGCCACCGGCGATCTCGGCCAGGTGGTGGTGGTGGCGATCACCGATGGTCGCGGCAACGTGCCCCTCTCCCGCTCCCTGGGCCAGCCGCAGCTGGAGGGCGACGAGCCCGTCGACCTCAAGGAGGAGGTGATCCAGGTGGCCGGCCGCTACCGGGCCCTGGGCATCAAGCTGCTGGTGATCGACACCGAGCGCAAGTTCATCGGCAGCGGCATGGGCAAAGACCTGGCCCAGGCGGCCGGTGGCAAGTACGTGCAGCTGCCCAAGGCCAGTGATCAGGCGATCGCCGCCATTGCCCTCGACGCCCTCAACGGGGCTTAGGCGCTGCCGTCTTCTTCGCCTCGGCGTCGGCCTTGTCCTTGGCCAGGCCCGTCTGGGCGGGGTAGAGCTCATCAAAGAGCTGGCCGAGGCCGATGGCCACGCTGCGCACGCCGTCCATGAACACGGCATCGCTGGTGAGCTTGTTCACATCCCCACCGACGGCATCAATGCGGGCGGTGAGCCGCTCGGCGTTGCCCACGGTGGTCTTGAGCTGGGCCAGGGTCTTGGGGTTGTCGAGCGCGGCCGTGACATTGCGCACATGGCGGCTGGCCGCCGCCGCTTCGGCCGTGGCGACATTGAGGTTGGCCAGGATCGGATCGGCCTTGCCCACCGAGCGCTTCAGCTCGGCCACCAGCACCTGGGCCCGCTGCAGAAACTGGGTGGCCTCCTTGGAGGTGGCATCGAAGCTGCGGGTGGTGCGGGCCATCTCCTCCACGATCTGCTTCTCCTCCACCTGGGACAGCAGGCGCTGCATCAGCTCGGTGACGCTGTTGAGGCTGGCGGCGGTGACGCCCTTGAGCTCACTGCCGGCGCAGACCATCACCGTGTTGTCGCAGTCCTTGGCCCGCGGCAGGGGGCCATCCTCGGGCAGGGGATTGCCGGTGCTGATCAGCGACACCTGGGCATCACCGCCCAGCAGAGAGCCGGTCTGCACCTGGGCCAGGGTGGGGCGCGCCAGGCGCAGGGTGGGGTCGCTGATCTCCAGTTCAGCCAGCACCGCCGCGGAGGTGGTCCTGATCTTGCGCACGCTGCCCACCTGCACGCCGCGGAAGATCACCGCTGATCGATCCGCCAGGCCGGCGGCATCCTGGAAGCTCACCTTCAGGATCCAGTTGCTCTGGCTGAGGGAGATGCCCCGGAGCCAGAACCAGAAACCCGCTCCGCCCACCACGGCCGCCAGCAGCGAAAATCCAACGATGGCCTCTCGCACACTGCGACGCATGGGGCTCTAGATCTCCGCCGGTTGCATCGGTCCGCTCAGGCTACCGGTTCGAAACTGGACCACATAAGGATTATCAGTACGGACGAAGTCCTGAACGGAACCCAGCCACTGCAGATGCCCCTCGTAGAGCATCGCCACCCGCTCGGCCGAGCGCACGATTGTGGTCATCACATGGCTGACCACCACCGAGCAGCCCGCCGCCACCTGGGTGGTGGTCACGATCAGGTCCTCGATGCGGGTGCAGGCCACCGGATCGAGCCCGGCGGTGGGCTCATCGAACAGCAGGATCGGATGTTGCCCCGCCGGCTGGCCAGGATCCTCGATCAGGGCGCGGGCGAAGCTCACCCGTTTCTGCATGCCGCCGCTGAGCTCGCCGGGCAGCCGCTCCTCGATGCCCGAGAGCCCCACGGCCTCCAGGGCCCGGCCGACCCGCTGACGGATCTGAGCCTCCTTCAGCGTGCTGTGGCGGTAGAGCAGAAAGCCCACGTTCTCGCGCACGGTCAGCGAGCCCAGAAGGGCCGGGTTCTGAAACACCAGGCGCACATCCGGCGGACGCAGCTGGTCGAGCCGCAGGTAGCGCTGGGGGGCGCCGTGCAGCCGCAGCTCCCCCGCCGTGGGCAGCAGCAGGCCGGCGAGGATGCGCAGCACCGTCGATTTGCCCGTGCCCGAGGGGCCCACCACCGCCAGCCTCTCCCCCCGCCCCAGGCTGAGGCTGAGGCCATCGAGCACCCGGTTGTTGCCCCAGCGCATGCCCACGCCATCGAGCTCCAGCACGGGCGTGTCAGGGCCGTCGGCGGGCGCGTGGGCGGGGGATCGGTTCATCCCGGCATTTCCTCCGTACAGTTCCACTTGCTCTGTGCTGTGGCGTAACGCCCCAACGGCTTGACCTCCCAGCGCCCCACCAAGCCCCCCCGTCGCCCGCGCCGGCAGGTCAAACGTCCCGGCTGGATGGGCCGCGGCGACCTGCGCCAGCAAGACCTGATGAGCCGCTCGAAGCGGGCCGTGCGCTGGCTGCAACCAGGGCTGGTGGTGAAGCGCTGGATGCTCACATCGGGCCTCGGGCTGGTGCTGGCGCTGCTGGGAGCCGCCATCCTGGCCGATCTCAAGCCCATCTACTGGATGCTGGAGTCGCTCACCTGGCTGATCACCAACGTGGCGCGGGTGCTGCCGCGGGGCTTCACCGGTCCGCTGGTGCTGATCGCCGGGGGGGCCCTGGTGATCTGGGGCCAGAGCCGCAGCTTCGACTCGATCCAGCAGGCCCTGGCCCCCGAGAAGGACACGGTGCTGGTGGATGCCCTGCTGGCCCAGCGGCGGCTCAACCGGGGCCCGAACATCGTGGCGATCGGCGGTGGCACCGGCCTCTCCACCCTTCTCAGCGGCATCAAGCGCTACAGCAGCAATATCACAGCCATCGTCACCGTTGCTGATGACGGCGGCAGCAGCGGTGTGCTCCGGCGCGAGCTGGGGGTGCAGCCGCCGGGCGACATCCGCAACTGCCTGGCGGCCCTGGCCCGGGAGGAACCGCTGCTCACCCGCCTGTTCCAGTACCGCTTCAAGGCGGGCAATGGGCTGGAGGGCCACAGCTTCGGCAACCTCTTCATCACGGCGCTCACGGCCATCACCGGCAGCCTGGAGTCGGCGATCACCGCCAGCAGCCGGGTGCTGGCGGTGCAGGGCCAGGTGGTGCCGGCCACCAACGCCGACGTGCGCCTCTGGGCGGAGCTGGAGAACGGCGAGCGCATCGAGGGCGAATCGAAGATCGGCCACTCCCCCAGCCCGATCGTGCGCCTGGGCTGCATCCCCGAGCGACCGCCGGCCCTGCCCCGGGCGATCGAGGCCATCGCCAATGCCGAGCTGATCATCCTCGGGCCCGGCAGCCTCTACACCTCACTGCTCCCCAACCTGCTGGTGCCGGAGCTGGTGCAGGCGATCATCCGCTCCAAGGCGCCGAAGCTCTACATCTGCAACCTGATGACCCAGCCCGGAGAAACCGACCGGCTGGATGTGGGCGGACACCTGCGGGCGATCGAAGCCCAGCTGGCCAGCCTCGGGGTGCACAAGCGGCTGTTCCCGGCGGTGCTCGCCCAGGAACCGCTCCAGGACCTCGCCCTGCTGGAGCACTACCGCGCCAGGGGAGCGGAACCGGTGCTCTGCGACCAACGGCAGCTGCGGGCGGCCGGCTACGACGTGACCCTCGCCCCCCTGCAGGGCTCACGGCCGAACGACACCCTGCGCCACGATTCCCGTGGCCTCGCCCACGCCGTGATGCGCTTCTACCGCAAATCCAAGGGCCAGAAATCCAGCCCCGATCTCGACTGGCTCAGCAGCAAAGCTCAGTGAGCAAGGCTGAATGGTGCCCAGCTCAGTAGGCGTCCTGCATCTCGTAGAAATCTGGCTGGACGTAGTCCTTGCGCAGGGGATAGCCCTTCCAGTCTTCGGGCATCAGCAGGCGCTTGGGATGGGGGTGGCCTGAATAGGTGATGCCAAACATGTCGAAGGTTTCACGCTCCTGCCAGTCGGCACCACGGAAGAGGCCGTAGAGAGTAGGAATGGTGAGGGCGCTGGTGCGCTCCAGGAACACCTTCAAGCGCACTTCTTCAGGGGGCTTCGAGGGGGATGGGCCCTGCTCCAGCGCCGCCGCCAGCTTGACCAGGTGATAGAAGCTGACCAGACGCCCGCCCGGGCCTTCGTCGTAGCCGCCCTGGCACTGCAGATAGTCGAAGCCCGAGGCCTTGAGGGCCGCCGCCACCACCGGCAGGAACAACGGCTCCACGCCGATGATCTCCACGCCGAGGTGGTCGGCGGGCAGGGGCTGGTGGTCGAAGCCCTGGCTGGTCAGCCACTGACTGACGGCGCCGATCGGGGCGGGGCTGAGCTCGGTGGTGGGATCAGGCATCGCTGGAGGCGCGGGTGGCTTCGAGGGCTTCGGGTTCGGGGGTGGCCAGGGGCAGGCCGGCACCGGCGGCAATGGCGGCCTTCTGGGACTCCGCCCGCAGATAGGCACCGGTCACGATCGGCTCCACCGCCTTCATGGCGTGCTCGATCGTGAGGTAGCGGTGGGTGGGCAGCAGGTTGCCGCGTTCAGCCAGGGCCTCGTTGCCCACCTTCTTGCGCAGCTTGATCACCGCATCAAAGATGGCTTCGGGCCGAGGCGGGCAACCGGGGATGTAGAGGTCCACCGGGATCAGCTTGTCGACGCCGCGCACGGCGGTGGTGGAGTCGGCGGAGAACATGCCGCCGGTGATCGTGCAGGCGCCCATGGCGATCACGTACTTGGGCTCGGGCATCTGCTCATAGAGCCGCACCAGGGCCGGCGCCATCTTCATCGTCACGGTGCCGGCGGTGATCAGCAGATCAGCCTGGCGCGGGCTGGAGCGGGGCACCAGGCCGAAACGGTCGAAGTCGAAGCGGGAGCCCAGCAGGGCCGCGAACTCGATGAAACAGCAGGCCGTGCCGTAGAGCAGGGGCCAGAGGCTGCTGAGCCGCGCCCAGTTGTGCAGGTCATCGAGGCTGGTGAGGATCACGTTCTCGGAGAGATCCGAGGTGACCGTGGGGGCGCCCACCGGGTTGCAGGTGGCGGCGCGCAGATCGCGCAGGGCCTCGATCGAGGGGGCCTCGCTGCTGCCGGGGCTGGTCGGTGTGAGGGTCATCGTTCGGCTGGTCGAGGGTCCGGATGGCTGGGATTCAGCTCCACTCGAGGGCACCCTTGCGCCAGGCGTAGGCGAGGGCCACCACGAGAATCGAGATGAAGATGAGGGCTTCGATGAAGGCCAGCAGGCCCAGGCGATGGAACGCCACAGCCCACGGATAGAGGAAGACGGTCTCGACGTCGAAGATGACGAAGACCAGAGCGAACATGTAATAACGAATGTTGAACTGGATCCAGGCACCCCCGATCGGCTCCATCCCGGATTCGTAGGTGAGGCGGCGCTCGCCAGCCCTCGATTTGGGAGCCACCAGCTTGTTGGTGACCAGAGCCAGGACGGGAACAGCCGCTGCGATCAGCAGGAATCCCAGAAAGGCGTCGTAGCCGGGAAGCACGAACATGAACGGGCCCAACCTGCGGCGCAGTCTGGCATCCGCGGGCAGAGATCGCCTGGATAGAGTCCGATCTGACGGCAGTGGGACCAGCGCCATGGTCAACGGGCACGACAGCGACGACGAACGAGCCTCAGTGGAGCCCAGCGATCCCGACACCCACCGCTACGAGTGCCGCAGCTGCGGCTTCGTCTACGACCCCGAGGAGGGCATCCGCAAACTGGCCATCGCCCCGGGGGTTCCGTTCACGGAGCTGGATCCGATCGGCTTTCGCTGCCCGGTCTGCCGCAGCCGCGTCGGCGCCTTCCGCGACATCGGTCCACGCAACAAGCCCAGTGGCTTCGAGGAGAACCTCAACTTCGGCCTCGGCGTGAACAAGCTCACCCCCGGCCAGAAGAACGTGCTGATCTTCGGGGGCTTCGCCCTGGCCTTCGCCTTCTTCCTCTCTCTCTATTCCCTCCGTTGAGTCCTGTGAAACGCCTGTTCTCTTCCCTGCTCGGCCTGGTGCTGGCCGTGGGCCTGGCCTTTGGCCTCGGCGGCTGCGTCACCACCGGCCTGCCCCTGGCGGCCAGCAGCCCCTGGCAGCCCGTCACCCTCGAGACCCGCTCCAATCCCCTTGACCTGGCTTTCACCGACGACAGGCACGGCTTCCTGGTGGGCAGCAACCGTCTGATCCTCGAAACCGAGGATGGAGGTGCCAGCTGGGAGGCCCGCGCCCTCGCTCTACCGGAAGACGAAAACTTCCGCCTGCTCAGCATCGACTTCAGCGGCAAGGAGGGCTGGATCGCCGGCCAGCCGGGCCTGCTGCTGCACAGCACCGACGGGGGCCAGAACTGGGAGCGCCTGCTGCTCGACACCAAGCTGCCTGGTGATCCCTACCTGATCACGGCCCTGGAGAAGGGCAAGGCCGAGCTGGCCACCACGGTGGGCGCCATCTACCGCACCAGTGATGGCGGCGGCAGCTGGCAGGCCGAGGTGAGCGATGCCGCCGGCGCCGTGCGCGACCTGCGCCGCGCCGCCGATGGCCGCTACGTGAGCGTCTCGAGCTTGGGCAATTTCTTCGCCACCTGGGGGCCAGGCCAGGCCACCTGGGTGCCCCACCAGCGCATCAGCAGCCAGCGGCTGCAGAGCATGGGCTTCCAGCCCGACGGCAACCTCTGGATGGTCACCCGCGGCGCCCAGCTGCGCTTCAACGCCGATGCCACCGATGTGGAGGCCTGGAGCAAGCCGGTGATCCCGATCACCAACGGCTACGGCTACCTCGACATGGCCTGGGATCCCAACGGCGCCATCTGGGCCGGCGGCGGCAGCGGCACCCTGCTGGTGAGCGAAGACGGGGGCTCCAGCTGGAAGCGGGATCCCCTGGGGGGCGCTCAGCCCACCAACTTCACCCGGATCGTCTTCAACGGCGATGGCAAGGGCTTCCTGCTGGGGGAGCGGGGCAACCTGCTGCGCTGGGTGGGCTGACTGCATCCCTGTGTAACCAACCTGGCGGAGCGCCCGCTCCGCCCCACCGCCAAGGCCTAAGATCAACGAGCTGAATTGCCCGCTGCTATGGCTGCCGGCTCCACCGGAGAACGTCCGTTCTTCGAGATTATTACGAGCATCCGTTATTGGGTGATCCACGCCGTCACCTTGCCGGCGATTTTCTTGGCGGGCTTCCTGTTCGTCTCCACCGGTCTGGCTTACGACGCCTTCGGTACGCCTCGCCCCGATGCCTACTTCCAGGCCCAGGAAGCCAAGGCACCCGTGGTGAGCAAGCGCTACGAAGGCAAGAGCCAGCTCGATCTGCGCTTGCAATAGGCCATGACCCAGTCACCGAGCACCACGCCCCGCAACTATCCGATCTTCACGGTTCGGTGGTTGTCGTTGCATGCGCTGGGGATCCCCACGGTCTTTTTCCTGGGTGCCCTCGCGGCCATGCAGTTCGTCCGTCGCTGAATTCCGCCATGCAGCGCAATCCCAACCCGAACAACCTGCCGGTCGAACTGAACCGCACCAGCCTTTATTTGGGCCTGCTGTTCGTGTTCGTTATCGGCGTGCTGTTCACCAGCTATTTCTTCAACTGATCGGGAGACACAGCCATGAGCGGCAAGAAATCCGGTTTACCAGACGGTCGTTTACCCGACCGCCTTCCCGATGGCCGACCCGCGGTGGCCTGGAAGAGCCGCTGGACCGAAGGGGTTCTCCCCCTCTGGCTCGTGGCCACGGCCGGCGGCATCGCCGTCATCTTCGTCGTGGGCCTGTTCTTCTACGGCTCCTACGTGGGCGTCGGTTCGGCCTGAATTCTCAGCAGCAACGATCAGGGGCCCCGATGGGGCCTTTTTTTGATGGCGATGAGCTCAAACCCCGTAGTAGTCGCGATACCAGCGGGCGAAATGGCCGATGCCCACCTCCAGCGGGGTGTGGGGCGCAAAGCCCACCCAGGCCTCCAGGGCTGATGTGTCGGCGGCGGTGGCGGCCACATCCCCGGGTTGCATCGGCTCGAACTGGGGGATGGCTTTCACACCGAGAGTGTCTTCGAGCACTTCGATGAACCGCAGCAGCGGAGTGGGCTGGCTGTTGCCGATGTTGAACAGCCGGTGGGGGGCCGCCGCCGTGGCCGGATTCGGATCCAGCGGATCGAAGGCCGGGTCTGAACTGGCCGGCTTGTCGAGGCAGCGGATCACTCCCTCCACGACATCGTCGATGTAGGTGAAGTCGCGCTCCATGCGGCCGTGGTTGAACACCCGGATCGGTTCTCCCGCGAGGATCGCTTTGGCGAACAGCATCGGCGCCATGTCGGGCCGCCCCCAGGGGCCATAGACGGTGAAGAAGCGCAGACCCGTGGCCGGCAGCCCGTAGAGGTGGCTGTAGGTGTGGGCCATCAATTCATTGGCCTTCTTGGTGGCGGCGTAGAGGCTCACCGGATGATTGACAGGATGCTGCTCAGAAAAAGGCATGCGCCGGTTGCCGCCGTACACCGAGCTGCTGGAGGCATACACCAGGTGCTCCACACCCTGGTGGCGGCAACCCTCCAGGATGTTCCCGAAGCCCACCAGGTTGCTCTGGATATAGGCCGCCGGATTCTCGATCGAATAACGCACCCCCGCCTGGGCGGCCAGATGGATCACGGCGCGGGGGCGTTCGCTCTCGAATAACGCCGCCATGGCGGTCCCGTCCTCAAGATCAAGCTCCCGGAAGCGGAAACCGCTCTCCTGATCCGAGGCCGACATGCTCTGCAAGCGGCTGAGCCGGGCTTGCTTCAGGGCCGGATCGTAGTAGGCGTTGAGGTTGTCGAGACCCACCACTCGCTCGCCACGACGCAGAAGCGCCTCGGTGACCGCAGCTCCGACAAAACCGGCTGCGCCGGTCACCAGCACTATCCTCGGCGCCGTCATGTCATGGCTACTCGAGACCCAGCACGGTGCGGAAATGAGCAATCGTGGAACCGAGCCCCTCTTCAAGGGGCACCTGCGGTTCCCAGCCCAGCTCAGCGCGGGCCAGATCGATCACAGGTTGGCGCTGAAGGGGGTCATCCTGGGGCAGGGGCAGATAAGTCAGAGGCAACTCAGGGTTGATGCGTTCAAGCACCTGCTCCGCCAGTTGCCGGATCGTGAATTCACCAGGGTTGCCGATGTTGATCGGGCCCGTGTGGTGGCCGTTCATCAGCCGGATCAGCCCCTCCACCAGATCATTCACGTAGCAGAAACTGCGGGTTTGGCTACCATCGCCATAGAGAGTCAAGGGCTGGCCGCGCAGAGCCTGCACGATGAAATTACTGACCACACGCCCATCATCGGGGGCCATGCGCGGGCCATAGGTGTTGAAGATTCTGGCTATACGAATCTCCGTACCATGCATGCGCATGTAATCGAAGCAGAGAGCTTCAGCGATGCGCTTGCCCTCGTCGTAGCAGGAGCGAATTCCGATGGGATTCA
This sequence comes from Cyanobium sp. CZS48M, assembly GCA_030373145.1. Lineage (GTDB taxonomy): Bacteria > Cyanobacteriota > Cyanobacteriia > PCC-6307 > Cyanobiaceae > Regnicoccus_A. Next base: position 102,755 of record JAUCZK010000004.1, on the reverse strand, counting down.
CACTGCCGCGATAACTCTCAGGCTGGGGATGCACCTCTGGATCGCCATACACTTCACTGGTGCTGGCCAGCAACAGCCGTGCCCCCACCCGGCTGGCCAGCCCGAGCATGTTGTAGGTGCCCAGAAAGCTCGTCTTCGCGGTCTTGATCGGGTTCGACTGGTAGTGCCGCGGTGAAGCCGGACAGGCCAGATGCCAGATCCGATCAACTTCCAGACGAATCGGCTCAGTGACGTCGTGGCGAATCAGCTCAAAGTGGGGATGGCCGATCCAGCGGGCCACATTGGCCTTGCATCCGGTGAAGTAGTTGTCGAGGCAGATCACCTCCTCGCCGGCCTCCATCAACCGATCGACGAGGGTGGAACCCACAAAGCCGGCGCCGCCGGTGACGAGATGACGCAGGGAGGGTGGAGCCATCGATTCAACCTTCTCCCACTACCCAGATCCTAAGTCCAGCCACCCGGGCCGCCTCAGCATCGGTCACCGCGCGCACGTCAAACAGCCAGGCGGGCCGGCGCATGCGTGCGGCGATCGCCGGCCAGTCGAGTTGCGCGAAATGACCCCATTCCGTGAGCACGATCACCGCGTCGGCACCCTCCACGGCCTCAAGCACACTGGCCGCAGGCTGCCAGCTGCCCTCATCAGCCAGGCCAAGACCGGGGGCACTGGCCCCCTGGCCCAGGTCGCTGGTGATCTGATCGACTCCCACTTTCGGGTCATGAATCGCCAGATGCGCCCCTTCTTCGAGCAGATCGCGGCAGATGCTGATGGCCGGTGATTCGCGGGTGTCGTTGGTGTCGGCCTTGAAGGCGAACCCCAGCACCGCCAGGCGCTTGCCGCTGACGTTGCCGAACAGCCGACTCACTACCAGCCGGGCGATGCGCTGCTGCTGCCAGCTGTTGAGTTCCACCACCTGCTCCCAGTACTGGGCCGCCGGTTCCAGGCCGTAGTGACGGCAGAGATAGACGAGGTTGAGGATGTCCTTGCGGAAGCAACTGCCGCCGAAACCAGGACCGGCCGAGAGAAATTTCGATCCGAGGCGGGAATCAGAGCCGATGGCCCGGGCCACCTCCTTGACATCAGCGCCGGTGGCCTCACAGAGGGCCCCGATGGCGTTGATCGAGGATATTCTCTGGGCCAGGAAGGCATTGGCCGTGAGCTTGGACAGTTCACTGCTCCAGAGGTTGGTGCGCAGAATCCGCTCAGGATTGACCCAGTGGGAGTAGATCTCAGCCAGAGCATCGATGGAGCCCGGATCATCGCCGCCGATCAGGACACGGTCAGGGTTTTCCAGATCGGAGATGGCCGTTCCCTCCGCCAGAAACTCAGGGTTGGAGAGCACCGAAAATGATTTCGGTTCGCTCTCAGTGCCTTCCTGGGCGGCAGAGAGAATGGCCTGAATCGTTTCAGCGGTGCGCACCGGCAGGGTGCTCTTCTCCACAACGATCGTGTGCCCTCGGGCCTGGGCGGCCACCTGGCGGGCGGAGGCCTCGATCCAGCGCAGATCGGACGCCTGCCCGGCCCCGAGGCCCTTTCTCTTCGTAGGAGTATTCACCGAGAGAAAAACCATGTCGGCCGCTGCAATCGCCCCATCCACCTCGGTGGTGAAGTGGAGATTGCGACCACGGCAGCGGGCTACCACATCTGCCAGTCCTGGCTCATAAACAGGGAGTCGGCCCAGATCGGCATCATTCCAGGCGGCAATCCTTTCGGCATTGAGGTCAACGAGAGTGACCTGGATCTGCGGGCAGCGGTCGGCGATCACCGCCATCGTAGGTCCACCCACATAACCCGCGCCGATGCAGCAAATGGTCCGGACTGTCATCACGGGGCAGAACGTGGGGTGGACTTCATCCTTGAGGAGCATCTCATATGGATGGATCACCCAGTCGCCTGAGAAGTTCAACTGGCCGCAACCGTTCCTCTTCAGGCGAATCAGCGCTGCGGCGCAGGTCCTTGAGCAGCACCACCCCCTGCTCCGCTTCCCCCTCGCCGATCACCACAGCCCAGGGGGCCCCGCAGCGATCGGCCCGCTTGAGCTGCTTGCCGAAGGCGGACCCGGTGAGATCAAGCTCCACCATCTGGCCGGCCTGCCGCAGCTGGCGGGAGAGCACCAGCGCCTGGCGTTCCGCCTGTTCGCCGCGGCTGACCACGTACACATCCGGCACCGGCACCGTAGGGAGCGCACCCCCTGCCGCGTCCCGTTGGGCGCATAGCAACACCAGCCGCTCCAGGCCGATCGCCCAGCCGATCGCCGCCGTGGGAGCCCCGCCCAGTTGCTCGATCAGGCCGTCGTAACGACCGCCGCCGCAGACGGTGCCCTGGGCCCCGAGCTGGCTGCTGGTGATCTCGAAGGCCGTGTGGGTGTAGTAGTCGAGGCCCCGCACCAGGCGGGGGCTGAGCTGGTAAGGAATCTCCAGCGCCTCGAGGCAGCGGCGCACCGCCTCGAAGCGCTCACGGCTGGCGTCGCTCAGGCTGTCGATCAGCAGCGGTGCCTCAGCCAGCACGGCCTGGGTGTCGGGGTTCTTGCTGTCAAGGATGCGCAGGGGATTGGTGCTGATCCGCTCCCTGGACTCCGCATCGAGCAGCTCGCGGCGCTCCTCCAGCCAAGCGACCAAGGCCGTGCGGTAGGCGGCACGGTCGGCGGGATCGCCGAGGGAATTGAGCTCCAGCGCCAGGCCGCCGACCCCAAGCTCGCTGAGCAGGTCCCAGGCGATCGCGATCGCCTCCGCGTCGCTGCGGGGGTCGGCAAATCCCAGACACTCGATTCCCACCTGGTGGAACTGGCGCTGCCGCCCGGCCTGGGGACGCTCGTAGCGGAACATCGGCCCCGTGTACCAGAGGCGCTGGGGCCCCTGGCTGAGCAGGCCATGCTGCAGGGCGGCGCGCACCACCGAGGCGGTGCCCTCGGGCCGCAGGGTGCAGCTGCGCTCCCCACGGTCCTGGAAGGTGTACATCTCCTTGCCCACCACATCGGTGGCTTCGCCGATGCCGCGGGCAAACAGCTCGGTGACCTCCAGCAACGGCGTGCGGATCTCCCGCAGGGCGGCCCGCTCGAACTGGGAGCGGAACGTCGCTTCGATCAGCTGCCACAGGGGCATCTGCTCCGGCAGCAGATCCACCATGCCCCGAAGGCTCTGCAGCTTGTCCACGCCCGCGTTGCTCACTCGCTCACAGTTTGCGGGATCGCTGAGGCCGGCCTTCAGCGAACGCCCAGCCATTTGTGGCTCTGCAGGCTGAGGCGCCAGGCTGGATTGCGCCGCACGTGCTGGACCGCCAATTCCTGACCCGCCGCGCTCCCCCAGGAAGGTTGCAGCAACAGCTGGGGCAGCGCTCCCTCCACCGGGCGGGCGGAGCACACGGCGGCAGCCATCGTCTCAGCGAAGGCCAGATCAGCGATCTCGTGGATCACCACCTTGAGCTCATGGCAGGCGGCCAGCAGCTCGGCGGTGGGCGGCCGGTGGCGCTTGGGCGAGAGGGTGATCCATTCGAAGCGGCCGCTGAGCGGGTCGACGCCGCTGGTTTCCAGGTGCAGGGGGATCGGCGAAGGGCCGGCGCCGGATCCTTGCCGCAGGGCCTCACAGAGCGGATCGAGGTTGTGATGCAGGGGTTCACCACCGGTGATCACCACGAAGGCAGCACCCTCGGCTGCCGCCAAGGCGGCGCTCGCCGCCAGATCCTGGAAGCGACAGAGGGGATGGGCGTCCGCCGGCCAGGAGTGCTTGGTGTCACACCAGCTGCAGCCCACCGAGCAGCCGGCCAGCCGGATGAAGAAGGCGCTGCGTCCAGCGTGAACTCCCTCGCCCTGCAGGGAGTGGAAGGTTTCCACCACCGGGAGTCCGGCTGGGGGCACGGCCACGGCCACGGCACGACAACACATCATTTTAGGCAGCGGAGACCAGACGCTCAGCGGCACAACGCAAGGCTGTACCGCCGACAGCAGCCTTGATCTGATCGAGACCGCAGCTCCGCTCAACCCCCGCTGCGGACGTCGGCCTGCAGGAGCTCCAGATCGAGCCCCGCCCCGAGGAACTGCCGGAAATCCTGATCCAGCGTGACCATCCGGGTGGAGCCGGTGATCGCGAAAGCCGCCAGGTAGGCGTCCATCCACCTTTTTGGTACGGCCTCAGCGAGCCCCGCCAAGCGCCACCAGAGCGATTCGATTCCGATCGGCTCGTCCACCAGGTCCACCTGAGGCAGGGCCTGAAAAGACTGAAGGGCAGCCAGAGCATCCAGGTTCGTGATTGCCGCGCTCTGGTAGGCCGTGAAGATCGCTGGGGTGGACGCCAGCCGCAGAAAACTCTGCTGGGTGGCACGGCAGAGCAGGACTGGTGTAGCGGGCGTGGCCTCAAGCAGCACCGCCTGGGCGGTGCGATGGGCTGGATGGGCTTCGAAGGCCGCCGCCAGCCACACATTCACATCAAGCAGGGAGGCCGGCACGGCGGCGGTCCTCCTGCTCCAGGCAATCCTGCTCAAGTTGCAATGACGCTGCCAGATCGATCCCCGCTTTGCCGCCGGAGGGCTCACAGCGGAACACCGGAAGTCCTATTCCATCCACTGTCACCCCATCGCTGGTGGGGGGCACAGACCCTGATGCGCCGCCATGGAGCCCCTGACTGATGAAGTCAGCCACTAGCTCCTTGAGCGTGAGGCCCTGCTGCAAGGCCCGCTGCTTGGCCTGGCGCACAAGATGGTCCGGCAGATCCAAAGTCGTTTTCATCCTTCCTCCTTGCTTGCTGGCCACCCAGCTTACTGGGCAGCCAGCAAGCTGGGTGGCCCTCACCAATCAGGCGGTTCACGCAGCGGCTACGCCCGCACGGGTATCTCCTGGGACACGGCTTCCGCCCCCTGCCGCTGGGCCGCCGCGATCAGCCCGCGGAAGAGGGGATGGGGCTTGCCGGGGCGGGAGAGGAATTCGGGGTGGTACTGGCAGGCGGCGAAGAAGGGGTGATCCTCCCGCTCGATCAGCTCCACCAGACGGCCATCGGGGGAGGTGCCGCTGATAGTGTAGCCGCCCGCCTGGAAGAGGGTGCGGTAGGCATTGTTGAACTCATAGCGGTGGCGGTGCCGCTCGTAGACCACCTCCTCCCCATACAGGCTGGCGGCGATGGTGCCCGCCGCCAGCCGGCAGGGATAGACCCCCAGGCGCATGGTGCCGCCCAGGTCGATCACGTCCTGCTGCTCCGGCAGCAGGTGGATCACGGGGTGGGGGCTGTCGGGGTCCAGTTCAGCGCTGGTGGCACCCTCCAGACCCCCCAGGTTGCGCGCCCACTCGATCACGGCGCACTGCATGCCCAGGCAGAGCCCCAGGAAGGGCACCCGCTCCTCGCGGGCCCAGCGGATCGCCGCCACCTTGCCGTCCACCCCCCGATGGCCGAAGCCGCCCGGCACCACCACCGCATCCATGCCCCGCAACAGCGCTTCGGCCCCCTGGGTCTCGATCTGCTCGGCGGAAACCCAGTGCAGGTCGAGGCAGGCGTCCCGGTCGATGCAGGCATGGCGCAGGGCCTCCACCACCGAGAGGTAGGCGTCGTTGAGCTGCACGTACTTGCCCACCAGCGCCACCTTCACCGCCGCGCCGGGGTTGCGCAGCTTCTGCACCAGGCCCTCCCATCGCTGCATGTCGCTGTCGCGATCCTCCAGGCCCAGCACCTCCAGCACCTGGCGGCAGAGGCCCTCCTGCTCCAGGGCGATCGGCACCGCATAGATGCTGTCGGCATCGCGGGCGGGGATCACCGCCTCGCGGTGGACGCCACAGAAGCCACCGATCTTGGCCTTGAGCTCCTCGCTGATCGGCCGGTCGCAGCGGCAGACCAGCAGATCGGGCTGGATGCCGATCGAGCGCAGCTCCTTGACCGAGTGCTGGGTGGGCTTGGTCTTGATCTCCCCGGAGGTGCCGATGTAGGGCAGCAGGGTGACGTGCACATAGGCCAGATCACGGCGTCCCACATCACCGCGGAACTCACGGATGGCCTCCAGGAAGGGCAGCGATTCGATGTCACCCACCGTGCCGCCGATCTCGGTGATCACCACATCCGCGCCGCTGTCGGCAGCCACCCGGTGGATGCGCTCACGGATTTCGCCGGTGATGTGGGGGATCACCTGCACGGTGCCGCCGTTGTAGTCGCCGCGGCGCTCCTTGTTGATCACCGCCTGGTAAATCGAGCCGGTGGTCACGCTGTTCAGGCGCGACATGGCGGTGTCGGTGAAGCGCTCGTAGTGGCCCAGGTCGAGGTCGGTCTCGGCGCCGTCCTGGGTGACGAACACCTCACCGTGCTGGTACGGGCTCATCGTGCCCGGATCCACATTGAGGTAGGGATCGAGCTTGAGGATCGAGACGCTGTAGCCCCGGGATTTGAGCAGCCTCCCCAGGCTCGCTGCCACGATCCCTTTGCCGATGCTCGAGACCACACCGCCGGTGACGAAGACGAATTTCGCCATGGGCGGAGGGCAGGCATGGGCGGACACATCAATCTATCGAGCCTGCCCTTCCCTGATCGCGGCCTCGGCTACGGCTCCCGGCTCAGGCGTCAAGCAGGCTGCGCAGCATCCAGGCGGTTTTTTCGTGGATCTGCAGCCGCTGGGTGAGCAGGTCGGCGGTGGGCTCATCACTGGCCTCCGCCACCAGGGGGTAGAGGCTGCGGGCGGTGCGGGCCACCGCCTCATGGCCCTTCACCAGCTCATGCACCATCTCCAGAGCCGGGGGCTGACCCTGGGTTTCAGCGATCGAGGAGAGGGCCGCGAAGCGAGAGCCGCCGAAGGGGGCCGGGCAGCCCAGGGCCCGGATCCGCTCGGCGATCACATCGAGGGCCATCCAGAGCTCGGTGTACTGCTCCATGAACATCAGGTGCAGCGTGTTGAACATCGGCCCGGTCACGTTCCAGTGGAAGCCGTGGGTCTTGCCGTAGAGCACGTAGCTGTCGGCCAGCAGCCGGCCGAGACCGGCCGCAATCTGCTGGCGCTGGTCATCGGACATGCCGATGTCGATCGGAGGGGCCGTGATGGCAGGGGCTTTGCTCATGGAACCAGATCGGACTGACTCCGGTTTAGCCCAGCGCCGGGTCAGCCGTCGAGGCTGGCGAGGTAGTCGTGCACGCGGCAGCGCCGGGCCGGCTGGCGCAGCTTGTGCAGGGCCAGGGTTTCGATCTGGCGCACCCGCTCGCGCGAGAGCTGCATCCCCTCGCCGATCTGGGCCAGGGTGCGGGGGGTGTCGTCAGCCAGGCCGAAGCGCAGGCGAATCACCTCAGCCTCCCGCTCGCTGAGTTCATCGAGCAGGGCATCGAGGTCACTGTGCAGCTGCTGGCGGGTGAGGCTCTGCTCGGGGGTGTCGCTGGTGGCCTCCAGCAGGTCCCCCAGGGGGGTGTCCTGATCGCGACCGACCTTGGCCTCCAGGGAGATCGAGCGGGGCACCCGCAGCAGGGTGAGACGCACGGCCTCCTCGCTCCACTGCAGGGCCTCGGCCAGCTCGGCGAGGCTGGCGGTGCGGCCATGGTCGCTGGCGAACTGGCGCTGGGCCTTCTTGATGCGGTTGAGCTTCTCGGTGACGTGCACCGGCAGGCGGATCGTGCGGCTCTGGGTGGCAATCGCCCGGGTGACGCCCTGGCGAATCCACCAGTAGGCGTAGGTGCTGAAGCGGAAGCCGCGGGTGGGGTCGTACTTCTCCACCGCCCGCTCCAGGCCGAGGGTGCCCTCCTGAACCAGATCGAGCAGTTCCACGCCCCGCTTCTGATACTTCTTGGCCACCGCCACCACCAGGCGCAGGTTGGCCTGGATCATGCGGTCGCGGGCCCGGCGGCCGCGCAGCAGCCGTTGCTGGAGGTCGCTGAGGCTGAGATCAAGGCAAGCGGCCCAGGTGCTGTGGCCCTCCTGCAGGAGGCGGCGCAACTCAGCCACGGGCAGGTCGCAGGCTTCCGCCCACTGGCCATGGGAGGGCTGGTGGGTGAGGCGGCTGGCCAGGCGCTGGCGCACCAGCTCCAGATCAACCATCTCCTGCAGGATCGGCAGCTCAGTGGCCTGCTCCAGCCGCTGGCTCAGCAGCACCTCGCGGGCCTGCACCTGACGGGCCAGGAGCAGCTCCTCCTCCTGGCTGAGCATGTCCACCCGGCCGATGTCCTGGAGGTAGAGCCGCACCAGATCGGCACTGGCGCGGCTGGGCAGGGGGGAGCTGCCCCGAACGGCCCGGCTGGAGGAAACCGCCCCGCTGTCGGGACCGGCATCGAGATCGACCTCTACCTCGGGTTCGGGGCTGCCTTGAAGCACTGGTGTTGACCCTGAGGACACGAACTCTGTTCTGAAGTTGCTTCACCATCGGGTTGCTACTGAAATGCAGCGCGAAACAGAGGGTTTCTCTTCAGGATCAGCCGTGTCTCGTGTCGCTCATTCCGGCTCCACCCAGGTGCTGGCCACATGCAGGTCGCTCAGTTGCTGGGGGGCCACATCGGCGGGGGCCTGGGTGAGCAGGCAGCGGGCCTGCTGGGTCTTGGGGAAGGCGATGGTGTCGCGGATCGATTCCTCACCGGCCAGCAGCATCACCATGCGATCGATGCCGAAGGCCAGGCCGCCGTGGGGTGGGGCACCGAGGTCGAGGGCCTCCATCAGGAACCCGAACTGGCGCTCGGCCTCCTCCGGGGACAGACCGACCGTCTGCAGCACCTGGCGCTGCAGGGCTGAATCGTGGATGCGCAGGGAGCCGCCGCCCAGCTCCAGGCCGTTGAGCACCAGGTCGTAGGCCTGGGCGCGGGCGGCGGGCAGGGTGGCCTCCCACTGGGCTGGATCCGTGCCGAGGTCATCGGCATTGGGAGCACAGAAGGGGTGGTGCAGCGCCTCGAAGCGGTTCTCGCCGGCGTTGAACTCGAACATCGGGAAATCCACCACCCAGAGGAAGTTCCAGCAATCGTTCTCGCGCTCGGGCTTCACCAGCCCCAGCTCGCGGGCCAGGAATTGGCGCACCCGATCGAGGGCCTTGTTCACCGTGGCGGTGTCGCCGGCGCCGAACAGCAGCAAGGTGCCGGGCACCGCGTCGGTGCGCTCTATCAGCTCGGCCCTGGTGGCAGCGGAGAGGTTGTCCTTGATGGCGCCGATCGTGTCGATCTCGCCGCCTTCGCGCACGCGGATGAAGGCCAGGCCGCCGGCGCCGGCCGCCTGGGCCTCGCTGAACACGTCGCCACCGGGCTTGATGCGCACGTTGGAGAGGGCGTCATTGCCGCCGGGCACGGCGATGCACTTCACGGAGCCGCCGGCGGCCACGGCGCCTGAAAACACCTTGAAGCCCATGCCGGCCACCAGGTCGGACACGTTGGTGAGCTCCATGCCGTAGCGGGTGTCGGGCCGGTCGGTGCCGTAGCGCTCCATGGACTCGTGCCAGCTGAGGCGTGGGAAGGGCCTGGGCAGCTCCACGCCCTTGACGGCCTTCCAGATGCTGGCGATCAGCGCTTCGTTGAGCTCGAGGATCTCCTCCTGGCCCATGAAGCTCATCTCGATGTCCAGCTGGGTGAACTCCGGCTGGCGGTCGGCCCGGAGATCTTCGTCGCGGAAGCAGCGGGCCACCTGGTAATAGCGCTCGATGCCACCCACCATCAGCAGCTGCTTGAACAGCTGGGGCGACTGGGGCAGGGCGAACCATTCGCCGCCGCAGACGCGGCTGGGCACCAGGTAGTCGCGGGCGCCCTCGGGGGTGGAGCGGGTGAGCACCGGCGTTTCCACCTCGATGAAGCCCTGCTCTTCGAGGAAGCGGCGGGCCGCCTGGATCGTGCGGGCCCGCAGCCGCAGGTTGCCGTTCATGCGCTCGCGGCGCAGGTCGAGGTAGCGATGGCGCAGGCGCAGCTCCTCGCGGGTGTTCTCCTCGTCGTGCACCGACACGGGGAAGGGCAGGGGCTTGCGCACGGCATTGAGCACCCTGAGCTGGCTGGCCAGCACCTCCACCTCACCGGTGGCCAGGCGGGTGTTGAGCGACTCCTGGGGCCGCAGGCGCACCCGGCCCTGCACCTGTACCACCGTTTCATTGCGCAGGTGTTCCGCCACCGCGAAGGCCTCTGGCCCCAGGTCGGGATCGACGGTGATCTGAACGGTGCCGCTGCGGTCGCGCAGGTCCACGAAGATCACGCCGCCGTGGTCGCGGCGGCGGTCGACCCAGCCGCTCAGCTCAACACCCTGATCGACGCTGCTGCTGCGCAGATCGCCGCACCCGTGGCTGCGCATGGGGAAAGGAACTCAATCCGCGAGTGTCCCATGGCGCCGGTAAAAGGGCCGCTTCACCACCACGGCGGGCTCCGCCTTGCCGCGGATCTCCACCGCCAGTTCGGTGCCCACCCGGGTGGCGTCGGCCGGAACGTAGGCCAGGGCAATCGCCTCCCCCAGGGTGGGCGACCAGGTGCCGCTGGTGACCTCGCCCACCACCTGACCAGCGCGCAGCACCGGATAGCCGTGGCGGGCGATCGCCCGGCCCTGGAGCTTGAGGCCCACCAGGCGGCGGCTCACCCCTTCGGCCGTCTGGCGTTCGAGCACGTCGCGGCCGATGAACGCCGCCGGCATCTCCAGATGCACCAGCCAGCCCAGCGAGGCCTCCAGGGGGGTGGTGCTGGCGTCCATGTCGTTGCCATACAGGTGCATGGCCGCTTCCAGGCGCAGGGTGTCGCGGGCACCGAGGCCGCAGGGGGTGCCCCCCTCCGCCAGCAGCTGGGCCCAGAGGGCCACGCCGGCGGCGCGATCCAGCAGCAGCTCCACGCCGTCTTCGCCGGTGTAGCCGGTGCGGGCCACGAAGGCGGTGGCACCGGCGGCGGCGGCCGCCGCGCTGCCGGCCAGCTGGATGCTGCGGTGAGCGAAGCGGGGCAGGCCGCCCAGATCCACCCCCGCCAGGGCCTCCAGCCGGGCGATCGCCTCGGGACCCTGCAGGGCCAGCAACACGCCATCACCCTTGCGGTCGCTGATCACCAGGCCCATGGGCTCCAGCTGACCGCGCAGCCAGGCGGTGTCGGCCTCGGCGCAGCCGGCGTTGATGATCAGCAGCAGTTCATCGGCTGGGCCTTCGTCGTCTTCAGGCCGACCGAGGTCGTAGACGATCAGGTCGTCGCGGATGCCGCCGGCCTCGTTGAGCAGCACGGTGTAGGTGGCCTCACCCGGGCCGATCCGGAACAGATCGCTGGGCACCAGGGCCTGCAGGGCTTCCTTGGCGCCATCGCCCCGCAGGCGCAGCACCCCCATGTGGGAGATGTCGAAGACGCCGCAGCCCTCACGCACGGCCCTGTGTTCCTGCACCAGCCCCTGGAACTGCACGGGCATCTCCCAGCCCTCGAAGGGCACCAGGCGGGCGCCGGCCTCACGGCAGGCCCCATGCAGAGGCGTTCGCTTCAGTGAATCCGCCATGGCTGGGATGGGCTGTCGCGACTGCTGGCGGCGATCCTATGGACGCCGGCCCAGCGGAGGCCGGCCCAGCAGACGGCCACCAGTCAATACCGAAGACTTCCCGCAGGTTCGGCTTTTCCCCTGGTGTGATATGGGGAAGGTCATTACCTTGGGTGCCCTGAATGGGTCGCGCCCATGGGCCAGCGCCCGAACTGTCGTAGCTGCAACCACTGCCAGGCGCCCGAGGCCTCCTTCGGCAGCGCCGAGCAGAGCTGGTGCCAGATGCGACGGCTGGCCATCCATCCCGACCTGGTTGGTGATCTCTGGTGTCACCACTGGACCCCCCGTCCGCCCCGCCTGCCCAGCATCGATCAATCCCCGCTGGCGATGCCGCTGCCCGCCAACCGTCAGCTGGCCCTCACTGACCTGCTGGTGGCCGCCAGCTGAGTGGGGACAGCCCCCTGCTGATAGGCGCAGCAGGCGCCATGCTGAGGGTGCGAATCCTTGATTGGAGGTAGATGATTGGTTGCAGTAGCACCCGCCATGCCGGTTGAACTGATGGCTTCCCAGGTGGACGGTGAGACCCTCACCCTGCCCACCGGCTCTCATGTGTTTCATCCAGGCGATCTCGCCCGCGCCATCTACGGAGTCCGCAAGGGCATCGTCGAACTGATCGACGCCTCGAGAAATCGCCTCTGCTACCGCCACGGCGAACTGTTCAGCTACGAAGACATCGCCTGGCGCGGCGGCTACTTCCGCAATGAGGCCATCGCCCGTACCCCGGTGGAGCTGGTGAAGCTCGACCGCCTGAACTTCCTCAATCTGCTGCACAACCACCCCACCCTCGCAGTGGTGCTGATCGGGCAGCAGCACGAACGCCTGCGGGAGCAGCGCTCCAGCGGCTCCTATTCCTACTGAGCCTGGCCGCCTACTGACCCTGGCCCAGCAACAGCAGCAGGCTGCGGGTCACCTTTGCCGCCAGCACGGCGCTGACGCCACTGGGATCAAGGCCGGGGGCGAGCTCCACCACATCGGCCGCCACCAGCCGGTGCTGGCGCAGCTCCTCCAGCAGCCCCGCGAAGTGACCCCAGTGGTAACCGCCAGGCTCGGGGGTGCCGGTGCCAGGCATCACGGCTGGATCGAACCAGTCGAGGTCGACGGTGAGATAGATCGGCCGGCCGCGCAGGGGGGCCAGGGCCGCCACCAGCTCCGCCTGCAGCCGCTCGGGCTGAAGCGACAGCCCCGGGCCCTGCCCCACCAGCCGGTCGCTGCGGCGCAGCTCCTCGAACTCCTCGCGGGTGCCGCTGCGGATCGCCACCTGCAGCAGGTCGCCGGAGGGGAGCACCTCCAGGCAGCGACGCATGGCACAGGCATGGCTGTGGCTGGTCCCGAGCCAGCTCTGGCGCAGGTCGGCGTGGGCATCGAGCTGCACCAGGGCCAGGTCGGGGTGGCGGGCGGCCACGGCAGCCACGGCGCCACTGCTGATCGAATGCTCACCGCCGAGCATCAGCGGCCGCAGCCCCAGCGCCAGCACGGCGCTGGTGGCCTCACCCACGGCGGCCAGAACGGGCTCGGGCGCACCGAAGGGAATAGCCACCGCCCCCAGATCAGCGAAGGCCAGGTCGTCGAGATCGAGATCCAGCTGGGGGTCATAGGTTTCCAGGCCGCTGCTCACCTCCCGGATCGCCGAGGGCCCGAAGCGGGTGCCCGGCCGGAAGGAGGTGGTGCCGTCGTAGGGCACCCCGAACAGGCCCACGCGGCACCCCTCGGGGTCACGCCGCGATCCCATGAAGATGGCACCGTCGCGATCGAACAGGTCGGGGGCCAGGGGTGCAGGGGCTGAGGCTGAAGACACGCTCATCGGCTCAGGGCTGGGGGTGGTCAAGGGCCCGCTCGATGGCGGCCGGGATGGCCTCGAAGGCACCGCGTTGCCAGCGGGGTGACCAGATCTCACAGCCCCCCGCCACCACCTCCGCCCGCTCCGGCCTGGGCTGCAGGTAGCGGGGGCCATCGACAGCCGCGAAGGTCCAGCTCCACCAGCCGCTGGGGTACATCGGCACCCAGCCATAGAGCGGATCGGCGTGGCCGAACACCTCGCGCAGCAGCCGCACCGTGGCCAGGTGCACCTCTCGGAAGCTTTCCGGGGATTCGCTCTGGGTGGCGAAGACGCCACCGGGCCGCAGCAGGCGGCGGCACTGCTCGAAGAAAGCCCGGTTGAACAGGCCCTCGGCGGGGCCGGCGGGGTCGGAGCCATCGACGATCACCACGTCGTAGCTGGCGGTGGTCGCTGCCGACACCCAGGCGATGCCATCGCCCACGGTGAGCTGAAAGCGGGGATCGTCCCAGCAGCCGCCGCCGAGGGTGGGCAGATAACGCTGGGAGCACTCCACCACCAGCCCATCGATCTCCACCAGATCGAGCTGGCGCACGCCGGGGTGGCGCAGGCACTCCCGGGCCGTGCCGCCGTCGCCGCCGCCGATCACCAGCACCCGCTCGATGGAGGCCGCGGAGCAGAGGGCCGGATGCACCAGCGGCTCGTGGTAGTGGCGCTCCTGGCGCTCGGCCGTCATCCAGCAGCCATCGATCAGCAGCCCCTTGCCGTAGCGCTGGCTGTCGATGATCGTGACCCGCTGGTAGGGGCTGTCCTGCTCCAGCAGCACCCGGGCTTCGAGGCCATAGCGCACGCCCTGGTGAATTTCATCGACCCAGTCAGGGGTTGGATCCATCGCTGCTGACTCCCGGAGCCGCCCTAGCTAAGCCTTCAGGGGAGCAGCCTGTCACCCAGGCCTCCCCGGTCCACCACCATCCATGAGTTTGAGCCGATGACGCTGACCCGACGGGAGTGGCTGCAGGGCGCGGGCCTGGCGGCGGGCGCCCTGGCCTGGCCGCAGCTGGTGGGCCCGGATCGGGCGGAGGCCGGCGCGCTCACGCCGGAGCTGGAGCAGAGCCTGGCGGCCTGCTCTCCCCATGACGATCCGCTCGGCAGCCTGCTGCGCCGCAATGGCCAGTTCAGCGGCGCCTGGCAGGCCGCCGCCGCCGCCGGCAGCGCCGAGGAGCGCACGGAGCTGATGAATGCCCTCTGGCAGAGCACCTGTCAGGTGGACCCCAGCGCCATGGCCAGCGGCCAGCGACCCTGGGCGGCCCTGCTGAGCTGCGCCGATTCGCGGGTGTCGCCGGAGTGGATCTTCGTGTCGGGTGCTGGGGAGCTGTTCGATGTGCGCTGCGCCGGCAACACCGCCTTCGACGACGGCGTCGCCTCGCTGGAGTACGCGGTGGCGGAGCTGGCGGTGCCCCTGATCCTGGTGATGGGTCACAGCGGTTGCGGCGCCGTCACTGCCGCCCTGGCCGAGGCGCCGCTGACGCCGCTGCTGGAGCAGCTGGTGACACCGATCCGCGCGGCACTGCAACCGGGCGACGACCTCAGCCTGGCGATCCGCCACAACGCCAGCCACTCCGCCCAGGAACTGAGCCGGCGCAGCAGCCTGCTGCGGGAGGCCGTGGGCGCCGGGCGGCTGCGCATCCAGCCCGCCTGCTTCGACATCGCCAGCGGTGCGGTGACGTTGCTGTGAGCGGCCAGGGAACCATCGATGCCTGATCTGCCCCTGAACGAACGGCTGGTGATCCCGGCGGCCGAGCTGAGCTGGCGCTTCTCCCGCTCCTCGGGGCCGGGCGGCCAGGGGGTGAACACCACCGATTCCAGAGCGGAGCTGGTGTTCGATCTGGCGGCCACCACCGCCCTGCCGCCCCTGCTCAAGGCCCGGGCCCTGCGCCGGCTGGAGGGTCGGCTGCTGGAGGGCACGCTGGTGCTCACCGCATCGGAGCACCGCTCCCAGTGGCAGAACCGTCAGGCCGCCCTGCGCCGGCTGGCGGAGCTGCTGCGTGCCGCGATCGAGCCGCCGCCCCCGCCGCGCCGGCGCACCAAGCCCAGCCGCGGTTCAGTGGAGCGGCGCCTGAGCGCCAAGAAGCAACGGGGTGCGATCAAGGGCCAGCGCCGCTCGCGTCCCCCCCTGCCCGACGACTGAGCTCCTGGGAGCGGCGGATCTGGGCCTTGGCCTGCTGCCAGAGGGCCTCCAGCTCCTGCAGGCTCCGGCCCTCCAGGCTGCCGCCCAGGGCCGCCTCGAGGCGGGAGAAGCGATCCAGAAAGCGGTGGTTGGTGCCGGCAAGGCCGGCCTCCGGATCCAGGCCGCACCAGCGGGCCACGTTCACCAGGGTGAAGAGCACGTCCCCCAGCTCCTCCTGGGCGTGGGCCCGATCGCCGCTGGCCACCGCCTGCTGGAGCTCATCGAGTTCCTCCTCAACCTTCTGCCACACCCCCTCGATCGACTCCCACTCGAAGCCGGCGGCGGCGGCCTTGCGCGAGATGGTCATGGCGGCGGCCAGGGGGGGCTGGCCGCGCACCTTGCTGGCGAGGCGATCGCTGAGGGGGCTGGTGGATCCGTCACGGGCGCGGCCCTCCTCGGCCTTGATCGCCTCCCAGCTGGCTTTCACCGCCGCGCTGTCGCCGGTCACTCCGCGGTTGGCGGCGGG
The DNA here is from genome assembly GCA_030373145.1 of Cyanobium sp. CZS48M. Lineage (GTDB taxonomy): Bacteria > Cyanobacteriota > Cyanobacteriia > PCC-6307 > Cyanobiaceae > Regnicoccus_A. The sequence goes on along the minus strand of JAUCZK010000004.1, from coordinate 86,890 downwards.
CTGGGCAGCGGGCTCCGCAAACACGTGGGGATGACGTCGCACCAACTTGTCGTGCAGGCCACGGCTGATCTGCGCGAGATCGAAGCGGTCCGCCTCGCTGGCGATCTGGGCGTGCAGCAACACCTGCAGCAACAGGTCGCCCAGCTCCTCGGCCAGGTGCCGATCGTCGCCATGGCGGATGGCATCCGCCACCTCGTGGGCTTCCTCCAGCACATAGGGCACCAGCGAGGCGTGGGTCTGCTCCAGGTCCCAGGGGCAGCCGGCCTGGGGATCGCGCAGCCGCTCCACCACGGCGATCAGGCCGGCAAGGGCCTCCAGGGTGGGGCCCGCCTCAGCGGGATCGAAGGACACGTCGGGGCCGGTCACGGGCCACTGGGCCGCAGGGCCCCCGTCCTAACGCCGTCTGCGCTTCCGCCGCAGCAGCCGGGGCAGACGCGGCAATGGATCACCGTCCTGGAGCAGGTGCAGCCAGCTGCTGGCCTCCACCCCCAGCAGCAGCGCCAGCACCCGTGGCCGCTGCTGGCTCCAGAGCCCACGGCCCAGCTCCAGCAGCCGCCCGGGACCCGGAGCGCCCAGGGGAGCGAGCAGCGCACTCAGCGCCAACACCATCACCCCCAGATAGGTCAGCCGCAGCGCCGTACCCAGCAGCGGGCTGTGGGAGAACAGCGAGCGGTGACTCAGGCCGCGGCGGTAGGGCCACCACAGCCAGGCGAGCGGACCCCAGCGCCGGCTGGGATTGGAGCGGGTGTCCAGGTCGGGAGAGAGCCAGAGACCACCCAGCAGAAAGCCCGTGGCGGCGCTCGCCACCCCTGCCAGCCCCAGCCACGGCCACCACAGCAGAGCGAAGGGCAGGCTCAGCAGCCAGGTGGCGCGGTCATGGCTGCGGCCATCGGCCATGGCGGATGCAGACGGCTGGTGTGCAGGCAGAATGCCTCCACGCGCGATTAGCTCAGCGGTAGAGCGCCTGCCTTACAAGCAGGATGTCGCTGGTTCGAAACCGGCATCGCGCATCCCTTTCCTGATCAGAACATCCTCTTCTGGACGCCGGTTCCGCTGATTGGCCACTCGCCAGCAGTTCAACTGAGCACCTACGGCCTACGTCAGGATCAGCCCAAGCTGCAGAGTTGCATCGTCTCCCTGGTGATGCAGAGGGCTTGAGCCGGCTCCTCTTGACACCTGTTGGACCAACCGGTCGTATCCATGGACTTGTGGGGCCTTCTGCAGCCGATCCACATCTGGGTGCGGGATGTGCATGCGCCGGAGTTTGCTGAAGTGGCAGAGATCCAGATCGTCATGGCTTCAGTGGTCGAATAGCCCGATGACGAATCCAGCGCGTGAAGCGCGGTGAGAGTTGGACCATGGCTGGCAAATCCGGCTCTGCCGGGCCATTCAGGCCGGTCGCTCTCGTTGAGCACGACAACGCTGCGGAGCACATCTCCGTGACGGCCTGCCTGATCAGCAGCGAGAAGGCAAAAGCAGCAACCGAATTGGTTGCATAATGGTTGCAACCCATGCGTTGGCGAAGCCGCCGTGGCCAAGTCACTCACCCTCAAAAACCTGCCGGACGCGCTCCATGCCCGCCTGGCCGCCGCCGCCAGGCGCCATCGCCGCAGCCTCAACAACGAGGCGATCGTCTGCCTGGAGGCTGGCCTGGCCCAGGCGCCCCCTGCAACTGAGGAACGGCTCACGGTGATCCGCGCTCTGCGCCAGACCCTCCCGCCCATCACCTTTGCCCCCGCCGACATCAACACCCTTAAGGGTGAGGGGCGGCCGTGATCGTGGTGGACACCAATGTGGTCGCCTATCTGTTGCTTCCCGGCCCCCACACAGAAGCAGCTGAAGCGCTTCTGATGGAGCAGCCCGCCTGGGCGGCCCCGCCGCTCTGGCGCAGCGAATGGCGCAACGTGCTGATCGGTTACCTCAGGCGTGGACAGCTCGGCCTTGATCAGGTGCTCGCCCTGCAGCAGCAGGCGGAAGATCTGGTGATTCGCCATGAAGAATCCGTCGCCTCGGACGCGGTGCTCCGCTTGGCGGCCAGCAGCGGCTGCAGTGCCTACGACTGTGAATTTGTGACGGCCGCGCAACAGCTGAACGTTCCGCTGATCACCGCCGACCAGGCTCTGCGCAACGCTTTCCCTGATCTGGCCCATCCCCTGTCTGAAGCCACCACCGCAGAGCAACCCGCGGAGCAAGGTCTGGCCCTCTGAAACAGCCCCCTTCCGATCCAATCGGCCGAGAAACAGCCTGGGGTGTGGGGCGCCAGCGCCGCTCATCGCAGCATTCCCTCCAGCTCTTCGAATCCCTGCAGGATCTCCTGAACGATCGCCCGCAACTCGGACAGGATCTCCAAGAGTGGCCGATGCTCCGCCTGTTCGAGCCTCAACACCTTGGTGCGAGCTAGCGCGCTGGCTACCGCCGCCGGGTCCGTCGCTGGGCCGCGCTCGGTCCTGATGGCTCTGGTGCGTGCATCAAACAGCTGGCAGAGGACGAGCTGCTGCGCCAGACCCGTTCGCTGGTGCCGCTCCAGAGCCCGGCCGGCCACCAGAAGGCGCTTATCAACATACTGATTTGCATACGTTTCCCCGCTCATGGCGCGCTCCAGTCCCCTCGCTGAACGGGTGACCGTGACCATGCCGTACGAGTTGGTCGCCGGAATCGACCGCATCGAGGGCAACCGCAGCCGCTTCATCGCCGAGGCCGTGCGCCACGAACTGCAGCGGCGCCAGCGGCTCGAACTGCTGCGCTCCCTGGAAGCTCCCCATCCCGAGAGCGCCGCCACCGCGGCCCTTGGGCTGGCGGACTGGGCCGAGGCCATGCCCGAAGAGGACAGCGACTTGCTCGATCCCAGCGCCGGAGTACCGATGGACTGGCGACCGGGATCCGGTTGGCAGACCATCGGTTCTCCGAAGATCCAGTCATGATCCTGCCCCGGGGCAGCCTGGTGCTGGTGGATCTGGAGCCCACCCTGGGCCATGACCAGCGCGGCACCCGGCCTTGTCTGGTGGTGAGTGACCCGGCCGTGAACGCCAGCAAGCGCTTTCCGCTGCTGGCCGTGGTTTCGATCACCGGAACGCCGGCTCCCGGCGCCCTCTACACGCCCCTGGCCCCGGGCGCCAATGGCCTCACCAAGCCCTCCTATGCCCTGGTGGATCAGTTGCTCTCGATCGACAAGCAACGCATGCGCCGCCGCTATGGCCAGGTGAGCGCGACGGAGCTGGCCGCCATTGATGCGGGCCTGCGCCTCTATCTGGGCCTGGAGCCCGATCCCGGCTGACGCAGCGTCATCTGCCAGCCGTCTCTGCTGCTGAGGGGGCTGCACGACATCGACATGGCGCCGATGGCAACGTGCTGGCTCCTGAGGCCGTCACCAACCCCCAGACTCGCGACCGCTCCGCGAACTGAGCGAGGTGCCGCTCACTCCTGAGTTGGTGCTGGAACTCCACCGAAGCGTGACTCAGGATGCGCTCGACGACCCCGATGCAGCCGGCCACTGCAGGCACCAGGCGTGGAGGTTGTTGTGGACGATCTCTACGGCACGGTGTTTCACGTGCCGCCGCCGACCGAGCAGCTTCCCGAGCGGATGGTGCGGATGTGCGCCTTCACCAATGGCAGCACACCCGAGGAGTTCGAGCTGGTCGAACAACCCTTCCTCGATCAGTGTCCCCTCCCTGCCGTACAAGCAGGGTGTCGCTGGTTCGAAACCGGCATCGCGAATGGCTCAGCCAGAGGCCGTCGTCTCGGAGCAAAATGAAGCAATCACTGGTCCTCGATTCTTGAACTCCATCGCGCTCATCGTCAGTGCTGCCGTGGCAGCCTCGGGCCTGCCGGTGGCCGCACAGACCCAGGCCTGTACTCGGCTTTCGGAGCAGCTCCTGAAGCAATTGGGCACTGGCCCCAGCCAGACCCTGGAGGCCAGGGCTCAGCAGCAACGCCAGGTGCTGCGCACCCAAAACTGCGACCCGCAGGCCACGGGCTACGACCTGGAAGCCGAGAGCATGAAGCTGAACAAACAACTGGGCAAAAAACCCGAAGAGAACGTTCCCTTCAGCTTCGGCAGAATGATCAACATTCAATATTGATGCGTCACCCCCACTCCGGCTCGCGTTGAGCCAGGCCCCTCACCGGCCAGTCGTCAGCTCACAGCTGCGCCCTCGCCCGGCGCAGAGCGTGTCGAGATCGGGGCGGCCGGTGATGCGCAGCCGCAGGCGGGCCCAGAGGCCATAGAGGGCCCGGGCCAGGGGGCCAATCAGCGGCCAGTTGATCGGGGCGTAGATCCAGCCGAGCCCCACGAGGCGGTAGGCGTCCTGGAACACCGCCAGGTCATGCAACACCAGGCCATCGGCCTTGATGCCATGGACGCGGCCCATCGCCTCCCGGTAGCTGATGCCCTGGAAGGCGGCGGGATCGTAGAGGGGATCATCAATATCGACGAAGCGAATCGCTCCGCGGCCGCCATCACGGCGGCGGAGAATCTCCACCTCACGCCTGCAGAGTGGGCAGGCTCCGTCGTAGAGAAGGGTGAGCTCGGCTGTTGTCATCACTTGAACCTAGGGAATGAGCTGACGCCATCGGCCTGGGATCAACGCTATCTGCAGGGTCGTGATGGCTGGGACCTGGGCCAGGCCGCGCCGCCATTGGCGCACTTTCTGCAGGAGCATCCGCTGGCACCGCAGCCACCGGGGCGGGTGCTGGTGCCCGGTTGCGGCCGCGGCCATGACGCACGGCTGCTGGCGCAGCTCGGCTTCTCGGTGACCGGAATCGACATCAGCGCCGAAGCCCTGCGCGAAGCCCGCCGGCTGGATCAGCCCCAGGCCTCCTCTGAGTGGCTGCAGCTGGATGCCCTCGATCCGGCGGCGCTCCAGCAGGCGGGATTGACAGCAGCCAGCATGATCGGCGTGGTGGAGCACACCTGCTTCTGCGCGATCGATCCAGCCCTGCGTGGCGCCTATGCCCGCAGCATGGCGGAATTGGTAGCGACAGGCGGCTGGTTGCTGGGCCTGTTCTGGTGCCATGGCCGCAGCGGTGGCCCACCCTTCGGCGCTCAACCGCAGCAGATCAGCGCGCTGCTGGAGGGCGCCGGCTTTGAAGCCGAAGTGTGGGGCCCTGCCGAGCACGGAGTGCCCAGCCGGGATAACGAATGGCTCGGCCTCTGGCGCCGCAGAGGCTGAGACGAAGCTCAAAAATGCTGCCGCCCTCGGCTGAAGGCAGCAGCTCTTTGCAACGTGATAAAAGGGGCTAAACCCCAGTTGCGGCAAGGCGATGGCAGGCCGCCGCGCTCAGGCGATCACTCGTCCTCGTCGTCGCTGCCGACAGGCACGAGGCGGATCTGCTTGCGGCCGAGCTTGATCTGGAACTCATCGCCGGGCTTGAGGTCGATCAGGGCGGTGTAGGCCTTGCCGATCAGCAGGTTGCCATTGAACTGAACCTTGGTGACGTAGCTGAGCTTGCGGCCACTCTTGCCGGCGCCACCGCCACCACCGACGCCGAGGCTGACGCCCTTGGCCTCCAGCAGTGCTTCGTAGAACGCCGTGAAATTCAGCCGCTCGCTGCCGTCTTTTTTCGAACTCACGTAGCCGCAGCTGCGCACCAGGTCGGATTTGGAGGCATCACCCATCTCCTTCACCTTGGCGAGCAGGTCAGGTCCGGTGAGCATGACATTCGTTTCTAAGAACAGTCGAATCATAGCAATCGAACAGATGCCTTGGCCAGCAAACAGCCCCCAGTTCCACCCAACAACCCCCGCAAACTGATGACCGAATGCAAGCCGCAAGCCGCTTGACGGAAGGCCACATCATCCCAACGCTTTCCCAGGGGTGGTCTCACCGTCAGGCTGGATCTTCAAGCCCAACCGACTCACCAGCGGCCCAGCCATCCCCCTGGGGGCCATCACCAGAGCCGGGCCTGAGCACAACAAATCAGTCAGGATGTCGGTGATCGGGCATCCCAGGGGTCGCCGCGTTGCTCGCCAGTCCTGCTTTCACGATCCGGCCCATGGCCGAATCACACCTGCCCCTGGTGACGGAATGGGCCCGGCAGGAGGGCTTCTGCCCCGGACTGGGCGATGCCGGTGTGTACCGCCAGACCGATGCCACTGGCCTCTGGGTGGGGGTCCTGGGCGAGGAGCCGGTGGGATGTGTGGCGGGAATTCGTTACGACGAGCGCTATGGATTCCTCGGCCTGTTCCTTGTGCGACCGGCCTTCCGCGGACGGGGCTACGGGGTGGCGCTCTGGCGCCAGGCCCTCGCCCACCTCGATGGGGTGGCCTGCATCGGCCTGGAGGCGGCACCCGAGCGGCTGATCGACTACGGCCACTGGGGCTTCAAGGCGGCCTACGACACCCTGCGCTGGCGGCTTCCCTCCGCCAGCCGTGCCCGCTGCAGCGACGCTCAGCTACCGCCGGGCTATGCCGTGGTGGGGGCGGCGCAGCTGGGCGCCGATGCCGGCTCCAATCAACTCGTGCTCCGCTACGACGCCCGTCACGAAGCCACACCGCGCCCCCACTTCCTTGGGCAATGGCTGCGCCAGGACAACGGCACCGTGGAGCTGGTGCGCGATGAACTGGGCTGCTGCCGCGGCTTCGGACGGATCAGGCCCTGCCTGCTGCCCGATGGCGGCGGCGCCGTGGGCTGGCGGCTGGGGCCCCTGCTGGCGGATGCCCCCCTGCTGGCGGGCGCCCTGCTGGATCGGCTCTGTTCGGAGCGCAGCGGACCGGTGCTGATCGACGCCCCCGAGGCCAATCCCAGGTCCCATCGCCTGCTGGAGCAGCGCGGCTTCCAGATCGCCGGGCGCACTGTGCGCATGTACCGCGGCACCCCTCCCGAGCTGCCTCTGCAGGACATCTACGGCCTTGCCTGCCTGGAGCTGGGCTGAGACAAAAGCTCTGACTAACCTGCCTCACCGGCAGCGCAACCATGAGTCCCGTCCGCCCGCTGCGATCCCGCACCAGCCGCCTGCGCCCCGTACGCCTGCTCAAGCTCGATGGCGTCTACCGGGCCGACAACATCGACAGCCTGATCAGCCAGTGGCGGGAGCCCTACCGGCTGATGCTCAAGGTGCCCTGGCCGGGCTTCCTGCTGCTGATCGCCCTGGCCTACCTGGGGACAAACGTCGCCTTCGCTCTGCTCTATCTGCTCGATGCTCCCGGCATCGGCGGCCTGCCCCAGGGCCAGGTGGCGGGTTTCAGCGACGCCTTTTTCTTCAGCGTCCAGACCCTGGGCTCGATCGGCTACGGCGTGCTGCACCCCATCTCTCCGCTGGTGAATGGACTGGTCACCCTGCAGGCTTTCGTGAGCCTGGTGTTCACCGCCATGACCACGGGCCTGGTGTTCGCCCGCTTCTCCCGCAGCCGGGCGGAGATCTGCTTCAGCAAGGTGGCCACGGTTCAGCCCTGGGATGGCAGACCCTGTCTCACCTTCCGCATTGCCAACGTGCACCACAACAACCTGGTGGGTGCCCAGGTGCAGGCCTATCTGGCCATCGATGAACGCAGCGCCGAGGGCGAAACGATGCGCCGCCTGCACCGGCTGGAGCTGGTGCGCAGCGAGGCCTTCCTCTTCCAGCTGATGTGGACGGTGATGCACCCGATCGGCCCGGACAGTCCCCTGCATGGCCTGGGCGAAGCCCAGTTGCGCGCCGCCCACGGGGAGGTGCTTGTGGCGTTTGAGGGCGTGGATGAAACGGTGCGCAGCCCGGTGTACAAACGAGCCGCCTACAACAGCAGCCGGATCCGCTTCGACGAAACCTTCGTCGATATCGTCAGAGATGACCAGAGCGAGTTTCGCTGTCTTGATTTCAGCCGCTTCAACGACACCCGCCAGCGCTGAACCCAACAGCACTGAGCCCGGCAGCATCCAGCTGGTGTACGACGGTGGCTGCCCCTTCTGCAGCGCCTTCGCCGCCATGGGTGAGCTGCGCGGCGGGCTCCCGCAGCTGCGGATCGTCGATGGCCGCACCGATCACACCCTGCGCCGACAACTCAAAGCACGCGGTTTCGATCTGGCCCAAGGGGCGGTGCTGATCGAGGGCGAGCGCTGCTGGCATGGCGCCGAGGCGGTGCAGCGGCTCTGCGCCCAACTGCAGCCCAGTTCCGCCCTACTGGCACTGCTCAGCGCGGTGTTCGCTGAACAGAAACGCAGCCGCAGGCTCTACCCGCTGCTGCTGGCCGCCCGCCGTGGGGCCCTCGCCCTGCAGGGGCTGCCGCTGGATCCCGATGAGGGGGCCCCGCTTAACCTCTGAGCCCAGCGATCGCGGCGCCATGAGCTATCTGCGCGAGATCATGCACAGGCTGCGGGAGCGCTCCGGAGCCAGCGAATCCGGCCGCGAGCCGGCCGCTGTTGCCTACAGCCCCCTGAGTGAACGGGTGCTCGAGGAGCATCTGCACAGTTACCGCCAGTGCCTGCAGAGCTGCAGTGACGCCATGCTCCCCTACGAATGGGCCTGGCTCGAGGACCATCTCTCCACCCTCCAGCTCTCCAGCGGCCAGGGGTCGATGCAAAAGGTGCTGGGGGGGCCGCAGCGGGTGGCCGATCTCCTGCGCGAAACCCGCTGTTTCCAGGCTGAAGTGCGCGGGGAACTGGAGCGTCGTGGTCTGGAGCACGGCAACCGCACGGCGCCACTGGCCGCCCAGGAGCATGCCTGGGAGCTGAGCAACCCGGCCATCCGCCTGGAGTGGGGCATCGAGCCCGCCGAGCCGCTCCCCGGCTGAGGCAAGAGAGCAGAGCAGCGCCCGATGCCGGAGCACGTGTTCGTCTACGGGAGCCTGAAGCGGGGGGAGCCCAACCACCCCTGGCTTGATGGCAGCCGCTTCCTCGGGCGGCGGCGGCTGGCGGGAGCCCGGCTGCACGACCTCGGGCCCTACCCGATGGCGGTGGCCGCCAACGCTGAGCCGGAACCGGATGAGCCCCGGGAACCACCGGAACCCGCGCTGATCCATGGCGAGCTGTATGCCCTCGAGGCGAGGGGCCTGTCCCGGCTCGATCAACTTGAGGACGTGCCCCGCGAATATCAACGCCAGCGCTGGCGGTTGAGCGACGGCAGCTGGGCCTGGGTGTATCTGGGCCGCCCCGAGCAGGTGATCGGCCTGCCGCTGGTGCCCTACGGCGACTGGGGCAGCACCCCGGTGTTCAGCTACGGCTCGAATCTCTGCCCCACCCAGCTGGCGCAGCGCTGCCCCCGCTGGGATGGCAGCGGCCTGGTGGCGCGGCTGGAGGGCTGGCGCTGGGGGATCAACAAGCGGCGGCTGGGCCGCGCTCCAGGCGAAGGCGCCGCCGGGCTCGTGCCCTGCAGCGACGCCCACTGCTGGGGGGTGGTGCACCATCACAGCCCGGAGGATCGCGCCAGCCTCGATCGCTGCGAGGGCGTGGCGGCTGGCCACTACCGCCACCAGCCGGTTCAGCTGATCACCAGCACCGGCGAATCCATCGAGGCCCTCACCTACGTGCCCACCCCCGCCTGGTGCCACCCGCGGCTGAGCGCCAGCGACTGCTACGCTGCGGCCATCCGGCGCGGAGCCCGCCACTGGCAGCTGCCCCAGGCCTGGCTGGAGCAGCTGGAAGCGGAGCTGAGTTAGTGCAGCCGCCGGCCACTGCCGGCCTCGAAGCGGAGTTCCCGCGCCGGCGGCCAGCCCAGGCCGAAGGATTCAGCCAGCTCCACCCGGCCATCACAGACCATGCGCCAGCGGCCGTGGGGCGTTTCCAGCTGCAGCAGCTGGCTGGCCCCCTGCCACTCCCGCAGCAGCACCCGGGCCGGCAGCCCCCCTTCCGCCAGCGGCTCCAGGTGTTCCGGGCGAACCGCCCGGATGCATCCGGCTTCTGCGGGCAGCACATTGATGCGAGGGCGGCCGATGAAGCCGGCCACGAACAGGTTGGCGGGCTGGTCGTAGAGCTCGCGCGGACTGCCGATCTGCTGCAGCCGCCCCTGGTGCAGCACAGCGATGCGATCGGCCAGGCCCATGGCCTCCTGCTGATCGTGGGTCACATAGACCACCGGCTGGGGGCCGCCGCAGAGCAGCAGGCGCAGCTCAGCGCGCAGGTCTTCACGCAACTGGGCATCGAGGTTGCTCATCGGCTCATCCAGCAGAAACAGCCGTGGCTGGCGCACCAGGGCCCGGGCCAGGGCCACCCGCTGGCGCTGGCCGCCCGAGAGCTCCGCCGGCCGGCGCCGGCGCTGGGGCTCCAGCTGCAACAGCTCCAGCACCGAGCTGATCTGCGCGGCGATCCGCTCGCGGGGCAGACCGCGCAGTTCCATGCCCAGGGAGAGGTTCCGCTCCACCGTGAGGTGGGGGTAGAGGGCATAGCTCTGGAACACCATCCCCACCTCCCGGCGACTGGGCGGCTGCCGGGTGATGTCGTCGCCATCGAGGCGGATGCGGCCGGCACTGGGCTGATCGAGCCCGGCGATCAGGCGCAGGGTGGTGGTCTTGCCACAGCCGCTGGGGCCCAGCAGCGCCAGGCATTCCCCCGGCGCCACGCTGAGGTTGAGGCCGTCGAGCACAAGGTTGCTGCCGACGCGACGCTCCAGGCCCTCGAGAACCAGGCCCTGCGGCCGCTGAACACCGCTCATTTGACGGCCCCCTGGGTCAGACCCGCCACGATCGGTTTCTGGAAGATCACCATCAGGGCCAGCAGCGGCAGGCTGCCCAGCACGGTGGCCGCCGCGAAGGCGCCATAGGGAACGGTGTACACGGAGGAACCGGCGATGCGGGCGATGGCGATGGGCAGGGTGAGCAGCTCCTGGCGGCTGATCCAGGTGAGAGCGATCGGATATTCGTTCCAGCTGAACAGGAACACCAGCAGCCCGGTGCTGGCGCTGGCGGGGGCGATCAGCGGCAGGAGCACCCAGCGCAGCCGCTGCCAGGTGTTGAGGCCCTCCAGCAGCGCCGACTCCTCCAGCTCGGGCGGCAGATCCCGGAATGCCGCCCCCAGCAGCAGCACCGCCAGGGGCAAAGTGAGGCCGGCATAGGGCAGGCTCAGCGCCAGCAGGTGGTTGGCCAGGCCGAAGCGCCGGGCCAGCTCCAGCAGCGCCAGAAACAGCAGCACGTAGGGGAACACCGCCGCCGCCAGCAACGCCCCGCTCAGCAGCGCCCGCGTCCTGGCGGGCTGGCGCTGCAGGCCGTAGGCGCAGGGGATCGCCAGCAGCAGGGTCAGGGCTGTGCTGGCCAGCCCCACCACCGTGCTGTTGAGCAGGAAGCGCCAGAAGGGCGGATCTCCCGAGAGGATCTGGCGGTAGTTGTCCAGGGTCCAGCCCGAGAGCCCCGGCTGGGGACTGATCAGCGCCGAACCGGTGCGCAGGGAGGTGTACAGCTGCCAGAGCAGCGGCAGCAGGCTCCAGAGCAGCACCAGCAGCACGGCCAGACGCCTGAACCGCATCAGGCCCTCCCCCCCGCCAGCCAGCGCCGGCCCAGCAGCAGCACAGCGGTGAGACCGAGCAACAGCACGAACATCCCCAGCATCACGGTGGCGCTGTAGCCGAAATCGAGAAAACGCATGGCCGAGAGGTAGGAATAGAGAGCCAGGGTTTCGGTGCTCCCCGCCGGGCCGCCGCCGGTGAGGATCTGCACCAGATCGAACACCCCCAGGGCCTGGGCGAGGCGGAAGAGCACGGCGAGGAAGGCATAGGGGAGCAGCAGCGGCAGGGTGATCCGGCGCAGGGCCTGAGCGGGCGTGCCACCCTCCAGGGCGAAGGCCTCATAGAGGTCGGTGGGAATCGACTGCAGCCCGGCCAGCAACAACAGGGCCACGAAGGGCGTGGTCTTCCAGACATCGGCGAGCACCACCACGAGCCAGGTGCTGGCGGGGCTGCTCAGGAAGGGCAGCGCCGGCAGTCCCAGCGCCTGCACCAGGGCATTGATCGGTCCGTAGGGATCGTTGAAGATCCAGCGCCAGCCCAGGGCCATCACCGCTGTGGGCAGGGCCCAGGGCAGCAGGGTGATCGTGCGCAGCGCCGTGCGGCCACGCCAGCTGTGGTGCAGCAACAGGGCCAGGGCCAGCCCCACCAGCAGCTCCAGCGCCACCGACAACCCAGCGAAACGCAGGGTCTGAACGGTGTCCTGCCAGAAGCGCTCGTCCTCGATCAGGCGCAGCCAGTTGGCGCCGCCGTTGGGTACCGGCTGCAGGCCGGTGATCACTGAGTCGGCGTGGAAGCTGAGCCAGCCGTAACGCAGCAGCGGCACGGCAAAGACCAGCGCCAGCAGCAGCAGCGCGGGCAGCGTGAGCAGAAGGGTCATGACCGAGCCGCCCCGCCACCGGCCCCCAGGCCGCTGGCCCTCAGCACCTGGTTGCTGAGGCGCTGGGCTCGCTCCATGCCCTCGGCGGCCTCCCGCTCGCCGGTGATCACCTCGCTGAGCTGCCGCTGCAGGATGTCGCTGAGCTGGGCATAGAGCGGGCTGAGCGGACGCAGCACCGTGGCCTCCAGGGCCCGGCGCAACTCCGGCAGCACCGGGTTCGCCGCCACCAGCTGCGGGTCTTCGAACAGGGCCGAGAGGGTGGGGGTGTAGCCCAGCCGCTGGGCCAGATCCTTCTGCACCTCCGGTGCCGTCAGGGCGGCGATCACCAGCGCGGCCTCGCGGGGATGGGGGCTCTGGCTCACCAGGGAGAAACCCCAGCTGCCCTGGGTGCCGGCTGGGCTGCCCCCGGCGGCGGCCACCATCGTGGTCACCCCCACCTTGCCCCTCACCGGACTGCCCGGTTTCTGCAGCTCCGCCCAGGCATAGGGCCAGTTGCGCATCAGAGCGGCATCACCGGCCCCAAAGCTCTGCAGCGCCTCCGGTTCGGCGAAATTGGCCACCGCCCGAGGGGTGATGCCCTGATCGATCAGCTGCCGCAGCCAGGAGGCCGCGGCCACCCCCGCAGGGCTGCCCAGCTCCACTCGATCACCCGAAGCGGAAAGCCACTGCCCGCCGAAGCCACGCAGCACCTCCAGAAACACGCAGCTCAGTCCCTCGTACTGGCGGCCCTGCCAGACGTAGCCCCAGCGCACCCGGCCAGCCCGCTGTAGTGCGCCGGCGGTGGCCATCAGCTCATCGGGGCTGCGCGGGGGCGCCGCCATCAGATCAGTGCGCCAGTAGAGCAGCCCCATGTCGGCCACCAGGGGGATCCGCCAGAGGTGGCCATCGAAGCGGTTGCCCTCCCTGGCACCCGGCACCACCCCGGCGAGGGCGTCCTCCCCCAACAGTGGCTCCAGGGGCGCAAGCCAGCCCGCAGCGGCGTACTTCGGCGTCCAGGTGACGTCCATCAGCAGCAGGTCGTAGGGGCTGTCCCCCAGCAGCAGGCTGCTGATCGCCAGATCGGAGATGGCCTCGGTCTCGAAAGGCCCCCGGTTCACCCGCAGCTCGATGCCCGGGTGGCGCCGGTTGAAGCGCTCCACGATCGGCGCGGTGACCTGGGCGAACGGCGCCGGCATCAGTGCCGTCACCACCACGGGCTTCCGCCGCTGCGCCCAGAGCACACCGGAGCTGATCAGCCCCACCAGCAGCAGGGCCAGGGCGGCATATCGCAGGGTGCTGCGCAGCCCCATGCCCGTCCTCCGCCAACATCACTGCACCGGGGGCCCGACGGCACCACAGAGACTCAGCCCCGCCCGCTCAGACCAGGGCCTGCCGCGACTTTACCGAAGTGGGGCGTGGAGACTGGCCTGCATCAGCCGCTCCAGCGGCGGTAGAACCAGCCCTTGGCCAGCTCGGCGCTGGCCACGTAGGCCAGAAGGATCAACAGCAGCGGCAGCAGGAACTCCGCCGGCAGGGGCACGAAGCCGAACAGCCGCCCCAACGGTGTCCAGGGAAGGGGAAGGGTGAGAGCGACCACAGCGATGGTGGCCACCACCAGCGCCCGGGAAGGGCGACTGTGGAGCAGGGGGCCGCGGGTACGGATCACCAGCACGATCGAGGCGGCCGAGATCACCGATTCCACGAACCAGCCGCTGCGGAACTGGGCGGCATCGGCGTGGAGCAGCACCAGCAGCACCGCGAAGGTGAGGTAGTCGAAGACGGAGCTCACCAGCCCGAACACGACCATGAACCGCTGAATGAAGGGGATGCTCCAACGGTGCGGCTGGCTGATCCAGTCGGGATCGACCCGGTCAGAGGCGATGGTCATCTCCGGCAGATCGGTGAGCAGATTGGTGAGCAGGATCTGCTTGGGGAGCAGCGGCAGGAAGGGCAGCAGCAGCGAGGCACCCGCCATCGAGGCCATGTTCCCGAAGTTGGCGCTGGTGGCCATGAACACGTACTTGAGCGTGTTGGCGAAGGTGCGGCGGCCCTCGCGGATGCCGGCCAGGAGCACCGCCAGGTCGGGCTCGAGCAGCACGATGTCGGCGGCTTCCTTGGCCACATCCACGGCTCCCTGCACCGAGAGACCCACATCGGCGGCATGAAGGGCCGGGGCGTCGTTGATGCCATCGCCCAGGTAACCCACCACGTGGCCGGCGCGGCGCAGGGCATGGATCAGCCGTTCCTTCTGGCTGGGCTCGATCTCGGCGAACACGTCCACCTCCCCGGCCCGCACAGGCAGAGCGGTGTCGGAGAGCAGCTGCAGCTGGGCGCCGGTCAGCACCTCCGGATTGCAAAGCCCCGCCTCGCGGCCCACCCGTGCCGCCACCAGGGCGTTATCGCCGGTGATCATCTTGAGGCGCACCCCGAGGCGCTCCAGCTCGGTCACGGTGTCATGCACCCCCGGCTGCAGCGGATCGCTGAGGGCCAGCAGCCCCAACAGGCTCATGTCGGTTTCGTCCTGTCGGCTCACCGTCCGCGGCACCAGGGGCCCCTGGTCCTGCCAGCGCCGCACCGCCACTGCCAGGACCCGGAATCCCTCGGCACTCCATTCGGCGTAGAGCTCGCGCAGTTGGGCCTCCACCGCCGCCAGGGGCAGCACGGCGCCGCTGGCGGTTTCGGCCCGGTCGCACACCTCCAGCACCTTGAGAAACGCCCCCTTGGTGATCAACACCGGGGTGCCGTCGACGCGGGCCAGCACGCTGAGACGCTTGCGGCTGAAGTCGAAGGGGATCTCATCGAGCTTGGTCCAGGCGGAGAGATCGAGCGGGCCGCGAGCGCCTTCGGGACCGTCGCTCGCGACCGCTGCCTCGCGGAGCGCCGCATCGATCGGGTTGCTGAAGCCCGTTTCAAACGAGGCGTTCACCGCCGCGTGCAGCAGCACCGCCGGGTTGGCCTCGCCATGCACGCCACAGCTGCGCTGCACCCGGGCGCTGCCTTCGGTGAGGGTGCCGGTCTTGTCGGAGCAGAGGATCGTCATGCTGCCGAAGTTCTCGATCGACGAGAGCCGCTTGACGATCACCTGCCGGGCGGCCATGCGCCGGGCCCCCTGGGCCAGGTTCACCGAGATGATCGCCGGCAGCAGCTGGGGCGTGAGCCCCACCCCAAGGGCCAACGCAAACAGGAACGAATCCACCACCGGCCGCCGCAGGAACACGTTGACGGCGAAGATCGCGATCACCAGCACCAGGGTGACTTCCAGCAGCAGCGCCCCGAAGCGGCGCACGCCCCGCTCGAATTCGGTTTCGGGGCTGCGCTGGCGCAGTCGCTCGGCGATCGATGCGAACTGGGTGGCGCCGCCGGTGCGCACCACCACGGCGGTGCCGCTGCCGCTCACCACATGGGTGCCGAGGAACAGCACGTTGGCGCGCTTGGCCAGCGGGGCGTCGGCGGCCACCGCCACCGGGTGCTTGCTCACCGGAAAGCTCTCACCGGTGAGGGCCGCCTCGTTGACACTCAGGTCGGTTTCCTCGATCAGGCGGCAGTCGGCCGGGATGGCGGCACCGGCGGAGAGCACCAGCAGATCGCCCGACACCACCTCCGCCACCGGCACGGCCTGGTCGCCGCCATCGCGGCGCAGCACCGCAGTGGTCTGAACGGCCTTGAGCAGCTGGGCCACCGCCCCGGCGGCGCCGTTCTCCTGCCAGAAGCCCAGCAGGCCGCTGATCAACACGATCACCAGGATGATCAGCCCATCGGTGGGCGAATCAAGCAGGAACGAGAGCAGCGCCGCGCCGCTCAGGATCAGGATGATCGGGCTGGTGAACTGACGCAGCAGCAACCGCAGCGCCCCACCCCGCGCCGGCGGCGTCAGGGCGTTGGGGCCGTGCTCCAGCAGGCGGCGAGCGGCCTCGCTGCTGCTGAGGCCGGCCTCGCTGGTGTCCAGCTCCGCCAGCAACTCGGGGAGGGGCTGGCTCCAGAAGCCCTCAGTGTCACCAGGGGGGTCGAGGGGTTCCATCTGACTGGGGGGACTCTCGTTAGGCTGAAGGTTCTGAAAGCCCGGTCAAGACCGGTGCAGGAAAACTCCCCATGGCCCACACCATCCAGGATCCCCGCCAGCAGGCCCTGGTGCTATCGCTGCGTCAGCGGATGGCCGAAGCCCGAGCCTGCGGGAATGCCGAGGCCCGCCAGGCCCTGTTCCGCGAGGCTGTCTACCTCGGCATCCAGCCCAACCTGCTGGAATCGGAACAGGCCGAGGCCGCACAAGAGCACACCAGCGGCCGCTGAATCCTCTCCAAAGCCAACCGCATGGGAGGGCCCATGCAGGCCCTGATCCTCCACAGCCTCTGGGGATTCCAGGGCAGCCTGCAGGAGGCGATCCACCAGGCACGCCACAGCGGCTTCGATGGCGTGGAGGCCAACCTCGACCATCCGGCCCTGGCTGGCGCTGATCACAACATGGTGGTGGCCGAGTTTGCTGCCGCCGACTTGAGCCGCTGCGGATCACGGTGATCACCGGCAGCGACAGCTGGACCTGGGCGGAGCAGCAGTGGTTCTGGGACCGGGCACTGAAGCTGACCGCCGCCGCCCAGGCCCCGGTGACGTTCGAAACCCACCGTTCGCGCAGCCTGGCGGACCCCTGGAGCATTCAGGACTGGATCAGCCGCTACCCGGGCCTGCGGCTCACCGCCGACCTCAGCCACTGGTGCGTGGCCTGCGAGCGGCTGATGACGCCGGACCTGGAGCCGATCAAGGCGATCGCTGAGCGGGTGGACCACATCCACGCTCGGGTGGGGCATGCCCAGGGGCCCCAGGTGAGCCACCCGTTCGCGCCCGAGCACGCCGAGGCCCTGGAGGCACACCGGGCCTGCTGGCAGCTGTTTCTGGATCGGGCCCGAGCGCGCGGCATGGAGCACTTCACACTCACCCCGGAGTTCGGTCCCGACGGCTACCTGCCCACCCTTCCCTTCACGAACCAGCCCGTGGCCGATCTGCTGCAGATCAACATCACCATGGCCGCCTGGCTCAGGGCGGATGACACACCGCTAGGGGTCCGACTGAGAAGGGGCGGGCGATACTGCCACAAGATGTCACAGGCACGCACGTTGGAGACGCGGACAACGGCGCTCGGTATGCATTTATACTGTTTCAAGACCTTAGGTTCAGGAGTGAGCACCATGGTTACGCTTGATCGAAGCACCCACCAACCCAACCACCGTCAGCAGGCGCTTGTGTCTTCACTTCGCCAACGGATCTCCGAGGCCCGCAGCCACAACGACTCTGAAATCGTCCACTCCCTCTTCCGTGAGGCCGTCTACCTAGACATTCAGCTGGAACTCCTCTACCAAGACCCTTGCATGACAGCCTGACCTCCCACCGCCAGCTAGCAGGCGGATCACCGTATAAGCGGTTCACTACAAACAAAGTGCTGCTCCGCAAGGTGCAGCAAAGCCCATGGCCCGCACTCCCCGCAATACACACGACCAATAACTACTGGCGTCACTCCAGCAGCGTTAAATGGCAGCCATGCTCTACGGCAGCAGCGATGCTTACCAGTCGCTGTTTCGCGAAGCTGTTTACTTGTGCATCCAGCTCGACCAACTGGAAGCAGGCAATGATCAGCTCGACGTGACCAATTCCTGACTCAGCCCCCGAAGGCACTGCGCCAAGTCTTCACGCAAACTGAGGAATTCGGGTGAAACCCTAAGGTGGGACAGATTGGATCGATCGAGATCGGCCTCGACTGTGCGCACGATTCGGCCTGGATTGGAGGCAAGGATATGCACTCGCTGGGCCATCAGAAGAGCCTCCTCTAGATCGTGGGTGATCAGCAAGGCTGTGAGGCCAGTGCGGCTCCAGAGTTGGTACAGGAACTCCTGCATCGACTCTCGTATCTGAAGGTCAAGAGCACCCAGCGGCTCGTCAAGCAACAGTACTTTCGGGTCAGCTGCCAGGGCGCGGGCAATTGCCACCCGCTGCTGCATTCCGCCCGAAAGTTCCTTTGGCAACTTGTCAGCCGCATACGCCAGCCCCACCACATTGAGGAAGTAGTTGGTACGTTCTTGCACCTCTGGCTTTGCCATGCCTTTCAGCCGCATGCCGAAGCCGACGTTGTCGGCAGTCGTCATCCAAGGATAGAGACTGTATCTCTGGAACACCATGCCGCGGTCGGGGCCTGGCCCCTTGACCGGGACACCATCCATGAGGATGCTGCCGCTGGAGGGGGTGTCGAGCCCGGCGATCAGGCGCATCACCGTGCTCTTGCCCGAGCCGGAACTGCCCACCAGCGCCACAAACTCACCCGAATTAACCTGGAAATTGATGTTGTCGAGCACCAGCTTGGCTGAGCTGCCTCTGCCAAAGCTTTTGCAGACATTAGTCAGGGAAAGGTTCATCTCAGATTGACCAGCGACAGGACCGGCGCAGCAGCACTCGGAAAGATAGATCGATCAGCAGACCGATAAGGCCGATCACGATCAAATAGGCAAATATCTCATCGGTTTTCAGAAAACGCTGGGCCAGGCTAATGCGCTTGCCCAATCCCTCATTAGCCGCCACAAGCTCGGCCACGATCACCAGATTCCAGGCTGCCGCCATATTGATCCGGTAGGCATCTATTACCTGGGGAGCAATGAACGGAGCAACCACCTTGGTCAAAATCGGCAAGCCCTTGCCGCCGAGGGTTCGTGCTGCCTCGATCAACTCGGCCGGCACGAACCTGACCGAGTCCATGATCATCAAGGTGTTGAAAAACAAGGTGCCAATGAAGATCAGCAGCACCTTGGGCAACTCTCCAAGGCCGAAGTAGATGATCAGCAAGGGGATGAAGGCCGGAGCCGGCATGTAACGAATCAGACCAAGTAGCGGTTCGAGCAGCTGGTTAATCGTGCGGTTGGTGCCCATGGCGATCCCGAGCGGAAGCGATACGAGCATCGAAAGCGCATAGCCCCCCAGCACTCGGCCAATGCTGGCCATTGCATCCTTGAAGAGGAGGCCGCTGTAGGCCTTCTCAGACCCCGCTGAAAGCACCGAGATGGGACTTGGCAGGAACAGGTCATCGACGGCACCACTGGCAGCAATGAACTGCCAGATCACAAACACCCCCAGCACGCCACTGAGGCCGAGCACCCAGGGGCGATTGAGTCTCTGGAGAATCCCTTCAGACTGCTTCATTTTGCCGCAGCCTCCACGAAGCGCGCGTCGAACAAGGCACTGATGTCGGGAGGGGTCTGGGCGAGGCCCGCCTCCTGCAAGAAGCCGCTGATGTCTTCGGCGGCAAACGGCAGTGAGGCCATCGTGTTGCCAGGCTTGAGCGCCTGGCGGTTCTGCTCGAGCGTGAAGATCGTGGTGCCGGAGTCGTACTCCTTATATTCGGCTTCGCTAACCCCGGCCCGCTGGGCCAGGATCTTGAGACTGGCTCCCGGCTGTTCCTTGATCTCGTTGAGGGTCGCGAACCAGGCGTTGACCACCTTCTGGACGGCTTCAGGATTTTTCTCAACGAACTCAGTGCGGCAGACGAGGTGATCGCTGATGGCGCCGGGGAACTCCTTGGAGGAGAACAGGGTGGTGCTGCCGGGACGCTTGAGCGCCTGGGTGGTGAAAGGGGCGAACACGCCAACGGCATCCACCCTCTCCGCCACGAAGGCCGCTGCTGCCGCTCCGGTTTCCAGGGGCACGAACTCGATGTCCTTGGCGGTGAGGCCAGCTTTCTTGAGGCCCAGTAGCAGAAGATAGTGATCTACTGTGCCTTCTTCAGCCGCCACCTTCTTGCCCTTGAGATCCGCCACACTGGTGATTCCTTTTGCAACGATGATCTGGTCATTGCCACTGGAGTTATCGTTGGTGAGCACCACCTTGAGGTCCGCACCCCCAGCAATCGAGCTGATTGTGTCGTTGAGGGTCTGGCTGTTGCAGTCGAGCTGGCCGGCATTCAAAGCGTTGATCGAATCCAGATAGCCGTCGAACCATTGAAGGGTCACGGGAACACCGGCGGCCTTGAAAAGACCCTTCTCTTCGGTGACCTGCCAGGGAATCCAGCCGGGCCAGGCACTGAAGCCGATCCGCACAGGCGTGGCTCCCGTCTGCGGCGGGCTCTGGCAGCTCGCCAGCAGGCCACCGCCCAGCAGCGCCAGCAGACCGAAGCCGAGCAGCCGTTGCCGCCTACGCCGTCGAGGAACCTGGGAACGGTGAGTCTGGGATGAGGTAGACATTGAGTCGAGAGAATGAGGTCGGCTGGGTGTCATCGGCTGAGCAGGGAAAGAGAAAGAAGAGGCATCAACAAGCAGAAGAGATCAACATCTGATAGCTATTTAGAGGAACTGCAGATAGCGCGCCAGCTCCCAGCCCGAAACGCAGCCGTGATAGTCGGCCCATTCGGTTCGTTTGTAGTCGATGAATGCGTCAGCTATGGCATCACCGAACAGAGAGAGGGAGAGTGGATCAGCGGCAGAAGCCTCGATCGCCTCCCCGAGGGTCAGCGGCAGTACCTTCAGCCCCCCTCTCGGCCCGCCGCTCGGGGCTGAGCAGGTAGGCATTAACGAGATTGGGGCATCCGGATCGAGCTCCTCCCGGACGCCTTCCAGTTCGGCCGCGAGGATCATCCCTGCTCCGAGATAAGGGTTGCAGGCACTGTCGGCGGCACGGCATTCCACCCGGCCACCAGCGGATGGAATCCGCAGCATGTTGGTGCGGTTGTTGTTGCAGTAGCAGATGAACACCTGCGCCCAGGTGGAGCCACTCATGGAGCCCTGGTCCACCATCAGCTCGGCTTCTTGGAGGGCGCGGATCAGGATGTTGCGGCTGCAGGCCTCGTAGGCCTGCCCCTGTAGGTGCAGGCTGCTGGCCAGCCAGACCACATCGCGGGACCAAGGCAAAACCGTGGCCGTGGCCAGATCGGGGATCGCCGCCACTTCGTCGTCGCTCACATCCTGGGGGACGCCATCGAGGGCGGCACCGGTGAACAGTTCGGAGCCTGCCAGCATCGCCTCGAAATGATCCAGTGGGACCGCTTTGGCCTTGCTGGTGCCGTGCAGATCGACGAAGCTGGCCAGGGCGTAGCTCACCCCCTGGCTGAGCAGATCAAGCTTGCGCTGCTGCCAGCTGAGCTGGGGTTCAGTGAGCGGATCAGCAGAGGCCGGGGAGTGCAGGCTGTTCATCCCACCTCCGCCAGCACCGACGGGCGGGTGTGCGCCCGGGTGGTGGTCAGCACCCACTGGTGCCAGGCCTCGAGCCCGGCGCCGCTGCTCGCCGACACCTGGAAGACCACGGCGCCTGGGTTGACGGCGCGGATGTGCGCCTCGATGCGCTCCACCTCAACGGGGAGGTAGGGGAGCAGATCCACCTTGGTGATCAGAACGCAATCAGCTTCGCGGAACATCACCGGGTACTTGAGCGGCTTGTCGTCGCCCTCGGTGACACTGAGCAGAGCCACTTTGAGGTGCTCGCCCACCTCAAATTCAGCTGGACAGACCAGGTTGCCCACATTCTCCACCCAGAGCAGATCGAGATCGGCAGGATTGAGCTGTGCCTGGAGCTGGCGCAGACCACCGCTCACCATCGCGGCATCCAGGTGGCAGGCACGGCCCGTGGTGATCGGAACCACCGGCACACCCACCGCTTCGAGGCGCTGGGCATCGAGCTGGGTGGTCATGTCACCCTCCAGCACGGCCATCTCCAGTTGTGGCGCCAGCGCCGTGATCGTGCGCTCCAGCAGAGAGGTCTTGCCGGCGCCGGGGCTGCTCATCACGTTGAGGCAGAGCAGGTTCCAGGCCTCGAAGTGCTCGCGGTTGTGCTCCGCTTGGTGCTGATTGGCGGCCATCAGGTTGAGGCCGAGGGTGTCGCTGAGGGGCATGTGCATGGGATCAGCGCGAGGGAACGGCGGCGGGATCAGAGGTCTGGTGCGGCAGGCTGTAATCAACGGAGCGGATGCGCAGCTCACGGCCGCTGACGATCTCTTCCATGGGCCGATCGCAGCAGGGGGAGCGGTAGGCCTGATCTGGATCGGGGGCGTAGACATCGGAACAGCCCAGGCAACGGGCCCGTAGGGGCACGGTGTCGATCTCGAGCGTCGAGCCGTCGAGCCAGGTGCCCTCCACCGCGGCGGCAAAGGTGAACCGCAGCGCCTCCGGTTCCACGCAGGTGAAGTCCCCCACCTGCAGGTGCACGGCTGCCACCACAGGGGTAAGAGGCTCCTGCCCACGCTTCCACTCCTGCAGGGAAAGAAGCAGGCACTTGGTCATGTCGACCTCATGCATGGCTTATCTCCACTTCTGATCGACGGCCATGTTGCAGGCTTCGTGCAACCAGGGGGGCTTTTCCTTCCTGGGCAGCTGACCACTCACCACCAGGTGGGCCATCACATCGCAGATCACCCGGGTGGCCATCAGGGAAGTCATGTCGCTGATGTCGTAAGGGGGGGACACCTCCACCACCTCCAGGCCGCAGACCGGCACGTTGCGCACGATCAGCTCCAGCAACTTGAGCGCCTCGCGCGGCAACAGGCCGCCAGGCTCGGGCCAGCCGGTGCCGGGCACGAAACCCGCATCGATGCAGTCGATGTCGAAGGAGATCCAGACACAGTCGGTGCCATCAGTGGCGCGCTCGACCGCGAACTTCGCCGCCGCCTCCAGGCCCATGTCACAGATGTCCGTCACCGTGAGCACGTTGGTGCCGCGCTCACGGCAAACCTTCACCCCCTCGCGCGGCACCTGCCAGCCGCCGATGCCCAGTTGCACCAGGTTCTGAGCCGGGGCGTTGGCCATGTTGGTGGCATGGAACCAGGGGCAGGTGTGCATGCGCTCGTCGAGGTCGATCTCCTGGGTGTCCACATGGCGATCGAAGTGGATGATGCCCACCTTCTTGTCACCCAGGTGACGGCAGACGCCGCGCACGGTGGGAAAGCCGATCGAGTGATCGCCGCCGAGGATGATCGGGAAGGCACCGCTGGCGAACACGTGCGCCACGCCCTTGGAGATCTGATCGAAGCTCTTCTCGTTGTTGGCGGGAATCGTGAAGATGTCGCCGACATCGCAGAGCTTGATCGACTCACGCAGATCCACCCCCATCTCGTAGTTGTAGGGGGTGTAGAGCGCCGAGATGCGTCGAATCCCCTGGGGGCCGAAACGGGTGCCGGGACGGTAGGTGGTGCCGGAATCGTGGGGGACACCCAGAATCGCCACGTCGAACTCGCCGACACGGTTCACATCCTCGATATACGGCGCCTTCATGAAGGTGTTGATGCCCGCGTAGTGGGGCAGCTCACCGCGCGAGAAGGTGGAGATGCGCCGATCGACGATGCTTTCTGCCGCCTCAAGGCCAAAGCGCAGGCCCTGATCCACCTCCTGCTGCCAGCCAGTGAGGGGCAGGCGGGCCTCCTTCTCAAGGGCCTCAGCGCCCTGGCGGCCTACTGATGACGCCTCAATATGCCGGTCGAAGGCCCCTTCTGGGCCCGGGGATGCGGTCATGGCAAAACACGGAGGTGGGGGGTTGCGGTCTCCCGGGCTTTTATCCCTCCGTGCAACCGGGTGACCCCGGTGAGCTTCTCTCGGACCAGACGCTGTTTCCAGCTCACCGAAGCGAACTGACGCCAACCGGAACCCTAGAAGCTGCTTCCGCCCTGCAACCCTCACCCCATCACAGCGATGGCGCTGTGATGGTTGCTACCAGAGAGTGAATCCTGGGCCTGGATCGGTTGGCTGAAAGGGAGCACACACGAGCACAGATACGCCACAAAAAACCATTGAAACCCGGAACGATTTCAAGAAAGACTGCTACCGAACCAGAAGATCTAGCCTGACTGGCTCAAACACCGTGCCCTGGGAGCAACAACCATGCGAGCTGTTGTTTATGAGCGCTACGGACCACCTGAAGTGCTTCACCTCATAGAGGTGGCCAAGCCCATCCCCGCAGCCCATGAGGTCTTGATCCAGGTCAGGGCCACCACGGTGAGCTCCGGCGACTGGAGGGTCCGCAGCCTGGAGGTGCCCGCCGGTTTCGGCCTGATCATCCGCCTGGTGTTCGGCTTCTCCAGACCGAAGCAACCGATTCTGGGCAGTGAGCTGGCCGGTGTCGTGGAAGCAGTGGGCAGTGATGTGAGCCGCTTCAGGCCCGGTGATCCGCTGGTGGCCTTCAGCGACACCGCCATGGGCTGCCACGCGGAGTACATCTGCCTGCCGGAGGATGGCCAGCTGGCCCTCAAACCCTCCAACCTCAACTTCCATGAAGCTGCCGCGCTCTGCTTCGGGGGCACCACGGCCCTCGCGATCCTGCGCCAGGCCAATGTTCAGCCTGGAGAGCGGGTCCTGATCAACGGCGCTTCAGGCAGCGTCGGTACAGCGGCGCTGCAGCTGGCCCGTCACCTGGGGGCTGAGGTGATCGGGGTGTGCAGCGCAGCCAACCAGGATCTCGTCCGCTCCCTGGGGGCCAGCCAGGTGATCGATTATCAGCAGGCTGATTTCAGCCAGAGCGGTGACAGCTTCGACGTGATCATCGACACAGCCGGCACGGCACCCTTTGCCCGCAGCCGCGGCTGCCTGAGACCGGGGGGGCGTCTGGTATTAGTGCAGGCGGGGCTTGGCGCCATGCTGCTCAGCCCCTGGCAGACAGTCAGCAGCAACAAGACCGTGATCGCCGGTCCTCTGAACGTCAAAGCAGGCGACGTGGCTCAGCTCGCGGAGCTGGCCGAGGCCGGGGTCTACAGGCCCGTGATCGATCGCCACTACCCCCTGGAGCAGATCGTGGCCGCCCACCGCTATGTCGACAGTGGGCGCAAGACAGGCAATGTGGTGATCACGCTGGATCCTGAGGGCTGATCCCGGAAGACTCGATCAGTTGGTAGCGGCAGGCCAGCCGGCAGGTCTGGCCGGGGGCCACCTCCAGCCGGCGCTCACCGCTCACCAGGGCACCCCGCGGTGCCGTCCAGGGCTCCAGGCAAACCATGGGGCGGGGCGGATCGCTCCAGACCACCGCCAGATCGAAGGGGGCTTCCGCCTGGAGCTCCAGGGCCAGCCCGCTACCGCGATCGAGCAAACGCACCGCAGCAGCCGGCTGCGCCAGCAGATCCACCCCCTGCTCCAGCCGCTCCAGCAGCGGTGCGGTGGCGACGGGCGCCATGGTGCCGTGGTCGAAACAACGCTCCGGCAGGCCCTCCAGCGACGCCGCCGCCAGGGAGGTGACAGCGAAATACGGATGCAACCCGAAGGCGAAGGGCAACGGTTCCGGCCCGAGGTTGTCCACCAGCACCACGATCGCCAGAGCCCCTGGCTGGGGGCGCAATTCCAGCTGCAGCCGGAAGGGGAAGGGGAACATCTCCAGGCTGGCGGGGCTATCGCCCAGGCTCAGGCGCACGCCCTCAGCTCCCTTCAGCTCCTCCAGCTCCCAGGGCAGATCCCGGGCAAAGCCGTGCTGCTTGAGCGTGAAGTTCCCCTGCGGCAGTGGCAGCTGATCAGCGGGGAGGTTGCCGCAGATCGGGAACAGCACTGGCATGCCGCCCCGCACCGAGAGGGCCGGATCGGCGAAGCGGGCCTCATCGAGATAGAGCAGCTCGCGGCCGTTGCAGCACCAGCCGCTGAGCAGCCCGCCCCGCTCCGGCACCAGCCGCAGGAGATCGCCACCGGCTGCAGTGCTGAACTCCCAGTGGGGGTAGGGCGTGGTGCGGTGGGTCAGGGGCATGGCAGTTCAGGCATCCGGCAGGCTCGAGAGCCACTCCAGCAGGGCAGCGTTCACCTGCTCGGGCACTTCATCGTGGGGGCAGTGGCCGGCGTCGAGCACCACCTCAGTGGTGGCGTCTGGAGCGTGGCGCTGGAAAGCGGCGCGACGGCCGGCGGCATTGATCCAGGGGTCCCGCAGGCCCCAGAGCAGCAGCAGGGGGCACTGGAGCTGGGCGAACAGCTCATCCAGCGGCTGGCCGCGGGGAATGTCGAACACCGTGCGGAACACCCCGAACGCGCCCGGATCCAGCGATGGCCTGCGGATCGCCTCCACCAGCTCGTCGTTGACATTGCGGCGATCGATGTACACCTGGTTCAAGGTCCGCCGGATCGTGGCCGGGCGGCGCAGGTTCTCGAACAGCAGCCGCTGCAGCACCGGACTGCCCAGCAGGGCGCCGCCGATGCTGCGGCGCGCGATCGCTCCCCAGCCTTTCGGCGGTGCCTGCTCGTCGCTGAAGGGGCCGGCGGCATTGATCAACACCACCCCGGCCGCCTCGCTGCCCAGTGCAGCCCCAGCCGCCAAGGCGGCAAAGCCCCCGAGGGAGTTGCCCACCAGCACCGTGGGCCGCCCGATCCGCTCGCGCACGTAGGCCACCAGCTGATCACGCCACAGCCCTCCCCCGTAGGGCAGCCCCTCCGGCTTGGCACTGCGGCCAAAGCCCAGCAGGTCGATGGCGTGAATCTCGTGGCGCTCCGCCAACACGGGAATGTTGTAGCGCCAGTGGTCGGTGGAGGCGCCGAAGCCGTGGACCAACAGAACGGCCGGGCCCTGGGGCTGAAGCGGTCGGCAGGCCAGGGCGTGGACCCCATGGCCTTCATAGGTCCAGGGCTCGGGTCGGGGGCCGATCAACGCAGGTGTGGCGTGGTCGTCGATGCTAGGGATCACTTCGGGGGGTTCGCTCCGTGCTCGAGCTGTCCAGCCTGCTGCCGGGAACGGCCCTGTGGGCTCTGGCGTTGTACCTGCCCCTCTCGCTGCCGCTGGGCCGGCTGGAGGAAGCGCTCAGCCAGGGGCCGCTCTCTGAGGGGCTGCGTCAGATCGTGCTGCTGCTGAGCAGCGTGATGCTGGCCTTTGCCGTGGGGGCGATCACCCAGCTGGCTCTGAGCTGGGCCCTGAGCCCCAGCTGGGCCGCCAGCCTCGGGCTGATGGCGGTGCTTGCCGGGGCGTTCTGGACCCTGGGCTCCCGCCGCGACAACAACTGAGCTGAAACGCGCTGAGCAGAACGAGCTTTGAGCCTCAGGCCGGTTGCTCGGCCAGCTTCTCCTCGCGGCTGAGCACCACCCTCAGCAGGATCGGCGAGAGGAAGGTGGTGCCGATCACCATCAGCAGGATCGCGGCCTCCAGCGCCGGGGTGAGCAGACCGGCCTGGGTGCCCAGACCCAGGAAGATCAGGCCCACTTCGCCGCGGGGCATCATTCCCAGACCCACCACCAGGCGGTTGGTCTTCTCCTTGCTGACATAGGTCCAGCCGGAGGCCACCTTGCCGATGATCGCCACAACGAGCAGAAAGGCCGCCATCACCAGCCCGGGCCGGTTGGCCGGATCCATCGGATTGAGCACGGAGAGATCCATGCTCGTGCCGATCAGGACGAAGAAGATGGTGGCGAACAGCGACACCAGCGGCTTCACCGTTTCCTGAATCGCGTGGGTGTGGCGGGATCCGCTCAGGATCAGGCCGGCGGCAAAGGCGCCAAGGGCCGCCTCCAGACCGATCGCCTGGGCTGCGAAGCAGCAGATGCAGAGCACGACGAAGGAGGCCACCACCACCTCGCCAGGGGCCTTGAGTCGATCGAGCAGCCAGTCGAAGGCCGGGGCGGCGGTGCGGCTGAGGAAGAGGGAGGCGGACACGAACACCGCAGCCGCGAGCAGCAACTTGACGATCGGGCCGAGCTCGAAGGAGCCCCCACCCGCCACCGCCACCACCACGGCGAGGATCACGATGCCGAGGATGTCATCGAGCACCGCGGCGCCGATCACGGTCTGCCCCTCCCGGGTCTTGAGGTACTTCAGCTCCCCGAAGACGCTGGCCGTGATGCCAATGCTGGTGGCCGTCATCGCAGCTCCGGCGAACACCGCCGGGATCATCGGCACATCGAAGAAATAGAGCAGACCGAAGGTGCCCATAGCAAAGGGCAGCGCCACACCGGTGACAGCCACCGTGGTGGCCTGGGCGCCCACCGCTACCAGTTCATCGAGTTCGCTCTCGAGCCCGGTCAGAAACAGCAGGGCGAAGAGTCCGAGGGTGGCGACGGCCTGAAGGTTCGGGAAGGTCTCCGTGTAGATCGCCTGAACCGCATCTGGAGGGAGATCGGCCAGGGAACCCACCGCCGAGGTGAACCAGTTGCTGAGTTCGGCCCCCGTTTCCGGCGGCAGGATCAGGTGCAGCCCGGAGAGGCCGATCAGGACACCTGCAACCAGCTCACCGAGAATGGTGGGCAACTGGAGCCGGACCATCAGCTCGGCCAGGGTGCGCGCCGCCAGGAAGATCAGCAGAAACCGACCGACCCCGATCAGGGTTTCGGCCACCTCGCCGTTGTGGTTGCCGATCTCGAGCAGCAGTGTCGGAAAAGTCATGCGGGCGGTTTGCGCGTCGCTTCAATGAAGTTGGCCGCGACGTTAGACGGGATCTGCTGCGGGAATTGAAATCAGTCCAGACCAGTCTCTGCCCACCATCAGTGAATCCACACCGAATGGCGGCTGACCAGTCGCAGGTCGAACGACCTGGTCCGCCTCAGGACTGTCCGCTTCGCGCCTGAGCCAAACTGGCTAGACGCGCGGATCGGACCGGCACCGCGTTTCAGAGCCGACCGTTGTTCAGCCTCGCCGCCCCCTTCCCCTTCGCCCCGCCCCCATGACTGATGCTCCGCCCAGCCAGCTGAGGCTGCCGACGCCAGGCTGCTTTGCCGATCCTGATCGCAGCGGCCTCACGGCCGATGGTGTCTTCGACGGGATGACCGAGCACCTGTTTTACACACTGGGCAAGCTCGCCCCCACCGCCAGCCACCACGACCTCTACGTCGCCCTGAGCTATGCGGTACGCGACCGGCTGATGACTCGCTATCTGGCGGGGATCGAGGCGATCTCGGCCACACCCACCCGCGTGGTGGCCTACCTCTCCGCTGAATTCCTGATCGGCCCCCAGCTGGGCAACAACCTGCTGATGCTCGGCATCCAGGACGAAGCCGCCGAGGCCCTGCGCCGTTTCGGCATCGACTCGCTCGACGAGATCCTCGGGGTGGAGGAGGAACCGGGCCTGGGCAATGGGGGGCTCGGCCGCCTGGCCGCCTGTTACCTGGAATCCCTGGCCAGCCTCGAGATCCCCGCCACCGGCTATGGCATCCGCTACGAGTTCGGGATCTTCGACCAGCTGATCCGCGATGGCTGGCAGGTGGAGATCACCGACAAATGGCTCAAGAGCGGCTGGCCCTGGGAACTGCCCCGCCCCGACCAGGCCTGCTTCGTCGGCTTCGGTGGCCGCACCGAGAGCTATCGCGACACCCAGGGGGAGTACCGGGTGCGCTGGGTGCCCTCCGAGCACGCCATCGGTGTCCCCCACGACGTGCCGGTGCTGGGCTACCGGGTGAACACCTGCAACCGCTTGCGGCTCTGGCAGGCGGAAGCGTCCGAGAGCTTTGATTTCTACGCCTTCAACATCGGCGACTACTACGGCGCCGTGGAGGAGAAGGTGGGCTCCGAGACTCTCTCGAAGGTGCTCTACCCCAACGACGGCACCGATGAGGGCCGGCGCCTGCGCCTCAAGCAGCAGCACTTCTTCGTGAGCTGCTCCCTGCAGGACATGCTGCGCAGCCTGGAGCTGCGTGACCTGCCGATCACCGACTTCCCGGAGCACTGGTCGGTGCAGCTGAACGACACCCACCCGGCCATCGCCGTGGCCGAGCTGATGCGGCTGCTGATTGATCACAAGCACCTGAGCTGGGATGCCGCCTGGGACATCACCACCCGTTCATTGGCCTACACCAACCACACCCTGTTGCCAGAGGCCCTGGAGAAATGGGGACTGGATCTGTTCGGCTCGCTCCTGCCGCGGCACCTGGAGCTGATCTTCGAGATCAACCGCCGCTTCCTGCAGACGGTGCGGCTGAAGCATCCGGGCAACGAGACGATCCTGCGCAAGGTGTCGATCATCGATGAGAACGATGGCAAGGCAGTGCGGATGGCCCATCTGGCCACCGTGGCCTCCCACCACGTCAACGGCGTGGCAGCTCTGCACAGCGAACTGGTGCGTACGCAGCTCTTCCCTGAATTCGCCTCCCTCTGGCCCGAGAAATTCACCAATGTCACCAACGGTGTCACCCCCCGGCGCTGGATTGCCCTGGCCAACCCGATGCTGCGGGAGCTGCTCGATGAGGTGATCGGCCAGGACTGGGTGCGCAACCTCGACGAGCTGCGCAAGCTGGAGGCCTTCCAGAACGATGCTGGCTTCCTGGAGCGCTGGGGCCAGACCAAGCTGGCGGTGAAGCGTCAGCTGGCCCACTACATCCACCGCCAGAGCGGCCTGCTGGTGGATCCCTCCTCGCTCTTCGATGTGCAGGTGAAGCGGATCCACGAATACAAGCGCCAGCACCTGAATGCCCTGCAGGTGATCGCCCAGTACCTGCGCATCAAGAACGGCCTTGGCGACAACCTCGCCCCCCGCACTGTGATCTTCGGAGGCAAGGCGGCACCGGGCTATTACATGGCCAAGCTGATCATCCGTTTCCTCAACGGCATCGCTGAAACGGTCAACGCCGACCCCGACATGGACGGCCGCCTGCGGGTGGTGTTCCTGCCGAACTACAACGTCACCCTGGGGCAACGGGTGTATCCGGCATCGGACCTCTCCGAGCAGATCTCCACCGCCGGACTGGAGGCCTCCGGCACCGGCAACATGAAATTCGCCATGAACGGGGCGCTCACCATCGGCACCCTCGATGGCGCCAACGTGGAGATCCGCGAGCAGGTGGGCGCCGAAAACTTCTTCCTCTTCGGCCACACCACCGACGGCATCGAGGCCCTGCGCGCGGGTGGATACCGCCCCTGGGAGCTGATCCACTCCATCCCGGAACTGCCCGAGGTCCTGCGGCTGGTGGAGCAGGGTCACTTCAGCAATGGCGACACGGAGCTGTTCAAGCCCCTGCTGGCCAACCTCACCGGCAAGGATCCCTACTACGTGTTCGCCGATTTCAGCGACTACATGCGCGCCCAGGACGCAGTCAGCATCACCTGGGCTGATCGCGCCACCTGGAACCGCATGTCACTGCTGAACACAGCGCGCTCCGGCTTCTTCAGCAGCGACCGCTCCATCCGCGAGTACGCCGAGCGCATCTGGCGGGCGGAGCCGTTCCCGGTGACGATCAGCTGCGAGATCGACTGAAGGAGCGTCCAGGCCTCAGGGACGGTGGTCCGGCAGGTCAGGGGTCTGGTGCAGCAGGCGGTTCAGCCGCAGGCGATCGGCATTGAGGGGGTCGGGGGCCAGCTCCCCGGCCACCTCCCTGAATTTCTGCTCCACATCCTCAGGCACCCGCACATCGAAGATGCGCTCCATCAGCGCCTCGATCGAGAACAGGTGGGCGTTGATGTTCTCCAGATCAGCGATCGCCTGTTGCTGGCTCTCCTCCTCGGGAGAGGGGGCCTCGCCCGCAGGAGCGGCGGCGGCGGCGGCGGGCGGCGGGGAAGGCGCTTCGGCCTCGCCATCACCCTGGGTCTTCTGCAGCTCCTCAAGCACCCGGCCGGCCAGGGTGCGGAACGACTGCAGGGCCGCCCAGTTCAGTTCCTGCTGCTGCCGCAGTGTGGGGTTCTCGCGGATCAATCGGTCATGTTCCCGATAAAACCGCTGGCAGTCAGGGCATTGGCAGGGCTCTTCGGGCACCGCGCTCCCTTGGTTCCTTGGCGTCCATCATGGCATTGGATGTTCGGGGGCGCCGCCCGGACCTCCCGCCGCCTCAGGCCAGGCGGTCGAAGGGGCCCAGCAGGTCCAGCCGGTCGTCGTCGCAGTCGTCGCCGTCATCAGCGTCATCGCCATCGTCCTGGATGCTGGGCAGGGGGATTTCGATCGAGCTCACCAGCTGGATCACGTCGCGCAGTCGCATCGAATCGGCAAACCAGCCCATGGCCTGCTCCATGTCGCCCCGTTGCTCCGCCTCCACCGACTGCTCCTGATGCACTTCAGCCAGCAGCGCCAGCCAGCAGAGGCAGCGGGCCTGAACAACGGAAAGGTCGAGTTCATCGGGCTGGCTGCGGGCGATCCGCTCACCCTCCTGCTGAACCAGCAAGCGCAGGCGCAGGTCGTGAAGCTCGTTCATGGAGGGGCTACGGCCGCACCCACGCTAGCCAGGGAGCCCTGTTTGGGAAGGCCACCACCGGTAGCGTTCCCTACCACGTGGGGGACGGGGCTGGCGGGACTCGAACCCACGACCTACGGTTTAGGAAACCGTCGCTCTATCCGGCTGAGCTACAGCCCCAACAGAGCCATTATCCGCCCTGATCCCCACCCGGCCTAAAGTTGGTCTCGAAAGCAGGCGAGGTGGTCGCGATCGAAGGGAGGACGCCGGCTTCGGCTGGTGGCTCCGGCTTCGGTTGAGGAAAGTCCGGGCTCCCCAATGGCCAGGCTTGCTGGGTAACGCCCAGTGCGGGTGACCGTGAGGAGAGTGCCACAGAAACACACCGCCGATGGCCGGGGCCTGGCCCCGCGCACAGGCAAGGGTGCAAGGGTGCGGTAAGAGCGCACCAGCAGCATCGAGAGGTGCTGGCTCGGTAAACCCCGGCTGGGAGCAAGGCCCAGGGACAACGGTTGGCCATGACACCCGTCCCGACACAAGTGCGCCGCTCGAGGCCGTCGGTAACGGCGGTCCCAGACAGATGCCCACCCCGGTCCGCTGCGGCGGGCCGGAACAGAACCCGGCTTATGTCCTGCTTTCACCCCTTCCGGCCTCCGCAGGGAGGCCAATGGTCCTCCGCCAAGCCCCCGTGCCCCTGAGTGACGAGCGCCGCCACAGCCTGGTGGAGTTCCTCGCGGGCCTCGGGCTGGGGGGCCTCGGGCAGACTGATCTCCTGAGCTCCGAGCTCGACCTCACCCCGATCGAGGAGGCCCTCACCCACAGCTCCGCCGGCCGGCCGATCAACCACGAGCGGTTGGAATTTCTCGGCGATGCCGTGCTGAGGCTGGCGGCGGCGGAGTTTCTTGAGCGCCACCACAGGGCCATGGACGTCGGCCAGCGCTCGGCGCTGCGGGCCCAGCTGGTGAGTGACCGCTGGCTGGCGGAGCTGGGGAAGCGCTGCGGCATCGAGGTGATGGTGCACCTCGGCCCGGTGGCTGCAGGGGACAGCGCGGCACGCCAGACGATCCGTGCGGAGATCTGCGAGGCCCTGATCGGCGGGCTCTACGAGGCCACCGGCAGCCTGGAGCCGGTGCACACCTGGCTCACACCCCACTGGCAGCGCAGCGCCAAGGAACTACTGGCCGATCCTTACCGCCACAACTGGAAGACGGGTCTGCAGGAGTGGAGCCAGGCCCAAGGGCTCGGCCTGCCCCACTACCGCTGCGAAGAACGCAGCCGCCGCCACGGCGACCCTCGCCGCTTCCACTGTTCCGTGGACCTGAAAGGTCAGCCGGTGGGAGACGGCTGGGGAGGGTCCCGACGCGACGCCGAGCAACAGGCAGCCCGCTCGGCTCTGGAGCAGCAGCAGGCGATCAGCTCGCTTCCAGGGTCTTCAGAGGCATCGTGACCAGCTTGTCCCAGTTGCCGCCTTCGAACAGCACGGCCGCCTGGCTGCCGCTGATGCGTTGCACGAAGCCCCGGTAGCCGTTGTAGATCGAGCGCCCATCACGGACCACCACGGTGGTGCCGGGCAGCACCGGCGCTGCATCTGCTGGAGAGGAATCAGCCGCGGCCATGGCAGTAGCGCAGAAGGTGCCTTCATTATCGAGCCGATCGGTAGCCAGTTGGTCGGTGGCGCGTGGATCGGCAGGATGGGGCACAGGTGCGCGACGGCTCAGTCAATGGGAACCAGATGCTGAGCGAAGCGAACGCAGCGGAGGAGTGGCTGGTGGTGGGCAAGGTGGTGGGGGCGCAGGGGCTGCAGGGGGAGCTGAGGGTGCTGCCTCGCACTGATTTCCCGGAACGCTTCACCCGGCCCGGTCAGCGCTGGCTGCGCCGAGGCCAGGAGGCCGCCCGGGCCGTGCGCCTGCTCTCAGGCCGTCAGCTGCCCGGCCGGGAGCTGTTCGTGGTCCGGCTGGAGGGGATCGGCACGCGGGAGGAGGCCGAGGCCCTGGTCCATCAGGAGCTGCTGGTGGAAGCGGGCGATCGGCCCCGCCTGCAGGAGGGGGAGTTCCACCTGCTTGATCTGCAGGGACTGCAGGTGCGCCTGGCACCCCATGGCGAGGTGATCGGCACGGTGGTGGATCTGATCCATGCCGGCAACGACCTGCTGGAGGTGGAACTGTGCGGTGAGCCGGCCCACCGGGCGCTGATTCCCTTCGTGGTGGCGATCGTGCCGCGGGTGGACATCGCCGGCGGCTGGCTGGAGATCACGCCGCCGCCGGGTCTGCTCGACGGCTGACGCTGGGGCTTGAGCTGGCTCTGGCGCTCCCGGGAGTTCCCCATAGGATTCGGGCCAGCAGTGACTCCATCCAGGAACGACCCGACGATGAGCCCAGCGGCCTCCCTCGTGCCCGTGATCCTCTGCGGCGGCACCGGCACCCGCCTCTGGCCCCTCTCCCGTGCCAGCTACCCCAAGCAGTACTGGCCCCTGGGTGGCAGCGGTGAGGAAACCCTGCTGCAGCAGACCCAG
Source organism: Cyanobium sp. CZS48M (assembly GCA_030373145.1). Taxonomy (GTDB): domain Bacteria; phylum Cyanobacteriota; class Cyanobacteriia; order PCC-6307; family Cyanobiaceae; genus Regnicoccus_A. Next base: position 52,194 of record JAUCZK010000004.1, on the reverse strand, counting down.
CTGCGGCTCAAGGGGCTGAACCAGCTGAGCGCTCCCCTGCTGATCTGCAATGAGGACCACCGCTTCATCGTGGCCGAGCAGATGCGCCAGATCGGGGTGGAGCCCGGCGCCATCCTGCTGGAACCGCTCGGGCGCAACACGGCCCCCGCCATTGCCGTGGCGGCCCTGCACGCCACCAGCCGGGGGGAGGATCCCCTGCTGTTGGTGCTGGCCGCCGATCACCTCATCAACGACGGCGCCCGCTTTCGCGCCACCGTTGAGGCGGGCCGCGCCGCCGCCGAGGGCGGTCTGCTGGTGACCTTCGGCATCGTGCCCACCGCTCCGGAAACCGGCTACGGCTACATCGAGGCCGTGGAACCCCTGCCCCAGAGCCCCCCTGGGCTGGGGGAGCGGGCGATCCAGGCCCCCACCCCGATCGCCCGCTTCGTGGAGAAACCCGACGCGGCCACGGCGGAGGGCTTTCTGGCCAGCGGCCGCTTCACCTGGAACAGCGGCATGTTCCTGTTCCGCGCCAGCGCCATCCTCGCGGAGCTGGAACGGCTGGCGCCGGAGGTGGTGAGCTGCTGCCGCGCCGCCATCGACCACGACAGCGCCGACCTCGATTTCCTGCGCCTGGAGCGGGAATCCTTTGCCAACTGCCCCAATGTCGCCATCGACGTGGCGGTGATGGAGCGCACGGGCCTGGGCGCCGTACTGCCCCTGGAGGCGGGCTGGAGTGATGTGGGCAGCTGGAGTGCCCTCTGGGAAACCGGCGCTCGCGATGGCGACGGCAATGTGCTGCGCGGACGGGTGATCAGCGAGGGCTCCCGCAACTGCTACCTCCGCAGCGAGCACCGGCTGGTGGTGGGTCTGGGGGTGGAGGATCTGGTGGTGGTCGAAACCGATGACGCCGTGCTGGTGGCCCACCGCGACCGCGCCCAGGAGGTCAAGACGATCGTGAACCGGCTCGCCGCCAGCGGCAGCCCCGAGGGCAAGGCCCACCGGCGCATCTACCGACCCTGGGGCTCCTACGACGGCATCGTCGAGGGCCGCCGCTGGCAGGTCAAGAAGATCGTGGTCAACCCCGGCGCCAGCCTCTCGCTGCAGATGCACCACCACCGGGCCGAGCACTGGGTGGTGGTGCAGGGCACGGCCGTGGTGGAGAAGGACGGCGTCGAGGAGCTGGTGGGCGAGAACCAGAGCACCTACATCCCGCTGGGCGCCAAACACCGGCTCAGCAATCCCGGCAAGATTCCCGTGGAAATGATCGAGGTGCAGAGCGGCCCCTACCTCGGCGAAGACGACATCGTCCGCTTCGAAGACCGCTACGGGCGCACGGACGTGGGCCTGCCGGTTCGCTGAGGGCTCAGCACCGTGCCGATCAGCTCGGCCCGGGGGAAACCGGCAGCCCGCACCGCCACCAGGGCCGCCTCGGCCGCCGCCGCCGGCAATGACGCCAGCAGCGGGCCGCAGGTCTGGGGGTCGACCAGCAGCTCCCGCAGGGGGGGCGTGAGGGGCTCGGCCTGAACCCTGCCGCTCTCCAGCTCCAGCCAGGCGCTGCGGTTGGCCGGCGCCAGGCTGCTGGCGAACCCCCGCTCCAGCAGCTCCAGCGCCCCAGGGAACACGGGCAGCGCCCCCAGCTTCAGCTCCACCCGCAGGGGCTTGCCCGCTGCCCGCAGCATCTCGCCGAGGTGACCCAGCAGCCCGAAGCCGGTCACATCGGTGCAGGCGCGGCAGCCATGGGCCGCCAGCAGCTCCACCAGCGGCTGCTGGCTCTGGGCCATCACCTCCAGGGCCCCATCGATCCACTCCGGCTCGGCCGCCGCGGCCATGGCGCCCGCGAAAAGGACGCCGCTGCCGATCGGGCGGCTGATCAGCAGGCGATCACCGACGGCGAGATCGCCCTTGGCCCAGAAGCGGCCAGGCCCGCAGCGGCCGGTCACGCTCAGGGCCAGGCTGAGGCCCTCGGCGCTGCTGCGCTGCTCCAGGGTGTGCCCCCCCACCAGCTGGGCAGCGAGGGGATCGAGCACAGAGCGCACCCCGGCCAGGGTCTGCAGCAACCACTCCTCCTGTAACGCATCCGTTCCCCGCGGCAGGGTCACCAGGGCCTGAACGCTCTCCACCCGGGCGCCGCAGGCCCAGAGGTCGGAGCAGGCATGCAGGGCGGTGAGCCGGCCGTTCAGCCAGTCGTCGCTTACCAGGGCGGGGAAGCCATCGAGGCTCTGGAGCACCAGGCCCTCGCCGGGGGCAGAGGCGATCACGGCGGCGTCATCAGCCCCGCTCAACCCCAGCCGCCCCAGGGCCCCGCGCAGGGGAGCGGCGCCCAGTTTGGCGGCGCAGCCCCGGCAGGGGCTCTCGCCGGCCATGGGAGCCAGGGCCTGGAAGCGGCTGATGAAGCGGCGGTCGATCCAGGCCTTGCACCACCACAGCCAGCGGGAGGGCCCCAGGCAGAACGGCCCCCACTGGGCCAGGGCCCTCGGCCGGCCATCGACGGCACCGCCATCCCCCAGCAGCTGCAGGGCCCAGCGGGGGGGCTGCCAGCGGCGCAGCGGCTCAGAGCGCAGGCCGCGGCGCAGGTTGGCAGCCAGCAGCGGAGCCACCCGCACCGCCCACACGCCGCTGGGGGGGCGCGGCACCGAGCGCACCAGACCGCAGTCGCCGCAGGCGAACAGGCCGGGATGGCCCTCCACCTCCAGGCTGGCCTCGGTGAAGACGCGGCCCGTGGCGGGATCACAGGGCAGCCCGCTGGCCGCCAGCCAGAGCGGGGCCCGGCTGCCCGTGCAGCGCAGCAACGGCCCCGATTCAGCGGCCAGCGCAGCGGTGGCGGTGGCGGTGGCGGTGCGGGTGCCAGTGCCGTGGTCTGGGCTCTTGAGGGGGACACCCGCCGCCGCCAGCATCCGCTCGCCGGACCGGTTGGCCGCGGCCGAGCCCAGGGCAAGGCTGTCGCCGCGCCGCAGCAGCTCCACCCCCAGGCCCCGGGCCTTCAGAGCCAGGGCCACCTCCACCCCAGCGGCGCCGCCGCCCAGCACCCGGCAGGGGCCGCCGCCGGCCACCAGCAACTCCCACCAGGCCAGGAACGGCTCCAGCGGCTTGATCGCCATCCCACCGCTGCCTGGAGTGATCGCCCCCACATCAAGGCTGAGCTGATCCCAGCGCAGGGGGGGGCGGCCGGCCAGCTGCAGCTCACGCCTGCCCAGATCCAGGCCGGTGATCTCGGCCCGCACAAAGCTCACCCCAGCGCGGTCGCAGAGGCGGCGCAGGTCGATGGCGGCCTCGCGGCGGCTGTAGAGCCCAGCGATCAGACCCGGCACCATGCCGCTGTAGAGCGCGGTACTGGCGCGGCTCACCAGGGTGATCAGTACCCCCGGGGGCGGGCCCTCCATCGCCCAGCGGCGCAGCAGCAAGGCATGGCTGTGACCACCCCCGGCCAGGATCAGGTGCTGCTGGAGTTCGGGGGTGTCGTCAGTCCCCACGCGGCCCATAGCCCTGGGGATTGGCACTCTGCCAGGCCCAGCCATCGCGGCAGATGGCCTCGAGGTCGCGCTGGGTGCGCCAGGCCAGGCGCCGCTCCGCCAATGACGGATCCGCCACCGTGGCCGCCACATCCCCGGGCCGGCGCGGAACGAGGTCGTAAGGAACGGGGGAGCCGCAGGCCCGCTCGAAGGCCGCCACCACCTCCAGCACCGAATGGCCCCGACCGCTGCCCAGGTTGAGGGTGAGCAGCTGGGGCGGCTCGGCCATCAGCACCTCCAGGGCCGCCCTGTGGCCGTCGGCCAGGTCCATCACGTGGATGTAATCGCGCACACCGGTGCCATCGGCGGTGGGCCAGTCGGAGCCGAACACCTGCAGCGACGGCCGCCGCCCCACCGCCACCTGACTCAGGAAGGGGAAGAGGTTGTTGGGAATGCCGCCCGGGTCCTCGCCGATGCGGCCGCTGGGGTGGGCACCGACCGGGTTGAAATAGCGCAAGCGCGCCACCCGCCAGCCCGGCTCACTGGCGCAGACATCCGCCAGCATCTGCTCCACCGCCGCCTTGGAGTAGCCGTAGGGACTCACCGGAGCGACCCGGGCGGTTTCGGCGATCGGCACCGACTCCGGGGAGCCGTAGAGGGTGGCGCTGCTGCTGAAGACGATCGTGCGGCAGCCGACCTGGACCATGGCCGCCAGCAGGGCGCGGCTGCCACTCAGGTTGACGTCCCAGTAGCGCAGGGGGTCGGCCACCGATTCGCCCACGGCCTTGAGGCCGGCGAAATGGACCACGGCCTCGATCGGGGCCGCCGCGAAGGCCCGCGCCAGATCCGCGGGGCTGCGCAGATCCCCTTCGATCAGCTGCAACCGTGGGCCGGCCAGAGGGCCGGCCAGCTCCTGGACACGCCGCAGGGCTTCAGGAGAACTGTTGGAGAAGTCGTCGAGCACCACCAGCCGGTGGCCCGCCTCCAGCAGCACCAGGCAGGTGTGGCTGCCGATGAAGCCAGCACCGCCGGTGATCAGCAGCTGGCTCATCCCAGCCTCAGATCAAGGGTGCGCAGACCGTCTGCCGGAGCGGGCCATGGTTCGGCTTTGGGGGTCCAGTCGTGGTTGGGCTCCGGGGCGTCGCCCTCCGCGACCCCGTCGCCCTCCTGGGCCAGATCGACAGGTTCGAAAGCGATCCGATCGGAGCTCTCGGCGCCCAGCTCAAAGCGGACCGCCGCCGCCGGGCCGTTGATCTCCAGCCGCAGCGGCAGGTGGGGATCGATGCAGGGATGCAGGGAGGGATAGAGGCGGCTGTGGCGGTAGCGCAGGCCGAGCCAGCCGTCGCCCAGGGGCAGCTCCCGGCCGTTCAAACGCAGCGCACAGGTCTGGAGAAAGGCCGGGTTGGCCGTCAGCTCCAGGCGCTGCAGGGAACTGTCGACAAAGCGGCTGGTGTTGCCCCCCTGCACAGGGGTGTCACAGAGCAGGGGCCAGGGCTCCAGCGCGCGGCGGATCTCCAGCCGGGCCTCGCCCTGCTCCCAGCTCAGCAGCAGGGGGAAGCGCCACTCCCAGATCGCGCGGTAGGGCTCTGGCTCCAGCACCAGCCCATCGCGGGCCAGCAGATCCATCACCACCTGAAGGTTGGACCAGATGGCCTGGGGCAGCTGCATCGCATCATGAAGCCGCTCCCCGAAGGGCTCGAGCCGGGTGGGGCGGTGGGCGGGGTCGAGCAGGTGGGCGGCCAGGGCGCTCCAGAGCAGGGCGATGGCGGCGGTCCAGTCGGGATCCGGCAGGGTTTCGATCGCCCGGAACTCGATCAGTCCCTGGCAGCCGGACGCCCAGGCAGGGTTCCAGAACTTGTCGAAGCTGATCTCGCTGCGGTGGGTGTTGCCGCTGCGGTCGGCATGGAGGTGGCGCAGGGTTTCGCTGATCAAGATGCGCTGGTCCCCCTCGGGCAGGGTTTCGATCGCCCGGTGGGCCAGCAGCAGATCCAGGGCACTGGCGCTGCCTTCGTCGAGGCGGGGGGCCTGGGAGGCCGGCCCGACGGAACTGTTGCCGAACAGGTAGGAGAGGCTGGGGTGCCGCTGCCAGAAGCGCAGGATCGCCACCAGCCAGGCCGGCCGTGAGAAGAAGGGGTTGGTCTCGAGGCTGGGGCCTCCCCAGAGCAGGTGATTGCCACCGCCGGTGCCCTCCTGGCGCTCCCCCACCTGCTTCCAACTGCGTAGCCCCACCGCTTCCGAGGCCTCGGCGAGGGTGCGGATCCAGAAGTTGTAGTCGGACCAGCCGTGGCAGACCGGCAGATTCACCTCCAGCACGCCGGGATCAGCCGTCAGGCCCAACACATGCCAGCGGCCATCAAGGTCGGAGGGCAGCACGCCGCTGAGTTCAGGCTGGCTCCAGCCGGCACTGGCTTCGGCGATCAGCTGCAGCAGCTGCTCCAGCGGCTCGCGGGGCAGGGGCGGCAGGAAGAGGTTCCAACCGCGGGGGCTCACTTCCAGGGTCAACACCTGGCGCAGCACCCCCTCGGGGAAGTACTGCAGGGGCAGCCGTAGCCCGGCAGGGCCACTGGCGGGCAGCAGCTCACGCAAGGGCTTGGCCAGGGGCCAGCGGGCGGCCTGCCAGCCCTCAGGCAGATCGGGTTCGGCCTCCGTCGGGGTGCTGTGGGAGAGGGGGACGGCCCAGATCTTGGAGCTGGGATCAAGGGGATCCTTGAGCCGCAAGGGGTGCACCTCATGGCCGAGGGCCTTGCCGATGCCATGGAGGAACTCCTCGGCCCGCTTGGCCGGCAGCGGAGGGGGAGCGGCCTGGTCGGCCGGGGATGTGGCTGGCGCCTGCTGGGGCCAGGTCACCAGGGGAGCGCCATCGAGGCCAGTGATCAGCCGCAGCGCCCAACGGGGGTTGACCTCGCCGTCATAGCGCTTGCCCGGGCAGTACATCAGGGTGCTGCCGGGCCAGACCCGCCGCTGCAGTTCAGCAGCCAGCCGCCGCGCATAGCGCAGCTTGGTGGGACCGTCGGCCGCCACCGACCACTCGGCCCCCTCGGGGTCGATCGGCACCACCGTGGGCTCACCGCCGAGGGTGAGCTGGATGCCCTTGGCAACCAGCCGCCGCTCCGCCTCGGCGGCGGTGACGGCCATCCAGCCGGGTTGCGCGGAAGCGGGCCGGATCGACTCAGTGACCAGCATCGACTCAGCGCCTGCCCGGCTGGGCCGAGGGCAACACCGTGCAGGCGTTGATGGGCATCGACTCCACATTCCAGATCCTCTCTGCATACTCGCGGATCGAGCGGTCGCTGCTGAAGAACCCGCAACGGGCTGAATTGAGCAGCGACATGCGGCTCCAGCCCACAGCATCCACCCAGGCGGCATCCACGGCGTTGTGGGCCTTGCGGTAGTCACCGATGTCAGCCATGACCCGGTAGGGATCACTGCTGCAGAGGTTGGCCAGCAGGGGGTGGAAGAGGTCGCGATCGCCTTCGCTGAAATGACCCGAACCGATCAGGTCGATGGCTTCACGGGCAATCGGATCGTTCTCCAGCCAGGGCATCGGGTGGTAGCCGCCCCTGTTGATCACCTCCAGCTGCTCGGCGGTGTGGCCGAACAGGAAGAAGTTGTCGTGGCCCACGAGATCCCTGATCTCGATGTTGGCGCCATCAAGGGTGCCGATGGTGACGGCGCCGTTGAGGGCCATCTTCATGTTGCCGGTGCCGGAGGCCTCCAGGCCTGCGGTGGAGATCTGCTCGGAGAGGTCAACGGCCGGGTAGACCTTCTGGCCGAGGCTGACGCTGAAGTTGGGCAGGAACACCACCCGCAGGCGCCCGTCCATGGCGGGATCCATGTTGACGATCTCGGCGATGCCGCCGATCAGGCGAATGATCAGCTTGGCCATGGCGTAGCCCGGCGCCGCCTTGCCGCCGAAGATGAAGGTGCGCGGCGGCAGGTCTTCGCCATTGCGGATGCGCAGATAGCGCTCGACGATCTGCAGGGCCGCCAGGTGCTGGCGCTTGTACTCGTGGATGCGCTTCACCTGCACATCGAAGAGGGAAGCGGGGTCCACCAGCACGCCCAGGTGCTGGTGGATCAGGTTGGAGAGACGCTGCTTGTTCTGATCGCGAACGCCGCGCCAACGCTCCAGGAAGGCCCCATCGTCGGCGTAGGACTCCAGGCGCGAGAGTTCGCCCAGGTCGCGGCGCCAGGTGCTGCCGATGGTGTCATCGAGCAGGCCCGAGAGCGACGGGTTGGCCACGGCGATCCAGCGCCTCGGGGTGACGCCGTTGGTGACGTTGGTGAACTTCTCGGGCCACAGCTCCACAAAGGGGGCGAACAGGTCCTTGCGCACCAGCCTGCTGTGCAGCTCGGCCACGCCATTGACCCGGTGGCTGCCCACCACCGCCAGATTCGCCATGCGCACCTTGCGCTGGGGCCCCTCCTGAATCAGCGACATGCGCTCCAGCAGGGCCGGCTGGCCGGGGTTGCGGATGCGCACCATGCGCAGGAAGCGGGTGTTGATCTCGTAGATGATCTCCAGCTGGCGCGGCAGCAACTGCTCGAACAGGTCGACACCCCAGGTCTCGAGGGCCTCCGGCAGCAGCGTGTGGTTGGTGTAGCTGACGCAGGCGGTGGTGATCGACCAGGCGGTGTCCCAGTCGACGCCGTGCTCATCGATCAGCAAGCGCATCAGCTCGGCCACGGCAATGGCCGGGTGGGTGTCGTTGAGCTGAACGGCGAATTTGGTGTGGAACTCCGTGACCGGCAACCCCTGCCCCTTGAGGATGCGGAACATGTCCTGCAGGGAGCAGCTCACGAAGAAGATCTGCTGGCTGAGGCGCAGTTGCTTGCCCTGGCTGGTCTCGTCGTTCGGATAAAGCACCTTCGAGAGGGTTTCCGAATTGATCTTCTGCAGCACCGCCCGGGTGTAGTCACCGGCATTGAAGGAGGCGAAATCGAAGGATTCCGGCGCCTGGGCCGACCACAGCCGCAGGGTGTTGGCGGTGTGAACCCCATAGCCCAGGATCGGGGTGTCGTAGGCCACGCCGATCACCGTGTGGCCGCCGATGACCACCGGGTAGGACCACTCCGGGCGGATCACCTCCCAGGGGTTGCCCTGGGCCAGCCAGGGATCGGTGCTCTCCACCTGGCTGCCCCGCACGATCTGCTGGCGAAAGATGCCGAATTCGTAGCGGATGCCGTAGCCGATCGCCGGCAGCTCAAGGCTGGCCATCGATTCCTGGAAACAGGCCGCCAACCGCCCCAGACCACCGTTCCCCAGGCCCGGCTCGGGCTCTTCGGCAATCAGCTGCATCAGGTCGAGACCCAGCTCATCGCAGGCCTCCTGGGCGACGTCGCGCAGGCCCAGGTTCACCAGGTTGTTCTCCAGGTGCGGGCCGAGCAGATATTCGGCGGAGAGGTACGACACCGTGCGCACCCCGCTCTGGGTGTAGGCCTCGGCGGTGTCGACCCAGTTCTGCAGCAGTTGATCGCGCACCGCCATCGCCAGGGCGCGGTAGTAATCGTGGCTGGTGGCCAGCGAGGGGGACTTGGCCTGGGTGAAGAACAGATGCCGGCGCATCGCCTCGGCCAGGGAGTGACCATCCAGGGAAGGCGACGCGCCGAGGTCGGTGGGTGGGACAGTGCTGGCTGCCATGGAGGCGGGTTGTGTCAACTTCTCCCTTCATGCTGCGGGAGCCCACCCCATCGCTGCTGGAACGGTTACCGATTCAGGTTCATTCCAGGTTCCCTGAAGGTTCGCCTCAGAAGTGCAGCAGGTTGGGAACGGTGTGGTCCTCGCTGAGCAGCTCAGCCGCGATCGACCATTGCATCTCGCTGCTGACCCCCGCCGGACCGCTGAAGGTGCCCATCACGGCCGCGGCCAGGTTGGGCTTCGAGGAGGTGGCCAGGGGGATGTAGCGATCGTCGATGGCCCCCATGCCGCTGGGATCGAAGCCCCGCCAGCCGGCCCCCGGCAGGTACACCTCTGCCCAGGCGTGCAGGTCGTAGCGCTCGGGCCTGGGCTCCACCAGGTGGTAGCCGCTGACGAAGCGGGCCGGCAGCCCCACGCAGCGGCAGGCCTCGATCATCAGCACCGCCAGATCGCGGCAGGAGCCCACCCGCTCCTTGAGGGTGCGTCCGGCGGGCCAGGCCGGCCCCACGTGCCGCTGGGTGTACTTGACCCTGTCCTGGATCATCTCCACCAGCTGCTGCAGGAACATCAGCGCCCGCTGGTCACTGCCCATCAGGGCCTCCTGGGCCAGTTCCACGGCGGCGGGATCGTGCTGGCCGTTCGGCAGCCAGCCCTCGAGGCTGCCCTGCAGATCGCCGTTGAGCAGGCCCTTGGGATAAGGCAGCGAGGGCTCATTCTCCTCAAGGCACACCTGCAGCAGGGGCGGCACCTGGGTCTCCACCTCGCACTGGGAGCGGATGTCCAGGGCATCGGTGGCGCCACTGAAGCGTGCCCGCAGGATGTCGTCGCCACTGGCGGCCACCAGCGCGTGCAGGCGATGGGGATCGGGGGAGAGGTAGAGATCGAAGCTGAGCAGACGCTGGAAGCCGTGGGCCCTGGGCTTCAGGCAGATGCGGTGCGGACCCAGCTGAACGGGAGCTGTATAGCGGTAACTGAGGGTGTGGGTTACGCGGGCGCGCATGCCGGGGGTACAGGAACGACAGTGCTGGGGTAAGGGCTGGGGAGGGCGTCGGTGGCGGCGCTGTCGTCCGGCTCCGGCTGGGGCGAGGCCACCACGAAGTAGTTGGTTTCGATCAGGGCGTGCAGACGGTTGAGATCGCCCTGGAAACGGTCGACGGCCTCATGCAGCCCCTGGGAGATCAGCTCGTCGATGCGCACGTAGCTCCAGGTGGCCAGCATGCGCCCCGTGAGGCATTCCAGGTCGTCGGGGGGGCCGGGCACCGGGTTGCCGCGGATCACCCGCATCGCCTTGCTCAGTCCCTCCAGGCAGTAGCGCACCGAGCGGGGAAAGATGGGATCGAGCAACAGGAACTCGGCCACGGCCCGGGGGGTGATGCCCTGTTGCTGCGACTGGCGGAACATCTGGTAGGCCCCGGCGGAGCGCAGCAGCGAGATCCACTGCAGTTCATCCAGCACGCCCCCCACCTCCTCGGGACTGGGCAGCAGCAAGTAGTACTTGACGTCGAGGATGCGGCTGGTCTTGTCGGCCCGCTCCACCAGCCGGCCCAGCTTGCTGAACTGCCAGGAAAGGTCGCGGCTCAAGGTGGCGTCAGTGATGCCGTAGAAGAGCTGACAGGCCTTGCGCACCTCGTGCAGCTGTTCCTGGCTGGGCAAACGCCAGAACTGATCACTCTCGAGCAGGGTGAGATGGAGGTCGTTGAGCTGCTCCCACATCTCGGTAGTGATCACCTCGCGGATCTGGCGGGCGTTCTCCCTGGCGGCGTCAACGCAGTTGACGATGCTGCTGGGATTCTCCGGCTCCTGAACCAGGAAGCGCACCACCTCTTCGGGGCCGCCGCCGGGGAAGATCTTGTCGAAGAGTTCACGGTCGCCGCTGGCGTCGATCAGGGGCAGCCAGGGCTCGGCACTGCCGGGGGGGCAATCGAGGGCCATGGCCTCGCTCACCTCAAGGAAGCGGGAGATGTTCTCCGCCCGCTCCACATAGCGGTTGATCCAATAGAGCGATTCGGCGACGCGACTCAGCATGAGCTCTCATCCACGATCCAGGTGTCCTTGCAGCCCCCGCCCTGGGAGGAGTTCACCACCAGGGAGCCCCGGCGCAGCGCCACGCGGGTGAGCCCACCGGGGCTCACCCAGGCACTCTTGCCACGCAGCACGTAGGGGCGCAGATCCACGTGGCAGGGGTAGAGCTCGCCTTCACTGAGGGAGGGCACGGTGGAGAGCTCCAGGGTGGGCTGGGCGATGAAATTGCGGGGATCCGCCTGGATCTTCTCCGCAAAGGAGAGGATCTCGGCCTGGTCGGCATGGGGGCCGATCAGCATGCCGTAACCGCCGGCCTCCGCCACCGACTTGACCACCAGCTCGCTGAGATGGGCGAGCACATAGGCCTGGTCGTCGGGCCGCGAGCAGATGTAGGTGGGCACGTTCTCGATGATCGGCTCCTCCCCCAGGTAGTAGCGGATCATCTCCGGCACGTAGGCGTAAATCAGTTTGTCGTCGGCCACACCGGTGCCGGGGGCGTTGGCGATCGCCACCCGCCCGGCCCGATAGGCCTCCATCAGCCCGCGCACCCCCAGCATCGAATCAGAGCGGAACACGGCCGGATCAAGGAAATCGTCATCGATGCGGCGGTAGATCACATCCACCGGCTCGAGCCCGGAGGTGCTGCGCATCCAGACCCGATTGCCCTCGCAGACCAGATCGCGACCCTCCACCAGCTGGATGCCCATCTGCTGGGCCAGGTAGCTGTGCTCGAAATAGGCGCTGTTGAACACGCCGGGGGTGAGCAGCACCACCTTGGGGGTGTCGGTCCAGGGGGCCAGGTCACGCAGGGTCTGCAGCAGGTGCGACGGATAGTCGTCGATGGGCTGCACCGTGCGACCGGCGAAGAGGCTGGGGAACATCCGCTTCATCACGCGGCGGTTCTCGAGGAAGTAGGCCACTCCCGAGGGGCAGCGCAGGTTGTCCTCCAGCACCCGCCAGGTGCCCTGGCCATCGCGGATCAGATCGAGCCCGGAAATGTGGCACCAGCGGCCCAGGGGCGGCTTGAACCCCTGCATCTGGGGCCGCCAGCCCTGGGAGGTCTCCAGGTCCTCTCGGGGCACGACCCCATCGTTGAGGATCTTCTGATCGCCGTAGACATCGCCCAGGAAGCTGTCGATCGCCTCCAGCCGCTGAATCAGGCCCAGCTCCAGCCGCTGCCATTCGCCTGAGCGGATCAGGCGCGGCAGGGGATCGAAGGGAAGGATGCGCTCACCGCCCCGCTCACCGGAGCCGTTGAGGCGGAAGGTGGCCCCGAGGCGCTTGAGCAGCATGCCGGCGGCGGCGTGGTTGCGGTTGATCTCCTCGATCCCCAGCTGACCGAGGGACGAGAGCAGCGGGCTCAGGGCCGAGCGCGGCTCGGAGGCGGCGCTGAAATACTCGTCGTAACCCTTGCTCGGCTTGTAGTCGGTGAACATCGAGGGGGGCGTGGCCATGGCTTGATCATGGACAGCGGCATTGACAACTCTGGTGGTGATCGCTACCGATTGCCCCTGGGTTGAGCTGGATCGATCCAGATCGACACCCGGCCCTCAGCCCAGGCCACCGGCCCTCAAAGCAGGAAGAAGAGCTGCGCCATCGGCAGCACCTCCGCCGGCTCACAGGTGAGCAGTTCGCCATCGGCGAACACCTCATAGGTCTGGGGATCCACCTCCACCTTCGGCAGGGCGCTGTTGTTGCGCATCTGGGCCTTGCCGATGCCGCGAGTGTGCACCACCGGCACGCAGGGGCGCTTCAGGCCCAGCTTGCGCGGCAGGTCGTCGTCGAGGGCCGCCTGGCTCAGGAAGGTGAGGCAGCTGGGGGCGAGAGCACCGCCATAGGCCGCGAACATGGGCCGGCCATGCACAGGCCCGGGGGTGGGGATCGAAGCGTTGGCATCGCCCATCTGGGCCCAGACGATCGAGCCGCCCTTGATCACCAGCTCCGGCTTGACAGCGAAGAAGCCGGGCTTCCAGAGCACCAGATCGGCCAGCTTGCCCACCTCCACCGAACCGATCTGGCTGTCGAGGCCGTGGGCGACCGCCGGGTTGATCGTGACCTTGGCGATATAACGCTTGAGGCGCACGTTGTCATTGCGGCCGGCCCCGGGCCCGGCGCTGTCCTGCGGCAGGCTGCCGCGCTGCACCTTCATCTTGTGGGCGGTCTGGAAGGTGCGGGTGATCACCTCGCCCACCCGGCCCATGGCCTGGGAGTCGCTGGCGATGATCGAAAACGCGCCCAGGTCGTGGAGGATGTCCTCGGCGGCGATCGTCTCGCGGCGGATGCGCGATTCGGCGAAGGCCACATCCTCAGGGATGGCCGCATCGAGGTGATGACACACCATCAGCATGTCGAGGTGCTCCTCGAGCGTGTTGCTGGTGTAGGGGCGGGTGGGGTTGGTGGAGCTGGGCAGCACGTTGGCCTCGCCGCAGATCCGGATGATGTCGGGGGCGTGACCGCCGCCAGCACCCTCGGTGTGGAAGGTGTGGATGGTGCGACCGCCGATCGCCCGGATCGTGTCCTCGACGAAACCCGCCTCGTTGAGGGTGTCGGAGTGGATGCAGACCTGCACGTCGGCCCGATCGGCCACGGTCAGGCAGCAGTCGATCGCCGCCGGGGTGGTGCCCCAGTCTTCGTGGAGCTTGAGGCCGCAGGCGCCGGCGCGGATCTGCTCCTCAAGCGCTTCGGGGGTGCTGGCGTTGCCCTTGCCGTAGAAGCCCAGGTTCACCGGCAGCCCCTCGGCGGCCTGGAGCATGCGGGCCAGGTGGAAGGCGCCGGGGGTGCAGGTGGTGGCGTTGGTGCCGGTGGCCGGACCGGTGCCGCCGCCCAGCAGGGTGGTGACGCCACTGGCGATGGCGGTCTCGATCTGCTGCGGGCAGATGAAGTGGATGTGGGTGTCGATGGCCCCGGCGGTGAGGATGTGACCCTCGCCGGCGATCGCCTCGGTGCCCGGGCCCACCACGATCGTCACCCCATCGGTGATGTCGGGGTTGCCGGCCTTGCCGATGGCGCAGATGCGGCCGTCGCGCAGGCCCACATCGGCCTTGACGATCCCCCACCAATCGAGGATCAGGGCATTGGTGATCACCGTGTCCACGGCGCCGTCGGCGCGGGAGGTCTGGGCCTGGCCCATGCCGTCGCGGATCACCTTGCCGCCGCCGAACTTCACCTCCTCGCCGTAGCTGGTGAAGTCGTCCTCCACCTCCAGGATCAGTTCGGTGTCGGCCAGCCGCAGCCGGTCGCCGGTGGTGGGGCCGTAGGTCTCGGCATAGGCCCGGCGGTCCATCCGATAGGGCATGGCTGGTGCGGGGGCGAAGGAACGGGGGATGGGCCGGGCGGCCCGGGGGGCTCAGTCGAGGGGGCCGTTGATCAGGCCGTTGAAGCCATAGACGCAGCGGGAGCCGGCCAGGGGCACCAGCTGCACGGGACGTTGATCGCCCGGCTCGAAGCGGATCGCGGTGCCGGCGGGGATGTCGAGGCGCTGGCCCCGCGCCGCCTCCCGATCGAAAACCAGGGCATGGTTGGCCTCGTAGAAGTGGAAGTGGGAGCCCACCTGCACCGGACGATCACCCCGGTTGGCCACCTCGATCGTGGTGACCGGCCGGCCAGCGTTGAGCTCCAGGCTGCCGGGTTCAGGAAACAGTTCGCCGGGGATCATCGGATCGGATCGTGCAGGGTGACGAGCTTGGTGCCATCGGGGAAGGTGGCCTCCATCTGCACCTCGGGGATCAACTCCGGCACCCCCTCCATCACCTGCTCGCGGTTGAGCCAGGTGGTGCCCTCGGCCATCAGATCCGCCACGCTGCGGCCATCACGGGCCCCCTCCAACACCAGAAAACTGAGCCAGGCCACGGCTTCCGGGTGGTTGAGCCTGAGGCCCCGCTGCAGCCGGCGCTCCGCCAGAAGCGCTGCAGTGACGATCAGGAGCTTGTCCTTCTCCTGGGGGGTGAGATACATGGGCCATGGCGTTCCGGCTGCACTCTGGCAGTGGCGGCGGCGATGGGCAGGTTCAGCAGGAACGTTCGCCCGCCAGGGGCGTTTCCTGAAAGGGCCAGACCCGCGGCAGCTGCGGCGGGGCCAGGCCGCGCTCGGCGCGGATCCGCGCCCAGATGCGGGTGAACCACCAGCGGGCTGCCTGGGTGGAGCCTCCCCGGTAGCGGGCCACCAGCCCCTGGTCCAGCCGGCCGCAGGCCATCTCCCCCTCCAGCCCGGCCCGATCGGCGCGGCAGAGCTCCAGCAGGGCTTCCGGCACCAGCGCCGGGGCTGCCCACACCAGGCTGCCGAACACGGGCATCCCCGCCAGCCCGTGGGGGGAGCGCAAGGTCTCTCCCGTCAGCTCCAGTTGATCGACCACGCTCCAGCGCCCATGGCGGCGCACCTCCAGGCGCGAGCGCCAGCAGCCCTCCCCCAGGGTTTCGGCGTCGGCACTGCGGCCCAGGCGCACCACATCGGCCCCGAGCCAGCTAGCTCCCTCGGCCAGCTCCACCCGGCAGCTCTGCTCGATCAGCCCCCCGGCGAACACCACCACCTCCTGGGGGAGCCATTCCAGATCCGCCCCCGCCTGCAGCTCGAAGCTCAGCCGCTGGCGGCTCCAGTTGCCCTCGGGTGCCAGGCGGGAGCGGCCCACGGACCCGTACACCTTCTGGGCGGCGACACTGGTGAGCAGCACGCGACTGTGGGGTCCGAGCTCAGCGCCGATGCTCAGCTCATCGCCCCCCACCAGGCCACCGCCGGTGTGCAGCAATGGCAGTTCGCAGCGGCCATCGGCGCGGGCGAAGGCGCGCTGGATCTTGAGGGGGGCCGTGGCGCCGCCCTGGTGCTGGGTGCCGCGATCCGCCCCTCGATGGAAGCGCAGCTGGGCTTCGGCGCACCAGGGCTTGGGGGGGGCGCTCAGCATGGGCAGACGCGCTCCTGGGGTGTTGGCAGCATCCGCTGGATCCTGGCCCAGGCCACCGGGGTGGGTTTGGTAGCCATCACTACAGGGCACGCCCCCTGACCTGGGGAGGGTGGCGTCAGGTTCTGAGGCTGATGGCCCCGTGTCCACGCCCCCGAGCACAAGTTCAGCCCCAGCCGCGCCGCCGCTGCAGCTTGAGTTGCGCGGCCAGGCCCCCGGTCTGGGGGGGGTGGCGGCTGACGTGCCGCTGCTGCAGCTGCCCTTGAGCGCCCAGGAGCGCACCAGCCTGCGCGGGCGGCGACGCAGCTGCTGCGGCCGCGAGCTGTTGCTGCAGCTGCCGCGGGGATCGGCCCTGGAGCCGGGCGAAGGGCTGATGCCGGCCGATAGCAGCGTGCTGGTGGTGGTGGAGCCCGCACCAGAGCCATTGCTGGTGGTGCGCAGCCCGGATCCGCTGGTGTTGCTCCAGGCCGCTTACCACCTGGGCAATCGCCATGTGTCGCTGGAGCTGCGGGCTGGGGAGCTCCGGTTGCTGGAGGATGGCGTGCTGGAGGAGTTGATGCGCCAACGGGGATTGCTGATCGAGCGGCAGGTGGCGCCGTTCCTACCGGAGCCTGGGGCCTACGCCTCGGCAGGGCAGCCCCACAACCACGACCACAGCCACGGCCAAAGCCACAACTACAGCCAAAGCCACAGCAGGCCCGAGAGCCCCCAGCCGCAATGAGTGTTGCCGGGCTGCATCTGCTGCAACTGGTGAGCCCCGCGCTGCCGGTGGGGGCCTTCAGCTACTCGGAGGGGTTGGAAGTGCTGGTGCAGGCGGGAACCATCACCACGGCAGCGGCCCTTCAGGACTGGCTCGAAGCCGAGCTACGGCGCGGCGGCATCGGCATCGAGGCGGCAGCCCTGCGGCCGTTGCAGGAGGCCCTGCGTCAGCACCGGCTCCTGGCCGCAGCGGAACAGGGAGCCGCCGCCGAAAGTGAAAGAGCCCAGCAGGCCAGGGCCGCCTTGGTGGATCTCGACGGCTGGCTGCTGGCCCAGCGCGAAGCGGCCGAGCTGCGGGCCCAGCAACGGCAGATGGGACGCTCCCTGCTGCAGCTTCTGGCCCAGCTGGGCTGGCCGCTGCAACCCGCGGTTGAGCTGGCCTGGCCGGCGGCCTGGGCCTGGGCGGGGCTGTGCCTGGAGCTGCCCCTAGGGCAGCTGGTGGAGGCCTACCTCTATGGCTGGTGCGCCAACCAGATCAGTGCCGCCGTGCGTCTGGTGCCCCTGGGGCCCACGCAGGGACAACGGCTGCAGCTGGCCCTGGCGCCCCTGCTGGTGGAGCGCAGCAGGGAGCTGGCCATGGCCGATCCCCGCGAGCAATGGAGCGGCGGCATCGGCGCAGGCCTCAGCCAGCTCCACCACGCCGAGTTGTACTCCAGGCTGTTTCGAAGTTGATCACCAGAACAGGTCACCAGCATGAGCAAACTGCGCGTAGGAGTAGCGGGACCCGTGGGGTCCGGCAAGACGGCCCTGGTGGAAGCCCTCTGCCGGCGGCTGCGCCAGGAGCTGGAGCTGGCGGTGGTCACCAATGACATCTACACCCAGGAAGACGCCCAGTTCCTGACCCGCGCCGGAGCCCTGGAACCCGAGCGCATCCGCGGCGTGGAGACGGGAGGCTGCCCCCACACAGCCATCCGCGAAGACTGCTCGATCAATCGCGCTGCCGTCGAAGAGCTGGAGAGACAGTTCCCCAACCTCGATCTGGTGCTGGTGGAAAGCGGTGGTGACAATCTCGCGGCCAGCTTCAGCCCAGAACTGGTTGACCTCTGCATCTATGTGATCGACGTGGCCGCAGGAGACAAGATCCCCAGGAAGGGGGGCCCAGGCATCACCCGCTCCGACCTGCTGGTGATCAACAAGATTGATCTGGCGGCGATGGTGGGGGCCGATCTAGGGGTGATGCAACGGGACACGGAACGAATGCGCTCAGGCCGCCCCTGGTGCTTCACCAACCTGCGCAGCGGAGAAGGCCTGGAGCAGGTGGAATCCTTTCTGCGCGAACAACTGCCCAGCCCAAAGGCCTGACTGAGAAAACGGGACTCGCCAGCAAATCCACACAGGCTCAGCAGCAACAGCTGTTTCGTGTGATCCGATACCTGCCGCCATAGGCACCGTCCCTAGGTTCCAGGATGCCGTCAGCGTCGCGGCATACCTTCACCTTGACAAAGCACCAATGGTTCGGAATCTCTCTCGGCGGCTGTTTGCTGGACTCGCTGCTTCCGCCGTCAGCATCACTCTGGTGTCCTGCGGTGGCGGCGGCGGGGGCGGCGACTCCGCCGGCAAGTTCGATGGCGAGGTGAAGGTCGGTATTCTTCACTCTCTGAGTGGCACCATGGCCATCTCGGAAACGACCCTCAAAGAGGTCGAAGAGATGGCGATCAAGGAGATCAACGACGCCGGCGGCGTCAAGGTTGACGGCAAATCGTACAAAATCGTCGCCGTTGCCGAAGATGGGGCCTCCGATTGGCCCACCTTCGCCGAGAAAGCTCAGAAGCTGATCGACTCCGACAAGGTGGCCGTGGTTTTCGGCGGCTGGACCTCCGCCAGCCGCAAAGCCATGCTGCCGGTGTTCGAATCCAAGAACCACATGCTCTTCTACCCCATTCAATATGAAGGGCAGGAGTGCTCCAAAAACATCTTCTACACGGGCGCCGTTCCCAATCAGCAGGCAGAACCAGCTGTCGACTGGCTGATGAAGACCTACGGCGAGAAGCTCGGCAAAAAAGTTTATCTCGTGGGCTCCGACTACGTTTACCCCCGGACGGCCAACACCATCATCAAGGAGCAGATGAAGGCCCTTGGTGGCGAGACAGTGGGTGAAGACTACATTCCCCTCGGCAACACCGAGGTGGCACCCATCATCGCCAAGATCAAGAAGGCGTTCCCCGATGGCGGGATCATCATCAACACCTTGAACGGCGACTCCAACGTTGCCCTCTTCAAGCAGTTCAAAGCCGCAGGCATTGATCCAGCCAAGTACCCGATCATGTCCTTCTCGATCGCTGAGGAGGAAATTCGCCAGATCGGACCTGAGTACACCACTGGCACCTACGCTGCCTGGAACTTCTTCATGAGCCTGGACACCCCAGCCTCGAAGAAGTTCACCTCCGACTTCCAGGCCATGTACGGCGCTGATCGGGTCACCGGTGACCCGGCTGAATCGGCCTACAACATGGTGTATCTCTGGAAGAACGGTGTTGAGAAGGCTGGCACCTTCGAAGATCTCGACAAGGTCCGCAAGACCATGATTGGCATCAAGTTTGCCGCACCCCAAGGCGAGATCGAGATGTTCCCCAACCACCACACCTCCGAGCGTGTGTTGATCGGCGAAGCCGAAGCCAACGGTCAGTTCAAGATCCTCGAAGACAGCAAGACGGCCATTCCGCCTCTGCCCTGGAACCAGTTCGTGCCTGAAACCAAGGGCTTCACCTGCGACTGGACCCAGGATCGTCCTGATGCCGGCAAGTTCAAGATGTGATCAGAGCCATCCCCGGAAGGCGATAAAGGATCGGTGGTTCCTCCAGGAATCACCGCCATCAAGATCGAAATACCACCACGTTCCACTTGGTCCAGCGTCGCGTCAGTGATGCTGGACCTAACTTTCAACATTCATTCCGTTGGAACTCTTCTTTTCTCAGATCCTCGATGGCCTCAGCATCGGATCGGTTCTGCTGCTTGCAGCCACCGGTCTGGCCATCGTTTTCGGCTTGATGGGGGTCATCAACCTCGCCCATGGTGAGTTCATGATGCTGGGCGCCTATGTCACCTACGTGGTGCAGTCGGCGTTGAAACCCATGGGTGGTGTGATCTTCGAGCTGTATTTCCCGATCTCTCTGGTGCTCGCCTTCATCGTGACGGGACTGATCGGGGTGCTGCTGGAGAGAACGCTGATCCGACAGCTGTACGGCAGACCCCTGGAAACACTGCTCGCCACCTGGGGTGTCAGCCTGATTCTCATCCAGCTGATTCGAAGTGTCTCAACGGCCATGATGCTTGGCATCATCGTTAGTGTTGCTTCTGGGATCCTACTTTCTAAGCTACTGCGCGCCAAGTTCTCGCTGAAGCCCTTCTTCACCTATCTCAATGGACTGGGCTGGGCTCTCTCCATTCTCATCGGTCTGATTGCCGTCAATCTCTTCGATCAGTTCCGGCCACTCTCCAAGGCCTGGTTCGGTCCCCGCAACATCGATGTAACAGCACCGAAATGGCTTCAGGGAAGCTGGGGGATGATCGGCACCATCGAACTTCCCGGTCTGAGGATCTTCATCATCCTGCTGTCGGCCCTTTTGCTTCTAGCCACCTACTGGTTCCTGAACAAAAGCGTCTGGGGTCTGCGGATCCGCGCAGTCACCCAGAACCGTCAGATGAGCAACTGTCTCGGAATTCCGACCGATCGCGTGGACAGCATCACTTTCGGCATCGGATCCGGACTGGCCGGTGTGGCTGGGTGCGCCATCACTCTGCTGGGATCGGTGGGCCCCAACCTTGGAGCAGCGTATATCGTGTCCTGCTTCATGGTGATCGTGCTGGGAGGGGTGGGCAACCTGCTCGGCACCGTGATCGCGGCGATTCTGCTCGGGATCATTCAATCGGTGATCGGCTCGGGCACCTTGCTCACCATCTTCCCGGATATGCCGGCGGCGGCCCGAGGGGTCACTGAATTCTTCGCGACCACGAGCATGTCTCTGGTTCTTGTCTTCATCTTCATCATCGTTTTCCTCCAGTTCCGACCCAACGGCATGTTCCCCCAGAAGGGTCGCTCAGTCGATGCCTGACCCGATCATCCACACCCGCTGCAGATTCCCGTTCCATCTCCCCACGAGGAGGCCTCTACCTTGAAACTCTTCCAAAGACTTGTCCCCTGGATTCTGCTGGCGGTTGCCCTGTTCATCCTGCCTGCGGCCCTCGACGATTTCCGGCTCAACCTCTTCGGTCGCTATTTCGCGCTCGCCATCACGGCTTTGGCGATCGATCTGATCTGGGGATACACCGGTCTGCTGAGCCTGGGTCAGGGGATCTTCTTCTCGTTAGGTGGCTATGCGGTAGCCATGTACCTGATGCTGAATACCAAGAGCCTGGCTGGTGGTAACGGCATCCCCAAATTTTTCGAGAACTACGGAGTAGCTGAGCTTCCCTTTTTCTGGAAGCCCTTTTGGTCACCTGCGTTCACGTTAATCGCCATCTGGGTGATCCCAGCTGTGGTGGCGGGTGTGGTGGGTTGGTTGATCTTCAGAAACCGGATCAAGGGAGTGTATTTCTCCATCATCACCCAAGCCGCGTTGATGGTGTTCTTTCACTTCTTCAACGGCCAGCAGAAGCTCTTTGACGGCACCAACGGCCTGAAAACCAGCACCTCGGAGCTGTTCGGCCAACTGGTGGGTTCCCCTGATATGCAGGTGTGGTTCTACCGCCTCACGGTGATCCTGCTTCCCCTGGCTTTTCTGATCTGCCGGTACTTCACCAGTGGGCGCTTCGGTGATGCCCTGATCGCCATCCGTGATGATGAGACAAGATTTCGTTTTGCCGGTTTCAATCCGGTCCCGTTCAAGACCATCGTCTTCCTGGTGGCGGGAGCTCTCTGCGGAATCTCCGGCGCGCTCTACACCGTTCAGTCCGGCATCGTTTCCCCCCAGTACATGTCGATCTCCTTCTCGATCGAGATGGTGATCTGGGTGGCCGTGGGCGGCAGGGGGACCCTGGTGGGTCCCATCATCGGAGCCACGGTGGTCAACTACCTACGGAGCCTGGTGAGCGAAGCCCTGCCCGAGGCCTGGCTGTTCGTTCAGGGGGCCCTGTTCATCTTCGTGGTGGTGCTCATGCCCGATGGGATTTATGGCTGGGTCGCCAACGGCGGCTTCAGGAGTCTGCTGGCCGCCTTCGGCATCGCCAAGAAGGCAAAAACCTATCCCCGGATCGATGAGGAGGCTCTTCCCGTGGACTAGTCAGTCCAACGATGCTGCCAGGTTTTTCTTCGTGACTGCTTTCTCGAATACGCTCCTTTCCGATGTCCATGTCAGAACCTCTTCTCGAGCTCAATGACGTCAGCGTGAGTTTTGATGGCTTCTATGCCCTCACCGATCTCAGCCTGAAGTTATACAAGGGTGAGCTGAAGTCGATCATCGGGCCCAACGGTGCCGGCAAGACCACGTTTCTGGATGTGATCACCGGCAAGGTTCGACCCACCAAGGGCTCGGTGACCTTCAAGGGCCAATCACTGCTCGGTGTTTCGGAGCAGAAGATCTCCCGTCAGGGGATCGGCCGCAAGTTCCAGACCCCGAGGGTCTTCGAAAACCTCACCGTGCTTCGCAATCTCGAGCTGGCCGCCTCCCCGCTGAAAAACGCCTTCAGCCTGCTGGGGTCAGGGCTGCCCAAGGCGGCCAAAGACGAGGTTCATCGCATCATGAACTATGTGGGCCTGGCACCCTTCGCCACCGTGAAGGCCGGCTCCCTCTCCCATGGCCAGAAGCAGTGGCTGGCCATCGCTTGCCTGGTGGCCCAGGCCCCGGAAGTGCTGCTCCTGGATGAACCGGTTGCCGGTCTCACCGATGAGGAAACCCTGCGAACGGCCGAACTGATCAAGTCCCTGGCCGGCGACCACACCGTGGTGGTGATCGAGCACGACATGGAATTCATCCGGGATCTCGATTTCGACGTCACCGTTCTGCACCAGGGGCAGGTGCTCACTGAGGGTCCGCTCGACCAGGTCAAGGCCGATCCAAGGGTCATCGAGGTCTACCTGGGGCCGCCCGAACAGTAACCGTTTTCCGCCCTTCAACCACCGCCCCCATGACTACCACCAGCGAAAAACCCCTGCTCCAGGTCAACGGTCTGAATGTGTATTACGGAGAAAGCCATATTCTCCGCAACGTGGACCTGAGTATCAATGAAGGGAAAATGGTCTGTCTGATCGGTCGCAACGGCGTCGGCAAGACCACGTTTCTCAAGACCATCATCGGCCTGCTGCAGCAGCGTTCCGGCACCATCGAATACGGCAGCGGTCAACTTGCCAGCCAGCCTCCCTACCGGAGAGCCCGTGCAGGCATCGGCTATGTCTCCCAGGGCAGGGACATCATTCCCCAGGTGTCGGTCAAGGAGAATCTCCTGCTGGGCATGGAGGCCCTTCCCGGAGGGCTCGAGAAAAACCGCCACATCGACCCTCTGATCTTCGATCTGTTTCCGATCCTCGAGAAGTTCCTCAAGCGCAAGGGTGGCGACCTCAGTGGCGGGCAGCAGCAGCAGCTGGCGATCGCCCGAGCTCTGCTGGGCAAGCCGAAATTGCTGCTGCTGGATGAACCGACCGAAGGGATTCAGCCTTCGATCATCCTCGACATCGAGCATGCCGTTCAGCGGATCATGAAGGAGACCGGCATCAGCGTGCTGCTGGTGGAGCAACATCTTCACTTCGTGCGCCAGTCCGATTTCTATTACGCGATGCAGCGTGGTGGCATTGTGGCCAGTGGCAAGACGGATCAGCTCTCCGACGAGGTGATCAAGGAGTTCCTGACGGTCTGATCGAATGCGCTTGGGCGTTGGCTCCCAGCAGGAGTCGACGCCCGGGCCTGAGCTCCCACTTCCGTGAGTGTCAGCAGCCTCGATTGAGCATCCAGGGACGGGTGCTGCTCTGCTTCAGCCGGGGCTTCTCCGCCGATTGAGCAACCTCCTTACGCACCATTCGTGGTTCCGATTGTTCCTGCTTCAGCCGCAAAGGGCCGGTGAGAGACATCACCGGAGTGAACACACGCTTGCCTTCCGCTTCACAGGCAGGACAGTTCGTGTTGATCTGGCGCTGATCGATGCTGCGCCAGACTTCATAGTTTTCGCAACCGTTGGCGCAACTGTATTCGTAGACAGGCATGGTGGGAGAAGACAGGGATCTTGGCAAAAGCATCGGCACAATACAAAGGGGGCCTGATGCTCAGGCCCCCCAGATTCACCCTTACTGATCAGCAGGGCAGAATATCCTGGTCGAAGATCGAAGTTGGGATGGCCAGGGTACAACAGGCATTGGGAATGTCGACGATGCCACTGATTCGTCCCTCCACCGGCGCACAACTCAGCAGCAGGTAGGCCTGCTCACCGGTGTAGCCAAACTTCTTGAGGTACTCGATGGCATTGAGGCAGGCCCGCCGGTAGGCGATGTGCACGTCCATGTAGTACTGCTTACCGGAGAACTCATCCACTGAAATCCCCTCAAACACGAGGTAATCAGTGAAATGAGGCTCGACGGGGCTGGTCTTGAACATGGGATTGACCATCCCATACTTCTCCATGCCACCCTTGATGATCTCCACGTGCAGATCGAGGTAGCCCGACATCTCGATCGCGCCACAGAAAGAGATTTCGCCATCCCCCTGGGAGAAGTGGATGTCTCCCATTGAGAGCTTGGCCCCCTCCACATAGACGGGGAAATAAATCTTTGTGCCCTTGGTTAGATTCTTGATGTCGCAGTTGCCGCCATGCTCCCGGGGTGGCACCGTGCGGGCCGCCTCATTGGCCACCCTCTCAAACTCCGAGCTGGCCAGGGTTCCGAGAATGGCGCTGTTGGGATTGGGCAGGGCCGCCAGCACCGGCTCACTACCCGAAAGCCCAGCGCCATAGGTGCGGCGGTCGGGGGCGGTGTTCACCAGCTCGGTTTCACGCCGATTCCATTCCCTCAGCAGCTCATGGGAGGGGGCACAACCGATCAGGCCGGGGTGGGTGATGCCGGCGAAACGCACGCCGGGGATATGCCTGGAGCTGGTGTAGATCCCCTCGAAATCCCAGATGGCCTTGGCCGCCTTGGGATAGTGATCCGTGAGGAACCCGCCACCATTCTCCTTGGCGAAGATACCGGTGAAGCCCCATTCATCTCCCTGGAGTGCCCCCACATCGAGGATATCCACCACCAGGATGTCACCGGGTTGGGCACCATTCACCCAGATCGGTCCACTCAGAACATGAACAACTTCCAGATTGACATCAGCGATGTCCTGGGGATCGTCATTGTCCTTGATCTGACCATCGGTCCAGTCCTTGCATTCGATCCTGAACACATCTCCCGGATTGACGGAAACCACAGCGGGAATGTCGGGATGCCAGCGGTTATGGCCCGGCATCTCCTGCTGGTCCATCGTCTTGGTGAGATCAACCTTGAACAGTGTTTTCGGCATCGAGGGGCAGGGATCGCAGCGGTTTTCACCCACATCCAACGCGAGCCCTCCCACTGCAGCAGTGTCATCGGCTACTGGACCCCGCCCTCTGCGGCCCACTCACTGGCGGGCCGTGCTGTCATCGAACTCACCCCGGCGGCAGAGATTGTCCCTGAGACGGGCTGTCCAGGCCTGGGGCTTGAGCCCTCCGCTGGCTTCGATCCGCCCATCAAAGTGATAAAGAATCTGCCAGCGACTCTTGCTGCTCAGCTGAGCGGCTTCGGCAACGTCCGAGATGGGGTAGCCATAAACGTTGTCGTAGGCGGGCCAGCCGGGCGTGTCCTTGATGCTGCAGACGGCGTTGAGAGCATGCAGGCGTCCTTCCGCCGGCTGGCCAGGCCCATGCAGACGGACGGCGCCCTTGTAGAGGCCGTTGGACACCCCGGGCTTGAAGGTCTGGGCCAGCTCCACCCTGGTCCCCTCCGCCACCACCAACACATCCCCCAGCCTGGCGTTCTGAACGGCCACCTCCTTGGGCCCGCCGCAGGCCGAAAGCCCCGCCAGCAGCAACGCCAACCCCGGGATCACCGCTGCCCTCTCGACCCTCACGCTGCTCGCCCACTGCTGCCTAAACGGTATGACAACTGCCCCCGGCGATCGCCACGGCATCGGGCCACTGGACTGGATCAGGCCTCAGCCAGCAAGCCCCGCCAGAGGTGCTCCGGCTCCGGCCAGATCGGCAGCAGCTCACCGGCAAGGGCCCGGATCGGTCGACAGCCGAGGCTGTTGATCAGCAGGGCCCCATGGCGCAACTGGGAGACCTCGATCGGCGCCGGCGCCTCCTGAACCAACCCCAGCTCCAGCGCTCGGGCGCGCATCACCCCCGGCAGGCAGCCGCTGGAGAGCGGCGGGGTCCACCAACCCCCGGGATGCCGCACCAGCAGGTTGGCTGCCGTGCCGCAGCAAAGTCCCCCGGCCGTGCTCTCCAACAGCGCCTCCTGCTGACCCGCCCGCTGGGCCTCCAGTCTCGCCAGCACCGATGGGCCGTAGGCGAAGGTCTTGCAGCCGCTGAGCACGCTGCTGGCATTGCGGCGCTCGAGTCGGCTGACCAGCACCGAAACCGCGCTGAACTCAGGTCGGGCGGCGCTGAGCTGCAACCAGAAGCGGCCAGGTCCGCTGGAAGGCTCAAGGCCGCGGCCGCCATCGCCCCGGCTCCAGTTGAGGCGCAGGGCCCCGCAGACGATGCCGCTGCGCTCGATCGCCCCGAAAGCCAGCGCCACCAACCGCTCCAGCGGCGGTGGCGGCGCAAGCCCCAGCACCTCCGCCCCCCGCCGCCAGCGCTGAAGGTGCTGCGCCAGCAACTGCGAGCGCCCCCCCTCCACCAGCACCGTTTCAAACAGGCCATCGGCCAGATTCAGGCCCCGGTCCGAGAGCGGCACCGCCAGGCTGGCGGGGTCACCCCAGCAGCCCCCTTGCGGGCCGTCGATCCAGGCGATCGCGTTCAGGCCAGGGCCTCCAGCAGGGGATTCAGTTTCCAGGCCAGTTCCTCGGCCTCGGCGGCGGGGCTGGAATCGGCGACGATGCCGCAGCCGGCATGGGCGCGCAGGCGTCGGCCCCTGAGCATCAGGCTGCGGATCAGGATGTTGCTGTCGAAGCCACCATCGGCGTCGAGCAGGAACAGCGAGCCGCAGTAGGGCCCGCGGGGCACGGGCTCCAGGGCCGCCAGCCGCTGACAGGCGCGCACTTTCGGGGCACCGGTGATCGAGCCCCCCGGCCAGCAGGCCCGCAGCAGATCCACCAGATCAGCCTGCGGGCGCAGCACCCCCTCCACCACCGAGGTGAGGTGGTGCACCTGGCGGTAGCTCTCCAGCCCCAGCAGCTGCGGCACAACAATCGAGCCGCTGCGGCAGACCCGGCCCAGATCGTTGCGCAACAGATCCACGATCATCACATTCTCGGCCCGGTCCTTGGCGCTGGTGATCAGCTCGGCGGCGGCGGCGGCATCGGCGGCGGCGCTGGAGTGGCGGGGCCGGGTGCCCTTGATCGGGCGGGTCTCCACCCGGCCATCGCCCTGCAGGCGCAGAAAGCGCTCCGGCGACGCGGAGAGCACCGCCTCGCCCTCCTCAGCGAGCGAGGCGATCGCCACACCAGCAAACGGAGCCGGGCAGTGACGCCTCAGCCGGCCGTAGAGCTCCAGGGGTGACACCGGCTGCGGCAGCAGCAGCTCGCGGCAGGCGCTGAGATTGGCCTGGAACAGGTCCCCCGCGGCGATCCACTCCCGCAGGGCCGCCACCTGGCCGGCGAAGACTTCAGGGGTGGTGTGCCAGCGCCATTCACCGGGCGTCAGGCCAGCGGAAGCTGCTGCTCCTGCGCTGGGCCGTGGCCCCTGCTGCGGCCCCGGATCTTCAGGAGATGATTCGATCAGGGCCGCCATCGCCCCCAGCCGCCGCCGGTCGTCTCCCTCCAGCCAACAACGCCGCTCCAGCAGATCGAAGTGCAGCAGAGGGTCGTAGCGAGCGGCCCAGAGGCTGGCTGTATCCGCTGAGCGCCAGTGGGCACCAGGCTCCACCCAGCCTCCCGCCTCATAACCCAGCCAGCCCAGCCAGGCCCCACCCCCCTCCAGCAGATCCCGCATCGCCACGAAGGGATCGCTGGCCCCGGCCTCTGACGGCAGGCCCCGGCACTCCACCAGCTCCAGGGGATCCAGGGCCAGGGTTGAGCGGCGTCCCAGGGCCGTGCCATCCCCGTCGAGCCAGACCAGACCCTCCAGACCAAGCCGCTCGGCCAGCCAGTTCACCAGGGGCCAGGGCTCCCGCCAGGGCAGGGGCCAGATCAGTCTCTCCCGGCTCATCCAGGTCCGGGGCTGGCCAGCTCGGGATGCCCAGCGTCCCGCAGGGCGGCATCGCGGATGCGGCAGCTGTCGCAGCGGCCGCAGGGGACGGCCCCGCCGGCATAGCAGCTCCAGGTGCGCTCGATCGGCAGGCGCAGGCGCAGGGCCTCCTCGACGATCCGGGTCTTGCTCCAGCTCAGTAGCGGCGCCCAGAGCTGGGCCCCCTGGCCCTCCCGGCCGGCCTTGCTGGCCAGGTCGGCCAGGCTCTGGAATGCGGCGAGATAGTCGGGGCGGCAATCGGGATAACCCGAGTAATCCACTGCATTCACCCCCAGCACCAGCCGGGAGGCCCCCTTGGCCTCGGCCAGGCTGAGGCCAAGGGAGATGAACACCGTGTTGCGGCCCGGCACATAGGTGGGAGGGATCACCCCCTCCACCACCCCCGCCTGCGGCAGGGCGATGCCGGCGTCGGTGAGGGCCGAGCCGCCCCAGGCGGCCAGGTTCACAGCGATGGTGTGGTGCTCGATCAGACCCAGATGAGAGGCGAGATGGGCCGCGGCCTCCAGTTCCTGGCGGTGGCGCTGGCCGTAGTCGAAGGAGAGGCCGATCAGCTGATACCCCGCTTCGATCGCCAGGGCCGCGGCCGTGGCCGAATCAAGGCCGCCGGAGAGCAGGGCCACGGCCAGCGGAGCGGAGGGCAGGGGGGTGGCGGCGGTCAACGGGTCTGGGGCGAGCTGCCCTCGGGAGCCGCCGGCGCCTGGGGCTGGGGCGGGCGCTGGTCGACCTCAGGGGTGGCGGGAGTGGACGGCTGCGGGCGCGGTGCCTCCTCCTCCTGACTCCCCGGCTCAGCACCCTCAACCTGCTCAGGCGGTCTGGGCGCACGCGGCGGCGGATCAGCCCGCAGCGACAGGGTGATGTAGGCAGGGGCCACCCCCTCATTGCTGATCAGCAGCTGGACCTGATCGCCGGCCACCGCCCCCAGGCTCACCACCCGCAGGGGACCCTTGGGCTCCAGCACCTGGCCCTGGGCGTCGAAGATGCTCATCTGCATCAGCGGCGATCCATTGACCCCCAGCACCAGCTGGTGACCCCTGGGGATGCGGATCGGGAACACCCGAGCCCCGTTGGCCTCCAGTTCCGCCGACTGCACCCGCGCCTGACCGGGAGTGGCCAGGATCGACTCCACCCGCAGGCTCTCCAGGGTCTGCTGGGCGGCGGCGTACCAGAGCTGGCGGAAGGGCTCGGGGGGGATGTCCATGCTGGTGCGGCCCGGCAGCAGGGCTTGGGCATTGCCGGAAACCAACTGACGCAACACCGGGGCACTCAGGCCCTGGGCGGCCAGCCGCCGCTGCTGGCTCTCCCAGTCGGAGCCGCTGAAACTGCCGAGCTTGCGGCGCACGCCGATCGGCAACTGCTCCACCCGCGCCAGCCATTCCTCGGACAGTTCATTCCAGACCTTGCGCAGGGGGGAATCCTGAAGCGAATCGCTGGGCAGGCGACCGCCCCGCTCGGGGAACTGGGCCATCAAGTTGGCATCCACCAGGTTGAGGAACCAGCCACGGTCCACCTGCAGGGCGCGCAGGCGGTTGAGCAGCTCCTGGCGCTGATCCACTTCAGCGGGCGGCAGGCTGGCGGTGAGCGGGCGCTGGGGGGATTCCCGGGCCTCCTCCCTGGGGATTTTGCCGCGGCCGAGCAACCACCAGCCCAGGGTGATGCCCACCACCGCCGAGATCACCAGGGCGATCACCACCGGCCAGAGGCGATCTTCCACAGCCTCCTCCTTGACCTGCTGGCGGCTGCGCAGAACAGCGGCAGGCGGCGGGGGAACTGGAGAGGGTGGTTCAGGCGACGCAGGCGACGATGCGGGCGGAGGCGGCGGTGCCTCGGCCAGCGCGGTTGACGGCACAGACGGTGGCACCAGCACGACGGTGCGGTCGGCACGGGGCACGGGGCCGAGGCTCTCGGGCATCGGCAGCTGCTGAAAAGCATCCAGCGCCTGGGAGGCCGTGCTGAAGCGCTGGTCGGCATCGGAGCTGAGCAAACGCTCCAGCGGCGCCCGCAGGGCTGGTTCGAGCTGGTCGGCGGCAGGCCAGCTCCAGGCGAGGGTGGTGGGATCGAGCAGGGCCGCCGGCTGCTCCCCCGTGAGCAGCACCAGGGCCACCACCCCGAGGGCGTGCAGATCCATCCAGGGCTGCACGGGCTCACCCCGGCCCAGCTCCGCCGGCGCGTAGCCCGGGGTGGCCCCGCCCGCCTCAGCCTCGCCGGACCCATCACGCACCAGGCCGAAATCCAGCAGCACTGGCAGGCCGTCGCGGTCGCGGCGCAGCAGGTTGGCTGGGCTGAGATCGCCATGCACCAGGTCCTGGCCATGGAGCGCAGCCAGCACCGGCAACAGCTGGCGCACCAACAGCAGCACCTCCCCCGACCCAAACACCAGCTGCCGCTCCCGCCGCGCCGTCAGCAGCTCCTGGTACGTGGGTCCCCCCTGCCACTCGCGCACCAGCCAGAGCTCCTCACCGCGGGGAATGGCCTCACCGATGCGGGGGATCTGGGGATGGAGCACCCCCTGCAGGCGGCTCCAGAGCTGGCGCCAGTGCTGCTGATCCTGCTCGGGGCCCAGCTGGCGCAGGGCCATCAGCGCCCCGCCGGCCAGCTGATCGCTGGCGCGCCAGAGCACCCCCTGGGGGCTGCGGCTCAGCTCCGCCTCCAGGCGGTAGCGATCGGCGATCAGCAGACCTGGCTCAGCGACCTGGGCGGGATCCATCAGGCCTGAACCCGCTCGCGGCGGGGCTGGCTGAGTCCGCGCGAGGCGAGCCAGTCGGCGTCGTAAAGGCGGGAGCGGTAGCGATCCCCGCTGTCGCAGAGCACCGTCACGATCGTGTGGCCGGGACCGAGCCGGCGGGCCGTTTCCACCGCCGCCGCCACGTTGATGCCCACCGAGCCGCCCATGAACAGACCTTCGCGCCAGAGCAGCTGATAGATGGTGTCCAGGGCGCTCTGGTCGTCGATGCGCACCGCATCGTCGATCGGCGCTCCTTCGAGGTTGGCGGTGACACGGCTGTTGCCGATGCCCTCGGTGATCGAGCGGCCCTCGGACTGCAGCCCGGCACCGGTGGCCCAGGCATGGAGAGCGCTGCCGTGGGGATCGGCCAGCACGCAGCGCACCCGCTCCGAGCGCTCCTTGAGGAACAGGGCCACGCCGGCGTAGGTGCCGCCGGTGCCGGTGGCCGACACCCAGGCGTCGATGCGGCCGCCGGTCTGCTCCCAGATCTCAGGGCCGGTGGTGGCGTAGTGGGCGCGGCGGTTCGCCAGGTTGTCGAACTGATTGGCCCAGATGGCGCCGGGGGTTTCAGCAGCGATGCGGCCCGAGAGCTTCACGTAGTTGTTGGGGTCCCGGTAGGGCACCGCCGGCACGGTGCGCACCTCAGCGCCGAGACTGCGCAGCAGGCCGATCTTCTCCGCCGACTGGGTGTCGGGGATGACGATCAAACTGCGGTAGCCGCGGGCATTGCAGAGGTGGGTGAGGCCGATGCCGGTGTTGCCCGCCGTGCCCTCCACCACGGTGCCGCCCGGCTGCAGGGCGCCCGACTCCTCGGCCTCCAGCAGGATGCCGAGGGCCGCGCGGTCTTTGACCGAGCCGCCCGGGTTCATGAACTCGGCCTTGCCGAGGATCTCGCAGCCGGTCAGATCGCTGAGCAGGCGCAGGCGGATCAGTGGGGTGTTGCCGACGGCTTCGACAAAACCCTGGCTGATGCCTGCCTGGGTGCAGGATCCCTGGCGGATGCCCATGGCAGCGGCTTTGTAACAACGGTTAGCTGTGGCCGATCGTAAGGGGGTCAGCCGCTCTCACATATCCCCACTAGGCTCCCTCCCAGCTCGTCCCCGATCCCATGGCTTCCGCGGCTCCCAGCGCGGCCCTGCTGGAGCGGCTGCGGGCGATCCGCCAGCGCAGCGAAGAGCTGGTGGCCGATCTCGAACCGGAAGACCTCTGCCTGCAGGGCATGGCCGACGCCAGCCCGCCCAAGTGGCATCTCGGCCACACCACCTGGTTCTTCGAGACGTTCCTGCTGCTGCCCCACCTGTCGGGTCATCGGCCCGCCGACAGCCGCTGGGGCTTTCTGTTCAATTCCTATTACGACGCCATCGGCGAGCGCCATCCCCGCCCCCAGCGGGGGCTGCTTTCCCGTCCACCGATGCGGGAGGTGATGGCCTGGCGGCGGCAGGTGGACGGCGGGCTGGAGCAGCTGCTGGAGCGACTGGTCGATCAGCCCCAGGCCACGGCGGCGCCGGTGCTGGCGCTGCTGGAACTGGGTCTGCAGCACGAGCAGCAGCACCAGGAGCTGCTGCTGATGGACCTGCTCGATGGCTTCAGCCGTAACCCGCTGGAGCCCGCCTACCGCCAGCCCGCCGCCAGCCCCGCCGAAGAGCCTGAACCCCTGCAGTGGATCGAGCATCCGGGTGGTCTGGTGGAGATCGGAGCCGACCCCGAAGGCGGCTTCCACTTCGACAACGAGGCGCCACGGCACCGTCACTGGCTGGAGCCCCACGGGATCGCCAGCCGGCTGGTGCGCAATGGGGAGTTCGCGGCCTTCATCGCCGCTGGGGGCTACCGCCGGCCCGAGCTGTGGATGAGCGAAGGCTGGGCCCTGGTGCAGCAGCGCGGCTGGCGGGCACCCCGTTACTGGCGCGGCTCTGAGGGCGAAGGCTGGAACTGGGAGTTCAGCCTGCAGGGGAGACGCCCGTTGCAGCCGCAGGCGCCGGTGCGGCACCTGAGCTGGTTCGAAGCCGACGCCTACGCCCGCTGGGCCGGTGCCCGCCTGCCCACCGAAGCCGAGTGGGAGACAGCCGCCCGAGGGGGCCATCCCGCCCTCAGGGAGCTGGAGGGTCAGGTCTGGCAGTGGACCGCCAGCGCCTACCGTCCCTATCCGGGCTTCGCGCCTGCCGCCGGCGCGGTGGGTGAATACAACGGCAAATTCATGAGCTCCCAGATGGTGTTGCGCGGCGGCAGCGACTTCACCCCGCCCGGCCACAGCCGGCCCAGCTACCGCAACTTCTTTCCGCCCGCCAGCCGCTGGATGGCCAGCGGTCTGCGCCTGGCCCAGGAGCGGCGATGAGCAGCCAGCCCGGCCTCAGGTCCCGGCCGCTGTCACCGGCCGTCGCCATGCTCGATCTGCATCCAGACCCGGCCGACATGGCCCGACTGGTGATCGAGGGCCTGAGCCGCACACCGAAGCAACTGCCGGCCTGGTTCCTCTACGACCACGAGGGCTCCCGCCTGTTCGATGCCATCTGCGAGCAACCGGAGTACGGCCTCACCCGCACCGAAACCGCCCTGCTCAACCGCCATGCCCCCGCGATGGCCGCTGCCCTGGGCGAGGGAGTGCTGGTGGAGTTCGGTGCCGGCAGCGCCCGCAAGGTGTCGCCCCTGCTAGAGGCCCTGGCCCCGCCGGCCTACGTGGCCCTCGACATCAGCGCCGAGCATCTGCGGCAGGCCTGCCGGAACCTGCAGCAACGCCATCCCTCCATCCCGGTGCTTGGCATCTGCTGCGACTACAGCCTGCTCCAGGAGCTGCCCCAGCAGCCCCTGCTGGCGGGCCGGCGCCGTCTGGGCTTCTACCCCGGCAGTTCCCTGGGCAACTTCGATCCCACTGAGGCCGTGACCCTGCTGGGCCAGTTCGCCCGCCTGCTGGGAGGCGATGGGCGGCTGCTGATCGGCATCGATCAGCCGCGCTCGGTTGCGACCCTGGAAGCGGCCTACAACGACCGGGCGGGCCACTCCGCCGCCTTCGCGCGCAACCTGCTGGTGCGCCTGAACCGGGAGCTGGCCGGCGATTTCGATCCCGCCAGCTTTCGTTATGAGGCCCATTGGCAGGCGCAACACTCGCGCATCGCCATGGCGCTGGTGAGCGAGCACGAGCAGCAGGTGAGCCTGGCTGGAGCTCGCTGGCGCTTTGGCGCCGGCGAAGCCCTGATCAGCGAGTACAGCCATAAGTACAGCCCCGAGGCCTTCAGGGCCCTGGCGGCGGCGGCGGGCTGGCAGGCCCTGGAGCGCTGGAGCGCCGACGACGACAGCTTCAGCCTGCACCTGCTGCAACCGGCGACAGTGGGGAGTGCACCAGGCAGACTCAGCATCTGATCAGCAGCGAGACGAACGGCGATGAGCAGGGATGACCAGCGTCGGGCGATGCGCGAGTCGCGCGAGGGTCTGATCGAGCAACTGGAGCAGCTCTACCGCGAGGCCTTTGATCGCATCAGTGCCCAGGATCTCGGCGAAGGGGCCATCGCCCGCCTCACCCAGCTGCTGCTGCGCTCCCGCGAAGCGGCGATCACGCCCCTGGAAGAAGAGATCGAAGCCCCCCTGATCACCCGCGCCCCGGAGTGATCCCTGCCGTGACACGCCCATGAGCAGCAGCTGGTTTGAGCAATTGGAGTCGCAGCTGGAGCAGCAGCTGGAGGCTTTTCTCGGCAGCCATCCAGGCCAGCAGGACCTGCTGGAGCGGGAGGAGCAGCTGGAACGACAACGGCGCCTGCGCCTGCGGCGCCTGCAGATCCAGGCCCAGGCCGAGCAGTTGCGCCAGACCCTGCTGCAGGTCGCCGGCGAGATCACCCAGTGGCAGCAGCGGGTGCAGCGGGCGCGGAGCGCCGGTGCCCTGGAGCTGGCGTCCCGCGCCGAGGCCCACCAGGGTCAGCTGATGGGCCAGGGGCGCGATCACTGGCAGCAGCTGGGGGAACTGGGCAAGGAGTTTGCCCGGGTGGAGCAGGAGCTGCAGGAGCTGGAGCAGCGGCAGCAGGCCCAGCCCAAGCCCAAGCCCAAACCCTCCGGCGAAGGCGATCTGGAGCAGGCCTGGGCCCACTTCGAATCGCGCCAGGAGCTGGAGGAGCTGCGCCGCCGCTCCAGCCCGAGCAGCCCCTGAGCGGGGGCCAGCCCATGGGCTTCCTGCTCTCGAAACTGCTGCCGCAACTGCTCTATCC
Organism: Cyanobium sp. CZS48M; assembly: GCA_030373145.1. Taxonomy (GTDB): domain Bacteria; phylum Cyanobacteriota; class Cyanobacteriia; order PCC-6307; family Cyanobiaceae; genus Regnicoccus_A. The sequence goes on along the minus strand of JAUCZK010000004.1, from coordinate 17,246 downwards.
CCTGAGCCTGGGGCTGCTGCTTGCTCTGAGCGGCCTGCTGCTGGGGCCAAGGCGTCGCTGGAGCGCCTCCCTGGGTGGCCTCGGCCTGGCTCTGCTCTGGATCAGCGCCCTGCCGATCACAGCCAGGGAGCTGGTCTGGGGGCTGGAGGCCCGCAGCGCCGCCCTGACGCCCTCACCGATCCCACGGGCCGACGCCATCGTGGTGCTGGGCGGGGGCCTGCGGGCGGCGCTGCCCCCCAGGGCCGGGGTGGAGGTGAATGAAGCCGGCGACCGGCTGCTGAGTGGGATCCGGCTGCTGCGGGACCAGCGGGCGCCACTGCTGCTGCTGAGCGGAGGCCGGGTGAGCTTCAGCAGCGGTGATCCAGCCCCGGCTGAAGCCCTCAGCGCCCGCAGCCTGGCGCTAGAGCTGGGGGTCCGCCCCGATCGCCTGTTGCTCAGCGATCAGGCCCGGACCACCGCCGAGGAAGCCAGGGATCTGAGCCGGATCGGCCAGTCCCGCGGCTGGAGCTCGGTGCTGCTGGTGACCAGCGCCCTGCACATGCCTCGGGCCCTGGCCAGCTTCCGCCAGCAGAGCGGGCTCCAGGTGGTGCCAGTGGCCTGCGACTACCTGCTGCCGGCCCGGGATCAACTGGGCACACCCACCGCTGGATCGGTGCTGCTGTCGCTATGGCCCGATGCCGGCTCCCTGCTGCTGAGCAGCCTGGCCATCAAGGAGCATCTCGGCCTGCTGGTCTACCAGCTCAAGGGCTGGGGTTGAACGGCGGGGCTGAGGGGGCTCACGTCTTCGGAGCGGGGGGCTCCAGGCTCACTCCTTCGGGGGGAGGAGTGGGATCGGGATCGGCAATCAGCATGTGCTGAAGCACGATCTCGGGACGTTCGCTGTCGCGCCAGCGGATGCGGTAGGCCGGCATCTTGGTGCCACGGCTTGTGGTCTGCTCAACGGGCTCCATCACCCAGCCGCGGCGGGAGCGACCCTGGGGATTGCGCTTGACCACCGCATCCGCGTGTTTGAAGCGGAAACCGACGCGCTCACCGCTCATGGGCTGGGGGATAGTCCGAGTAGCGTTGATTATCTCATTGCGCCGGTTCAGCCCACCGGCGGCGCCGCTTCCGGCCGCAACAGGGGGAAGGCGATCACGTCGCGGATGCTCGGGCTGTCGGTGAGCAGCATCGCCAGCCGGTCGATGCCGATGCCCAGCCCGCCGGTGGGGGGCATGCCCACTTCAAGGGCATGGAGGAAGTCTTCGTCAACCCCGTGGGCCTCAAGATCGCCCGCCGCGCGCCGCTCTTGCTGGGCTTCCAGGCGCCGGCGCTGGTCGATCGGATCGATCAGTTCGCTGAAGGCATTGGCGGTTTCGCGGCCCACGATGAACAGCTCGAAGCGCTCCACCAGTCCGGGCTTGCTGCGGTGGGCGCGGGCGAGGGGGGAGATCTCCACCGGGTAATCGGTCACGAAGGTGGGCTGAACCAGCGTGTCTTCGACCCGTTGCTCGAAGGCTTCGTTGAGCAGTCGACCGACGCAGTCAGCCGACTCAGGCACCTCCAGGCCAGCGGCGGCCATGGCGGCGGCGGCCTGCCCGCGACTGCTGAAGCCGTTGAAATCCAGGCCCGTGGCCTGCTCCACCAGCTCATGCATGGTGGCCCGCCGCCAGGGAGGCGTCAGGTCGATGGCGGTGCCCTGATACTCGATCGCCGTGGTGCCGCACACCTGCTGGCAGACCGCGGCGATCAGCTCCTCGGTGAGGGCCATCATGTCGGTGTAGTCGGCGTAGGCCTGATAGATCTCGACAGTGGTGAACTCGGGGTTGTGGCGGGTGCTCACCCCTTCATTGCGGAAGATGCGACCCAGCTCATAGACCCGCTCGAAGCCACCCACCACCAGGCGCTTGAGGTGCAGCTCGGTGGCGATCCGCAGCACCAGGGGCAGATCGAGGGTGTTGTGGTGGGTGGTGAAGGGCCGGGCATCGGCGCCACCGGCTTCGGCGTTGAGCACCGGCGTTTCGATCTCCAGGAACTGGCGCTCATCGAGCCAGCGACGGATGCCGCTCACCAGCAGGGCCCGGCGCCTGAAGGTTTCGCGGGTGCCGGGGGACACCACCAGATCGAGATAGCGCTGGCGGTAGCGCTTCTCCACATCCGCCAGGCCGTGCCACTTGTCGGGGAGGGGCTGGAGGGCCTTGGTGAGCATCTGCCAGGCGCTCACCTTCACCGAGAGCTCGCCCCGGTCGGTGCGGCGCAGGCTGCCGCTCACACCGATCCAGTCGCCGGCATCCACCAGGGTGGTGAGCTGGGTGAAGGCCTCGGGCTGATCCGGCAGGGCGGCCGCCAGGGTGGCCTTCTCGATGAACAGCTGGATCGGGCCAGTCTCATCGAGCAGGGTGAAGAAGGCCAGCTTGCCCATCACCCGGCGGGTCATCACCCGCCCGGCCACCGCCACTTGCTCGTCCCGCTCCTGGCCGTTGGCCAGGTCGGCATGCAGGCGCTGCAGCTCGGCGTGGCGGTGGCTGGGATCGAAGCGCAGGCCGTAGGGCCCCTGACCCAGGCCCCTGAGGACCTCAGCCTTCTCCAGGCGGGCCTGCTCCAGGCGGTTGAAGCGCGTCTCCGGCAAGGGGACAGATCTCAGACGGGACCCCCATCCTGAAGGACCGGGGGTTTCAGTCCGTGGCCCAGGCGCTGGCTCAGGCTGTGGCGGCGACGGCCGCTTCGGCCATCCGCTGGGAGGCATAGCCGGTGCCCCGCACCGTGAGGATCAGCTCGGGGTTGCGCGGATCGGGCTCGAGCTTGCCGCGCAGGCGGGCCACATAAACGTCGACCACGCGCAGGTCGGCGGCGCGGCGGGGGGGATAGCCCCAGAGCTGCTCGAGGATCTCGGCCCGTGGCACGACCCTGCCCGGGTCGCGGAAGAGCAGCTCCAGCAGGCTGAATTCGGTGTAGGTGAGACCGATGCGCTCACCGTCGCGGGTGACCTGACGCCGGTTGGTGTCGACCACCAGATCACCCACGCGCATCACCCCCTGGCCGGCGGGCACATCCCGGGGCTCTGCGGTGGCGGAGCCGCGGCCCACCCGCCGCAGGATGGTGGCAATGCGGGCTTCCAGCTCCTTGGGGCTGAAGGGCTTGGGCAGGTAGTCGTCGGCACCCAGATCGAGGCCGGCCACCCGCTCGGCGATGGCATCAAGGGCCGAGAGAAAGATGATCGGTACGCAGGATTCGGCCCGCAGCCTGCGGCAGACGGCGAAGCCATCCAGCTTGGGCAGCATCACATCAAGCACCACCAGGTCGGGCTGCTCGTCGTGGAAGAGGGCCAGGGCCTGCTCGCCATCCTCGGCGCAGACCACCCGGTAACCGGCCAGCTGCAGGCGCATCACCAGCACGCGGCGCACGGTGGCTTCATCGTCGACCACCAACACGGTGGCTCGAGCTTCCGCTGAAGACTCCGGAGAAGACTCACCCTGCTGCTGCTGGGGATCCGCTTCCAGGGGCATCGGAGTCCAGTCATGAAGAAAAGCAACCCTACCTTGTGAGGTCGTAACAGAGCGACGACGATCCAGCCTCCCCGCAGGGACTCAGCCAAGACTTAATGATTTATTCAGGAGGTTTTGGGGGCCCGGCCCGTCACGGCCAGCGGGCCTCGGCATACACGTTCCACTCGCGCTCCGCTTCCGCCAGCGCCTGATCGCTCTCGATCTGGCCCAGCATCGCCCGCTGCAGCTGGCGGTACAAGATCGCCTGCAGGCGCTTCACTCCGGGGGTGGCAGGCACCAGCACCCGCGCCTGGCCGAGGGTCTCCACCGACTGCAGCCGAGCCTGGCGCACCAGCCGCTCCTGGGCATTGGCGGGCGTCTGCTGGCGCAAGCCCTGCTCGATGCGCTCCAGAGCCTGGCGCGCCGAGGGCAGCACCCGGGCCTCCTCGGCGAAGCGGGCCTGGTTGGCGGCATTGGTGAGGTAAAGGGCAAAGCTGAGCGCCTGCTTCGCTTTGGTGCTCTGGCGCGAAACCGCCAGATTCATCACCGCCACGTTCGCCAGCCCGTCGGGACCCGTCAGCGGCGGCCCGGGCCTGGTGACAGCGGCAATGCCGGGGGCGTTGGTCTGAATGCTGCGCAGGAACTCGGCTCCGCTGGAGAGCAGGGCCAGTTCACCGCTCTGATAGAGCTCCACGGCCCGGCGATAGCCCTGACTCACCACCTCCCGCGGCAGCAGACCGCGGCGGTAGAGGTCGGACCAGAAGGCGAAGGCCCGGCGGCCGGCCGGGCTGTTGAAGGCGGCCCGCTGGCGCTGGTCCTGCAGGGTCACCCCCATCTGCACCATCGACTCCAGCAGCTCAGCCGAATCGTCGGGCACCGCCGTGACGAACAGGGCGTACTTGCCGGTGCGGCGCCTGACCGCCTCCGCGAAGGCCGGCACCTCCTCCCAGCGGCGCGGGGGCTGGCTGTAGCCCGCCTGGGTGAGCAGATCGCTGTTGCTCAGGGAGATCCGCGCCGTGAGGTACCAGGGAATGGCGAACTGGCCGCCGTCCTGGCGGCTGGCCTGCCAGATCAGGGGCAGGTAAGTGGCGGACGCCTCCGGGGGGAGGAGCGGGCCAAGATCCATCAGCCCTCCCTTGCTGGCGAGGTTGGCCGAGAAGAGCGGGTTCAGATTCACCACATCCGGTGCCGTGCGGGCGAACACCGCCGCCAGCAGCTTGCGCTCCACCGACCCCCAGGGCACATCGGTCCAGCGCACCTTCAGGCCCGGATTCTCCTGTTCCCAGGCGGCGATCACCCCGCGCAGGTAGACGTTGAACTTGGGGGACAGATCCAGGGTCCAGAACTGCAGTTCCGGTCCGCTGGATCGGCGCACCCCGCAGCCTGCCAGCAGCGCCAGCAGGGCGCCGCCCAGCAGCTCACGCCGGCTCCAGCGACGACCTGGACTGAAGGCTCGATCCAGCAGCGGTTTCCTCATCCCATCACCCCCGAGCGCTGGCACTGTGCCGTCGCCAGAGCAGCAGCAGCAACGAACAGATCATCGGTGCCAGCAGGGCCGTGACCAGCACCTGGGCCAGCAGGGTGTGCAGGTTGGCCGCCGTCAGCAGCACCGCCCAGCCAGCACCCGCCTGGCGCTGCAGCAGCACACTCAGCCCCAGCAAGGTGCTGCCGAGCATGGCCAGCAGGCCGAGGCTGAAGCTGCGCTCGATCGGCGGCCCCCGCCGCGGCAGCCGTCCCCACCACCAGCCCAGCAGGGCCAGGGCCGGCATCTGGGTGGCACCGCCCAGGTGCAGGCAGTCGAGCAGCAGGCCCAGGGCCAGACCCGCCAGGGCACCGGAGAGGGGTCCATCCGCCAGCGCCCAGGGCAGCAACCAGAGCACCGCCCAGCTGGGGGGCACCCCGCCGATGCGCAGCAGACCGGGCGCCGCCAGGGTGAGCAGCGGCACCGCCAGGGCACTGACCACAAAGAGGGGGCGGCGGTGCAGGCTGGCCATCGCTCAGGATCCCGCCGCAGCGGGCCCCTGACGGGTGAGCACCTGCACCCAGTCGACCGAGGCCACAGGAGCGCTCAGCTGCACCACCGCCAGCGTGGCCGGCACCGCCTTCTCATCCACCGACTGAATCACCCCCACACTCAGCCCCGGCGGCACCAGGGTGCTGGCGGGGGAGGTGACCACCACATCACCCGGGCGCACCTGGGGATCCTTCTCAAGGAAGAGCAGAACGGGCCTGCTGCTGCCCACCCCGGCGAGCAGGCCTTGGCGCTGGGTGCGCCCCACCCACACCCCCACCTTGCTGGCGGAGTCGGTGAGCAGGGCCACTCGGGCGGTGCTGGGGGTGACGCTGGCCACCCGCCCGATCAGGCCACCGGGGGCGATCACCGAATCCCCCGCCCGGATGCCCTGGAGCCCGCCGGCCCCCAGCACCAACTGATGCCACCAATCGCCGGTTTCACGGGAGATCACCGGCGCAGTGACCTTGCCGGGACTGGCCCGCTGCAGGTCGAGCAGGCGGCGCAGGCGGCGGTTGTCGAGTTCCAGTTGGCTCAGCCTGGTCTGCTGATCCAGCTGCTGGGCCGCCTGCAACCACTCCTTCTGGGCGCTGCCGGGCCAGAAAGGTCGGCTGAGCAGGGCGTAGGCATCGCTGAGCAGGGCCCCCTTGCTGAGGCGCACCGCCACCAACACAGCAGCCACCAGGGCCCAGGGCCAGGCTCCGACCACCGGCCTCAGCCAGGGGACGCGGGAGAGGCGTCCAAACGGCACCGGACTCAGGCGGAGAGACGGGAGAAGTCAGGGGTGTCGAGCACCCGCTCCAGACGCTTGTAATCCTCCAGCACCTGGCCGCAGCCGTTGACCACGCAGAGCAGGGGATCCTGGGCCACGTGGGTGAGGATGCCGGTCTCGTGGCTGATCAGTTCGCTGATGCCGCGCACCAGGGCGCCGCCACCGGCCAGCATGATGCCGCGATCAACGATGTCGGCCGCCAGCTCGGGCGGTGTGCGCTCCAGGGTGCGCTTGACGGCTTCGACGATCACATTGAGGGGCTCGGCCATCGACTCGCGGATGTCACCGGCGCGCACATTGATCGTGCGGGGCAGACCGGAGAGCAGGTGCAGGCCGCGCACATCCATCGAGGATTCGTCGTGGGCGTCGTCGGGGAAGGCGGAGCCGATGCGGATCTTGATCTCCTCGGCGGTGCGCTCGCCCACCACGAGGTTGTGCACCTTCTTGAGGTAGACGGTGATGGCCTCGCTGATCTCATCGCCCGCTACCCGCACCGACTCACTGAGCACGGTGCCACCGAGGCTTAGCACGGCCACTTCGGTGGTGCCACCGCCGATGTCGACGATCATGGTGCCGACGGGTTCGGTCACCGGCAGACCGGCGCCGATGGCGGCCGCCACCGGCTCATCGATCAGATGCACCTCGCGGGCACCGGCCAGACCCGCCTCCCGCACCGCCCGGCGCTCCACGCCGGTGACACCGCTGGGGATACCGATCACCAGCCGTGGGGCAACGATGCCGCGCCCTTCGTTGCCCTTCTGGATGAAGGACTTGATCATCATCTCGGCGGCGTCGAAGTCGGCGATCACCCCATCGCGCAGGGGACGCACGGCGCGGATGTTGCCGGGGGTGCGGCCCAGCATCAGCTTGGCCTCATCGCCCACCGCCAGGGGCACCCCCTTCTCCAGATCGAGCGCCACCACAGACGGTTCCTGCAGGACAATGCCCTTGCCGGACACGTACATCAAGGTGTTGGCCGTTCCCAGATCGATGCCGATGTCACGGGAGAGCTGGAAACGACGAAAGAACACTGGTAAGCAGCTAAGCGGGGCGAATCATAGGTGGACCGCCCTGGAAGCCCCTCAGCTGGATCTGGGCTGGGACATCCGGGTCAAAGGGTGGAACCAGCAGAGAGAAGCGCTGCAGGACGTGGCGCATCATGGGTCCAAGTGACCCCATCCCCCCTTTTCTGGAGATCCCCATGGGTGTGAATTCCGTGACCCTTGTCGGCCGTGCCGGCCGCGACCCCGAAGTGCGCTACTTCGAATCCGGCACCGTGGTGGCCAACCTGACGCTGGCCGTGAACCGCCGCAGCCGCGACGACGAACCCGACTGGTTCAACCTCGAGATCTGGGGCAAGCAGGCCCAGGTGGCCGCCGACTACGTCCGCAAGGGCTCGCTTCTGGGCATCATTGGCTCCTTCAAGCTCGACCGCTGGACGGACCGTGCCACCGGTGAGGAGCGCAGCAAGCCCGTGGTGCGGGTGGACCGGCTGGAGCTGCTGGGCTCCAAGCGGGACGCCGAGCAGGGGGCCTATGGCGAGGGCAGCAGCGAGGGTGGTTACGGCGGCGGTGCCTACGGCGGTGGCGAACCCAGCAGCGAAGAAGTGCCTTTCTGACACGGGTCCGGAAGGCCGGCCTCAGCGGCTGGCCTGGCGCTTCTTCCAGGTGCGCAGCCCCAGCCAAGCCGCGAAGGCCAGCGCGGAGAGCACCAGCAGCACCTTGATCACCTGGGTCACGGGCTGCAGCCACACTTCAACGTTGGCGTAGCCCTCGCCGAGGGCTATGCCGGCCACGGTCAGCAGCAGGGTCCAGATCAGGCTGCCGGCCGTGGTCCAGAGCAGAAACGGAACCATCGGCATCATCTCGATGCCGGCGGGAACGGAGATCAGTGTGCGGATGCCCGGCACCAGCCGGCCCCAGAACACCAGGGCCGTGCCATGGCGGCTGAACCAGGTGCGGCTGCGCTGCAGTTCCAGGGGGCTGATGCCGATCCAGCGGCCATGGCGCTCCAGCCAGTGCTCGATCCGCTCCTCATTGACCAGACGGCCGACGCCGTACCAGGGCAGAGCCCCCAGCACCGTGCCCGCCAGCCCCGCCAGCACCACGGGCACAAGGCCCAGCTGGCCCTGCTGCACATAAAAACCCCCCAGAGGCATGATCAGCTCTGAGGGGATGGGGGGGAAGAGATTCTCCAGGAACATGGCCCCGAAAATGGCCCCGTAGCCGGCGATCGGGTTGGCCGCCACAGCCGCACCGATCAGCTCAGGCAGCTTCTGGATCAGTTCGATCGCCATCCGGGGTCATCTGCGGTGCCGCAAGTCTCTTCCATGGGGCGACCGGCGCGGCGAGCACTCAGTAGCGGTAGTGGTCCGACTTGTAGGGGCCCTCGACCGGCACATTGATGTAGTCGGCCTGCTCGGGGGTGAGTTCGGTGAGGCGGGCGCCGATCTTGTCGAGGTGGAGGCGGGCGACCATTTCATCGAGGTGCTTGGGCAGCACGTAGACCTCCTTGCCGTACTGGTCCCCCTTGCAGAACAGCTCGATCTGAGCCAGCACCTGGTTGGTGAAGGAGTTGCTCATCACGAAGCTGGGGTGTCCGGTGGCGCAGCCCAGATTCACCAGGCGGCCTTCGGCCAGCAGAATGATCTTGTTGCCGCTGGGCAGCAACACGTGATCCACCTGGGGCTTGATGTTGTCCCAGGGGTATTGCTTGAGAGCCACCACATCGATCTCGTTATCGAAATGGCCGATGTTGCAGACGATCGCCTGATCGCGCATCCGGACCAGGTGATCGTGGGTGATCACGCGGAAGTTGCCGGTGGCCGTCACGAAGATGTCCACGTCGCCAACTACGTCGTCGAGGCGAACCACGCGGTAGCCCTCCATGGCCGCCTGCAGAGCGCAGATCGGATCCACTTCAGCGATCATCACGCTGGCCCCCAGGCCGCGCAGCGACTGGGCCGAACCCTTGCCCACATCGCCGTAGCCCATCACCAGGGCCACCTTGCCGGCCACCATCACGTCGGTGGCGCGCTTGATCGAATCCACCAGCGATTCACGGCAGCCGTAGAGGTTGTCGAACTTGCTCTTGGTGACCGAATCGTTGACGTTGATGGCCGGGAAGGGCAGCTCGCCGCTCTTCTGCATCTGGTACAGACGGGCCACGCCGGTGGTGGTTTCCTCGGTGACGCCCTGGATCTGGGCGTGGATGCGTGAGTAGAACCCGGGCTGGGCGGCCAGGCGCTGGCGGATGGAGTTGAAGAGGGCGATCTCCTCCTCACTGCCGGGGTTGTCGAGCACCGAGGGGTCCTGCTCCGCCTTGGTGCCCAGCACCACCAGGCCGGTGGCATCGCCGCCGTCGTCAAGGATCATGTTGGGGGTGCCGCCGTCGGCCCACTCCATGATCCGGTGGGTGAACGCCCAGTATTCATCGAGGTTTTCGCCCTTGTAGGCGAACACAGGGATGCCCGAGGCGGCAATGGCGGCGGCGGCGTGATCCTGGGTGGAGAAGATGTTGCAGGAGGCCCAGCGCACCTCAGCGCCGAGGGCTACCAGGGTTTCGATCAGAACAGCCGTCTGGATTGTCATGTGCAGGCTGCCGGCGATGCGAGCGCCTTTGAGGGGCTGCTCGCTGCCGAACTTCTGACGCAGGGCCATCAGGCCGGGCATCTCGGTTTCGGCGATGGCCATCTCCTTGCGGCCGAACTCCGCCAGGCCAAGATCAGCGATCACATACGACGACGTCACCTGCAGGCCCGATAGGGCACCGCTGAGCGTGGAGTCGGCCACGGCCGCGGGGGGGGAAACCACCATGGGTTGAAGACGCTCCCTCAAGGGAGGACGATGGGTTGAAATATCTGCAGAGACGCCGAGGCTTCGGGCTCGCTGGAGCTGAATCTACAGGCGGTACGAGGGCATGGGCGAGCGCAACGGGTGCAGGCAGGGCTGGCAGCAGCATCTGATCGACGCCGCGGCCACCCGTCAGCTGGGGGGAGAACTGGCGGCCATGCTGCTGAGCGAGGGTCCCCGGCTCCTGCTTCTGCAGGGCGATCTCGGCGCCGGCAAGACCTGCCTGGTGCAAGGCCTGGCCCAGGGCCTGGGGATCACCGAGCCGATCACCAGCCCCACCTTCGCCCTCGCTCAGCACTACCGCGGTCAGCGCACCGGCCACGACACCGACCTGGTGCACCTCGACCTCTACCGCCTGGAGCAGCCCGAAGCGGCCGAAGAACTGTTCGCTCAGGAGGAAGAGGAAGCCCTGGCCTTGGAGGCGGTGATGGCGGTGGAATGGCCCGAGCGGCTGAGCGTCACTCCCGGGCCAGCCTGGCAGGTGCACCTGCTGATCGATGCTGACGGTCGCCAGGCCCTGGTTCAGGCTCCAGACTGTTGAACAATTGATGGTAAGCCTGGGGAAGCTTCCAGCCAATCCAGCAATCCCAGTTTTGCCAGCCAGACAATAGTCAGTATGATGAATTCCGCCCTGGCCGGCGGGAAAGACTTGAGAAGTGTCGCTGCCGTTAACCCCTGCCCGGCAGCCAGCAGCTCCAGGACCCGCTGCGCTTCGGCTGTTGTGCCATGCAAGCGGCCGAAGACCCGATCCAGGTCGACATGGCTGACACGATCAAAACCAGCAATGGATTGCCCCGAGCGAAGCATGAGGAAAGTACTCGGATTAAGGACCTGAGTAGAAAATCCTTTAAAGTCAGCGAATGGCTCTCCTCTGAGAGGGTTGACATGGACATTTGGGCGCACCGATGAATCCTTGGCTGCCGATTGACGACGGGCAGCCAAATCCTCAAACAGCTCGTTGTACTGATTGACAACCACAGGCCAGGAGAAGCAGTCCCTTGCTCGCCTTGCCGCCGAGGCACCCATCGCCGATCGCTTCTCAGGAGAAGTGATCAGGACCCGCAAAGCTTCCGCCGCCCGGCCCACGTGAACAGCAGTGTGCTGAGCCACCGATCCAACGTACGTCTGGTAGGTCTCAAGGCCAAGGCCGTGCATATCAGCCATGACCCGCCCGAGTCGTGAGCCAGGGGCTCCAAGGGTGGGTATCAGGAATCCATCCAGTCCGTGTCGGACGGTGGAGCGGTAACCATCCCAGTCACTGGCGACGACAGGCAGCCCTGCGGCCATGGCCTCCACGGGCGTCAAGCCGAACGTTTCCTGGATATTATCAACCAATGAAAGAAAAATATCGGCGGCAGCCCAACAGTCTGAAAGCAAATCTTTGTTGTTACCGTCCCAGAATATGACATTCACATCTGGGGCGTAGACCTCCGCCGCCTGGAGATAACGCTTGTGGTCAACATCTCCACCCGGAAACCAGCCACACAAGCCAAAATGCACCCTCTCACCTGAGGCTCTGGCAGCCTCCTGCACAGCTTGAAACATGACCTGGGGGAATGCCTTTTCATAAAATGACAACCGTCCCACCCAGATGACCAATGTCTCACCCTCCCCAATGGCATGTCGGCTCCTCAAGCGAAGTCTTCCCTCCGCGCTGCAGGCCGACTGAGAGATCGCCTCAGCATCAACAGCCAGGGGAATGATCGGCAATTGGGGGCGTGGAGAGCGGCGAGCACCCAGACGCTCCTCCAGATGGTCATTCCAGCGGTCGAACATCTGCACCATGGACTGCTGCACGCACGGCGAGGTGCAGATCAAGGCATCCCACTCCTCTACTGGCGCAATCGCCACGGCTCCGATCGACTCGCGAATCGCGGGCGGCGCAATCGTGTGAATCAGTCCAACAAGACTGTAGGCGCCCGCTGAAGCGGCACTTCGTCGCAACCAGGCCAGTTCGGACAGATAGGGTTGCCCCCTCAGCAGAACACCAGAGCGGGCAGGGATGGCCGTAGACAACAAGGAGCCTCCGCTGATCACACAATTGGACTCAGCTTCTGGGTCAAAACTGTTGATCAGCTGGTCGTCAGCCAAGCCAAGCTGGTTGAGCACATGCGTTCGCTTATAGCCACCATGCCTAACAAGCGCACGGTAGAGCTGAGCATTGGCAATGTCTTTGCCAAACGGATTATCAGGGCGGGACAGATGTCCTGGCGGGTGAAAAATCGAGAGTTCGCTCAACGGCATGCTTTAAAGGCCTCCCTTGCCGCCGCCATCTTGAACCATGAATCCGCGTTCTCACGGGTGGATCAGGCCGTTTCCAGGAACCCCAGCACCTGAACCTGGCTGGGTTGGGGATCGATCGCCCCGGCGCCCTGGCAGACCAGGGCGCCGCAGGCGCTGGCAAAACGCATGGCCTCCAGCACCCGCTCGGCGCTGGCGGAGGCCAGCAGTTGCGGCTCCTGGCAGAGACGGTGCAGCAGCCCTGCCAGGAAGGCATCGCCCGCACCGGTGGTATCCACCACCGGCACCTGGAAGGCCTCCAGGCGACCGGCCTGCCCCCCCAGCCACCAGCTCAGGGCGCCGGGGCCATCGGTGATCAGCACCGCCGGGGCCTGGGGCAGGGAGGCACTGATCCGCTGGGGGTCACGGCTGCCGGCGATCCAGTCGGCTTCTTCGGCCGACACCTTGATCAAGGCCGCCGCGGCCAGCAGGGGCTGGAGGCTGGCCAGGGCCTGCTCAGGGGAGATCGGCCAGAAGGTGGGACGCCAGTTCACATCGAGGGCCAGGGGAATCCCGGCGGCGGCGGCGCGTTCCAGGGCCAGGCGCAGGGCAGCCGCAGTGGCTTCAGAGGCCAGGGGGATGCTGCCCACCAGCAACCAGCGTGCGGTGGCCATCAGCTCCTGCAAGGGCGCCTCCAGGGCGGCAACCTCCACCGCCTGATCAGCGAACCCATCTCCCTGATCACCGGCGAAGCCGCCGAAGCTGCGATCCCCCGTGAGATCACGCCGCACCAGCACCGTGCGAGAGGGCCGCAGCGGATCCCACTGCAGGGCTCGGGTGTCCACACCCCGGGCCTGAAACAGCTCGCGGAAGGCGGCTCCGATCGCATCCTTGCCGAGGCGACCCAGCAGGGCCGAGCCCGTTCCCAACCGCGCCAGGGCGCAGGCCACATTGGCTGGAGCGCCGCCGAGGCAGTCGTCGACGGGCCGATCGGTGGCCGGGTCACCGCCCGGGGGACCGAGCCGATCCACCAGCGCTTCCCCGAAACAGAGCACCTGGGGCTGGGGGGTCATCAGGCCAATGGCAGCTCCCCACCAGCATCGCCTGGTGTGCCCTGGCCGCCAAGCCAGGCCTGCAGGGCGGCAATGATCCGGGCGTTGGCAGCCGGAAAGGGAAACTCCGCCAGCCGCTCCGGCTCCACCCAGCGCACCTGCTGGCTGGCCAGGGGCTGGGGCTCACCGCTGCTCCAGCGGCAGAGATGAACGATGAAGCGCAGCCGCTTGTGGCTGTAGGCGTGCTCCAGGCAGATCAGCTCCTCAGCCACCTCCACCTCGATCGCCAGTTCCTCGCGCAGTTCCCGGCGGATGGTGTCGACGATCGACTCACCAGGCTCCTGCTTGCCGCCGGGGAACTCCCACAGCCCCCCCAGCAGGCCCTCCTCCAGGCGCTGATCGATCAGCACCCGGTGGGCGCCATCCAGCACCACCCCCACACCGATCACCTGAAAGGGCAGTGGCGAACTGGCGTCTTTCACGGGAAAGCGGGTGGGATCGCCTGCAGCGTAGGCAGCGCAGTGGGGCCGCCAGGGGCAGTGGCCACAGCGGGGCTGGCGGGGGGTACAGACCGTGGCGCCCAGATCCATCAGGGCCTGATTGAAAGCGCGCGGCCGCTGGGGATCGAGCAGCTCCTCACTCCAGCGCCAGAACTGCGCCAGCGAGCGCTGGGGCGGCTGGGGCCAGGCCTGCAGGCGCGCCAGCACTCGGCGCACGTTGCCGTCGAGGATCGGCTGCGGCTGATCAAAGGCGGAGCTGAGGATGCTCCCCGCCGTGCTGCGGCCGATACCCGGCAGGGCCTGCCAGCCCTCCAGGTCCCTGGGCCAGCCCTGCGCGACCAGCAGCGCCGCGGACTGGTGCAACCGTCGGGCACGGGAGTAGTAGCCAAGGCCCTGCCACTGGAGCAGCACCTGCTGCTGGTTCGCCTCCGCCAGGGCGCCGACACTGGGGAAGGCCAGCATCCAGCGCTGCCAATAGGGGCGCATCACCGCCAGCTGGGTCTGCTGCAGCATCACCTCAGCAATCCATACGCGATACACGCCCAGGGGCTCCCCCGGCTGGGGTTCAGAACCATCGGGCCTGAGGGTCCAGGGGATGTCCTGCCGGCCATGCAGGCTCCGCCAGGTGAGCAGATCCCGGCGCAGGGTCTGCTGATCGACGATCCTGTCCCTCAAGGATTCAAAGCATCCGCACCAGCACGGTGCCGTCCTGAACCTGCAGGCTGTATTCAGCGCTGCAGGCGCTGCTGTCCGAAGGAATGCAGGGCTCATCACGGAACGCCCCCGGCTCCAACCGGCTGCGCTCCAGCGCCAGGCCATGGAACTGCAGCTGCTTGCGTCCCCAGCTCCAGTCATCGTTGATCAGCCGGGGGATCAGGCGATCGAGGAGGGGGAACTTGGTCTGGCTGTTGCGCAGCACCGGGGATTGCGGCATCCCGCCCTCGAAGCGGATCGCTGTGATCTTGCCCTCCGGCCATCGCGCCTGCAGGCGAGAGATCCCGCTGATCAATCTTGAGATCCGTCCGTCTTCATAAATGGCCTGGGCGGAGGTGGCATGGCCGTAGGCATAGGCCACCACCACCAGCAACCAGGCCAGGGCGGCCACCGCACTTCTGGGAATCAGACTCCAGCGCAGCTGGGCCGACCCCGCCACGATCTGCAGGGCCAGGGCTGAGAGCAGCGGGCCGAGAAAGAGCAGCAGGCGCGGCACCCTCGCCAGCGGATCCTCCAGACCCAGCAGCGCGCCGGGCGACACCAGGGCGATCAGCGCTACAGCACCCAGGACCAGAGCGGTGCAGGCCAACCTCACAGGGTGGCCACGGCTGGCCTTCGGCCCGCGCCCGACAGCGATCCAGACCACGACGGCATAGGCCAGCAGCAGCAGAAACCAGGGGACGCTGATGGGCCAGCGGCTCCAGTCGTCAAGGAGGATCCGCCAGAACTCCAGGGCATGGCGCAGCAACTGGGCGGGCAGGGCTGCGTTGAGAGGGAGCGTCTGGCCCTGTTCGGTGGCGTAGGAGGTGCGCTCCTGCATCGCCAGCCGCATCAGAAGCAGGTAGCTGGCCAGGGCGAGGCCATAACTGGCAAGCACCCGCCCCAGCCTGCGCCGAAGAGAGGGGGAGCTGGCCTGCGGCGCCGCCAGGCCCAGCCTTTCCCCCACCACCAACATCAGGGCAAAGGGCAGAAACCCGCTGGTGCCTGGCTGGTAGAGGCAGAGGGAAGCCAGCAACAGAGCTGAGCTCAGTAGCAGCCCCAGCCTTGATGGGGCGCGGTGAACCACCACGGCAGCCACCACGGCGAGGGCGAGGGCCAGGGCCATGGCCAGACAGTCGAAGCCGTAGGAGAGGTTCTCCAGGGCATAGGGCTGCCCCAGCAGTGGCAAGGTGGCCAGGGCGCTCCAAAGGGGTGAACGCAGGCCGTAGGCACGGGCGGCGATCACGGCGGTGAGGGCCATCACGCCAACGGCCAGCAGCTGATGCAGCGGCGCCACGGCCACGGCCGGAGCCCCCAGGTTCACCAGGGCGAACAGACCATCGGCCAGGGGCCGCCCCACCTCAGTCCAGCGGAACTCCCCATCCATCGAGCGGCCGTAGTCGTCGATGTAGCGGTGAACGAAGAGCAGGATCGGCAGTATCAGCAGCAATCCTGCGGCCAGACAAGCATAAAGCTGACGAACAGTCCCTTCACTCATGAAGGCAATTGGGGCCCAAGGCTCTTCGCCAAGTTGCCCTGACTCAAGGGGTCGCCCCATCCACAACCCCCAGATAGTCGATCACTGTATCAATCCCAGTCGATGCCAGCTCAGGCCTGACTATCGCGCCGGATGCCCATCCTGATCAAGGAAACATCAATGGGAACCTGCATCGATCGGGGCAACGCCACACAACAGCTTGATCGGGACGAAACCCATGGACCACTCAGGAGCTGATCTTGGCCAGAGCGTCCAGGCGACGTTGAACCAAGCTGGCTCTGACCTCGGTGGAGCAGGGCTCACGAGGCAGCAGCAACAGCTTCTGGGCTGGCACCAGTTGCTGGCACAATCCGATAAGCACGGCCTGGTTTCTGATATCCGACAGAGGCTTGACTTCACGTTTAATACCTGAGTCGTTGAAGGAATCGAGGTCGTCCCGCGACATCGATTCGAGCAGTGGCACGACGATCAAATCGACGGAACGCAGGGACTGCTGAACGGCCAGAAACAACTTCTGCCAGAATTCAGCCATGACCAGAGGCCGCACGAGGAACAAATGAAGAATATCCATCGGCCCCCTGTCCATGAAGAAATTCCCCTGAGCATCGACACAGGACGTCAGGCGTAAGCGCAACCAGTCCAACGCTTGGTGGCGAAGCTTCAAGGCAATTTGCTCGTCAGAATCGCCATGGCTTGCCTCAAACAAGCGTCGATAATCCTCTGGGATGTAGACCGACGATGTGCTGGCCTCAACGAGATGCCTGGCCAGGGTTGTTTTCCCAACACCTGCAACCCCTGTCAAAATAACTTTAGGCATGCATCAAATGAAACACACTTCAAGGTCAGAACGATCCCTCGAGGCGGGTCAACAAGCAAGCGGCATTATTTCACAGGCCAGGATCCAGATCAAGGTTTGGCTCCGATCAAGCCTGGGCGAGGTCAAGGCACACAAGCCCAGCAACACTCAGAGCATCGCCGCATCGCTGTAGTCCTTCACCTGGTCGCTGAGGCGGCGCAGGGAGGCGAGGCCATCGCGCTCGAGGTTGCGGATGCGATCGCGGCTCATGCCCAGGATGCGGCCGATGCCCGTGAGGCTCATCGGCTCCTCCACATCGATGCCGTAACGCATTGTCAGCACATTGCGCTGCAGCTCCGGCAGTTGCTCCAGCAGGGCCCTCATGTCGC
>JAUCZK010000003.1 GCA_030373145.1 Cyanobium sp. CZS48M | reverse complement strand
AGCCACCCCCGTGGCGCTGACCGCACCGGCGATCGGCTGATGCAACCGGTGGGTCTCCGGGCCTACCCCCTGCATTACCAGAGATCAATTAAGAGTCCCAAAGCCCCTGCACAAGTAGGGGCTTTTTTTGGGCAGTTCAGCAGAATTCTTGATCCGAGCCTGCAGTCTCTCGAGAACATGCAGACTGGGCGGCCACCCAGCGAACAACCCCCGCCAAACCCGGGGAGATACCAGGCAGGCAAGCTGAACTCCAGGCACTCTGCGCCTTGAGCAACCTCTGTGCCTTAAGTCCTCTGCACTCTCGATGGCTGGAGTGGTTGCTGAACCCTTCTGGATTGAAAAGCCGGTGATCGGACTTGAACCGACGACCTACTGATTACGAATCAGTTGCTCTACCAACTGAGCTACACCGGCATCCGAATGAAATTAGCATTGAGGGGTTCCACAGGCCCCTGGCCCATGCCATCGACCCGGCCCAAGCCCCACAGGTCCGCGCCTCAGCCAGCGCCCCTGGATCCCGAGTTGCGGGAGCGGCTTTTGGCCGAAGCCAAGGCCCCTTGGAAGGGTCTGCGCCGGGCCCTCTGGTTTGCCCTCACCGCCTCGGGTGGGATCGGCCTGGCGGCCATGGCCATGCGCTCATCGGCCGGCTCGGAGGTGACTTCAGGGGATTTGTTGATCCAGCTCAGTGCCTTCATCGGCTTTGGCCTGTTGCTCTGGCGCGACCGCTGAAGCGTTGGGGAGCTCCGCCTCGGGCTGTGGTGTGGGTTGGGACTGAGCTGCTAGGGGAGCGGGCAGCAGCAGGGGCAGTCCAAGGCTCAATCGTTCCCGTGCCAGCACCTCTGGCGCCATGGCGGGGGTACCCTCCAGCTGCTCTGCGCTGCGGCTGAGCAGCCAGATGGCCTGGAGCAGCTGCTGGGACTGCCAGACCAGAACGGCCAGCAGCGGCACGGTCAGCAGGATCGTGACCAGCCGCGACGCCTCCGGCAGGGGGGCGATGGCCGCCAGCTGGGGGGAGAGGAGGTCAAGGCGCCAGAGCGCCGGCAACAACCCAGCCGCCGCGGCGACCGCCAGCAGGCGCACGGGCAGAGGCGATTGCAGGGCGCTCAGGCGCCGCTGATCCTCACGGCGGCCCCTGGCCGGGGTCTGCAACAGCAGCAACGACCAGCAATCGGCCGGCCGCTGCCAGAGCAGCAGCGCCGGCAGCAGTGCCCCCAGCGCCCAGAGCAAGAGCCGCTCGATCCCGGGAACCGGGCCCGGATCGGCCCCCGCCAGGATCAGTGCCACGGCCAGCAGCTCGGCTGGGATGGCGGCCAGTCCGAGCAGTTGCAGCCAGAGCAGGGGTTCGCTGCGGGGGTTCACATCAGGTGCTGAGGGTGCGGCGTTGGGTGACCAGCTTGTAGGCCATCACCCGATCGCCCTCCTGCCAGTTGGCAAAGCGATCGCAGCCGATGCCGCACTCGAAGCCCGTGGCCACCTCCTTGACGTCGTCCTTGTTGCGGCGCAGGGAATCGAGATCGCCCTCGAATACCACCTGCTTGTTGCGCTGAATGCGCACCTTGCAGTTGCGCTGCAGCTTGCCGCTGGTGACGTAGCACCCAGCCACGGCGCTCTTGCCGATGGTGAACACCAGGCGCACCTCCGCTTCGCCGAGGGACTCCTCCACCAGCTCCGGCTCCAGCAGACCCTCCATGGCCAGCTGGATGTCCTCCAGCAGCTTGTAGATCACGTCGTAGTCGCGCACATCGACGCCATTGGCATCGGCGGCCCGCTTGGCACCGGAGGCCATCGAGGTGTTGAAGCCCACGATCACGGCACCGGAAGCGGCGGCCAGATCCACGTCGGTTTCGGTGATCTCCCCTGGGGCGGAGAGCAGCACCCGCACCTGCACCTCGCCCTGGGGCAGCTGCTCGAGTGATCCGAGGATCGCCTCGACACTGCCCTGGACGTCGGCCTTGAGGATGAGGTTGAGCTCCTTGAGCTCCCCTTCGCTGGCCTGACCTGACATGGACGCCAGTGAAACCCGGCGGGAGGCCATCTGCTGGGCCAGGCGGGTGGCACGGGCTTCGTTGGCCCGGTCTCCCACCACCGAGCGGGCGGTCTTCTCGTCGGTGTAGACCTCGAATTCATCACCGGCGGTGGGCACCTCGCTGAAGCCGAGGGCCTCCACGGCCGAGGAAGGACCTGCGCTCTTGACCCGTTTGCCCGAGTCGTCGACCATGGCCCGCACCTTGCCGAGCACCGGCCCGGCCGCCAACACATCGCCGGCCTTGAGGGTGCCGTTCTGGATCAGCAGGGTGGCCACAGGACCCTTGGCCTTGTCGAGGTGAGCCTCGATCACGGTGCCCTTCGCCATCCGGTCCGGGTTGGCCTGGAGGTCTTCGACCTCAGTCACCAGCAGGATCATCTCCAGCAGTTTGTCGATGTTGATGCCCTTGGTGGCGCTCACCGGCACCATCACCGTGGTGCCGCCCCAGTCTTCAGCGACAAGCTCCAGGGCGGAGAGTTCCTGCTTGACCCGCTCGGGTTGGGCGCCCTCCTTGTCCACCTTGTTGATCGCCACGATGATCGGCACTTCCGCCGCCCTGGCGTGGCTGATGGCCTCGAGGGTCTGGGGACGAACGCCGTCGTCGGCGGCCACCACCAGCACGGCCACGTCGGTGACCTTGGTACCCCGGGCGCGCATGGCGGTGAAGGCCTCGTGGCCTGGGGTGTCGAGGAAGGTGATGCTGCGGTCTTCGCCGGAGTGGGGAATCGTGACCTGGTAGGCGCCGATGTGCTGGGTGATGCCGCCGGCTTCCCCTGCCGCCACACGGGTCTTGCGGATGGCATCCAGCAGGCTGGTCTTGCCATGGTCGACGTGGCCCATCACCGTGACCACCGGCGGACGGCGGATCAGGTGATCGAAATCGCTGGCCTCGATCATCTCGACCGTCTTCTTGGCGGCCTCCTCCACGTCGTCCTGGAGCACAGGCACCCCGAATTCATCGGAGACCGTTTCGATCGTGGAGAGATCGAGGGTCTGGGTGACCGTGGCGATGATCCCCTTGAAGAAGAGGGATTTGATGATCTCGGAGCTCTCCACACCGAGGCGGTCGGCCAGCTCCTGCACCGTGAGGTTGCCCTCGGGCACGATCAGCATCTCGGGCCGGGTGGCCTTGGCTTCGCGGGCGGCGCGCAGTTCCATGGCGCGACGCCGCTGCCTCTGGCGGGTGGTTTCCTTCTTGCGCTTGCGCATCGCCACCACGGGCTTGGCGCCTGGCGTGGTGGGACGGGTGCGGGGCCGCGACGGCCGGGCCAGGCTGGCCTGGAGCACCATCGCCTCGTGCTCGCCGGCGAAGCCGCCGGTTTCGGCGGTGAGCGCATCATCGTTGTCGCCGATGATGTGGACCTTCTGGCGCTGCTTCTGGGGCGACTTGCTGCGCAGGGCCTCCAGTTTGGCGCTGTCGTCCCATTCCGGGCGCCGTGCGCGGCCAGGCCCTGCGGCCTGGGGTGTGCGGAAGGCTGGTTTGCGGGGCGCCGAGGGGGGTGTGGCTGTGGGCCGGGTGGGGTCGGTACCGCCTTCGCTGCGCTCGGGCCGCCGCGGTGGCGCGGCGATCGGGCGGCTGCCGGGCTTCTGCAGCTGCATCAGCTCGCCGGGGGCCACCGGCTTGCGCATGCCCTGGGGCATGCCGGGACGCACGGGAGCTCCGGGCCGGGTGCCGCCACCGGGGGCGGCGGCGTCGCGGCGGATCGGTTTACCCACCAGCTCCAGGGGGCTGCGGGCCTGGGTGGGGCGGCCCACCTGCGGGGTGGGCCGCTGGGGCGCACCGGCGGGCCGCTGGCTCAGGGCCGGGCGACCCGATGGAGGTGCCGGTCGGTTGCTGGTGCCGGGCTGGACCGTCTGGGGTCGGCCCACCAGTTGCGGCCGGCCGGGGCCGGAACCGCCTGCTGCCCGCACGGGTGCAGGTGCGCCAGGCCTCGGGGGCGCGGCCGAGGCCGGACGGGAGGGGGCAGGTGCACTGCCGCGGGGCACGGGCCGGGGGCTCGTCGCCGGCCGGGGACTGGGGGTGGGACCGGGCGCCGCAGCCGGATCGGGCTTGCGCGCCTGGGGTGGCTCTGGCTTGCTCACCGGTGCGGCCGGTGGTCGGCTTGGGACTGCCGCCGGCTTGAGCGCCACCGCCGGCCGGGCTGGTGCCGCAGCAGTTGGCGCGGAGGTGGTGGGGGTCTGTCGGGCGGCCTGAGGCACCACTTTCCTCACCAGCGGTGGTGGGCTGGGGGCCGCCGGTTTTGCTGCGCTGGCGGGAGCCTGCGCCACGATCTCCGGCCTGGGGGCCGGCTTGACAATGACTGGCTTGGCGGCGGGGCCTGCGCCTGGCGCGGCGGCGGCGGGCTTCTGGGGGCTGCTCACTGGCCTGACGGCCGGCTTGGGCTTGGCGGCGGCAGCCGGGGCGGCCGCACTGGAGGGCGTAGCCGGAGCGGCTGGGGCCGAAGGGGCTGCCTTCTTGAGCGAAAGGATGGCCTTGGCCGGCTCGCCCGCCGGGGGTGCGGGCCGCACAGGCTGGGCCAGCTGGGCCCCGCCACCGTTGCTGGGTGCGTTCCTGGGCGCGTTGCCGGGGGTTCTGATCAGGCTGCGGATGCGCTCGGCCTCCCCATCGCTGATGGAGCTGCTGTGGCTCTTGACCGCAATGGACAGCTTCTCAGCGGCGTCGAGCACGTCCTTGTTCTCCAGGCCAAGGTCCCGGGACAGCTCATAAATTCTGACTTTGCCGCTGCTGGTCATTCAGGTCTCCGATCGGTCGGGGCACCAAGTGCCTCCGAGCCCCACGCGCGGTGCGGCCACTGTTCATCTTGCCTCAGAGGCTGCAGCGTGTGACTCGCTCAGCCGTTCCACCAGTGCCGCGTAGATGGAATCCGACACCTGACAGCGCAGGGCGCGCTGCAGACGTTTGCGCCGCCTGGCGTCCTCGATGCAGCGGCTGGAGGGACAGACATAGGCCGAGCGGCCCATGGCCCTGGTGGTGGCTCCGTCCAGCACCACCCCATCGCTGCTCTGACGGATGATCCGCCAGAGCAGCTGGCGATCCCGCCGTTCCCGGCAGGACACACAGCGCCGCAGCACCACTCCCCCGCTCACCGCAGTTCGGCTTCGGCATCCGCTTCGGCATCAGCCTCAGCCTCAACGGCGGGAACGGCCACGGTTTCGGTGGCGGCCTCGGCCACGGTGTTCACTTCGGCCATGGCTTCTGCTGCAGCCTGAGCCTCAGGCTCATAGGCGGCCTCGGCCTCCCCGGCATCGGCATCGCCCTCGTAGCCCTCCTCGTCCTCGGGCAGGGGGTAGAGCTCCCGCAGGCGGGCGTCTTCCTCGGCTCGGGCGGCCTGCTCCACCGCCAGGCGAGCTTCGGCCTCGGCCTGCTGCCGCTCGTCCTCCTCGCGCAGGGCGATCAGCTCTGCCGCCCGGGCGTCCTCCGTGACCTGGTCGTAGTCGGAGGCGTTCTTGATGTCGATCTTCCAGCCGGTGAGCCGTGCCGCCAGACGCACGTTCTGGCCCTCGCGGCCGATGGCCAGGCTGAGCTGGTCGGGGGGAACGAGCACATGGGCGTGTTGCCCCTCTGGATCCACCAGCCGCACCATCTCGACGCGGGCGGGGCTGAGGGAATTGGCCAGGTACTGACCTGGGTCGGGCGACCAGCGGATCACATCGATCTTCTCGCCGCGCAGTTCATTGACCACCTGCTGAATTCGGGAACCCCGGGCCCCGATGCAGGCCCCCACCGGATCCACCTCCCGCTCGACGCTGTCGACGGCCACCTTGGTGCGGGGGCCCACGGCACGGGAGGGGGGATTGGCTTCCCTGGCGACGGCCACGATCCGCACCGAACCCTCCTGGATCTCCGGCACTTCGTTCTCGAACAGATACACCACCAGACCGGCATTGGCCCTTGAGATGAACAGCTGCGGGCCGCGACGGGGCACCTCGCTCACCTCCTTGAGGAAGACCTTGAAGGTGGCATTGGCCCGGTAGTTGTCGTTGGGAAGCTGGTCCCGCCTGGGCAGCTCCGCTTCCACCTCAGGCCGACCCAGGCCGGAACTCACGGCCATGATCACCGACTGACGCTCGAAGCGGATCACCCGGGCGGTGAGCACCGGGTCTTCGAGATCGGCGAACTCCTCCTGGATCATCCGGCGCTGCTGGTCCCGCAGCTTCTGGGCCAGCACCTGTTTGGTGGTGGCGGCGGCCATGCGGCCGAAGTCGTCCTTCTCGGGGGTGACATCCAGCACCACTGTGTCGCCGATCTGGGCGTCTTCCGCCACCTGCTGCACTTCGGCCAGGGCGATCTGGTGGTCTTCGCTCTCCACCTCATCGACGATGATCTTGCTGGCCAGCACCCGATAGCCCTCCTCATCGAGGTCGAGGGCCACATCGAAATTGCTGAAGTAGTCCTCCTCGAAGGGGTCTTCGCTGATGCCCAGATAGAGGGTGCGGCGATAGCGCTCGTACCCCTTGAGGAGGGCCTCGCGCAGGGCCGCCTCAATCACCTGGGTGGGAAGTTTCTTCTCCTCACTGATGTCCTCGATCAGGTTCTGCAGACCGGGGAGGAGAACGAGTGCCATCGGATCAAAAAAGGGGGGATGAGGGGGTTGGTCACGGAGCGGTGGTCAGCCCGTGGTGGGGGTGACCAGGCGAACGGAGATCACATCAGAGCGGGGGATCCGACTGATGCGGCCGCGCAGATTGAGCTGGAGGTGCTCCGCGTCCCTCTCCAGCAGCAGGCCTTCGCGGGTGGTCTCGGCGCCCTTGCCATCGCGAAAGCACACCGCCACGGGGAACCCGCGGAAACTGTGGAAGTCGCGGTCGTCAAGCAGCTCCTCGCCGATTCCTGGGCTGCTGACTTCCAGGACATAGGCCTGGGGCATCAGCTCGCTGGCTTCGACAACCTCACCGAGCACACCGCTGAAAGCGGCGCAGTCATCGAGATTGACGTCCCGTCCGTCGGCGTGGCGGATCAGGACCACCAGGGTGAGCGGCAGCCGCTGGGCCTGGATCTCCACCCCCTGCACCGCCAGACCGGAAGCTTCGGCGAGCGGGCAGACCAGACGCTCCAGATCGGGGATGAGTGGATGGGGCACCGGCGGAGCTGGAGAGAGCGAGTCGGACGCCCGACCGGCCTCTGCAGAAAAACTGCCCCAGAGCCCAAGGCTGCCCGGGGGCCGCACTTGAGCGTCAGGGTGATGCCCGCCGGGCATGAACTTGAGCGTACAAGCCGGCACGGCAGGCCCCGGCTTCGGCTGGCTCAGGCCGGCGGAGTGGCTCCGCCGGGGGCATCGAAGAGACCGAGGCTGGGGGCCTCACCGTAGAAATCGTCCGGCCCGATCTCGCCCCGGATCGCCTGGTCCTGGTTGAGGCAGCGTTGGGGTTCCCTGACGTATTGGCAGACCCTGGCCCAGAGCTTGGCGCGGGTCCCAGGGGCCCCCTGGCTGAACATCACCAGATCCTGGCCGCCCACCATGCCCTGGATCTCCACCTGGCAGAGGGCACATCGCACACGGGTGCCGGGAGGGATCGAGGCCATGGTCTGGCAGCGCTGTTGCGGCAACTTAGGCTGAAGTCCCCCTTCCATGGCTCTCTCTGTTGCGACCCCTTCAAGAGCGGGTCCCCATCTGTGAGCTGGATGTCGAGGCCCGGGCACCAGGCGCCGATCCGCTCAGGCTGCTGCAACTCAGCGATCCCCATCTGCTGCGCCAGGGGCAGGGGCGCTACAGGGGCCGCACTCCCTTCGCTCAGCTGCGCCATGGCCTGGAGAAGGCCATGGCGCAGCTGAGCGCGCCACCGGATCTGCTGCTGATCAGTGGTGATCTCTGCCAGGACGAGAGCTGGGGCGGCTATGTGCAGCTGCGCAACCTGCTGACCGCCTCGGGTCTGCCCCTGGCGCTGCTGCCGGGAAATCACGATCACCCGGTTCTGCTGCAGGCGGCCCTGGGGCGCCACGCCGCGTTGGCACCCACGGCCCTGCGGCTGGGCCCCTGGCGCCTGCTGCTGCTCTCCAGCCACCGCTGCGGTGATGGCGGCGGCTGGCTCGGGGCCGGCCAACGGACCTGGCTGCGGCATTGCCTGCACCACGACCTCTCCCCAACCCTGGTGGCGGTTCATCACCCGCCCCTGCCGATCGGTGACCCGGGCTTTGATGCCATCGGCCTGCGCGATGGCCCCGAGCTGGCCGCGATCCTTCAGGAGACCTCCTCAGCGGCGTTGGTGCTCTGCGGCCATGTCCACCAGCACTGGCAGGGGCTTCTTGGAGCTGAGCCGGGCCTCCCCGTGCTGGCCTGTCCCTCCACGCTCTGTGCCTTCGAGGCGGTGCAACCCTGCCCGCTGGGGCGCGGGCAGGATCCCGGGGGCCGGCTGCTGGAGCTCCACCCCGATGGCCGCTGGAGCCAGCGCCTGCTGCGCTGGTCGCCCTGGCTGGAGCCAGCGCCTGCTGCGCTGGTCGCCCTGGCTGGAGCCAGCGGCAGACGTTTCAGCGACCTAGCCTCGGCGCCATGGTTAGTCCTGTTCACGCCCTCCCCCTCGCTTCGGCTGCGGTCCCGCGCAGCGGTTGGCTGGGCGGCGGATGCTGGCGGTGGCGCGGCCAGCGGCTGGCGCTGCTGCTGCTGCTGATCGGCTTGACCCTGGGCCTCCCCGTCCGCGCCTTGGCGCTCACCCCCGAGCTGCCCCCTGCCACCGCTGCAGTCGGTGCTTCGTCGCCTGCGGCTGCACCGGCCCATAACTTCGTCGCCGAGGCGGCCCGCCGTGCCAGCCCGTCGGTGGTGCGCATCGACACCGAGCGAGAGGTGCCGCGCCAGGCCTTTGATCCAGCGCTGCTGGATCCGCTGCTGCGGGATCTCTTCGGCGACCCGGCCGGCAGCAGCCGGGAGCGGGGTCAGGGCTCCGGTGTGGTCATCGACGCCACCGGGCTGGTGCTCACCAACGCCCACGTGGTCGAGCGGGTGGATCAGGTGGAGGTCACCCTCGCCGATGGCCGCCAGCTTGATGGCACCGTGGTGGGCGCTGATCCCGTCACCGATCTGGCGGTGGTGCGCATCGAGGCTCCCCGGGGCCTCAACGCAGCCCCCCTGGGCGACTCCGAAGCCCTGGAGGTGGGCGACTGGGCCATCGCCCTGGGCAGTCCCTATGGCCTGGAGCGCACGGTCACCCTCGGCATCGTCAGCAGCCTGCACCGCAACATCAACAGCCTCGGCTTCGCCGACAAGCGCCTCGACCTGATCCAGACCGATGCCGCCATCAACCCGGGTAATTCCGGCGGACCGCTGATCAATGCCGCCGGTGAAGTGATCGGCATCAACACCCTGGTGCGCTCCGGCCCCGGCGCCGGCCTGGGCTTCGCCATTCCGATCAACCTGGCGCGGGGAGTGGCCGACCAGCTGCGCACCGGCGCTGACGTGGTCCACCCCTATCTGGGTCTGCAACTGGTGCCGCTCACGGCCCGCCGCGCCCGCGACAACAACCGCGACCCGGAGGCGGTGCTGCAGCTGCCCGAGCGCGATGGTGCCCTGGTGCAGCGGGTGCTCCAGGGCAGCCCGGCTGAATCCGCCGGCCTCAGGCGCGGCGACCTGGTGGTGGCGGCGGCCGACCAGCCGGTGACCAATCCCGCCGCCCTGCTGCAGCGGGTGGAGGCCTCCAGGGTCGGCGAGGCCCTGCCCCTGAAGGTGGTGCGGGGCAACCGCGAACTGCAGCTCTCGATCCGACCCGCCGCGCTGCCGCGGGCCTCCTGAGGGGCCCTGCGCCAGCTGGGTTCTGCAGGAATTCAGCCATCAGCTTGCTACGGTCGCAAGCCCCTGGTTCCACTCCCCATGGCCGAGCTGCAGGACCGGATGAAGCTGGCCGTGGCCACCGCCGCCGTTGATCAGATCCGCGATGGGATGGTGGTCGGCCTGGGCTCCGGCTCCACCGCCGCCCTGATGATCCGCGAACTGGGCGCCCGCCTGCAGCAGGGTGAACTCTCCGGCATCACCGGGGTGACCACCTCGTTCCAGGGGGAGGTGCTCGCCGCTGAGCTGGGCATTCCCCTGCAGAGCCTCAATGCCGTCTCCCGCATCGACCTGGCGATCGATGGTGCCGATGAGGTGGATCCCGCCTTCCAGCTGATCAAGGGGGGCGGGGCCTGCCACGTGCAGGAGAAGCTGGTGGCCCGCCGGGCCGAGCGTTTCGTGGTGGTGGTGGATTCCAGCAAGCTGGTGGAGCGCCTCAACCTCGACTTCCTGCTGCCGGTGGAGGTGCTGCCCGGAGCCTGGCGTCAGGTGAAGGCGGAACTGGAGGCCATGGGTGCCAGCGCTGAGCTGCGCATGGCGGTGAAGAAGGCAGGCCCGGTGGTGACCGACCAGGGGAATCTGGTGCTGGATCTGCGCTTCGCCGGTGGCATCGCCGACCCACCGGCCCTGGAGCAGGCCATCAACAACCTGCCGGGGGTGCTGGAGAACGGGCTGTTCGTGGGCCTCACCGACCAGGTGCTGGTGGGCGAGATCGTTGATGGGGAGCCCCGGGTGCGGGACCTGGAGCGCGCCTGAGCAGTGCTTCCAGCTCGGGCGGCTCAGTTAGTTGAGCCGGCGGCGCACTGAATCGGCGTGGCTGTGCAGCCCCTCGCTCTGGGCCAGGGTGATCACCGCCGGTCCGGTGGCCTCGAGGGCCTGGCGGTTGAAGGCGATCAGGCTGGTGTGACGCATGAACGTTTCCACACTGAGGGCGCCGGAGAAACGGGCGGTGCCTGAGGTGGGCAGGGTGTGGTTGGGGCCCGCCAGGTAGTCGCCCACCGCCTCTGGGCTCCAGGCGCCGATGAAGATGGCTCCGGCGTTCTCGATCCGTCCCGCCAGCGGCTCGGGCCGCTCCACCAACAGCTCCAGGTGTTCGGGCGCGAACTGATCGCTGAGGCGGGCGGCGTCCTCCAGCGACGGGCAGAGCACGATCAGCCCCCAGTTCTGCAGGGCCGTGCGGCAGAGCTCCGCCCGGGGGTGGTGGCGCAGCTGCTGCTCCAGGGCCTTGGGCACCGCCGCCGCCAGGGCCGCGCTGGTGGTGAGCAGGATCGCCGCTGCCAGGGGGTCGTGTTCGGCCTGGGCGAGCAGATCGGCGGCCACGTGATCGGGATCGGCGCTCTGGTCGGCGATCACCAGCACCTCGCTGGGGCCGGCCAGCGAATCGATCGCCACCTGGCCATACACGGCTTTTTTGGCCAGGGTCACGTAGAGGTTGCCCGGACCGCTGATCACATCCACCCGCGGAATCGATTCGGTGCCGTAGGCCAGGGCGGCGATGGCCTGGGCCCCACCGACCCGGTAGACCTCCTCGACCCCGGCCAGGTGGGCGGCGGCCAGCACCGTTGGATCCGGTTGGCCCTGGGGCCCCGGCGGCGTCACCATCACCACCCGCTTGACCCCGGCCACCCGGGCCGGAATGGCATTCATCAACACTGTGCTGGGGTACGAGGCCCGCCCTCCGGGCACGTAGAGCCCGGCTGTGGCCACCGGCCGCCAGCGCCGCCCGAGGCGTTCGCCGTGAACGCCCGTCACCTCCAGGTCGCGGGGCTTCTGGCGCTGGTGGAAATCGAGGATGCGCCGCTGGGCCAGCTCCAGGGCCCCGCGCAGGTCGGAGGGGCAGGCCTTCCAGGCGGCGGTGAGCTCCTCGCGGGGAATGCGCAGGGGGTCCGGGCGGACCCCGTCGAAGCGTTCGCTCAGCTCCAGCAGGGCGTGATCGCCGTCACGTTTCACCTGCTCAAGGATGCTCTCCACCGTGGCGGCGGCGTCCCGGCTGGCGGCGCCGCTGGTGCGTGCGGCGATGCCGGCCAGCCTGGCCGCCGCCGCATCGAGGTCCTCCAGGAGCTCGATGGCCAGGGCTGGGGCGGGGTCGCTCAGGGTGTTCGGCACGGGCAAGGGCGATGGCGGCCTGCAGTGCCGCTCAATCAATGGCTCAGGCTACGGCCGCCCCAAGGCACGCGAGCCTGTGAGGGTAAGATCGACAACTGCTGAATCAGCGCTGAACCCGCCTGTGGCCAATAACAAGTCTTCGAAGAAGCGCATCCTGATTGCCGAGCGCAACTGGTTGCAGAACCGCACCTACAAGTCGGCGGTGCGCACCTTGATGAAGCGCTGCTTCACGGCGGTGACCACCTACAGCCAGGCGCCCGACGAGGACAACAAAACCGCCGTGCAGGCCAGCCTCAACGCCGCCTTCAGCAAGATCGACAAGGCCGTCAAGGTCGGTGTGATCCACCGGAACACCGGCGCCAACCAGAAATCGCGGCTCAGCACCGCCGTCAAGCAGGCCATCGAGCCCGTTGCCGGCAACGCCTGAGCGGCCGGCCGTCCCCATGACCGTCCACACCAAGCCCGCTGTGGCCACCGCGCTCCCGGCGCTGGTTGATTCCCACTGCCATGTGGTGTTCAGCACCTTCGAGGCCGACCTCGATGCGGTGGCTGAGCGCTGGCGCGAAGCCGGGGTGGTGTCGTTGCTGCATGCCTGCGTCGAGCCTTCCCAGATCGCGCCGATCCGGGCCCTGGCCGATCGTTTCCCGGAGCTGCGCTACTCGGTGGGGGTCCATCCGCTCGACACCGATCACTGGGATTCCGGCACCCAGGCGGTGCTGCGCCAGGCCGCCCTCGACGACCAGCGGGTGGTGGCCATCGGTGAACTGGGACTGGATCTCTTCCGCGACTCCCAGCTCGAGCGCCAGCTGGAGGTCCTTGGCCCCCAGCTGGATCTGGCGGTGGAGCTGGATCTGCCGGTGATCATTCACTGCCGTGATGCCGCCGCGCCGATGCTGGAGCTGCTGCGCCAGCGTCAGTCCCAGGGGCGCTGTCCCCGGGGGGTGATGCACTGCTGGGGCGGCACCCCGCAGGAGATGGAGGGGTTTCTGGAGCTGGGGCTTCACATCAGCTTCAGTGGAACGGTCACCTTCCCCAAGGCCCTCGACACCCATGCCTGCGCCCTGCAGGTGCCGGCCGACCGCTACCTGGTGGAAACCGACTGTCCCTTCCTCTCACCGGTGCCCCGCCGCGGCAAGCGCAACGAGCCCGCCTTCGTGGCTTCCGTGGCCGGCCGGATGGCGGAGCTCAGAGGCGAGCCCCTGGAGCGGGTAGCGGCCGATTCCACCGCCAATGCGGTACGCCTGTTTGGCCTTCCTGGACCATCCACTAGTGATAGTGTATGATGTTTTATTGGCCAGGTAGCGTGAGCGCACCATTGTCGAGGTCGGCGGCTCCGATTCGAGTGTCATCAGCGTGAACACGGCGGGGTTCTCCCCCTCTCTAGGGGGTGCCTTGCCATGCCTTTGGCTGTCCTTGCGGCAGTCCGCAGCGTCAGGCGTGTTCCCGCCGTCGCCGCCCATCCACCTTCTCACCCGTTCCTGCAGGTTCCCGCATGAGCAGCGCGATTCAGGTCGCCAAGACCGTCACCTACCTGCCCGATCTGGTCGAGGTGCAGCGGGCAAGTTTCAAGTGGTTCCTGGAAAAAGGTCTTATCGAGGAGCTCGACAGCTTCTCGCCGATCACCGACTACACCGGCAAGCTTGAGCTGCATTTCGTTGGCACCGAGTACCGCCTGAAGCGGCCCCGCCACGACGTGGAGGAAGCCAAGCGTCGCGACGCCACCTTCGCCTCGCAGATGTATGTCACCTGCCGGCTGGTCAACAAGGAAACCGGCGAGATCAAGGAGCAGGAGGTCTTCATCGGCGAGCTGCCGCTGATGACCGAACGTGGCACCTTCATCATCAACGGCGCCGAGCGTGTGATCGTCAATCAGATCGTTCGCAGCCCCGGCGTCTACTTCAAGGATGAGCAGGACAAGAATGGCCGCAAGACCTTCAACGCCAGCCTGATCCCCAACCGTGGTGCCTGGCTGAAGTTTGAAACCGACAAGAACGATCTCCTGCACGTTCGCGTCGATAAAACTCGCAAGATCAACGCCCACGTGCTGATGCGAGCCATCGGTCTCTCCGACAACGATGTGCTCGACAAGCTCCGCCACCCAGAGTACTACAAGAAGTCGATCGAAGCAGCCAACGACGAAGGCATTTCTTCGGAGGACCAGGCCCTGCTGGAGCTCTACAAGAAGCTACGTCCAGGTGAGCCCCCTTCGGTCAGTGGAGGACAGCAATTGCTGCACAGCCGCTTCTTTGATCCCAAGCGCTACGACCTGGGTCGGGTCGGCCGCTACAAGATCAACAAGAAGTTGCGTCTCACCATTCCCGATGCCGTGCGCACCCTCACCGCTGAGGATGTGCTCTCGACGATCGATTACCTGATCAACCTTGAGCTTGATGTGGGCGGGGCCTCCCTCGACGACATCGATCACCTCGGCAACCGCCGCGTGCGCTCCGTCGGAGAACTGCTACAGAACCAGGTGCGCGTCGGCCTCAACCGGCTGGAGCGGATCATCAAGGAGCGCATGACGGTCGGTGAGACCGAATCGCTCACCCCCGCTCAGCTGGTGAACCCCAAACCCCTGGTGGCGGCGATCAAGGAGTTCTTCGGCTCCAGCCAGCTCAGCCAGTTCATGGACCAGACCAATCCCCTGGCGGAGCTGACCCACAAGCGGCGCATCAGCGCCCTCGGCCCAGGCGGCCTCACCCGTGAGCGGGCCGGCTTCGCCGTGCGCGACATTCACCCGTCCCACTACGGCCGCATCTGCCCGATCGAAACTCCTGAGGGTCCCAACGCCGGCCTGATCGGTTCGCTGGCCACCCACGCCCGCGTCAATGAATACGGCTTCATTGAAACTCCCTTCTGGAAAGTGGAGAACGGATTTGTCCACAAGCAGGGCGATCCGATCTACCTCTCCGCCGACCTCGAAGACGAGTGCCGCGTGGCCCCTGGTGATGTGGCCACCGATGCCGACGGTCGCATCCTGGCGGAGTTGATCCCCGTTCGCTACCGCCAGGACTTTGAAAAGGTGCCGCCGGAGCAGGTGGACTATGTCCAGCTCTCACCGGTGCAGGTGATCTCGGTGGCCACCTCGCTGATTCCCTTCCTGGAGCACGACGATGCCAACCGGGCCCTGATGGGCTCGAACATGCAACGTCAGGCCGTTCCGCTGCTGCGGCCCGAACGCCCCCTGGTGGGCACCGGCCTGGAAACCCAGGTGGCTCGTGACTCGGGCATGGTGCCGATCACCCGGGTCAATGGCACCGTCACCTTCGTGGATGCCACGGCGATCGTGATCCGCGATGAGCAGGGCACCGATCACATCCACCACCTCCAGAAGTATCAGCGCTCGAACCAGGACACCTGCCTCAACCAGCGGCCGATCGTCGGCCAGGGTGACGCGGTGATCGCCGGCCAGGTGCTGGCCAATGGTTCGGCCTGTGAGGGCGGCGAGATCGCCCTGGGTCAGAACGTGCTGATCGCCTACATGCCCTGGGAGGGCTACAACTACGAGGACGCAATCCTCGTCAGTGAGCGGCTCGTCCAGGACGACCTCTACACCTCGGTGCACATCGAGAAGTATGAGATCGAGGCCCGCCAGACCAAGCTCGGCCCGGAGGAGATCACCCGTGAGATCCCCAATGTGGCGGAAGAAAGCCTGGGCAATCTCGATGAGATGGGCATCATTCGTATTGGCGCCTATGTCGAATCCGGCGACATCCTCGTGGGTAAGGTCACTCCCAAGGGTGAGTCGGATCAGCCGCCGGAAGAGAAGCTGCTGCGGGCGATCTTCGGCGAGAAGGCCCGCGATGTGCGCGACAACTCCCTGCGGGTGCCCAGCACCGAGCGCGGCCGGGTGGTTGATGTGCGCATCTATACCCGCGAGCAGGGCGATGAGCTGCCGCCGGGGGCGAACATGGTGGTGCGGGTCTATGTGGCCCAGCGGCGCAAGATCCAGGTGGGCGACAAGATGGCCGGTCGCCACGGCAACAAGGGCATCATCAGCCGCATCCTTCCCCGGGAGGACATGCCCTATCTGCCCGATGGCTCTCCGATCGACATCGTTCTCAATCCCCTGGGGGTCCCCTCAAGGATGAACGTGGGTCAGGTCTTCGAGTGCCTGATGGGCTGGGCCGCGGCGCACCTGGATTGCCGGGTGAAAGTGGTGCCGTTCGATGAGATGCACGGCAACGAAACCTCCAAGAACACCGTGCAGAAGTATCTGGAGGAGGCCGCCAGCCTGCCCGGTAAGGACTGGGTCTACGACCCTGAGAATCCCGGCAAGATCCAGCTTGTTGATGGCCGCACCGGCGAACCCTTTGATCAGCCGGTCACCGTGGGCTATGCCCACATCCTCAAGCTGGTGCACCTGGTGGACGACAAGATCCACGCCCGCTCCACCGGTCCCTACTCCCTGGTCACCCAGCAGCCCCTGGGCGGCAAGGCGCAGCAGGGCGGCCAGCGGCTCGGCGAAATGGAAGTCTGGGCTCTGGAGGCCTACGGCGCCGCCTACACCCTGCAGGAGCTGCTCACCGTCAAGTCCGACGACATGCAGGGACGCAACGAGGCGCTCAACGCCATCGTCAAGGGTAAGCCGATTCCCCGCCCCGGAACACCGGAATCCTTCAAGGTGCTGATGCGTGAGTTGCAGTCGCTGGGTCTGGATATCGCCGTCTACACCGATGACGGCACTGAGGTTGATCTGATGCAGGACGTCAATCCCCGCCGCAGCACCCCCAACAGGCCCACCTATGAATCCCTCGGCGTCGCGGATTACGACGACGATTGAATCCACGCCCTGAGCTTCACCGTTTCCCTCGACGTCCGCGCGCCCTTCGGCCATGACCAACAGCAACTCCCGCACCGAGAACCACTTCGACTACGTCAAGATCACCCTGGCTTCGCCGGAGCGGATCATGCAGTGGGGTCAGCGCACCCTGCCCAATGGTCAGGTGGTCGGTGAGGTGACCAAGCCGGAAACGATCAACTACCGCACCCTCAAGCCCGAGATGGACGGGCTCTTCTGCGAGAAGATCTTCGGCCCCTCCAAAGACTGGGAGTGCCATTGCGGCAAGTACAAGCGGGTGCGTCACCGCGGCATCGTCTGCGAGCGCTGCGGTGTTGAGGTCACCGAGAGCCGGGTGCGGCGTCACCGCATGGGCTTCATCAAGCTGGCGGCTCCCGTTTCCCACGTCTGGTACCTCAAGGGAATCCCCAGCTACGTGGCGATCCTGCTCGACATGCCCCTGAGGGATGTGGAGCAGATCGTTTATTTCAACTGCTATGTGGTTCTCGAGCCGGGCGACCACAAGGACCTCACCTACAAGCAGCTGCTCACCGAAGACGAGTGGCTGGAGATCGAGGATCAGATCTACGCCGAAGATTC
This sequence comes from Cyanobium sp. CZS48M, assembly GCA_030373145.1. Classification (GTDB taxonomy): domain Bacteria; phylum Cyanobacteriota; class Cyanobacteriia; order PCC-6307; family Cyanobiaceae; genus Regnicoccus_A. The sequence continues at coordinate 136,970 of JAUCZK010000003.1, read as the reverse complement.
TGAGATCGAGAACGAGCCCGAGGTGGGCATCGGTGCCGAGGCGCTCAAGCGCCTGCTCGAAGATCTCAACCTGGCTGAGATTGCCGAGCAGCTGCGCGAGGACATCGCCGGCAGCAAGGGCCAGAAGCGGGCGAAGCTGATCAAGCGCCTGCGTGTGATCGACAACTTCATCGCCACCGACGCCCGCCCTGACTGGATGGTGCTTGATGCGATCCCGGTGATTCCCCCTGACCTGCGCCCGATGGTGCAGCTCGATGGTGGTCGCTTCGCCACCAGCGATCTCAACGACCTCTACCGCCGGGTGATCAACCGCAACAACCGCCTGGCGAGGCTGCAGGAGATCCTCGCGCCGGAAATCATCGTCCGCAACGAGAAGCGGATGCTGCAGGAGGCTGTGGATGCCCTGATCGACAACGGCCGCCGCGGCCGCACCGTGGTGGGCGCCAACAACCGGCCGCTGAAATCACTCAGCGACATCATCGAGGGTAAGCAGGGCCGCTTCCGTCAGAACCTGCTGGGCAAGCGGGTCGACTACTCCGGACGCTCCGTGATCGTGGTGGGCCCCAAGCTCAAGATGCACCAGTGCGGTCTGCCCAAGGAAATGGCGATTGAGCTGTTCCAGCCCTTCGTGATCCACAGGCTGATCCGCCAGAACATCGTCAATAACATCAAGGCCGCCAAGAAGCTGATTCAGCGGGCCGATGATGAGGTGATGCAGGTGCTGCAGGAAGTGATCGAAGGCCACCCGATCATGCTCAACCGCGCCCCCACCCTGCACCGGCTCGGCATTCAGGCCTTTGAGCCCAAGTTGGTGGATGGACGCGCCATTCAGCTGCACCCCCTCGTCTGCCCCGCCTTCAACGCCGACTTCGACGGTGACCAGATGGCCGTGCACGTGCCCCTGGCCATCGAGGCCCAGACTGAGGCGCGCATGTTGATGCTGGCCAGCAACAACATCCTCTCGCCAGCCACCGGCGAGCCGATCATCACGCCGTCCCAGGACATGGTGCTGGGGATCTACTACCTCACGGCCGTGGATCGCAAGGAAAGCAAGCCCAGCTTCGGTGACCGCAGCCGCACCTACGCCGGTCTCAACGATGTGATCAACGCTTTTGATGAGCGCCACCTCGATCTGCACCAGTGGGTCTGGGTACGCTTCAGTGGCGAGGTCGACGATGAGGACGAGGGCGAGGCCCCCGTGCATGAGGAGACCCTCAGCGATGGCACCCGCATCGAGCAGTGGAAGTACCGCCGCGACCGCTTTGATGAAGACGGTGCCCTGATCACCCGTTATCTGCTCACCACCGTTGGACGTGTGGTGATGAACAGAACGATCATCGACGCGGTGGCTGCCACCTGATCTGACCTGCTGCAGCACGTCGACGTCTTCCCCTGGTGCTCCAGGTTTTCTACTCCGGTCTTCCTTTTCGCTCGTCGCCATGACCACCACCCCCTCCAAGCCCAATCCCCTGGACCGCCGCGCGCCCCTGAGCAAGGAAGCACCACGTTTCCGCAACCGGGAGATCGACAAGAAAGCCCTGCGCAATCTCGTGGCCTGGGCCTACAAGCACCATGGCACCGCCGCAACGGCCTCCATGGCCGACGACCTCAAGGATCTGGGTTTCCACTACGCCACCCAGGCCGCGGTCTCGATCTCCGTCGAAGACCTGCGCATTCCCTTCGAGAAAGCCAGGTTGCTGGCGGAAGCCGAGCAGCAGATCACCGACACCGAAGAGCGCTACCGGCTGGGGGAAATCACCGAGGTGGAGCGGCACACCAAGGTGATCGACACCTGGACTGAAACCAATGAGCGGCTGGTGGAGGAGGTCAAGAAGAACTTCAACGAGAACGACCCCCTCAACTCGGTCTGGATGATGGCCAACTCCGGCGCCCGGGGCAACATGTCCCAGGTGCGTCAGCTGGTGGGCATGCGCGGCTTGATGGCCAACCCCCAGGGCGAGATCATCGACCTGCCGATCCGCACCAACTTCCGTGAGGGCCTCACGGTCACCGAATACGTGATCTCCTCCTACGGCGCCCGCAAGGGTCTGGTGGATACCGCCCTGCGCACCGCCGACTCGGGCTATCTCACCCGCCGACTGGTGGACGTGGCCCAGGATGTGATCGTGCGCGAGGACGACTGCGGCACCACCCGCGGCATCCCCATCCATGCGGATGAGCGGGGACGCTTCTTCGCCAAGCTGGTGGGTCGTCTCGCCGGTGAGCCCGTGCATGGCCCCGACGGCACCTTGCTGGTGGATCGCGACGGACAGATCGATCCTGAACTCTCCCGCCTGATCGAAGCCGCCGGCGTCAAGACCGTGGTGGTGCGCTCGCCCCTCACCTGTGAGGCCGCCCGCTCGGTCTGCCGCAAGTGCTATGGCTGGGCCTTGGCCCACAACGAGCTGGTGGATCTGGGTGAAGCGGTGGGCATCATCGCCGCCCAGTCGATCGGTGAGCCCGGCACCCAGCTGACCATGCGCACCTTCCACACCGGTGGTGTGTCCACGGCCGAAACCGGCGTGGTGCGCTCCTCGGTGGCTGGCACGGTTGAATTCGGTCCCAAGGCCCGCGTTCGCGACCACCGCACCTCCCACGGGGTGGAGGCCCAGCTCTCGGAAACCGATTTCATCCTGGCGGTGAAGCCCAGCGGCAAGGGAAAGATCCAGCGGCTCGATATCACCGCTGGTTCGGTGCTCTTCGTCGCCAATGGTGATGAGGTTCCCTCCGACATGGTGCTGGCCCAGATCTCCGCTGGTGCCGCTGTCAAAAAGAGTGTGGAGAAGGCCACCAAGGATGTGATCTGCGACCTGGCCGGTCAGGTGCGCTACGAAGATGTGATTCAGCCCCGCGAGTCCACCGACCGCCAAGGCAACATCACCCTCAAGGCCCAGCGCCTCGGCCGCCTCTGGGTGCTGGCGGGCGATGTCTACAACCTGCCCCCCAATGCCCAGCCCGTGGTCAAGGGCAACACCGCGGTCACCACCGGTGAGGTGCTGGCCGAGAGCCGTCTGGTGAGTGAGCACGGCGGTTCGGTGCGTCTGCGCGATTCCACCGGCGATTCCCGTGAGGTTCAGATCGTCACCGCCAGCCTCACCCTCAAGGACTGCAAGCTGGTGGGAGAATCCACCCACTCCGGCGAGATCTGGCACCTGGAGGGTAAGGACAACATCCGCTACCTGCTCAAGACCCAGCCGGGCAGCAAGATCGGCAGTGGTGAGGTGATCGCCGAGCTGGCCGATGATCGCTTCCGCACCCAGACCGGTGGTCTGATCAAGTATGCCCCGGGCCTCTCGATCAAGAAAGCCCGCTCCGCCAAGAACGGCTATGAGGTGTCCAAAGGGGGCACGGTGCTCTGGATCCCCCAGGAAACCCACGAGATCAACAAGGACATCTCCCTGTTGATGATCGAAGACGGCCAGTGGATCGAGGCCGGCACTGAAGTGGTCAAGGACATCTTCAGCCAGACGGCCGGGATCGTGACCGTGACCCAGAAGAACGACATCCTGCGCGAGATCATCGTGCGCTCCGGCACGCTGCATCTGATCAGTGACGCCAAGGTCCTCGCCCGCTACAGCGACGAGGGTCGCCTGCACAATCCCGGTGAAGAGATCGCCCCCGGACTGGTGCCTGAGGCCATGGTTTACATCGAGGCGGTGGATACCAAGGAAGGTGGCGCCCTGTTGCTGCGGCCGGTGGAGGAATACCCCATTCCCGATGTCGCCCACCTGCCCGAGTTGGGCAGCGTCAAGCAGAACGGCGGCCCCTCCCTGGGGCTCAAGGCCACCCAGCGCCTCACCTTCAAGGACAGCGAACTGATCAAATCGGTGGAGGGGGTTGAGCTGCTGCGCACCCAGCTGATCCTCGACACCTTCGACACCACTCCCCAGATGACTGTGGATGTGGAGGCGATCCCCGACAAGCGGGCCAAGACGATCGAGCGCCTGCAGCTGGTCATTCTCGAAACCCTGCTGGTGCGCCGCGACACCCTCTCCGACGCCAGCCACGGCTCCACTCACACCGAGCTGCAGGTGGAGGACGGCACCAGCGTCAAGAGCGGCGATGTGGTCGCCACCACCCAGATTCTCTGCAAGGAAGACGGCATGGTGCAGCTGCCCGATCCCGTGGAAGGGGAGCCGGTGCGGCGTCTGATCGTGGAGCGGGATGGCGACACCCGCGGGCTCGACATCGGCAGCGCCCAGCTGGCGGTGAGCGTGGGCCAGCGCCTGGTGGATGGCGAGCCCCTCGCCAGTGGCATCGAGGCCCCCTGCTGCGGTCAGGTGGAAGCCATCGACGGCAGCCTGATCACCATGCGCCTGGGCCGTCCCTACATGGTGTCACCGGATTCGGTGCTGCACGTGCGCGACGGCGAACTGGTGCAACGCGGGGATGCCCTGGCGCTGCTGGTGTTCGAGCGCCAGAAGACCGGGGACATCGTTCAGGGTCTGCCCCGGATTGAAGAACTGCTGGAGGCCCGCCGGCCGCGGGAATCCGCGGTGCTCTGCCGCAAACCCGGCACCGTCACCATCAAGCTGGGCGAAGACGACGATTCGGTCACCGTCTCGGTGATCGAGCACGACGACATCAGCACTGACTACCCGATCCTGCTCGGGCGCAACGTGATGGTGAACGACGGCCAGCAGGTGACCGCCGGCGAGATGCTCACCGACGGTCCGATCAACCCCCACGAACTGCTGGAGTGCTACTTCGAGGATCTCAGGGACCGCAAGCCTTCGATGGAGGCGGCCCAGGAAGCCATCTCCAAGCTGCAGTTCCGCATGGTGCAGGAGGTGCAGAACGTCTACAAATCCCAGGGGGTCACCATTGATGACAAGCACATCGAGGTGATTGTGCGCCAGATGACCAGCAAGGTGCGCATCGAGGATGCCGGGGACACCACCCTGCTGCCCGGTGAGCTGATCGAGCTGCGTCAGGTGGAGCAGGTGAACCAGGCGATGGCCATCACCGGCGGTGCCCCCGCCGAGTTCACGCCGGTGCTGCTGGGCATCACCAAGGCCTCGCTCAACACCGACAGCTTCATCTCCGCCGCCAGTTTCCAGGAGACCACCCGGGTGCTCACCGAAGCGGCGATCGAGGGCAAGAGCGACTGGTTGCGCGGTCTCAAGGAGAACGTGATCATCGGCCGCCTGATCCCCGCCGGCACCGGCTTCGGTGGCTTCGAGGAGGAACTGCGCGCCGAAGCCGGTCCCCACCCCGACATCCTCGATGAGGAGGCCGGCAGCTACCGCCGCGTGGCCAATCTCCGCCCGGACTACACCGTGGAGATGCCCGCCGCGGCCCCCGTCACCAAGGCGGTGCTGGAGGACCCCTCCGAGGATGAACTCGATGCGGTCCGCAGCAAGCGCGGCATCGAAGCGGCAGCCAGCTCCTTTGCGGCCTTTGCCCGGCCCGCCCAGGAGGAAGGCCTCGAAGAAGAACTCATCCCCGATCCCGCGGCTGTTGAGGGTCTGCAGGAAGAGGGCCTACTCACGGAGGACTGATCCCCTTGCTCGAACCCACGCTCATCCCGAAGCGGCGCCTGCCCCGCTTCGGCTTCCATACCCACACCGAACGGCTGAATGGCCGCTGGGCCATGCTCGGTTTCATCGCCCTGGTGGCGGTGGAGCGCTGGCTCGGCCATGGCCTGCTGATCTGGTCGTGATCAGCGAGGCACCCTCGCCCCAGGCCGTGCCCCTGCTGGGCCTGGGCCTGGGCGAGCTGGAGGCCTGGGCCGTCAGCCAGGGGCAACCCGCCTTCCGTGGCCGTCAGCTGCACGACTGGATCTACGCCAAGGGGGCCCGCCGCCTGGCCGACATCAGCGTGCTGCCAAAGGCCTGGCGCGAGAGTCTTGCGGCTGGGACTGATCCCGGCGGCGCCGATGCCCTTGGCCGCTCCAGGGAGCTGCTGCGCAGCGTGGCCAAGGACGGCACCACCAAGCTGCTGCTGGGCACCGCCGATGGCCTCAGCCTCGAAACCGTGGGCATTCCCTCCCGCGACCGGCTCACGGTCTGCGTGTCCAGTCAGGTGGGCTGCCCGATGGCCTGCCGCTTCTGCGCCACCGGCAAGGGCGGCCTGCAGCGCTCCCTGGCGGTGCATGAAATCGTTGATCAGGTGCTCTGCGTGCGCGAGGTGATGGAGCGCCGCCCCAGCCATGTGGTGTTCATGGGCATGGGGGAACCGCTGCTCACGATTGATTCGGTGCTGGCGGCCATCCACTGCCTCTGCACCGACCTGGGCATGGCCCAGCGCCAGATCACGGTGAGCACCGTGGGGGTGCCAGCCACTTTGCCCAGCCTGGCCGAACTCGCCCTGGAGCGCCTGGGCCGCGCCCAGTTCACCCTGGCGGTGAGCCTGCATGCCCCCGATCAGGCGCTGCGCGAGCAGCTGATCCCCACGGCCCACGCCTACCCGTTGGAGGCGCTGCTCGACGACTGCCGCCGCTACGTGGAGATCACCGGCCGGCGGGTGAGCTTCGAGTACATCCTGCTGGGGGGCCTCAACGATCACCTCCGCCAGGCGGCAGCCCTGGCGGGGTTGTTGCGGGGCTTCCAGAGCCACGTCAACCTGATCCCCTACAACCCGATCGAGGAGGAGGATTTTCAGCGCCCCAGCCCCGAGCGGGTGGAGGCCTTCAGGCGGGCGCTGCAGGAGCGGCATGTGGCCGTGAGCGTGCGCGCCAGCCGCGGCCTCGACGAAGATGCCGCCTGCGGTCAGCTCCGGCGGCGGGCGGCGCTCCCATCACTCTGACCACCGTCGAGCCTGGGTGTGCTCGACGGTCGCCTCAGGTGGGATCTTTCGCCGGATCAAAGGCGCCGCGGGGGCCGGTGCCGTTCCAGGGGGTGAGTCGCAGCATCAGCAGGAAGGCCGGCAGTGCCGCCGCCACCGTGAACAGGAAAAAGCTGCTCCAGCCCACCCGTTCGGCCACCAGTCCGGCCGGAGCGGCCAGGATTGAACGGCTCAGGGCGTAGACCCCTGAGAGCAGGGCGTACTGGGTGGCGGAGAACCGTGGGTTGCAGAGGCTCATCAGCAAGGCCACGAAGACCGCTCCCACCATGCCGCCGCCGATGTTCTCCATGCCTACGGCCAGTACCAGTGCGGTCTGGCCGCCTCCGAACTGGGCCAGGGCCCAATAGGAGAGGTTGCCGATCGCTCCGATCAGGGCGAACAGCCAGAGCGAGCGGTTCATGCCCAGACGGCTGAAGAGCACCCCGCCGAGCACCGTGCCGATCATGGTGGCGGCGATGCCCCAGCCCCCCTGCACCGCCCCGATCAGCCCGGGACTGAACCCCTGCTGAATCAGAAAGGGGACGGCCATCAGGCTGAGCAGGCCATCGGGCCAGCGGTAGAGCAGAACCAGCAGAAGCAACAGCGCGGCTCGCCCGAAACCGGTGCGGCGCAGGAAATCACGCGCCGGGCCCACCACCGCCTGGCGCAAGCTGGTGACGGGATGCTCGATCGGTGCCAGCCGCGGCGCCGCCAGGGTGAACGGAACCACCGCCAGCAGCAGAGCAGCCGAGGCCAGGAACGCCGCTGGCCAGCCGAAACGGCCAGCCAGCATGAAACCTCCGGCACCGATGGCCAACATGGCCCCCCTGTAGCCCATGGCGGAGGCGGCCGCTCCGCCACCCCGCTCAGCCGGGGGGAGAAGGTCGGTGCGGTAGGCGTCCACAGCGATGTCCTGGGTGGCGCTGCAGACGGCCAGCAGCACGGCCATGAGGCCGATCGCCGTGAGACTGCCCCCGTCCGTGCCTGGTCGCAGCAGGGCCATGGCCGCAATCACACCCACCAGGGTGACCTGCAGCAGCAGCAACCAGCCCCGCCGGCGGTCGGGCCAGGGCAGTGGCCAGCGGTCGAGGGCCGGCGCCCAGAACATCTTCAGGGTGTAGGGCAGTTCCGCCAGGCCGAGCAGGCCGATCAGGCTCAGGGGCACATTGCTGGCGGCCAGCCATCCCTGCAGCAGCTTGCTGCCCACCATGTAGGGGGTGCCGCTGGCGACTCCCTGGGCCGTCACCGCCACCAGGCGTTGGCGGGGGGCGGAGGCCGCCTCGGCTGCTGCCATGCGCTCGCTGGCTGGTTCGGGTGCCAAGGGCCGGACACGACTGGGCGAACCCTACGGAAGTCCGATGACCCCAGCATTCAGAATGGGGAACCTCCTTGGCCAGTGCCGTGTCGTTCTTCCGCTCCACCCTGTTGCCAGCCGCCATCATCGTGCTGTTCGGTCTGGCTCTGTTCGCGGTGAGTGCCAGGATCTGGCTTCCGGGTGACATGGCCGCCCCCGCTCCGATCGGCTGAGGGCCATGACCGACCAAGCCAAGCCCGATCCAGGCGATTCCCTGCCCCCCTACGCCCACGGTCCGGCCGAGCTGGCCTTTGACCCGGAGTTGCTGGCTGGCGAGCTGGCCCATGAGCTGCTGGGCGATCCGCTCGAAGATCTCGATGCGCTCGAGCCCGCCGAGGCCGACATCGCCGCTGAATGCGACCTGGGGCTGGAGTGGCTCAGGGGCGGCCATGACCAGCGCATGCAGGGGCTGCGCATCTTCTGTGAACACCGCGACCCCCGGGCGATCCCGCAGTTGCTGCCGCTGCTGGAGGCCACCTGCCCAATCCTGCGCATGAGCGCGGTCTATGCCCTGGGCCGCAACCCTGATCCGCGTGCGGTGGCGCCTCTGCTGGCCCTGCTGCAGGACGACAGCAACGGCTATGTGCGCAAGGCGGTGGCCTGGAGCCTGGGCAACTACGCCGAGTCGCCCGTGCTCAACCCCCTGATCCGGGCCCTGCAGAACGACATCGCCGCGGTGCGGCTGTGGGCGGCGGGGTCGCTGGCGGATGTGGGCGGCACCGGGGCGGCCAAGGCCGACCAGGCCGCCGCCCAGTTGCTGGTGAGCCTGCGCATCGATTCCGAGCCGGTGGTGCGCAGCAACAGCGCCTGGTCGCTCGGGCGCCTCTACGACCACCTGGTGGCTCCGCGCCAGGCGGAACTGGTGGAGGCGCTGGTGCTGGTGATGCTCCACGACGGCGATTCGACGGTGCGGGATGAGGCGCGGGTGGCCCTGGAGCAGCTGGAGAGTCCGGCGGTGCTGGAGCGGCTGCAGACCCTGGTGGAAGACGGTCTGATCCGCTGACGCGGCCCCGGCAGCGCCAGGGGAACCTGGTTAACATTCAGCCACCTGAGTGAGCCTGGATGGCCCAGACCACCATCCGCTTCCGCATTCGCCCCGATGGGCGGGTCGAGGAGCTCGTGGAAGGCGTCCAAGGCGCAGCCTGCGAGCAACTCACCGAGAGGATCGAGAACCAACTCGGTTCGCTGCAGCAGCGCCGCTCCACCTCCGAGGCCTTCGTGGCCGCGGACCTGGCTGTCAGTCCCTCCGTGGGCGTGCATCAACACTCCGCCTGAGTTCCACCCGTCCCCTTCGGCCGCTCCGATGTCCCACTTCAGCACCGTCAAGACCGAACTGCGCGACCGCGGGGCCCTGCTGGGGGCCCTGCGCGACCTGGGCCACGACCCCGAGCTGGGGGAGCGGCCGGTGCGCGGTTACCGCGGCCAGACCGTGCTGGCCGACGTGGCCCTCAGCCGCGACGACGGCTGCGACATCGGCTTCCGCTGGAATGCCGATTCCGGCAGCTATGAGCTGGTCACCGACCTGGACCTGTGGAAGCAGCCGATTCCGGTGGAGCGTTTCCTCGCCCAGATCACCCAGCGCTATGCCCTGCGCCAGGTGCTGGAAGCCACCGCCCAGGAGGGCTTCCAGGTGAGCGAGCAGACCTCCACCCTCGATGGCTCGATTGAACTGGTGGTGACCCGCTGGGATGGCTGAGGTGGATCCCTCGGTGGCCTACGCCGCCCCTGCCCGCAGCCGAGAACAACCCAGTGGCCATGAGCCGCTGCTGGGAGGTCGTCTTCGTCAGCAGGCGGTTTGGGTCGATGAGGCCGTCTGCATCGGCTGCCGCTACTGCGCCCACGTGGCGGGCAACACTTTTCTGGTGGAACCGGTCTGGGGCCGCTCTCGCGCGATCCGTCAGGACGGTGACAGCACCGAGACCATCCAGGAGGCGATCGACACCTGTCCGGTGGATTGCATCCATTGGGTGCCCTACGAAGACGTGCCCCAGCTCGATGAGCGCCTGCGCTCCCAGGAGCTGCTGCCCCTGGGCTACCCGAGCCAATCCCGGGTTCAGCGCACCTTGCCTCGGCCTTGATCGCGGCTCTGCCCTGCCGTCGCTTCGGGCGCACGCAACTGCCCATGCCTGTGCTCTCGTTGGGGGGCATGCGCTATCAGCAGAGCTGGAGCGACCTGCCGGCCGCTGAGATCACGGCCCAGAGCCAGGCCAACCTGCGCGCCACCCTGGAGAAGGCGGTGGCGGCTGGCTTTCATCACATCGAAACCGCCCGCCATTACGGAACTTCCGAGCGGCAACTGGGGGACCTGCTGCGGCAGGTGCCCGATCCCCTGCGCATCCTCCAGACCAAGGTGCCACCCCACGAGGATCCCGCCCAGTTCGAGGCGGAGCTGAAGCTGAGCTTTGAGCGGCTGCGCATCGAGCGGCTCGATCTGCTCGGCATCCATGGCCTCAACCTGCCGGAGCATCTGGAGCAGACCCTGCGGCCCGGTGGCTGCCTCGACGTGGTGCGGCGCTGGCAGGCGCAGGGCCGCATCGGCCATGTGGGCTTCTCCACCCACGCGCCCCTGCCGCTGATCCTCGAGGCGATCGCCAGTGATGCCTTCGATTACATCAACCTGCACTGGTATTACATCCGCCAGGACAATCGCCCGGCCCTTGAGGCCGCCCGCCGCCACGACATGGGCGTGTTCGTGATCAGCCCCACCGACAAGGGAGGCCACCTGCACAGCCCCTCCGAGCGGATCCGCGGGCTGTGTGCGCCGCTGCACCCGATCGAATTCAACGACCTGTTCTGCCTGCGCGAGGCGATGATCCACACCATCAGCGTCGGAGCCGCCGGCCCGGCTGATCTCGACCTGCACCTGCAGGCGGTGGCCCTGCTGCCAGAGGCCGAGCGCTGGCTGGCCCCGGTGCAGGAGCGGCTGGAGCATGCCCGGCTGGAGGCCCTCGGCGCCCCCTGGCTGGAGAGCTGGAGTGAGGGCCTGCCCGCCTGGGAGGCCACCCCTGGTGGGTTGAACCTGCCGGTGCTGCTCTGGCTGCACAACCTGCTGGAGGCCTGGGACCTGGAGGCGTACGCCCGCGCCCGCTACGGGCTGCTGGGTCAGGGGAGCCACTGGTTCCCCGGCGCCAATGCCGAGGCCCTCGATCAGGAGGTGAGCGAAGCCGACCTGCTGGCGGTGCTGGGGGGCAGCCCCTGGGCCCAGCGAATTCCGGCGCTGCTGCGCGGCCTGCGGGAGCGGCTGGGGGGCAGCCGTGTGCGGCGGCTGATGGCCGATGGCTGATCAGGCCAGGGGTTGCTTGGCCGGCAGACCCACGGCCCTGGGATAGCTGGCCGGGCATGGGGCACTGGGCCTGAGCACCACCGCATGGCGCACGCCCCGTCCGCCCGGCAGGTCGATCCGCTCCACCCGCTCCACCTCGGCGCGCAGGCTGATGGCGGCCCGCTCCAGGCAGGTCTGATCCTCTGGGCTCCACAGGCCGCGGTAGAGCAGGGCCCGACCGCTGGCCCTGAGCAGGGGCACCAGGTACTCCGCCACCACCGGGGCGGCGGCCACGGCCCGCGCCATGGCCCAGTCCTGCTGGCCGCGGCAACTGGAGGCGTGGCCGGTGGCCTCCGCCCGCTCCCAGCGCACCTGCACCCGCTCGCCCAGGCCCAGGCTGGCGGCCATGGCTTTCACCGCTTCAGCTTTGCGGCCGACGGAATCCACCAGGGTGAGCCGGGCGTGCGGCAGGGCGATCGCCAGGGCCAGGCCGGGGAAGCCGCCGCCGGTGCCCACATCCAGACAGCGCAAGGGCTGTGCGGGGGGCTGGGGACCGTTGAGCAGCTCACGCCAGGGCCAGAGGCTGTCGTACACCTGGGCGATCCAGTAATCGTCGCCATCCACCAGGCGGGTGAGGTTGAGGCGGGCGTTCCAGTGGCGCAGTTGCTGCTGCAGGGCCATCAACTGCCGCAGCTGCTCGGGGGTGGGCTCCCAGCCCAGGCTGTCCCAGAGGCCAGCGGGAACCGGGTCGGCGGGGGCCGTCATCACTGCAGCACCGATGGTGGAGCTCTCTAGGATCACCCAACCATGGCGCGTGGTTGGTGGCAGGCGGCGAGCACCCGGTCACGGGCCCATCCCTCTATGGCCTGCTCGGTCTGCCGAGTACGGCCACAGCCCAGGACCTGCGGCAGGCCTTCCGCTCCCTGAGCAAGCTGTACCACCCCGATACCACCACCCTGCCGCTGGCCGAGGCCGAGGATCAGTTCCGGCGACTTCAGGAGGCCTATCTGGTGCTGGGGGACCCCCAGCGCCGCTCCGCCTACGACAGCCAGCTGCGCCTGGCCCTGCTGCAGCGCGTCGAGGCCCTCAGCCCAGCGGCCGCCAAGGCGCCTGGGCCCGTGATGCCCGGACTGGCCGCGGAGCGTCGTCCCCTCTCTGCGCGGCGGGCCTTCTCGGGGGGGGAATGGTTCGCCCTGGTGCTGCTGGCGATGGCGTTGCTCTTCAGCCTGGTGCTGGGGCTGGGCCTGGCCTGGTGGCGCGGGGTGGAGCTGGTCACCCAGCCACCGCTCACCGCTCCGATCGAGCGCCCCGCCGAGCGGCACACTGAAGACTCCACCGCAGTCCTGCCCGGGGATGAGCTCCTTACCGCCCCTTCAGACGCCCCTCTACAACCACCCGCTGCCGGCGCTGGAGCAGTGGCTGAGTGATCTGGGCGCCTGCCGGGACCGCGCCGAGCCCTGCCTCTGGGACCTGAAGCAGCCCTCCTGGAGTGCCCGCATCGAGCTGGAGGTGGAGGAACTGAAGGTGAGCTGGGAGCAGGACGGCAGCGTCACGGTGCGCCTGTTTCCCTATGGCCTCAGCCGCGCCGATGTGGAATCAGCAATCCTGGCGGGACCCTGAAACGGGCCTCAGCTGAGCTGATCGAGGCCTGAGCGGATCACGGCGTAGCACTGCTGCAGCTGCTGCTCGCTGAGGCAGAGCGGCGGCAGCAGATAGACCACATGGCCCAGGGGCCGCAGGAACACCCCGGCCTCGAGGGCGTGGCGCTGCAGCTGGCGGCCGGCGGGATGGAGATAGCCGGGCCGCTCCACCGCCAGATCGAAGGCGGCGATGGTGCCGCACAGCCGGGGCCGCTGCACCAGGGGGTGGCCCGACAGGGCCTGCAGATGGGGCCGGTGGCGGGCCTCAAAGCCCTCGTGGAGGGCGGGCTGCTGCTGGAGCAGATCCAGGCTGGCGTTGGCGGCGGCGCAGCCGAGCGGATTGGCCGTGAAGCTGTGGCCGTGGTACAGGGTGTGGCTGGGGTCGTCGCTGATGAAGCCCTGGTGGATCTGCTCGCTCGCCAGGGTGACGCCCATGGGCAGGAAGCCGCCGGTGAGGCCCTTGGAGAGGGCGACGAGATCGGGTCTGATGCCAGCCCGGCCGCAGGCGAAGAGGGCGCCGGTGCGGCCGAAGCCCGTCATCACTTCATCGGCGATCAGCAGGGCGCCGGCCTGACGCACCCGTTGCTCCAGCTCGCGCAGGAAGCCCTCGCGCACCATCGCCATGCCGCTGGCCCCCTGCACCAGCGGCTCCAGGATCACTGCGGCGGTAGGCACCTCCAGCAGTCGCTCCAGCGCCGAGAGGGCTTCGGCTTCCTTGCGCTCCACCTCCGGATCGTCCCACCAGGTGGCGGGCCAGGGAGCGCGGGCCACGGGCGAGAGCAGCGGCTCGAACGGGGCGGAGAAGAGCGAGCGCTCCCCCAGGGCCATGGCCCCGAAGGTGTCGCCGTGATAGGCCCCATCGAAGGCGATCAGCTGACGCCGCGTTGAACCCTGGTTGCGCCACCACTGCCAGGCCATCTTCAGGGCCACCTCCACGGCGGTGGAGCCGTCGTCGGAGAAGAACAGCCGCTGCAGCCCGGAGGCGGCACTGAGCCGCTCGGCCAGGCGCTCGGCCTGGGGATGGCGGAAGTTGGCGAAGATCACCTGCTCCAGCCGCAGGGCCTGCTCTGCCACCGCCGCGGCGATGCTGGGCTCGCCATGGCCGTGCAGGGTGACCCACCAGCTGCTGATGGCATCGATCAGCTCACGGCCGTCGTCGAGCTCGAGCAAGGCGCCGCGGCCGGCCACCGCCCGCAGGGGCGGATCGGCCCGGGCCACCTGGGTGGTGGGGTGCCAGAGATGGGGATGCCAGCTCAAGGGTTCGGCTGGGGCTGCATCAGCGGCACCGCTTCTCCAGGCGGGCTGCTTCGGAGGCCCAGGGTCCGCAGTTGAACCAGTGCACCATCCCCACTTCCACATCGGTGAAGAGCACCAGGATGCCGCTGCAGAGCAGGGCCACCGACGCGCTCACCAGCAGATTTCCACGTGTCATCGGGCCAGGCTACGGGCCAGGCCGCTGGCCTGCCAGTGCTCGGCGAGGGCCTGGCGATCGAGCCGGGGCAGGGGGGGCAGGCAGGCCAGCACCCGCGCCCCGGTCATTGTCTCCAGGGTGCGGGGGTTGTCGGGGTGGAGGGGGCCGTTGAGCACCAGGCCCAGCAGGGGGATGCCCCTGGTGCGCAGGGCTTCCACCGACAGCAGGGTGTGGTTGAGGGTGCCCAGGCCGCTGCGGGCCACCAGCAGTACCGGCAGGCCCCAGCGGCTGATCTGATCGATCTGGAGGCTGTCGAGGCGTAGGGGCACCAGCAGGCCGCCGGCGGTTTCCACCACCAGCGGACCCCTCACCAGGGGCAGTGCCAGGCGCTCCAGCTCGATCGGCCGCTGCTCCAGCTCCGCGGCCCAGTGGGGTGAGACCGGATGGTTGAAGCGGTAGGCCTCCGGCAGCAGCCGCTCCGCGGCCTCGCTGGGGGTGAGCCCCAGCAGGGCCGCCACCCGGGCGGTGTCGCCCCCCTCCTCCAGACCGCACTGCACCGGCTTCCAGTAGTGGGCCCCAAGGCCCTGCACCAGCAGGGCGCTCACCACGGTCTTGCCCACATCGGTGTCGGTGCCGCAGACCACCAGCCGTGTCATCGCTTCAGCCCCATGGGGGTTCGGCGGCCCAGCAGCAGCAGCACGTCCCAGCTCAGGCTCCTGGGGCCGTCGGGGTCGTGAGGCCAGTGGGCCTCCAGCCGCCGCCAGCCTCCCACCCCCAGGGGTTTGGCCCTGCTGCTGCCCGCACCGATGGCGCCCATGGGGCGCAGCAGGGACCGGCCGCTGGGGCCGCGCTGGCTGAAGCGCAGGGACGTGGCCAGGCGCAGCTGCAGGCGTGGGGCAGCCACGGCCAGCAGGCGGTCCCCCTCGGGCAGGGGCAGGGCGGTGCAGGCCACGCCGGCGGCGGCCGCGGCCTGGTGCCACTGGGGAAAGCTGCCGGCGATGGGCACGGCCAGCCCAAGCCAGCCCCCCGGCGCCAGGGCGTCGCACCACTGACCCAGGCTGGCGCAGGGATCCTCCAGCCAGTGCAGCGCGAAGCTCGACACCAGCAACGCCGCGCCGTCCAGGCCGTCGGGCAGGCCGTCGTTGAGGTCCCAGAGCAGCTGGGTAGCTGCAGCAGCGGGGCTGGCCAGGGCCGATGCCTCGGTCTGTTGGCGGGCTCCCTGCTCCAGCAGGGCCGCGCAGGCATCGAGGCGCAGCAGGTCCAGGCCGGGCCGCTGTTGCTCCAGGGCGTTGCTGAGCAAACCGGTGCCCGCCCCCAGATCCGCCATCGGGCCGGCCGGGAGGGGCAGGTGGCGACAGTGGCGGGCCAGTCGCCAGGCCACGGCCCGCTGCAGGCTGGCGGCGGCGTTGTAGTGGCGGGCACGGCGGCTGAAGGCCAGCCGTACGCGATCGGCCATGGAGGGGGCTGTGCGTAGCAGCACCATCAGAGCCCGGCCTCCAGCCAGTCCAGCATCGGCTCAATCAGGTCGCACTCCAGCAGGCTGTGGCCGGCTCCGGCCAGGGGCCAGCGCTCGGCGGCCGGCAGGGCCTGGGCCAGGGCCGATCGGCTCTCGGCGGCCACGATGCGATCAGCTCCGGCCTCCACGATCAGGCTGCGGGCGCCGGTGGGGTAGGCGGCGGGCACGGCGCTGCATTGCTCCAGCCGCCGCAGATCCTGGCGCAAGCGCTCAATCCCTTCGGCCGGCATGGAGGCCGAGGCGGGCCCCGCCGGCAGCCGCTCCACCGCGGCGGGAGCCGCGGCTTCGCGCAGGAAGTCGTTGAGCATGGCGGCGGTGTCGCCGGCCTCCAGGCGCTGGCCCATGCCGCGCAGGGCCTGCCGCCAGCGCCGGCCACCGGGCCCAGCGGGCACGAAGCGCCCGAAGCTGGCCAGCAGCACCACCGCCTCGGCCCCCGCCAGCACCGTCTCCGGCAGCAGGTGCAGCCCAAGTGAATGCACGATCACGGCCCGGGGGCCGCTGTGCTGCGGCCACTGGGGGCTGCTGGGGGCCAGCTGGCCGTAGCCGCGCTCGCCGCTTTGCCAGCCCCAGCCCCGGCGGCCCGCCGCCTCCTGCCAGGGACCCCAGGCCCGACTGTCGCCGGCCCAGCCGTGCATGGCGATCAGTTGCAGCGCAGCACGGTTCATGGGATGGGGGCGTGGGGCCAGCTGGCCAGGGCCTGGAGCAGGCGCTCAAGGCTGCCGTGGGGCAGGTCGCGGCGCAGCACCAGCCGCAGCCGCGCCGTGCCCGGCGGCACCGTGGGCGGGCGGATGGCCACTGCCAGCAGGCCGGCCTGCTCCAGGTGGCGCTGCAGGTCGAGGGCGAGGGCGTCCTCACCCACGTGCAGCGGCAACACCGGACCCTCGCCAGGGGGCCGCCGCCAGCCGGCGGCGGCGAGGGCCTCCCGCCAGCGCCGGGCCCGCCGCAGCAGGGCGGCGCCCTGGCCTGGATCGGCCTGGAGCAGCTCCAGGGCCGCTGCGGCCGCGGCCGCCAGCGGCGGGGCCAGGGCGGTGGTGTAGCGAAAGGCGCCGGAGCTCTGCAGCAGCCACTCGCCCAAGGGGTCATCGGCGGCGAGGAAGGCCCCACCGGCGCCGAAGGCCTTGCCGAAGGTGCCGCTCACCAGGCTCACCCCCGCCACACCCCAGGCCAGGCCGCGGCCGCCGGGGCCGAGCAGGCCGAGGCCATGGGCTTCATCCAGCAGCAGCAGGGCGCCGAACTCCTGGCAGGCGGCGGCAATGCCGGGCAAATCTGGGCTGGTGCCTTCCATGCTGAACAAGCTCTCGCTCACCACCAGCCGCCGCCGCTGCGGCTCGCCCCGGGCGCCGCGCTGCAGCAGGCGCCGCAGGTCTGAGAGGTCGTTGTGGCGAAAGCGGCGCAGGCGGGCGCCGCTGGCCTGGATCCCCACCAGCAGGGAGTGGTGGATCAGCCGGTCGGCGATCACCTCACTGTGGCGATCGGCCAGGGCCAGCACCCCCGCCAGGTTGGCCTGAAAGCCGCTGGGGAAGAGCAGCACCCGCTGGCGCCCCAGCCACTGGGCGAGGGCCGCCTCGAGGCTGATGTGGCAGGGCCGCGTGCCGCTCACCAGCCTTGATCCGCCCGAGCCCACCCCCTCGCTCTGGATCGCGGCCATGGCCGCCGCCTTGAGGTTGGGGTGGGCGCTGAGCCCGAGGTAGTCGTTACTGGCCAGATCAAGCAGGGGCCCCTGGGCTGGGCCGGTCTCGCCATCGCCTGGCAGCAGGGTGGCGCCTGGGCCGGGGCGGAACATGCGCAGCCGCCGCTGCCGCTGCTCTGGCACCCGGCCGAGGGCCTGCTGAATTGAATCGAGCGGATCACGGGCCACGCGGAAGGCGCCGCCAGGGCAGTTGCACTCACTCCACTTTGCTTGCTGGGCAGCCCATAAGATTGGGTGATGCAAACCGCCGGTTCCGACGCTCCACCTGATCCGGCGGCGGCCCCAGAACGTTCGGCCGAGATCAGTACTCCAGAGGCGGTGAAGGATCTGGCCGGGGATCCAACTGAGGTGCCGCCCCTCGATCAGCTGTTCCCCTTCCCCCTCGATCCCTTCCAGCTGGAGGCGATCGATGCCCTCAACCAGGGCCATTCGGTGGTGGTGAGCGCCCCCACCGGCTCGGGCAAAACGCTGGTGGGCGAGTACGCCATCCACCGGGCCCTGGCCCATGGGCAGAAGGTGTTTTACACCACGCCGCTCAAGGCGCTCTCCAACCAGAAACTGCGCGATTTCCGTGAGCAGTTCGGGGCTGAACGGGTGGGGCTGATGACCGGTGATCTGAGCGTGAACCGCGAGGCGCCGATCGTGGTGATGACCACCGAGATCTTCCGCAACATGCTCTACGCGGAGGTGGATCGGGGTGACGATCCCCTCGCCGATGTGGAGGCGGTGGTGCTCGATGAGTGCCACTACATGAACGATTCCCAGCGCGGCACGGTCTGGGAGGAATCGATCATTCACTGCCCGCCGCCGGTGCAGCTGGTGGCCCTTTCGGCCACGGTGGCCAATGCCGGTCAGCTCACCGACTGGATCGAGCGGGTGCATGGGCCCACCACCCTGGTGGTGAGCGACCACCGGCCGGTGCCGCTGGCCTTCAGCTTCTGCAGCGCCAAGGGGCTCCATCCCCTGCTCAACGACGAGGGCACCGGCCTGCACCCCAATTGCAAGGTGTGGCGGGCGCCCAAGGGGGAGCGGCGCAAGGGCAGGAGCCCGAAGCCGCCCCAGCCGGAGGCGGCGCCGCTGCCCTTCGTGGTGGCCCAGATGGCCGAGCGCGACATGCTGCCCGCCATCTATTTCATCTTCAGCCGCCGCGCCTGCGACAAGGCGGTGCGCGACCTGGGCCGCGTCTGTCTGGTGAATGAGCAGGAGCAGGCCCGAATCGTGGCCCGGCTCGATGCTTTCGTGGCCGCCACCCCCGAGGCGGTGCGTGAGGGCGGCCACGCCGAGGCCCTCACCCGCGGCATCGCCGCCCACCACGCCGGGGTGCTGCCGGCCTGGAAGGAACTGATCGAGGAGCTGTTTCAGCAGGGGCTGATCAAGGTGGTGTTCGCCACCGAAACCCTGGCGGCGGGAATCAACATGCCGGCGCGCACCACGGTGATCTCCGCCCTCTCCAAGCGCACCGAGCGGGGCCACCGGCCGCTGATGGGCAGCGAGTTCCTGCAGATGGCGGGCCGGGCCGGGCGGCGCGGACTCGATGTCCAGGGCTATGTGGTGACGGTGCAGAGCCGCTTCGAGGGGGTGCGCGAGGCGGGACAGCTGGCCACCAGCCCCGCCGATCCGCTGGTGAGCCAGTTCACCCCCAGTTACGGCATGGTGCTGAACCTGCTGCAGCGCTACGACCTGGCCAAGGCCCAGCAGCTGGTGGAGCGCAGCTTCGGCCGTTACCTGGCCACCCTGGATCTGGTGGAGGATGAATCCAACATCGCCTCCCTGCGCGCCCAGCTGGCCCAGCTGGCGGGCCCCACCGCCGACATCCCCTGGGAGGACTTCGAGACCTACGAGAAGCAGCGGGAGCGGCTGCGGGAGGAGCGGCGCATCCAGCGCATCCTGCAGCAGCAGGCCGAGGAAACCCTGGCCCACGAACTCACCCTGGCGCTGCAGTTTGCCAGTGAGGGCACCCTGGTGAGCCTCAAGGCGCCGCCGCTGCGGGCCCGGGTGACACCGGCGGTGATTGTGGCCAAACAGCAGGGCTCCGGCCAGTTTCCGCTGCTGCTCTGCCTCACCGATGAGAACGTCTGGATCCTGGTGCCCTGCCATGGGGTGGTGAGCCTCCATGCCGAGTTGAGCTGCCTGCAGGTGGACTCGATCGCGGCCCCACGACTGGGGCACGCCGGCGAGATTCGCCACGGCGACAACGCCAGCGGTGGCCTGGCCCTGGCGGTGGCCTCCATGGCCCGCCGCCACGACATGCACACCCCCCAGTACGACCTGGCCGGGGAGGTGCTCAGCCAGGCGGAGCTGGTGCAGCAGCTGGAGGAGGAGCTGGAGCAGCATCCCGCCCACCGCTGGGGCGACCGGCGCCAGCTCAAGAAGCAACGGCGGCGGATGGAGGAGCTGGGCGAGGAGATCGAGGAGCGCCAGCGCCTGCTCCACCACCGCGCCAACCGCCACTGGGACACCTTCCTGGCCCTGATCGAGATCCTGCGCGCCTTCGGTGCCCTGGCCGGGCCCGATGGCCTGGAGCCCACCGAAGTGGGCCGCACCGTGGCCGCCCTGCGCGGCGACAACGAGCTCTGGCTGGGCCTGGCCCTGATGAGCGGCCACCTCGATGAGCTCAACCCGGCGGAGCTGGCGGCGGTGTTCGAGGCGATCAGCACCGAGGTGAACCGCCCCGACCTCTGGAGCGGTTTCCCGCCGCCACCGCGCTCGGAGGAGGCCCTGCACGATGTGAGCGGTCTGCGCCGGGAGCTGCTGCGCCATCAGGAGCGGGCCCATGTGGTGGTGCCCGCCTGGTGGGAGCCCGAGCTGATGGGGCTGGTGCATGCCTGGGCCCGTGGCAGCAGCTGGAACGACGTGATCGCCAACACCTCCCTCGATGAAGGCGACATCGTGCGCATCCTGCGCCGCACCGTCGATCTGCTCGCCCAGGTGCCCTATGCCGAAGCGATCAGCGAGCAGCTGCGCACCACCGCTCGCAAGGCGCTGCAGGCGATCAACCGTTTTCCGGTGTCGGAATTCGTTGATCTGCGCGCCGAAGCCGCTCCCGTCTCACCGTCCGCTCCTGCCACCCCGGCCATGGAGCGCCCGGCAGCAGCACCCCAAACGGCCTGAGCGCGGAGCCTTAAGCGGAGCGGGATTGCAAATCCAGCAGGCTCAGATCCCCAGCCGCTCCCAGATCACATCCAGCTGGGCGCGGTGCAGGTCGCTGGAAAAACAGGCGTCAAGCTGAGCGCTGTTCAGCCGTGCGCTCAGCTCGGGGTCGGCGGCCAGGTTGGCGCGGAAGTCGCCCCCCTCGCGGTTCCAGGCGTCGTGGGCGTGGCGCTGCACGATCCGGTAGGCGTCTTCGCGGCTGAGGCCGCTCTCCACCAGGGCCAGCAGCACCCGCTGGCTGAACACCACGCCGCCGTACACATTCAGGTTGCGGGCCATGTTCTCCGGGTAGACCCCCAGACCCTTCACCACCTCGGTGGTTTCCCGCAGCATGAAGTGCAGCGTGCAGGAGCAATCGGGCAGCATCATCCGCTCCACCGAGCTGTGGCTGATGTCGCGCTCGTGCCAGAGGGCCACGTTCTCCAGGGCCGCGATCGTGTAGCTGCGCAACACCCGCGCCAGACCGCTGATCCGCTCGCTGCGGATCGGATTGCGCTTGTGGGGCATCGCCGAGCTGCCCTTCTGCCCCTTGGCGAAGTTCTCCTCCACTTCCAGCACATCGGTGCGCTGCAGGTTGCGGATCTCCGTCGTGAACCGCTCCAGCGAGGTGCCCACCAGTGCCAGGGTCAGGATGTATTCGGCGTGGCGGTCACGGCCGATCACCTGGGTGCTGGCGGTGTCGGGCTCCAGCCCCAGGCTGGCGCAGGTGAGGGCCTCCACCTCGGGGTCGGTGTTGGCGTAGGTGCCCATGGCCCCGCTCACCTGACCCACCGCCACCACCTGGGCCAGCCGCTGCAGCCGCTCCCGGTTGCGCTCCGTTTCCGCCAGCCAGCCCGCCACCTTGAAGCCGAAGGTGATCGGCTCGCCATGGATCGCATGGGAGCGGCCGATCATCACCGTGTCCTTGTGCTCCCTGGCCAGGGTCCGCAGGGCGGTGGCCAGTTGATCGAGTTCCAGCCGCAGCGCCGCCACCGACGCCTTGAGCTGCAGGGCCAGGCCCGTGTCGAGCACATCCGAGCTGGTCATGCCCACGTGGATGTAGCGGCCGGCATCGCCCACGTGCTCATTGACGTTGGTGAGGAAGGCGATCACGTCGTGGCGCACCTCCGCCTCGATCTCCAGGATGCGCGGCACTTCGAAGCGGGCCCGCTCGCGGATCGCGGCCATGGCCTCCTGGGGCACACGGCCCAGCTGGCAGTTGGCGTCGGTGGCGGCGATCTCCACATCCAGCCAGCTCTGGAACTTGGCCTCTTCGCTCCAGAGGTTGCCCATTTCGGGCAGGGTGTAACGCTCGATCAAGGCCAGCGCGTGGCAACTTCCTGGTCAATCTATGGGTCGACCCCCACGGGATCCCGATGGCAGGCAAGCAGCGGCTCGATCAGCATCTGGTGGCGCTGGGCCTGGCCGCCAGCCGTCAGCAGGCGCAGCAGTTGATCCGTGCCGGGCGGGTGCGCAGCGGCGACCGGGTGCTGGACAAGCCCGGCCATGAAGTGCCCCCAGAGCTCAGGCCCGAGGTGAGCCATCCGCCCCGCTTCGTCTCCCGCGGCGGCGAGAAGCTGGTGGCGGCCCTGGAGAGCTTTCCGCTGCAGGTGGCGGGGCGCGTCTGCCTCGATGGCGGCATCTCCACCGGCGGCTTCAGCGACTGTCTGCTCCAGCACGGCGCCGAGCGGGTGTACGGCATCGATGTGGGCTACGGCCAGACCGCCTGGAGCCTGCGCACCGACCCGCGGGTGGTGCTGCGCGAGCGCACGAACCTGCGCCGCCTCAGTCCAGAAGATCTCTACGGCCCCACTGACCCCTGGCCCGATCTGGCCGTGGCCGATGTCTCCTTCATCTCCCTGGCCCTGGTGCTGCCGGCCCTGCGGGCCCTGCTGCAGCCCGCCGCCGCCGAGGCCGTGCTGCTGGTGAAACCCCAGTTCGAGGTGGGCCGCGAGCGGGTGGGCAAAGGTGGTGTGGTGCGCGACCCAGTCGCCCATGCCGATGCGATCACGGCGGTGAGCGCCGCCGCCGCGACGCTTGGCCTCTGGCCCTGGGGCCTGATCGCCTCACCGCTCACCGGCCCCGCCGGCAACCACGAATACCTGCTCTGGCTGCGCTCGGAGCCCGCACCGGCTGATGCGCCCGTGACGCCCGAGTCGATCCGCGCGCTGGTGAGCCGCACCCTGTCTGAGGACTGAACACAGAAAAGCCGGAGACCCATGGGATCCCCGGCTGCTGAGCTGGAGCGAAACGATCAGATCGCGGTGCTGTCGCGATCGCCGGTGCGGATGCGGATGACGGTGCCCACGGAGCTGATGAAGATCTTGCCGTCGCCGATCTCGCCCGTGCGGGCTGCGTCCTGGATGGCGGTCACCACGGTGTCCACCCGGTCGTCGTCGACCACCACTTCGAGCTTGAGTTTCTGCAGGAATTCCACGGTGAATTCAGACCCCCGGTAGCGCTCCACCTGGCCCTTTTGCCTACCGAAGCCGCGCACTTCACTCACTGTCATGCCAACGATGCCGGCATTCACCAGGGCCACCTTGACATCTTCCAGCTTGAAAGGACGGATGATGGCCTCAACTTTTTTCATGGAGTCTCCAATGGTTCGGATCAAGTCTCTCAGGAGGGATCGCTGAGAGGAAGGGAAAGGTTGGGAATGCGGTTGACGCGGAGCCCCGCGGACAGGGCATCCTGACAAAGCCGATCGGCGGAACTGGAACTCACCTGAACCCTGCCGGTGGCCAGATGGGACCACACGGCATCGTCGAAATGGGTCTGCAGCCAGACCATTCCCAGGGCCGACTGGGGCTTGAGGCGAAAGCCGCCCTGGCTGCTGGCGAGGAGGAGGTCCATAAGGAAGACCCTGCGCACTGGGGCCATTAGGCCTGAGTGCGCAGGGCTTCGGCGTAGCTGTTGTTACGGGCCCTCAGGCTGGCGCGCTTCAGCCCGCCTGCAGGTCAAGCTGGGCCTGCTGCTGGCGGTGGTGATAGACGTGCCCGCGGTAGTGAAGCTCGAGGCTTTCATCCACCGGCAGGGGTTCATGCCTCAGCGGCTCGCTGTAGTGAACGCCGCGGTACACATGCTCCACCGCTTCAACGCTGGCGAGCGGCTGGTGCTGATGGCTGCTGTAGGGGACACCCCGGTAGACAAGTTGGTCTGTGGTCATGACTGGAGCCTCGAAGGGATGGAGATCACCGGCCCCGTGGGGTCTGTGCCGCTTCGTGGGAAGGAGCGTTGCTTCGCCTTGCGGGGGGCTACTTCCGACAGGAGGGCTAAGGGGCTCTCCGATACGTGTCCAACGTTTTGTCCTTCGGATCATTTCTAGCGAACTTGGCTGTTCAAGGCGAACAAAGCCAGGCCTGCTTCAGTAATCTTCACTGATTGGCCGTTCCTACGATCACTGATGCCATCCCCTTTCAGCAGCAGCACCACTGCCTCCTCCTCACCCGCTGCAGCCACTGAGTCCCCGGGGGGCACCGTCAGCCCGCGTTACAGCGAGAGGATCATCAGCGAGGAGGCGCCGCTGATCTGCTTTGAGAACCCCCGCTGCGGACGCGCCTATGAGGTGTCGATCGAGCTGCCGGAGTTCACCTGCAAGTGCCCCTTCTCCGGCTATCCCGACTTCGCGGTGCTGCGCCTGATCTATCAGCCCGGTCCCAGCGTGCTGGAACTCAAGGCCCTCAAGCTCTACGTGAACAGCTGGCGCGACCGCAGCATCTCCCATGAGGAGGTGGCCAATCGCATCCTGGATGATCTGGTGGCCGTGGCCGCACCGGTGTGGATGCAGCTGGAGGCCGACTTCAACCCCCGCGGCAATGTGCACACGGTGATCCGGGTCAGCCATGGCCAGCGGCAGGCTTGCTGAGCTCCGAGCCCGCCCTCAGTTGCTCCAGCAGCAGCGGCAGTTCCCTCGCCAGTGCTGTGAGATTGCGGTTGCAGAGTCCGCCCACGTGCAGCTGGCCCTGATCGTCGTCGGCGATGGCCCAGAGCTGGCGGGTGGCGATCATGCTCAGGCCGCCCCCCAGCAGGGCAATGGCGAAGCCGGCATACACCAGCGGCACCCCAGGATCCCGCTTCAGCAGCAGGCCACTGGCGGGCATCACCTCCACCACCTTCAGGGGCAGGCCGGCGATTTCCAGGGCGTCGCCGCCGGGGGTGATCTGGCCGATCAGCTGGGCCTGGGCCGAATACACCTCGATCGGTCCCAGCTCACTGCTGAGGGCCAGCAGCACCGGTTCTGATCCGTCCGGCTGGGTGGGCAGGGCCAGGCCCCACACCTGCTCCCCCAGCTCAGGCAGGCTGCGCAACGGCAGCTGCAGCAGGGGGCTGCGCCCCAGCTGCACGGTGATCGCCGCCAGCGACCAGTCGGCCTGATACACAGTCATCCCGCGGAAGCGCAGGGGATGGTTGACGCTGATCTCGCTGCGCTGCAGCGGCTCCCCGTCGGGATCGAGCAGGCGCAACTGGGAGCGGAACTGCTCGGGCCGCCCGGCGGGATCACGCTCGATCCGAAAGGCATCAATCGCCAGGGTCATCTGGTTCTCGCCGCGCTGGTTCAGCAGCTGCAGGTCGTGGCCGGGTGCCAGGAAGCGCTCCAGCCGCTGCCCGGCCAGGGCGCCCCAGGAGGCCCCCACCATCAGCACCACCAGGCCGGCATGGACCAGCAGGGGCCCCACCCGGCCTGGAATCCCGCGCCGGGCCGCCAGCCGATCCCCCTGGGTCTTGAGCTGCCAGCGCTGGCCCGCCAGCAGCTGGGCGAGGGCGTCGAGGTCGGCCCTGGGCTGCGATGTGGCCAGCGATTCGGCCAGGCTCAACTTGCTCAGCTGGCGCGGCGAGCGGTAGTCGATCCAGCGCAGGGCCGCCTGCAGGGCGGGCCACTGGCGCCGCCAGCTGCAGAGCACCAGCGAGAGCCCCAGCCAGGCCAGCAGCGCCAAAAACCAGCTGCTGGCATAGACGTGGTCCAGCTCCAGCTTCAGGATCCAGTCGCCATCCAGCAGGCCCAGCCAGGGCCTGGCGTCGTAGGCCTGGTGGTACACCTCGGCGCTCTCCTGCTGGGGAATGATCGTGCCCAGGCCACTGGCCAGGGCGATCACCAGCAGCAGGCCGATGGCCAGGCGCAGATCCGAGATCCAGGCGGCCAGACGATTGAGGGCCCTCATGGCAGCTGGGCCAGCAGGGTGAGCCCGCCGCTGGCCAGCAGCACCACGCCACTGATCGGCGGGATCCAGCGGCTGCGCTCCCGCAGGGCCAGCAGCTTCGGCATCGCCGCCGCCGCCGTGCCCGCCAGCATCAGGGGAATCACCTGGCCCGCTCCGAAGCAGGTGAGCAGCAGCATGCCCACCAGCGGCTGGCCCTGCTGGGCGATCCAGGCCAGCAGCACCGCCAGCACCGGCGTGGTGCAGGGGCTGGCGGCCAGCCCGAAGGCGGCGCCGGCCGCCAGGGGGGCGAGGGGGGCGGGCACCCGCTGGCGCCAGAGCTCGGGATCGGGCCCCGCCGGCAGGGGCAGGCGCACCAGCCCCAGCAGGTTGAGGCCCATCAGCACCGCCAGCAGCGCCACCACGGTGGGAACCACCCCGGGCACCTGGCCGTAGAGCCGCCCCAGCAGGGAGGTGGTGCCCCCCAGCAGCACCAGGGCCGCCACGATTCCCGCCGCAAAGCTGAGGCTGCGCTGCCAGGCCCGCCCCGGCGCCTCCGGGCTGGAGAAGCCGGCCATGTAGGCCACGGTGATCGGCAGCAGCGACAGCGAGCACGGTCCGAGGCTGGTGAGCAACCCAGCTCCGAACACCACCGTGAAGGTGAGTGGCCCTGGCGCGGAGAGGGAGCGCTGCAGCAGCTGCTCACTCCAGAGGGCAAGATCAGAGAGGGCCAGACCTGGGGCTCCAGAACAGGGTTTCAGCCTATCGGGGCAGGGTTGGGGCCGGCCCCGTCGGAGGAGGCCCGGCGGCGGCCCAGGGGCCGGCTTTCCCAGCCTCGCGATTCCAGTGAGCAGCGGATCAGCAGGCCGGCGCTGAGCAGGCTGGCGAGCAGCGAGTTGCCGCCGTAGCTAATCATCGGCAGCGGCAGGCCGGTGGTGGGCATCGAGCCGCTGGCCACGGCGATGTTGAGGATCGACTGGCCCACCAGCAATGTGGTGGCCCCGATGGCCACCAGCCGCTGCTGGTTGCTGCGGCAGCCCAGGGCCACCCTCAGCCCCACGAATCCGAACAGCACCAGGAACAGCAGCAGCACCACCGAGCCCACATAGCCGAACTCCTCCGCGAAGACCGCGAAGATGAAATCCGTCGACTGGATCGGCAGGTACTGCAATTTCTGAGTCGAGAGCCCGAATCCTTCACCGAGCACGCCACCGGAGCCAATGGCCAGCAGGCTCTGCACCAGCTGATAGCCATCACCCTGGGCGTCGCGCCAGGGGTTGAGGAAGGAGACCACCCGCAGCCGCTGGTACTCGTTGATCATGATGCTGCCGGCGCCCAGGGCCGCTCCGGCGGCTGCGGTGCCCAGCAGAGCGAACAGGGGCAGGCCGGCCGCCAGGGCCATGAACCAGAGCAGCAGTCCCGTGAGGGCGGCGGTGCTGAGGTTGGGTTGCTTGAGGATCAGCAGCAGCAGGACGCCAAAGGTGCCCAGCCAGAGCACTTTCTGATCCAGGCCGATGCGCTTCCAGTGGGCGAACAGAGCGGCCCCCTGCAGCACCACGAAGGGTTTCACCAGCTCGGAGGGCTGAATCTGGATCGGTCCCAGCACCAGCCAGCGGCTGGCGCCATTGACCGTGCTGCCCGCCACCAGGGTGGCGGCGATCAGCACACAGCCGATCAGCACCGCCGGCCCGGCCAGCCGCAGCCAGCGCCGCAGGGAGGTGCGCATCGCCAGCCAGAGCAGCCCCCAGCTAGCCACCATCCAGATGGCCTGGCGTTTGAGGTAGAACGCTGGATCACCGTTTTCCCGGGCGGCCACCCACCAGCTGGCCGAGCCCAGGATCAGCAGCCCGGCCAGGCACCAGATCCCCACCATCACCAGCAGCAGCCTGGCTTCAGCGGGCCAATTGGCCCAGGTCAGGGCCGGCTGAGCTGGGCTGTCTTCCGCCACGCTCAGCTGGGTCTTCGAGCGTGAATGGGCTGGGCTCCTGGGGCGTCGGGTCATGGGGGCCGGCAAAGACTGGCGCGGGGAGTGCAGGTCCCCATTCAGCCGTGGCCGCAGCCTTGGCGAAAGGGGGGTGAGGACAAAAAAAAGCCCGGCGTTGGCCGGGCTTGGACGCTGGGGACGGTCAGGGGCGAGCTCTCGGAGCAGTGCTCAGTTGCCGACGTTGACCTGACGGCGACCCGTGACCAGTTCAACCTTGAGGATCTTGCCCCCCTGCTTCATGATCCGCTGCTGTTCAGCGAACCAGCTCTCGTAGGGCACCCACTTGGTGAAGAAGGTGTTCTGCAGTTCCCGCTGACTCCTGACCTTTTCAGGGCAGGGAATGCAGGCTGTGATCTTGAACAGGCGCATGTGGTGATCCTCGCGGGTTGGGCGTTGGGTCGGGATCAGTTGCCCAGGCCGGAGCTGATGTAGTCGAGGTAGGTGCCGAGTTCGCGGCCGGCCTCGGGACCCACCAGCGAAGCGGCGGCTTCCTTGATGGCCTGGATCGACTGCACGGTGGCACCGATGGGCACGCCCAGGGAGTTGTAGGTCTCCTTGAGCCCGTTCAGCACCCGCTCGTCGAGGATCGAGGTGTCACCCGCCAGCATGGCGTAGGTGGCGTAGCGCAGGTAGTAATCCAGGTCGCGGATGCAGGCTGCATAGCGACGGGTGGTGTACATGTTGCCGCCCGGACGGGTGATGTCCGAGTACAGCAGGGTCTTGGCGACGGCTTCCTTGATGATCGCTGCCGAGTTGGCACCGACGGTGGCCGCTGCGCGGACACGGAGCTCGCCGCTGGAGAAGTACTGCTCCAGCCGTCCGATCGAGGAGTCGTCCAGGTAGAGGCCCTGAACGTCGGACTGGTTGATGACGTTGGTGATCGCGTCTTGCATGTGTCCTGGGAGGAGGCGGTGGGCAAGGAGAGGCGAAGCCTCAGGAGAGGGCGCCGATGACGTAGTCGAAGTAGAAGCCTGCCTCTTCGGCGTCGGCTCCCGTGAGTAGCCCCAGGGAGGCGTTCTTGAGCTCACGGACAACCTCGGCCATGGCCTCCAGGGGAGTGCCGAGCGCGCGATACATCTCGCGTGCACCGATGATGCCGATTTCTTCGATCGGGGTGACATCACCCGCGACGACGCCGTAGGTCACCAGGCGCAGGTAATAGTCGACGTCACGCAGACAGGTGGCTGTCATTTCCTCGCCGTAGGCGTTGCCGCCGGGTGAGATCAGGTCGGGACGCTTCTGAAAAAGGGCGCCGCCGGCCTGCTTCACAATCCGCTCGCGACTCTCGCCCAAGACCTGAGCCACCCGCAGCCGGCGTTGACCGCCGGCGACGAAGGACTTGATCTGGTCGAGTTCGCCAGGGCTGAGGTAGCGGGCTTCGGCGTCCGCGTTGATGATCGAGTTGGAGACGATGCTCATGCAGTTCTGCCTCGAAACAAGCGGTCGCCGTAATGGAGACCGATATCCGGTGGGTAAGGGATGCCCCTCGCTCCTTCTCTTCGTTGACGTGAACGCCGACGGTTTGATCGGGAGAGTGGGCTGGCGATCAGGCTTGCCGACCGCCGAGTCATTCTGCGGCAGAGGGGGCCGCCACTCCCTGGGCCGGTAACAGTTCTTCACGGCAGTGCGATTGGGTCAGATCCCTTGGCCGGCAACGACTCTGGCCTGTTGCACGCCTAAGGGAACAGCCCTGAATTTGTTGACACTTTGCAGGCCTTCTGGCGTCTGGTGGCCTCATTCCTCATCAAAGTTGAAGCTGAAGAGATCAGCTTTCCATGAAGAAAACCCCCGAACTTACGTCCGGGGGTGAGCGTTCAGCCGGGGATCAGATCACTCCGCGCGGCGGTGGCGTCAGGCCGGCGTTGCCGGCATAGAGCAGGGCCGTGCGGTTCACCGTGGCCAGGGGGATGCCATTGGCGGTGGCCATGCCCCTGAGGTAGGGAACGGTGTCACGGCCGAAGCTGTTGGCGAACTCCTTGCCCGAAAGCAGGTCGTCGAGCGCGGCCAGCTGACCCTTCTTGCCGCGGGTGGCCAGATACCGGCTCACTTCCTTGGGTTGGGCGGCTCGCCCCAGCAGGGCCAGGTAGGCCGCCGAAGCCGCCCGCAGCGGCGCCATGCGGTTGAGCCGCTGCTGGAAGAGATCGGAGCCGGCGATCGCCGCCACGAACTCCGACACCGAGAGGCGCCCATCGCGCAGCTGCGATTCGGCATCGCCCAGGCGCTCAGCGGCCAGGGGGATCCGGTTCAGCAGTTGCCGGTAGGTGGCTTCCACCACCTGCTGGAGCATGGCCTCATCGGCCTCGGGCAGCAGCATCACCGGCTGGCCGAGGCTGCGGCGACGGCTGAAGCCCTGGGGGCGGCCTCCACCTAGGGCCTTGGCCATGGCCGCTCCGGGCTGGGGCGCCACGGCGGGGCTGAAGCCATTGGTGCTGACCTGGGCACTCCAGCCGCCGGCGATGGTGATCGGGCCGCGAGCCGGGGAGCTGGCCGGCCGCGCCGAGCTGCCGACCTTTGAGCTCCAGCCAGTGGAGCTGCTGCCGGGGCGGGATGGGCCCACGCTCCAGCGACGGCTGGGCTCCGGGGGTTGGCGCAGACTCTGGGGAGAGCCGCTGGTGGCGCTGGCCGGGGTCTCTTGACCTTCGGCGAAACGGGCGGTCCAGCCACCCACCACCTGGCGCAGGCGGCGGTCGGGCAGGTTCCGTGGCGTGAGGTCACCACTGCTGCGGAAACTGCCGACCGTGCCCACCTGGGGTCGGCTCACTGGGGTGAGGTCAGGAGTGGCGGAGGGGTCGAGGGCCCGGCGCAGGGCGGGAATCCTGCGGGCATTGAGGTCGGCGGGGGTGACGAAGCGCTCGTAGGGGACCGTGTCCTCTCCGAAGGCCGCCAGATACTCGGTGCTGTTGAGCATGGCGTCGACGACGCCGTAGAAGCCCTGGCGTGCCGCCGTGTCGAAATAGCTGTTGAGCTCACGCCGCCCGAAGGTGGGCCGCCCGATCAGGCGGCGGTGCATCACCTCGATCGCCTTGGTGATGTAGAGGTTCGACCAGTACCGGCGCCGGAACGCCGTGGAGCGCGCCACCTGGCGAATGAATTCGCGCAGGCTGATGTCGCCGTTCTCGAGCTTGATCTCCTCCACCTTGAGCTGCTCGCCGGCGTAGCCGCTGGTGCCGAGCACCTGCACATACACGGCCCTGATCACCGCCTGGGTGCTGGCTTCGGTGCCGCGGATGCTGGGCTGACCGCCGCGGCGGGGCACCGAGGCGCCACCGGTGGCGATCTGCTGCAACCTCACCACCTTGGGGCCCACGCGCCGGGGGGTGGAGGCCCGGAACTGGGGGCTGTCCATCTGGCCAGGTTCGGCCATGCCGTTGCCCACCAGGATGCGGCGGGTGTCGTCGTTGAAGGGGGCCGGCCGGGTGGCCACCGAGGCCGTTCCCGAGGGGAAGATGGCGCCGTAATTCAGGCCCAGGGGGTCGTTGCCGCCGCCGTAGGGGTGCTGATCGGGCAAGGGCTGGCGGTACGCCGCGTAGAGCGTGATGTACTGCGGGGCACCCTCGAAGGGCGCACTGAAGCGAAACAGCTTGCGGTTCGATCCCCAGCCAGCGCTTTCCTGGGCCTCTTCACCAAGACCGCGCAGGTAAGGAACGGTTTCCTCCCCGAAGGTCTGGGCGTACTCCTGGGTGTTGATCAGGGAATCCACCAGTCCGGGCAGTCCCTGCTGGCTGACGATGGCGAAGTAGCGACGGAATTCTTCGATCGTGCTCACGCCGCGGCCGAGGAAATGGCGGAACGCCAGTTCCACCACCCGGCTGTTGGAGAAGCGGCCGTAAAACTGCCGCCGGTATTCCTTGCTGCGCCCCAGGGCGCGGATGAACTCCCGCATCGAGAGTTGACCCTGGGATACCTGGGTGGCTTCCACGGGGGCCACCACCTGGGAGTAGCCCTTGACGATGTCGCGCTCGAACACCTGCCGGTAGGCGGCCCGGATCACCTCGGCCTTTTCGCGGCCGGAGAGGCCCGGCTTCATCACGAAGCGCTGGCGGGATTCGGCGGCCAGGGCGTAGGTGGCCGGGAGCTGCAGACCCTGGTTCTCGGGGCTGCCCAGACGCTGGCGGGCCGAGGGGGTGGGAACCGCCAGCTCCTTGAGCAGCACGTTGAAGCAGTCGATCACCAGCTGCCTGGCTTCCGAATCCTTGCGGAACAGGTTGGCAGCGGCGGCGCGCATCTCCTGCAGGGCCACGTTGGTGGCGGCCAGGGAGCAGGCCTTCTCGAGCACATCGCGCAGCCCGCGGGTGTTCACCGCCAGGATGCTGGGATCGCCGGCCACCAGGGCATAGCCCACGTAGCGCAGGAACCAGCCCATGTCGCGCAGCGACTTGCGCATGCGCTCGGTGCCGTAGCGCGCCACGCTGATCGGGCTGAAGCCGGCGGGGAGCACCACGCGCACGTCGGCATCGGCCTGGACCCCTTCGAGGATCCGTCCCAGCAGACCGGCGCCACCGCTGCCCTGGGCGAAGGTGAGCACGGAGGTGGCGGCGGCCACCTGGTCGCTGGCCAGCGTGGTGGTCTCCGCCTGTCCCACATTGAAGGGGGTCAGGGGAGCATCGAGATAGGAGAGCGGCGTGCCGCCGGCGAAGATGCGGTTGGCGGCCTTGGCGACGATCGCGTCGGCATTGGCGGAGATCAGACGAGCCGCTTCAACGCGGGCCGAGCCGCTTCGGTAGAAGGTGAGCAGGGTCTCGAGCTCAACCTTCTCGGGGAAGCGATCCTGTTGCTCCGCCTGACGGACGCTGGAGAGCGGCAGGGTGTCGTAGCGCTGAGGGCTGACCCTGGTGCTGCCGCTGCTGGCGGTCACGGTCATGAACGGGCGTGTACCGGGCCTGGCCACGTTACGGCTGGGCTCCTGCCCTCCCGGCCGCCATGAACAAATGTTTGCAGCGGACCGCGCTGGATTGTCTGCAGCGGCCCCCAGGGGCCCGCTGGGGGGGGCGGCCCATGAAAAGCTCCCCATGGATCGCATGCTTCGCCGATGAGCTCTGGCCCCGCCGATGCCGCCACGCCGGCGGTGAGCGCCTTCTACGACCGCTTCCCCTACCCCGGGGATCCGCTCCAGGACGGCCCCCCACCGGGTTACAACTGGCGCTGGAGCTACCCCTGCGTCAGCAGTGCCTGCACGGGCCGCCTGCCGGAGGCGGGCCCGCCCCCACGGCTGCTGGACGCCGGCTGCGGCACCGGCGTCAGCACCGACTACCTGGTTCATCTCAACCCCGGCGCGGAGGTCCTGGCGGTTGACATCAGCTCCGGTGCCCTGGAGGTGGCCCGCGAACGGCTGCGCCGCTCCGGTGGCGCCCGCCACTGCCCGTCGTTGCGGATCGAGCAGCGCAGCCTGCTGGAGCTCGATGGCGAAGGCCCGTTCGATCTGATCAATTCAGTGGGGGTGCTGCACCACCTGCGCCAGCCTGAGGCGGGGCTGCAGGCCCTGGCGGCGCTGTTGAAGCCCGGTGGGCTGCTGCACCTCTTCCTCTATGCCGACGGCGGCCGCTGGGAGATCCACCGGGTGCAGCGGGCCCTCACGGCCCTGCAGGTGGTGGGCGATGGCGAGGGACTGCGCCTGGGTCGTGCCCTTCTCGAGCAGCTGCCGGAGGGCAACCGCCTGCGCCGCCACCACGAGCAGCGCTGGGCCCTCGACACCGCGGCGGACGCCAATTTCGCCGACATGTACCTCCACCCCCAGGAAACCAGCTATCAGCTCGACGGCCTGTTCCGTTTCGTGGCCAGCGCTGGCCTGGAGTTTGCCGGCTTCTCCAACCCCGAGGTCTGGGATCCGGCCCGGCTGCTGCAGGGGGAGTTGCTGGAGCGGGCCCGGGCCCTGCCCGATCGCCAGCGTTGGGCGCTGGTGGAGAGCCTCGACCCCGACATCAGCCACTTCGAGTTCTTCCTCAGCCGAGGTCCCCTGCGCCTGAGCTCCTGGGACAGCGACGGGGACCTGCTGGCGGCCGGCGGCCGCCGCAACCCCTGCCTCTGGGGCTG
The DNA here is from genome assembly GCA_030373145.1 of Cyanobium sp. CZS48M. GTDB lineage: Bacteria > Cyanobacteriota > Cyanobacteriia > PCC-6307 > Cyanobiaceae > Regnicoccus_A. The sequence continues at coordinate 103,051 of JAUCZK010000003.1, read as the reverse complement.
GCCGGGGGCGACCCTGCTCGACCCTGACCTCAGGCCGATCGAGCTCGACGACCAGGAGCTGGCATTGCTGAAGGCCCTGGAGACGGCCCCGGAGTTCACCCCGATCGGGGGGCTGTCCCTGGGCTGGCCGCCCGTTCAGCAGGCGGCGGTGGCGCGCCGGCTCTGGAGCCGCCGCCTGCTGTTGCTGGCCCCTGGCGGCGAGGCCTCCGGCACTGGGATGTAACAGCTTCGTGATAGATTCCGCGCGCCTTTTCCGATGTGCTGACGCGCTTGCAGGCCACCCCCGCATCCGGCCCTTCAGCCGGTCCTGATTCCCCTGAGGGTTCCCCCCAGGAGGCTTCTGATCTGCGGTCGTCTCTGCTGCGTGGCCTGGCCGGGAGAGAACTGGCGGTCCCCACCCTGGTGCCGCCGGCCCCATCCCCCGAGTCCATCCCCGTGGTGGACGAGATCGACAACGGCATGGACGAGTACCTGCGCCTGCAACGGCGTCTGTTGCTCTCCACCCTGGTCGTTTCAGTGTTGGCTGTCCCCGTGGCCGCCTACCTGTTCGATCGCACCACAGCTCTGAGCCTCTCGGTTGGAGCGGTTTCCGGCATGCTCTACCTGCGGCTTCTGGCTCGCAGCGTCGGACGTATCGGCCCCGACTCCAAACAGGTGGGCAAAGGTCAGCTGCTGGTTCCGGTGGTGCTCGTGCTGGGCTGCTCCCGGGTTCCTCAGCTGGAGATCCTTCCGGCCCTGATCGGGTTCCTGCTCTACAAGCCGGCGCTTCTGCTTCAGGCCTTCGTCCGCCCCTGATCAGCGATTCCTCGATTCCCTGATCACCCCATCCGTCGCTTCAGCGGCACCTCTGTACCCCTCGATGGTCCCGTTGCCTCTTTTTCTTCCTTTCGCCGAACTGGAGGTGGGTCAGCACCTCTACTGGCACGTCGGTGGATTTCAGATCCACGGCCAGGTGTTCCTGAGCTCCTGGCTGGTCATCGGCGCCCTGCTGGCCCTCGTGGTGGCCGGCACCCGCAACCTGGGGCGTGACCCCCGGGGCGTGCAGAACCTGCTGGAGTTCATCTGGGCGTATCTGCGTGACCTGGCCCGGGAGCAGATCGGCGAGAAGGCCTACCGCGACTGGCTGCCCTTCATCGGCACCCTGTTCCTGTTCATCTTCGTCAGCAACTGGGGCGGTGCCCTGGTGCCCTGGAAGTTGATTCACCTGCCCAGCGGTGAACTGGGTGCTCCCACCGCCGACATCAACACCACCATCGCCCTGGCGCTGCTGGTGTCATTGGCGTACTTCTATGCGGGTCTGAGCCGCAAGGGCTTCCGGTACTTCGAGTACTACGTGGAGCCCACGCCGATCATGCTTCCGTTCAAAATCGTCGAGGATTTCACCAAGCCGCTCTCCCTCTCCTTCCGTCTGTTCGGCAACATCCTTGCCGACGAACTGGTGGTGGCGGTGCTGGCGTTCCTGGTGCCCTTGGTGGTGCCCCTGCCGGCCATGTTCCTGGGGCTGTTCACCAGCGCCATTCAGGCCCTGATTTTCGCCACCCTCGCCGCCTATTACATCGGTGAAGCGGTGCACGAAGAACAGCACTGACCCCCCACGGCTGACCATTTCCCCCGGGCTGGTCCGACGTTCTGCTAAATCTCCTGCGCGCAGGTCCGGTCTCGACCGGGCCCATCTCCCCAGCGGAGATGTCCCAGGCGCCAGGTTCAACCCGCGCTTTTCCGGCGCCCCACATCCCCAACGTTCCACCATGGATTCCATCACTTCTGCAGCGTCTGTTGTGGCTGCCGGTCTGGCCGTCGGCCTCGGCGCCATCGGCCCCGGCATCGGCCAGGGCACCGCTGCAGGCGGAGCTGTCGAGGGCATCGCCCGCCAGCCCGAAGCCGAAGGCAAGATCCGCGGCACCCTGCTGCTCTCCCTTGCGTTCATGGAAGCGCTCACCATCTACGGCCTGGTCGTCGCCCTGGTGCTGCTCTTCGCGAACCCCTTCGCCTGATTCCTCCGGCAGGAACGGGGCACCGGGGCAGAGGCCACGGTCCCCGATCCCTTCTCCCACTGACTGTTCCAATCCGACCCCTCCGGCCCCAGGTCGGCGCGGTTCCCTCGATCCCTCCAGCGTCCCCGCCCCATGACCAGCTGGCTACTGCTTGCCGCAGCAGGTGCTCCCGAGGGAGGTCTGTTCGACCTCGATGCCACCCTGCCGCTGATGGCGGTTCAGGTGGTCCTCCTCACCTTCATTCTCAACGCCCTCTTTTTCCGCCCTGTCGGCAAGACCGTCGAGGAGCGTGAGAGCTACATCTCCACCAGCCGTGCCGAAGCCAAGCAGCAGTTGGCCCAGACCGAGCGGCTGGAGACCGATCTGCGCCAGCAGCTGCGCGAAGCCCGCCAGCAGGCCCAGGCCACGATCGTGGCTGCCGAGCAGGAGATGGACCGTCTCTATCGCAGCGCCCTGGCCGCGGCCCAGGCGGAAGCCAACGGCAGCCGTGAGGCTGCCCGGCTTGAGATCGACAGCCTGCGCAAGCAGGCTGAAGACAGCCTCAACGCTGAAGCCGACCGGCTCGGCGATCTGATCGTCACCCGTCTGCTGGCGGCCCAATGAGCACCATCCCCTTGATTCCTTTCGTCCTGGCCAGTGAGGGGGGCTTCGGCCTCAACCTCAACCTCTTCGACACCAACATCATCAACCTGGCGATCGTGATCGCCGCGTTGGTGTGGTTCCTGCCCAAGGTGCTCGGTGGGATTCTCGAGGCCAGGCGCGCCACCATCCTCTCCGATCTCCAGGACGCTGAGCAGCGCCTTCAGGAGACCAGCGCCGAGCTGGCCGTCGCCAAGCAGAATCTGGCCGACGCCCAGAAGAAGGCTGAGACGATCCGCAGCGATGCCAAGGCCCGGGCCGACGCTCTGCGCCTGGAGAGTGAGCGCCGCACCGTCGATGAGATGGCCCGCCTCAAGCACGGTGCCGACGCCGACCTTGATTCGGAAGCCGCCAGGGTGAGCGAGCAGCTGCGCCGTGAAGCGGCCCGCCGGGCCATTGACAGGGCTCTGGCATCCCTGCCCGGCAAGCTCGATGCTGACGCCCAGGCCCGCTTCATCGACCAATCCATCAACAGCCTCGGGCAAGCCTGATGCCACTGCTCAACTCCATTTCCACCCCTTACGCCGAAGCCCTGCTTCAGGTGGCTGATCAGCGCCAAGAAGCCGACCTGTTGGCCAAGGAGGCCAAGGATCTGCTCGAGATCTGGCATCACTCTCCCGAGCTGCGGGCCGCGTTCGTCTCCCCAGTGATTGAGCCCGAGGCTAAAAAGAAGGTCCTCGTGACCCTCTTTGAGAACGAGATCACCCCGACCTTCTTGATCCTGCTCAAGGTGCTGGCCGATCGTCAACGCATCTCCATCCTCGATGCGGTCCTGGATCGTTTCCTGGAGCTCTACCGGGAGCAGCGCGGCATCTCCCTGGCCCGCATCACCTCCGCCTCCCCCCTGAGCGAGGAGCAACAGCAGGCCCTGCACACCAAGGTTCTGGCCATGGCCGGCACCGACAAGGTGGACTTCGATCTGCACATCGATCCAACCCTCATCGGTGGGTTCGTTGTCAGCGTGGGTTCCCAGGTGATCGACGCCAGCCTGGCCGGTCAGGTGCGTCGACTCGGACTGGCGCTGGCCAAGGCCGGCTAGCTCTCTTCCCTCCGCCTTCCACTCCTTCCTTCCATCTCCTCCCCATTTGGGGAACTCCCTCCCATGGTTTCCATCCGCCCAGACGAGATCAGCGCCATCCTCAAGCAGCAGATCGAGGACTATGACAAGTCCGTTTCGGTCAGCAACGTTGGAACCGTGCTTTCGGTGGGTGATGGCATCGCCCGGATCTATGGCCTGCAGCAGGTCATGTCAGGCGAGCTGGTCCAGTTCGAAGATGGAAGTGAAGGCATTGCCCTCAACCTCGAAGACGACAACGTCGGCGCCGTGCTTCTGACCGATGGCATCGGCATCCGGGAAGGGAGCACCGTCAAGGCCACCACCCGCATCGCCGAGGTGCCGGTGGGTGAGGCGATGCTTGGACGGGTGATCAACCCCCTGGGTGTGCCCATCGACGGCAAAGGCGAGATCGCCACCACCTCGACCCGCCTGATCGAGTCGATGGCCCCCGGCATCATCCAGCGCAAGTCGGTGCACGAGCCGATGCAGACCGGCATCACGGCCATCGACGCGATGATTCCCATCGGCCGCGGCCAGCGCGAGCTGATCATCGGCGACCGTCAGACCGGCAAGACCGCCATCGCCATCGACACCATTCTCAACCAGAAGGGTGAGGGTGTCGTCTGCGTCTATGTGGCCATCGGCCAGAAGTCGGCCTCGGTGGCCAACGTGGTGGAAGTGCTGCGTGAGCGTGGCGCCCTCGATTACACCGTGGTGGTGACCGCCAGCGCCTCCGAGCCCGCGGCCCTGCAGTACCTGGCTCCTTACACCGGTGCCGCCATCGCCGAGTCCTTCATGTACGAAGGCAAGGCCACCCTGGTGGTCTATGACGACCTCACCAAGCAGGCCCAGGCCTATCGCCAGATGTCGCTGCTGCTGCGCCGTCCCCCAGGTCGTGAGGCCTACCCCGGCGACGTCTTCTACTGCCACAGCCGTCTGCTGGAGCGGGCCGCCAAGCTCTCCGATGAGATGGGCAAGGGCAGCATGACCGCCCTGCCGATCATCGAAACCCAGGCCGGCGACGTTTCCGCCTACATCCCCACCAACGTCATCTCGATCACCGACGGTCAGGTGTTCCTCAGCTCTGACCTGTTCAACTCCGGTCTGCGGCCCGCCATCAACGTCGGCATCTCCGTCAGCCGGGTGGGTGGTGCCGCCCAGACCAAGGCGATCAAGAAGATCGCCGGTACCCTCAAGCTGGAACTGGCCCAGTTCGACGAACTGGCGGCCTTCTCCCAGTTCGCCTCCGACCTCGATGCCGCCACCCAGGCGCAGCTGGGTCGGGGCAAGCGCCTGCGCGAGCTGCTCAAGCAGCCCCAGTACAGCCCGTTGATCCTGGCGGAGCAGGTGGCGGTGGTCTACGCCGGCGTCAAGGGTCTGATCGACGAGGTGCCCGTGGATCAGGTGGTGCAGTTCTGCCGTGAGCTGCGCGACTACCTCAAGTCCAACAAGCCCGAGTTCATCGCCAACGTGCAGGGCGAGAAGCAGCTCAGCGAAGCGTCGGAGTCGATGCTCAAGGACGCCATCAACGAAGTCAAGTCCACCCTTCTGGCCGCCGCCTGAGGTCCCCCATCCATGGCCAACCTCAAGGAAATCCGCGACCGGATCAGTTCGGTCAAGAACACGCGCAAGATCACCGAGGCCATGCGCCTGGTGGCTGCCGCCAAAGTGCGGCGCGCTCAGGAGCAGGTGCTGCGCTCCAGGCCCTTCGCTGACCGCCTGGCACGGGTTCTGGAGAATCTGCAATCCCGCCTGCGCTTCGAGGACGTGGTCAACACGCCCCTGCTGGAGCAGGAGCGCCCCCTGCGTCACATCACCCTGCTGGTGGTCAGTGCCGACCGGGGCCTCTGCGGCGGTTACAACGCCAACATCATCAAGCGCACGGAACAGCGCTTCGCTGAGTTGAAGGGTCAGGGCTACGAGATTTCGCTGGTGCTGATCGGCCGCAAGGCCATCACCTATTTCCAGAACCGGTCCTATCCGATCACGGCCACCTTCACAGGGCTGGATCAGGTTCCGAACGCTGACGAGGCCCGCGGCATCGGTGATCAGATCCTGGCCGAATTCCTCTCTGGCTCCACCGACCGCGTGGAGATGGTGTACACCAAGTTCATCAACCTGGTGAGCAGTGCTCCGGTTACCCAGACCCTGCTGCCCCTTGATCCCCAGGGCATCGCCAGCCCTGACGACGAGATCTTCCGTCTCACCACCCGGGAAGGGCAGCTGGCGGTGGAGCGCGGTACCGCGACGAACGCGGAGCCGGCCCTGGAATCCGACTTTGTCTTCGAGCAGAGCCCGGATCAGTTGCTCAACGCCCTCCTGCCCCTCTATCTGGAGAACCAGTTGCTGCGGTCGCTGCAGGAGTCGGCGGCCAGTGAACTGGCCAGCCGGATGACGGCGATGAACAACGCCAGCGACAACGCCAAGGCCCTCGCCAAGAGCCTCACCCTCGACTACAACAAGGCCCGCCAGGCGGCCATCACTCAGGAGATCCTGGAAGTGGTGGGTGGTGCCACAGCCATGGCCTGAGCCGGATCGAGCGATCCTCAGCCTCTTTCCCCTGGCGATCGCCAGGGTGCAACTGAGGCCGGATCCCCTCGATTCGGCCCTGATGCTCCAGCAGGTGCTGTCCCTGCGCGGCGAGCTGCAGTCCAACCCCGATCCGGATTGCGCCTGGACCGGGGATCTCCATGGCGTCTGGCAACTGCATCAGCGGCCTGAGTTCAGCTGGCTGCTGCAGCAGGTGAGCCGTGAAGCCCAGCACTACCTGCGGGATCTTGGTTTTGATCTCGATCGCATCAGGCTGCATCTGCAGCGTTGCTGGCCCGTGGTGGCGGAGCCCGGCCAGGTGGTGGGCCGCCATCACCACCCCAACGCCCACCTCAGCGCCGTGTACTACCTCAACGGCGATGGCAGTGGCCGTAACGGTTGCCTGCGCCTGTTCAATGGACGCCACAGCAATGAGCTGGTGCCCGGTCTGGCGGTGGGTCATGACGGGCCGATCGCCAAGGGTCATCCCCTCAATGCCGGCTGGCACGACGTGGCCCCCCAGGCGGGCCTGCTGCTGCTCTTCCCCTCCAGCACCGACCACGCCGTGCTGCCCAGCGACGACGAGGACGACCTGCGCCTCTCGATCAGCTTCGATCTCTGCCTGACGGCTCCGGCCTGCGGCCCTGCAGAGTTGCAGCCGCCGGAATATCTGGCGCCCCATCCCGGCCAGTGGCTGGAGCTGCCCCTGGCTGGGGACCCGCCGTCCAGGAAGATGGAGCCATGAACCGCTGGAGCCACAGCTCCCCTGCCGCGTCCCCACCACGCCATGAGTGACAGCTTCACCGTGACCGCCGAGCTTGGCGGCGTCAGCCACACCTTTCCCTGCCGGGCCGATCAGACCGTGCTGGCGGCAGCGGAGCAGGCGGGTGTGCCCCTGCCCAGCTCCTGTTGCTCCGGCGTCTGCACCACCTGTGCGGCCCGGCTGCGCCAGGGGGAGGTGCACCAGCCCGATGCCATGGGTGTCAAGGCCGAATTGCGGGCCGAGGGCTATGCCCTGCTTTGTGTCTCCTATCCCCGCAGCGATCTGAGCCTGCTGGCGGGCCAGGAAGATGCGCTTTACGAGGCCCAGTTCGGCCAGTTCCAGCGCTGAAGCTCCCGCCTGTGCTCCGGCTCTCAACAGTCGACTTCTGGTTGGATGCCGCCCCCGGGCCGCTGCTGCCCCAGGTGCGCTCCGCCCTGGCCGAGCGGGGGCAGGGGGAGGCTCTGCGCTGGGCCATCACGGCTGCTCTGCCGGCCACTGGGGGGTCTAAGGAGCGGCGGCGGCTGCGCATCGAGGCGGTGCTGCTGGTGCTGCCATGAGCCGGCCCCTGCCCACCCTGCTGGTGATTCCCACCGGCATCGGCTGCGCCATCGGTGGCTATGCCGGTGATGGCCTGCCGGCGGCCCGGCTTCTGGCGGCGGCCTCCGGCTGCCTGATCACCCATCCCAATGTCCTCAATGCGGCCTCCCTCTACTGGAGTGATCCGCGGATCCACTACGTGGAGGGCTGGGCCCTGAATCGATTCGCGGCGGGCGATCTGGCCCTGGCGCCGGTGGCGTCGCAGCGGGTGGGCCTGCTGCTGGATGCCGGCATCGAGGAGGAGCTGCGCCTGCGCCACCGACAGGCGGCGGAGGCCTGCCGCGCCAGCCTGGGCCTCTCGATCGGCCCAGTGATCAGCACCGACGTGCCCCTGGAGGTGAGCCTTTCGCTGGGCCCCAGCGGGGTGAGCAGCGGCCGCATCGGCCGCCCCGATGCCCTGATCCGGGCGGGGGAGCGCCTGCGTCAGGCCGGCGCCACCGCCATCGCTGTGGTGGCCCGTTTCCCCGACGACCCCGGCAGCGAAGCCCTGGCCTCCTACCGCCAGGGCAGCGGCGTGGATGCCCTGGCCGGGGCTGAAGCCGTGATCAGCCACCTGCTCAGCCGCCAGCTGGGCCTGCCCTGCGCCCATGCCCCGGCCCTGGCCCCCCTGGCCCTGGACCCACGCCTGGATCCCCTGGCGGCGGCGGAGGAACTGGGTCATACCTTCCTGACCTGTGTGCTGGTGGGCCTGAGCCGGGCCCCCGACCTGATCCCCCTGCGCAGTGGGTCTGGGCCTGGGTTTGGCTCTGGCTCTGGGTTCCTTGACGAGGCCGTGATCCATCCCGGCCGGATCGGAGCGGTGGTGGCCCCCGCCGGTGCCCTCGGCGGTGAAGCGGTCCTGGCCTGCGCGGAGCGGGGAATCCCCCTGATCGCCGTGGAGGGCAACCCCTGCCTGCTGCAGGTGAACGCCGAGGGCCTTGGCCTGAGTGCGATCGCCGCCGCCAGTTACGCGGAGGCGGCGGGCCTCGTGCTGGCCCTGCGGGAGGGTCTTCAGCCGGCGGCCCTGCGGCGGCCCCTGCCGGCGATGGAGCAGCTCAGCGCAGACAGGCCATCGGATGGCGGGTCGGCATCCCCAGGGCCTTGGCCACGCCGGGATGACACACCGCCCCATCCACTGTGTTGAGGCCGGAGAGCAGCTCGGGGCGCTCGGTGACCGCTTCCACCAGACCCCGCCCGGCGATGCCCATGATGTAGGGCAGGGTGACGCTGACCAGAGCCTCAGTGGAGGTGAAGGGCACGGCGCCGGGCATGTTGCCCACGGCATAGTGCTGGACGCCGTGGATGGTCACCACGGGATCGGTGTGGGTGGTCTCGCGGCTGGTGGCGATGCAACCCCCCTGATCGATCGCCACATCGACGATCACCGAGCCGGGCTTCATCCGCTTGACCACCTCCTCATCCACCAGGGTGGGGGCCCGGCTGCCGGGGGTGAGCACGGCGCCCACCACCAGATCAGCGCTGGGCACCAACCGCTCAATCAGACTGTTACTGCTCACCAGGCTCACCATCCGCCCGATCCGCTGGGGCTCCAGCTGGCGCAGGCGCTGGGGTGTGTGGTCCAGCAGGAACACCTCCGCGTCCATGGCCGCGGCCACCCGGGCGGCATGCCAGCCCACGGTGCCGGCACCGAGCACGATCACCCGCGCCGGCCGCACCCCGGCGCAACCGCCCATCAGCACCCCCCTGCCGCCATGGGGCTTCTCGAGCAGATGGGCCCCCACCTGGGCAGCCAGCCGGCCGGCGATCTCGCTCATCGGCGCCAGCAGCGGCAGGTTGCCGTTGTCGAGCTGGACGGTTTCGTAGGCCACGCCGGTGGTGCCCGCCTCCAGCAGGGCGCGGCCCACCTCGGGATAGGCCGCCAGGTGCAGATAGGTGAACAGCACCTGATCACCGCGCAGGAAGGGAAACTCCTCCGCCTGGGGTTCCTTCACCTTCACCACCAGATGGGCACCCCAGGCCTCCTCGCGTCCCACCAGGCGGGCTCCGGCCTCGGCGTAGCTGGCGTCCTCCATGCCGGCCCCCTGGCCGGCTCCGGCCTCGACGCGCACCTCCAGGCCCTGGGACACCAGCTCCCTCACCCCATCCGGGCTGAGGGCCACCCGCTGTTCATCCCGTTTGATCTCCCGGGGAACACCGATGCTCGCGATCGGTGCCGCTGGGCCCATGCTGGCCATGCCACTGAGAAGCTCCTTCCAGGTTGGCGGGCTGGCCGCCCGATCGCCAGCTTTCGCCACGGATTGGGCACGGATTGCTCATCCCATGGCTCAACTCATGGCTCAGCTGAGTGGTCCGGCGGCGATGGGCATGCGCCAGCCGCCACCGAAAGCCCGGCCGCTCACCTTCAGCAGGGGCGCCGCCTGGCGCCGCTTGAATTCGGCGCGGCGCAGCAGCTGGTACACCCGCCGCGCCAGCTCGGCCTCCACCTCTCCAGTGGCGATCAGCTCTTCGGGGGAGCGCAGCTCCTCGATGTAGGCCCTGAGCAGGGGATCGAGCTGGTCGTAGTCGGGCAGGGAATCGCTGTCGAGCTGGTCGGGCCGCAATTCGGCGCTGGGGGGCTTGGTGCGGATCGCCGCGCCGATCAGCTCGCCGCTGGCGGGCAGGCCCAGGGACCGGCGGCAAACCAGGGCGGCCTCGCTGTCGAGCCAGTGGCAGAGCCGGAAAACGGTGGTCTTGTAGAGATCGCCGATCACCGCCAGCCCGCCGTTCATGTCGCCGTAGAGGGTGCAGTAGCCCACCGCCAGCTCCGACTTGTTGCCGGTGGAGAGCAGCAGGCGACTCTGCTGGTTGGCCACCGCCATCAGCAGGGTGCCGCGGATGCGTGACTGCAGATTTTCGGCCGTCAGCCCCTGGGGTCCCCCCTCCAGAACGGGATCCAGGCTGTGGTGGAAGGCCCCCATCAGCGATTCGATCGCCACGGTCTGGTGGGGCAGTCCCAGCCGGTCGGCGAGATCGATCGCATCGAGGCGCGAGCCAGCTGAGCTGTAGGGGGAAGGCATCAGCAGGGCCTGCACCCGCTCAGCCCCCAGGGCCGCTGCGGCGATCACCGCCACCAGAGCCGAATCGATTCCGCCGCTCAACCCCAGCACCACCCGCTGGAAGCCGCATTTGCGGGCGTAGTCGGACACCCCCAGCACCAGCACCCGGAACAGCTGCTCCGGCGGCTGCGGCGGTGCCGCAGCCGGGGCCGCTGGCGCCGCTGCAGGTGTCCGTGCTGCTGCCGGGTCCCGGGGACTGGGCTCCCAGAGCTCAAGGGCCACCTGGGCGCAGGGCAGCTGGCGCAGCACCCGGGCCTGGGGATCGATCACGAAGCTGCCCCCGTCGAAGACCAGCTCGTCGTTGCCCCCCACCTGGTTCACGTAGACCACCGGACAGCCCAGCCGGGCCGCCGCCGCCGCCGCCAGCTCCAGGCGCAGCTCCGGTTTGCCCTGGGCGAAGGGGGAGGCGGAGAGGTTCAGCAGCAGATCAGGGCGTTGGGGTGCCAGCTCCGCGACCGGGTCGGCCCCCGCCAGCCGGTGGCCCTGCACCCGCTCCTCCACCCAGAGGTCTTCGCAGATGGTGAGCCCCAACCGCCAGACCCGACCGCCCCCCGGCCACTCCAGCAGGCAGGCCTGGTCTCCGGGCTGGAAGTAGCGCCGTTCATCGAAGACGTCGTAGCTGGGCAGCAGCCGCTTGCGGGCCACCACCCGCCAGCTGCCCCGGTGCACCAGGGCGGCGGCGTTGTGCAGGGCCGGCAGCTCGCGGCCGGCGATCGGCTCCACCAGGCCCAGCAGTAGCCCCAGATCCGGCGGCAGCTCGGCGGCGAGGGTCTCCAGCACCTGCCCCTGCAGCTGCAGCAGCGAGGGGCGCAGCAGCAGGTCGCGCGGGGGGTAGCCCCAGAGCGACAGCTCAGGGCTGATCACCAGATCGGCGCCCGCCGCCGCCGCCCGCTGGCTCTGCTCCAGCAGCTGGGCGGCATTGCCGCGCAGATCCCCCACGAGGGGATTGATCTGGGCCAGGGCGAGACGCATCAGCGCAGGGGAGGGCGGCTGGCCTGGCAGGAGCGCAGACCGTAGAGATTCTGCTCCAGCAGCACCGGCCAGAGCTCCGGCGGCACCAGTTGGGGGTCGGGGTGCCGGCGGATGGCGGAACTGGCCGTGGCCGGGATCTGCAGGGGCAGCACCTCCACCTGGCCACCGCGGCGGTTGAGCTGCTCGATCTGCAGGGAGTCGAGCGGCCAGCCCAGCCTCGGCACCACCGCGAGATGGCAGCGGCGCAGGATTTCGTCGGCCGCGTACCAGCGCTGGATCTGGGGCAGCAGGTCGCTGCCCACCACGAACACCAGCTCCGCCTGGGGCCATTGCCGCGCCGCCCGCTCCAGGGTGTCGAGGGCCCTGGGGCTGCTCAGGCTCTGGTCGAGGCGGAGGTTGGGACTCCCCAGCCCCTCCACCACCGCCTCCAGCAGGGCGGCCCGCACGGCCAGGGGTGCCCCATGGCTCTTGAAGGGGTTGTCGCTGGCCCAGGTCCTCACCAGGGGGTAGCGCTGGCTGAGCCCCGCCAGCAGGCTGCGGTGGCCCAGGGTGGGTGGATCGGCGCTGGTGCCGAACAGGGCCACCAAGGCCGGCTGGCCGGCGGAGTCACTCACGGCAGCAGGCTGGCGCTCACAGGCTCTCGGCCCTCCTGCTGCCACTGCTCCAGCCATTGGCGGGCCTGGGGGTCATGGCGCCCCAGGCGGCGCAGCAGAGCCCCGGGGCGGGCGCGGCCGCGCTGGGCACCCTTGAGCAGGGCGGCCGCCGCCAGGCGCCCGGTCCGGCGGGTGGTCTGGATCGCCAGGGCCGCCTGGGCCAGGGCCACCGGCGCCGCCGGAGCCAGGGACAACCCGGCGGTGGCCGGCGCCGCCAGCAACAGCACATTGCGCACGGCCCCCAGCAGCAGTTGCAGGGCCAGCTGGGCGCCGCCCAGCAGGGCGCTGTGGCCGGAGAGGCGGCCCAGCAGTGCCCTGGCCTGGGGACCACTCAGCTGCAGCCCGTAGAGCTCGCAGAGCTGCAGCACCAGGGCCGTGTCCAGGGCCAGTCCAGCGGCCAGATCCAGCAGGATCAGGGGGTTGGCGGCCACACCGGTGGCCTTGAGGGCGGCGAAGCGTCCGATCAGGGTCTGGGCCTGCCGGCGGTGCTGCTGCAGCCGCCAGTGCGAAAGGCGCTGGTTGAAGCGATCCCCGGCCGCCAGGGCGTTGAGGGCCAGCAGCAGTTCCCCATGGGCCTGCAGCAGGCCGTTGAGCCGCTGGCGCAGGGGCTCCACCTGCGGCGGCTGTGGCTCGCTGCGCACCCGCCCGTCGGGCCGCAGCACTCCGGCCCGGGGCGCGGCGGCAACGGCCACCAGCTCCAGCTCCCGGGCGCCGGCGGGAAGCCGGCGGCGGATGCTGGCCAGCAGGGCCTGCCGCTCCCCTTCCGGCCAGGCGTCGAGGCGGTTGACCACCAGCAGCAGGGGCTTGCCTGAGCTCAGCAACTGCTGCACGGCTTCGGCTTCCACCCGGCTGAGGTCGCCATCGAGCACCATCAGCACCAGATCAGCCCCCAGGGCCACCCGGGCGGCGAGGCGATGGCGGGCGGCGGCGGCCACCTCATCGATGCCGGGGGTGTCCACCAGCTGCACCTGCAGCGGCCCGGCCATCGCCCCGGGCCAGGGCTGGCGCTGCTGCTCCCTGGTGGAGCCATGGGCCAGGTCGGTGGCGAAACGGGGTTCCCCGAGCAGGGCATTGAGCAGGCTGGATTTGCCCACACCCACCCGGCCGAGCACAGCCAGACGGAGCTCCCGGCGCCGCAGCCGAGCCAGCTGACGATCGAAGGCGGCCAGCTCCGGCCCCAGGCTGGAGCGCTCCCGGGCACTGAGGGCCAGCTGGGCGCGCCAGCGCAGCAGCAGCTGCTCACAACGATCGAGGACCGGTGGCGGGGCCATGGCCGCTGGGCTCATCCCTGGGCCTCCCCGACGGGCTGGGGCCGGCGCCACCAGCCCGCCAGCACCGCCAGCACGGCGTCGGCACCGATCACCCCCACGAACCCGCCGAATTCATCCACCACCACCCGCACCGAATGGCTGCTGCGGCGGAAGGCGGTGAGCAGACGGTCGGCACGGATCATCTCCGGCACGAACTCCACAGGTTCGGTGAGGCTGAGGGCGCTGTGGCTGCCGCGACCCTCCACCAGGGCCACCAGCAGGCTCTCGCGGCTGGCCACCCCCAGCACCTCATCCACCTCTTCACCGAGCACCACCCACCAGCCTGCGGTGTTGGTGAGCAGCAGATCGCGCACGCTCTCCAGCGGCGCATGGCCCGACACCGTGGGAGCCGCCACCCGGGGCACCATCAGATCCCGTGCTGTGAGGTCGTTGAGCTGAAACACCTTGGCGATCATCGCCGCCTCGTCGGCTTCGATCTGGCCTTTCTGCGAGCCCAGCCGCGCCAGCAGGCGGATCTCCTCCTCGTCGGTGGTGAGTTCGCTCTCGGCGGTGATCGCCGGCATCATCCGCTCCAGCAGCAACACCAGCGGCAGCATCAGCCGCAGCAGCAGGCTCACCGGCGCGGCGCTGGCCAGCGACACCGGCAGCGACAGGCGGCTGCCCAGGGCCTTGGGAAGGATCTCGCCGAGCATGATCACCAGCACGGTGAGCCCCACGGAGAAGAGCGGCAGGGCGATCCGGTTGACGCCGAGCGTGGAGAACACCCAGCCGGCGTAGCTGCCCAGCATCAGGCTGCCGAAGATGTTGAAGCCGTTGTTGAGGATCACCAGCACGGCCAGGGCCCGGCCCATGCGGTTCTTCAACGCCAGCAGCGCCTTGGCCCCCCGCACCCGCCGCGGCCTGCTGGCCAGTTCGTGCACCCGCAGGGGATTGACCGTGAGCATGGCCGCCTCCACTCCGGAGCAGGCAGCCGAGCCGATCAGGATCACCACCACCAAGGCAGCCAGACCCAGAAGCTCATTCATCGGGCTGATGTCGCGGCCGATCGCGGCATGGGAACACGTTCATTCAATGGGGTATGCCATCTTCTCGCTAGAGGCGCAGACCCCATGGTGATCCCCCAGGCCGAGTTCCACCAGCGTCGTGTGCGTTTCCTGGAGGCCCTGGGCGGTGCGGCGGCGGTGATTCCCGCGGCCCCACTGGTGCGGCACCACGCCGATGTGGAGTATCCCTTCCGCCAGCAGAGCGACTTCTGGTATCTCACCGGCTTCGATGAGCCGGGGGCCGTCGCCCTCTTCCTGCCCCACCAGAGCGACAACCCCTTCGTGCTCTTCGTTGAGCCCAGGGATCCCTCCGCCGAGGTCTGGAACGGCTTCCGCTGGGGCTGCGAGGGGGCGGTGGAGAAGTTCGGCGCCGATCTGGCCCACCCCCGCGCCGAGCTGGCCAGCCGCCTCGCCGACTACCTCCAGGGCGCCGAGGGGATCGCCTTCCGGGTGGGCCGCGACGCTGTTGTGGAGCCTCTGGTGCTGCAGGCCTGGGGCCAGCAGCTCGATCGTGCCCCGCGCACGGGCCATGCCGCCCTGGGGCTGGTGGCCCCCTGCCCGATCCTGCAGGACATGCGCCTGCGCAAGAGCCCGGCCGAACTGGAGCGGCTGCGGGAGGCGGCGCGTATTTCCGCCGAAGCCCATGAGCTGGCCCGGGAGGTGGCCCGTGCGGGTCTGAGCGAGCGCCAGATCCAGGCGGTGATCGAGCAGCATTTCCTGGAGCAGGGTGCCCGCGGACCCGCCTACGGCTCGATCGTGGCCGGCGGCGACAACGCCTGCGTGCTCCATTACATCCGCAACGATGCGCTCCTCCGTGATGGGGATCTGCTGCTGATCGATGCCGGCTGCAGTGTTTCGGATTATTACAACGGTGATATCACGCGCACCTTCCCGATCAGCGGCCGCTTCAGCGGCGAACAGCGGGCCCTCTACGAGCTGGTGCTCGAGGCCCAGTTGGCGGCCATCGCCAGCGTGGCTCCAGGCGCCGATGCTGAGCAGGTGCATGGGGCGGCCCTGCGGGTGCTGGTGGAGGGCCTGGTGCAGCTCGGCCTGCTTCGGGGCACGGTCGACGAGTTGATCGAGCAGGGGGCCTACCGCCACCTCTACATGCACCGCACCGGTCACTGGCTGGGCCTTGATGTTCACGATGTGGGCGCTTACCGCCTCGGGGAGCATCCCCAGCCGCTGGAGCCGGGCATGGTGCTGACGGTGGAGCCTGGGCTCTACGTGAGCGACCGACTGGAGGTGCCGGAGGGACAGCCTGCGATCGAAGAGCGCTGGAAGGGGATCGGCATCCGCATCGAGGACGACGTGGTGGTGACCGAGACAGGCCACGAGGTGCTGAGCGCCGCCGCCCTCAAATCGCCGACGGCGATGGAGCGCTGAGGGGAACGGCCCCCAGCCAGTCCAGCAGCTGGCCTGGCTCCAGGCTGGCGGTGGAAGGGAGGATTCGATCCGCCCCTGCCGAGCGCAGTCCCTGCTCGTAGCTCTCCCGGGCGCTGGCCTGCTCGGCTGGATGCAGATGTGGCGGGGCCACCGCCAGGCTGAGCAGCTGGAGGTCCGGGCGCTGGCGCCGGGCGGCCATCACCGTGTGGACATCGGCCACGGTGTCGCCCAGGTAGGCCAGAGGCAACAGGCCACCTTCGGGGGTGCTGGCCAGGGTCAGGCCCAGGCGCAGAAAGCCGCTGGGATCGGGCTTCTCCGCTGCTTCGCCCATGGCGATCAGGGGGGGATCCACCAGGCCCAGGCGCTGCTGAAGCACGTAGCGGCAGGAGGGCGGCTCGGCGCCACTGACGAAACCCCAGGCGATGCCGGCCTGGGTCAGTGCTTCAAAGAAGCTCTGCTCCACCAGCAACGGTTCGCTGCGGATGAAGCCCCTCCAGCCACTGGCCTCAGCGTCTGGATCCCCGCCGAAATAGAGCCGGCTGAACACCTCCACCAGCGCGGCCATGGCCGGCAGGGGCTGGAGTCCCCCGCGCCGCAGCAGCTCCAGCGAGGCCTGCCAGTCGTTGTTCCACTGGCCCTCGGCCTTGAGGGCGTCGATCTGCCGCGGTTCGGGCCGCCAGCCGCCGAAGTGGTGCACGGTTTCGGCGATGGCCCGGCGGTAGCTGCCACTGACATCGCGGATCACCCCGTCGATGTCGAAGAGAAGGACGGCGCGCGGCTGCAGGGAGGCTGGTTCGGAGACTGGTACGTTAGTTGTTTGCCTTTTTGCCTTGAGCGCCGAAACCATGACGGCAAATGAAAGCGCTGCCACGACAGAGACCCCCGCTGAGGCGGCCGTGGCGGTGAGCACCGCTGATGAGGCTCCCACCCAGGGGCGTCCTCCGTTGCGCGGAGCCAGTGCCGCCCTGGCCTCGGCCACGGTTGATGAGGACGGGGTCCCCTCCGGTCGCACCCCCAAGGCCGATGAGGGTCGCTTCCTGCTGAAGATCCTCTGGCTGCCCGACAACGTGGCCCTGGCCGTGGATCAGATCGTCGGTGGCGGCCCCAGCCCCCTCACCGCCTACTTCTTCTGGCCCCGGGAAGATGCCTGGGAAACGCTCAAGGGTGAGCTCGAAGCCAAGTCCTGGATCACCGACAACGAGCGGGTGGAGATCCTCAACAAGGCCACCGAGGTGATCAACTATTGGCAGGAAGAGGGCAAGGGCAAGGGCCTCGATGAGGCCAAGGTCAAGTTCCCGGACGTCACCTTCTGCGGGACCGCCTGATCGTCCGGCCGGCTCAGCGGGCCTTGATCACCCCCCCGAACTCGCTGGCGGTGATCAGGGCAGGGGTGCTGGCGGTGTCGACGCTGAAGCGGCGACTTTCGCTCTGGACGCTGCCGTCGGGGTAGGCGAAGGTGACCACCCCCTGAAGGGAGACGATGGAGCCTTCCTGGCCGGTTTCGCGCAGATCGGCCACGCTCACCCGCTCAAACTGGTTGAAGAAGGCGGGATCGAACTGATCGGCCGCCGTGCCCCCGAAGAAGCGGCGGGCCTGGCCGTACGACTTGCCGCTGAGGGCTGCGTAGAGGCCCTCCACGGCGGCGATCGCCTGGTCGGTGTTGGCGGCTGGCGGCTGCGGCGGGGTGATGGGCTCCGGTTCCGGCAGGTTCGGCTGCTGGGGTGGTGCGAGCGGTTTCGCGCTGGGGGCTGGCGCCACCGCCCTGGGCCCGGGGGTGGAGGGGATCTCCACGCTGCTGGGGGGCGACTGCCGCAGCAGCAGCACGGCGCCCACCAGGGCCACCGCCAGGCCGCCGCTCAGAAAGGCGAGACCACTGAGCAGAGCATTATTGCCCCCGCCTCGGCTGGCTGGCGCTGGTCGAGGTGCACGAGCTGGCACTGCTGGCCTGGGAGTGGCGCGCGCCGGCGCGGGTCTGGGCGCCAGCTGTGCTGGCGCTGGCTCTGAAACGGAGTCCCTGGCCTGGGCGAGCGACTGGCCGAGCAGGCCTTCCACCACGCTCTCCATGCGTTGGCAGATGGTGGGGTTGAACACCTCCTCCAGTTCCTGCATCAGCCGGGGCTGCAGCCGCGAACCGCCCAGGGGCGGACTCTGGCTGACCGCACTGGCGAAGGCGGCCGAGAGCAGCAGATGACGCAGGGCCGGCAGCAGCTTGAGCTGCTCTTCGCCGCAGAGATCGCCGGCCAGCGCCTGCAGGCGGCGACCCTCGGTCCCTCGGCCCTGCTGGAGGTCGCTGAGCACCTGCTGCCTGAGGGCGACTCCAAGCTGGTGGTCGTTCATCGGGCGGGGGGATCAGGGATGGGGGTGGGAGTGGCTCGCCATTGGCGCTGCAAGGCAGCCAGGAGTAGCGGGCAGAGGCCGAGGGCGCTCAGGGCCTGCCCTTGCACCATCCCACCGCTGGCGGGATCGAAGCTGCTGGCGATCAGGGCCCCGAGGGGATCGAGTTCGGCCGCGGCCAGCAGAGGCGCGGCCTTCAGGCGTCCCTGGAGCAGACCCATGAACTGGCTGCGCCTGCTGCTGAGGGTGCCGGCGATGGCGCCGGGTGGGCCCGCGCAGAGCTGGCGGCTCTGGCGGCGCACGGCCTCAGCCTGCTGCAGCAGCAGGTCCCGCTGCTGCAGCCAGTACCAGCTGGCACCGACGCCGGTGCTGAGCAGCAGCAGGCCCCCCAGCAGCGCCGGCAGCAGGGCCGGCAGGCTCCTGGCCTCGGGGGGGCGCTCAACAGCAGCCGGCAGCTCTGTGGTGGGGTCGAAGCTGCCATGCAGGGCCATCGCCACCGACACATCGTCGCCGCTGCCCTCGCTGGTGATCTGCTCCAGATTGGCCGCCAGTGCCTCGCTGGCGCCGGCGGTGGGGGTGGCGATCAGGTGGGCGGCGAGCACCAGGAAATCCGTGTCGGTGGCGCACGACTTGCGGATGCCATCGGTGCTGAGCATCAGCCCGAAACGGGCTCCCGGGGCCTCGATCGGCAGGAGCCCGCTGCGAAACAGCTGGGCGGCCTGCTCCAGGCAGAGGCTGCCGGTGGCTTCGCCGCTGCCCACCTCGGCCGGCTCCTCGCTCAGCAGCTCCGCCGGCCCATCAGCGTTCAGGCGCACCAGGTCCCAGTCGCCCAGACCGGTGTACCCCCACCAGCTGGGAGTCATCACCACCAACCCCAGGGTGGTGCCATAGAGCCGTAGCACCTCGGCTTCGGGGGGGCTGGCCTGCTGCTGCCAGTGGTTCCGCACCAGGGCCAGCCAGCGGCCGTGGATCTGTTCGGGCAGCCCTGTGGCCAGCCAGTTGGTCCAGGCGTCGAGGTCGGGTGCCTGGGGCCCTCCCAGGGCCGTGGCGCCCAGGTGCTCCTCCACCGCCAGCAGCGCCTGCTCACAGGCCAGGGCGCTGCCCACGTCGCTGAGGGGATAACGCTCACCGCCGTGGCCATCGGCCACGGCCATTACCTGCGCAGTCTGGCCGTCGTGGCTGCGGCACTGGGCGACGGCCACCGCGTCCTGGCAGGGGCGGCCCTGGCGCTGGTGGGCCGCCCCGATGCGCCGGGCCTGCAGCGGCGGGCACCAGCCGATCACCACACCAGGGGACCGACGTCGTCGGTGAGATCCATCAAGGTGGGGGGCAGATCCGGCAGGGGGATGTTGGCCTGGGGCCCCGAGCCCGCCATCCGACTGGCTGGCATTGAGGCGGCGCCCACCACGGCGGTGGAGGCCCACTGGATGTACTGGGCCAGGGACGTGGCATTGCTGGCCTGCAGGGGGCGCCTGGGCGAGCGGCCGGAGCGGTGCAGGGGCTTCCGGCCGCTGGCGCCGGGGATTTCTCCGGCAGGCAGTCCGCCGCCCGGATCGCTGCCGATGAACTGCTGCAGCACCTCGGTGTCGGCGTCGTGGCCCATGGCGATCGCCAGACGCACCGCCTTCTGGGCCCAGGGCTGGCGCATCAGCGCCGCCAGGCCGGCGTCGAAGTCGTCGGTGGGCTGGCCGTCGGAGATCAGCACCAGCACCGGCGGCAGGGCCCGCTCCTCCATTGGCGGCGACTGCAGCGCCGCCGCCACCAGCTCCAGCGCTTCGCCCATGGCCGTGATGCCGCCGGCCTGCAGATCCAGCCACTGCAGCTGCTGCACCTCCGTGGGCTGCTGCAGGTGCCAGGCTGCCCGGTCGGCGAAGCTCACCGCCCGCACCAGCACCCGCGCCTCCGGGTTCTGGCGGGCCACCTCTGCCATACCCGGCAACGACTGACGAATGGCCTGGTTCAGGGCCTGGATCTTGCCCTGGGCCGCCATCGAGCCGGAGCAATCGCAGATGTAGATGAAGTGCAGCGGCCGGTTGGCGAGCCTGACGTTGGGGAAGGGCATCGGATCCAAGCTCGAGGGGGGCTCAGCAGGGCAGCTCGACCGCTCCGGACGGCGTGATCAGCCGCACCAGTGGCGCGAGATTACAGGCTTGTCCCGGCCCCAGCACCAGCTGCTGGCCGGTGTTCAGCTCGGCCCGCCAGGCCTGGTCGCTGAGGTTGCGCAGCCCCAGCAGGCCGCCAGCGCTGGGATGGGCCTCCACCCGGGCCAGGGGCTGATCCAGGCGCAGGCTCAGGAGGCGATCGAAGTGGTGTGGATGCAGCTCGTTGCCGGCCGCCGCCGTCACCAGGCCGTGGGGCAGCCGCAGCCTGGTGGGGGGGGGCAGCGGGCAGCCGCAGCTCCAGCACAGGGGGGCCGGTTCGCTGGGAGCGGGGAAGGTTTCCTGGCCGCAGGAGCCACAGAGCTGACGCTGGTCGAGGGCCGCGGCCAGGGCCGCCATCCACTGGCCGGTGAGCGCCCGAAGCTGGGGTTCCTGCATCCCGGCGCAGAAGGTCTGCTCAAACAGCCGTTGGATCGGCTCGGGGTAGATCGGCCAAGTGATCAGGGCCGCGGCGTGCTCGATCGGATCGGGGCGGTTGCTCGCATCCACCGGATCGAAGATGAACAGGGGGTCTTCGCCGTAGAGACGGCGCCGGGCGGGCTCATCCAGGCAGCGGATCACCAGCTCCCTCCGGCCCCGCAGCGGATCGTGGCGGGTGAGCAGGCGGAAGATCAGCACCGCCAGGGAGAAGAGGTCGCTGTTGGCCCCCGGCCGGGCCCGGCCCATCAGGATCTCCGGGGCCATGAATCCCGGGGTGCCGAGCACGCTGCCCAGATCCCGCCCATCCACATCCACGTTGTCGTTGTCGCAGATCAGGATGCGGCCGCTGGAGGGCTCAAGGAACAGGTTGCCCAGGGAGATGTCTTTGTAACAGAGGCCCTTGAGGTGCAGGGCATGGAAGGCCTCAGCCAGGGAAAAGCTGGCCCGCAGCACCTGGAGAAGACCGATGGCCAGGTGGCCGCCTACGTGCTCATGGGCCCCCACGAACCCCGGCGGCCGCAGCTCCATCAGATAGCCGAAGCCCGGTTCGCCGAGCCGCAGCAGCGGCAAGGCGCCAGGGCCGGGCGTCACCAGGGCCAGGGGCCAGAGGAAGGCCTCGCTGGGGGCGGTGGCGCGGATGCTCTCGCCCAGGCGCCGCTTCAGGTGGGGATCGCGGGCGATGCAGGCCGGCAGATACCACTTCAGGGCCAGGCGCTCGCCGGCCACCTCCACCTCAAACACCTGGCCCTGGCTGCCGCCACCGAGCCCGCGCAGCACCTGCAGTGGGCTGGAGATCCCCTCCAGATCAAGGCTGGCGCCTTCCGGCAGGATCCAGGTCACGGAGGGCTGGCTTCGGCGTTCAGGCCTCCAGACTCTGGCCGATGGCCTTGCGGATCCCGTTGCGATGGGAGAGGGCCGTGAGCCGGTTGGCGAAGCTGCGGCGCTGGGCGCGGCCATCCCGCAGCACCACCGTGAGGGTGTGCTCCTTGCGGGAGCCCAGCAGGATCCAGCCGGCCAGGGCCGCCAGTTCCAGGGGCCAGAACAGGACGGGGAACGGCAGCAGCAGCAGACCGCCCAGGCAGACCAGCAGCCACCAGCTGAAGATGTGGGGGTGGCGGGGCCGGCTCTGCACCGTGGCCGATCGGATCTGCTCCAGGGGGATCTGCTGGCCAGCGATGTCGAGGCTGCTGACCGCTGCCGCCGCCGGCTGGGCCGCTGGCGCCGCTGCCGCCCGGGCCGCTGGCTGAACCGCGGGGGCCGCAGCGGTGAGCTCGAAGATCAGCACTGGACCACGCAGCCCGAGCCGGATCTCATCGCCATCGGCCAAGGGCCGGCATTGCTGCAGACGCTCCCCGCGCAGGAAGGTGCCATCGACGCTCTGCCAGTCGCAGACCACCCAGCTCTGGTGGCTGCTGGAGTGGCGCACCACGGCGTGGTGGGGGGAGAGCCCGAGCTGCTCAGGCATGCAGAGGCGGTTGTTGCCCTCCCGTCCGATCGTCAGGGGCCGGGTGGGATCGAGCCGGGCCAGCTTGTCCGGCTGATCCCGCAGGCGCAGCTGGGCTGGAGGTGGGGTCATGGGTTGCCCCGGCGGCGGCGCCACCACAGGCGCCAGTCGTCCTGCAGGTCGCTCCACCAGCCACCATCGCCCGTGCGCTGCGGGGTCACCCGGCCGGGAAAGAGCAGGGCCTTGCTGGCCAGCAGCAGGGCCACCAGCACCATCACCAGCAGCACCCAGCCGGGAATGGCCCCCACCCAGGTGGCGGCAAAACTGGCCCGGATCGCATAGAGCCCGATCGTGATGGCCAGCCAGAGCCTGAAGGGCTCCCAGGGATCGCGCTGGCTCAGCACGGGCGGGGAGATCGCTGCGCGTAGCGTATCCCCAGGGCCTGCCTGTTCAGCTCCGCATGGTCGAGCCGTCCACTCCAGGCAGCGCCTGGCGCCGTTTCTTGGCCGCCTGGAGGCGTGGAGGGCCCGATGGGCGCCCCGCCGCCATTCGCCTGGCGTGGGGCCAGCTGCTGGAACGCCAGGCCGTGGCGGAGCTCTGGCTCGGGGAGCGGCGGATCAGCCGTACCGTGCTCTCGGAGGGGCGCTACCGCATCGGCCGCGATCCAGCCTGTGAGCTGCCGATCGAGGCGGAGAGCCTCAGCCGTGTGCACGCGATCCTGGAGAAGCCGCGCCCCGGCGAGCGCGATTTCGCCCTCGAAGACTTCAACTCCGCCAACGGCCTCTTCCACCGTGACCGCCGCATCCGCTCCATCCGCCTGCGCCATGGCGATCAGGTGCAGCTGGGCTCGCCGCTCAGGGGATCGGCTCCACGCCTGCGCTACCTGCACTTCCGCAGCCCGCTGGAGCAGGCCCTGCACCTGCTGGGCCTGGGCAGCCTGCTGGGCTCCGGACTGCTGGTGGGCGGTCTGCTGCTGGTCTCCTCCGTCGGTGGTGGCTCACGCATTCGCCTGATCTCGGGCTCCGTGAAGATCGTCTCGTCCTCCGGTCAGCAGATTGACGCCAAGGAGGGCTCCGCCACCGCTCTGCCCTCCCTGCAGGCCTATCCCCTGCACCTGCGCCAGGCGCTGATGGCCTCGGAGGAGGCGCGCTTCGGCTGGAACAGCGGGGTCGATCTGTTTGGGACCATGCGCTCGGTGCTGCTGGGCAGCGGCGGCGGCAGCGGACTCACCCAGCAGGTGGCCCGCATCTACTACCCCGAAGTGGGCACCGACTACAGCCTCAGCCGCAAGCTGCGGGAGCTGTGGGTGGCCCTGCAGCTGGAGGTGGGCTACAGCAAGAACCAGATCCTGAAGATGTACCTCGACCGGGCCCATCTGGGCCTCGGCACCGATGGCTTCGAGCAGGCCTCCAGGCTCTATTTCCGCAAGTCGGCCACGGATCTCGACGTGGGACAGGCGGCCTTCCTGGTGGGCCTGCTGCCCAGCCCCAATGGCTACAGCCCCTGCAACACCAAGGATCCCACCGCCGGCCGTGAGCGCCGCGACCTGGTGCTCAAGCTGATGCATGAGCAGGGCTATCTGGGCGATCAGCAACTGATCGATGCCCAGCGGCGACCCCTCAACATCGATCCTTCGGCCTGCCGCGACTCCAGCTTCTCCAGCTATCCCTTCTTCAGCGACTACGTGCTTGGCGAGCTGGAGGGCACCCGCTTCGGCCTCAACCTCTCGCAGAAGACCTCAGGCGGCAACTACTACGTG
This sequence comes from Cyanobium sp. CZS48M, assembly GCA_030373145.1. Lineage (GTDB taxonomy): Bacteria > Cyanobacteriota > Cyanobacteriia > PCC-6307 > Cyanobiaceae > Regnicoccus_A. The sequence continues at coordinate 78,996 of JAUCZK010000003.1, read as the reverse complement.
GTGAGCACGATCGATCCGAAGCTGCAGCAGCTCGCCCAGCAGCAGTTGCAGCGCTTCCTTGAGGGGCCAGCCGCGGGGGTGGGGCTCACCCAGGGGGCCCTGATCTCGCTCAATTACCGCAGCGGCAAGATCCTCGCCTATGTGGGTGGCGGTGATTATTCCCGCTCCAGCTTCGACCGTGTCCAGGCCCTGCGCCAGCCCGGCTCCACCTTCAAGCTTTTCCCCTACCTGGCGGCGCTGGAGGCCGGCACCAGCCCCGAGGAGGCCATCTCCTGTGCCCCCCTCTCCTACGTGGCCGGCTGTCGCCATGGCGGTGGTGGCAGCGGCAGCATCAGTGTGGCCCGGGGTTTCGCCGATTCCGAGAACGTGGTGGCCCTGCGCCTGGCGCAGAAAGCCGGCCTGAAGCAGGTGGTGCGCAAGGCCCGTCAGCTGGGGATCAGCACCCCCCTCGACGCCGACTTCAACACCATGCTCGGCGGCCGTGAAACCCTGCTCTACGAGTTGGCCCGGGCCTATGCCGTGGTGGCCAACGGGGGCCGCAGCGTGCCGATGCATGGCGTCAGCAAGATCTACGACCTGGGCATCTGCCGCTCGATCTACAGCCTCGCCACCTGCCCGGAGCGGGGGGTGACCACCCCCATCGGTGAGCAGCCCCGCCAGCTGCTGCGCGAGAGCGATGCCGCCGTGATGGACGGTCTGCTGGCGGCGGTGGTGCGCAGCGGCACGGGCCGGGCGGCGGCGGTGGTGGCCGATGGCCGCGGCAAGACCGGCACCACCGACAACGGCGTTGACGTGCTCTTCATCGGCTATTCCCCATCGCTGGAGATCCTCACCGCCATCTGGATGGGCAACGACGACAACCGGCCGGCCCAGGCGGCCAGCGGCGCCCTGGTGGCCGAGCTGTGGGGGCGCTACATGGCCGCGATCAGTGCGGGGTAGCAGAGCTGAACCCAGATTAGAAACCAGATCTGAAGTGATCTGATCCCGCTCAGCCCCCGGCTCCCCTCGCCTTCAGAGCCAGCTGCAGCAGGGTGTCCAAGCGGTTGACCAGCGCCCAGGCCACCCCCAGTGCCAGGCCCCACCACCACTGGCTGCTGAGCAGGCGATCCAGGGGGCGGCTGTCATCGTCCTCGCTCTGGCGGGGCAGCTGCCAGCCCAGCTGCAGGGCGCCGTACACCAGCAGCAGCACCCAGCTGGGAATCTCGATCGGGCCCAGGTTGAAGGAGAGCGCACGCCAGTGCAGCAGGCTGGACCCGGCCGCCAGGCCGATCAGGGCGCTCACCGCTCCGGCGGCCCCATCCCAGCGCCGCTCGCCGGTGCGCCGCTCCGCCACCAGCAGCGCCAGGGCCGTGGTGGCCAGGCTGGTGAGGGTGTAGCGCAGCACCACATCGGCCAGGGGGAGCGGTGAGGGAGCCCTCAGGATCAGCAGCAGCAGCGCCACATTCAGCACCGCTTCGAGGGGGTTGTGGTGGATCCAGGGGGCGGTGATCCAGCGCCAGGCCTGGCGGGGTTCGCTGGCATCGGCCTGCTCCAGGGGCCACTGGCGCCGTGTCCACTTCAGCGGGCCGAGGCTGAGGGCCTGCAGCAGTGCCAGGGTGAGCGCCAGCACCAGCCAGCCCTGCCAGCCCCACGACCGGAACAGCCAGCGGTCCAGTTCACCGCTGAGCCAGCGCAGCACAAGAGCCGCGCCCGCCGCCAGGGCCACTCCTGGGCCCATGGCCCGCAGCGAGTGCCCCAGCGACCGCCCCGCCGACTGCGGCTCAGGCCTCTGGGCGGCGGCGGAGCCAGCGCTGGGCCCAGGACCCTGGGGCCGGGTGATCGTCACCCCCGTGGCCGCCTCCAGCAGATCGAGCAGTTCCTCCAGCACGGCTGGGGCATAGGTGCTGCCCAGCTGCTCGGCCAGCAGCTGCACGGAGGTGCTGCGGCCGGCGCCGCTCTCCTGGAGGGCCCGCAGCAGCAGGGGCTGGTCGGCCAGATCGCGCACAGGGCCCTTGAGGCGCTCCTCGGCCCCGAGCAGATCCACCAGCCGGTTGGCGATGGCCCTGCCGTTGCTGAGTCCCGGGGTGCCGGCCCTGTGCCAGGCCCTCAGCTGCAGACCGAGTTCCTGTCCCTTGCTGCTCACTGCTGCACCAGGGTGGCGTCGGCATCGGCGTCGAAGCGGGCCGCGGCGGCGTTGCTGGCCTCGCAGCTGAACAGGGCCGCCGCCAGCTGGGGGGAGAGGGTGAAGGTGGTCATCCCGGCCGCCGCCAGGCGGCTGAGGTCGCCGGTGACCCGCAGGCTGGCCACCAGCAGCTTCAGGCTCGAGCCGCTGTGATCCACGCACTGCTGCATCGTGATCAGCTCCTGGGCCGCATCCCGGCCCAGGTCCTGGATGCGGCCCAGGTAGGGGGCGACGTAGCGGGCGCCGAGGGCTGCGGCCACCAGCACCTGGGGGGCTTCGTAGCAGGCGGTGAAGGTGAGCGGAATGCCGCGGGCGATCAGCGCCGTCGCCGCGGTGGTGCCGGCCCTGGTGAGCGGAACCTTGATGGTGATCTGCCCCGGGCCCAGCTCAGCGAGGGCCAGGGCGCAATCCAGCAGCGCTTCGGGCTCGCGCCCCCAGGCCTGCAGATGCAGCTCCTGGCAGCCGAAATCGAGGGCCCGCCGGCTGAGGGAGCGCAGGTGAGAGACGCTGCAGACCTGGCCGGCCTGTCGCAGCAGCGTGGGATTGGTGGTGATGCCGTGGAAAAACCCAGTGGACATCCATTCCTCCCAGTCGAGAGGATCGGCCGAATCGAGAAAGAATCGCAGGCTCATGCAGAGCCCCGCCGCCTCAGTTGGCTCTGGTGGCCTGGAGCCTGGCGCGGGAGCGGGCCAGGTCCTGCTGAGCCTTGACCTTTTCGGTGCTGGCGGGCTGCCCTTCAAATCCGGCTGCCTTCTGCTCAGCCAGCTCCAGCTCCTGCTCGGCCTTGCCGGCGTCGATGCGTGAGCCCAGCTCGGCACCGTTCACCAGCACGGTGACCTCATTGGCCTCCACTTCGGCAAAGCCACCCATCAGGGCGATGCTGGTCCAGTCCTTGCCGGCCCGCAGGCGCATCACGCCCACATCAAGGGCCGTGAGCATCGAGACATGGCCGGTGAGGATGCCCACCTGGCCGGAGGTGCTGGGCAGGATCACCTCATCGGCAGTGCCGTCGAAGACACTCTGGTCGGGAGCCAGAACGCGAAGGTTGAGAGTCATGGTGACGGGTGCTCAGGAAGGGGATGGGATGGTGGAACTCAGCCCTTCTTGGCTTCGGCGGCAATCTTCTGGGCTTTGGCCCTGACCTGATCGATCGTGCCCACCAGGTAGAAGGCCTGCTCGGGGAGGTCGTCGAGTTCGCCGGCGAGGATCATGTTGAACCCCTTGATGGTCTCCTCAAGCTTCACGTATTCGCCAGATTGACCGGTGAAGATCTCGGCCACGAAGAAGGGCTGGGAGAGGAACTTCTCGATCTTGCGGGCCCGATCCACCGTGCGGCGGTCATCTTCGGAGAGCTCGTCGAGGCCGAGAATGGCGATGATGTCCTGCAGTTCCTTGTAGCGCTGAAGGGTGCTCTGCACGGCCCGTGCGGTGCGGTAGTGCTCATCACCCACCACGGCGGGTTGGAGCATCGTGCTGGTGGAATCGAGGGGATCCACGGCGGGGTAGATGCCTTTGGAGGCCAGACCGCGGCTGAGCACCGTGGTGGCGTCGAGGTGGGCGAAGGTGGTAGCGGGAGCCGGGTCGGTGAGATCGTCGGCGGGAACGTAGACGGCCTGAATTGAGGTGATCGAGCCTTCGAGGGTGGAGGTGATGCGCTCCTGCAGTTCACCCACGTCGGTGCCGAGGGTGGGCTGGTAGCCAACGGCGGAGGGCATGCGGCCCAGCAAGGCACTCACCTCGGAGCCGGCCTGCACAAAACGGAAGATGTTGTCGATGAAGAGCAGCACGTCCTGCTTGCTCACATCACGGAAGTGCTCAGCCATGGTGAGTGCCGAGAGGCCCACCCGCATACGTGCGCCGGGGGGCTCGTTCATCTGGCCGTAGCAGAGAGCCACCTTCGACTTGCTGAGGTCTTCAGTGTTGATTACTCCGGACTCCTTGAATTCTTCGTAGAGGTCGTTGCCTTCGCGGGTGCGCTCGCCCACTCCACCGAAAACCGACACTCCGCCGTGCTCTTTGGCGATGTTGTTGATCAGCTCCTGGATCAGCACGGTCTTGCCGACGCCGGCACCACCGAACAAACCCACCTTGCCGCCCTGGCGGTAGGGGGCCAACAGGTCGATCACCTTGATGCCGGTTTCGAAGACCTTGGGCTTGGTTTCCAGCTCGGTGAACTTGGGAGGATCGCGGTGGATCGGGGAGGTGAGGCTGGTGGCGACTGGACCACGCTCGTCGACCGGCTCACCCAGCACGTTGAAGATGCGGCCCAGGGTGGCTTCACCCACGGGCACGGAGATGGGTGCGCCGGTGTCCAGGGCTTCCATGCCGCGCACCAGGCCGTCGGTGGAGCTCATCGAGACGGCACGGACCTGGTGATCACCCAGCAGTTGCTGCACTTCAGCGGTCAGGGCCACGTCCTGTCCGGCCGAGTTGCGGCCTTCGATGCGCAGGGCGTTGAAGATCCTCGGAAGCTTGCCTGCGGGGAATTCAACATCAAGCACAGGACCGATCACCTGGCGAACAACGCCCTTGGCGCCGGTGGAGGTGCTGGAGGTTGCGGGTGCAGCAGCCATAGGTCAAGAAAAGGGTTCGCGCAGCGGGTGCACCCCGCCTTAAGCGGCGCAACCTTACCACTCCCCCATGCCAGCTCCACTGAGGCCGCCGCCTGTCCGTCAAGGCCACGGCGGCTGGCGGTGGGAACTGACTGGGCAGGTTCGGTGACCCGCACAGGGATCGGATGGCAGAGGTGCAGGCGCTTGGCCTAAGTTGGCAGTCAACGGGCCCGAGTGCCAACTCGCCGTTGTCGTGGCGCCGCAGGCGTCACTTTGTCGCATTTGCATGGATTCATGGCTGCTGTTTCTCTGAGCGTTTCCACGGTCAAACCCCTTGGGGACCGCGTGTTCATTAAGGTGTCCGATTCGGACGAAAAGACGGCTGGAGGCATCCTTCTGCCTGACACCGCCCAGGAAAAGCCCCAGGTGGGTGAGGTGGTGCAGGTCGGCCCCGGCAAGCGCAGTGACGACGGGACCCGCCAGGCTCCCGAAGTGAGCGTGGGCGACAAGGTTCTGTACAGCAAGTACGCCGGCACCGACATCAAGCTCGGCGGCAACGAGTTCGTTCTCCTCTCCGAGAAAGACATCCTCGCGATCGTCAACTGAGCACCGCTTGTTGATCGGCGATGTCAGATTCTCCAACCTTCGGAGATCTGGTTACCCTTCAATTCATCCTCGTCCCCTTAGAAAAGAGATCATTTCTCCATGGCCAAGCGCATCATCTACAACGAGAACGCCCGCAGGGCCCTCGAAAAAGGCATCGACATCCTGGCTGAGGCCGTCGCCGTCACCCTCGGTCCCAAGGGCCGCAACGTGGTGCTCGAGAAGAAATTCGGCGCCCCCCAGATCATCAACGACGGCGTCACGATCGCCAAGGAGATCGAGCTCGAAGACCACATCGAGAACACCGGCGTGGCCCTGATCCGTCAGGCCGCCTCCAAGACCAATGATGCCGCTGGTGACGGCACCACCACCGCCACCGTCCTGGCCCACGCCATGGTCAAGGCGGGCCTGCGCAACGTGGCCGCGGGTGCCAACGCCATCACCCTCAAGAAGGGCATCGACAAGGCCTCCGACTTCCTCGTCAAGAAGATTGAGGAGCACGCCAAGCCGATCTCCGACTCCAACGCCATCGCCCAGGTGGGCACCATCTCCGCCGGCAACGACGAAGAAGTCGGCCGCATGATCGCCGATGCGATGGACAAGGTGGGCAAGGAGGGCGTCATCTCCCTGGAAGAAGGGAAATCGATGACCACTGAGCTGGAGGTCACCGAGGGCATGCGCTTCGACAAGGGCTACATCTCGCCCTACTTCGCCACCGACACCGAGCGGATGGAAGCGGTGCTCGAGGAGCCCTACATCCTTCTCACCGACAAGAAGATCGGCCTGGTGCAGGACCTGGTGCCCGTGCTCGAGCAGATCGCCCGCACCGGCAAGCCCCTGCTGATCATCGCCGAGGACATCGAGAAGGAAGCCCTCGCCACCCTGGTGGTCAACCGTCTGCGCGGCGTGCTCAACGTTGCCGCCGTCAAGGCTCCCGGCTTCGGTGACCGCCGCAAGGCCATGCTGGAGGACATCGCCGTCCTCACCAACGGTCAGCTGATCACCGAGGACGCCGGCCTCAAGTTGGAGAACACCAAGCTGGAGATGCTGGGAACTGCCCGCCGCATCACCATCAACAAGGACACCACCACCATCGTCGCCGAAGGCAACGAGGCTTCGGTGAAGGCCCGCTGCGAGCAGATCCGCAAGCAGATGGACGAAACCGACTCCTCCTACGACAAGGAGAAGCTGCAGGAGCGTCTGGCCAAGCTGAGCGGCGGTGTGGCCGTGGTCAAGGTGGGTGCCGCTACCGAAACCGAGATGAAGGACAAGAAGCTGCGCCTGGAAGACGCCATCAACGCCACCAAGGCGGCTGTTGAGGAAGGCATCGTTCCTGGTGGTGGCACCACCCTGGCTCACCTGGCTCCGGCCCTGGAAGAGTGGGCGGCCGCCAACCTTACCGGCGAAGAGCTGATCGGCGCCACCATCGTGGCCTCCGCCCTCACGGCTCCCCTGATGCGCATTGCCCAGAACGCCGGCGTCAATGGCGCCGTCGTCGCTGAGCACGTCAAGGGCATGCCCTTCAACGAGGGCTACAACGCCGCCACCGGCGAGTACGTCGACATGCTGGCTGCCGGCATCGTCGACCCAGCCAAGGTGACCCGCTCAGGGCTGCAGAATGCCGCCTCGATCGCCGGCATGGTGCTCACCACCGAGTGCATCGTGGCTGACATGCCCGAGAAGAAGGAAGCAGCTCCCGCCGGCGGCGGCGGCATGGGCGGCGACTTCGACTACTGATCCCCAGCGGCGGAGCGCTCAAACCGCTCCGCCATCCATCCGGATCGATCCCAGCAGAGGGGGGCACAGCCCCCCTTTTTTTGTGCTGTTCAGGTTTTCTGCTGTTCAGGGCGCCTGATCGTTGCTGCCTTGATCCGGGGGCTCTGGGCCTGGGCCGATCCCGCCGGTCGCGGGGCTTCAGCCGGCCTTGAAGTCGAGGGCCACGCCGTTGTTGCAGTAGCGCTTGCCTGTGGGCCGGGGCCCATCGTTGAAGACGTGACCCTGGTGGCCGCCGCAGCGGCGGCAGTGGTATTCGGTGCGGGGCACCAGCAATTTGAAGTCGGTTTTGGTGACGATCCCACCGGGCAGGGGCTGAAAGAAGCTGGGCCAGCCGGTGCCGCTCTCGAATTTCGCCGAAGAGCTGAACAGGGGCAGGCGGCAGCCGGCGCATAGGAAGGTTCCCTGGCGCTTCTCGCTGTTGAGGGGGCTGCTGAACGGGCGTTCAGTTCCTTCGCGCCGCAGCACGTTGTAGGCGGCGGGGCTCAGGCGCTTGCGCCATTCACTGTCACTGAGCTGCCAGCTGGGATCGGCGGCCTTGGACGCCGCCTCGGCTCTGGCACCTCCCCAGACCGCGCCCAGCACCACGGCCAGGGAGGAGAGCAGTCCGCGGCGTTTGATCGGATCCACAGGCGGGAACGGAGACGAAGGGAAAGCGAGCTCGCGAGCTGGACAGCTGTGCGGACCAGGCCGCCTCAGTCGCCTCAGCGCAACCAGCCGGCACTGAGCACCACGGCCAGGGCGAGGAACAGGCCCAGCAGCGTCCAGCTGATGCGGTTGAGGGTGTCCTCGGCGCTGCGGGCACTGCTGAACATGGAGCCGCCACTGCTGGCCAGGCCGCCCATGCCATCGCCCTTGGGGCTGTGCAACAGCACGCTACCGATCAGCAACAGGCCGATGGCCGACCAGATCCAGGAGAGAACAGTGGTGAGCATTCAGCCAACCTAACGAACGGCTCAGGCCTTGACGGCTGCGGCGAAGGTGGCCGGGGGGCTGATCAGGTTCAGGGGTTCCACCAGGGAGGTGCCCGTCATGCTCGCTGGCTGGGGCAGCCCCAGGATCTGCAGCAGGGTGGGGGCGATGTCGGCCAGGCCGCCACCCTGGCGCAGCTGGGGAGCGGCCCCATGGCCTCCGAGCTTGCGCTTTTCGCCTTCCACCAGGATCACCGGCACCGGGTTGGTGGTGTGGGCGGTCCAGGGGCGTCCATCCTCCCCTTCCATCAGCTCGGCATTGCCGTGGTCAGCGGTGATCAGCAGGGTGCCGCCCAGGCGATTGGTGGCTTCCACCAGGCGGCCGACGCAGTGGTCCACGGTGGCGATGGCCTGCTGGGTGGCGTCCATCCGGCCGGTGTGCCCCACCATGTCGGGGTTGGCATAGTTGATCACCACCAGGGAATACACGCCTTTGTTGAGGGCGGCGATGCAGTTGTCGGTGAGCTGGTCGGCAGACATGGCCGGGGCCTGGTCGTAGGTGGCGACGCGCGGGGATGGAACCAGGTGGCGATCTTCACCGGGGAAAGGCTGTTCGATGCCACCGTTGAGGAAGTAAGTGACGTGGGGATACTTCTCGGTTTCGGCCGTGCGCAGCTGGCGCAGTCCGTGGGCGGAGACCACCTGACCGAGCAGGCCATCGAGGGATTCCGGCGGAAACGCCACCGCCACGGGCAGGCCCAGTTCGTACTGGGTGAAGGTGACCACATGCAGGGGGCTGATGCGCTGGCGCTCAAACTGGTCGAAGTCGTCGAGCACCAGGGAGCGGATCAGCTGGCGCACCCGATCGGGCCTGAAGTTGAAACAGATCAAGCCATCGCCGGGCTTGAGGACGCCGGGTGCCAGCCGCAGGGGTTCCAGGAATTCGTCGTTGATGCCGTCGGCGTAGGCCGCTTCGATCGCCTCCTGGAAGGAGAGGGAACTGATCTCGCCCTCCTCGCTCAGCAGGCGGTACGCCTTTTCGGTGCGCTCCCAGCGGTTGTCGCGGTCCATGGCCCAGTAACGGCCACAGATGGTGCTGATCCGCCCGACCCCGGCGGCCTCCACCTGGGCTGCGATGGACTCCAGGTAGGAGATGGCGCTCTGGGGGGGCGTATCGCGGCCGTCGGTGATCACATGCAGGCAGATGTCGCTGAGGCCTCGGCTGGCGGCCCACTGCAGCAGCCCACCGATGTGGTCGATGTGACTGTGAACGCCGCCATCGGAGCCCAGTCCGAGCAGATGCAGGGTGCCGCCATCGCGCAGCAGCCGATCCGCCAGCTCGTTGAGGGACGGATTGGCCGCCAGGCTGCCGTCGCGCACGGCCTTGCCGATCCGCACCAGCTCCTGACGGATGATCCGGCCGGAGCCGATCGTGAGATGGCCCACCTCGGAATTGCCCATCTGGCCGTCGGGCAGACCCACCTCTCCGCCGCTGGCCTGGATCAGGGTGTGGGGATAGGCCTCCCAGAGGGCATCCATCACCGGCGTGCTCGCCCCCTGGATAGCGTTATGCCGTGCCTCCTCACGAAAGCCCCAGCCATCAAGAATGGTCAGCACCACGGGGGGAATCGCTCCGTCGCGCAAGCGACTCGAAGCTGATTCCCGACCGGAGGGAAGGGTCGGAGATCCGGAGCTGGGATTTGCGCTCACCCTGACTTCCCGAATGGTTATTCAAGCGTCTTCCAGGGTCAAGTTACTCCTGAAGGCCGATGATCCAGGCCGCGAAATGGGGTCGTCAGCTTTTGGCAACATTCTTGCGTCCATACGATGGATCGACCAACTTCCGTTCCTTGTGAACACTTCCACGGCACCGTCACCCGATCAGCGGCGGCTGGAGATCCTCTCCGCCGACGATCTCGCCCGCACGGTGCGCCGCCTGGCCTCCCAGGTGCTCGAAGGGGTGATCGACAGTCGCCAGCTGCTGCTGCTGGGCATCCCCACCAGGGGGGTGGCCCTGGCCCGGGTGCTGGCCGAGCAACTGCAGGAGCTCTGCGGCCACCCGATCGACCAGGGCAGCCTTGATCCCACCTTCCACCGCGATGACCTGGAGCGGGTGGGCACCCGCCTGGTGGAGGCCACCCAGCTGCCCTCCGACATCGAAGGGCGCCAACTGGTGCTGGTGGATGACGTGATCTTCACCGGCCGCACGGTGCGGGCGGCGCTGGAGGCCCTGCACACCTGGGGGCGTCCAGATCTCGTGCGGCTGCTGGTGATGGTGGACCGTGGCCACCGGGAGCTGCCGATTCAGCCCGATTTCTGTGGCCGCCTGGTGCCCACCAACCGCCAGGAATCGATTCAGCTCTGCCTGCGCCAGACCGACGGCGAAGACGGCGTGTTCCTGATTCGCGCCGGCTAGGCCCCTCAGCCCACCGCTTCAAGCTCGTCGGGGCGGAAGTGGGCGCGGAAGCGTCCGAAGGCCACGATCACCGGCAGGGTGGGGCTGATGGGCTTGCCCTTCCAGTCGTCGAGCACCTGCAGCACCTCGCCCTGCTGTCCGAGAAGGTCGAAGGCCTTGCCGCGGTGCTCCGGGTGGGTGTACACGACCACGCTCTGGCTGACCTGGACCTGTTCTCCGGCCTTCATGCGCTGGGGACCCAGTGGATGGACCAATCCTGTCATGGGCCCCCAGGGTGGAGGCTGGCCCCGGGGGGGCTTCAGCGGCGGCAGGTGGTCTCAGGACCCGACTCCACCACCCGGCCGCCCAGCTCGGCGCAGGCCTTGGTGAAGGCGGTCCACTCGTCGACGCCCGTGGCCAGCTGGCGTTGCACGGCGGCATCGAGGCTGGCGATCGGCACGCTGTCGATCGGTTGATCGCCGTGGCTGTGGTGCTCCTGTTCCTTGCTCTTCAGCCCAGCGATCGCCTGGTCCACCTGCTCCCGCAGGGGGGCTGTGGCGGTGGTCCACCAGGGGTGATCGATGCGGTTGAGGGCATCAAGGGCTTCCCACCAGCGCTTCTCAGCCACGAGTTTCACGGCCCGCTGCTGTTGCAGCTGGTTGCGCGACCAGAACTCCCGCAGGTTGTCACCCAAGGCAGAGCCGTCGGGCCGGTGATGTTCTCCCATGGGCTTGAGCAGGGCTAAGGCCCCCTCCAGGTCGCCCTGCTGGAAGCGGGCCAGGGCCCGGTTCTTGAGGTCCTGCTGCCAGGCCAGCAGCTGCTGCCGGTCGGCCTCGGTGCCCGCCACGGAATTGGCCAGCAGCAGTTGCAGCTTGAGGGCCTCCTCGGGCTTCTGCTGCCGCCAGAGCTGTTCAGCCTTGGCCCGTCGGCAGCGGCCCTGCTCCGCCGGTGAGCGCCCGCTCAACCAGCGCAGGGAGGCCAGCTGATCGCTGTAGCGGATGCAGTCGTCGAAGCGCCCCTCGTTGGCGGCCTGCTCCAGCCGGCGCGGCAATTGCGATTCCCACCACCAGGCTCCGCCCACTCCGGTGGCCACCAGGCCGAGGGTGAGAGCCAGCCAGAAGCGCGGAAGCCTGTGGCGGCGGATGGCCAAGTGCTGATGTGAACTCTCAGTCTCCGTTCTATGAACGCAGTGGCCCAGGAAACGTCAACAGGGGGCAGCCCCCGCGTCGTCCACTGCCACTGGCGCCATGGAGCGGCTTCAGCGCACCGCACCGAGCACCCGTGCGGCGTTGAGGCTGCCGCTGAGCAGATCTTCGCTCTCCAGCAGCAACTGCCCATCGGCGTCGATGCTGAAGCGCAGCCGCAGCCGGTCGAGGCCGCAGCTGCCGGGGGGATCGAGGGGCACGGGCGCGGGCTGGCAGCCCCACAGCTGTGTTCTGGCCTCGCCAGCGGGCCGCCGCCGCACCTGGGGCAACCCGTCGATGAAGACCACCTCACTGCGGTCCTCCTCGATCGGCTCCCCGAGCACCAGCTCCAGGCTGCGCTGCCCATCGCGGCTGCAGCTGAGCACCATCTCCAGGGGCTGGTCGGTGGGCCAGCTCTGGCCAGCCAGGAAGAGGGGATGCCAGCGGTGTTCCCCGCCGCGCTGATCCCAGCAGCGCAGCGACACCCCCCGGGCCAGCACGTCCTTGAGCCGCACCCCCGGGGTGAGGGCGAGGGCGCCGAGGGCCACCGCCTCCACTGGCCGCTGGTCGCGCACGGGGATGGAGCCGCAGCGCTCCGCCAGCCAGTGGCGAATGCTGGGCAGGCGGCTGGTGCCCCCCACCGGCAGCACCGCATCGATCTGGTCCTGGTCCAGTCCCTTGGCCCGCGCCGCCGCCAGCACCCGCTCCAGCAGGTCGTCGAGCAGCTGCAGCAGCCCCCGCTCCCGCAGGATCCGATCGAGCTGGAGGCGATCAAGGCACAGGGCGCGGCTGGCGGCTCCGGCAGCGCTCCAGATGGCCGTCACCTCCTCGGCCTCGCTCAGGCCGCACTTGAGCCGCTCGCTGATCTCCAGCAGGCCGGGGTCGTCCCCCAGGTCCGGGGCAAGGCTCGCCGCGATCCAGCGGTCGATGTCGCGGCCGCCGAGGGCGCTGCCGGCCTTGCCGATCACCTCGGCGCAGCGCAAGGCCTGGCGGCCACCATCGAGGTCCCGGCCGCCGAAGCGCAGCAACTGGGCGATCGGTGCCGCCCGTCCCTCGCCGCCCTGGAGGGCCACGAGCGAGAGATCGATCGTGCCGCCCCCCAGGTCCACCACCAGCACCCGGCTGCCCGCCGGCAGGCCCGCGCCGATGGCGGCCGCGGTGGGCTCATCCACCAGGGCCACCTCCTGCACGGGGATCAGGCTGCTGAGTTGCTGCAGCCACTGGCGGTAGCCCCGGTACCCCTCGATCGGGGCGGTGAGCACCAGCCGGGTGGGCTCAACGCCTGCGGGCAGGGCCTGCCAAAGGCGGGTGATCAGAAGGCTGCCGGCCTGCTCAGGGGTCAGCGGTTCGCCGCCGCCGCCCGGCCCCGCCGCCGCCGGACCGTCCTCGCCCGCGAGGGCACCGATCCGGCGTTTGAAGTCGCGGCAGAGGCCGCCGCCGCCGCTGGCGGCCAGGCCCGCATCGAGCACCTGGCGGCCGATCAGGGGCTGGACGCTCTGGGGGCTTGCCAGCCAGATCAGGCTGGGCACCACGCAGGGATCGTCGCTGCTGTAGGGCGGAATGGCCAGCAGTTCCGGCGGGCCGCCGGCGCTGGGCTGAAAGGCCAGCACCGTGGTGCTGCTGCCCAGGTCGATCGCCAGGGTGCCGGTCACGGCCATGGGAGCGGGGCAGTCATGGGTGCGGGGCAGTGGCCCAGGGAGTGGCTGAACTAAGCTGATGGAAATGGGTTCGTTTCGATGTACACCGGTCCCACTGTTCATCCCAAGGAACTGGCCCAGCGGGCTGAAAGTCTGATCGGTCAGTCGAGCAACCGTTACCTCACCACGGTTCGCATCGCCTTCCGCGCCAAGCAGCGCCGCTTCGATGATTTCGATGGCCTGCTCGAAGACTCGATGGTCAAGCCCGTGCAGCGGGCGATCGTGGAGCTCAGTGACGAGCAGGACCAGCCCGACCTGCTGCCCGGCTGATCCTTGACCCCCAGCGGGTACAGCGCTGAAACCGAGAGTTGGAGGCTGGTCTGGGATCCGTCGAAGGTCCCCTTCCCCCTGCTGATCGGAGGCGCCGACTGGGCGGTGGAGCTCACCGCCGCTGAGGCCTCGGGTCTGCGCGCTGGCCTGCTCAGCCTGCTGGAGCAGCTGGAGGCCATCGCCGATCAGCTGATGGAGGAGGAATTGATCAGCCTTGAGCTGGAGCGTGGCGGCTGGTGGCTGGGCCTCGATGGCGACCCGGGCCAATGGGGATTGCGCTGCATTCTTCTGCCTGCTGCGGGGCTGCGGGGCTGGGAAGGCGCCTGGGCGCCGGGCGCAGGCCTTGGGCTGGTGCGGGCCCTGGAGCCCCTGCCCCTGTGAGACCGGCGGCGGGATTGGCGGGCGATCAGCACTGCTGATTGCCGGCCCACTCCCCAGGGGCGTGGCCAGGGCCCCGGTCTTTTGCACAGGTTTTCCACAGGTTCAGGGGCCGCATGGCCTCTGGCGGCAGGGGTCTGGGGAGAACCCGGCTCCGCTGGACTCTCCCCTTGACAGGCCCCTGGTTCGACTTCAACGCCCGCTGCCGCCGGCGCCGCGGGCCGGCCGTGCTCCTGCGCCGCAGCCAGTCTCAGGGTTGGGAGCAGCGGCTCCCTCGGCTGGGCCCCCGAGTTGACGCGGCCCCGGCGCTGTGGGGAACTGGAGGACATCACCAGCTCCCCTTGTCCATGGACATCGCCCCGGTCATGACCGCTTCCGTCGCCGCGGCCGCCCAGAGCGCCCTGGCTGAACCGGACACCGGGGTGGTGAGTTTCCGCGCCGATGTGCCCGAAGCGCTGCTCAGCTCGATGGCTCAGTTCATCGATGCCCACCCCCACTGGGATCAATACCGCCTGATCCAGGCGGCGCTGGCGGGCTTTCTGGTCCAGAACGGAGTGCAGAGCAGGGCGGTCACCCGCTGCTACGTGGCCAACATGTTCCAGCGGGCGGGCGAACAGCAGCCCGATCAGGCGGCGCCTGCCAGGCCTGTCCGGTCTTCGGCGCCAACGATCTCCTGGTAGGCCGCCGTCAGGCTGCAGAGGGCCAGGGGCCAGGCCACCAGCAATCCCGCGGCCAGGGGCCAGGCGATCAGCAAGGCCAGCCCCAAGGGCAGCAGGACGATCAGGCTGAGGCTGAGGCTCAGGGCCAGCAGCTGCCAGCCATGGGATGCCATCAGGGTGCGGCCGTGGCGGAAGGTGGCCACGGGCGAGAGGCCAGCGGCCACGGCCAGCGGCAGTTGGAAGATCTGCGTCACGAACAGGCCCCCCAGCAGGGTGGCGCCGATCAGCAGGGGCACCACAGCCAGCAGCGGGTGAACCAGGCTCACCAGACCGGCTGCCAGTCCGGCCGTGGCGACGATCAGCAGGTTCAGCAGCAGCAGCAGCAGCGCCACCGCCAGCAGTCGGCCCATGGCGGCGGTCTGCCAGCGCACCAGTTCGGCCAGCCGGGGCGGTCGCCCGCCCAGGGCAATCCAGGCCCCCCGCAGCAGCCCCACATTCAGCCAGAGAAGGCTTCCCACGCTCAGCAGCAACCCGGCCAGCATCAGGGTCATCGAGACCGCCACGGGTTCCTCCCCCACCGCCAGGGCATCACTGGCCCAGTTCTGCAACGACTGGCCCAGCAGTTGGGCGCTGCCGCCCATCAGCGTGAAGCCACTGAACAGCCAGGGGGCTTGCCCGTAAGCCCTGCGTCCCTGCCTCAACCAGCCCCGCATGGCCTGGATCGCGGCCATGGCCTCGCGGGCTCCATCCGCCAGCCGGGCCCCGGGTCCTCGGGGCTCAGGGCTCATCGGCCGGGATCCAGCAGTTCCAGCAGCCGCAGGGCCGTGGCCTCGGGCACCGGCAGGATCGAGAGGCGATTGCCCCGGCGCACCACCGGCAGCTCCTGCTCATCAAAGGTGCTGCGCAACGCCTCCAGGCTGAGCAGCTGGGGATAGGTGCGCCGGTGGGCGAGGCGCACGCAGTCCCAGCGGGGGGCTTCGCGGCTGGAGGCCGCATCGAAGTAGTTCGAGGCCGGATCGAACTGGCTGGGATCGATCAGCCCCGTTTCGATCACCTCCATCAGGCCGATGATGCCCGGGGGCTTGGTGTTGGAGTGGTAGAAAAAGGCCTGATCGCCGACCGTCATGCTGCGCATGAAATTGCGCGCCTGGTAATTGCGGATGCCATCCCAAAGGGTGCTGCCGTCGCGCTCGAGATGGCTGATGCCAAACACATCCGGCTCACTTTTCATCAACCAGTAAGCCATCTCGCCTGGGGTGCCCTGCAGGGCCGTTGGGTCAGGGAAGCTTGATTGTATCGAGCGGGTTTGTGTCGGTTGGGTTGGCCTGGGCGCACCCCCGCCCTAGACAACATCTGGAACAACCTGACGAGACGACGGCGATGGGCCAGTCAGCCGCACCGAAACCCACCCTCCAGTCGGCCTGGAACCTGTTTGAAACCCACTGGCGCACCTATCTGGCCCTGCAGCTCACGGTGATCGCGCTGGCGGTGGTCTCGGTGGTGATCAGCCTGCTCATCACCTTGATCGCCACGGCGGTGACGGGCGGTGTCTCGGCTGATCTGCGCGAGAGCGTTACCCAGCTGGTGGCGTCGGCACTGAACCTGCCCTTCACGCTCCTCTATCAGGTGGTGGGGGGCCTGCTGGGGGTGATGATCTCCGCCCTGCCGGCCCTCTGGTTCGCCACGGGACATCATCTGAACTACCGGGAGAGCCTGGCCCTGCTGCGCGCCAACCCCCGCCGCTACGTGCTGGCCGGGTTGCTGGTTTCCGTCGCCACCGGACTTGGCATTCTGCTGTGCGTGATTCCAGGCCTGATCGTGATGGCGCTCACCCCCATCTACGTGCGGCGAGTGTTCACCACTGAGGAGCCGCTCTGGCCCGCCTTCTGGGCTTGCTTCAATGATTTATCTTCTGGGCCTAGCGCAATAGGACTTATTGGTTATCAGTTGATAATCATCCCTTTGATTCTGATTTCGGCACTGTTCTGCCTGTTGCCGCTGCTGGTGACCGTTCCCCTGGCGGCGATCTTCATCCAGCAGTACCTGGCCTCCTGGGAGATCGGTGCACCCCTCTCGCCCCGTGAGGAGGCCAGCACTGGGCTGCTGTGAACGCAGGGGTGGAACGTCCCGCGTCCTGGGGCCGTTCAGAGGGCGTCCACCAGGGCGCGGAAATGGTCGCCGCGGGCTTCGAAATCCTTGTATTGATCAAAGCTGGCGCAGGCCGGTGAGAGCAGAACCGTGGGGCAGCCGAGGCGGTGGGCCAGCTGCCGGGCCAGGGGCACACCCTGGGCCTGGCCTTCCACCAACTGCACCGTGCCCCCATAGCCGCTGCCGCTCAGCAGGTCGGCGAAGGCCTGCCGGGCCGCGCCGAACAGCACCACAGCGGCTGCCTGCTGCCCGAGGGCCCGAAGCCAGGCCCCGGGATCACCCTGCTTGATCTCACCCCCAGCCAGCACCACCACCGGCCCCTCCACGGCCGTGAGGCCCACCTCGGCGGCGTCGTAGTTGGTGGCCTTGCTGTCGTTGAACCAGCGCACGCCATCCAGCAGGCGGATCTGCTCAAGGCGATGGGGCACCCCGGGGAAGCTGCGCAGGGCGGCCTCGATCACAGCCGGCTCCAGCCCCAGCCTGAGGGCGGCGGCGGCGGCCAGCACCAGGTTCTGACGGTTGTGGGCCCCGGGCAGGGCCAGGGCGGTGGCCGGGAACAGGGGCCCTGAGGCTGCCGTCACCACCCCGTCGTCGATCCAGAGACTGGGCTGAAGGCCTGCACCCAGCTGATCGCGGCCGCCGGCGGTGACCCAGCTGGCCCGCCCCCAGCTGCCGGCATGGGCGCGCAGGTCGGCGTCATCGCCATTGAGCAGTTGCTCGCCGCAGTTCTCCAGCAGGCGGCGCTTGATCGCCCGGTAGGCCTCCAGCGTTCCGTGCCGCTCCAGATGGTCGGGTGTGAGGGTGGTCCAGAGCCCCAGGCGTGGTGCCAGTTCCGCCGACGCTTCGATCTGGTAGCTGCTCAGCTCCACCACCAGCCAGTCGGGTGGGCTGGCTGCGGGCCCTTGGCGCTCCAGCAGCAATTCGGCGGCCGAGATCCCGACATTGCCGACCATCGGTGCATCGAGCCCGGCGTGGTTGAGCAGATGACTGACCAGATGGGTGACGGTGGTCTTGCCGTTGGTGCCGGTGATGCCGATCCAGGGGATGGCGCCACTGGCCTCCCAGGCCACCGACATCTCGCCGCAGACCCCCACGCCCCGATCCCTCAGGGCCTGTAGCACCGGATGATCCCAGCGGATGCCTGGGCTCACCACCACCCGGTCACGGCCTGGCTGGAGCTGGGTGAAGCACTCGCCGTTCAGGGATCGCCCCAGCTGCACCTCCACCCCCGCGGCGCGCAGGGCGGTGGCCTGCTGCTCCAGCTCCGGGTTGCGGCGGCTCTCCAGCACCAGTACCCGCTGGCCGCTGGCCTGCAGAAGGCGGGCTGCGCCGCAGCCGGAACGCCCAAGACCGATCACCACCGCCAAGGGGTGTGACGAGCTGGACATTCTGAACTCCTGGGGCAGAGGATTCAGTGGGCGATACTGGAATCGAACCAGTGACTCCTACCGTGTCAAGGTAGTGCTCTACCTCTGAGCTAATCGCCCGGGTTCGGAACCTGGAAGTTCCGTCGATACGATCCTGCGAGGTTGGCTCCTTTTCGGTGCCGCCAGGATCGGAGAAGGCAACCTAGCAGTCGGCCCTGCCGCCTCTCAATGGCGTTGAAGTTCCAGCCGCCAGCGCTGGCGCTTGGTGGACTGGATCGAGATCACCGTCAGCTCGCCGCGGTTCTCCAGCTGGATGCGGTCCCCGGTTCTGAGGTCACGGCTGGGGGTGGTCACCGGCTGCCAGTTCACGCGGGTGGCGCCGCTGCGCACCAGTTCGGCCATGCGGCTGCGGGAGATGCCGAACCCCGCCGAGGCCACCGCATCCAGGCGTAGGGATGCCTCCACCGTGGCCAGCTGGCGGGGCTGGGGCCTGGTGGGCGGCTGCAGCTGATCCAGCTCCCTGGCCTCCAGCTCCACCTCCACGCTTCGGACCAGGGCCTTGCCCCCCCCCAGGCGGTTGGCCAGCTCGGGGGCCACGATCACCTGGGCGCCCCGGTCGCCGCGCAGCCAGAGATCGCCCAGCTCCCCGTCGAGGGCACCGGCGGCCAGCAGGGCGCTGCGCACATCGCCAGGCTCGGCTGGATCAAAGAGGAAGTTGCCGCTGACCTCCAGCCCCGCCAGGGGCGCCACTGGGGAGGGAGAACCATCGGCCAGGTCGTGGCGCAGCAGCAGCAGCCGGCAGCGTTCGGCCTGGGGCCTGCCGCCCACGGCCTCCAGCTGCAGCTCGCTGAGGCTGCCGAGGCGTTCCATCGCCTCCTCCCGGACCACGGCGGAGAGGAACCCCGACCAGTGGGGCTGCCAGTCGCGCAGGGCCTGCTCGGCCAGGGCGATCAGCGGCTCGAGGGCGTCGGGATCGTGGCTGCCGCGCAGCAGCTCGGCGCCGGGGGGCGTGCGGCTCATCCTTCGCCCAGGCGCACCACCGCCTGGGGACCGGCCTGCTGAATCATCAGCCAGGGAATCTCCTGCCCCGGGCTGCTCTCCACCAGCAGCAACCAGCTGCCTTCCTCCAGGCGGTTGCGCAGGCTGCGGATGCGGTCGTCGGCCTCGGAGCGGACGCTGGCGGCGGCGGCGTAGCTGCCCATCCAGCCGGAGCCCATGCCCAGGAGTCCGCCGATCACGGGTTCGCCGTAGGTGCCGGCGAAGGAAAAGGTATGAAGGTCGGTGATGAAGGTGAACATCAGTCCGGCGAAGAAGCCGAACGGCATCAGCCAGCGCACCATGCTGCGCTGCCGCCTCTGCCGGGCCAGGGCCGGATTGAGCATCTCGACGGAATCGATGCTGGCCTCCCCTTCCCCAAGGGCCATCAGCACCCTCGGGGCGGGCCGGAGTTCAGTGAGCTGATCGCGCAACCGCTGCAGCTTGCGCCGGTCCTTCATCACCACCACCACCGACAGTCCCAAGACCGAGCGCCCTAAAGGTCTGATTCTCGGCGTTGGTGGGGGGTGCCGTGGCCACCGCTCACTACACTTCACCCCCGGCAGCGTCTGGAATTCTCCGGACCACCTCTCTCTGTGCCCCGGGTCATGACAAAGGTTCTGGTTTCTGATCCCATCGACCAGACGGGTATCGACATCCTCTCCCAGGTGGCCCAGGTGGATGTGCGAACGGGGCTGGCCCCGGAGCAGTTGCTACAGATCATCGGCGACTACGACGCCCTGATGATCCGCTCCGGCACCCAGGTGACCGCCGCCATCATCGAGGCCGCCACTCGCTTGAAAATCATCGGCCGCGCCGGCGTCGGCGTCGACAACGTCGATGTGGAGGCCGCCACCCAGCGGGGCGTGCTGGTGGTGAACTCACCGGAGGGCAACACGATCGCGGCCGCCGAGCATGCGCTGGCGATGATGCTGGCCCTCTCCCGCCACGTGCCCCAGGCCCACGTCAGCACCATGGCCGGCGGCTGGGAGCGCAAGAAGTACGTCGGCAATGAGCTCTACAAGAAAAAGCTCGGCGTGGTGGGGCTGGGCAAGATCGGCTCCCACGTGGCCCGCGTCGCCAAGGCCATGGGCATGGAGGTGCTGGCCTACGACCCCTACATCTCCGCCGAGCGCGCCCAGGTGATGCAGGTGCGCCTGATGGCGATCGGTCCGCTCTTCGCCGAAGCCGATTTCATCAGCCTGCACCTGCCCCGCACCCCCGACACCGAAAACCTGGTGAACGCCGAGCTGCTGGCGACGATGAAGCCCACGGCGCGGCTGGTCAACTGTGCCCGCGGTGGCATCGTCGATGAGAAGGCGCTGGCCGAGGCCGTCAGCTCCGGCACCATCGCCGGCGCCGCCCTCGATGTTTATGGCAACGAGCCCCTGGAGGCCGACTCCCCCCTGCGCCGGGTGGATGACCGCCTGATCCTCACCCCCCACCTGGGTGCCTCCACCGAGGAAGCCCAGGAGAACGTGTCGGTCGATGTGGCCGAACAGATCCGTGACGTGCTGCTGGGGCTGCCCGCCCGCAGCGCCGTGAACATCCCCGGTCTGACCCCGGAGGTGATGGAGCGGCTCAAGCCCCACCTGCAGCTGGCCGAAACCCTCGGGCTGCTGCTCAGTCAGCTGGCCGGGGGCTCGATCCAGGACCTGGAGGTGCGGCTCCAGGGCGAATTCGCCCACCATCCCTCCCAGCCGCTGGTGGTGGCCGCCCTCAAGGGCCTGCTCTCCAGCGCCCTCGGCGATCGCATCAACTACGTCAATGCCGGCATCGAAGCCCGCAGCCGCGGCATCCACGTGCTGGAGGTCAAGGACGACGCCAGTCGCGACTTCGCCGGCGGCTCGCTGCAGCTCACCTGCCGCGGCGGCCAGGGCAGCCACAGCGTCACCGGAGCGGTGTTCGCCGACGGTGACCTGCGCATCACCACCATCGATGAGTTCCCCGTCAACGTGATGCCCACCCGGCACATGCTGATCACCCGCCACCGCGACATGCCCGGGATCATCGGCAACATCGGCTCGCTGCTGGGCGAGCACAACGTCAACATCGCCTCGATGCAGGTGGGCCGCCGCATCGTCCGCGGCGATGCGGTGATGGTGCTCAGCCTCGACGATCCGATCCCCCCCAGCCTGCTGATCTCGATCCACGAGATCAATGGCATCCAGGAAGCCCATCCGGTCACGCTCTGAGCGCCGCTGCCATGTCCCCGGCTCCCCGCTGGTGGCGTCTGGAGATGGAGGCTCCTCCCGAGCTGGAGGAATCGCTGCTCTGGAAGCTGCCCTCCCTCGGCATCCGCCGGGTGGCCATCCAGTTCAGCCCTGATCAGCCCAGGGACCATCAGCTGGTGGCCTGGCTGCCAGAGGTCGACTGGCCCCAGCCGGAGCGGCTGCGGCTGGCCGAGGAGCTGCAGCGCCTCACCGAGCCCTTCGCCATCGCCCTGCCCCCCTTGACCTGGGCGCTGCAGGACGAGGAGGACTGGAGCCTCAGCTGGAAGCGCCACTGGCAGCCCGATCCGGTGGGCGAGCGCCTGCTGATCCTGCCCGCCTGGCTGGAGCCGCCGGCGGAGCACGCCGGCCGTGAGCTGATCCGGATCGATCCCGGCAGCGCCTTCGGCACCGGCAGTCATCCCACCACCCGCCTCTGCCTTGAAGCGATGGAGCGGCTGGCGCCGATTGATCAGCGGGTGGCTGATCTGGGCTGCGGCAGTGGCATCCTCGGCCTTGGTGCCCTGCGCCTGGGGGCCCGCTGCGTGGCCGCGGCCGACACCGACCCCCTGGCGGTGCGGGCCACGGCCAGCAACGCTGAGCTCAACGGCTGTCCCGTGCGGCCCGGCGGGCCGCTGCAGGTGGTGGAGGGATCGGCCCTGGAGCTGGCGGTTCTGCTGGGGGAGGCCGGACCGGCCGATCTGCTGCTCTGCAACATCCTGGCGCCGGTGATCGCCGAACTGGCCGGCCAGTTCCGCTCCCTGCTGGCACCAGCCGGCGTTGGCCTGCTCAGCGGCCTGCTGGTGGACCAGGCCGAGGAGCTCTGCCGGCTGCTGGCTCTGGAGGGCTGGAGCGCCGAGCTGGTGGCCTCTCAGGGCGTCTGGGGACTGCTGCAGATCCAGTGGTGCCGGGCTGTGATCCCAGGAGATGTCGCATAAATCACGCTTATGCGTGCCCACCCTTTGATTGGGCTTCCGGCGCTGCGCTGCCAGGAGCGCCGGCAGCGCCCCGGTCCGATGTAGGACAGTGCGGTCCTACAGGCCCTGAACACTCAGGAGTCTGTGAGCCCCAATCCTTTCCATGGCTTCCTACAAGGTCACCCTCATCAACGAGAGCGAGGGACTCAACAAGACCATCGAGGTTCCCGACGATCAGTACATCCTTGATGCCGCCGAGGAGCAGGGCATCGACCTGCCTTACTCCTGCCGCGCTGGCGCCTGCTCCACCTGCGCCGGCAAGCTCACCACCGGCACCGTCGACCAGTCGGACCAGAGCTTCCTCGACGACGACCAGATCGAAGCCGGCTTCGTGCTGACCTGCGTGGCTTACCCCACCTCCGACTGCACCATCAAGACCCACGCCGAAGAAGAGCTCTATTGAGCCTCAGGCCTGGCATGGCTTGAATCCAGATCCCATCTCTGCCACCCTTCGGGGTGGCTTTTTCATGCCCGCGTTGGTGGATACCCTGATGGAGCCCGGCAGCGAGCATTGCAGCCCGGGTGGCCAGTACAGCTTCCGGGTGCTGGGTCCCTGCTGTCGCCTGTTCGATCGCGATGAGCTGCCCTGGCCCTGCTGCCGCCTGGCCTGGCGCAGCAAGGAGCCCAGCTGGCGTCGCATCGGCCGGCGCTTTGTGGCCGACCTGGCCTCCAGACGTTGCCCCTCCTACGCCGTGGAGCTGCTGCAGCCCGGCGCCAGACCCACCTGCACCGTGCTCACCCTCTTCCCCCAGCGCCTCTCCCCGGCCTTGCAGGAGTGGTGGTACAGCAAGCAGCCCGGAAGCATGGATGCCGCCAATGTGAGTCCCCCCGATCTGGCGCAGGCGGCCTGACGCTGAGCCGATCGCTGGCCGTGGCCCTGAGCGGGCCCAACACAAAGCCGCGGGCCCAGGGGAGGGACCACGGCATGGAGGAGGAGCTGGCTTCAGCCAGTCGGATTCAGAAGTAGACCTTGCCGCCGCCCCACTGGGTGCCGCTCACCTTCGGGGCCACCAGGATGTAACCGGCGATCACCCGCAGGTCGTCATCGTCGAGGTCGCGCATCTTGACGAACACATCGCTGCTGCGCATGCTCGGGTGCACGTCGGAGATGCTGTACTCGCCGTCGTAGGAGGTGGGGTCCTTGATGAAGTCCACCAGGGCCTCGACCGAGTCACGCGAGGGGGTGGCCAGAGAGAGGGTCTCGGGATCGAGGCCCACGTTGTAGTTGGTCTTGGTGACGCCGCCGGCGTGGCAGGTGCCGCAGCTGTCGTTGAAGAGCTTGCGGCCCCCCTTGATCTCCGCTTCGCTGAAGGTGACCAGGTTGCCGTCAGGGTCACCAGGCACCGTGAGGGTGGCGGTGTCCCATTGGGCGGCCTGGGCGGCCGTCACGCAGAAGCCAAGACTGAGCAGAAGCGCCAGGGGCAGAACCACCAGGGTCCGGGCAACCGCCCGAAGGGCCCGGACAACCGCCCGAAGGGCAGTGGGAAGCAAAGAGGCCATGAAGGGAGCCGGCGAAAAGGCGGTAGGCACCGCACCTGAGACCTTGTATCACGGGCAAAGGGCCCGCTGGCCGGGAATCAAGAACTGTTGCAGCGATCACCGTTGCCCGGCGGCTCCTCAGGGGGCCTGGCCATCGCCTGCGGCGCTCACCTCCAGGCTGAGAAAGTCCTTGGCCACGAGGGTGTTCGGGAAGATCGCCCGGGCTTCGTTCACCAGGTCGTCGGGGGTGACGCTGTTGCCGGCCACGTAGCGCGGACTGAGGTGGGTGAGCACCAGTTGCTTCACCCCCGCCAGAGCCGCTGTCTGCGCGGCCATGGTGCTGGTGGAGTGCTGGCGCTGGAAGGCCATCTCCGCTTCGTTGTGGGCGAAGGTGGATTCGTGGATGAGCAGATCGGCTCCGCGGGCCAGCTCCACCGCCGCTTCACTGAACACCGTGTCGGTGCAGTACACCACGCTGGCACCCGGGCGATCGGGGCCGCAGAGGCTTTCGCCGCGGATGATTCGTCCGTCGTCGAGGCACACCTCCCGACCGGCCTTGAGCTCGGCATAGATCGGCCCCGCTGGGATGCCCAGCTCGCGCGCTTTGTCGATGTCGAAGCGACCGGCCCGTGGCTTCTGCTCCACCCGGTAGGCGTAGGCCGGGATGCGGTGGGTGAGCTGCGTACAGCGCACCAGCAGGTCGTCGTCGTCGAGCAGCACCGTTCCTTCGTGGGCGGCCCTGTGCACCCGGTGGGTGCGCAGGGGGTAGCCGATCCGCGTCGAGGAGGTGCGCAGCACACCCTCGAGGTAGTCGCGCAGGGGATCGGGGCCGTAGAGATCGACGCCGCTGCAGGCCCCGGCCAGCCCGAGGCTGGCCAGCAGGCCCGGCAAGCCGAAGACGTGGTCGCCGTGCATGTGGGTGATGAAGATGCGCCGCAGCTGCGACACCCTCAGCTCACTGCGCAGGAACTGGTGCTGGGTCCCCTCGCCGCAGTCGAACAGCCAGAGCTCGGCCCGCTGGGGCAGGCGCAGAGCCACCGCTGAGACATTGCGGGAACGGGTGGGTACACCCGAACTGGTGCCCAGGAAGGTGACTTGCACTCCGGCTGACCCTTTGGCGCATGCTGCCACGTCAGGCTCTGTCCAGGGTGGCTCTGGCGCCTTGGGGATGTGCTGGTCACAATGGCGCGCACACTGCATGGCTGCCGCTGTTGATGGCTGTTCCCAAGACCGCTCGGATCCGCTCCATGGCCCTGGCCGCGGCCCTGCTGCCCCAGGCGCTGCTGCTGGGGTCAGGGCTGCTGGCGGCTGCCCCGGCCGTGGCCCAGGACGAGGCCGAGGATGTGGTGGCCGCCGGCGGACTCGAACCCCTGCTGGCCAGCCGCTCCACCAATCCCCAGCTGCGGGTGCTGCTGCTGGACCTGCCGTCGATCCGGGTGGCGGGCAGCAGCGGCCTGCGCCTGCGCGATGCCAGGGGTGGGGAGCTGCTGAGGATGCCCGCTGGTGCCACCCTCGCCCTCAGCCAGGTGGGTGGCCGGATTCAGGCCCAACCCTCGGCGGTGACCCAGGGCAGCTCCGGCAGCCTCAGCCTCAGCGAGCTCTGGCTGGAGCCCCTGCCCGATTCGGCTGGCTTCGCCAGCCTGCAGATCGAGAGTCGCCGCTACAGGGGCCGGCTGCAGGTGAAGGTGGAGGCCGCGAAGCTGCGGGCCATCAACGTCATCGAGCTGGAAACCTATCTGCCCAGCGTGGTGGGCAGTGAGATGCCCGCCAGCTGGCCCCTGGAGGCCCTGCGGGCCCAGGCCGTGGCGGCGCGGACCTATGCCCTGCGCCACCGCAAACCCTCGGCCCCCTTTGATCTGCACGCCACAGTCACCAGCCAGGCCTACAAGGGCCTCGAGGCGGAAACCGCCTCCACCCGCGAGGCGGTGCGCAGCACCCAGGGCCTGGTGCTGATGCACGGCAACAGCTTGATTAATGCCGTCTTCCACAGCAGCAGCGGCGGCAGCACCGAGAACAGTGGTGACCTCTGGTCGCGCCAGCTGCCCTACCTGGTGAGCGTCCCCGACTACGACGACTCCAGCCCCGTGGCCCGCTGGGAGAAGACCCTCTCCCCCCAGATTCTGGCCGGCGCCTTTGCCGAGATCGGCGGCGTCAGCCGCATTGATGTGCTCTCCACCACGGGCAGCGGCCGGGTGCGCCAGGCACGGGTGATCGGACCGAGTGGAGCCCTGGTGCTCACCGGTGCTCAGCTGCGCAGCCGGCTGGGGTTGCGCAGCACCCTGGTGCGTTTCGAGGCCGCCCCCTTCAGCTTCAATGCCCCGCCCCTCTCCGGCGCCACGCCGCTGCCGGTGGGGCTGGGTTCCCTGCTCTCGCCGCCCCCGCCGCGCCCCCTGGCTCCGCCCTCGCCGGTGATCATCGCCGTGGGCCGCGGCTTCGGCCACGGGGTGGGCATGAGCCAGTGGGGGGCCTATGCCCTCGCCCGGCAGGGCCGCCGATTCGAGCAGATCCTGCAGCACTACTACCGCGGTGTTGAGGTGCAACCGCTGCGGGCCGGCTCCGGCCCCCTGGCGTCAGGAGCCGTCGCTGGGCGAGGCTCCTGAGCATCGATCCGCCGCTGCAGCGGCGGATCAGCTGATCACCACGCCCGCCTCCGGTGCCCTCGTCTGCTCTTCCCGCCTGGTTGGCCGGCCGCTTCGAGTGCTTCGAACATCCATCGACCCTGGCCGGGCGTGTCGCTGAACTGCTGCACCAGGAGCTCAGCGACGGGTTGAAGCGCCCCCTGGGTCTGGCCACCGGCCGCACCATGGAGACCGTTTACGCCGCCCTGGTGACACGGCTGCTGGACCTGCCGGCCGAGCAGCTCACGGCCATCCGAGAGCGCTGGCGCAGCTTCAACCTCGATGAATACGTGGGGCTGGGGCCGACGCAACCGGGCTCGTTTGCCGCGGAGATGGCCTGCCGTCTGGTCACTCCCCTGAGCCTGGAGTCCGCACGGCTGCAGCTCCCCGATGGCCTCGCGGCGGATCCGGCCGCCGAGGCCAGTCGCTATGCCGAAGCCGTGGCGGCAGCTGGAGGGATTGGCCTGCAGTTGCTGGGGCTGGGCAGCAACGGCCATGTGGGCTTCAACGAGCCCCCCTGCGGCCCCGATGCCCCCAGCCGCAGCCTCCGCCTCAGCGCCGCCACCCGCCACCAGAACGCGGCGGCCTTCGGCGGGGATCCAGGCCGGGTACCAGCTGGAGCCATCACCCTGGGCCTGGAGCAGATCCTCGGGGCCGAGCGCATCCTGCTGGTGGTGAGTGGTGCCACCAAGGCCGGCATCCTGGCGCGACTGCTGAGCGAGCCGCCGGCACCCTCGCTGCCGGCCAGCTGGCTGCAGGGCCATCCGGGCCTGCGTCTGCTCGTGGATCGCGCAGCCCTGGGGGGCTGAGTGCTCAGCCCATCACCGCATCCAGCAGCTCGGCGTCGGCCTCCAGGTTGGAGGTAAGGCTGCGCACGTCATCGAGCTCCTCGAGGGCATCGAGCATGCGCAAGCAGCGACGCAGCTGCTCCTCGCACTCCAGCCGGCAGGGGGTGGACGACATCCAGCGCAACTCCCAGTCGTGCACGGGCCAGCCCTGCTGCCTCAGCTGGTGCTGCAGGGCCTCCAGCTGGGAGTAGGCGCAGAACACCTCGGCGTTCTCCCCCTCCAGGCTGTAGCTCAGCACCGGCGGACCACCCTGTTCCTCCAGGCTCAGCAGGCTCTCCAGCAGGGCCTCTTCACCGGGCAGCGGCGGCTCCAGCCGCACGACCCCCTGCTGCTCGAAGAGATACCCGACGCAGCCGCTCTCCCCCAGGTTTCCCCCCTGCTTGCTGAAGGCCAGACGCAGGTCGGCGACGGTGCGATTGCGGTTGTCGGTGAAGCACTCCACCAGCACCGCGACCCCGCCGGGGCCGTAGCCCTCGTAGCGGACCGCCTCGAACTGATCGGCCTCGCCGCCGCCCTGGCCGGATCCCTTGGCGATGGCCCGCTCGATGTTGGCGCTGGGCATGCCGGCGGCCTTGGCCTTGTCGATGGCAGTGCGCAGCTGGAAATTGCCGGCTGGATCAGCGCCGTTGCGAGCCGCCACCGTCACCTCCCGCCCCAGGCGGGTGAAGACCACCCCCCGCCGGGCATCGACCACGGCTTTCTGACGTTTGATCTGGGCCCACTTGCTGTGGCCGGCCATGGGGGATCGATCGAGGATGGGTTGGATCAGCCAGTGGCCTCCAGCACCAGCCGGGGCTGAAGCCAGCCGTCTGGAGTGGCCCTGGCCATCCCTGCCAGGTTGCCATCCGGATCCAGCACCACCACCACCTGGTCCTCCCCCAGGTGCTCGGGGCCGACCAGACGCCGGCCGCAGCGCCAGCTCACCAGATCGGCGGGCTCCAGGCTGACGCTGGGGTAGTGACCCAGGGCCAGCAGGGGAGCCAGGGGCGGCGGCGGCGGCTCGGCTTCCAGCTCCTCGAAGCGCACCGCGGCGCTGAGGGGGAAACCCAGGGCTTCGGTGCGACGCAGCTCGGCCAGGGCCCCGCCGCAGCCGAGGGCCTCACCCAGGTCCCTGGCCAGGGAGCGGACATAGGTGCCGGCGCTGCAGCGCAGCTCCAGCTCCAGTCGCCCTGAGCTGGGGTCCCAGCTCAGCAGCTCCAGCCTCTC
Source organism: Cyanobium sp. CZS48M (assembly GCA_030373145.1). Lineage (GTDB taxonomy): Bacteria > Cyanobacteriota > Cyanobacteriia > PCC-6307 > Cyanobiaceae > Regnicoccus_A. The sequence continues at coordinate 50,525 of JAUCZK010000003.1, read as the reverse complement.
GATCGTGACGGCCCGCTCCTGCAGTTCCGAGTGCTCGCCGCGGCGGGCCCTGGCGTAGGCCCGCTCTCCCTGCACGTGCACGGCCGACACCTGCGGCGGTCGCTGCAGGATGGGACCGCAGAAGGGGGCCAGGGCCGCCTCCAGCAGCTCCCGGCTGAGGGGCGGCAGCGGCCGGCGCTGCAGAACGCTGCCGCTGAGGTCGTCGCTGTCGGTTGAAAGGCCCAGCTGGATCATTCCCCGGTAGGCCTTGGCCCCATCGAGGTAGGGCAGCAGCCTGGTGGCCGACCCCAGTGCCAGGGGCAGCACGCCGGTCACGGCCGGATCGAGGGTGCCGCCATGGCCCACACGCTTGAGCCCGTAACGGCGGCGCACCCGCGCCACACAGTCGTGGGAGGTGAGGCCGGCCGGCTTGTCGAGGATCAGGAACCCGCAGGGCGCCTGGGGCTTGTGGGCGCTGGGGCGGCTGCCGGGGGTGGTCATGGGGGCACTGTTGCATCCGGGGCCGGGGCCGGCAGGCTGGGGCGAGCCCCCGTTTCGCTTCGTCGCCCGTGACCCTCCAGCAGCGCCGTGACCTGGCTTTTCTCGTGCTGGCCGGCCTGTTCCTGGGCACGATGGGCATGCTCAACATCCTCGGCCTCACGCGCTTTCTCACCCTCGGCTCGATCGCGGGCTGGCCAATCGTGGTGGCGGTGGGAGCCCTGCCTTACCCGATCACCTTCCTCTGCACCGACCTGATCAGCGAAATCTGGGGGGAGCGGCGGGCCAGTCAGCTGGTGTGGGTGGGGCTGCTGCTCAATGGCTGGATCGTGCTGATCCTCTGGCTGGGGGGAATCCTGCCGGGCCTCGATGGTGGCCTACCTGGCCGCCCAGTTCACCGACGTGCGGCTCTTTCATTTCTGGAAGCGTCTCAGCGGCGGCCGGGCCCTGTGGTTGCGCAACAACGGCTCCACCTTGATCAGCCAGCTGGTGGACACCACGGCGGTGGTGCTGATCAGTCACTACGCCGCCCATGTGCTGCCCCTGCGGGCCGAGCAGGCGGTGCTGCCCCAACTGGGCAGCTTCATCGCCAGCGGCTACCTGTTCAAGCTGGTGGCGGCTCTGCTCGACACCCTGCCCTTTTATCTGCTGGTGGCCTGGCTGCGCCGCTGGCTGGAGGTGCCTGGTGCCGGCATGGAACTGGAGGATCAGGGGCCGCCGTAGCCTGAGATGAGTCCCAGCAACGAACCGGTTTGCCTGACGGTGTGAGCCCCCTGTCCTGCCCCGTGGCCGTGCCTGGTCCAGCGGCGACCCTGGAGGTGGAGAACTTTCTCGGCGATGGTTTTGACCTGCGCCAGCAGCTGGCCTCCTATCTGGGTCTCAGCGCCGAGCAGCTGGAGCTGCGCCTGCCGCGGAGTTGCGCGGATCTGGCCTCGCTGCATCCCGGTGCGGTGGGCTTCGATCCCCAGCGAGTGGAGGCCTTCTATGAGCAGACCGTGGGCACCGGACACCTGCTGGAGCTGGCCGCCTGGCACCTGGGCAGTGCGGACTACATCGCCGACACCCTGCGCCTGCAGGCCCGCTTCGCCCGCGGCCACGTGCTGGATTTCGGTGGCGGCATCGGCACCCACGCCCTAGCGGCGGCGTCGATGGCGGTGGTGGAGCGGGTCTGGTTCGTGGACCTCAACCCCCACAACCGCGCCTTCGTGGCCGAGCGGGCCGCCCACTTCGGGCTCAGCGATCGACTGACGGTGTGCCGCGACCTCAGTGATCCAGGCCTGCCCAGGCATTTCGACACGGTGGTCTGCCTGGATGTGCTGGAGCATCTCAGTGATCCGGCCGCTCAGCTGGAGCAGTTCGCCGCCCGCATGGGACCTGGGGCCACAGCCCTGCTCAACTGGTATTTCTTCCAGGGCTTTGCCGGGGAATATCCCTTTCACTTCGATGATCCGGCCCTGGTGGAGCGCTTCTTTCGCACCCTTCAGAGCCGCTTTCTGGAGGTCTTCCACCCGTTGCTGATCACCACCCGGGCCTACCGGTTGATGGATTGACCAGTGGATGGATTGACCAGGCCATGGAGGGGTTCACCTCCCTGGCCTGGTGGGCCTCGCTGAACTCAGGCCGCTGCGGCCACGTGGATGCGCTTGCGGGCCCGCAGACCGCGCTTGATCGACTCAAAGCTCACCACTCCCGGCACCAGGGCGAAGAGGGTGTCATCGGAGCCGCGACCGACGTTGACGCCAGGCATCACCGAGGTGCCCCGCTGGCGCACAAGGATGGAGCCGGCCGTGACGGTCTCACCGCCATAGCGCTTGACGCCGAGTCGCTTGGAATTGGAGTCGCGTCCGTTGCGTGTGGAGCCTGTGCCTTTCTTGTGGGCCATGGGGGGTGGGGGGCTGGTGGAGGGAATTCAGGGTGGGCTGAAGCGCTGCGCTCAGGCGATCGCCTTGCCATTGACGCTGATCGACTGGACCATCACCCGGGTGAGTTCCTGGCGGTGACCGTTCTTGCGGCGGGTTTTCTTTTTCGGGCGCATCTTGTACACCAGGATCTTCGGACCACGGCGATGGGCCAGCACCTTGAGCTCGATGGTGGCACCACTCACGAAGGGATGCCCCAGGTTGGTGCCCTGGCCATCGCGCACCAGCAGCACGTTCTCCAGGGTCACCGTCTCGTCCACCTCGGCGTGGATACGGTCGAGGTCGTAGTAGCGGTTCGGCTGGAACCAGAACTGCTGGCCGGAGGCCTCGGCGATCGCGTAGAGATCGGCGCCGGCGGGGGTGCGCTCCGTTGCGGTGGCTGGACTCTCGGGAGCGGGGCTCTCGGTGGCTTGACTCATGGGCTCAGGGGGCGTGGACAGGCCAGTGGAGGAGAAGCCGGCCTGCGCCGCCATTCACCCAACACTGTTCAGACCTCTCGCACAACCATTGGGTTGACAAGAGAAGACTATCCCTCTTCGCCTGCCGCCTCGTCAACACTAAGGTCGCTGGGGCGATGCCGCTGTTCCTTCCCCATGACCCAGCCGGCGCTCACCGTGGCTTCGCTGATCCGAGATGAGCAGTTGCGCCTGGCCTGCAGCACCTGGTTGCCCCAGGGTCGTTATGAGTTGATGGAGCTGGGTCTGCGGCCGGATCCCGCGGCCGAGCTGGAGCGTTGCTGGGAACAGTTCGATGCGGTTCTGTTGGAGCCAGGGGTGCTCTCGATCGAGGCCTTTCAGCGCCTGCGGGCCCAGGGCCGGATCCTGCCGGCGGTGGTGCTGGGTCAGCTCAGCGGGCCCATGGAGTTCTTCCAGGACGAGGTGCATCTCCCCCCAGACCAGATGGAGCAGCTCAGCTACAGCCTCGATGCCGCCATTTCCCGTTGCCTGCGCCGCAGAAGTTCGGCGGGTGCGTGGGAAGACCTCCCAGACGGCGACTCCAGTTCTGAAGTGCACGATCAATCCAATTGGAGGCTGCCCCATCGCCTGCGCGAGCGGCTGGGCTACCTGGGGGTGTTTTACAAGCGTGATTCCTCCCGCTTTCTGCGCAATCTTCCCGCCGCCGAGCGAAAAGTGCTGCTGCGCTCCCTCCATCGCACCTACCGGGATCTGCTGATCAGCTACTTTCGTGATCCAGTCGCCGCCAACAAAGCGCTGGAAAGCTTTGTGAACACGGCTTTCTTCAGTGATCTACCCATTACCAAAACAGTGGAAATCCACGTGGACATGATCGACGACTTCTGGAAAAAGCTGCAGCTGGAAGGCCACAAACAGGATTTTCTCAAGGATTATCGCCTGGCCCTGCTCGATGTCATGGCCCATCTCTGCGAAATGTACCGCCGCTCCCTTCCGCCCGAGACCTCAACCAGCGATGGATTGGTGGCCAGGGTCGTCACCGCCTCCCAGGTGCAGTCATGAGTCCCCAGAAAACCTACATTCTCAAGCTGTACGTTGCTGGCAACACCCCCAATTCAATGCGGGCCCTCAAGACCTTGCGCCTCATTCTTGAGCAGGAATTTAAGGGTGTGTACGCCCTCAAGGTGATCGACGTGCTCAAGAATCCACAGCTGGCGGAGGAAGACAAGATCCTGGCCACTCCCACCCTGGCCAAGATCCTGCCGCCACCGGTGCGACGGATCATCGGCGATCTCTCCGATCGCGAGCGGGTGTTGATCGGTCTCGATCTCCTCTACGACGAGCTCACCGACCGCCAGATCGCTGACGAGTTGATGGACGAGTCTGAGGAGGCCTGAATTCTTTAGATCATCCTGGCCTTTTTCCCCCTGCGTCAGCCTGGGTCCTAGATTTTGAATCTAGTCTCAAAGTCCCATGCAGGATTTCAATGCCGTCAGCCAGCCCAGCATGAAGCTGCAGAAACTGCCGACGGGGGTGGAGGGCCTGGATGACATCTGTCAGGGGGGGTTGCCGATCGGTCGCTCCACGTTGATCAGTGGCACGTCGGGTACTGGAAAAACAGTATTTTCCCTTCATTTTCTCCACAACGGCATCCGTCACTTTGACGAGCCTGGAATCTTCGTGACCTTCGAGGAATCTCCCCTCGATATCATCCGCAATGCCGCCAGTTTTGGCTGGAATCTGCAGGATATGGTGGCTCAGGATAAACTCTTTATTCTGGATGCCTCCCCCGACCCGGACGGCCAGGATGTGGCCGGTAATTTTGATCTTTCCGGGTTGATCGAGAGAATCAACTACGCCATTCGTAAATATAAAGCTAAGCGGGTGGCCATTGATTCGATCACCGCTGTCTTCCAGCAGTACGATGCCGTGTCGGTGGTGCGTCGTGAGATTTTTCGCTTGATCGCCAGACTCAAGGAAATCGGTGTCACCACGGTGATGACCACTGAGCGGATTGATGAATACGGCCCTATCGCCCGCTATGGCGTTGAGGAATTCGTTTCTGATAATGTAATCATTCTGCGCAATGTGCTGGAGGGTGAGCGGCGCAGGCGCACCGTGGAAATTCTCAAGCTGCGTGGGACCACCCACATGAAGGGTGAATTCCCTTTCACGATGGGAGCCCATGGCGTCGCCATCTTCCCCCTCGGGGCGATGCAGCTCACCCAGCGCTCCTCAACCGTGCGTCTCAGCTCGGGTGTGCCGCGGCTTGATGAGATGTGCGGTGGTGGTTTCTTCAAGGATTCGATCATCCTTGCCACCGGTGCCACCGGCACGGGTAAAACCTTGCTGGTTAGCAAGTTCGTTGAAGACGCCTACAATAACAAGGAACGCGCCATCCTCTTTGCCTATGAGGAGTCGCGCTCTCAGTTGTTGCGCAATGCCACCAGCTGGGGCATTGATTTTGAGCAGATGGAGCAGGACGGCCTGCTCAAGATCATCTGCGCCTACCCAGAATCCACCGGCCTGGAAGATCACCTGCAGATCATCAAAACCGAGATCGCTGAGTTCAAGCCAGCGCGCATGGCCATCGATTCCCTCTCGGCGCTCTCAAGGGGCGTCAGCCACAATGCCTTCCGCCAGTTTGTGATCGGTGTTACCGGCTATGCCAAGCAGGAGGAGATCGCTGGCTTCTTTACCAACACATCGGAGGAGTTCATGGGCAGTCATTCCATCACCGACTCCCACATCTCCACGATCACAGATACCATCCTGCTGCTTCAGTATGTGGAAATTCGGGGGGAGATGGCCCGTGCCATCAACGTGTTCAAGATGCGTGGCTCCTGGCACGACAAGGGCATCCGCGAATTTGTGATCACCGGCAATGGCCCGGAGATCAAGGATTCCTTCTCCAATTTCGAGCGCATCATCAGTGGGGTTCCCCACCGCGTCAGCACCGACGAGCGGGTGGAGCTCTCGCGCATCGCCCTCAGCATCGAAGGCGAGGACACCTACTAGGGCTTGTCCTCCCGATCTCCCGCTAGACCCCGGCCAGCCTGGGCTCCGCCAGTCGCGCCTGCTGGGAGCGGCGCTCTCCTTCCACCATCAATTCATCGCTGTCGGCCTGCTCCAGGGGCAGGTCGAACCAGAAGGTGGTGCCCACCCCAGGCTCGCTGGCCATCTGGATCGCCGTGCCGTGCTTCTCGAGGATCCCTCGCACGATCGAGAGCCCCAGCCCTGTGCCCGCTTCGGTGTGAACGGCGTTCTCCACCCGGTAGAAGCGCTCGAAGATGCGCAGCTGATCTTCCCTGGAGATGCCGGCGCCCGAGTCGGCAATCTCCACGCGCAGCCTCGGCAAGGGTGAGCTGAGCTCACAGCTGGGGACATCCAGCGCCGGCTGGTTGGCTGGATCGAGATGACAGGAATCGGGCCAAGGGTAGGCCCGCAGCATCAGGCGGCCCCCGGCCGGGGTGAATTTAAGTCCGTTGCCCACGAGGTTGTCGAGCACCTGCAGCAGCAGATCCCAGTTGCCCCGCACACTGGGCAGCTGAGCGTCCACCTCCAGGTCCAGCTGCACCCCCTTGTCCTCGGCGTTGAGGCGGTAGTTGCGCAGGGTCTGCTCCATGGCCGGACGCAACTCCAGGGGCTCAAGCGCCCAGGTGCGATCGGATTCCAGCCGTGAGAGATCGAGCACGTCGTTCACCAGTCGGGTGAGGCGGTCGGTCTCGGCGTTGGCGATCGCCAGGAACTCCTGGGTCTGCTCCTCGCTGAGCTGATCGCGCAGGTCGTGCAGCGTCTCCACGTAGCTCTTGATGTTGAACAGCGGTGTGCGCAGTTCATGGGACACGTTGCTGATGAAGCGGCTCTGGGCGGCGTTGAGCTCCACCTCCCGCGTCAGGTCCTGCACCGTCATGGCGATGCCCTTGAGGCTTTCCCCCGCGGCATCTTTGACCGTCTGCAGCACGATGCGCAGGGTGCGGGGCGGCTCCCCGAAACTGCAGCGCACATCAGTGCTGTCCTTCTCACCGTTCACCAGGGAATCCAGCGGCCCCTGTAGCTCCATCGCCAGCACATCGGGTAGCTCACTGCCCAGTTCGCTGCCCTCGAGATTGCGGCCTTCCCAGCGGAACAGGCGCCGGGCGGTGGGGTTGACCAGCACGATCCGTCCTTCGCCATCGAGCAGGGCCGCGCCATCGGCCATGGTGGCGATCAGGCTCTCCTGCTTCACCTGGGCGGCGGTGAGTTCCTCGATGTTGGCGGCGTCATAGACCTCCAGCCGGGAGGCCATGTCGTTGAAGCCATTGAGCAGCTCCCCCAGTTCGCCACCCACCGGCAGGGCGATGCGGGCCTCGAAATCGCCACCGGCGATGGCGCGCACCCCGCGCAGTAACTCCTTCACCGGGCGGGTGATCGTGAGCGCATTGAACACCGCCCCCAGGATCACCAGCACCCAGATCGAGATGAACACCGCCACCGTCACCTCGCGGGTGAGGGCAGCGCTGGCCAGCACCGCTTCGTTGGGGTTGATGCCGAGGGCGAGCACCCCGAGGTAGCGACCCTCACTCACCATCGGCACGAACACATCGGTCACCTGGCCATCGGGGCTGAGGTGCTGCCGGATCAGGGGATTCTGGGGCCGACGCTGCAGCTCGGCGGGCAGTTCCAGCTTGCGGCTGAGCAGCAGTTCACTGCCGCCGTTGGTGGCGCTGATCGGGATCCCGAGATAGATCACCCCTTCGGGATCGGCAAAGAAGATGTAGCGCAGGCTGCGGCTGGAGCGCCAGAAGCGTTCCGCCACCATCGCCAGTTCCCGGTCGTTGCCCTCCGCCACCAGCGGCGTCACATTCGCCGAGAGCAGCAGGCCCAGATCCCGGGCGAAGCGGGTGTCGCTCATGCGTGCATCCATCTGGATGCTGTTGAGCGCGAAAAAGGTGATGCCGGTCATCATCAGGCTCACCACCAGGGTGGCCACCGCCAGCAGCTTGGTCTGGAGACTGAATTCCGCCCACCAGAGTCTCAGTTGTCCCCACCAGCTCAGGGGCAACGGGCTGGCGCCGGCGCTGTCGGGGCTGGGGGTGGAGGGTGGCAAGGCGTCGTTCACGCCTGGAAGTGAAGCGTCCCTGGCACCCTAGGGGCGCCGGACCTGATGGCCGATGTCGCGGCGAAAGGTGATGCCTTTGTAATGCACCTGATCCATGGCGGCATAGGCGCTGGCGAAGGCTGAGTCGAAATCCTCCGCCTGGGCCACCACCGCCAGCACCCGGCCGCCGGCGGTCACGCAGGCGCCCGATTCCTCCAGGCGGCTGCCGGCATGGAAGAGCTGCCGCTGAGGGGTGCTCAGCGCTGGGCTGTGGATCGCATCCCCCCGGCGCACCTCACCGGGGTAGCCCTCGGCGGCGGCCACCACGCAGGCACTGCAGCCTGCGGCGATGGTCAGAGGCGGCGCCTGCTCCAGACTCCCCCGGGCGCAGGCCAGCAGCACCGCCGCCAGTTCACCCCCCAGCAGGGGCATCAGGGTCTGGCATTCGGGATCCCCGAAGCGGCAGTTGAACTCGATCACCTGGGCGCCGCCTTCGTTGCAGAGCATCAGCCCGGCGTAGATCACCCCCCGGTAGTCGATGCCCCGCTGGCGCAGGGCCTCCAGGGTGGGCTCCAGCACCTCACGGCGCACCTGCTCCAGGGCGGCGGCGTCCAGCAGCGGCGCAGGGGCGTAGGCCCCCATGCCGCCGGTGTTGGGTCCGGTGTCGCCCTCGCCGATGCGTTTGTGATCCTGAGCCGGCGGCAGCAGCACCATCGAGCGGCCATCGGTGAGGGCGAACACCGACACCTCAGGGCCGCTCAGCCGCTCCTCCAGCACCAGGCTCTGGCCGGCGTCACCGAAGCGTCCGGCGAAGATCTCCTCGATGGCGGCGCGGCTGTCCTCGAGGCTTTCCGCCACCGTGACCCCCTTGCCGGCCGCCAGTCCATCGGCCTTGATCACCAGGGGCCTCCCCACCCGCTCCAGCACCGCCAGGGCCTCACTGCGGCTGGAGGCGGACCAGTGACCAGCGGTGGGAACACCCGCCTCCAGCATCAGGGCCTTGGCCCACTGCTTGCTGGCCTCCAGCCGGGCCCCGTCGGCCCCTGGTCCGAACACCGCCAGGCCGCCGGCCCGCAGGTGATCCGCCAGGCCGTCGGCCAAAGGACCTTCCGGTCCCACCACCACCAGCGTCACCCCCAGCTCCAGGGCCGCCCGCAGCAGACCCTCCTGGTCGGATTCGCGGATGTCCAGGGGCTCACAGCCCTCCAGCTGGGCCGTGCCGCCATTGCCTGGGGCCACCCAGACCCTCTCCACCCCCGGGCAACGGGCCAGGGCCCAGGCCAGGGCATTCTCGCGGCCGCCGGAGCCCACCACCAGCAGGTGCCGAACGCTGGCCTCGGCGGAGGTGGGGTCAGAGGAGCGGACCGAAGCTGTCATGGGGCCGGAGCGGCGGAAGTGGCCAATCGGTTCCCTTAGGTTGACCCCCGGTGGACCGCCAGCCGTGTCATTCCTTCTCTACTTGCCGGTGGTTCCCGCTGCAGCGCATCCGTGCCCTGGCCTGGCCCGCTGGGCGGGGCGATGGGCGGGTCTGCTGACGTTGCTGCTGCTGGGTCTCTGCCCTCCAGGGGGCAGTCGCGCTCAAACGCAGCCGCCGCAGCCGCAGGCGCCCGTTGCGATCCCGGCGGCGGCTGGGCCCCTGCCGGTGCTGCCCATGCCGGCGCTGCCCATGGAGGAGTCGGTGTTTGCCGCCGCCCTGGCATCGGATCAGCTGCCACTGCTGGAGCAGGCCTGTCAGGACGCCGCCCGTTTTGATCTGCCCGTGCGCCTGCGCCAGCTCAAGGACCGGCTGGTGGCCCTGCGTCCTGCCCCCGAGCCCCTGCCGGTGGTGTTGGCCAATGCCAATGCCCTGATCAGTTGCCTGGCGCCGGAGGCGGCCCTGTCGGTGCTGGACCGCTACGGGCCTGGTCCGGGCCTGGAGCGGCAGCAGTGGCTGACCCTGCAGTGGCGGGCGGCCAATGCCGGCCTCAACCACCGCCGGGCGGCCGAAGCCCTGCGGCGCCTGGCCGCCGGGGAGCGCAGCAGTCTGGAGGCCATGGCCCTGCCGGTGCGGCTGCGGGACGACGGCACCCTCGACACCCGCTCGGCCCTCGATGTGCTCGCCTCCCATCTCGCGGCGATGGGTCGCCGGCAGGAAGCCGCTGAGGTGTTGCTGGCCGGGCGCCTGCCGGGAGTGGTGGCGGCGGAGCGGCTGAAGCTGGCGGTGGCCTTGCTTGACAACCTTCCCCTTGCCCAGCGCAATGCCCTGATGGAGATGGCCCTGGATCAGGCCGCCGCCGGCGGCGCCTGGGGGCTGGCGGCCCAGTTGCTCGATGACCAGCAGGCCCTGCAGCGCCTCGAGGGGGGCGATCCGGAACCGGCCAGGCAGCGTCGGTTGCGCCTCAGCCGCCGCATCGACGACACCTACGCCGAATGGGTACTGCGGCGCGATGATCCCTCCGAAGCGGAGCGCAACAAGGTGTTGGAGCAGCGCCTGCGCTCTCCGCGCGAGCCAGGAGGCCATGCCCCCTCCGCCCCCGAAACCGCTGAGCCCACCACCCCATGACCGCCTATCAGTTGGGCCCGCTTCTCTACGAAGGCAAGGCCAAGCGGGTCTTCCAGACCGACCGCAGCGATCTGCTGGCCGTGGAGTTCAAGGATGACGCCACCGCCTTCAATGCCCTCAAGAAGGCCCAGCTGAAGGGCAAGGGTCCCCTCAACTGCAGGATCTCGGCCCTGCTGTTCGAGCACCTGCAGCGCGCGGGGGTGCCCACCCATTACCTGGGGGTGCAGGGCGATCAGTGGATGCTGGTGCGGCCCGTGCGGGTGATTCCGCTGGAGGTGGTGATCCGCAACGTGGCGGCCGGATCGCTGTGCAAGCAGATGCCGATCGCCCCAGGGACCCCCCTCGACCCCCCGCTGCTCGACCTCTATTACAAGGACGACGCCTACGAGGATCCCTTCCTGAGCGAGGCCCGCCTGGAGCGGCTGGCCCTGGTGAGCAGGGAGCAGCGCCTGGAGCTGGAGGCCCTGGCCCGCCGGGTGAATGCGCTGCTGCTGGAGCTGTTCGCCGGCCTCGGACTGCAACTGGTGGACTTCAAGCTGGAGCTGGGGTTCACCGCTGACGGCCAATTGGTGGTGGCCGATGAGATCAGCCCCGACACCTGCCGGCTCTGGGATCTCGATGTGGCCGATGCCAAGGAGCGCATTCTTGACAAGGACCGGTTCCGCCAGGACCTCGGCGGGGTGATCGAGGCCTATGGGGAGGTCCTCAAACGGGTCCAAGGGGTGATCCATGGGCCCAGCGTCTACCGGTAAGGTCACGTCAATTTGCGGCGTCGCCGCTGTGACCCGGAGAACCATGGGTGTCATCCCAAACGCCCACCCCAGCTATGCCTTCTCCGAGGCCCGGCCCCGGCCCATGGCACTCCGCCTCTGGCTGGGGATGCCGCTGCTGGCGCTGCTGGCGCTGCTGAGTCCCCTGCGGGCCGCCGCCCAGAGCCAGCCGCCTGCCGAAGTGGCCCAGGCCGCCGAGCCCTCCCCCGCGACCGAACCAGCCCCCGCTAGCGAACCGGAACCGGCAGCGCCCGCCCCGGAGGCCGGCACCCCCGTCCCTGTCCCGGCCGAGACGCCGGTCACTCCGCCCGCTGGCGAGCCCCCCAGCTCGCTCAACCCTGAGAGCATCACCCCGCCCAAGCCCGATGAACCGCGGGTATTGGTCAGTGAAGTGGTGGTCCAGGGCCTCGAAGGTCACCCCGAGCGCGAGCGGCTGGAGCTGGCGGTCTACGACGCCATGGTGGTGCGGCCCGGCAGCCGGGTGACCCGCAGCGAGCTGCAGACCGATCTCTCCGCTATCTATGCCAGCGGCTGGTTCTCGGATGTGCGCATCCAGCCGGTGGATGGCCCCCTCGGGGTGCAGGTGGTGGTGATCACCACCGCCAATCCGGTGCTGCAGAAGGTGGAGTTCGACGCCGCCAAGGTCAAGCTGCCCCCCACGGTGCTGGCGGACACCTTTGCTGCGGATTACGGCCGGACCCTCAACCTCAACACCCTGCAGTCCCGCATGCAGGAGCTGCAGAAGTGGTACTCCGATCAGGGCTATTCCCTGGCGCGGGTGACCGGACCCAACCGGGTCAGTCCCGATGGCACGGTGCTGCTGACGGTGCGGGAGGGCACCGTTGAGGGGGTGGAGGTTCAGTTCCTCAACAAGGAAGGATCGGCCACCAACGACAAGGGAGAGCCGATCCGTGGCAAGACCAAGCCCTGGGTCGTCAGCCGTGAGATCTCGATCAAGCCGGGGGAAAGCTTCAACCGCCGCAACCTTGAGGAGGACATCAAGCGTCTCTACGGCACCGGCCTCTTCGGTGACATCAAGGTGACCCTGCGCCCTGTGCCGGCCAAGCCCGGCGACGTGGTGATCGTGCTGGGCATCGTCGAGCAGTCGTCCGGGTCCCTCTCCGGCGGCCTCGGCTACAGCCAGAGCCAGGGGGTGTTTGGTCAGATCCAGCTTCAGGACAGCAACCTGCTGGGTCGGGCCTGGGATCTTGGGGTCAATTTCACCTATGGCCAGTTCGGTGGCCTGGCCGACATCTCCTTCACGGATCCCTGGATCAAGGGCGACGCCTACCGCACGGCCTTCCGTGCACGGGTGTTCCTCAGCCGCGATGTTCCCCAGATCTTCCAGAGCCAGAACAACGGCAACATCAACACCGTCTCCGACTTCTACAAGGCACCGGGCACCAGCGTTGCCTACAACATCAACAACAACAACAACCCCGAGAGCAAGACCTTCCGCTCGGTGTCAGAAGCCGAGTCGCAGTCGCCCAGCAACAGCTGGTTTGATTACGAAGGCAATTCCGTTGCCATCCAGCGCGCTGGCGGCAATATCCAGTTTGTGCGCCCCCTCAACGGTGGCAATCCGTTCAAGCGCGCGCTCTGGAGCGTGGTGCTCGGCGCCAGCGCCCAGGAGGTCACCCCGATGAACTTCACCGGTGCCAACCGTCGTTTCGGGGTGAGCACCAACAATTTTGACGGCTCGGATGCCCCGATCAACGATGTGATCTGCATCGCCTACAACTGCGCCCGCAGCAACCAGCTGCTAGCGGTGCGGGTGGCTGCCACCCGCAACAACCTCAACGACCCCCGCAATCCCACCTCCGGCTCCTTCCTCACCCTCGGCACCGAGCAGTTCGTCTCCGTGGGCCCCGATTCACCCACCTTCAACCGGCTGAGGGCCAGTTACAGCTATTTCATTCCGGTCAACTGGCTGAAGTTCTACAAGGGCTGCCGGCCCAAGCCCGGTGAAACTCCCGACTGCAAGCAGACGCTGGCCTTCCAGTTCTCGGCCGGTACCAACATCGGTGATCTGCCTCCCTACGAAGCCTTCTGTCTGGGGGGCTCCAACTCCGTGCGCGGCTACGCCGACTGCGACATGGGGGTGGGTCGCAGCTTCGGGGAAGCCACGATCGAATACCGCTTCCCCCTGTTCAGCATCGTCAGCGGTGAGCTGTTCGTGGATGGCGGCACCGCCTTCGGCAGCCAGTCGGGGGTGCCCGGTAACCCCGGTTCGCTGCTCGACAAGCCCGGCAGCGGCTTCTCCGTGGGCACCGGTCTGATCGTCACCACACCGGTGGGTCCCCTGCGGCTGGAGGTGGCCAGCGAAGGGTTCACCGGCGACTGGCGCTTCAACCTCGGTGTGGGCTGGAAGTTCTAGTGACCCTCTGGCCTGAGGACTACAGCCAGGCCTGGACCCTGGCCACAGCGGTGGAGTGCTCCGGCGTCGGGCTGCACAGCGGCAGCCCCTGCCGGGTGCGGCTTCAGCCCAGCGAGCGTGCCGGCTATGTGGTGGGCTGGCTGGATGCGCCGTCGTTGGAGCCGGTGGCGTTGCATCCGTCGCAGGTGTGTGACACCCAGCTGTGCACGGCCCTGCGCCTCGATCAGCGCCGCTTGGCCACGGTGGAGCACCTGCTGGCGGCCCTGGCGGGAACCGGGCTCTCCCATGTGGAACTGCTGGTGGAGGGAGAGGAGATTCCCCTGCTCGACGGCTCCGCTCTGCCCTGGGTCGAGGCCATCGCCTCAGCGGGGCTGCAGCATCTGGGCCCCCGGGTGCCCCTGCGACCCCTGGACGCTCCGATCACCCTCCAGCAGGGCCAGAGCTTCGCCACGGCCCTGCCCAGCGACACTCCCCGGATCGGCGCCGCGATCGAATTCAGCCAGCCCGCCATCGGCCGCCAGCTCTTCTCCCTGGAGCTCACCCCAGCCGCTTTCGTGGAGGAGATCGCGCCGGCCCGCACCTTCGGCTTTCGCGAGCAGATCGATCAACTCCGCGCCGCCGGCCTGATCCAGGGCGGGGATCTGGAGAGCGCTCTGGTCTGTGATGGGGATCACTGGGTTAACCCGCCCCTGCGTTTCCCCCAGGAACCGGTGCGCCATAAGCTCTTGGACCTGCTGGGGGACCTGGCGCTGGCGGGCTTGCCCCAGGCCCAGGTCTTCGCCTTCCGTGGATCCCACGGGCTGCACACTGCCCTGGCGGCGGCCCTCGCCGCTCCACCCCGCTCGATCTGAAGCCCGTTGTCCTTGACTCCCGCTGGCGCACCTGTTCCCCTGCTCACCTCCGAGCAGATCCTCAACCTGCTGCCCCACCGCTATCCCTTTGCGCTCGTGGATCGGGTGATTGAGTACGAACCGGGCAAACGGGCGGTGGCCCTCAAGAACGTCACCCTCAACGAGCCCCAGTTCCAGGGCCATTTCCCCGGCCGGCCGCTGATGCCCGGTGTGCTGATCGTGGAGGCCATGGCCCAGGTGGGTGGCCTGATCGTCACCCAGATGCCGGAGCTGCCCAAGGGCCTGTTCGTGTTTGCCGGCATCGATGGGGTGCGCTTCCGACGGCCGGTGGTGCCCGGTGATCAGTTGCTCATCAGCTGCGAACTGCTCAGTCTCAAACGCAAACGGTTCGGCAAAGTGAGAGCAGAAGTCACCGTGGATGGAAACCTGGTGTGCTCTGGGGAACTGATGTTCTCCCTGGTTGACTGAGGCCATGACCAGCACAGCCCTGGAAACCACGATTCACCCCACCGCGGTGGTCGACAGCCGCGCCCAGCTTGGCCAGGGCGTTCAGATCGGCCCCTTCTCGGTGATTGGCCCTGACGTGCAGCTGGGCGCCGGCTGTCAGATCGGTCCCCATGTGGTGATCGATGGTCGGGTGACGATGGGCTCTGGCAATCGCATCTTCCCCGGCGCCTGCATCGGCCTTGAGCCCCAGGACCTCAAGTACGGCGGCGCCCCCACCGAGGTGGTGATGGGCGACGACAACACCATCCGCGAGTGCGTCACGATCAACCGGGCCACCGCCGATGGTGAGCAGACCCGCCTGGGCAACGGCAATCTGCTGATGGCCTACAGCCATGTGGGCCACAACTGCCTGCTGGGCGACCGGATCGTGGTGGCCAACAGCGTGGCGATCGCCGGCCACGTGGTGATCGGCGACCGGGCGGTGATCGGTGGGGTGCTCGGCATCCATCAGTTCGTCCACATCGGCAAGCTGGCGATGGTGGGGGGCATGAGCCGCATCGACCGCGATGTGCCCCCCTTCGCGATCGTGGAGGGGCACCCCGGCCGCCTGCGCGGGCTCAACCGGATCGGGCTCAAGCGCAATGGCCTGGTGGACAGGGAGGGCGGAGCCGAGCTGAAACAGCTGCTGGCGGTGTGGAACCGGCTCTACCGCAGCCATGAGGTGCTGGCGGAAGCCCTGGCGCACATCCGCGCCGAAACCCTCCTGCCGGCCTCCGAAGAACTCTGCAGCTTCCTTGAGGCCTCGATCGCCCCAGGACGCCGCGGCCCCCTGCCCCACCAGCGCTGATGGTGCGGCTGCTGATCAGCACCGGTGAGGTGTCCGGGGATCTTCAGGGCGGCCTGCTGATCAGGGCCCTCCACGCCGAAGCCCAGCGGCGGGATCTGCCCCTCCAGATCGATGCCCTCGGCGGTGAGCGCATGCGCCAGGCGGGCTCCCATCTGCTGGCCAACACCGCGCCGATGGGGGCGATCGGCCTCTGGGAGGCGCTGCCATTGGTGCTGCCCACCCTGCGGCTGCAGCGGCGGGTGGGCCACTGGCTCTCCAGTTCTCCCCCCGATGGGGTGGTGCTGATCGACTACATGGGGGCGAACGTGAGCCTCGGTCGCCGCATCCGTCATCGCTTCCCGGCGGTGCCGATCACTTACTACATCGCTCCCCAGGAATGGGCCTTTCGCCTGGGGGAGGGGGGAACCACCCGCCTGATCGGTTTCACCGACCGCATCCTGGCGATTTTCCCCGAGGAAGCCAGCTTCTATGCCTCCCGCGGTGCCCGGGTCACCTGGGTCGGCCATCCCCTGCTCGACACCCTCGGCTCCCCGCCCAGCCGGGATCAGGCTCGCCAGGAGCTGGGCCTGGCCCCCGGCCAGCAACTGCTTCTACTGCTGCCCGCCTCCCGGCCGCAGGAGATGCGTTACCTGATGCCCTCCCTGGCCGCGGCCGCGGCCCGATTACAGCGCCAGCGGCCTGGACTGCGGGTGATGCTGCCCGCCGGGCTGGCCAGCTTTGAGGAGCCCTTGGCGGAACAGCTGGAGCGGGCCGGAGTCGAGGCCACGGTGGTTCCGGCCGATCGCGCCGATGCCCTCAAGCCGGTCCTCTGCGCCGCCGCCGATCTGGCCCTGACCAAATCGGGAACAGCGAATCTGGAGCTGGCCCTGCGCGGTGTGCCCCAGGTGGTGGGCTATCGCCTCAGCCGTGTCACCGCCTTCGTGGCCCAGCGGCTGCTGGGTTTCAACGTGCCCCACATCTCACCGGTGAACCTGGTGCTTGGGGAGCGACTGGTGCCGGAACTGCTCCAGGACGACCTGACCCCCGAGGCGATCGTGGCCGCGGCCCTGCCCCTGCTGGATCCGAGCCCCGAGCGCAGCCGGATGCTGGAGGGCTACGGCCGACTGCGAGCTCTGCTGGGCGAGCCTGGCGTGACCCGCCGAGCGGCCTGTGAGATCCTCGATCAGCTGACGGAATCCCAGACGTGACGCCATCGCCCAGGCGAATTCAGGGTCATCACCCCCCGCAGCCCCTGTTGCAGCCCCTGTCGCTGCTGCTGGCACCACTGTTGCTGACGCTGCTGTTGCTGCTCCCGGCCGCCCCGGCACTGGCCGCCGTCGAGGAGGCGGTGCTGGCTGGCGGCTGCTTCTGGTGCCTTGAGCACGATCTCGAAACCCTGCCCGGGGTGGTGGAGGCGGTCAGTGGCTTCAGCGGCGGCAGCCTCAAGAACCCCACCTATCGCCAGGTAACGGCCGGCGGCAGTGGCCACATCGAAAGTGTGCTCGTCCGCTTCGACACGGCCCGGATCAGCCTGCCCACGCTGCTGCGCGCCTACTGGCGCAATGTGGACCCCCTGGATGGCGGTGGTCAGTTCTGCGATCGAGGCCCCAGCTACCGGCCCGTGATCTTCAGCCGTGGCGCCGCCCAGCGCGATCAGGCCAAAGCCAGCCTGGCCTCAGCGGCCCGGGAGCTGGGGGTGAAGCCCGGCGCCATCAAGGTGGAGATCCGCGAGCTGGAGCGCTTCTGGCCCGCCGAGGCCTATCACCAGAACTACGCCGAGCGCAACAAGGTCCAGTACAACTATTACCGCTGGTCCTGTGGCCGCGACCGGCGGCTGGATCAGGTCTGGGGATCCAGGGCCCGGGGTTCGCTGCCCTGGGGCCCCAAAAGCTGAAGGCCGCAACGGCTGGCTGGCAAGCGGTGACCACCGGCTCTTCCCAGATCAAGCCAAGCCGCCTACGGTAAATCGATATGGAGTCGATGTTGAGTGGGTTGTATGTATCTGCTGACGATCCGGGATGGTCTGGTGACTCGCCACATCGGGCCTTACACCAGTCCCAAGCAGGCTGTGGATGACCTCGATCGTCTGTTGGCCTCGTTCGGGGAGAGGGCCCGCTGGCAGATCCATGAGCTGGAGGAGCCCGGCAGCCTGCTGGACAACCCCAGCGCCGCGAAGGGCCGGGACGGCCAGGCGCTGATGGGAACAACGGCGAGGCCGGTGGCAGCCTGAGCCCTGCCCAGTGGCAACAGCTCAGTTGGGGGTGCCGGCCCCCTGGCGCGGGTTGCGGGGGTAGCCACGCAGCAGGCCGCTTTCCACCATCAGGCCCACACCGGCGGTGACGCAGATCAGGCCGAGGGTTCCGTACCAGAACCAGGGGCCCGGTGCGGCCAGCTTCTGATTGAGCACCGCCAGTTGGAGGGTGCGGCGGGTGATGGCCTCGCCCACCAGGCAGAGACCCAGCGGCAGGAGCAGGACCCCCAGCTGAGCCCGGATGTACCAGCGAATCTTCTGAGCAGCCATGGCGTCGAAGTCCGGCGTCAGCGGTGCCAACCCTAAGCCGCGCCCCCGCTGCTCACCCACTCCACCAGGGTGCGGACGCCGAAGCCGGTGGCGCCGGCGGGGTCCAGGCCTCGCCCCTTGTCACTCCAGACCGTGCCGGCGATGTCCAGGTGGGCCCAGGCCAGATCAGCAGGGACAAAATCCTGGAGGAAGAGCGCGGCGGTGATGGCCCCGCCCGGGCGGGGGCCGGTGTTCTTCATGTCGGCCACCGGGCTCTTCAGACCTTTTTTGTAGGAGGCCTGCATCGGCATCCGCCAGAAGGCCTCCCCACCGCTGCGGCCCGCCTCCAGCAGCGCTGCGGCCAGGGTGTCGCTGGGGGACCAGAGGCCGGCGATTTCGTCGCCCAGGGCGATCACGCAGGCTCCGGTGAGCGTGGCCAGATCCACCACGGCATCGGGTTCCAGCCTGGCGGCATACACCAGGGCATCGGCCAGGGTGAGGCGGCCTTCGGCGTCGGTGTTGTTCACCTCGATCGTCTTGCCGTTGGAGGCGGTGAGGATGTCGCCCGGGTGGATCGCCTCGCCACTGATCATGTTTTCGCAGGCGGCCACGATCACGTGCACCTCCACGCCCGCCGGCCGCAGCTCGGCGATCGCCCGGGCTGCCCCCAGCACCGCGGCGCTGCCGCCCATGTCGTACTTCATCATCTCGATCTGCGACCCGCCGGTCTTGAGGTTGTAGCCGCCGGAGTCGAAGGTGAGTCCCTTGCCGATCAGCACCAGCCGCCGGCTGGAGCCTCCCAAGGGGCGATAGGTGAGATGAATGAACTTGGGGGGCAGGCTGGAGCCCTGGGCCACGCCGAGGTAGGCCCCCATGCCGAGGGCTTCGCAGTCGGCGCGCTCCAGCACCTTCAGCTCCAGACCGAACTCCCCGGCGATGGCCGCGGCAGTGTCAGCGAGCGCCTGGGGGGTGACCACATTCGGTGGAGCCGCCACCAGCTGCCGCGCCAGCTCCACGCCGGCGCAGGTGGCGGCCACGCTCTCGAGGCCGGCGGCGGCCCCCTCGGCCAGGCCCAGCAGGCTCACCAGCTCGGGGATGGGCTTGGCGTCGGCCTCACTGCGGAAGCGCTGATCGGTGTAAAGGCTGAGGCGCACGGCCTCGGCCATGGCCCGCGCCGCTGAGCGGGGCTCCAGGCCCTCGCTGGGCAGGGCCAGGCCCAGCTCCTTGCCGGGGCCCGCGGCCTTGGCGATGGCGGCGGCACCGTTGCGCAGGGCCTCGAGATCGAAGCGGCCCGGTTCCCCCAGCCCCACCAGCACCAGCCGCAGGGGAGCGGGCTGCAGCTGGGTGAGGCTGAGGCAGTCACCGGGTTTGCCCTTGAAGCTCTGGCGCTCCAGCAGGGCCTGCAGACCGGGGCCGAAGCGGGCTTCGAGGGCCTCCAGGCGCTCGCCAGTCTCACCCTGGAACAGGCCAACACCGAGGGTGTCACCGCTCCATTCGGCCAGCGGGGTGGACGGACAGCTGAACTGCATGGGGGCCGGTCATCGGGCCGCGATCGTAGCGACGGCGCTCAGACGGGATCAGCGGTGAACGGGGTGCTCCAGCGCTGGCGGGTCTCCTTGTTGAAAGGGGGCTGCCAGCGACGGATCAGGGCCTGCTCCAGGGCCCGCCTGGGCCGCACAGCCGCCGGCACATCGCAGCAAAAGCGGATGCTGCAGCGGCACTCCAGGCCCGCCTGGCCCAGGGCCTCGCCGTAGGCCGCCAGGTAGCCCTTGCAGTCGTGCTCACCTTTCCAGCGCCGGTCGGCCTGGCCGGTCTCGCCCACGTAGAGCAGCAGCGGCGCGGCCAGCCGTGGTGGCCGGTCCATCACCAGGTAGAGGGCAGGGCCCAGCTGGGGCGGATCGGGCCAGCGCCAGAACTGCAGGTTCTGGGCCTCGAAGGCCAGGGGATCGAAACGGGCGGCCCGCTCCTGGGGCTCCCCATGGCTGCCGCTGCTGGCCTCGGCGCCGAAGAGCGTGCCCTGCTGGTGTTCGCTGGCGCTGCCGTCGAACAGGGGAGCCTGAAAGTCAGCCAGGCGCTGTTGCCACTCCAGCAGCTGCTGCCGCAGCAGCGGCGGCGCCGTTGGACCCAGACCATCACCGCTGGCCAGGGGGGCGCCCTGGAACAGCTCCTGCTGGCGCCCGCTGGCCATGGTCAACGGGAGGCCGGCGGCCGGGGCGGCCTCGGCAACTCCGGGCCGATGGGGCCCTGGCCGAAGCTCACCCGCCCGATCAGACCCTCCACCAGCTCGGCCGGTAGTTGCAGGCGCTGCTGCAGATCCGCCAGGTCGCGGAAGGGGGCGCGGCTGCGCTCCTGCAGCAGGCGCCGGCAGCGCGATTCCTCCAGGGCCAGCTGGCCCTGGAGCTGCTCGGCCCTGCAGCGGTTCAGATCCAGGGTCGGCGGCTGCGTCGCCGGCGCGTCGCCATACCAACGGAACTCCAGCAGCGGCGTCCAGCTGCGGATCAGCCCCGCCTCGACGCCCAGCAGCTTCTGGAGATCCTCCGGCCCGCTCAGCTGCACGCCACCGCTCTGCAGACGCAGCAGCAGATCCACCTGGGTGGGGGTGCAGCCCGGCAGGCGCAGCCAGTCGGCGGCGGTGGCGCGGTTCACATCCAGGCGCCAGCCCAGGGCAGCGGCCTGGATCACCTGCTGGGCGTTCGTCAGCCGCAGGCCCGGATTCTGGGCGAGTTTGAGGGCCAGCAACTCACGCTCAACGCTCTCGTCGGCCCTGGCCTGCGGCTGAGGGGCCTCGTGCTTTGACGGTTCCGCCTTGGTTGGTTTGGACTTTGGCGGGTCTGGCGCACGGGGGATCTGACCCGTGGCCTCCAACAGGCTGCGGGCGAGGGGATCCAACCAGTGCCCCTTGGCCATGGCGGTGGCCCAGCTCCGCGCAACTGGGGCGAAGTTAGCGGCTGTGGCGGGAGTGTTACGCCAATCCGTACTCGCCCAAGGCGGCGGAGGCCCCCAGAATCGTCGTCATCGCCTCATGCCTGGCACGCCCCATGGCCTTCTTCGAATCCGAAATCGTTCAGGACGAAGCCAAACGGCTGTTCACCGATTACCAGCAGATGACCCAGCTGGGGGGCGATTACGGCAAGTTCGACCGGGAAGGCAAAAAGCTGTTCATCGACCAGATGGAGGGCCTGATGGGCCGCTATCAGGTGTTCATGAAACGGTTTGAGCTCTCCGAAGACTTCCAGGCGAAGCTCACCGTGGAGCAATTGCGCACCCAGCTGGGGCAGTTCGGCATGACGCCCGAGCAGATGTTCAGCCAGATGAACCAGACCCTGGAGCGGATGAAGCGCGAACTGGAAGCCAGCGGCGCCTGAACCAGGATCTCAGCGCCAGAGCCTTGACTCCAGTGCCAGAGCCCGCCGCTCGGCTGCCTACGATCCGCGCCAATGAAGGGTGCACCGATGGGGCAGGCATTGCCGCCTTGGCTGGAGCGGGGACTGGCTGACCTCTTCCCCGCCGGGGAGTCGGCGGATCCGGATCAATCCCTGGCCGGGCGCCTGCAGCAGGCCGCCGGCGCCGAGCGGCCCCTGCGCATCAAGCTCGGCATCGATCCCACCGGCAGCGACATCCACCTGGGTCACTCGATCCTGTTCCGCAAGCTGCGGGCCTTCCAGGACGCCGGCCACACCGCCGTGCTCATCATCGGCGACTTCACCGCCCGCATCGGTGATCCCAGCGGCAAGAGCGCCACCCGGGTGCAGCTGAGCGCGGCCGAAGTGGAGGCCAATGCCGACACCTACCTGACCCAGCTGGGTCTGGGCCAGCCCCCCGAGCGGGCCCTGCTTGATTTCACAACTCCGGGCCGCCTGGAGGTGCGCCGTAACAGTGAGTGGCTGGCGGGCCTTGACCTGCCCCAGGTGATCGAGCTGCTGGCCACCTCCACCGTGGGTCAGATGCTGGCCAAGGAGGAGTTCGCCAACCGCTATGGCTCCGGCACCCCCATCTCCCTGCACGAGTTCCTCTATCCGTTGCTCCAGGGCTACGACTCGGTGGCCGTGGCCTCCGACCTGGAGCTGGGGGGCACCGATCAGAAATTCAACGTGGCCATGGGCCGTGACCTGCAACGCCATTTCGGCCAGCGGCCCCAGTTCGGTCTGCTGCTGCCGATCCTGCCGGGGCTCGACGGGGTGCAGAAGATGAGCAAGAGCCTGGGCAACACCGTGGGGCTGAACGAGGGGCCGCTGGCGATGTACTCCAAGCTGGAGAAGGTGCCCGACGCGGTGGCTGATCACTATCTGACCCTGCTCACCGACCTGGATCCGGCCCACTGGCCCAGCAGCCCGCGGGAGCGCCAGAAGACCCTGGCCCTGGCGATCACGGCGTCGCGCCATGGCCTCGAGGCCGCCAGCGCCGCCCAGGCCGATGCCGCCAATCTGGTGGCTGGGGAGATGAAGGCCCAAACGGTGCCGGAGGCCTCCCTTGCTGCCATCCCATTTCCCGCCAAGGCCTTCCATCTGCTCAGTTCCCTGGGCCTCTGCGCCAGCAGCAGTGAGGCGCGGCGTCAGATCCAGGGCGGCGGGGTGCGCCTCGATGGTGAGAAGCTCACCGACTTGACCCTTGAATTCAGTGCCGCCTCGGAGCTGGAGGGCAAGGTGCTGCAACTGGGCAAGAAAACCTTTGTGCGGCTGGTGCCATGAGCCTCACCACGTCGTTGTCTCCGCTCAGCGGAGCTGCCGCCGAGAGGATCATCGTCGCCCTCGATCGGCCTGATGCCCCCTCGGCCCTGGCCCTGGTGGCCTCGATCCCTGATCTGCGCTGGGTGAAGGTGGGGCTTGAGCTGTTCTGCTCCGCCGGCCCGGACGTGGTGCGCCAGCTGCGCGGCCAGGGCCTGCGGGTGTTCCTCGATCTCAAGTTCCACGACATCCCCGCCACCATGGCCGGCGCCTGTCGCAGTGCCGCGCGGCTCGGGGCTGAGCTGATCACGGTCCATGCCTGCGCGGGCCATGACGGCCTGGCGGCCGCCCAGGCCGGTGCCCTCGAGGGCGCGGCCCAGGAGCATCTCGATACCCCCACCCTGCTGGCGGTCACCGTGCTCACCAGCTGGGAGGCGACGCGCTTCAGGACCGAGCTGGCGGTGGAGGAAGCACCGGAGGTCTACGTGCCCCGCCTGGCGGCCCTGGCGGTGGCGGCTGGGATTGGCGGGGCGGTCTGCGCCCCCCAGGAGGTGGCGGAGCTGCGCCGGGTCCACCCCGAGCCCTTCGTTCTGGTGACCCCCGGCGTGCGCCCTGCCGGAGCGCCGGCGGGCGATCAACGGCGGGTGATGGGTCCTGCGGCCGCCTTCAGCGCCGGAGCCAGCCGGCTGGTGATCGGCCGGCCGATCAGTGCCGCCGCCGATCCAGCCGCCGCCTTTGCCGCCTGCTGCGCCGAGCTGTCCATACTTGAGCCCTGAACAGCTGGGCTGAACCGATGCGACGGATCCTTGGCGCCCTGCTGGCCGTGCCTCTGCTGCTGGTGCTGCTGCTCTGGCCTGGCCCGGGGGCCTGGGCGGCGGCGCCAGCCTTCACGCTTCCTGCCCTGCCCTATCCGGCCGATGCCCTGGAGCCGGCGATCGATGCCACCACGATGTCGATTCACCACGACCGCCATCACCAGGCCTATGTGGACAACCTCAATGCCGCCGTGGCCAGGGATCCGGCCCTTGAGGGCCTCAGCCTTGAAGCGCTGCTGGCGCGGGCCGCTGGGGCCCCGGCGGCGGTGCGCAATAACGCCGGTGGCCACTGGAACCATTCGTTTTTCTGGGCCTCGCTCACCCGCCCCGGCCAGGGCGGTGAGCCCAGCGCGGCCCTGCAGGAGGCCCTGATTCGCGACTTCGGCTCGATCGAGCAGTTCCGCGCCGCCTTCCGGGCCGCCGGCCTGGCTCGCTTCGGCTCCGGCTGGGTGTGGCTGATCAGCGATTCCGCCGGTCAGCTCCAGCTGATCTCCACCCCCAACCAGGACAATCCGCTGATGGACCTGGCTCCGGTGGCGGGCACGCCGCTGCTGGCCAACGACGTCTGGGAGCACGCCTATTACCTCCAGTACCAGAACCGCCGCGCTGACTACCTCGAGGCCTGGTGGTCCGTGGTGGATTGGTCAGTGATTTCTGATCGCTACGCCGCCCACCTGACCGCCTCCTGATCGCCCATGCCCCGCGCAGGGATCCAGGCCGCCCAACCGGCCCTTCGCTTCATCCCGCCGGACTACAAGCGCTGGGTGCTCTGGCTCTGCCGGGCAGCTTTGCCATGGCTGCTGCGTTCGCGGGGTCTGGTGCACGTGGAGACCAGCGGGGTTGAGCACCTCGCGCAGTTGTTTGCCGAGGCCCAGGGCGGCCGCAGCCGCCTGCTGATCGCCTTTCGCCACCCCAGCACCACCGATCCGCTGGTGATGGCCCAGTTGCTCTGGCGGGAGGTGCCGCGGGCCGCCCGGCGCCATGGACTGGAGTTGAAGGGTCCGGTCCACAGCCAGTTCCTCTACGACCGCGGCATCCCGCTCTGGGCGGGGGAGGCCGCCGGCTGGATCCTCTCGAAGCTGGGCGGCATCCCGATCCAGCGGGGCAAGCTCGACAGGCTCGCCCTGAAGACGGCCCGAGGCCTCGTTGCCCACGGCCCCTTCCCCCTGGCGATCGCCCCGGAAGGCGCCACCAACAACCACGGGGAGCTGCTCAGTCCGCTTGAGCCCGGCCTGGCCCAGATGGCCTTCTGGTGCTGTGAGGATCTGGCGGCGGAGGGGCGCCAGGAGCGGGTGCTGATCGTGCCGATCGGGCTTCAGTACCTCTCCACCAGCGACGACTGGGGGGCGATCGATCGCCTGCTGGGGCGCCTGGAGGACCTGCTGGGCGCCACCACGGCGCCCGCCCCGTTGTCGGCCGATGCTCACCAGGCCGAAGAGCACCGCTATCGCCGCTTGATCAGCCTCTCGGAGCGGCTGCTCTCGCTGCTGGAGGGCTTTTATCAGTCCGGTGATCTCCCCAGTGATGCCGCGCCTGCGGGCGAGTTTCCCGGGCGGCTGAACCGCCTGCGCGAGCAGGGCCTGGCCGTGGCCGAGGCCCACTTCCAGCTCTCTGCCCGGGGCAGTGTGGAGGAGCGCTGCCGCCGCATCGAGCAGGCGGGCTGGGCCTGCATCTACCGCGACGACCTGGAGGAACTCTCCGAGGTGGAGCGGAGCCTGGCCGACTGGTCGGCGCAGGAAGCGGACATCCGCATGGGCCACATGCGCCTGGTGGAGCACGTCGCCACCTTGGGCGGTTCCTATGTGGCCGAGAAGCCCAGCATCGATCGCTACGGCGAAGTGCTGATGATCCTCTGGCGGGTCATCGCCTGGATCCGTGGCCGCGAGGAGGAGCGTCCGCCAGCCCTGGGCCCCTGGCGGGTGCGGATGGTGGTGGCGGAGCCCATCGATGTGGGCCAGAGCAGCGGCACTTACCGCCGCGACCGCCGCGGGGCCGTCGACCGGCTCACCGCTGAGCTGCGCGAGCGCCTGGAGGCGACGATCGGCTCAGGCTGAGGCCAACGTGGCTGAGCTTCAGGAGGCAAGGCTGCCCTGGGGTACCAGCTCGGCATAGAGACCCTCCAGCTGCTCGATGTTGCCGGCCAGGGTGTAGCGCTCCAGAACCCTCTCCCGGGCCCGGCGACCCAGTTCGGCGGTCAGCACCGGCTGATCGCGCAGCACCGGCAGCAGCGTGCGCAGCTGGGTGGTCACCCCCTGGGTGCTGATGACGATGCCGGCCCCTCCCTCCAGCACTTCGCCGTCGGCGCCGGCATCGGTGGCCACGCAGGCGGTGCCGCTGGCCATCGCCTCCAGCAGGGCCAGGGAGAGCCCCTCCACCAACGAGGGCAGCAGGAAGACATCGGCAGCCTGCAGCAGGGCCACCCGCTGCTGCAGGTTCGCTTCGTAGCCCCACCAGAGCACGTCCTGCTCGTCGCTGTTGCCTTGCAGGGCCTGGCGCAGGGGGCCATCGCCGACGATCACCAGCAGGCAGCCCGCCGGCCGCACCAGCCGCCAGGCCCGCAGCAGCGCTTCCACGTTCTTCTCGGTGGCCAGTCGTCCCATGTAGAGGAAGACGCGGCGCTGGCCCAGGCGGCCCCGGAGGCTGACCAGTTCCCGCGAGGGTGTGGTCGGCTCGGGGGGGCACCAGAGGTCTGGATCCACTCCATTGGGGATCACCGCCAGGCGCTCCTCGCGCACCCCCAGCCGCGCCAGCACCTCGGCCTGCAGTTCGGAGAAGACGATCACCCGATCGAAGCGGGCCAGGGCCGGGGCGTAGAGCTGGTAGGTGAGCTGCTGGGTGCCGGCGGTGATGTTGCGCAGACCGGCGTCGAAGGCGGGATGGAAGGTGGCCACCAGCGGCACCCCCAGGTGCTGGCAGAGGTCAGGCAGGCGGAAATCCAGGGGGGAGAGGGTGAGGCTGGCGTGCACCAGGTCGGGGCGCAGGCGCTCCAGGGATTCGCGCAGCTCCCGCTGGGCCCCCGGCGAGGGGATCGTGTACACCTGGGACTTCACCAGGTAGGACAGGGCCACATCTGCGGTTCGCTCCCCGCAGAGATCGCTGGCCACCGGGCTGCGCTGCTGGTTGGCCTCCACCGGCTGATTCGGATCCCAGGAGCGCCCCAGGCCGGTGGCAGGGGTGTCGAAATGAATGAAGCTGACCTGATGGCCGTGTTGCCGAAGCCGCTCGGTGGTGGAGAGGCTGTAGGTGACGTTGCCGCAGAAGGGGGACTTCTTGCCCAGCCACGCAATGTGGGCCAACGGTTCAGGCCTCGTCCTGGCGGGAACGCTAGCAGCGCTGCCAGGGCTTCTCGATCAGCGCGGCGATCAGGGTGACCGCCGCCAGGCCCCACAGCACCGGCATCAGGCCGTAGCGGCTCACCACCGCCCCGGCCAGCACCAGGGGCAGGCTGAGGGCCACGTTGATCAAGTTGTTCTGCAGGCCGAAGACCTTGCCGCGCATCTCCTCCGGGGTGTCGTCCTGGATGGTGGTCTGCGACGGAATCGCCACCAGCGCCGCGCCGATGCCCAGCAGGCCGCAGAGGCCGAGGGTGAGCAGCAGGCTGCCCCGTCCCTGGCCCAGCATCACCAAGCTGAAGGCGATCATCGCCAGGCCGGTGGAGGCCATGCGCCGGCGGTTGAGGCCCTGGCCCAGCTGGGCTACGCCGAGGGCGCCGCAGGCCATGCCCACGCCGCTCATGGCCAGCAGGGTGCCGAAACGGGTGGGACCGAGCCCTTCGATGGCCGAGGCCAGGCTGATGGCCAGCACATAGAGGGCCGCCAGGATGCTGTAGAGCAGCACCAGTTGCAGCAGGGCCCGCCTGACGCTGGCCCGCTCACGCAGCACCTCGATGCCCTCGGCGATCTCACTCCAGACGCTGGTGCCCCGCTCCACCTTCTCTGGCTCCTCCATCTGGATCGTGCTGATGAACACGGCCGCCAGGCCGTAGCAGAGCGGCAGCAGTACGAATTCCCCGCCACCGATGCCGATGGCCTTGAGGTTGGAGCGCAGCAGCCGCAGCACCGGATCGCCGAGGGCGAAGCCCACGATCGTGGCCCCCATGCTGGTGGCCTGATACAGCGACATGGCCGCCAGCATGCGCGGCCTCGGCACCAGCAGCGGAATGGCGGCCTGCTCGGCCGGCGCGAAGAACTGGGTGAGCACCGACTCCAGGAAGGTCATGGCCACCAGGCCCCAGTAGCCCCAGGTCAGCCCCAGCCACTGGGGGCCAGGCAACAGCGCCAGGGGGGCCAGCAGGGTGAGGCCGGCCCGCAGAGCGTTGGAGGCCACCATCACCTGGCGTTTGGGCCAGCGGTCGGCCCAGACACCGGCCACGGTGCCCAGCAGCATCGCCGGCACGGTGTTGGCCACGTAGATCCCCGTGGCCAGCAGGGTGATCATCTGGGCGCGGGTTTCGAAATCCAGCCGCAGGCTGGCCGCCGCCTCGGCCAGCACCATGTTGTTCTGGGGGGTGTCCGTCACCCAGTACTGGGCGATCAGGAACACCATCAGCACGATGTAGAACTTGTCGGCCAGCTGGGAGAAGACCTGCCCCAGCCAGAGCCTGCGGAAGTCGGGGAGGGCCAGCACGGCCTGCAGCCCGTCGGTGCGCGAGCCGCTGGCCTCTCCAGCGGCGGGGCTGGTCTCCTCGGAGGGTTCCGGAGGGGGGGTGGCGGTCGGCCGGGACAATCCGCTCCAGGTGTCAGTCGTTCGGCGGCAATGATGGCGCAGCGCCATGGCGCTCCTGACCCTCGGCGCTGAAGCAGCCCTGCAGCAGTCCCAGGGCCTTGCCCCGCCGGCCCAGGTGCTCCTGGCACCACATCTGCACCAGCTGCAGCAGCCGCAGCCAGACCCAGGCCGGTCCCATCAAGGTGCCGTCGCGGCAGCGGGGCAGGGCGGGACGCGGCAGCCGTTGCAGCAGGGCCAGCTCCGATCCGTTCAGCACCAGCATCGCCCCGGCCACCGCGCCGATCACCAGTCCCTCACTGGGCAGCAGGCTGCAGCGCCAGCCGCGGTTGCCCAGGGGGGGCGCCAGGGGCTCGCCGCTGTGGGCGCAGCGCTGCAGCGGCAGCCCGTAGCCCCCCAGCGCCAGCAGGTGCACATGTCCCTGCACGGCGAGCGCCAGGGCTTCGAGGGAGTCCTGGCGCTCGGACACCACCAGCTCCAGGCGGCGCAGCTGCAGGGTGAGGTCGTCGAGGGCTCCGGCCAGCCCATCGCCGTCGGCCACCAGCTGCAGGCAGAGCTCCGCCAGCGACTGGGCGGCGGCAAGGGTCTCCAGGCGCTGTCCCAGTTGGCTGAAGTTGTGGATCACCCGCAGCTGGCGCACCCGCCGCAGGCCGCGGCCACCGCCCACCTGAAGCCGCAACAGGGACAGGGGCACCGCCGCCGCCAGGCTGCTGCGGGGGCGTCGGGCGCCCGGCACCGCCAGGCGGCAGAGGCCGCCGTTGTCGCTGAGCAGGGTGAGCAGCCGGTCGTGCTCCCCCAGGGGACCGCATTTGAGCGAGAGACCCTCCAGCGATTCCTCGGGCATCAGGCCGGGGCGCGCATGGCCTCGATCAGGGCGATGCCGCGGCTGGTGCCCAGTCGTGTGGCACCGGCGGCCACCAGAGCAAAGGCCTGCTCCAACCCGGCGATGCCACCGGACGCCTTGATCCCCGCCCGTCCCCGGGACAGCTCGCGCAGGTGGCTCACCTGCTCGGGGGTCACCGCCGGGCCGAAGCCACTGCCGGTCTTGAGGAAGGCGGCCCCGGCATCGATCGAGGCCTCCACCAGCAGCTCCAGGGCGGCTGGATCCAGCCGCCCCACCTCCTGGATCACCTTCACCGGCAGACCGAGCTCCACGATCGAGCCCAGCTCCTGGTAGACCGAGCCGCCGTCACCATCGGCGAGGGCACCGAAATCGGGCACCACATCGAGTTCGTCGGCGCCGGCGCTGGCGGCCGCCTCCGCTTCCGCCCGCTTGATCGACGCCGGCACCGCCCCAAAGGGGAAGGCCACCACCGCCACCAACTTGACGCTGCCGGCTCCCCCCAGCCGCTCCCGGGCGGCGGCCACCCAGCGGGAGGAGACGCACACCGCCGCGAAGCCGTAGTGGCGAGCCTGATCACAGGCCTGCTGCACGCTCTCCAGGCCCCGGTGGGGATCAAGGAGGGCATGCTCGATCAGTGGGGCCAGATCGGGCAGGGGTCCCCTGAGCCTGGAGTCACGCGTCACGGGGCTGGGGCGATTCAGGAGGGGTCAGGAGTCTTTGGGCTGGATCACACCGAATCCACCATGGTTGCGGCGATAGACCACCTGGAGACCACCGCTGGATTCCTCCCGGAACACATAGAAATCGTGGTCGATCAGCTCCAATTGGTGCAGGGCCTGATCCAGGCTCATTAACGGCATCGAGAAGTACTTGCGCCGCACCGCCGGTGCCGGCAGGGTCGGCTCCCGGTTGCCGATCAGATCATCGGGAAGAATTCCCTCCAGGCTGGGCTGTTCGGTATCGTCAACGCCATTGGCCGGGGATCCGGCTCCGTGGTGATCACTGAGGCGATCCTTGTAGCGGCGCAGCTGACGGCTCAGCTTGCCAGCCACCATGTCGATGCTGGCGTAGAGGTTCTCACTGCGTTCCTGGGCGCGGATCACCATCCCATTGGCATAAACAGTGACCTCGGCAGTCTGTTGCGCCACCCTGGGGTTGCGCGCCACGGAGAGATGAACATCAGCTTCTTTGACCAGGCCTTCGTAATGATTGATGGCACGACCGAGCTTTGCTTCCGTGTAATCACGGATAGCCGGTGTGACATCGAGATTGCGGCCGTGAATCAACAGCTTCATGGATCAGTCCCCTCGCTGGTCGTTCCGATCCAACTGTAGGAAGCGGTTTGCGCATGACTCCGGCCCTCGACGCAATCCTTGTTGAACCTGCCCTGCCGGTGCCGTTTGAGCAGGCCTGGACGTGGCAGCGGCAGTGGCAGGAGCGCCTTTTGGGCGACCCCGATGGCCCGGAAGCTCTGCTGCTGCTGCAGCACCCCCCCTGCTACACCCTGGGCCGCGGCGCCAGCGAGCGCTTCTTGGGCTTCGATCCCAGCGATCCCCCCGCCCCCCTCTTTCGCATCGACCGGGGCGGCGAAGTGACCCACCACCTGCCCGGTCAGCTGGTGGCCTACCCGGTGCTGGCCCTGCAGCGTCATGGTGGTGATCTCCACCTCTACCTGCGTGAGCTGGAGGCGGCGGTGCTGGAGGTGCTGGCGGCCCTCGGGCTGAGGGGAGAGCGGCTGGAGGGCCTCACCGGGGTCTGGCTGGAGGGGCGCAAGGTGGCGGCCATCGGTGTGGGTGCCCGCCGCTGGATCAGCCAGCACGGCCTGGCCCTCAATGTGAGCTGTCCGCTGGAGGGCTTCGGCGCCATCGTTCCCTGCGGATTGACGGGCCATGGGGTGACGCGCCTGGTCGACTGGTGCCCGGGGCTGACGATCGCCACGGTTCAGCCCCTGCTGCGCCAGGCCCTGGCCCGGCGGTTCGGCCTGGAGCTCCGGCCACCGGAACCCGCGGAATGGCCGTGGCGGTGATAAGCCTGGGCCACGCATGCGACGCGACCATGGACGGCACCGCCTCGATCCTCTGGTCGGGGGACCGGCTCGATGAGCAGGCCCTGGCCCAGCGCGCCGACTGGGGCGGTCTGCAGGGACTCGAAGGCCTCTGGCCCGTCCTCGCCCAGCGCCATGGGGAGGCCATCGCCCTTGATGCACCCCATGCCCGTCCGCCGGAGCAGCTCTCCTACCGCGAGCTCAACGCCCGCATCCAGCGGGCGGCTGCGGCCTTCGCGTTGCTGGGCCTGAGGGAGGGGGAGGTGGTGGCCCTGTTCGCGGAGAACAGCCCCCGCTGGCTGCTGGCCGACCAGGGGATCATGGGCTGCGCCGCCGCCGACGCGGTGCGCGGCAGCAGCGCCCCCCTCGAGGAACTGCGTTATATCCTTGACGACTCCGGCGCCGTCGGGCTGGTGGTGGAATCGGCGGCCCTGCTGGAGCGCCTGGGCCTGGAGCCCGCTGCCCTCGATCGGCTGCGCTTCGTGGTGCTGCTGGAGAATGAGGCCCCCGCCGGCAATGGCAGTGCTCCCTCGAGTCTCGGGACGCGGCAACTGAGCTGGGACGCCTTCGAGGCGCTGGGCCGCAGTGAGGATGCCGAGGCGCCCCCCGCGCCGCTACAGGGCCCTGAACGCCTGGCCACCCTGCTCTACACCTCAGGCACCACCGGCCGCCCCAAGGGGGTCCCCCTCAGCCAGGCCAACCTGCTGCACCAGCTGCGCACCCTGGGGGTGGCGGTGGCGCCGAGGCCGGCCGATCGCGTGCTCAGCGTGCTGCCGATCTGGCATGCCTACGAGCGCACCGCCGAATACTTCCTGCTCTCCTGTGGCTGCCGCCAGAGTTACACCACCCTCAAGCACCTGCGCCCCGACCTGCAGCGGGTGAGGCCCCAGTACATGATCAGCGTGCCGAGGCTGTGGGAGGCCCTTCTCGCCGGTTTCGAGGATGCCCTCGAGGCCATGCCCCCCTCCCGCCAGGGGCTGATCCGTCAGGCCCTGCGGCTGAGTCGCTGGCATGGCCAGTCGCGCCGGCGCGCCCTCGACCTCACCCTGGAGCCCCAGCCGCCGCTGGGGCGGCTGGCCGCTGGCCTGGGCTGGCTGTTGAGCTGGCCGGGTCACGGCCTGGCCTCCGCCCTGCTCTGGCCCAAGGTGCGCCAGCAGCTCTCGGGCGGTGCCCTGCGCACGGCCATCAGCGGCGGTGGCGCCCTGGCCCTGCACGTGGATGGCTTCTTCGAGGCGATCGGCATCGAGCTGCTGGTGGGCTACGGCCTCACCGAAACCAGCCCGGTGCTGGCTTGCCGTCGCCCCTGGCGCAACCGCCGGGGCAGTGCGGGGCAGCCCCTGCCGGACACGGAACTGCGCATCGTCGATTCTGAGAGCGGCGTGCCGCTGGCCTGGCGGCAGCGCGGGCGGGTGCTCGCCCGCGGTCCCCAGGTGATGGCCGGCTACTTCGGCAAGCCCGAGGCCACCGCCGCGGTGCTGGATGGTGACGGCTGGTTCGACACCGGCGATCTGGGCCATCTGCTGGCCGATGGAACCCTGGTGCTCACCGGCCGGGCCAAGGACACGATCGTGCTCAGCAGTGGCGAGAACATCGAGCCGGGTCCCCTGGAGGAGGCCCTGGTGGCCCATCCTCTGGTGGAGCAGGTGATGTTGGTGGGCCAGGACCGTCGCCAGCTCGCCGCCCTGGTGGTGCCCCGCGCTGACCCCCTGGCCGCCTTTGCCAGGGCTCTCCAGCTGCCCGTCCCAGGGACCAGCGCCGATGGCTCAGCCGATGGATCAGGCGTGGCCAAGGCCGATGCGGCCCTGCTCAAGGCGCTGAGTGGCGAATTCAACCGCCTGCTGGAGGCCCGCCAAGGCTCGCGGCCCGACGAGCGCCTGGCCGGGGTGGCCCTGGTGGAGCCGTTCTCGATCGAGAACGGCTTGCTCACCCAGACCCTCAAGCAGCGCCGAGATCGCATCACCGCGCGCGATGGAGCGGCGATCGAGTTGATCTACGGGGGCTGAGCGCCGCCAGCTCCCTCGGTTGACCGCAGGCCGCTGGGCTGAGAGCCTGGTCATTGCGATTCCTCTCCCATGACTGACGGCCACACCCTCACGATCAAGCGCACCATCACCGTGCGGGCCGTGGTCACCCCCCGCTGGAAGGAGGACGCCGAACGGGAACTGAGTGCCGCGGTGAGCAACAGCGACCAGCAGCTCTCCCAGCTGGAGCAGGAGGGTCAGCAGCTGGTGGATGAGATCCGCCGCCAGAGCCTGAACCCGCTCGACCCCCGCGTGCAGGAGCAGGTGGCCTCCGTGCAGCAGCAGGTGGCGGCCAAGCGGGCCGAATTCGAGGAGCAGAAGCGCACCTTGATCGAGCAGCAGCGCCAGGTGCGCGATCTGGAGTTCGATCAGATCGTCGACCAGGGCCAGATCGAGGGCACCTGCAAGATCAAGGTGGGCGACAACCTGGTGGAGAAACTGCAGGTGGCCGTGCTGGTGCGTGACGGCGTGGTGGAGGCGATCGAGGGGGGCTGAACCCCCAGCGGCGCCCAGGGAGGGGTCGCACGTAAAATCCCGACGCAGCCTGCATTGGGATCAGGACTTTGGCGACCCACGAAATCTTCATGCCCGCCCTGAGCTCCACGATGACGGAGGGCAAGATCGTGGAATGGCTGAAGAAGCCAGGCGATCGCGTCGAGAGGGGCGAATCGGTCCTGGTGGTGGAGTCGGACAAGGCCGACATGGACGTGGAGGCCTTCCAGGAGGGCTTCCTGGCCTCGGTGCTCCTCCCCTCCGGCGGCACGGCCCCGGTGGGTGAAACCATCGGTCTGATCGTTGAAACCGAAGCGGAGATCGCGGCGGTTCAGGCTTCGGCGCCGGCAGCTCCTGCCGCGGCTACGGCGGCAGGAGCTGCGGTGCCAACCCCTCCCGCTGCTCCTGTTGTGGTTCCTGCTCCGGTCCCTGTGGCAGCAGTGCCCGCAGCAGCCCCCGTGGTGGTGGCCGCCGGCGGGCGGTTGGTGGCCACACCGCGGGCGCGCAAGCTGGCCGGTCAGCTCGGTGTGGCCCTTGAGAGCCTGCGGGGCAGTGGCCCCCATGGCCGCATCCAGGCCGAAGACGTGGAGCGCGCCGCCGGCCAGGCCGCTGCTGTGCCCCGCGTGGCGGAGGGCACAGCAGCGGCGGTCACGGCCGCCCCTGCCAGCGCTTCCGCCAACGGCTCCAGCACCGGCTCAGGGGCGCCGGCTCCCGTGGGCCAGGCCTTCGGCCAGCCCGGCGACACCGTGGCCTTCAACACCCTGCAGGCGGCGGTTAATCGCAACATGCTCGCCAGCCTGGCGGTGCCTTGTTTCCACGTGGGCTACACGATCACCACCGACCGGCTTGATGCTTTCGCCAAGTCGGTGAAGAGCAAGGGCGTCACCATGACGGCCCTGCTGGCCAAGGCGGTGGGGGTGGTGCTCGCTCGCCATCCCCAGGTCAATGCCGCCTACAGCGAG
This sequence comes from Cyanobium sp. CZS48M, assembly GCA_030373145.1. Lineage (GTDB taxonomy): Bacteria > Cyanobacteriota > Cyanobacteriia > PCC-6307 > Cyanobiaceae > Regnicoccus_A. Next base: position 15,759 of record JAUCZK010000003.1, on the reverse strand, counting down.
GCTGGCATGGTCTATCCCCCCGCCATCAATGTGGCGGTGGCGGTGGCCATGGACGACGGTGGCCTGATCACACCGGTACTGGCCGCGGCTGATCGCACCGATCTCTACAGCCTCTCGCGCTCCTGGGCTGACCTGGTGGCCCGGTCGCGCTCCAAGCAGCTCAAACCCGAGGAGTACAGCACCGGCACCTTCACCCTCTCCAACCTGGGCATGTTCGGTGTCGATCGCTTCGATGCGATCCTGCCGCCGGGCACCGGGGCGATCCTGGCGGTGGCGGCCTCCCGCCCCGCCGTGGTGGCCGGCAAGGACGGCTCGATCGCCGTCAGGCGCCAGATGCAGGTGAACCTCACGGCCGATCACCGGGTCATTTACGGCACCCACGCCGCGGCCTTCCTCAAGGACCTGGCCCAGCTGATCGAAACAGCCCCTGAAAGCCTCGCCCTCTGATCGTCTGACTGTGTTGTTGTTGTTTCCTCGGCCCCAGCGGGCCCTGCAGCCCTGAGCGACCCGTCTGCTGATCTGCGGCTCTCCAGCTACGACTACGACCTGCCGCCGTCGTTCATCGCCCAGACCCCAGCCGAGCCGCGCCACAGTGCGCGGCTGTTGGCTCTAGGCCGCAGCCAGGAGCAGCTCAGGCATCTCAGTGTCTGGGATCTGCAGGCGGAGCTGCGCCCGGGTGATCTGCTGGTGGTCAATGATACCCGGGTGCTCAAGGCACGGCTGCAGGCCCGCCGCGCCAGCGGGGGTGCCGTGGAAGTGCTGGTGCTGCAGCCCTACGACAGCGCCGTTCCCCACGAGGCCGCCGTGGCCTCCAGCGAGTGCTGCTGGATCTGCCTGGTGCGGCCGGCCAAGCGGGTGCGACCCGGCGAGTTGCTTCAGCTCGAAGCCGCCGGTCAGCCGTCCCTGCCCCTGGAGGTGGTGGCCCTCGATGCATCCAGCGGCGGGCGGGTGATCCGCTTCCCCCCCGGCTGCGTCGATGCCGCCTCGATTGAAGCGCTGCTGCAGCGCTACGGCGCGATGCCGCTGCCGCCCTACATCCAGCATCCGGATCCTGAGCAGGAGAGCCGCTACCAGACCCGCTATGCCACCCGGCCCGGTGCTGTGGCCGCCCCAACGGCTGGCCTGCACCTGAGTGATGAACTGCTCAAGGCGATCCGCGCCCGCGGCGTGGCCATCGCCACTGCCACGCTGCACGTGGGCATCGGCACCTTTCGGCCCCTGGAGGAGGAGGACCTCTCCAGCCTGGATCTGCACAGCGAGTGGGTGGAGATCAGCCAGGAGCTGGTGGAAGCGGTGGCCGCCTGCCAGCTGCGGGGCGGGCGGGTGATCGCCGTCGGCACCACCAGTGTGCGCAGTCTCGAAGGGGTGGCGGCGCTGCATGGCGGCCGCCTGGTGACCTTCCGCGGGCCGGTGAATCTGGTGATCCAGCCGGGATTCCGCTTCCAGCTGGTGCAGGGACTGCTCACCAATTTCCACCTGCCGCGCAGTTCGCTGCTGCTGCTGGTGAGTGCCCTGATCGGACGGCCGAGGCTGCTGGAGGTCTACGAAGAAGCGAAGCGGCAGGGCTATCGCTTCTTCTCCTACGGCGATGCGATGTGGATCCCCCCCGACGCCGTGCTGGAGGCGGCGCGCCCTTGAGGGCCAGGTGAATCAGGCGGCGGCCAGGTTGGCGGCCACAAAGTCCCAGTTGACCAGCTTGTCAAGGAAGGTGGTCATGTAATCGGGGCGCTTGTTCTGGTAGTCGAGGTAGTAGGCGTGCTCCCAGACATCCATGGTGAGCAGAGCCTTCTGACCGTGGGCCAGGGGCAGATCCGCATTGGCGGTCTTGGTGATCTTGAGGGTGCCGCCATCGAGGATCAACCAGGCCCAGCCGCTGCCGAACTGGGTGGCGCCAGCCGCCTTGAACTGCTCCACGAAGGCCTCGAAGCTGCCGAAATCAGCGTTGATCTTCTCGGCGAGGGCACCGCTGGGCTGACCACCACCACCGGGCTTCATGCACTGCCAGTAGAAGCTGTGGTTCCACACCTGGGCGGCGTTGTTGAACACCCCGGCCTTGGAGGCATCACCAGCCACACCGGTGATCACGTCCTCAAGGCTCTTGCCGTCAAGGTCAGTGCCGTCCAGCAACTTGTTGAGGTTGGCGACGTAGGCGGCGTGGTGTTTGCCGTGATGAAACTCGAGGGTGTTCTGGGAGATATGGGGCTCGAGCGCGTTGATGGCGTAAGGGAGAGCAGGCAGCGTGTGAGCCATGAAAGTTCAACGAAGGGGACAACGGGCGGAGCCCATGGGGGCCTCCGGTTCAAGCGGCACGGCACAGACCCGGAGCTGAGTGCCGGCGGCACGTCGAGAAAAGCGCGCCGGCTCTGGGACCCGGGTCTGTGATTGATGTGACCATGAACAGCTTGACCGGCGATCCACCGGTGGTCTCATCCTAACGAGCGAAGCCGGAGCTCAGCCGCCGACGCCCAGCAGTTCCACCTCGAAGGTGAGGGTGGCGTTGGGGGGAATGACGCCGCCGGCCCCCCGCTCGCCGTAGGCCAGATCCGGGGGAATCACCAGTTTGCGCTTGCCGCCCACTTTCATGCCGGCCACGCCTTCATCCCAGCCCTTGATCACCCGACCGCCGCCCAGGGGGAAGGAGAAGGGGCCACGGCCGTAGCTGCTGTCGAACTCCGTGCCGTTGGCAAGGGTGCCGCGGTAGTTGACCTGGACCGCCTGGCCGCTGACGGCTTCGGCGCCCTCGCCCACCACCAGATCGGTGATGCGCAGGCCACTGGGGGTGACCACTTCCTTGGCGGCCACCAGTTCGCCACCCAGACCGGCAGCTCCGGCCTGGGCCACAGCAGCGTCGCTGAGAGGGGAGGAGTCGTTGGGACTGTCGGAGGCCATGGTGAACAGCGAAGGATTGGGATCGTCGGGGTCCAGCTCGATCCGGCCGCTGGGGGCGGCGGGACTGGCCGTTGCCACGGCAACGGAACTGAGGGATCTGCTGGTCTGCGAGGCCGTGCTCACGGCACCGTTGCCGCTGGCCTCCACCGTGCTGGGGGAGATCAACTGACTGGCCAGGGCCAGCAGCAGGCAGGCGACGCAGACGCCGGTGCTGATCAGGATGTCACGCATGGGTCGGAGAAGGGCGGCCGGGCCGAAGGGAGCTGGGGGAGATTCTGCCAGCGCCGGAGGCCGTTTCAGTCGGGCACTTCAGCCGCTTCACGCCGGTTGCGCAGCAGTTGCTCCAGGCGGTCGATGCGGCCCCGCAGCTCATCCACCTCGCGCTGGCGGGCCAGCCCGAAATCCTGGAGGAAATGATCGATGTTGCGCTCCATGGTGCGCTCGGCCTTCTTTTCCAGCTCGGGGTTCTCCCCGCGCAGCGAGCGCATCACGTCGTCAACGAGCACCGTGGCTTCGCCGGGATCCAGGCGGCCACTCCTCACCCAGTCCTGGGTGACGTTGCGCAGGCGGTCGGCCACCAGGGAACTGGTGCCCAGTCCACGCAGGATCAGTTGCTGGAGCAGATTGTCCCGGTCCATGGCGGCAAGCGCTGACCATCTGATGATGTCGTTGCATGCCGGCGCAGGCCATGGGAGATGACCGGCGCTTCAGGGTGATCACCGCCCTGGCCGGCGCCCTGGCGGGCCTTTCCCTGGCGCCCCTGGGTCTGCCTCCCCTGCTCTGGCTGGCCCTGGTGCCCCTCTGGGGGGCCTCCCCGGTGGGCGCAGGCCTGTGGGGCGCCGCAGCGGTGCTGGTGAGCCATCGCTGGCTGCTCTGGCTGCACCCCCTCGACTGGATCGGTGTTCCGGGCCCCCTGAGCCTGCCCATCTGTCTGACGCTGTGGCTGGCCTGTGGCCTGGCCGGGGGGCTGCTGCTGGCCGGCTGGGGCTGGCTGGTGCACCGCTTCGGCCCCAGCCGCCTGGCCACGGCGCTGCTGGCCTCGGGGCTCTGGGGTCTGGCGGAGGTGCTGCTGGCCGCCGGCCCACTGTTCTGGATCGGCCTGGGCACGTCCCCCCTGCCCGCCGACCGTTCCCTGGCCGGGCTTGCGGCGCTGGGGGGATCCGGTTTTGTGGCGGCCGTTCAACTGCTGATCGGCTGGTGCTGCTGGCGCACCCTGGTGGCCCCTGCGGCCAGCCGCCGCGGTTGGGGGCTCGGGCTGCTGGCCCTGCTGCTGTTCAGCCATGGCCTGGGCTGGAGCCAGTTGCGGCCGGAGCGAGCCGAGCACGGCGAGTCCTTCCGGGTGCTGGTGTTGCAACCGGCAGTGCCCACCCGCGAGAAGTTTCAGCCCGAGCGCCAACGGGATCTGCTGCTGCAGATCGCCCGGGCCCGGCAGCAGGCGGCCGTCCTGGGGGTGCCCCTGCTGCTGCCGGAGGGAACGCTGGTGCTGGGGCAGGCCATGCCCGAGGCCGATGCGGAGGTGCTCAGTGGCGGCTTCCGCCTGGAGGGGGAGGAGTTGCGCAGCAGTGTGCTGCGCTTCGAGCCAGGAGCGAGGGAGGCCTCTGGCTGGGTGGACAAGGCGCGGGTGGTGCCCCTGGGCGAATGGGTGCCTCTGGCAGGCCTCTGGCGCTGGGGCGGACTCTCGGCCGTGGGGGGCGTGGAGCCTGGGCCACCGTCGCGCTTGCTGAGACGCCATGGCGGCAATCCGGCGGTGGCGATCTGCTACGAACTGGCCAGTGGCGAGGGCCTGCGCCAGGCCAGCGCGGCGGGGGCGAGCTGGTTGCTGGCCAGCGCCAATCTCGATCCCTATCCAGCCCTGCTGCGGGATCAGTTCACGGCCCTGGCCCAGCTGCGGGCCATCGAAGTGGGCCGCTGGTTGGTGAGCAGCGCCAACACGGGACCCAGCCTGGTGATCGACAGCCAGGGGTTGGTACGCGCGGCCTTACCGCCGGGACGTCCGCAGCTGGGGATGTTCAAACTGGAGCGGCTGAAGCGAGCCACGACCTATCAAATCTGGCGTGAAGCGCCGCTGATCCTGATGATTCTGCTGGGGGGAGCCGGCTGTATCTGGTTTCAGCGCCCTCGCCGCGGCCAGTCTCACTGAACGGATCGCAGGGGTCTTGCCGGTGCAGAGAGGATCCTGAAACTTCTCGGCCATGACTGAGCGGATCGCCATCAGGATGTCATGACCGGGAATGCGCGATGGAGCGGATCTTTGCTGGAACTGAACTGGGCCAGTCGGGTTGCTTTGGCCGTCAACCTCAACCAACCCACGCCATTCAGTATGTTGGCGGTGATGTTCTCGAACAATGCCATGTTGACGGGTGCCGATCTGCTCGCGAAGGTCAAGGAGCTGGGTGAGGTAAGCAAATCGGAACTGGTGCGCTCCGCTGGCTATGTCAGCACCAAGAAGGACGGCAGTGAGCGGTTGAATTTCACCGCCTTCTACGAGGCTCTGCTGGAGGCCAAGGGCGTCAACCTCGGCTCCACCGGCGGTGGCCAGGCCGCCGGCAAAGGTGGCCGCAAGCTGAGCTACATCGCCACGGTTCAAGGCAACGGCAATCTGCTGGTTGGCAAGGCTTACACCGCCCTGCTCGACCTCAAGCCCGGTGATGAGTTCGAACTCAAGATCGGCCGCAAGCAGATCCGCCTGGTGCCCGTGGGTGCTGAGGACGAAGGGGAGGAGTGATCCTCGACCCGCTCGGCTGCCCAACATTGGGCAGCCAGCTCTCGGGTAGCCAATAAAAAACCCCGCCAAAGCGGGGTTGCATCAAAGGCTTCAGTCAGGCGAGCCTGATCTGAAGCCGGGGCCTGAGTGGCAACTCAGTAACGGCTGCGGCCACCGCCGCCACCGCCGTAGCCACCACCACCACCGCCGCCGTAGCCGCCGCCACCGCCTCCACGGTTGCCGCCACCGCCGCCGCCGCCGCGGGGTTCAGCTTTGTTCACCCGGATCATCCGGTTCATCCATTCGACGTTCTGAAGATCGTCGATGGCCTTCTGCTCTTCGGCGTCATTGGCCAGTTCCACAAATGCGAAACCGCGCTTGCGTCCAGTTTCCCGGTCAAGGGGCAGGCTGCACTGGCGCACTTCTCCGTACTGACTGAAAAGGTCACGGAGATCCTCTTGCTCGGCATCGAACGAGAGGTTGCCTACGTAGATTGTCATGTAACTTTAAATAACTTGAACGGATCCGTCGACGGCTGGAAGTGTTGCTCTCACCAGTGATCGAAAAATCAACGTTCACTCTACACACTCCCCCGCCCCCAGGATCTCCACTCACTCCCTTGGTGCCATGACTCCCCGCGACCAGTTGCTTGAAGGGTTGCGCGACCCCGCCGCCCTTGGTGATCAGCAGATTCGCTCCTTGATCGAGACGCTGGAGCGGGAGTCGCCCGCTGATCTCCAGGCGCGGCCGCAGCCCCTGGAGGGGGTGTGGGAGTTGCGCTGGAGCAGCAGCCGGGCTCCGTACCTGCGGGTGGCCCCGTGGCTCGACAACCTTCAGGTGCTGGCCCCGTCCCGGGGGCGGGCCATGAATCTGCTGCGCCCCGCCGGCGCCTTCTCGGGTCTGGGCGGCATTGCCGTGCTGGCGGGGATCTCGATTGAGGGGCCCCAGCGGGTGTCGGTGAGCTTCGAGCGGGGCGGCTGGATCGGCCCGGCCCTGGGACCGGTGCCGTTGCGGCTGATGCGGCAGGTGAATCAGAGCTACCCGGCCTGGCTGGACATCACCGTTCTGGATCAGGAGCTGCGGGTCTGCCGGGGACAGGCGGGCACCCTTTTCGCCCTGCGCCGGCGCGGGGAGCTGCGCTGCGATGACCTGCTCGCCCTGGCTGAACCGATTGGCGCCGCTGGGCCGCCCATGGCACCGTGATGGCATGGATCGGTTTTCCGACTTGCCTTCCGAAGTCGTTTTGATGGAACCGCACCGCTTCGAGGACGTGCTGCAGGCGGTCCAGGCGGTGCGCGAGCGCAAGACCGTGGTGCTCAACTTCGGCTCGATGCCGCCTGAGGAGGCCCAGCGCTCGGCCGACTTCGTCTCCGGCGGGGTGTTCGCCCTCGACGGGCACCAGGAGCGCCTTGGCGAGATGGTCTTCCTGTTTGCGCCCTTCGGCGTGGACGTGAGCCGGGATACGGGCAGCAGCAGCACTGAGCCGTGAGTACGGCCTCGCTGGACTTTGACCGCCTCTTAACAATCCTCAAAGGTTTGTGTTACGCTACGCAAAGCACCTCGCTCACCACCCATGGCTGACTCCACCACCTCCCGCTTCGGTTTCGTGGCCTTCGCTGAAACCTGGAATGGCCGTCTGGCCATGCTCGGCTTCGTCATCGGCCTCGCCACCGAGCTCCTCACCGGTCAGGGCATCCTCGGCCAGGTGGGTCTGGGCTGATCGCCGTTTCCACAGGTGACAGTCTCTCCGTCATGACGGCCTCAGCTCCGCCCATGACCTCAAAGCTGGCGTTCACCTTCAGCCTCACTCCTCCCCTTGATGGGGGGGAGCCCAGCGGCTGGGACCAGGTGATCGCCGATCATCAGAGCTGCCTGAGTGCAGCGCGGTCCCTGCTCATCCTGCGCTGCCCGCGCGACTGGTCCGGCAGCCTGGATGACCTTGTTCGCGATGGACAGGCCACGGCCGACGGCCTCGATCCTTTCGCCCGTTCACCCGACAGTGGTCCCACGAAGGATCGGCTGCTCTGTGATGCCGTCATCCCCCACTTTGATGCGGCCAGGCTGTGGCTGCAGGTCCATCTGCTGGAGTTCAACGTCGCGGACCTGAGCACTGATTCTCCTGCCGGCACCCGCTGGCTTGATGCGGTGCCGCTGCAGCAGTTGAGTAACGACACCTGTTGGTTTTATCCCACCGAAGATGGTCACTACCTGGCTTCGGAGCGACTCTGCGCTGTTCGCTTCGCTGCGGGAGTACTGGCGGAGCCGATTCCGATGGATGAGCCCTGGTCCTACGACCGCGGAGATCTGCGTCTGCTCTGGTCGCTGATGGCCGATGACGACGATCTCAGTTGTGTGGGGCTCACCTACCAGCGTCGCCGCATCGAATTTCCGCGCCTGGCCGAAGATCCAGCCCCCAGCGTCACCTGGTCGTCGTTCCGGGTGGATGGCATGGCGGATCCATCCTTCCAGCGCCTCTCCACCATCTCCACCTACGGCTAAGGCCGTAGCCTCAACTCCCTCGAATGAAGATCAACGATCTTCAGTGATTGGATTGCATTGGTTTGGATCGGCGGCATGCCATGAGTGACGACCTACGGCATTTGCGATACAATCCTTCTCGAGTGAAGCTGTCCCGCTGATGATTGTGATCAAGGTCGCGAATTCTTCTTCGGTGGTGGCCTCACGCATCGGTCGCTTTCTGGCGGATCTCACCCCCAGTGGGTTTGATCAGAACAGGGTGGAAGATGAATTGATCAAACAGTTGGTGGAACAGCTGGCGGCCCAAGGCATCCAGGGTGAAGTGGCAGCCGTGCGGGGCATGGATTTGCACAACAAAGACCTCAAGGTGGAGCCACGCATCCAGGTGCGCCGCCATCAGGTGTTTTAGATCTGGGCCTGAGCTGTCGTCCTGAGCATGGGGTTTGATCCGCGCAGCTGGGCCCGCGGCCCCGCCCGGGGCACCCAGGTCACCGCCAACATCGACGCCCTGCTCGCCGAAAACGAAGCCCTGCGCCGGGAGGTGGTCCTGCTGCGCCAGCAGCTCTTCCGCCAGCAGACCCCCGAGCCTGCCGTCAGGGGCACGGTCAGTGCCGAGCAGGTGCGGCTCTGGGGTGAGGCGCTCGCCCGTCACCCCCGCTGGCGGGAGCTGCGGGTGGGAGCCTCGGCGCGGCTGGGGGACAGGCTGGTTTTCAGCGGCCTGCGCGGCCTGCAGGAGCACCTGCGCAGCCAGTGGAGCGATCCGCGTGCCCAACTGGAGGAGGAACTGGAACGCCGCCAACCCGGTCTGGGCAGTGCTCTGCGTCAAGCCCTGCGTGGACCCCAGAACAAACCCCGCCTGGCGGTGCGGCTGGCCTTCGCCATCCATGGCGTGCGCGCGCCCGAATGGCTCTCGACTGCGCCCCTGCGGCTGGTCGATGACCTGCTGGAGCGCATCGCCACCCTTGAGCAGGCCGCTGAAGCCCCGGCGCCGGCCGAGGACAGCCCCGACCCCGAACGGACCGCTGCCCTGGCGCTGCTGGGGCTGGAGTGGGGGGCCCCGCGTGAGGCGATCAAGCGGGCGCACCGCCGCCTGGCGAAAACCCATCATCCCGACCAGGGCGGAGCCGTTGACGATTTCCACCGCATCCATGCTGCTTACCAGCTGCTGATGGCCTGAGGCCATCGTCATGGCGGGCCCACCCCATACGATCCAGCCACCAGACCCCACCGCTCGTTTGCACCATGGCCATCTACCTGATCACCGGAGCCAACCGTGGCATCGGCGCCGAGTATTGCCGGCAGTTGAAGGCCCGCGGCGATGAGGTGGTGGCGGTCTGCCGCACAGCTTCAGCGGAGCTGGAGGCGCTGGGGGTGCGCATCGAAGCCGGGGTGGACATCACCTCCGCCGCTGCGATCGCCTCCCTGGTGGAGCGGCTGGGGGATCTGTCGATCGACGGCCTGATCCATAACGCCGGCGTCTATGAATCCACGAGCCTGGAGACGCTCGACGGCCAGAGCCTGCTGCGCCAGTTCGAGGTCAATGCCGTGGCCCCGCTGCAGCTCACCCGCGCCCTGCTGAATCATCTGCATGCCGGCTCCAAGGTGAGCCTGATGAGCAGCCGCATGGGCTCGATTGCCGATAACAGCTCCGGCGGCTCCTATGGCTACCGGATGTCGAAGGTGGCGCTGTGCATGGCGGGCAAGTCGCTGGCCCTGGACCTCAAGCCGCGGGGCATCGCCGTGGCCATCCTTCATCCCGGCCTGGTGAGCACCCGCATGACGGGATTCACGGCCAACGGCATCACGCCGGAGCAGTCGGTGCGGGGCCTGCTGGAGCGCATCAACGCCCTCATCTTGGAGACTTCAGGCACATTCTGGCATGCCAACGGTGAGGTGTTGCCCTGGTGATGGTGATGCCATGAAGCTGCGTTGGTTGACAAGTTCGATCACGGGCCTTGTGGTTTCGTTGGCTACAGCCGGGGGAGGGCTGCTGGGCATGGGCACTGCGGCCAGGGCGGAGGTGATCCTGCAGGCGTTTGATTGGTCCTATGCGGATGTCGCCGAGAAGGCCCAAGCGATTGCGGCTGCGGGCTATAGGGCGGTGCTGGTGTCTCCCCCGCTGAAATCAGCTCGAACAGGGGGTTGTGAGTGGTGGCAGCGGTATCAGCCCCAGGATTTCCGCGTGATCGACCACTGCAATGGCAACAGGGACACCCTGGTGCTGGCGATTGCGGCGCTCAAGGCCAGGGGCGTCAGGACCTACGCGGATGTGGTGGTCAACCACATGGCCAATGAGCGCAACGGCGCAACGGTGTTCCCAGGTGATCTCACCTTGAGGGAGTATCAGGACCGGCAGCCGTACTGGAGCCGGCAGATCCTCTATGGCAACAGCACTGGCCGGCTCGATGGCCTGTTCGGCCCCAAGGATTTCCACCCTGCCGCCTGCATCCGCGACTACGGCAATGCCGACTCGGTGAGGCGTGATCGCCTCTGCGGCCCGGAGCCTGATTCCGGTCTGCCCGATCTGCTCGATACCGATCCGGGCCAACCCTGGGTGAATGAGCAGCGCAGACAGTACGTGCAGGCGCTCTATGACCTCGGCATCCGCGGTTTCCGCATCGATGCCGCCAAGCACATGCCCACCGGCGCGATCAAGGCGTTCATCCCAGAGCAGGTGGCTAGGAACTCCCATCTCTTCGCCGAGATCATCACCTCAGCTGGGGCCAGCTCAGCCGACTATCAGCAGTTTCTCGAGCCCTACCTGCGGGACTTGCCTGAGTCTTTCGCTGCCTATGACTTTCCGCTGTTCCATGCCCTCAGGCAGGCCTTCTCGTTGGGTCGTCCCCTTTCGGATCTGGCTGACCCCCATGCCAGGGGCGATGCCCTGGCCAACAACCGTGCCGTCACGATGGTGATCAGCCATGACATGCCCTACAACGGGACCTTCCGCTCGCTGCTCTTCGATCAGGACGCCAACTCGTCGGTGGATGAAGATCTGGCCTCTGTGTACATCATGGGTCGCGATGGCGGCACCCCCCTGGTGTTTGATGATCAGTCGGCCGGGCGCTCCAACAACGGCCGCTGGCGGAATGTGTGGAACCGTGATCGCCTGCGCCGCATGATCGCCTTCCACAACCGCATGCAGGGCAAGCCTATGCAGATGCTCGCCGCTGATGCCTGCACCCTGCTGTGGCGCCGCCATGAGGACGGCATCGTGGCCATCAACAAATGCGCACAGCAGCGCTCCATCGCCGTGGACACGCGCTTTCGCTTCCAATGGAACCATCCCTACCGCGACATGCTCACCGACTCACTGCTGCCGGAAATTCAGGGCCCCAGCTATACCTTCCATCTGCCTCCGCGCAGTGCGCGGATGTGGGTGGCGCTGGAGAAGAGATGATTGGGCTTGGTACAGGTGCGTTTCAGCTTTGTTTCAGTTCCTATTTTAGGGGACCCCTGAAAAATCCGCTAAAATCAATCCAGATCCAAGACTAAAACTAGAACGGATGGCCGGCCCCTCCAGCTGGGCTTTACGGACTATGAGCAGATCTTTGCCAACAGGAGGACGCGTCGCCAGCTCTTCTTGGATGAGATGGAGTCCACGGTTCCCTGGGAAGCGTTTCTGGCCTTGATCGAGCCCGTGTATTACAATCCGTCCAGTAAAGGAGGTCTTCCGCCGATTGTTTGGAAGTGATGCTGCGGACCCCCCTGCACAGCAGTGGTTCCACTGCTGTGCAGAAGGCTTCGCCTACTTGTGCTACGAGTCAAACGTTCTCTTTGAACACTGACGCAACTGTATCGAGGATGGGAGTTTGGCCTCCCGGTGCCGGCCTGCAGGGGCAGGCTCCAAGCCACCCCATGCTGCTGCGCTTAAGAGGCGTGGTGGTGAGCGATGGGGAAAAGGCGGACTTGATCCGTCAGGTGAGCGATGAGAAGATGAGCAAGAGCGAACCGCTGAAGACGCATCGAAAAGTCTTCTAGAAGCTGTCAAAACGGGCGCAGGTAGGCGGTGCCCGGAAGAGTGGGACGTTACCTCCTTACGGTCCACGCGGTAGCCGGTGTTCAGGCGGCATGAGCTCATCGCAGGCCTCGATACGGAACGTGGGAACCTGACATGGGGTGCTAAGGGAAAGCTACAAGTGGCCACAACCACGAGGGCGAATACCAATACCCATGGCAGGGGCGGAGCAGCCCGTAGTAGTGCTGAAGGAGCTGTAATGGCTCTGGAGCGAAGCGGCTGCGTTATCCAAACTGAGCCAAAGCATCAACCAGTTCGCTGGGAGGAGTGCGAGTGGTTCAAAGAACAACGCGCTGCCATCAACAAGTGGAGCCAATGGCATCACTTGTTGATGGCAGCAATGTTGGGATAACAGGAGCCGTATGACGCGAGAGTGTCACGTACGGATCTGTGGGATCCTCGGGGGGAAGTTCCCCGGGGCTACCCGGCGAGAAACGAGGCGATGTCCAGGACTGCGATGCTGAGTTCAGGATTGCCATGAAGCCCGGCCAGCGCAGAGTGCTTCCAGAGACACCAGAGGGCAGGCTTCTGGATCTGACTGAGACGGCGAAGGCCCACTTTCGTGCCAAAGTGGAGCATCCCTTTCGGATCATCAAATGCCAGTTTGGCTTCCGGAAGGTATTCTACCGGGGCATCCGCAACAACGACCTCAAACTGAAGTTGCTTTGCCCTGATAAATCTCTGGATGGTACGGGAGCAAATACCTGATCCAGCGTAGTACAATATTAGAGTGAGTTTAATGGTCGATAGTCATCCAGGAATCAAGGCAAAACGCACGGCGGGAACCACCTGAACGTTTTTGCAAGGACTGCCGTGAGCGAATTGAGGACATGATCTGCTCAGTATCGTCTCATAGATGAGAATGAGACTAGATTTTAGGGATTAGGTGTTTTGATCAGAGCTACCTCAGAAAGCAGTGAACCCGTCGATCACCACCCGTACCCGCGTTCGCGGGCTTCAGAGGCTGGTCAAGGCCGCCAACCAGATGCAGGCCCCCTAACCCCCCAGGGATCACCAGCGCCGACCTGGAGGCGCCGCCACGGCTGATGGCAGCCCTTCAAAGCCGGCTGCATTGGCGACCTGGCACAGGGGCCTTGGAGGAGGCAAGATCATGTATCTGTTCAGATGCTCACCATTCTACGAGCAGCATCGCCTCTAACTCCGCAAGTCAAGTGATGGGAATGGCTAGGGTCGATTCGCTTCTTTCAGCATCATCAATACAGGCTCTGATTGGGCGTTTTGTCGACAGCAAGGCCCAGGCCACAATCAAGCAGGCCTTGGACATCGCTTACAAGGCAAGTCTTTTTCAGTACGAGGGCAGAACCATACGTTTTGCATTGGCTTTCGACCTGGACCACCAGCGCATGAGGCCCGTCCAGCGTTTCTCAGCAAAAATCGAACTCACACCTAAACAACTGCAGGCTATCAGTGCGGCATTCCGACCTGAAAGTCATTGCTTGGTCATCGCAGCCACTCAGGCAGACGGGTCTTTTCCAGCAATCATTGGAACTGCGCCTAGGCCCCGATCTACAGTGCCACCTCCCCAGCTCTATCAGCCGTCGGTCGTGGTGGATGTGGAGGCTCCTGGCATCATCTCCCTAACGATTGGAGAGTCAAAGGCAGTGTTCAGGCGAGGCGAGATCTTTGAGCGCTCACTTGGATTTACTGGCCTACCTCTTGTGCGAGAGACAGAGAGTCTTATTCATGAAGTCTGCAACCCAAAAGGGAGCCGGGATCCGCTTCTTCTTCATGGTGAACAGCCTCAGCCACAGGTCACCCTTCATGACTGGGCACTTCAAGATGCCAAAACCCGATCTATCATCAATAGGTCTGCTTGCAGGCTCTACGACCAGACACTGGAGAGCATTGCCAGAAAAATGCTTAAGGCACGACGGGGCGGTGCTGTACTCCTCCTGCCGGAATCATGCAAAACAGACATGCTAGTTCACGGGGGGCGTTGGTACAAGAGCCCGGATTCACAGATCTTTGATCAGCTTGTCCTAATGCTCAGACTGGAAGCAATCTCTCGCCAACTGTTCACGGGAACACCCAAGAGTATTGAGACTAACTGCAGATTTTCGGCAGCTGGCAAGCACTACGCCAGCGAGCAGGTGAGACCCGCACTACGCTCCACACTTGCTTTACTGGATAACGCCTGCCAACACTGCTCGGATCTCACAGAAGCCGATGGTGCCACGATCTTGGGAACAGACTTCGGGATCAGAGGATTCAGTGCCAAATTGTCCTCATTCCATAATCCTCTTCCCGAACCACTCGCCACTTTTCTGGAGACCCGAGGCAATCGGCATCGATCCATGGCGGGTGCCATCGCCAGCCAACCGGGTGCCATCGGCTTAGTGGTTTCTCAGGACGGTGACGTTACGATATTTACCCATGAGCCAGGCTGCGGGATCAGCCATGGGGAGATCGTTCTCTGATGCACTGCAATACAAGAGAAGTAGGGGCAGGTTGAGGCATAATCAGCTCTCTGAAAACCTCCCCATAGATCCCTTAGGCAGGTCCTGGAGGAGCTGCTGGAGGTTATGGACCGCGCCACCTCCGATGGGGTGATCTGAGCTACCACACCATTGCGCCTACACACGCCTCCAGCCTGCCTGGAGGTGGTGCGGCCACGGCTCGATTGCTCGTTTACTGCAGAGCCTCTGTCCGCTTCAGCAGGGCTGGTTGCCCGGGGATCGGCTCCCTTTGATTGATGAAGACAATCCAGCACAAGTCCTGCGGGGTCTGCATCAGGGCTCATTAGAAGTTAAGCAGAGCTCAGCTCTCGCAGCTGTTCTCGCCAGCCCAACAGTGCCAGAAGCCCCTTGATGTCGTGGGCCAGAGCGGCCAGTCCCTCGGTGATCGACCAGAAGCCATCGAGCCGCAGGGCATTCATGGCCAGGCTGCGGAGCGTGGCCAGGATTCGCACCCCGTTTGTTTCGCGGTAGCGGTGGGCGTCCTCGCGGAGCTGGGTGTCGCGGGGCCAGTGCCAGGAGTTCTCGATCGACCAGCGGTCCCGCACGTCCTGCAGTAACGCCTACCGCAAGCGGAAGCCCTTCGGGCTAGGGCGCTGGTGCGCAAACTCGTGACGTTGTAACGGGTCTCGTCGACGGGCTTGCCATCGCGTGTGCCCTTGCAGCGCACCGCCAGGATCGCGGCGCTGCCGGGCCAGTTCTCTATCACCCACTCAGGGGCGGGCATGCCTCGCAGTGTCCATGTGAGGTCACGGCCACGTTTGCGTTCACGGTTACTGGTTTGCCACGGCGCCTTGCGGCCATAGGTCAGCCGATCTTGGATGATCTGAAACCCCCTGCGGCGACTATGTTTCACCGCGATCAGAAAGTCGGCGCCACGCTGCTCGAGGTAGAGGGAAAAGGGCGGTTGGCATGCAGGGCGTCGGCCTGCACCAGCAAGCCGTTGAGATCAACGCGATCCAACAGCTGGCGCAAGGCCGCGATCTCGCCGCCGGCATCGGTGGCGTAGGTGTTTTGGGCAATCGCCACCCCAAGGGTGTTGGAGTACAGGCTCACCTGGGCGATAAAACGCGCTGCGCCGGAGACGGTTTCATCGATCGAGCCCCGCAGGGTTTTGCCAACCGCTTCGCGGAAGCCCAAGGGCTACTTGTGCCACGAGTCAAACGTTCTCTATGAACACTGACGCAACTACATCG
>JAUCZK010000002.1 GCA_030373145.1 Cyanobium sp. CZS48M | reverse complement strand
GCATAGCTCTGGCTATGCTGGCTTTGAATCTGCCGCGCAGCGGCTTAGTCCAACCACCGGATAGATCGTGCCTGCGCACGATCTATCCTTGTTCGTTAGACGTGGCAGCCGGTATTGGTAATGGCATCCATTGCTGGACCTAGAGCTGGCGGCCAGTGATCCGGAGCTCAGGCGCTTGCAATTGCGCCTGCATGAAGGCCTGTTTCTTCATCCCCATGGCGTTGGCAACGAGGGACACCGGAAACTGGCTGATCGTGCGGTTGTAGGCGTCAACGGCCTGGTTGAAGCGCATGCGCTCCACCGCAAGGCGATTAGCCGTACCAGCCAGTTCATACTGGATGTTGAAGAGGTCTTCGCCTTGCTTCACGCCAGACCCGCTGGATGTGATGTAGGCGGTGGTGAACGCTGCCACGGCCGCATCCACCTTCTGGCTGGCTGCAAGCTTTTGCGCTCCTGTGAGGGCAGCCTTGGAGGCCTGTGAGGCACCTTGTAAGGCATCCGCCAAGCCATGGTTCCGCTGATTGGGGGCTGTGGCTATCAACAAAAGTGAGGGAAGGAGATCGGCACGGCGCTGCATCTGGTTCTCCACCTGTGCCCAGGCGGCGTCAATCCGAGCAGAGGCTGACAGCACAGCGTTGTAGGCCCAGATCACCGAGACGGCTGCGATGGCCAGCACACCGCCGCCAAGGCCCATCAGGAGGCGGCGGTTTTCTCTGCGCACCTGCTGTTCGAGAGAGGTTTTCCGTTGTTGAGCCTCAATCTCTCGGATCGCTTTTTGGATCAACTCGGGAGGAATGTTGACTTCTGAGCCGGCTTGAATCAATTCCTTCTCAGAGTAGCTATTTTGCTGTTCGGCGTAGTATCTAGCGGCCAGCGCCAGCACAGCATCGGCCTTTTCATCTCCCATGCGATCTGCAGGCTGCTGGCTGGAAGCTTGGGTCATGGCGCCTTACCAGGATCCTCCGGCGCCACCGCCGCCGCTGCTGCCGCCACCGAAATCACTGCCACTGCCACTGCCGGATCTTAATCCTCCCCAGCCTCTTCTATAGACATCGATACCATTCCAGGCTTGCCGAAGTTCCAATTTTTCTTGGGGTGTGTAGTCACAACTCACACAGTGACTCCTGGTAATGAGCAAGTCAGGACCAGGCGGTGAGGTGCTGGGAATGACATAGGGAGCTTCACTGATTACTGTGAGTTCTTGGCACTTGGGGCAACGTTCAAAGATTTTTGATGTGGATTCATAGCCCCGCAGATGCATCGCCTCCGGTGCACAGCGACGGCATCGCCAGCCACGGAACTGCAGGCTTCCCAGCGCTACGGCGGCTTTCTCGTTGGGGTTGATGATTCTTTCTACAGCATCGTCTTCAACGGGCTCTAAGGCCCCTCCGCAGACTGCGCAGCGCATAGCACCAGCAGTTTCAAATCGCAGGTGCCATGCCTTTTCACGGGAGGATTGGCGAGGATGGAGCTTCACCGATTTGCCCAGTCCACGCACGAGTGCCAGGCCTGCAAGGGTTTGCAGGCCTGCGGCCAGATTGTGGCTGAGATGGGGACAAGCAAGTAGCAAACAAGCGCCAAGAAGAGTGATAAATAGAGCGCTCCTCCAGATGACAAGAACGAACCAGGCCTCAATCGACTGGGAATTCCAAGGCTTAGAGTTGAGATCAATATCTTTCCCCTGTAGCAACTGCGCGATTGTTTCTGTGCCTGAAAGGGTGCCCGCATCAAAATTTCCCGACTTGAATGCTGGAGTGACCTTTTGTTCAATGATCCGCCCAACCTGTGCATCAGATAAAATTACTTCGATTCCATATCCAGTCTCAATTTCCACTCGGTGGTCGCTGACGGAGACGAGAAAGAGTAGTCCGTTGTCTTTGCCTTTTTGCCCGATGCCCCAGGTGTTAAAGAGTTTTGTTGTCAACTCTTTTGGGGTGGCAAATGGTGCACTGTCCGGCACGGTTACCACGGCCATTTCGCTTCCGTTGGCTTCCTTTAGTTGATTGATCAGTGTGTTCAGTTTTTTCTCTGTTTCCGGTTGCAAGATGTTGGCAACATCAGACACCCAGTTGCCTTCTATCTTGCGTGGATTGGGAATCTGCTCGATCGGGAACGCCCACAGCACTGTTGGGGCAATCGATACGGCGACGAAGAGGGCAAGGTTGCACCGCTGACGGATCGTCATGCTGGACATGGCCGTACGCTGAGCTGCTAAAAGAGTTATAAACGCATCAGCCCCAGTCAAACGTGAAGATTTTCCGGCAGGCCATGCATTTGGATGCAGCCCCCAATTTTGCCGGGATGCGGTGCCAGCTGGGGAGGGCGAGGTTTCCTGACTTGCAGAAGGCATCAAGTGGCGCTGGCTTTAGAGCGGCGATGGAGCGCCAGCGAGAGCCATCCACCTCACACGATGCGGAAGTAGAGCAGCTGCCGTTGTTGCTGGTGAAGGTGAGGCTCACCGTGCCAGCCCGCGCTTCTGGCTCTGCGATCACTCACTCCTTCAGAGGTAGAACTCCAGGCTGACCGCTGTTTCGAATTACTTAAAGACCCGCCATCCTTCACTCCATTTCAAGAAGCTCGGCAGATTCAGGTTGGCCAGAGTTGGAATTCGATTCAGAGCTTTAGCTGTTGAAGAAAGCAGCAATGACTTGATCTGGTTCTGGATTGGCAGTCATGCAGAGTACGATCAACTGATTCGCTTGAAGACCTAACATCAAGATCCAGCGGGCGGGGAGCCAAGTCACCCCTTTCAATGCACAGAACTATTGCCCGTCGCTGACCTGGGGCGTTAGACGGGTAAGGATCAGATGAGCATAATTTACAACTGCCAATAGCTGAACGGCTTTTCTGCTGATCATATAATCCACCTCCAACATCTCAATCGCCAGACTGTGCTGCTGCCGCTCCAGCAGCACCAGCTTCATCCGCACCCGGCTCTGATTGAGCATTGTCACCTCGCCGCCGGTGACCTTCACCAGGGCACCGGTCGTGGCCAACCGCACCAGGGCCCCGTGATCGTCCCCGGCAATTGTCACCACGCCCAGCACTGCACAGTCCTTCGGCAGCAGGCGTGTGTAGCGCCGCCAGTCGCCGCCTGGATCAATCTGCAGGCTCGGCGCGACGGGGGCAGGGGCCACGCGGCGGCGGCGACGGGTTTTCAGGGCTTTCATCGCGCTTGATCCTGACCGTGAATCATGGCGGCTGCAAACCCTGCAGGTAGTCCGCCGCCTTCTGGGCCTGACTGGCGGCGGAGAAGATCGCCCGGTTCTCGGCCTTCAGGACAGCGATCCAGCTCTTGAGGTAGTGGGCGTGATCCTCCCGGGGCTCCGCCGTCACCCCGGCCTTGACGCACAGGAAGGCCGCCCCGATCTCAGCCACCAGTCCTTCGGCGGCATAGGCCGCCGTCCCGAAGCGGCCCTTCAGGTCTCGGTCCAGGCGGCTCTTGTGCCCGCTCCAGTGGGTCAGCTCATGCAGCGCCGTGGCGTAGTAGCCCTCGCTGCTGCGGAACTGCTCCGGCGGCGGCAGTTGGATGCGGTCTTCTGCGGGCTTGTAGTAGGCCCGATCACCGCCATGGACGATCACCGCCACTGTGGAGGCCACGAAGCGCTCGGCGCTCTCCAGCCGCACCGCCAGGCCCGGCAGCTCGGGCCGCTGCGGCGGGGTGTCGCCCTCCACCTGGGCCGCGTTGAAGACGTAGCTGGTCTTGGCCATGAGGTAGGTGCCAGAACCAGTGGCCTCGGCTGCTGCACCCTCGAACTGGCCGCTGATCGGCACGTCCGCCCCTGAACCACCACGGCGCTGCAGCTCCTTGTAGAAGACCACCGGCGTTCCCTTTTCGCCCCGGCGCACCTGAGCGCCGATCTGCTGCCACTGCTTGAAGCTCGCCCACACAGCGGCCGTCCTGGTAGCCGGTGATCTCAGCAGCAGCCCAGAGCATCAGCACGTTCACGCCCCGGTAGTCCCGCCTGGTGGCGGCATTCACCGGCTGCAGCGTGTTCTGACCCGTAGTGATCCAGGGCTTCTGCCAGCCTGCGGCGCTGACCGTCTCCATCTGCTCGATGATCCTTCCGGTGATCCGCTCGTAGATATCCGCCTGCTCACCCACGCCACGCCCTTTCCTTCTGTCCCTCGTCCCTGCCTGCGCAAGCAACCTGCCCGACTTTCAGGGCTGGGTAAAGGCCGATAGAAGGCGGGCGCTCAGAAGCCGGGAAAGTGACCTGAGCGAGGCCGGAAAACTGATGCAGATGCTCCTTCGACCGTGTCCGGCTTTGTCGCTTCCCTCAGCCTTCTGATCGCCTTCCTCGTCTTCACCAAGCAACTGTTCCGGGTTCTGCGGCACTGACCCCGCCCTCACTCCGGATTCGGGCCGCCCCGGCGCCCCCCGCCAGGGGCCCCGGAAGGTGAAGGTGCTGGGGCAGCTGATTCATGGAGCTGAGGAGGCGTTGGGCGCTGGGCTGCTCAAACGCCAGCCGCCACGAGTTGGGGGCCAGCAGGGGCACTGGCCTGGAGCTGCTGCAACCTCTGGCGCAGGGCAGAGGAGAGCTCGTGCGGGAAGTAGACGCGGGGCAGGGCAGGGCTGATTCAAAGTGTGTCACAGGTGCTCTGGCCTGAGCTGCCTGCATGGGGTTTGTTTGGTGGTATCGCCCCTTCCTTGTGCCCGAAACCGCCTCTGCCGCAACTGATCTTGATCTGATCAGCTTCCTCAAGGCGATTCCAGATGCGCGAATGCGGCGTGGGGTGCGCATTCCGGCCTGGTACCTGCTGCTGGTGGCGGTGCTGGGCATCCTGAGCGGCTGCGAAAGCTTGCGGGATCTGGAGCGGTTTGCTCGGCGCCACCATTCGGTGCTGGGTCAGCAGCTGGGCCTTGAACTGCGGCGGCCCCCATCGGATTCAGCGTTCCGCTACTTCTTCCTGCAGGTGGATGTGGCGGCCCTGTGCGCGGCCATCCGTGACTGGACGATCGCCCAGATCCCTGGTGGTGCAGCGGATCTCGATCAGCTGGTGTGTGACGGCAAGACCCTGCGAGGCTCGATCGAGACCACACCCGCCGGCGGTTCGGCGTTCATTGCCCAGGTGACGCTGTACTCGGCCGCCTTGGGTGTGGCGATCTCGCAGGCCTGCTACGCCACTGGCGCGAACCACGAGCGGGCAGTGCTGAAACAGCTGCTGGGCGAGCTCGACCTGGAGGGGGTACTGATCCAGGCGGATGCGCTTCATACCCAGCGCCCGTTCCTAAGTAGGGACTCCTGAAAAAGGCAAATCCATTGCCCTGCAACTGGTCTCACGGATGAGAAGCCGCTAAACTGTGCGCCTACCGGGCAATGGAGCTGGGGCGATGGCCACGCTCAGGACGGCAGCCCTCAACCTGTTGCGGCTGGCTGGATTTCAGTCGATCAGGGCCGGCATGCAGGCGGTGATGCACGACATCACGGCGTTGCTGGAGATGGCAATGCGCCAACCCGACCGGAATCCGTGCTGAAACTTTGAATCAGCCCTGCGGGGCAGGGGGAGTTCTTCCAGGGGCTGCTCGCTGCCGTAGAGGGCGAGGTAGGCGGTGTAGTTGTCCCAGCCGCTGCGCTCGAAGCTGTCGAAAAACGATTCCACCATCAGGCCCTCCGCGGTGATCAGCTCATGCTTTTCGAGCTCGATGTTGTAGTAGGTGATCGGCCGATGGGCATCCCAATCTTCTGGCTGGGTCTGGAGGATAGTGCTGCCGTTCACAAGGGCAGAGGCCGCGATGAGGTGGCCATCGAGGAGCAGGGCATGGCCGCCGCTGACGTAGAGATCACGGCGCGGGAGGCCATCACCCATGGCACCGGCCTTGACGCAGATGGGTAGGCCATCGATGTTCCAGAGGATCACCGGGTTGTGGCTGGTGCGGCTGATGAATCTCACCGGCTGGGGACCATCGGCGGTGCAGATCAGATCTCCGGGCTGCAGGGTTCCGATTGGCCGCTCACCGCTGGGTATGGCGATCAGGCTGCCGGCCAAGAAGCAGGTTGGGTAGGCCCAAAGCTCATTACCGTTGATGCCGTCGCTGGCTCTGAAGTAGAGGGTGTTACCAATGGCGGTGAGATTGTTGGGACCTGAACCGCTCCCCCCTGGGAGGATATCTTTGACCAGGACGGGACCAGCGGCGGTGCCATCGCTCTTCCATAGCTCAAAGCCGTTGATGCCATCGAAGGCATTGAAGAAGAGGGTGTTACCAACGGCGGTGAGTCCGTCTGGAGATGAATGGCCACCCCCGGGACGGATGTCTTTGACGAGGAACGGATCGGCCATGGTGCCGCTGCGTTGATAAGTTGATGGAAAGGATCAGAACCGGGAAGGAAATGGAGCGTTGCTTCTGCCCGCTCTGGCCAGCGCGGTGGTGGTGTCCAGATTTCGCAGTGGCGGCACTAGCCAGGGCGTCTCGCGGCTATCTAGCTGCGGCTCAGGGCCGATCACGATCGGATTGCGCACACCCGGCAGCAGGCTGAGCGCATAGATCTCCTCCACACCACTGTTGAACCAGAGGTGGGCCTCTTGTTCACCGCTGCTGCAGTTCACGATCGCCACGCCGCAGCGCAGGGTCTCGTGCTCCTCACTCACCGGCAGCCCCCCGAAGACCTCGCTCTCCCTGATGCGCGATAGGCCCACTGCGGCATGGCCGCCCCAGCAATCCAACCCACGCGTAAAGCCCGGCAGGCGGGCGATCACCGTGATCCGCCCAGCGTCTGCATCCCAGCGGCAGAGCGTGCCACGGCCTGAATTCAGCAGGTAGAGATTGCCCTGATGCAGCCGCGGTGAATGGGGCATGCTCAAGTCATTGGCCAGCACCGCTGAGCTGACGACATCGATCAGGCAACCGCCGTTGGCCTTGCTCTGCCGCCATCCGTTCTCGCTGTCGGTGCGTCCATGCGCCGTCACATAGGCAGGACCGCCCCAGTTCTCCGCCATCGCCAGGCCGTTGAGGTGGCAGCGATCACCGGGTGCCAGCTCAGTGATGAAGGGCGGCAGCCAGCGCGGAACAAAGCTCCAGGGGGGCTCCAGGGTGCAGAGGCAGTTGAAGGCGGTATTCACCAGCCAGAGCTGGCCATCGCCGTAGGCCAGGTCGTGGCCCAGCACCGCACCGGTGCGATGGGCCTGACGGGTGAGGAAGGCCACATCGTGCTGAGCGGTGGGCTCCAGCGCCGGTGCGATCTCACGCGAGGCCGGCAGCGACCACACCGTTTCCCGCGAGCCGATCGCAAGGCCGGTTGGTGTGCGGCTCACGCCCATCACCTGGGGGAAACCGGCAAAGCCAAAGACCAGCTGCCCTTGGTGGCTGCCGATCGTGATCAGCTTGCCGGCCTGGTAGGTGGAGAGCACCAGGGAGAGATCCAGCCGCTCCAGCACCGCTGGCAGGTTGGTGCTGTACTCGTACTCAACCGGTACAGCAGCACGACCCTTGCCGTTGGGCTCCTCAGCGGCTGGGGCGGAAGCGCGGTGGCTGGATTGATCCCCAGAAGTCGCCAATGAACAATTCCAGCAGCGAGAGGCGGAGCAGCCCGCCACAGGAAAGCTAAGAGGCGGCTTCTGTAATGGCTCAGCATCAATGACGCCGTTGATACGTTGTTGCACTTTCTTGATGGCCGCTTGCTCAGCCATCCACAGCTCACCTCAACGTGTGGCTGATCCCGCAGACCGTGGCCGAAGCGATCGGGAGGGTGAACCTGAACCTGGCGATGGTCGAGGAATGGATGGCCTACCTGCTCCGCGGGCCCCGCATCGATCGGCTGCTGCTGCTGGTGGCGATCGCTGTGCTGGTCAGCAGCCTGCAGGGGTTCGCCGTAAGCCTGTCCGGCCAGCGCCGCCGCGTCGATCCCCACTGGCAGCGGGGCCTGAGCTTGGTGCGGATCGGCCTGCAGCGGCTGCAGCAGCAGGTGATCAATGGCCGCCAGAAGCAGCCCTGGTTCACACGAATTGAGCTGCCGCCGCTCCTCGATGCTCTGCGCGGTGCTGTCTCAATCGACGGACTTACCTGAGATGTGTCGGTCAGTCAGGGGCCTGGCACCCGTGAGGAGCGAGTGGCCTCAACAAAGCAAGGGCACAGGCCAGAGGCTCGCCCCAGCGGCATCCCTGCGGCGTATTTGCTGCATCCATGGGCTCCCGGCTCTGCCGTCCTCAATGCCCCCCAAGGCCGTGGGCACGAACGCTTTGATCGGATCGAACCCAGCGGGCTTTGAACCTGCATCGAGCCGGCGGCCTGTGGTCCGGCGGGCCTGGGATCGATCTCCCACAGATTCCCCAGGGGGGTTTGGTGCCTATCACCTCGGTTGATCCGCTTGATCAAGCCGCAGCGGAGGGTGGCCGGGCCTGACAGGGCATCAAGGAGATAAATACCGTCGGCGACCCGTTGCCGACGCTCCTGCAGACCGTGCAGGGTGTCGTGTTCACATCAGGACTCCCATCCCCTGACCGCTGATGCCATGGGCGGAGGAGGCAGTCCCCCACCCCTTTTATCCACCCTTAGACCTGGAGCGAGGCCATGCATGCCGTCAGCGTCAGTGGCCTGAAGAACAACCCAGCCGAGGCCCTGCGCCAGTCCAAGCAGGGCATGGTCGTCGTGCTCAACCGGGATCATCCTGATGCGGTGTTGATGGGGCTGGATCAGGATGGTCTCCTGCAGGCACCGGGTGTGCGGCCCGCGCTGGCCACCGCCCTGTTCCGCGATGGTGAGCTGTCCCTTCCCACCTCTCACGGCTGGGCATCCCGGTGATCCGCCTGACGGAAGCAGAAACCAACGCCGACCTCGACACCTTGGAGCAATGGCTGCAGTCGTCATCAGCGACGCCAGCCCGCTGATCGGCCTGGCCCGGGTGAACGGGAATGGCGGCGAGACGACGCGCTGGCTCACCGATGCCGGCTCCAGATGGACAGATTGCCGCGATTGCGGGCTTCCGGGCCATGGACCTTGCCACGCAAAATACGCGTGACTTCCGATCCTGTGGTCTTGCCTTGATTGATCCCTGGGGTTGATCCCTTAGAGACCAGGCACTCACACCAGCAACACCGCCTCATTCTTCGCCTTCTGCTGCTCCGCCCGCTGGGCTTCGTTGAGCCCATCGGCGCCGGGGATCTGCTCGGCCATCGCCCCCAGCCATTCCTTCAATTGCTCGAGCTGCTTCTCCGCCGGCAGCACGCTCAACCCACGGGCCAGCACCTTGGCCGTGCTGCCGGAGCCGCCCTGATACACCAAGCGGCCATGCAGGTGCTGGGGCAGACCCTGGCGCAGCAGGCGGAAGGCAGGCTCCTCCATCGGGGTTTCCAGCACGATGTTGGGCTTCTCCAGGCGGATGCGCGAGAAGCCGCAGCGCCGCGCCAGCAGCTTCAGCTCCATCAGCTGCAACAGGCTCGCCACCGGTGAGGGCAGGGAGCCATAGCGGTCCGCCCAGTCGGCGGCCAGCTGCACCAGCTCCTCGCGGGCGCGGCAATCGGCGGCGGCGCGGTAGGCGGCGATCTTCTCGTCGCTCTCGGGAATCCAGTCGGCGGGGATGAAGGCGGTGATCGGCAGATCGATCTGGGTCTCCTCCACCACCGGGATGTCCTGGCCCTGGATCTCCGCCAGGGATTCCTGCAGCATCTCCATGTAGAGGTCGAAGCCGATCACTTCCATCTGGCCGCTCTGCTCCACCCCCAGCAGATTGCCCACCCCACGGATCTCCATGTCGCGCATGGCCAGCTGGTAACCGGACCCCAGCTGGGCGAATTCCTGAATCGCCCGCAAGCGCTGCCGCGCCGCCTCACTCAAGGAGGCATCACCGGGATAAAAGAGCCAGGCATGGGCCTGCACGCCGCTGCGGCCCACCCGACCGCGCAACTGATAGAGCTGGGCGAGGCCGAACCTGTGGGCGTCCTCCACCAGAATCGTGTTCACCCTGGGGATGTCCAGGCCCGATTCGATGATCGTGGTGCAGAGCATCACGTCGGCCTCACCGGCGTTGAAGGCCACCATGGCGCTCTCCAGCTCCCCCTCGCCCATCTGGCCGTGGGCCACCAGCAACTTCAGACCCGGCAGCATCTCGCGCAACTGGCCCGCCACCTCCTCGATCCCCTCCACCCGCGGCACCACATAGAACACCTGACCGCCGCGGTCGAGCTCCTGACGGATGGCGCTGCGCACCGCCTCCTCATCCAGGGCCGCCAGGTGGGTCTTGATCGGCCGGCGCAGGGGCGGTGGGGTGGTGATCAGGCTCATCTCCCGCACCCCCGAGAGGCTCATGTAGAGCGTGCGCGGAATCGGTGTGGCCGAGAGGGTGAGCACGTCCACGTCCTTGCGCAGCGCCTTGATCTTCTCCTTCTGGTTCACACCGAAGCGCTGCTCCTCATCCACCACCAGCAGACCGAGCTTCTCGAAGTGGGTGCCCTTGCTCAGCAGCTGGTGGGTGCCCACCACCACATCCACCGTTCCGTCCTTGAGGCCCTCGAGAATCGTCTTGCGCTCGCTGGTGGTACGGAAGCGGTTGAGCAGCGCCACCTTGAGCGGATAGGGGGCGAAGCGTTCGCTGAGGGTGCGCCAGTGCTGCTGGGCCAGCACCGTGGTGGGGGCTAGCAGGGCACATTGCTTGCCGGCGGTCACCGCCTTGAACACCGCCCGGATCGCCACTTCGGTCTTGCCGAAGCCCACGTCGCCGCACACCAGTCGGTCCATCGGCTCAGGCTTCTCCATGTCGCGCTTCACCTCGGTGATCGCCCTCAGCTGATCGGGCGTGGGCTCATAGGGAAAGGAGTCCTCCAGCTCCCCCTGCCAGGGGCCATCGGGTGGGAAGGGGAAGCCGGCGGCCTGCTGACGCTCCGCGTAGAGCTTCACCAGGTCCATCGCCACCTTGCGCACCGCCTTGCGGGCGCGCTCCTTGGCCCGGGTCCAGGCCACACCGCCCATGCGGTTCAGCTCCGGCGGGCTGTCGGTGCTGGCGCGGAAGCGCCCCAGGCAGCCCAGCTGGTCAGCCGCCACCCGCAGCAGCCCATCGGCGTACTGCACCACCAGGTAATCGCGCGATTCGCCGCTGATCGCCAGCTTCTCCAGCCGCAGGAAGCGGCCGATGCCGTGGTTGCGGTGCACCACGAAGTCGCCGGGGCGCATCTTGTTGGGGTCCACCGTGCGGCTGGCCGCCTTGCGGCGCCGGCGCACATAGCCCGAGGCCGCCAGGCTGTGCTGGCCGAAGAACTCCCGGTCGGTGAGCAGCACCAACCGCCAGGCCGGCAGCTGCAGACCCTCCAGCTCAGCGGTGCCGCGCAGTTTCAGGGCCACCGGCGTGGCCTGCTCGATCAGGCGCTCGATCGCCGGGAAATCGTGGGGATTGGGAACGAAGCGGGTGGGGCAGTCGTGCTCCTCCAGCAGCGCCACCGCCCGGCTGGGCTGGGCCGACACCAGCCAGACCCGGGCCTTCTCCTGCTGATACCCCTTCACCAGGGCCGCCAGACGGCCGAAGGCGTTGGGGTGGGCCGGCACCGGACGGCTGGAGAGATCGAAGGCGTTGGGGTGCCGATCGCTCTCGTGCAGCTCGGCCAGATCGAAGCCGGCGAAGTGATCGGAGTCCGCCAGGGCGGCCGCCACCGGCCGGTGCAGCGACGGCGGCAGGCAATCTGGGGGCAGCGCAGCGCTCAGCTCGGCGTGGTGGTCACTGGCGTGGTCGAACCACTGCTGGCCATGGGCCAGGCCCTGGCGACGCTCATCCACGGCGATCAGCGTGGCCTCGGGCAGGTAGTCGAGCAGGGAGGCGGGCTGCCCCCAGGCCAGGCCCATCAGCCGGCGCATTCCCTCGGGCGTGCCCCCCTCCAGCAGCTGCTCGAGGGCCTCGGGAGCCAGCAGCTCGCTGAGGGCCTCCGGCATCGACTCGCGCAGGGCATCGGCGATCAGCGGTGCATAGCCCGTGGGGGTGAGGCGCACCGCCTCGATCGCATCGAGGGAGCGCTGGCTGGCGGGATCGAACTCCCTGAGCTTCTCCAGGTCTTCCCCGAAGAACTCCAGCCGCACCGGCAGCTCGGCGCTCACCGGATACACATCCACGATGTCGCCGCGGCGGCTCCAGCTGCCCTCCTGCTCGATCGTCGGCACCCGCTCGTAGCCCAGGCGGGTGAGGGTCTCGGCCAGCTCCTCGAGGTCGACGCTGCTGCCCTTGCGCAGGCTCAGGCATCGGCCGGCCAGGGCCTCGGGCGGCGGCAGGTGGGGCTGCAGGGCCCTCTCGGTGGCCACGATCGCTCCCGACCAGGAGCGGCCCGTGCCATCGATCAGCTCGCTGAGCACCTGCAGCTGGCCCCAGGTGATCTCACTGGTGGGATCAAAGGGTTCATAGGGGGAGCCCTCGCTGGTGGGATAGAGCTGGGCCGTGGGCCAGCCCATCAGCTCCAGCAGGGCCGTCCAGCGACCGGCCTCCTCCAGGGTGGGCACGATCACCACCAGCGGCCGGCCGCCGCGACGGGCCAGGGCACTGGCGATCAGCGCCCGCGCCGCCCGGCCCGCGCCACTGAGCCGCAGGCGCTCGGGCCGCCCACTGCGCTCCAGCACCTCTCCGGTGAGGGGCACCTGCTCGAGCTGGCGCACCAGGGCGGTGAGGGGCATCGGAGGGCAGGCGGGCGCGGGGATCGATCTTCGCAAGCGGCGGCAGCGGCCGCGGTCTCCCGCCAGGATTCCCCCAAGGCGCCAGGACCAGAGTCCTGAGACCATCCGCTCCAACCATTTGCGCGCACCTGGCGCCGTCATGAGCAACGCCCGCCGTCCCTCGCGCCGACCCCGCCCAGCCGCCGCTGGCCTCCCAGCGGTTCTGATCGGCCTGGTCCTCAGCGCCGGCGGCGCTCTGGCCGCCCTGGCGCTGCTGCCGCCCCAGCCCCGCGCCAACGACACCCTCCTGGCCCTGCAGGACTTCAGCCTTCAGCTGCAGGAGGTGGTGCTCGCCAGCCGTCCGCAGCCGCCGCGACCCGGTGATCGGCTGCTCACCAGCGCCGCTCTGCCAGGACTGCTGGCCCAACTGGAGCGGGCAGATCAGAGTTGGCTGCCGCGGGCTGAACCCCTCGGCAATGGACGCATCCGCTATCTCTACAAGCGGCGCCTGGGGGATCCGCCGTTGAGCATCGCCCAGATCGAGGAGTTGCGCCGCAATCCCCCCAGCCACCAGCTGGAACGGGACGCCATCGCCCGGCTGCTGACCATGCTGGAGCGATCTGGGGTGCAGGTGGTGATCGGCCCACCCCGCAAATCCAGGGCCGCCGGCGAATGGGAACCGGCGGCCCGCACCCTGCGCATTCGCCCCGATGTGATCGAGAAGGGAAGCGTGGAGTTCGCTCGGGTGCTCAACCACGAAGCGATCCATGTGGCCCAGAGCTGTCGCCGTGGTGGCCTGGGGGCACGGCCCCAGCTGCTGGGGCTCTCGATCGTGCTGGATCCCATCAACCGGCGCCACCTGGAGGACCCCGTCTATGCCAGGGCCAGCCCCACCGAGATCCGCCTGGAGCAGGAGGCCTACGCCAATCAGGACCAGCTCAGCCTGGGGCCGGCCCTGCTGGCGAAGGAATGCCGGGCTCCGGGCTGGGCGCGCTGGGGGCCTCCAGCTGCTGCGCCAGCAGGTCGTTGAAACGCAGCAGGTCGTCGTCGCTGAGCTGCTGACGGCTGGCCAGGCTGAACTCGCGCTCCAGCAGGGCGCGCCCTTGGGCCGCTCCCCAGCCCAGGCGCTCCAGCAGCCCATCGGAGCGGCGCAGCAGGTCGGAGCGGCGCTGGGGCAGGGCGGCCTGGGCCGGATCCAGCCCGGGCTCCAGCTGGCGCAGGGCCGCGAGGTAAGCGAGCAGATCGGCGTAGCGGATCAGGCGGCTGCGGCTGGCGTGGCCGAAGGCCCGTTGCAGGTAGATCGACTCCTGCTCCCGCCCCCAGCCCAGCTGGCTCAGCAGCCGCTCCAGCTCCGCCAGCTCTTCGCTCCAGTCGTCGGGATCGGCCAGCGGTTCGGCTTCCGCCGCAGCAGGGGCGGGTGCTGGGGCAAAGGCGGGTGCTGCGGCCGGCCGTATCGGGGCCGTGACGGTCGTGGGCTCGAGGGCCTGAGGTGATGTCGGGGCTGGTGCTGGTGCTGGTGGGTGAACTGGTGTTGGAGTTGCTGCTGGTGGTGCTGCTCGTGTTGCTGCTGCCGGCGCGGCCGGTTCCTGCAGCCGCCGCAGCAGCCGCTGCAAGGCCCGGTCTTCGGCGGCTTCGGCGCTGGGGGCCTCCCCGAGGGCACTGCCCAGACAGCGGCCGTCGTCATCCCAGGCACTCACCTCCACCACCCGCTGGCCGGAGTCGGCATGGGCCAGTCGCGCCCGGAGCTGCATCACAGGGGAGTCGGTGAAGGTGACTTTCTAGAGTGGCGCCACCGAACCCGCTGCAGGCCAATGGAAGCGGAGTCGATCTCCTCCCTCACACCCCTGATACAGGAGGCGGATCAATGGGGGGAGCTGCTGCTGCTGCTGCCGCTGCTGGTGGCCCTTGAAGCGGTG
The DNA here is from genome assembly GCA_030373145.1 of Cyanobium sp. CZS48M. GTDB lineage: Bacteria > Cyanobacteriota > Cyanobacteriia > PCC-6307 > Cyanobiaceae > Regnicoccus_A. The sequence continues at coordinate 155,015 of JAUCZK010000002.1, read as the reverse complement.
CTCTCTGCCGACAACGCCATTGCCCTGGCGGCCATCGCCAGGCGGCTGCAGGATCCACAGCTCCAGCGTCAGGCCCTCAACCTCGGCCTCGGCCTTGCCCTGGTCTTCCGCCTGGGGCTGATCCTGCTGGCCCGCTGGGTGCTGAACTTCTGGCCCCTACAGCTGGCCGCCGCCGCCTATCTGCTCTGGCTGAGCGGCTCCAACCTGCTGCGGCCCGGAGATGAGGCCAACGGCGATGAGCCTTCACCCGCCACAGGCGCCGCCGCGGCCATGGATCAGCAGGGCCATCAGGCGGCCACCAGCTCCAGTGGCCCTGCCTCAGCCGTGGGGCTGGGATCCGTGGTGGTCACCCTGGCAGTCACCGACCTGGCCTTCTCCATCGACAGCGTGGCCGCCGCGGTGGCCGTGAGCGATCGGCTCTGGCTGGTGATGACCGGCGGAGTGATCGGCGTGATCGCCCTGCGCCTCACCGCCGAGCTGTTCATCCGCTGGCTGGGGATCTACACCAACCTGGAGCGGGCCGGATACCTGGCTGTCGGCCTGGTGGGGCTGCGCCTGCTGCTCCGCCTCGGGCTGCCCCAGCTGGTGCCCCCCGAATGGACCCTGCTGCTGCTGGTGGCGATTCTCTTCCTCTGGGGCTTCTCCAGGCGTGTCAGCAACGAGGCCGGTGAGGTGAACCCCTGAAGGCCCTGCGCATCGAACTTCGCCAGGCCGGCAGCGGGCAGTTGCTGGCCCAACTCGAGCTGGAGGACCTGGCTGAGATTCCCCAGCCTGGCCGCTGGTTTCTCCATGGCCACCGCAGTTTCCTGGTGCTGCAGCGGCACCACCGCTACCAGCTGCGCAATGGCCGCTATGAGCTGGCCAGCATCGCCCTGCAGGTGAAAGCCGAGCGTCAGCCCAGGGAGGCGCGCTGGTGGAACGGTGGCTGGGTGATCGGCGATCCCAGCTGTCGCTTCAATGCCCGCTCACCACTGTTGCGCTGCGCCGTTCTGCCCGATGGCCCCTGCGAGCGCTGTGCCCACCACAGCGGCCGCCAGGGCTGAGGGCAGAGGCCAGAGGCCCCGATTGCAGACCCTCAGCCCAGGGCCTGCTTCAGGGCCACCACGGCGAACGCCAGGAACAGGCCCCCACTGAGCCGGTACAGCAGGCGCTCGGAGAGCAGCTGACCGACCCATTTGCCCGCCCCCACCGCCAGAGCGGTGACCAGGGCATGGCCCGCCAGGGTGCCCGCCAGCAGGGCGTTGAAGGTGAACCCCGGCGCGGTGGCCAGAAAAATAGTGGCGAACTGGGTGCGATCCCCCAGCTCGGCCATGAACACCAGCAGGAAGGCTTCCCGTACCACCAGCCAGCCCCCCGCCCGGCTCTGGCGGCTCTGGTCCTGGTTGGTTTCGGCGGCATTGACCAGATCCTCAGCCGCCTGGGCCTCCTGCTCTGCGGCCTGGGCACCCATGGCCTGGGCGTCGATCAGCAGCTTGAGGCCGAACCCGCCGAAGAGCAGGGCCGCCAGCCAGGGCACCAGCTCCGGCGGCAGCAAACTGCGCAGGCCCAGGCCCAGGGCCAATGAAATCAGCGTGACCGCCGCCAGGGCAGCGAAGGCCCCCAGGAACACCCAGCGGGCCCGGTGGCGGGCAGCCAGCAGAAAAGCGACAAAGAAGGTCTTGTCCCCCAGTTCCGCCAGGGTGATGGCGGTAAAGCTGGAGCCGAACGCGGCGATGGTGGGATCGCTGGCCATGGAGGAATGAGTGGCTGGTGCTCAGAAGGGCTCGGCCTGGGACACGAAGCCGACGCCTCCGTAGTACTCCAGGATCGGCCGGAGCCCCTTGCGAAGGGTCTCCAGCTCCTCAATGGCGCAGAACACGATCACGTGAACGTTGGCGCCCAGGCCGCTGAATTCCATCGACTCCGAGACGGAGCCATGGGGACCGCGGCCGGTGACATGGCGGATCACCGAGTAGCCCGGAGCTCCGGCTTGATCGATCAGGTGCACCACCCGCTCGAGTTCCCGTTCACTGCAGATCAGATCGAGGCGTTGCATGGCTGGGGGCGGTGAGTCAGGCAGGGATTAGGCGGCAGGGATGACCAGCCTCACCATCGCCATGTAGAGCGGAATGCCCACGACGATGTTGAACGGGAAGGTCACCCCCAGGGCGGTGGAGATGTAGAGGCTCGGGTTGGCCTGGGGCACCGTCATGCGCATCGCCGCCGGCACGGCGATGTAGGAGGCACTGGCACTGAGCACCATGAACAGCAGCGCATCCCCCTGGGGCAGGCCCAGCAGCCAGGACACCGCCAGGCCGATCCCGGCATTGAACAGCGGCATCAGCACGGCAAAACCGATCAGGAAGGCCCCGGCCCGCCTGAGATCTCCCACCCGCTGGGCCGCGACGATGCCCATGTCGAGCAGGAAGAAGCTGAGGGCTCCGTAGAAGAGTTCACCGGTGAAGGGCTCCATCTTCCCCAGCCCCGACGGGCTGAAGGCCGCCACCAACCCACCGATCACCAGGCTGCCCACCAGCAGCAGCACAGAGCTGTTCAGAAAGGCTTCATGCAGCAGCGAGCCCCAGCGGATCCCCTCCCGGGGTTCCTGCTGCGCGTCGCTGGAGGCCAGCTTCACCAGCAGCAGGCCGACGATGATCGCCGGGGATTCCATCAGCGCCAGGGCCGCCACCATGAAGCCGTCGTGGGCCATGCCCGTGATGCCCAGGAAGCTTTCGGCGGTGATGAAGGTGACGGCACTGATGGAGCCGTAGGTGGCGGCAATCGCCGCTGCGTTGAAGGTGTCGAGCTGGCGCTTCAGCACCAGGAAGCTGTACAGGGGCACCAGGGCCGACATCAGCATCGCTGCCGCGATCGTGCTGATCACCTGGGGTCCGAGGCCGCTGTGGAGCAGCTCCACCCCCCCCTTGAAGCCGATCGCCAGCAGCAGGTAAAGGGAGAACAGCTTCGGCAGGGGTGCCGGAATCTCCAGGTCGGATCCCACCAGCACGGCGATCACCCCGAGGGCGAAGAACAGCACCGGCGGTGAAAGCAGATTCTGCAGAACCAGGCTGGTCTCCATTCCGGCGCCCGGTGGGTGATCGACTCTTGAGCCCGCACAGTACCGAGGGCAGCACCAACCGAAGCCTGGCGATGCGTTTGTTCGCACAGTGGGGGTGCTTCAGCCCTTCACCGCATCGCCGCTGGCACTGGGGAGGATGTAACGCTGCAACAGCACGAACAGCACCAGCACCGGCAGGATCGACACCACCGATCCAGCTGCCACCAGACGCCAGTCGAGGGAGAAGCTGCTGGCCAGTTGCTGCAGCCCCAGGGGCAGGGTGTACAGCCTGGGGTCGTCGAGGATCACCAGCGGCCAGAGGAAATCACTCCAGGTGCCGATGAACACGAACATCGCCAGGGTGATCAGATCAGCCCGTGCGGCGGGAATCATCACGTTCCACCATTCGCCCACTGGTGTGCAGCCATCGATGCGGGCTGCTTCCTCCAGTTCCACCGGCACACCTAGAAAACTCTGGCGCAGCAGAAAAATTCCGAAAGCCGTGGCGGCCTGGGGAATGATCAGGGCCCAGAGCGTATTTCTCAGACCCAGCTGCACCATCATCAGGTAGAGCGGAATCATCACCACCTGGAAGGGAATCAGGATGGTGGCCACCACCAGGGCCAGCACCAGGCCGCGGCCGGCGAAACGCATCCGCGCCAGGGGATAGGCCGCCAGCGAACAGAACAACAGGTTCCCCAGCACCGCCAGCAGGCTCACCACCGTGCTGTTGAACAGGTACAGGCCGAGGGGATAGTCGGCGAAGAGACGGCCATAGGCCTCCAGGCTGGGCTGGGATGGGATCAGCGCCGGTGGGGTGGAGAAGATGTCTTCAGCGGGGCCCTTGAGCGAGGTGCTCACCAGCCAGAGCAGGGGCACCAGCATCAGCAGGGCCAGCAGCAGCAGGGCCCCCAGTTGCAGGGCGCTCGCCCAGAGAGGCCGCTGCTCCTTCACAGCCGCGGCAGCTCCGCCACCGGCAGAAACGCCTTCTGGGGGTGCAGGGGCTGGCGCTCCATCCCGTGCGCCAGGCGGTTGAGGGCATTGACGAAGGCCTGGGCGGCGGCCACGACGATGTCGGTGTCGGCGGCATGGCCGGCGTAGAGCACCCCTTGGTGGCGCAGGCGAATCGTGACCTCCCCCATGGCGTCGATGCCTTCGGTGACCGACTTGACACTGAACTCCACCAGCTCGTTGGGCACCCGCGCCAGGGTGTTGAGCGCCTGGTAGACGGCATCCACCGGACCGGTGCCGATGGCGGCCTCGGTGAGTTCAGCCCCATCGCTGGTGGTGAGGGTGACGGTGGCGGTGGGTCGCAGGTTGGTGCCCGTGCTCACCTGCACCAGCTTGAGCACGTAGCGGGCCTCGGTCTGCTGGGCCTGATCACTGACGATCGCCTCCAGATCCCGGTCAGTGATCTCGCGCTTGCGATCGGCCAGCTCCTTGAAGCGGGCAAAGGCCTCGTCGAGGTCGTCGCGCTCGAGGGTGTAACCAAGATCCTCCAGGCGCGCCCGGAAGGCACTGCGGCCGCTCAGCTTGCCCAGGGAGATGCGGTTGTCGGCCAGGCCGATGGTGCGGGCATCGACGATCTCGTAGGTGAGGCGGTTCTTGAGCACACCGTCCTGGTGGATGCCCGATTCATGGGCGAAGGCGTTGGCCCCCACGATCGCCTTGTTGGGCTGCACCGCCATGCCGGTGAGGTTGCTCACCAAGCGGGAGGTCTTGTAGATCTCCTCGGTGCGCACCCCCGTGAGCGGCTCCGTGCTGCTGGCCTCGCGGCCGAGGAAGGGGTTGAAGTAGGCCCGGCGCACATGCAGTGCCATCACCAGCTCCTCAAGGGAGGCGTTACCGGCCCGCTCACCGATGCCGTTGATCGTGCACTCCAGCTGGCGGGCGCCATTTTTGACCGCCTCGAGGAAGTTGGCCACCGCCAGACCCAGGTCGTTGTGGCCGTGCACCGAAATCACCGCCTGATCGATGTTGGGCACATGGGCCTCGATGCCGGCGATCAGCCCCCCGAATTCAGCCGGCGTGGTGTAGCCGACGGTGTCGGGGATGTTGATCGTGGTGGCGCCAGCACTGATGGCGGCCTCGATCACCTCATAGAGGTAGTGGGGATCGGAGCGACCGGCGTCCTCGCAAGAAAACTCCACATCCTCAACGAGGGAGCGGGCGTAGGCCACCATCTCGGCGGTGATCGCCACCACCTCGGCGCGGGTCTTGCGCAACTTGTGCTCGAGGTGAATGTCGCTGGTGGCGATGAAGGTGTGGATGCGCCGCCTGGCGGCGGGGGTCACCGCTTCGGCGCAGGCCTTGATGTCACCGCGGGCGGCCCGGGCCAGGCCACAGATCACTGGCCCCTCGGGGATGCCGACGGCGGCGGCGATGCGCTGCACCGCATTGAAATCACCGGGGCTGGCGAAGGGAAAGCCGGCTTCGATGATGTCGACCCGCAGGCGGGCGAGCTGGTGGGCGATCGCCAGCTTCTCCTCCAGGTTGAGGCTGGCCCCGGGGGATTGCTCACCATCCCGCAGGGTGGTGTCGAAGATCAGTACCCGGCCGGGGTCCTTGGCCATGACCGTTGCAAGTCGATGTGACTATGAGTTGAATCAATCCTAGAGGGACGGTGCGATCACCACCTCCCTGGGACCGCTCTCCTGACGCTCCTGTGGACGGCGGACCAGCTCCCGGCTGAGCGGCTCGACCCTCAGCGGACTCTCCAGGCCCCGCTGAAACACCGGCGCCTGAGCCGCTTCGGCCTTCTCCAGTTGCTGGCGCCGCCCGGCCAGATCCAGGAAGACATCCACAGCGTTGCGCAGCTCCCGGGGCACCATGCCATCGGTGTTCAGCAGCGTGATGCGCACTCCCCTGGCCCGCAGGGTTTCGACCACCCGCTCCAGATCCCGGCTGCCACTCAACAGCCACACCTCATCAAGGCGGTGGGCCACCAGCATCAAATCCAGACAGATCTCCACATCCAGATTCGCCCGGGCGAACTGGCGGTGCTCAGGGTCGGCGCCGAACTCCCGCAGGGGCTTGCTGCGAACCGTGAAGCCCAGGCTGGTGAGGGCATCGCGGAAGGGCCGCTGATCCGTGGGATCCTTCAGGCCCAGATACCAGTAGGCGCCATCCAGTTCCACGCCGGGCCCGGCGCCGGCCATCTCCAGCAGGCGGCGGGGATCGAAGAACCAGCCCAGCTTCTGCTGGGCATAGAACATGCCGTGGCCATCGACGATCACCACACGCCGAATCTTGTCCTGATCCACCCCAAACCCATCGCGGCTCATCGCTTCAGCGTAGAGACGTGTGACCGTTCCAACCCGCACGGGCAGGCCCCGTAAGGTGGCTTCATTGATGGATGGTCGATGGCCACAGGCACCCTGGCCCTGGTCCTTCATGCCCATCTCCCCTTTGTCCGGAACAGCCAGCCGGGCTCCCTGGAGGAAGACTGGTACTTCCAGGCCCTGCTGGAGAGTTATCTGCCGCTGGTGCAGATGCTGGAAGCCAGTCGGGATGATCCTTCCCAGCGCCCCCGCCTCAGCCTCGGCCTTTCACCCACCCTGCTGAGCCTGATCAACGATCCAGTGCTGAGCGCGCGTTTCCCCCACTGGCTGGCCCAGCGCCAGCACCTGCTGGCGGCGGCCCCGTCCAGTCACCGCGCCGCCGCCACCGCCCTGGCCGAAACCCTCGAGAGCACTCGAGACGGCTGGCTCGCCAGCGGCGGCCAGCTGCTGGAGCGCTTCCGGCAGTTGCAGCAGGACGGGGTGCTCGACCTGCTCACCTGCGCCGCCACCCACGGCTACCTGCCGCTGCTGCGCCACAGCCCTGAAGCGGTGCGGGCCCAGCTCATCAACGCCGTGCGCGAGCACCAGCGCCTGCTGGGGGAGCGACCCCTGGGCATCTGGCTGCCGGAGTGCGCCTACTACGAAGGCCTTGATCAGTTGCTGCGGCAGTGCGGACTGCGCTACGCCGTGCTCGATGCCCATGGCCTGCTGCATGCCCTGCCACGGCCGCGCTATGGGGTGTACGCCCCGATCTGCTCGCCGGCGGGCATCGCCTTTTTCGCCCGCGATGGCGCCGCCACCCTGCCGGTGTGGTCGGCGTCGGAGGGGTATCCAGGCGATGGCAGTTACCGGGAATTTCACCGTGACCTGGGCTGGGATCTGCCCGAAGCCGAACTCCAGGCCCAGGGCATCACCAGCTCCAGGCCCCTGGGCCTGAAACTGCACCGGGTCAGCAGCCAGGGCTCGCCGCTCGATCAGAAGCTGCCCTATGAGCCCGAAGCGGCGGCCCGGCGCACGGCGGAGCACGCCAGCGCCTACCTGGCCGGCCGCCGCCAGGAGCTGTCTGAGCTGGCGGCGGCCATGGCCCGCCCCCCCCTGCTGGTGGCACCGTTCGATGCGGAGTTGTTCGGCCACTGGTGGTACGAGGGGCCGCTGTTCCTGGCCGAACTGTTCCGCCAGGGACCTGACGCCGGCGTGGCCTTCAGCAGCCTGCGCGGCGTTCTTGAGCGGGAGGAGCCCCTGCAGATCTGCCGGCCTTCCCCCTCGAGTTGGGGGCAGGGGGGCTACCACCACTACTGGCTCCACCAGAGCAATGCCTGGGTGGTGCCCGAATGGCATCGGGCCTCCGCGGCCATGGTGAAGCGGGTGAACGGCGGCGTGGCCAGCGAGCGCCAGCGGCGGCTGCTCACCCAGGCAGGACGGGAGCTGCTCCTGGCCCAGAGTTCAGACTGGAGCTTCATCCTGCGGGCCGGCACCACCACCGGCCTGGCCCGGGAGCGGATCCACCGCCATCTCGATCGCTTCTGGCGGCTGATGCATGCCATCGACACCGGCGCAGCCCTGCCCGATGGCTGGCTGGAGGCCATCGAGGCCGACGATGGTCTGCTCCCCCAGCTGAACGCGGCGGACTGGGCCAGCGTCAAGGCCCAGCAGCCCCCTCCCCCCACCGACGAGCGACCCCACACCCATGCCTGAGCAACAGTTGCCCTGGAGCACCCCTCCAGCCGCCCTGAGCCCACCGCCCCCGGGCCAGCGCAATCAGGCCATCGATCTGATGCGGGCCGGCTGCATCCTCTGGATCGTCGGGTTCTGGCACCTGCTGGGCTACGCCGAATCGATCGATGGCTACAAGAACGACATCACTTACCGGCTGACGGTGGTGGTGCTGGGGCTGTTCGTGCTGATTTCCGGGTACCTGATCGGCAGATCCCGGATCACCAACACCGCCGAGCTCTGGCGGTTCTACCGGCGGCGGATGATCCGGATCTACCCCCCCTACCTGGCGGCCCTGCTGCTGTTCGATCTCTGCGGACTGCTCAAGCCCGGGCAGTTCGTCGGGGCGGCGCTGCTGAGCGCGAGTTTCAGCCTGGAGCCACCCCTGACCCTCTGGTACATCTCGATGATCGTGGTGTTCTACCTGCTGGCGCCGTTGCTGTTGCTGCTGGTGCACAGCCTGGCTCAGAGGCCCTGGCGCTGGGCCTCAAACCGGCTGGTGGTGAGCGCCGGGATCATCGGCCTCAACGTGCTGCTGGGCAAACTGCTGGATGGGGTGGATTCGCGCCTGTTCCTCTACTTCCCGTCCTTCGTTGCAGGCCTTGTGCTGGCGCCAGCGCTGGTGGAGCCACGGGTGAGCCGGCGCAGCATCGCCTTCACGGCCCTGGCCACAGTGGCGGCCACCCTGTTCTCGTTCCATCACCAGGCCCGCATCGACTCGAGCCTCAATGCCATTCCCCTGGCGGTGTTCGCTCCACTGTTGACCCTCCTGGTCTGTGAACGCTGGGGCCGCCAGCTGCGTCTCCCTCCCCTGGTTCTGGCGATCAGCACCGCCAGCTTCTTCATGTATCTGTTTCACCGACCCATTTTTCTGCTCTTCACCAGCCACGGCTTCCCCAGCAGCGCGCCCCTTCAGCTCGCCGTGCTGCTGCTGCTGGCCCTGCCGGTGATCGTGGCGGTCTCCTGGAAGGGGCAAGTGCTCTACGACGCCGCTGTGCGCCGGCTCCTGCCCCGCCCCGCGCCCATCGCCAGCTGAGGGGCGCTGGGAGCAGCCCAGGTACGCTCGTTGGCAAGGTCTTCCTCGGGCTGGCTCTGCCCCGGGCCCGCAGCCATGTACTCCCATCTGCTCGTTCCCATCGACGGATCCGACGTCTCAGTGAAAGCCGTCCAAGGGGCCGTGGCCTTCGCCAAGGAGATGGGGGCGCGCATCACTTTCTTCAATGCCCGCAGTGTTCTGCCGGTGTCGATGGTGGGCACCGGCACCATGCTCGATGCCGGCACGCTGGAGAACCTCAGCGTGGTGGCACAGGAGAATGCCGAGCGGATCCTCGCGGACGCCCGGGCGGTGGCCGAAAGCGCCGGTGTGCCCTGCAGCAGTGATGGGGTGATCAACGACCTGCCCCATGAGGCGATCATCGAGGCGGCCGCTCACCACGGCTGCGATCTGATCTTCATGGCCTCCCATGGCCGCCGGGGCCTCAGTGGCCTGCTGCTGGGCAGCCAGACCCAGCGGGTGTTGATCCATGCCCCCCTGCCGGTGCTGGTGTTCCGCTGAAGTTGGGCGGACCGGCTATCCCCGCAGGGCTCGCCACAGCAGGGCCGCTTCGCGTCCCTTCAGCTGCATCAGTCCCCAGCGCACAGCACCCGGTGCCTGGGCAAACAGGCGGACCATCGCCACCACCAGCTCCCTGAGGCTGAGGGTGTTGGTCAAAAATCCATACCACTGCCGCTCGGGCAGAGCAAAGAAGGTGCTGAAAAACTGGCGCAGCTCCTGCTCGGAGAAGCGCATCAGCTTCTCCAGTCCGAACTGGTAGATGCCGTGCTTGCGCACCAGCTCCGGGGTCCAGAGGGCGGCCCAGGCCAGCTCGGCCACCTCGGCAGCGTCGAGGTCGGGCCGTGCCAGGCCTGAGGCAATGGCAGCCGCCAGGCCAGGGGCGCGCCGCAGCAGGGAGCCCACCAGGTAACCCGAAGCGGGGTGCACCAGGCTGGCGGCCCCTCCGAAGCCCAGCACCCGCTGGCTGAGGTCTGGCAGGGGCAGGTTCATCGGAAACAGGCAGCGCTCCACGTGCTCCTGCTCCAGCACCGCCACGCCCCGGTGGGCCAGCCGCCGCCGCAGGCGGTCCTGAAGCACCTCGATGGGCACCGGTGGCGCCAGGGCCAGGGAGGTTTCCTCCACGAAGAAACGCCCCTCGCCCAGGTCCATGGCGTAGAGGAACGTGGGGGGGGCCTGGCGCTCCTCCGGGCTCAGATGCTCGCTGCGGTAGTCCATCAACACGAACTGGCCCGGCGGCACCGGATCCGCCGTGAAGGTGCCCACGATTCCGTAGGCCGCCTGGGCCGCCACCGGCCCCAGGGATGGCCGTTGCACGAACACGGGATTGTGGCCCGTGGTGTCGATCACCAGGCGGGCCCTGAGCAGCTCCCCCTCCCTGGTGGTCACCTGGGAGCCCTGGGCATCGTGGTTCAGCTCAGCCGCCAGACCCCGCCGCCAGTCCATGCCGGAGCAACGCCCCAGCCAGTGGCGCTGGAGTTTACCGGGATCAAACAGGCCGTAGTCGCGGCTGAGGACCACAGGGTCGGCGCCGAAGTAGCTGACGCAATTCGACCAGCGGTGTTTGAGCAGATGGGACAGGTGAAGCTGATCCAGCTCCGCCGCCCAGATGCCGTAGGTGTTCGGCCAAGGACTGGTGGGATCGTCTGCCGAGAGCCCCATCACCCGCAGGCCGAGGGGGACAAGCTCGCTGGCGATGGCCAGCCCCGCAGGACCGGCCCCGAGCACCAGCACATCGACTGCGGGGGCTGGTGTCAGGGGGACTCCGGTGGTGAGGGGATCTCAGGGCTGTCTGCGCTGGCAGCGGGATCAGTGGCGTCAGCCACGTCGGCGAGCTCATCGTCGTCGGGGGCCGGGGGCACGAGCACCACCTCGCTGAGACGATCACCGCTGTCGAGCTTCTGCAGGCGCACGCCCGTGGCGGCCCGCGATTGCTGGGGAATGTTGTCGGCCTGCATGCGCACGATCACCCCCCGCTCACTCACCAGCAGCAGTTCCTCGCCGGCGCCCATCACCGTCAGCCCCACCAGCACGTCACCGTCGCGGCGGAACTTGATGGCGCGCAGGCCCAGGCCGGCCCGGCGCTGCAGACGGAACTGGGTCACCGGCACCCGCTTGCCCAGCCCACTGGCGGAGGCCACCAGCACCCAGGGACCCTCGGCGCTCACACCGGCCTCCGGAGTCTCCTCCTCCTCCCTTTCCGAAGCCGATGAGCTGGCCACTTGATCGGCCAGCTCAGCCGGCAGCACATCCATGCTCACCAGCTCATCACCGCTGCGCAGGGCCATGGCGCGCACCCCCCGGGCAGTGCGGCCCAGGGGGCGCAGTTCGCCATCGGTGAGGCGGAAGTGGATCGTCATGCCCTTGAGCGAGCCGATCAGCACGCTGTCGCCCGGCAGGGCCAGCCGCGCCCAACGCAGGGCGTCGCCCTCTTCGAGGCTGATGGCGATCAGGCCGTTGGAGCGGATGTTGGCGAAGGCCGACAGCCGGGTGCGCTTGATGTAGCCGCCGCTGGTGAGCATCAGCAGCTGAACATCGTCGTCGAAGGCACTCACCGCCACCAGGGACGTGATCTGCTCTTCGCGGGGAATCGGCAGCAACTGCACCACCGGAGTGCCCTTGGCACCGCGGCTGCCCACCGGCACCCGATAGGCCGGCACGGCATAGACCACGCCGCGATCACTGAACAGCAGCAGGGTGTCGTGGTCGTTGCAGCTGATGAACAGCCGCACCGCCTCCTCCCCCTGGCTGCGGGTGCCGGCCTTGCCGCGGGTGCCGCGGCTGGTGGCCTCGAACTCGCTCACCGGCATGCGCTTGAGGTAGCCGTTCTCGGTGAGCAGCACCACCGACCGCTCATTGGCGATCAGGTCGATGTCTTCGAGACCGCCCTCCAGATCAAGGATCTCGGTGCGGCGCTCCGATGGGTAGCGCTCGCGCAGCTGAACCAACTCCGCTTCGATCAGTCCAAGCACGCGCTCACGCCGGCCCAGGATGTCTTTGTAATCAGCGATCTTGGTGACCAGATCCTCATGCTCCAGGCGGATCTTGTCAGCCTCAAGGGCCGTGAGCCGACGCAGCTGCATCTGCAGAATCGCGTCCGACTGGATCTCACTGAGGCCATGGCGCTCCTGCAGCTGCAGGCGGGCCGTGGCCGCATCCGAGGCGGCCCGGATCAGGGCAATGATCGGATCGAGCTGGTCGAGCGCCAGCAGCAGACCCAGCAGGATGTGGTCCCGTTCCTCCGCCTTGCGCAGCAGGTAGCGGGTGCGCCGCTCGATTGTTTCGATGCGGAATTCGAGGAACACCTCAAGCATGCGCCGCAGGGTGAGCAGCACCGGCTCGCTGTTCACCAGGGCCAGCATGTGGGCGCTGAAGTTGCTCTGAAGCGGCGTAAGCTTGAACAGGTTGTTGAGCACCACCTGCGGATAAGCATCGCGACGCAGCTCGATCACGATGCGCATGCCATCGCGATCACTCTCATCGCGGATGTCGGAGATGCCATCGAGCTTCTTATCGTTGACCATCTCGGCGATGCGCTCGATCAGCGCCGCCTTGTTGGTTTGATAGGGGAGTTCAGTGATGATCACCGCATCACGATCGGGGCGGCCGGGAATTTCCAGCGTTTCGATCGCGGCCACCCCGCGCATGGTCACCGAGCCGCGGCCGGTGGTGTAGGTCTCGCGGATGCCGCGGCGGCCGAGAATCTGGCCACCGGTGGGGAAATCAGGCCCGGGGATGAGCGCCAGCAGGGCCCTCTCCTCAAGATCAGGATCAGCGATCAGAGCCAGCAGGCCATTGATCAGTTCGGTGAGGTTGTGGGGAGGGATGTTGGTGGCCATGCCCACCGCGATGCCCGAGGAGCCATTCAGGAGCAGGTGCGGCACCCGCGCCGGCATCACCGTGGGTTCCTGTTGGGAGCCGTCGAAGTTGTCGATGTAATCGACGGTTTCCGCTTCGATGTCCTCCAGCAGGCTGTCGGTGGTGAGCGCCTGCAGCCGTGATTCGGTGTATCGCATCGCCGCCGGAGGGTCGTTGTCGACCGAGCCGAAGTTGCCGTGACCATCGATCAGCGGCATGCGCATCGAGAAGTCCTGGGCCATGCGCACCAGGGCGTCGTAGACGGCCGTATCGCCATGGGGGTGGTATTTACCGAGCACTTCGCCCACCACCCGGGCGCATTTGCGGTAGGGCCGGTCGCTGGTGAGACCGAGCTCGTACATCGCATAGAGGATGCGCCGGTGCACCGGTTTGAGCCCATCGCGGGCATCGGGCAGAGCCCGGCCCACGATCACGCTCATCGCGTACTCCAGATAGGAGCGCGACATCTCATTGCGCAGGTCGGTCTGGATGATCCGCCCGTCGGATTCGCCGGGACCCGTTGGATCCGCCATCTCGCACCACACTGCCGAAGGCCAGGTTAGGCGAGGCTGGGTCCACCGTCTTCGGGCTGCTTGCACTGATGGGCTCCGCCCCCCCCAGCCCCCGTAGCGAGGCCCAGCTGCTGGAGCGCCAGAGCGCCGGCGACCTGGCGGTGCGCAGCGGCACGGAGTTCCGGGCCCTGGTGGCCGCCGAAGGGCTGGAGGCGGCTTACGCCGACACCGATGTGGTGGTGGCCGCCAACGCCGAGTTCAGCGATCAGGCCACACTCCAGTTCAGCCTCGGACCCTGTGATCCACCGATGCGCCTGCGGGAGGCGCGACTCGACGGGGTGCTGGCCCTGGGGGCCAGCGGCAGCGGTGGTCTGACCCTGCCCATCGGCGGCGGGATCACGGACCCGGTGCGGAGGGGCGGCGCCCAGGTGCTGGCCAGGCTGCTGGCGGGCCAGGAGGTGGAGCTGGTGGCCAGTGGTGAAGGCACGGCCCTGCATCCCCGCCGTGAACTGCAGACCCGTCTCCAGCTCGAACGTCTGGGTGTGGCGCGCCTGCTGCTGCATCGAGCCATCAGCGAGAACGGCATCGTGGCGGTGAGCAGCGCCGAAGGGGTCACCCACAGCCCCTACGGCCCCCTGCTGGGCCCCTACGGCAGCGCCCTCTACAGCAGTGCCGGCTGCCGCAGCATCGGCCTGACCATGCCTGGTCTCAGCCTGCTGGGCCCAGGCTCGCCCGTGCTGGTGGCCGGGGCGATCGGCTGGGTGATCGGCGCCGGCAGCGGCCACCAGCCCCAGATCCGACGGCTGCCCAGCGGCCATGCCCGTGGGCCGGGGGCCGTGGCGGCGCTGAGCGTCGATCTGGCAGACCTGAAGGCCGAGTGGATCCGCCCCTGCCACTTCGAAGGCCATGGCAGTGCCCTGCTGGTGGCGATCGCGGCGCCTGTTCCCCTGATCAACCTGGCCGTGGCCCGCCAGGCGGCCTGCGGCGACGATCAGCTGGAAGCCCCTGTGCTCGATTTCTCCATCCCCCGCCGGATCCGGCCGAGCTTCGGTTTCGTTCCCTACAGCCACCTGTTCGCCGGTGAGATCCAGGTGGACGCCCGCAGGCTGCGCTGTGCCCCGGCCCACAGCCCTCGTCTGGCCGAGGAGATCGGCGCCGATCTGATCCAGCGCCTACGTGAGGGCTCGTTCCCCCTGCGGCTTCCCCTCCTCCCCCTGAGTGAGCGCCCGGGCCTGATTCCCCTTGAGGGCTGAGGGCAGCAGGGCCGTGACCAAGTCCGAGGAGTCGGCTTAAGCTCCACCGGCGGTTTTGCGCGATAACCGGTGGTCGAGTTCCCAGCTGAATCCCAGGAGCCCGAGCAGGGCCAGGATCTGCCATCCCCGCCGCCTCCGGCAGGGGAGGATCAAAGTGCCGAGCCCACAGGGGAACGGCAGCAGGACCCTGAACCTGAACCTGAGCCAGCACCAGCCCCTGAGCTCGAACCCGAACCGGATCCCCAGCCAGCCGACGAGCCTGAGCCTGAACTTCAGCCTGAGACTGAACTTCAGTCTGCGCCTGAACCTCAGCCTGAGCTGCAGTCAGCCGCCATCGTTGACCCCCTGGCCGATCCAGCCGTGGCCAGCACCCTGTTCATTCCCGCCACGGGCGAGGCCGAGCCCAGCGAAGGGGGAGGCGAGTGGGAGCTGCTCAGCGCCAAGCTGCGTGACTGGCTCAGCGGCGCTGACGTCCAGCAGCTGATGCAGAGGTACAGCGGTCCCCTGAAGTTGCTGGCGGGCTTTGTGGCTCTGCTGCTGCTGCTGCGGATCTACGCCGCCCTGCTGGGGGCGATCGAGAGCCTGCCCCTGGTTCCAGGCCTGCTGGAGCTGGCCGGGGTGATCTGGCTGGGGCGCTTCGGGCTCACCCACCTGGTGCGCAGCAGCGACCGCCAGACGCTGCTGGCCTCGTGGCAGCAGCGCTGGGCGGCGTTTCGTGGACAGCCCTGAACTCAGCCCCTGAGGGCACAACCGCCGTCGGGTTCGCCTCAGCCTGGACCCGGCCAGTCCGGTTGATAGCTTGGCCCGACTGCAGAAACCCCAGTGGTGTCCATTCAGTTAGGCCGTTCTCGAACCGTCCGCCGCGCCTACGGGATCGACGAGATCGCCCTGGTGCCCGGCGGTCGCACCGTCGATCCCGAAGTCACCGACAGCCGCTGGACCATCGCTGGCATTGAGCGGGAGATCCCTATCATCGCCAGCGCCATGGACGGTGTGGTCGATGTGGCCGTGGCGGTGGAACTCTCCCGGCTCGGGGCCCTGGGGGTGCTGAACCTCGAAGGGGTCCAGTGCCGCTACGACGACCCCAACCCGATCCTGGACCGCATGGCGGCGGTGGGCAAGGACGCGTTCGTGCCCCTGATGCAGGAGCTCTACGCCCAGCCCGTGCGTGAGGACCTGATCCGTCAGCGCATCGCGGCGATCAAAGCCGGCGGTGGCATCGCCGCCGTCAGCGCCACCCCGGCAGCGGCCCTGCGCTTCGGTCAGGCGGTGGCCGAAGCCGGCGCTGATCTCTTTTTTGTGCAGGCCACGGTGGTCTCCACCGACCACATCGGTCCAGCAGGCCGCGAAACCCTCGATCTGGCCGCCCTCTGCCGTGATCTCGGCATTCCGGTGGTGATCGGCAACTGCGTCACCTATGAGGTGGCCCTCCAGCTGATGCGTGCCGGCGCCGCTGCGGTGATGGTAGGCATCGGCCCCGGTGCCGCCTGCACCTCAAGGGGCGTGCTGGGGGTGGGCATCCCCCAGGCCACGGCCGTGGCCGATTGCGCCGCCGCCCGCGACGACCACGAGCGGGAGACCGGTCAGTACGTGCCGATCGTCGCCGATGGCGGCATCGTCACCGGCGGCGACATCTGCAAGTGCATCGCCTGCGGCGCTGATGCGGTGATGATCGGCTCACCGATCGCCCGGGCCAGCGAAGCCCCCGGCCGTGGCTTCCACTGGGGCATGGCCACCCCCAGCCCCGTGCTGCCTCGGGGCACCAGGATCAGCGTCGGCACCACCGGCAGCCTGGAGAAGATCCTGCGCGGACCCGCCAGCCTCGACGACGGCACCCAGAATCTCCTCGGCGCCCTGCGCACATCGATGGGAACCCTTGGTGCGCGCACGATCAAGGAGATGCAACGGGTGGATGTGGTGGTGGCCCCATCCCTGCTCACGGAAGGAAAGGTGTATCAAAAAGCCCAGCAGCTGGGCATGGGCAAGTAGTTCCGCGCACCTGTGCCTTCGCCTGGGGCAAAACCACAGAGTCTCAGCGGAGACGGGCGTTAACGTGATGCTGTGGGGGCTCCGGCTCGCACACTCCTCACACCAACCCGCCCGGCGCGTCCGGGCATTTTGTCTTCCTACGGTCCCCCCGCCGAACTGGGGGATTCAGGGTCCTCGTTGCTAGATTCCAGGTACCTTGTCCCCTCCCTCGGATGTCCAGCGCCACCGCCGTCACCGATGCTTCCTTTGAGCTGGACGTGCTCAAAAGTGACGTGCCCGTGTTGGTTGATTTCTGGGCCCCCTGGTGCGGTCCCTGCCGCATGGTGGCCCCGATCGTCGACGAGATCGCCAAAGAATTCGAAGGCAAGTTGAAGGTCTACAAGCTCAACACCGACGAGAACCCCAACGTCGCCAGCCAGTACGGCATCCGCAGCATCCCCACCCTGATGATCTTCAAGGGCGGCCAGAAAGTGGACACCGTGGTGGGCGCGGTTCCCAAGAACACCCTCTCAGGCACGATCGCCAAATACCTCTGAGCAGATCCTCAGCGCCAGCCTCCGCCATTCCAGTGATGTCCACCGCCCCCCTCTCCCTGGAGCGGTTGGGACACTCCCTGGTTGATCATCCCCATCGCCTGCTGATCGAGCGCTCGCTCCACTCCATTCTGGAGATGGCCCGCATCGCCGATGACACCGACGACTGGCAGCTGATCTCCGGTGCCCTGAGCGACCTGCATGACGCCCTGGCTGCCTTCCATCCCCACCGCAGCTCGCGCAAGGTGACGGTGTTCGGCTCGGCCCGCAGCCTGCCCCACAGCTCCACCTATCAGCTGGCCGAGCAGGTGGGGCGTGAAGCGATGGCCGCCGGCTTTGAGGTGATCACCGGCGCTGGCGGCGGGGTGATGGAAGCAGCGAACCGGGGAGCGGGCGCAGACCACAGCTTCGGTCTCAACATTCAGCTGCCCTTTGAGCAGGCCCCCAACCCCTATGTGGCGGCGGCAGGGGATCGCCTGGTCGATTTTCGCTACTTCTTCACCCGCAAGCTGTTCTTCCTGCGGGAGAGCGATGCCCTGGTGGTGCTGCCCGGCGGCTTCGGCACCCTCGATGAACTGTTCGAGGCCCTCACCTTGATCCAGACCGGGCGCACGACACCGATTCCGGTGGTGTTGCTGGCGCCTCCGGGCCATGAGCTCTGGCAGCACTGGCCCCAGGACCTCCTCCATGGGCTGAAGCGCGAGGGATTGATCGGCCCAGACGACGGGTGCCTGATCAGCTGGGCCGGCAGCGCCAGCGAGGCGATCGAGCTGATCCGCCACTTCTACCGGGTGTTCCACACCACCCGCGTCACCGACGACGGACTGGAGTTGCTGCTGCACGTGCCCCTGGCGGAGGCTGATCTGCTGACCATCCGCTCCGGCTTCCCGGATCTACTCAGCAGCGGCACGTTCGAGCTGGGGGAGAGCTGCGACGACAACGATGGCCTGCGGCCCTGCCTGCGCTTCGACTTCGATCAACGCCGCGTCGGCCGCCTCTACCAGCTCATTGCCGCCATCAACGCCCTCGATCTGCCCCGCTCCGACGACCTGCTGCACCCCGAACAACGCACCTGTCTGGAGCCACTGCCATGAGCCGTGCCATGAGCCGTCGGATCGGCCTGATCGATTACGGCATGGGCAACCTCCATTCGGTGGCCCGGGCCGCTGAGCGCCTTGGCGCCGAACTCATTCCCGTGCTGGACGCCCCGGCGATGGAGGGCTGCGACGCCCTGATCCTGCCGGGGGTGGGATCCTTCGATCCAGCCATGGAGCGCCTGCACCAGGCCCGCCTGGTGGATCCCCTGCGGGAGTGGAGTGCCCGGGGGCGTCCCCTGCTGGGGATCTGCCTGGGGTTGCAGCTGCTGTTCGAGGGCAGTGAGGAGGGGGAAGCCATCGGCCTCGGCCTGCTCAGGGGCCAGGTGCGGGCCCTGCCCTCCAGCCCAGGACATCCCATTCCCCACATGGGCTGGGCGCCGTTGATCTCCACCAACCCCAGCCCCCTGCTGCCCGAGGGCCATCCAGCGGCCTGGGTCTATTTCGTGCATTCCTACGCCGCCGTTCCCGCGGATCCGGCCTGCAGCACTGCGGAGGTCCTCTTCGCTGATCAGCCGGTGACAGCGGCGGTGTGGCAGGGGGCCCTGGCGGCCTGCCAGTTTCACCCCGAGAAATCTGGACCCCAGGGGCAGCGCATGCTCGGGCGTTGGCTGGAGTGGCTGGAGCGGAGCGGGGCGTGAGTCTGCGGCTCAGTGGAGGGCGCAAACTGCTCAGCCCACCAGGACAGCAGACCCGTCCCACCAGCTCAAGGCTGCGGCTGGCGGTGCTCAACCTCCTGGCTGCCGAGCTGGGCGGATGCCGCTGGCTCGATCTCTGCTGCGGCAGCGGCGTGATGGGCTGCGAGGCCCTGCAACGGGGCGCCCAGCAGGTGGTGGCCGTCGATCATGACCAGGCCACCCTCGCCATCGCCCGGCGCAATCTGGAGGCCGTCAAGGCCAGCGTCAATCCCGCCTGCGACCTGCGGGTGATCAGGGCCTCCCTGCCACTCTGGCTGGGCCAGGGCCCGGCGCAACAGCTGGGAGAGAACGCAGCGGCGGGCTTCGATCTGATCTATGCCGACCCCCCCTACGCCTCAGCCCTCTACGTGCCGATCGCTGAAAGGGTGGCCGCGACTGGCTGGCTGGCTGTGGGCGGGCGTCTGCTCTGGGAATGCTCCAGCGGCTCTTACCCGGAGGTTCCCTCCGGCTGGGAGTTGGTCGACCAACGGCGCTACGGCAGCTGCGGCCTGATGATCCTGGCGCCTGCGGCCTGACTTCAGCCGCCCAGGGCACTGCCCCGGCGGTATTGGTTCCAGGCCGCCACGAACAGGCCCACCAGGGTGATCGGGATCAGACCCAGAACGATGCCGCAGAGAAGGGGTTCGATCATCGGGAGCCGGAAATTGTGCCTGACGCAATTCTCCCACGGCCAAGGCAGGCTGTGTGAGTCTTCCGAGTGATCCGTGACCGGCGATCCTTCCACCATCCTGGAGGCCACCCCGGCGCCGGTTCAGCGCCAGGGCCTGATCACCGCCCTGGTGCTGCTGGCCGCAGCCGGCTGCATCCTGATGCTGCTGTTCGTCCTGCCGGCGGCCCGCAGCGACCCCTACACCCGGCGCACCCTGGCGCTGTCGGGCTCGGCGGAGACCGGCGGCCGCCTGTTTCGCATGAACTGCGCTGGCTGCCACGGCATCGCCGCCCAGGGACTGGTGGGCCCCAGCCTGCATGGGGTGAGCCAGCGCCGCAGCGATCGCCAGCTGATCCGCCAGGTGGTGAGCGGCCGCACGCCACCGATGCCGCGCTTCCAGCCTGAACCCCAGGCCATGGCCGACCTGCTGGCCCATCTCCGCAGCCTGGAGTGAGCGGCGGCACGTCCCTGGCCCTGGTGCTGGTGGAGCCCGCTGGGCCCCTGAACGTGGGCAGTGTGGCCCGGCTCTGCGCCAATTTCGATCTTCACGACCTGCGGCTGGTGGCCCCCCGCTGTGATCACCTCGGTGAGGAGGCCAGGCGCATGGCGGTCCACGCCGGGGCCCTGCTGGAAGGCGCCCGGCTCTATCCGGATCTGGCGGCGGCCCTCAGCGACCGCACCCGGGTGGTGGCCGCCAGTGGGCGGGTCGACTCGCAGGCTCTACCCATCGAAGGCCCCGCTGACGCCATCCCCTGGCTGCTGGAGCCCCAAGCTTGCCCAGGGGCAGCCGATCACCAACCCAGCACCGCGGCGCTGGTCTTCGGGCGGGAAGATCGGGGCCTGAGCACCGATGAGCTGCTCCAGGCCGGTCGCATCCTGCGGATCGGCACCGACGCCGGCTATCCCTCCCTCAACCTCTCCCATGCGGTGGCCATCAGCCTGCACGAGCTGCGCCGCCACCAGCAGTTAGGAACCACGGCTCATCCCAGCGATCCGACGGCGGTGACCGGGCCCGAGCCCGCCGCCCGGGAGCGGCTGGAAGCCGCCCTGGTGGACGCCGAAGACCTGCTGCTGGAGGTGGGTTTTCTGCTGCCGCACACGGCCCATGCCCGCATGGCCAAGTTGCGGGCGTTGCTGCAGAGGGCCCAGATCAGCGCCGAGGAGGTGGCCCTGGTCCGGGGCATGGTCCGTCAGCTGCGCTGGGCCAGCCAGCGGGGAACCCCCTAAGGTCCTGCCATCTCCGTCGCCCCCGGCTGCATCGTGCCTACGGGTCGCTCCCCCCGTTCCGGATCCCCCGGCTGGTTCCAACCCTTGGCCCTCGTCCTGCGCCTGCTGGTGATGGGCCTGGGCCTCGGGGTGCTCACCGGCACCGCCTTGAAACAACTGGCGCCGAAGCTGGCCCAGGGGGCGATGGAAGCCCCCAAGGCCAGCAGCGCCAGCTCACCGGTACCCACCCCCAAGGGGGGACTGGCCCTGGGCCGCTTCGAGCCCCGGGTGGAGCTCACCAAGCTCAGCCAGCGCTGGAAGGCCCTGGCCGCCGAGCAGAAGGATCTCAAGGTGGGCGGCTTCCTGCTGGTGCTGGATGACGGCCGCTACGCCCAGCTGAACCCCGACACGCCCCTGCCGGCGGCGAGCTCGATCAAGACCCCGATCCTGCTGGCGGCCCTCGACGACCTCGACTCCGGCAAATTGCGCTGGAACGAACCGCTGCCACTCACCAAGGAGGTGATGGGCGGTGGGGCCGGCTGGATGGCCAGTCGCCCCCTGGGCACCCGCTTTCCCTTTTACGAAGCCGCCACCGAGATGATCCGGGTGAGCGACAACAGCGCCACCAACCTGCTGATCAAACGCCTCGGCGGCAAGGCCGCCGCCAATGCCCACTTCCAGGCCCTGGGCCTGCCGGCCACGGTGATCAACAACTGGCTGCCCGACCTCGAAGGCACCAACACCACCAGCCCCCGCGATCTGGCCCGCTCATTCGCGGTGGTGGACATCGGCGAGAAGCTCAGCCCCCGGGCCCGAGACCACTTCCGCACGATCATGGGCACCTCCCGCACCAACACCCTGTTGCCCGCCGGGCTGCTCAAGGGTCTGGGGGGCAGCTCCAGCGACCCCGACAGCGAGCTGATGGCCCGTGGACTGACCGTGCTCAACAAGACCGGTGACATCGGCATCGCCTACGCCGACGCGGGCCTGATTGAGCTCCCCAACGGCAAGAGAGCTGTGGCAGGGTTCATGGTCAAAGGCCCGTTCAACGACCCCCGCTCCACCGATCTGATCCGGGCCATGGCCGCCGCGGTGAGCGAAACCCTCGTGGGTCGCAGCGATCCCTCTCCCCAACCCCGCTGACGTTGATGCTCCTCCTGACCATGGCCACCGGCCTTCTGCTCAGCGCCGGCGCGGCCCAGGCCAAAGCCCCCGTCACGGTCCCGGCCGCCGCACCAGCACCTGCGGTGACGCCAGCCCCCGCCCCCACCACCGTGCTGAGACCCCAGCAGGTGCGTCCCCTCAGCGGCGGGCTCGACCGGGTGGCGGTGATCAACGACAACAACCCTGAGCTGATCATCCAGCCAGGCATCCTGCTCTCCACCTTCAACGGCAGCGGAACCCTCGCCGGCCAAGCGTTCTCCAGCCCTGAGGCCCACCTGAACGTTCCCCTGCAGGGACGCTTCGACCTGTTCAGCCACCACGTCTACGCCGGCCGGCCGGAAACCCTCGACTCCGTGCTCTGGCTGGGGGTGGTGGCTGCGCCTAAAAGCAGCAAGCCGGTGCGGCTGCGGGTGCTGGGGGGATCCACGGCCCTGTCCCAGTCGAGCGATCCAGCCCAGCCGGCGGCTCCTTTCCTGCCCCTGCCGCCCCTGATGAGCCACGACGGCACGTCGGTGTATGCCGGACCCGGCTCAAGGGTGGCCGCCGAAATGCTTCAGAACCGCCGCGGCGTCGGCATACCCCAGGAGTGGAGCCTGGCCCCGGGTCAGCTCACCACCCTGCTGGCCCTGCCGATTCCCGTGAAGGGGCTCGACCCCCTGCTCAATGGCCGCAACCTGCAGCTGCGGCTGGAGAGTGACGGCCCGGTGCAGCTGGCCACCCTGGCCGCCTTCGGAGGTGAGCGTCCACCGGAGCCGGAGGTCTGGAGCCGGCTGCTGCGGGCCGGGCTCAGCGCCAAGGAGCATGTGCCCACCCCCAGGGGGCAGAGCGGCGGGATCATCTACTCGCGGGTGAGCGGTGTGCAGACGGGCAGCCGCTGGAGCGCGAAGCTCAGCGATCCCGGCAGCAAGGTGCTCTCCGTGCGCAGTGCACCGGTGTCCTGGCCGATCGCCTCGCTGGAGCGGGGCAGCCTGGGCAGCGGCCAGGTGCAGACCGCCGAGCTGCAGGCCTTCTACCCCGGCACCGCCTGGGCCGCCCACGGCAACTACGGCGTGGAGTACGACCTGACCCTTCCCCTGGTGAATGACACCAAGGCCCCGGTGGCCCTGGATCTGGCCCTGGAATCCCCGCGCAAGACCGACAGACCCGAGGGGGGCCTCCTCTTCAACCTCACCCCACCACGGGCGGTGGTGTTTCGCGGCACGGTGGAGGTGAGCGGGCTGGATGGTCCGGAGGGCCGCCCCGCCGGCCGGCGCTGGTTCCACCTGGTGCAGCGCCAGGGCGAAAAGGGCCCCAGCCTCGGGCGCATCAGCCTGGCCCCTGGCCAGCAGCGGCAGCTGAGGGTGCGGCTGATCTACCCCGCCGACGCCACGCCCCCCCAGGTGCTGAGCCTGCTGCCCGCGCCGGCGCTGGGCCAGCCAGCTGTGAAACAATCCGAATCCGTGCCGGCAACCCGTCCGTGAGTCAGACCCGCCAACGCAGGGCCTTCCCCTTCACCGCCATTGTCGGCCAGGAGGAGATGAAGCTCGCCCTGCTGCTGAACGTGATCGATCCGCGCATCGGCGGGGTGATGATAATGGGCGACCGGGGCACGGGCAAGAGCACCACGATCCGCGCCCTTGCTGATCTGCTGCCGGAAATCGATGTCGTTGCCGGCGATCCTTACAACAGCTCCCCCAGCGACCCCGACCTGCAGAGCGTCGAGGTGCGCCAGCGGGCGGAGAGTGGCGAAACGCTGCCGGTGGAGCCGCGCCAGGTGCCGATGGTGGACCTGCCCCTGGGGGCCACAGAAGACCGCCTCTGCGGCACGATCGACATCGAAAAAGCCCTGAGTGAGGGCGTGCGGGCCTTTGAGCCGGGCCTGCTGGCCAAGGCCAACCGCGGCCTGCTCTATGTCGATGAGGTGAACCTGCTCGACGACCACCTGGTGGACGTGCTGCTGGATTCGGCAGCGTCGGGCTGGAACACGGTGGAGCGGGAGGGGGTGTCGGTGCGCCACCCGGCCCGCTTCGTGCTGATCGGCTCGGGCAACCCCGAGGAAGGGGAACTGCGGCCCCAGCTGCTGGATCGCTTCGGCATGAGCGTGGAGGTGCGCACGGTGCGTGATCCGGAGCTTCGCGTGCAGGTGGTGGATCAGCGCACCGGCTACGACAGCGATCCTGAAGGCTTCAACAGCCACCATCTGGGCGCCCAGGAGGCGCTGCAGCAGCGGGTGGTGGAGGCCCAGCAGCGGTTGCCCCAGGTGCTGATCGACCCCGATCTGCGCATCCGCATCTCGGCGGTCTGCGGTGAGCTCAATGTGGACGGCCTGCGCGGCGACATCGTCACCAACCGGGCGGCCCGGGCCCTGGCCGCCTTCGAAGGCCGCACCGAAGTGAACGACGACGATGTGGCGCGGGTGGTGGCCTGCTGCCTGCGCCACCGCTTGCGCAAGGATCCGCTGGAGCAGATCGATTCCGGTGATCGGGTGATCAAGGTGTTCTGCAAGATCTTCGAGGTGACCGACACCGCCCGCGACGCCTTCCAGCTGGCCCTGGCGGCCTGAGGCCTTGCGCATCCTCGGCATCGATCCAGGCCTGGCCCGTGTCGGCTATGGCCTGATCGAGACCGGCCCGCCCCAGCGCCTGCTGGATTGCGGAATGATCCGCACCGAAGCCGGCACTCCGGAGGGGGAGCGGCTGGTGGAGATCGCCCGCGACCTGCGCTGGCTGGTGCGCCGCTGGAGTCCTGAGCTGGCCTGTGTCGAGAAGTTCTTCTTCTATCGCTCCAGCACCACCATTTCGGTGGTGCAGGCCCGGGGGGTGGTGATGATGACCCTGGCCCGCCTGCGGGTGCCGGTGGTGGAGTTTCCGCCGATGCAGATCAAGCTGGCCCTCACGGGATCCGGCCATGCCGACAAGAACGACGTGCTCGACGCCGTGATGCGTGAACTGGACCTGGAGACGCCCCCGCGCCCCGATGACGCCGCCGATGCCCTCGCCGCCGCCATCACGGCCTGGTTTCAGCGCTGATGGCGGGCACACCGGGGCCGGGCGACCCCAAGCCCCTCTGGAGGCGGCACTTCCGCCAGCGGCGCGCCCAGCAGCCCGAGGAGCAGCGGAGGCGGCTGCTGGAGCAGGCCCAAGCTGTGATCCCCAGGCTGATCGGGGCCGACCAGCGGCTGGGTCTCTACTGGCCCCTGGCGGGGGAACCCGATCTGCGGGAGCTGACCGAAGCGCTTCCAGGCCGGCTGGCCCTGCCCGCCATCCGAGCTCCGCAGGGAGCGGGGAGGCTGGGCTACGAGATCTGGCAGCCCGGGGATCCGCTCCAGCCCGATGCCGCGGGGGTTCCGGCGCCGTCGCCGGCGGGCAGGCCGCTGCCGGCGTCGGCCCTTGGTCTGCTGCTGGTGCCGGCCCTCGCCTACGACCGCCGCGCTGTCCGCCTGGGCTATGG
Source organism: Cyanobium sp. CZS48M (assembly GCA_030373145.1). Taxonomy (GTDB): domain Bacteria; phylum Cyanobacteriota; class Cyanobacteriia; order PCC-6307; family Cyanobiaceae; genus Regnicoccus_A. The sequence goes on along the minus strand of JAUCZK010000002.1, from coordinate 129,548 downwards.
GGGTGGCTGGTTCGACCGGCTGCGGGCCGATCCCGCCTGGCGCTCGGTGCCGGCCCTGATCGTGGCCCCCGCCGCCTGCGCCGTGGAGCGACTGCCGCAGGATCCATGGGACGTTCCCTTCGACGGCTGGCTCAGCGAACAGGGGATCGAATGGTTGCAACCTGTTGAGAGACCCGCACTCTGATGGCCCTCACGCCGATCTTTTGCCAGGATCCCGCTGTGCGAGCCCCTGTTTCCTTGGACCTCAGCTTCGATCAGTCCCGCCCCTCCCCCGCCCGGCGCGTCGGCGCCAACGCCATCGGAGCCGGCACGGTGCCCGAGCGGGTGATGGCGGCGGAGCTGGGCCACCGCTCCCAGCCCAGTGAAGCCCTCTCGATGATGGTCAGCTCGATGGTGCGGATGGTGCAGGCCGGCAAGGGCCAAGCCGCCGGCAGCCGCTGGTCAGCCTCCTGATCGCGCCTTAGCGTTGGGTCAGTCCCTCCGCAAGCGACCACGCCTTGGCGATGATCACTCCCCGCTTCACCCGGCTCTGCAGCCTGCTGGCACTCCCGGCCCTCGGGGCAGTGGTGGCCATGCTCGTTGCTCCAGGCCCTGCGGAGGCCCACGCGATTGAATCCAGCCTGGACCGGCTCCAATCCCTGCGCGACGGGCTGATGCTCGAAAGCCACTTCTCCAACGGCGAACCCGTCAAGGGCGCCTTGGTGCGGCTGGTGCCCCCTGATGGGGGACAGCCCGTGGAAGTGGGTCAGATGAATGCCCAGGGGCGCCTCAGCTTCACCATGCCCAAGGGCGCCGATGGCGACTGGGAGCTGCAGGTGGATGCAGGCCCCGGACACCGCGATTTTCTTGAGGTGCCCACCCAGGCAGGCCAGGCCCAGCTGGATCGGGTGAGCAGCAGCGATCAGAGCCCGATGCCCTCGGTCCTCTCAGCGCATCAACGCCATTCTTTGCTGCTGATCGGCGGCGTCACCGGCCTGGGCGCTCTGGTGGGTGGGCTGGCGCTGCAGCAGCGCCGCCGCAGCTGAGGGCAAGCGCCACACTGGGGCCACTTCCGCCCTGGCCCCGTTGATGAGCACCGGCAGTGACAGCCTCGACGCGATCGTGGAGCGCCTGCGCGGCACCAGTGACCCCAAGCGCCGCTATGAGTACGTGCTCTGGCTGGCCAAGAAGCTTGAGCCCCTGCCCGACGAATTCCGTCAGGAGGTGTTCAAGGTCAAGGGCTGTGTGTCCCAGGTGTACGTGGTGGGCCAGCTGGTCGACGGCAAGCTCCACTGGCGCGGGGACTCCGACGCCCAGATCACCAAGGGGCTGCTGGCCCTGCTGATCGCCGGTCTGGAGGGTCTGGCACCAGACCAGGCCGCTGATCTGGACCCAGGTTTTTTGAGCGAAACAGGCCTCCAGGGCAGTCTCACCCCATCGCGCGCCAATGGGTTCCTGAACATCCTCAAGATGATGCAGGCCCAGGCCAGGGGCCTGGTGGCGAAATGATTTCTAGGATCATTGGTTTCGCGGCACATTCGGCATGACCATCGGCATCGGCTTGCTCGGTCTGGGCACGGTGGGGGCCGGTGTCGCCGAGATCCTCACCTCCCCGGATGGGCGCCATCCGCTGGTGGCGGAGCTGGAGTTGCGGCGCATCGCCGTGCGCGATCTCAGCCGGCCGCGGCCCGTGGCCCTGCCCCCCGAGCTGCTGAGCACCGACCCGGCCGAGGTGGTGAACGACCCCTCGGTGGAGATCGTCGTGGAAGTGATGGGCGGGCTGGAGCCGGCCCGCAGCCTGATCCTTGCGGCCATTGCCGCCGGTAAATCAGTGGTGACGGCCAACAAGGCCGTGATCGCCCGCCATGGCGAGGAGATCGCCGATGCCGCGGCCCGTCAGGGGGTCTATGTGCTGATCGAAGCGGCTGTGGGTGGCGGCATTCCCATCATCGAGCCCCTCAAGCAATCGCTGGGCGGCAACCGCATCCAACGGGTGAGCGGCATCATCAACGGCACCACCAACTACATCCTCAGCCGCATGACGGATGAGGGGGCCGCCTACGCCGAGGTGCTGGCGGAGGCCCAGCAGCTGGGGTACGCCGAAGCCGACCCCGCCGCCGATGTGGAGGGGGATGACGCGGCTGACAAGATCGCGATCCTCGCCGGCCTGGCCTACGGCGGCACGGTGGAGCGGGCGTTGATCCCCACCGTCGGCATCAGCGACCTGCAGGCGCGGGATGTGAGCTATGCCAGCCAGCTGGGCTACCGCGTGAAACTGCTGGCGGTGGCCCAGCATCTGGGCACTGCGGCCGATGGCAGTGAGTGCCTCGATGTGCGCGTGCACCCCACCTTGGTGCCCACCGACCATCCCCTGGCGGTGGTCAATGGGGTCAACAACGCGATCCTGGTGGAGGGAGATCCCGTGGGACGGGTGATGTTCTATGGCCCTGGCGCTGGGGCAGGGCCCACCGCCTCGGCGGTGGTGGCCGACATCCTCAACATCGCCGGCATCCGCCAGGCAGCCGGCACAGGCGGCCGCCTGGATCCACTGCTGGCGGCCAGCCGCTGGCGGCGCTGCCGCCTGGTGGAGAGCTCCCGCACCCGGCACCGCAACTACGTACGCCTGCAGACCAGCGACCAGGTCGGGGTGATCGGCCGTATCGGCAGCTGCTTCGGTCAGGCGGAGGTGTCGATCCAGTCGATCGTGCAGCTGGAGGCCAGCGGCGGCCAGGCTGAAATCGTGGTGATCACCCATGAGGTGGAGGAGTCCCGATTCCAGGCGGCGCTGGCGGCGATCCGTGCCCTGCCAGAGATTCAGAGTGTGGCGGCCTGCCTGCGCACCCTCTGAGTGCATCAGCAGACCTGCTGACAGCCAGAACGAGTGCTCATGCCGAGGCTGTTGACGGGCCGGGGGCTGGCAGGGTCAAGATGGATTCATTCCGCATTCCCCCCCCGGATGCTGATGCCCTCACCTGAGCCGGCCCCTTGTCCAGATTGAACGCCAGCTCAGTCACCCGTGCGGAAACCTTGGCCCACAACCGCCTGAGCTCACAACGGCCTTCCCCCACTCCCCCTCAGCGTCCCGGTACCCAGCCCTGACCCCCATCTCTGCCAGCCCTGATGAGGGCTGCCGTTCAACCCGCCACCCCGCGACCGCCATGACCCTCCATCAGGGTGACTGCGTTCACCTCACCACCGATGTGGCCCTCAGCGCCGGTCTCCCGGGTGGCGAATCCGCTTCCACCTGGACCATCGGCGAGCCAGCCCAGTCCAGCGTCTATCAGGTGATCGGTGTGGATGCGCCCCGCGACCGCTGCTGGGTGCGGCGGTGGCCCCTGGCACGACACGGCTCTCCGGTGTTTGAGGTGTCAATCCGCCAGGTGGAACTGCACCACCTGCCCCAGGCCCAGAGCTGCCCGTCGCGGTCTTGAATGGGCGCCTCTGAGCACTCAGGAGCATCCTGCACGCTTTGCCTGCCTTGAAGGGGTTGCGCTCGCTCTCCCTGCTGGCCGCCCTGCTGCTGCTGCTGCTGGGATGCCAGCCCCAGCGGCCCAGTGGGAGGTTGGTGGTGGGCAGCCGCACCCGGATCGACTCGGTGGACCCGGCCGCCACCTACAGCTTCGGGGCCCTGCAGCTGATCAGCGCCCTCGGTGATCCGCTCTATGCCATCGATGCCAGGGGCGAGCTGCAGCCCCGTCTGGCCACGGCTTTGCCGCGGATGAGCCCGGATCGGCTCACCGCCTGGGTACCACTGCGGCAGGGGGTGCGCTTCCACGACGGCACCCCATTTGATGCCGCTGCCATGGTGTTCACCCTGGAGCGCTTTCTGGCGATCGGCAAGCTCAGCTACCTGCTGGGGGACCGGATCATTGCGGTGCGGGCCAGCGGCAGCCATGAACTGGAGCTGAAGCTGCGGCGCCCCTTCACCGCCCTGCCCCAGCTGCTGAGCGCCGTCAGTCTCACGCCCCTCTCCCCCACCGCCTACCGCAGCCACGACAAGCGCTTCCTCAATGATCGCTTCGTGGGCACGGGCCCCTACAGGCTCACCTTCTTCGCCGACCAGCAGCAGCGTCTGGAGCCCTTCAAGGACTACTGGGGAGAGCCTCCTGCCAACAGCGGGCTGGATCTGGTCAACCTCAGCAACTCCACCGCCCTCTACGGGGCCCTGCGCAGCGGCGAGGTGGATGTGCTGCTCTCCACCAGTCTGGAGGGCGACCAGCAGCTCTCCCTGCACCAGGACGCCCAGCGGGGGCGCCTGCTCGAAGGGGTGGGTCCGGCCCTGGAGATCGGCTACCTGACCCTGCTGAGCGACCAGCCGCCCCTCAAGAACCCGCTGGTGCGCCGTGCCATTGCCCACAGCCTCGATCACGAGCTGATCAGCCAGCGGGTGACCCATGGCCTGCGGCCACCGCTGCGGGATCTGGTGCCCCCCAGCCTGAGCGGCTCCGAACCCACGGCCTGGCCCGCCTTTGACCCGGCGGAAGCCCGGCGGCTGTTCGAGCAGGCCGGCTACTGCCGGGGAAAGACGCTGAACCTGCCCTTCACCTTCCGCTCCAACATTCCCGCCGACAAGCTCTTCGCCCTGATCTGGAAGGAACAGCTGCGCCGGGATCTGGGTGACTGCATCGTGCTGGAGGTGAGCGGAATGGAATCCACCACGGCCTACCGTCAGCTCGGCGAGGGGGCTTTCGCCTCGATCCTGCTGGAGTGGATGGGCGACTACCCCGACGCCGACAACTATCTGCAGCCACTGCTGGGCTGCGACAAGGCCGTGGGCCAGCGCTGCCTGGAAGGTCCCAGTGCCGCCAGCGGCAGCTTCTGGACCCGCCCCGGCCTGAACGAGGAGCTGCGCCGCAGCCAGAGCCTGCAGGGACGGGAGCGAATAGAGCTGCTGCAGCGCCTGCAGCGTGAAACCGCCGCCGCCGCCCCCTACATCCCGGTCTGGCTGGTGGCGCCGCGGGCCTGGGCCCAGGTCGGACTGAGCACCCCGGTGTTCGATGGCTCCGGCCGCGTGGTGCTCAGCCAACTGCATCAGCCGCAGTCCGCTGCGAGGCCAGCGCCATGAGCCGTCGCCGCCAGCTGCTGGGCTATCTGGGCAGCCGGCTGCTGCTCGCCCCAGTGATGCTCTGGCTGATCGCCACCCTGGTGTTTCTGCTGCTGCGGCTGGCCCCGGGGGATCCCATCGACGCCCTGCTGGGCACCCGGGCACCGGAGGCGGCACGGCAGGCCCTGCGCCAGCAGCTGGGGCTCGACCAACCCCTGCCCGCCCAGTACGGCCACTTCCTCGCCGATCTGCTCAGGGGCAATCTGGGCGAATCGCTCACCAACCAGACCCCGGTGCTGGACGTGATCCGCCAGAGCCTGCCGGCCAGCCTGGAGCTGGGGCTGTGCGCGCTGCTGATCGCGGCGGTGCTGGGGCTGGCGGTGGGCTTCAGCGGTATCGCCCGCCCCGAGGGCAAGCTCGACCTGGCCGGACGCCTCTACGGCATCGGCACCTACGCCCTGCCGCCCTTCTGGGCGGCGATGGTGATCCAGCTGATCTTTGCCGTCTGGCTGGGCTGGTTTCCTGTGGGCGGGCGCTTCCCCGCCACTCTGATGCCCCCCAGCGGCAGCGGCTTCTACCTGCTCGACAGCTTGCGCGCCGCCAATCTCCAGCAGATGGCCGGCAGCCTGCGGCACCTGGTGCTGCCCGCCTCCACCCTCGGCCTGCTCCTCAGCGGTATCTTCGCCAACGCCCTGCGCCTCAACCTGCGGCGGGTGCTGCGCTCCGACTACGTGGAGGCGGCCCGCAGCCGTGGCCTCAGCGAAACCCGGGTGGTGCTGCGCCATGCCCTGCCCAATGCCCTGTTGCCCGTGCTCACGATCACCGGCATCACCGTGGCTTCGCTGATCGGTGGCGCCCTGCTGATCGAGGTCACCTACTCCTGGCCCGGCATCGCCTTCCGGCTGCAGGAGGCCATCGGCCAGCGCGACTACCCCCTGGTGCAGGGCATCGTGGTGGTGGTGGCGGCCCTGGTGGTGCTGGTGAGCGTGACGGTGGACATGCTGGTGGCGATGCTGGATCCACGCATCCGCTTCTGAGCGGCGCCTTCTTCAGGGGCCGATGCGGCGGCGCCAACGCCGGGCACTGGCGCCATCGAGCACGTAGGCCGTGACGCCATCACGGCTGCGCCGCTGCGGGGCCATGGGAATGGCGGCGTCCACCGACGAGAGGAAATCGGAGGTGAGGCTGAGCAGCAACTCCTGAACCCGCACCGGCGCCACCCCCACCAGGCCATCGCCGAGCCGCCAGAGGGCCTGCTCCTGCTCCTTGACGCGCACCACGGAAAAATGGCTGCCGCCCTCCACCATCACCAGGCGGCTGCGGGGATCGGGGTGCTGCAGAAACAGCGCCAGCTGTTCGCTCACCGGCGGGGTGACCAGATCCAACCCGCCACCGGTGATCAGCAGCGGTGCCTTGAGGCGTTCCAGACCCCGGCCAGGCCAGAGCAGGCTGCCGAAGCCATTGAAGCTCACCACAGCGGCCAGCGTTCCGGGCCGAGCGCTCGCCTGCTCCGGCAGGGGCACCTCCTGGAGCTGGCACTGCAGCAGCCTGGAGATGTTGATCAGCGGGATCACATCCAGGGCCCGCTCGCAGCGGCGGGTCAGGCCCGGAGCCGGGCGCAGGCCGCTGGCCAACAGGGCCGAAAGCCCTCCCAGGGAGTGGCCCATCAGCACCACGGAGTCGCCCAGTCCAGGGATCTGTCCCTGCCGCTCCGCCGCCAGCACCGCCTCCACATCAGCCAGGCGATCGGGCAGGGTTTCAGCCCCCGGCGGGGGGCGCTGGCCATCGAGCATCTGGCGCACCGCCGCCTCGTTGCTGCCTGGGTGCTCGATCATCAGCACCGGCCAGCCCCGGGCGGCCAGGCCCCGGGCCAACCAGCCCAGCTGGGCGCTGCTGCCCCCGAGTCCCGGCATCAGCAGCACCCAGGAGCGCTGGCGGGGTGCGACGGCCGGCCAGAGCTCCAGCTCCAGCGGGACTGGCCTGTGGGCCACCGTCAGGGCGATGGCCCTGGGCCTGGGGTCGGGCTGAATCGCCGCCAGCCTTGCACCGGTCTCCGACTCCTGGCGGAGGCGCAGCGGCAGGTCCCGCAACTGCTTCAGCGCCAGCGTCTGCTCCTCCAGCTGCCGCCGCCAGAGGGCCGCGAGCTGCAGCAGACCATCGAGATCAAGGGTGAGCTGGGGCGTGGGCACCGCCTGCAGCAGGTCCACGAACCGGATCGGTTCGGGCCGCTGCAGGCGCTCGCGCAGGGTGGTGAGCAGCAGCACGCCACTGCCGGGCTTGCCACCGGCGAACAGTTCCCCCACCGCCTCGAGCACCTGACGGCCCGCCCAACTCTGGAGCAGCTGCAGGGCGAAACCGCGATCGGGCAGCAGGGGGGATCGCAGCAGGCTCAACAGATCCTCGCGGCTGCTGCTGTCGAGCAGCTCAAGCCAGATCCCCAGTTCATTGCGGCTGCCCGTCGGATCGAGGCTCCAGGCCTCGAGCTGGTGCAGGTCGATGGGCAGCGAGAGGCCATCGAGCCGCACATCAAGGCGGTCGGCCGCCCGGGCTGTGGCCAGCAGCAGCAGCGGCGACGCCGTGCCCAGCAGCAGACTGGCCAGCAGTGCCAGCCCCCGACGAACGTGTTGTGACAGAGCCGCAGGCAGGAGCAAGCCAACCAATCTGGTGGCTCCAGTTTCCCGCGCCGCTGCGCGAACTGACCGTGATCCGCCTGGTGGGCAGCTTCGGGGCCGGCGGGATCCTCTATCTCACCCCGGTGGTGTTCCATCAGGCGCAGTTCTCGGCCCTGGCGGTGGGTCAGGGGCTGGCCGCCGCGGCCCTGGCTGGCACCGTCGGGCGGCTGCTGAGCGGCTGGTGGCTCGACCATGGCCTCAGCACCACCCGGCCGGTGCTGCTGGCGGCACTGATCTCGGTGGGGGCCGACAGCCGGCTGTTCAGCGCCGACACCTTCGCCGCCTATGTGCTGGGGCAGGTGCTGCTGGGACTGGCGATGGGGATCTACTGGCCGGCGATCGAGCTGGCGGTGCCCCTGAGTGCGCCACCCCTGCTCAGCAGCCGCGCCTATGCCCTGGTGCGCACCGGAGATGCTCTGGGTGCAGCCCTGGGGGTGCTGCTGGGAGCCCTGCTGGCCGGCAGCCGGCACCTGCGCGGCATCTACCTGCTCGACATCGCCTGCATGCTGGTGGTGATCAGCCTGCTGCTGCGCTCATCCCTGCCCATGGCGGCGGCCGCCAGCCAGCTGGAGCGCCGGCTTCCCTGGCGCCAATGGGTGAAACCACTGCTGCCCCTGCTGGGGGTGACCCTGCTGGCCACAGCGATGCTGTCGCTGCTGCAGAGCGCCCTGCCGCTGGATCTGGTGCGGGGCGGGCTGGAGCGGGCGCCGCTGAGCGAGAGCATCGGGGCCCTGCTGCTGGGGCTGCAGCTCAGCTTGCTGCTGCTGCTGCAGTGGCCCCTGGGGCGCTGGCTGGCGCAGCGGCCGGTGGCCTTCGGTCTGGGCTGGAGCCTGCTGGGCTTCGCCCTCGGCAGCCTGCTGCTGGCCCTCTCCGCTCTTGGCTGGCAGAGCCTGCCCCTGCTGGTGCTAGCCCAGCTGCCCCTGGCGGCAGCGGCGGCGGCCTTCCTGCCCACCGCCAGCGAAGCGGTGATCGAGGTCACCCCGGCGTCCCATCAGGGGATGGCCCTGGCCCTGTTTTCCCAGTGCTTCGCCATCAGCTCCTTCGTGGCCCCCCTGGTGGGCGGCTGGTTGCTGGAGAACCAGAGGCACGGGGCCGGCCTCTGGCTGCTGATGACGCTGCTGAGCCTGCTGGGATTGCTGCTGGTAGGGGAGCTGAGCCGCTTCCATCCCCATGCCGCTCAGCGGCAGATCCAACCAAAGCCCTGATCCCCGTGGGCGTGGGGAGCCCTCAGGGCTCCTCGACCTGGTCGTTGACCTGATCGTTGACCTGGGTCCTGGCCTTCTGGGCACGGATCCAGGCTTCCGACTCATGGGGCAGCGGCTCAGTGCCGTATTCCCAGTCGTCGTAGTCGGGGTCGTTGCGGATCCGCTGGTGCAGTTCCTTCTGGACCTCGAAATTGTGGGGGTGATCGGCGGGAGCGGCCGGATCGATGGCCGCTTCAGGGTCATTGGCGGGGGACGTCTGGGATGAGGGCATCACCGGCCACTGCAGCTGATGCCATTGTCCCCCCTGACCGGGGGCGTTGCCGGCACAGACGCAGCGGCGGGCGCGCCGCAACAATGGATTCGCCCAAGGGATGAGCCGGCCGTGACCTACTGCGTGGGCATGCTGCTGCAGGAGGGACTGGTGATGGCCTCCGATTCACGCACCAACGCCGGTGTCGATGATTTCGCCAGGTTCTGCAAGATGACCACCTTCGAGCGGCCCGGTGATCGGGTGATCGTTCTGCTCAGTTCCGGCAGCCTGGCCGGCACCCAGGCGGTGGTGAGCCTGCTGAAGCAACGGGCCAACCGCAACGACGCCCCCGCGACCCTGTGGACCGCCCAGACCCTGTTCGACGTGGCCCTGCTGGTGTCGGATGCCATGCGCGAGATCGAGCATCGCGACGCCCCCTCCCTGGAGGGCAGTGCGCTGACCTTCAACGCCTCCTTCATCCTCGGCGGCCAGATCAAAGGAGACGCCCCGCGGCTGTTCCGCATCTACGCCGAAGGCAACTTCATCGAAGCCGGCGAGGACACCCCCTTCCTGCAGACCGGCGAGGCCAAATACGGCAAGCCGATCATCGACCGCGTCATCACCCCGGCCACGACGCTGGCGGATGCCACCAAGTGCGTGCTGGTGTCCTTCGATTCCACCATGCGCAGCAATCTGTCGGTGGGCATGCCGATCGATCTGATCTGGTACGAGCGCGACAGCCTGGCCATTCAGCACCGGCGGCGCTTCCTCGACGGTGACCCCTACTTCGCCGCCCTGAGCAGCGGCTGGAGCAGTGGTGTCCGCCAGGCCTTCCGCGGCCTCCCCGACCTGGAGTGGTCCTGATCTGATGAACCAGCCTGGGCTCTGGAACGAGATTGAACTCTTCTGGCCAACAAGAATCATTCAATGGACCCAGGAGCGAGTAGTTGAATCTTTAAATGGTTCTGCAGATCAGAATAGCCTGCTTCGGTCTCCAAGACCTTGATGATTGAGAACCAGGAAACGAGCTTCCGATTGAAATGAAATCTCAAGCCATACAACCGCCTATCTTCGCGTACTTGCAACAACTATTCCCAGGCGCCTGCTTTCTCACAAAGTCTCTGTCAAAGCCTCAATCCAAGTTCATAATGATTCACCCAATGTAGCGAATCTAGAAAGATTCCAGCATGCGTTTTCAGCCATGTCAAGAATTGATCAGCTGCCTGATAGCACCATTGTGGACACTGGAGCCAGACGAGACATTGGGCGCGAGCTTGTTAACCTACTAGGCCAACGCCGACGGATCGTGATCGGTGTGGCGCGCAACATACAGCCCTGGCGCTTTCCGAACGACGAAGGATTTCATTTGGTGGGTGCTGATTTCTGCACCAGGGCCGGGGTAGAAGCAACCGTCAGCGGCATGGAGCAGGCCTTGAGCACCGGGGGTCTCACTACACTCATGAATGGAGCGGGAGGGTCAAGACAGTCGCCACCCCTAGTGTCTCAACTCAGGCACCAAAAGGACAGCAGCACTGACACTCATGGCAATTGCACCAGCGCAGCCGAGGGTCGCCTTGGCGAGGCGCATGGAGTACGCGATCCGCGTGCTGGATTTCACAACCTGCTCAGCGCACCCAACCTTCCCAGGGTTCTCCCGGTACGACTTGAGTCAATATGCGCTGCAGTCCCTGAGCCGCTCCCTGCAGCTGGAGCGCTTGGCCAGCATGGGGGTGGACGGGCTCATTCCTGGGGAACCGGGCACAGGACTACAGACGGATCTGCGCGCCCCGGATCCAATTGTCTCCGAGAGGCCGGCCCGCTTCCACCAGAACAAGCCCAACTTGATCCCCACACCACTTGGGACGATCTTCAACTATCAGCAGCCAAGACTGGTGCTCTGGCCATACCCCTGATTGACCAACAGGACTGAGTTGATCGAGCCAAGGGATTGAGGCCAAATACACAACAACAACAACAACAACAACAACAACAATGATTCATCTTTTAAGCATGCGACCGCAAGCCTTCTCCAGCTTTATCGAACAAGCCATCGAGAGCTCACTGGACGATCTTGAAGGCTTGAATCGATGGACAAAGACCGAATCCCTGAAGCTCGCACAATCCGAAATTGAGCGACTGCTTCCCGATGGCCTGTCAACACCAAACAACATTCTGCTGGAGATCCTTGAAAACGAGAACGAACCGGCCATCGGCTATATCTGGCTGAGCCTTGGCAGCAGAGGATCTGAGAAAATTGCCTTTGTTCACCAGTTGATCATCCTTCCGCAGCACAGACGCCAGGGCCACGCCCAGGCAACATTGAAGGCCGTGGAGGCGGTCCTGCTGGCCAGGGGAGTAGGAGTCATTGTGTTGCATGTGTTCAACTCCAACACGACCGCTCAACAGCTCTATGCGACCGCTGGATACGAAGTGGCCAGTCTGAACCTGCAGAAAAAGTTGACAGAAGCTGAAAATTGATGCGCCCTACAAGATGAATCAACTATTCAGTCTCAGCTCCCAGCCTTGATATCGGCGCAGGTTTTCAGACGTTGAAGAGGAACTCCATCACATCGCCCTCTTGCACCACATACTCCTTGCCCTCGCTGCGCAGCCAGCCGCGGTTGCGGGCCTCCGGCAGGGAGCCGGCCTCCAGCAGCTGGGCGTAGGCCACGGTCTGGGCGCGGATGAAGCCGCGCTCGAAGTCGGTGTGGATCACCCCGGCGGCCTGGGGGGCGGTCATGCCGGCGGTGATCGTCCAGGCGCGGGTTTCCTTCTCACCGGTGGTGAAGTAGGTGCGCAGGCCCAGCAGGCGGTAGGTGGCGTGGATCAGGCTCTGCAGGCCGCCCTCGCTCACCCCGAGGCCCTCCAGGTAATCTCCGCGCTCGGCCTCACCGAGCTCGATCAGTTCCGCCTCCACCTGGGCTGAGATGCGAACGGCGCCGGCGCCTTCCCGGCCGGCCAGCTCCTCCACGGAGCGGCTGAATGCATTGCCGCCGGCCAGGTCGTCTTCCGAGACGTTGGTGGCGTAGATGATCGGTTTGGCGGTGAGCAGCCCCAGGGGCTTGAGCATCGGGGCCTCCTCCTCCCCCAGCTCCACGTTGCGGGCGGCACCGCCCCGCTCCAGCTCCGCCTGGATCCGCGCCAGCGCGGCATCCTCGACCTGGGCCTCCTTACTGGTGCGCGCCTGTTTCTTGAGGCGCTCGCGGCGCTTCTCAATCTGGCCGAGATCGGCCAGGCCCAGCTCCAGGTTGATCACCTCGGCATCCCGCACCGGATCCACATCACCCGACACGTGGATCACGTCATCGTCCTCAAAGCAGCGCACCACGTGCACGATCGCGTCGACCTCGCGGATGTTGGCGAGGAACTTGTTGCCCAGGCCCTCCCCCTGGCTGGCCCCCTTCACCAGCCCGGCGATGTCGACGAACTCCACCCGGGTGGGCACGATTTCACGGGAGCTGGACACATCCGAGAGCATCTTCAGCCGCGGATCAGGCACCGCCACGCTGCCCACGTTGGGCTCGATCGTGCAGAAGGGGAAATTGGCCGCCTGGGCCTGGGCGTTGGCCACCAGGGCGTTGAACAGGGTGGATTTGCCCACGTTGGGCAGCCCCACGATTCCGGCTTTGAGCATGGACTGGAATCTAGACGGGGCCCCCTCCAGGGACCGGGGCCACAGTTGGGGACAACACCAGGAAGACTGGTCTCACTGAACGGAGCACGGCCATCGCCACGCGGATGCTCGAACAACCCCCAGCCCCGAAGCCGCTGCAGGCTCCGCTGCCCTCCGGCTTTAGCGCGGGCGCCCCAGGGACCGGCGGTCTGGCTCCGCGCGGCCATTGGCGGCGCTGGGCGGCCGGAGCTGTGGCCCTGGTGCTGGTGGTAGGCGGCGTGGCCATCTGGCAGCGCCAGCGCCAGGCCGCCAAACGCAGCAACCTCGCCGATTTCACCGTGGTGGCCCAGCGGGGCACCCTGCCGGGGGTGGTCAGTGCCAGCGGTGAGCTGGAGGCGGGTCGCAGCGTCAACGTGAGCCCCAAACGCGGCGGGGTGCTCGAATCTCTCTTCGTGGATGAAGGCGACCGGGTGAGCAAGGGCCAGCCCATCGCCCTGATGGACAGCGGTGACCTGCGCCAGCGGGAGCTGGAACTGGGGGCCCAGGTGCGCCTGGCGGAAGCCGAGGAGATCCGCGCCCGCTCCGACTACGAACGCCGCCTCAAGCTGTTCGCCGAAGGGGCCATCAGCGAGGACGACATCGTCTCGTTCCGCACCCGGGCCCTCACCGCCGGGGCCTCCCTCGACGCGGCTCGCAAGCGTTTCAGCCAACGCACGGTGGAGAGGGGAGAACTGACGATCCGGGCCCCCTTCGATGGCTTGATCACCCAACGCTTCGCCGATCCAGGCGCCTTCGTGACCCCCACCACGTCCGCTTCCGCCAATGCCGGTGCCTCCAGCTCCTCGGTGGTGGAGCTGGCCCAGGGGCTGGAGGTGGTCGCCAAGGTGCCCGAGAACGACATCGGCCGCATCAGCATCGGCCAGAGCGCCAGCGTGCGGGTGGATGCCTTCCCCGACAAGCGCTTCGCCGCCCGGGTGATCCAGGTGGCACCGCGGGCTGTGAAGAACAACAACGTCACCTCTTTCGAGGTGAAGCTCTCCCTCAGCGACCCCAACAACCTGCTGCGCATCGGCATGACCGCCGACATCAACTTCCAGACCGGCACCCTGCCGCCCCAGACGCTGGTGCCCACCGTGGCGGTGGTCACCGAGGAAGGCAAACCGGGCGTGCTGCTGGTGGGCAAAGACAACCAGCCGCGCTTTCAGCCGGTGACCCTGGGCTCCAGCAGTGGCCGCAACACCCAGATCATCACGGGGCTCGAGCAGGGCACTCGGGTGTTCATCGATCTGCCCCCCTGGGCGAAGAAGCGGGACTCCTGATGGCCCCGCTCAGCCCACGGCGGCTCGGCTGAGGAAATTGCGGCTGGCCTCGAGGATCCGGCCGCTGGCCTGACCATCGCCGAAGGGGTTGTGGGCCTGGGCCATGGCCGCATAGGCCTGGGGATCGTCCAGCAGCCGGCTGGCCTCCTCCACGATCGAGGTGCTGTCGGTGCCGATCAGCCGCGCCGTTCCAGCTGTGACCGCTTCGGGCCGCTCCGTGGTGCGCCGCAGCACCAGCACCGGCTTGCCCAGGGCCGGCGCCTCCTCCTGCAGGCCACCGGAATCGGAGAGCAGCAGGGTGCAGCCGCGGATCGCCCCCACCAGCTGGTCGTAGTCGAGGGGTTCGCAGAGGTGGGCGCGGGGATGCTGACCCAGCAACTGCTGCAAGGGTTCACGCACCGTGGGGTTGCGGTGCAGGGGCAGCAGCAGGGCCGTGTCGGGGTGGCGATCCAGCAGCTGGCGGAAGCCCTCGGCGATGCTGGTGAGCCGCTCGCCCCAGTTCTCGCGGCGGTGGACAGTGGCCAGGATCACCCGCTGCCGCTCCCAGTCGAGGCCGGGGATCTGGGGCAGGGGGGCCGAGGCGGCCCTCAGCAGCAGTGCGTCGATCACCGTGTTGCCCGTGACCAGGATCTCCCCCACCACGCCGGAGGCTTTCAGGTTCGCCTCGGACACAGTGGTGGGTGCGAAGTGCAGCTGGGCCACCTGGGAGATCAATCGCCGGTTCGCCTCCTCGGGGAAGGGATCCAGGAGGTTGTCAGTGCGCAGGCCGGCCTCCACATGGCCCACCGGAATCTGCTCGTAAAAGGCCGCCAGGGCCGAAGCAAAGGCGGTGGTGGTGTCGCCCTGCACCAGCACCAACTGGGGGCGGTACTCCAGAAACTCCTCCCGCAGACCCTGCAGGGCCGCACAGGTGACATGGGTAAGGGTCTGCTTCGGGGCCATCAGGGCCAGGTCGCGGTCGGGACTGAGCCCGAACAGATCCATCACCTGAGCCACCATCTCCCGGTGCTGACCGGTGAGCACCACCCTGGTGCGGAAGCCTCTATCGCGCTGGAACGCCAGGATCACCGGTGCCAGCTTGATCGCTTCTGGCCGGGTGCCCAGCACGATGCTCACGAGCGGTGCGGTGGCGGTCAAGGGAGCGAGGCGGTGGCTGGGATCTTAGGGAAGGGCCCCGGAGTTACCCCATGACAGGAGCCCAGTTCCGAGCAATGCTGATCACACTGGCCGCCGCCCAACCGTGAACCCACTCGAGAGCAGCCACGCTCCCCAGGCCATGGGGGAGGCCACTGCAGTCAGGCTGCCGCGACTACATCCAACGGGGGGATCTCGATGAGGTGGAGCAGATCATGGCCCGCAGTGCCTTCGACGGCATGCAGACCGTCAACCAGTCGCTGGCAGCTCTGGTGGAGGCCGGAACCGTGGATCCCAGCGAAGCGCTCTCCGATAGCCTCAAGCCGAACGAACTGGCCCAGACCCTGGGCGGCCGGATCGGCTGAGGCCCGGGGTCAGCTCAGGCCATGGTCGCCGCTCAGGAGCGGGTGGCCAGACGAATCAACAGCAGACTGGCCAGACCCAGTGACAGGCCGAGCATGGCCAGACGTCCGTTCCAGATCTCGGCCTGGGGGGTGAAGCCGCGGCGCCAGGCATTGAGCTCCTGCGGGTCGACATCGACGGGCTCAAGCCGGTTCTCACTGATCTCAGCAGGGGCCATCTGTTGTCGTCCCAAGACAGAGTGGAAACACTCTAAAGCGATTAACAACCAGCCCGCGTTTCGTAAAGGCTGCCCGCCTGCTCCAGCGGCAGCCGGGCCAGGACCCCCAGATCACAGCTGCTGCGGGCTCCAACGGCCAGGCGGGCCGCGGCCGCCACTCCGATCATGGCGGCGTTATCGGTGCAGTAGGCCAGCGGCGCGACACGCCACTGCAGGCCGAGGGCAGCGCAACGCTCCCCCATCATCTGGCGCAGGCGGCGGTTGGCCGCCACCCCGCCCACCAGCACCACGGTGTCCAGCCCCTGATCCAGGGCACAAAGGCAGCTGCGCTCCACCAGCACCTCCGCCACCACCCGCTCAAAACTCGCGGCGATGTCGGCCAGCGGCAGCTCCGGCGGCTCCTGCTCCAAGCGATGCACCAGCCGCAACACGGCGGTCTTGAGGCCACTGAAGCTGAAGTCGTAGGGATGGAAGCCGCCCTCGGGCCGCGACACCCGGCCCTTGGGCAAGGGGAAGCGCTGGGGATCGCCGTCGGCCGCCGCCACCTGGATCGCGGGGCCGCCGGGGTAGCCCAGTCCCAGCAGTCGCGCCACCTTGTCGAAGGCCTCTCCGGCCGCGTCGTCGTGGCTGCGGCCGAGGCGCTGGTAGGCCCCGATCCCCTCCACCCGCACCAGCTCGGTGTGACCGCCGCTGACCAGCAGCACCAGGTAGGGGCCGGGCGGCAGGGGCTCCCCCAGCTGCACCGAGCAGAGGTGACCCTCTAGGTGGTGCACCCCCAGAAAGGGCAGGTCGTGCAGGCGGGCGAGGGTGCGGCCGGTGACCGATCCCACCAGAAGGGCCCCCACCAGACCCGGCGCCACCGTGGCGGCGATGCCATCGAGATCGCCGTAGCTCAGGCCCGACTCGGCCATCACCCGCTCCACCAGGTGGGGCAGGGCTTCCACATGCCGTCTGGAGGCGATTTCCGGCACCACACCCCCCCAGCGGGCGTGCTCCTCCACCTGGGAGGCCACGGCGCCGGCCAGCACCGCGCGATCGCGCACAATCGCAGCCGCTGACTCGTCACAACTTGTTTCGAGGGCCAGAACCGTTGGCATGGCGCCCAGGGAGCTCCCTTACTGTCCGCGTGTGACATCCTGCCCCGCGGCCCCACGCCGATGCAGGGCTCCGCAGGGCACTCCCCCCGGCTTCTACCCAGGCTCTCCATGCGACGTCTTCTCCCCCGCCTGTGCGCGGTTCTGCTCTCGGCCTTTCTCCTCATCGGCTTTGCGCCCGTGGCTTCGGCTGCGGAATCGGTGGCAGGCCTGACCCCCTGTGCCGAGAGCCCCCGCTTCCAGCAGCGGGCCTCGGCGGCCAGCACCGACCAGGCCAAGGCACGCTTCAACGTGTACAGCCAGGCCCTCTGCGGCGATGACGGCCTGCCCCGCCTGATCGTGGATGGCCGCTTCAGCCATGCCGGTGATTTCCTGATCCCTGGCCTTCTCTTCCTTTACATCGCTGGCACGATCGGCTGGGCCGGCCGCGCTTACCTGATGGCGATCCGCGGCAGCAAGGACGCCACCATGCGTGAGATCCAGATCGACATGCCCCTGGCGTTCAAATCCACCCTGGCCGCCTCCGTCTGGCCCCTGGCCGCCTTCAACGAGTTCGTCGGCGGAAAAATGATTGAAGCCGACTCCAAAGTGACCGTTTCCCCCCGCTGATTCCTGGAACCATGAAAAAATTCCTGACCACCGCTCCCGTCGTTGCCGCCGTCTGGTTCACCCTGACAGCCGGAATCACCATTGAGATCTTCCGCTTCTTCCCCGACCTGATCCTCCGCCCGCTCTGAGGGAACGTTCACCCTTCAGTCGTCATGCTCCGCTGGGGCTCCAACGACTGATCGACAGGACCCACGGATGTCCGCCCGCGATGTCCTGTCGTTCTGCCACCCGGCTTCCGACTGTCATTCAGATTCAATCAGCGGCCCCCCGGGGCCGCTTTTTCATGGCGGCTGTCAGCCTGCGGCCAGGCCAAGGGCCGCTTCCAGCTCAGCCACGGCCGCTTCCAGATCGCCATTCACCAGCACCGCGTCAAATTCCGCTTCGGCCTCCAGCTCCTGGTGAGCGCGCTCCAGCCGCCGCTGGATGGCCTCCTCGCTGTCTGTGCCCCGCCCACGGATGCGGCGCTCCAGCTCCTCAAAACTGGGGGGCTTGATGAACACTTGAAACCCGGTGGGAAAACTCCGCCGCACCTGACGGGCTCCCTCCAGCTCGATCTCCAGCAGCACCGGTTGGCCCAGGGCCAGGTGCTCCTCCACCGGCGCCCGTGGCGTGCCGTAGAGATTGCCGGCGAACTCGGCCCACTCCAGGAAGCCATCCGCCAGCACCTGGGCCTCGAAGTGCCCGCGATCGAGGAAGCGATAGGTGCTCCCATCGACCTCAGCAGGCCTGGGGGCCCGGGTGGTGGCCGACACAGACAGCCAAAGGCGGGGATGGCGCTCCAGAAGGGCCGCCACCAGCGTGCCCTTGCCCACGCCACTGGGGCCGCTGATCACGGTGAGCCGTCCAGGCGTTGAAGGGGATCCCATCGGGGTCTTCGGCTGGCCAGCAGAGTAGGGGGATCCCAGCGCACGCTCCGGCGTGAAGCGGCAGCCCATGGCGCCCCAGACCCAGCCCAGCCTGGCCATCCAGGCCATGGATCTCACCACCCTGCGGGCGGTGCTGGCGGAGCTGCGTCCGCTGCTGGTGCCGTCGCGCTTCGAGAAGGCCCAGCAGCCCAATCCCCACACCCTGCAGCTGGGGCTGCGTGGCCTGAGTGGCCTGCGCTGGCTGGAGATCAGCTGGCTGGCGGCGGCCCCCCGGCTGCTGGCGATCCCGCCGCCGCCCAGGCAGGGGGAGGGCAGCACCCTGGCCCGGGTCCTGCAGCACGGCCTCGGGGGGCTGGCCCTGGTGGCGATCGAGCAGGAGGGTTTCGAGCGGGTGGTGGATCTGCATTTCGCGCCCCGGCCCGGAGAGCCCAGCGGCCGCCGTCTGGTGGTGGAACTGATGGGTCGCCACAGCAACGTGTTCCTGCTCGATGACCAGGGACGGGTGGTGAGCCTGGCCCGCCAGGTGCGGGAGCAGCACTCACGGCTGCGGCCGATCACCAGCGGCTCCTTCTATGGGCGCCCACCGGCCCTGCAGTCGGATCCACCCAGCATGAATGAATCCCAGGAACACTGGCGGCGGCGGCTGCAGCTGGTGCCGGTGACGCTGCGCCAGGCCCTACAGCAGACCTACCAGGGGATCAGTCCGGCCCTGGCGCTGCAGCTGGCCGCTGGAGCACAGGAACCGGCGCCTGAGCTGCTGGCCCGGCGGGTGGACACGCTCAGCCAGGTCCACTGGGATCAGCTCTGGGAGCACTGGCAGCTCTGGCTGCGCGATCTGGAGCAGGAGCGCTTCGGCTGGGACGTCGATGACGCCGGCACTGGCTCCAGCCACTACCGCTGCTGGGGCACCACCACCAGCGGCCCAGTGAACGCCCCCCTGACGGCCTACTACCACCAGCGCCTGGGTCAGGGGGAGCTGCAGCGACGCCGGGCGAGTCTGGAGCTGAAGCTGCTGGCCGCCCGCGAGCGAGAGGACCGCCAGCGCCAACAGCAGCAGGACCTGCTCGATCAGGTGGAGAGCGGCGATGAGCTCAGTCGCGAGGCCGACGCCCTTCTGTGCCTGGCGGCCCCCAGCCGCGAGCAGGTGGCCGCAGCCCAGGCCCTCTACAAGCGGGCCCGGCGGCTGCGGCGCTCGGTGGTCTCGATCACCCCCCGACTGGAGCTGCATCAGCGCCAGCTGGAGCGGCTTGACGCCAGCCTGGCCTTCCTGGCGATGCACAGCCTTGAGCTCAGGGCCGGCCCCGGCAACGGCCCACAGGCCAGGGATCTGGAGGAGGCCCTCCGCCAGCTGGAGGCCCTTGAGCAGGAGAGCGAGGAGCTGCTGGCCCGGGGAGGCGCCGAGGGGCGCCAGCCTCGCCGCCGCGCTCCGCCGCGCTCCGCCGCGGCTGGTACCCCATCCCCCCTGGAGCTGCTCACCCCCGGCGGCCTGCAGGTGCAGGTGGGCCGCAACCACCGCCAGAACGAATGGATCAGCCTGCGCCAGGCGCGCCGTGGCGACCTCTGGTTCCACGCCCAGGAATGCCCCGGCAGCCACGTGATGCTCAAGGCCTCGGCCGCGGAGGCCGCGGAGGCCGACCTCCAGCTGGCCGCTGATCTGGCCGCCCACTTCAGCCGAGCCCGACACAATGGCCGGGTGGCTGTGCTGAAGGTGCCCTCGGATCAACTGCAACGAATCGCCGGGGCTGTAGCCGGCACGGTGACCCACAGAGGGGGCGAGGTGGTCTGGGCTTCACCGCAGCGGGCCGCCCACTGGCTCGCAGCGGCGGAATCTGTGCCTAAGGTCCCAGCGGAGCCTGGGCCATGAGCGAACCAACCCCATCCACAGCCAGCGCCGCAGCCGGCAGCAGCGCCAGCGGAACGGCCCTGCCCGAGCCGGCACCCATCCGCGTCAGCCGCCCGGAGGAGTTCCCCGGCGAAGTGGAGATGAGCCTGCTGGAGCACCTGGAGGAGCTGCGGCGGCGCGTGCTGCGCAGCCTGCTGGCCCTGGTGGTTTCTGCAGCCGTCTGCCTGGTGCTGGTGCGCCCCCTGGTGCGCCTGCTGCAGGTGCCCGCGGTGGGCATGCGCTTCCTGCAGCTGGCCCCTGGGGAATTCCTGTTCGTCTCCCTCAAGGTGGCCGGCTACGCCGGTCTCACCCTGGTGCTGCCCTACATCCTCTATGAGCTGCTCTCCTTCGTGCTGCCCGGCCTGACCCGGCGCGAGCGACGGCTGGTGGCCCCGGCGGTGGCCGCATCGGCGGTGCTGTTTCTGGTGGGGCTGGCCTTCGCCTGGTGGGCGCTGGTGCCCGCGGCCCTGCGTTTCCTCGTGAACTATGGCGCCGATGTGGTGGAGCCGATCTGGTCGATCGAGCGCTATCTCGATTTCGTGCTGCTGCTGATGGTCGCCACCGGGCTGGCCTTTGAGCTGCCGGTGCTGCAACTGCTGCTGGGGGCCTTCGGTCTGGTGGGATCCCGCACCATGCTGGGGTCCTGGCGCTGGGTGGTGCTGGGCTCCGCCCTGGCCGGCGCGGTGCTCACCCCTTCCACCGACCCGGTGACGATGCTGCTGCTCACCGGAGCGATCACGGCCCTGTTCCTGATTGGGGTGGCCCTGGTGGCCCTGGTGGAGCAGGTGCGGCCCGAGCCCACCTGAACGGCGAGGCTCGCGGCCGGGCTCAGAGCAGAAATTCGCTGCTGCGACCGTCCGCGGCCGGCTCCAGGGCCAGGCTCATGGCCTTGCCCAACCGCGGCCGGTCCCTGGTGGTGCTGAGCCAGCCCCGCACCTGCTCAGCCACCTGAAGGTTGTTGAGCACCTCCACCAGTTCCCGCAGGCGGGCTTCATAGCCGGCGGCATCCAGCGGGAAAGACTGCTGCTCCAGGTAGGCCCACATCACCTGCAGGTACAACCGCCCGCGGCGCTGGACCAGCTGCAGGTCGTAGGAGGCCTGCCAGCGGGAGCGCAACAGAGCGATCACCTCCTCATAACGGAGGGGCTCGGAGGCAGAGGGGGTGACGGGATCGGTCAACGGCGAAGCCGACGGCGGAGACAACAGCATGTTGCGGCAACCGCTCAGACCCCCGGTCTGTCCCCCGGTGGACGGAGGGGCAGCGGTCATAATGGGCGGCACGTTGGTTCGGCACCAAGGAACGCCTCGTATGACCCAGATCCCTGTGAGCGATGTGCCCGGAATGGGTCGTCGGCAGTTCATGAATCTGCTCACCTTCGGCACGGTCACCGGGGTTGCCCTGGGCGCTCTGTACCCGGTGGTCAACTACTTCATCCCCCCCAAGGCCGCCGGCGGCGGCGGCGGCACCACCGCCAAGGACGAGCTGGGCAACACCGTCACCGCCACGGGTTGGCTCTCCACCCACAAGGAGGGCGACCGCAGCCTGGTGCAGGGGCTCAAGGGTGATCCCACCTACCTGCTGGTGGAGGGTCCCGAGGCGATCGGCAGCTACGGGATCAACGCCATCTGCACCCACCTCGGTTGCGTCGTGCCCTGGAACAGCGGCGCCAACAAGTTCATGTGCCCCTGCCACGGCAGCCAGTACGACGCCACCGGCATGGTGGTGCGCGGTCCAGCCCCGCTCTCCCTGGCCCTGGCCAACGTCACGGTCGACAACGACACCGTGTTCCTGAGCCAGTGGAGCGACACCGACTTCCGCACCGGCGACAAGCCCTGGTGGGCCTGATCCCCCCCCTTCTCACTCCCCTTCGTCGCCCGCTCACCCACCCCCCATGCGCCGCACCCTCTCCCTGCTGCTGAGCTCCCTGCTTGTCGCCGCTGCCCTGCTGGTGGCCCCCCAGGCCAGCCATGCCTATCCCTTCTGGGCCCAGCAGAACTACGACAGCCCCCGTGAAGCCACCGGCAAGCTCGTCTGCGCCAACTGTCACCTGGCCAAGAAGGCCACCCAGGTGGAGGTGCCCCAGGCCGTGATGCCCGACACCGTCTTCAAGGCGGTGGTCAAGATTCCCTACGACACCGCCTCCCAGCAGGTGGGCGCTGATGGCAGTCGCTCTGGGCTGAATGTGGGTGCCGTGGTGATGCTGCCCGATGGCTTCAAGCTGGCTCCGCCAGAGCGTCTGAGTGAGGAGCTGAAGGAGGAGACCGCTGGCGTGTACTTCACCCAGTACAGCGACAACGACCCCAACATCCTGCTGGTGGGCCCCCTGCCCGGTGACCAGCACCAGGAGATCGTCTTCCCGATCCTCTCGCCTGATCCCGGCAGCGACAGTTCCATTCACTTCGGCAAGTATTCAATCCACGTGGGCGGCAACCGTGGCCGCGGCCAGGTGTACCCCACCGGTGAGAAGAGCAACAACGGAGTCTTCAACGCCTCCGTCGACGGCACTGTGGCCGCCATCAGCGCCGGTGAGAACGGAGCCTCCGTGGTGGAGATCAGCACCGCCGATGGTCAGAGTGTGAGCGACACCATTCCCGCCGGCCCGGCGATCACCGTGGCCGTGGGTGACCGTGTCAGTGCCGGCTCAGCCCTCTCCGACGACCCCAACGTCGGTGGATTCGGCCAGCTGGATGCTGAGATCGTTCTTCAGAATCCTGTGCGTCTCTACGGGATGCTCGCCTTCTTCGCCGCCGTGGCCCTGGCCCAGATCATGCTGGTGCTGAAGAAGAAACAGGTGGAGAAAGTCCAGGCCGCCGAAGGCGTCTGAGCCCTGGCCACCCCGCCGTTCCCCTGAGTGCATTTGTTGGTGTTTCTCTCCCCGGCCACGGCCCTGGCGGTGTTCGCTTCACCGGGGCCGCTGATCTTTCAGTTGGGCCCCTTCTCCCTGCGCTGGTACGGCCTGCTGATCGCCCTGGCGGTGCTGATCGGGCTGGTGCTGGCCACGCGGCTGGGTAAGGCCCGGCAGATCGATCCCGTGGTGATCGCCGACCTGCTGCCCCTGCTGGTGCTGGCGGCTGTGCTGGGCGCCCGCCTGTACTACGTGCTGCTGGAGTGGCGCCAGTATCAACTCAACTGGCTGGAGGCCCTGGCCATCTGGCGCGGTGGCATCGCCATCCACGGAGCCCTGATTGGTGGAACCCTGGCGGTGATCGTCTATTGCCGCTGGCGCAAGCTGGCCTTCTGGAATCTGCTGGATGTGCTGGTTCCCTCCGTCGCCCTCGGCCAGGCCATTGGCCGCTGGGGAAACTTCTTCAATTCCGAGGCCTTCGGGTTGCCCACCGACCTGCCCTGGAAGCTTTACATCCCCACCCTCAACAGGCCTGAACCGTTTCTCGATCAGCAATATTTCCACCCCACCTTTCTCTACGAATCCATCTGGAACCTCGGCGTGGTGGTCCTGCTGCTGCTGGTGTTCCGCGCCGGGATCAAGGGTCGTATCCCCTTGCCGCCCGGGGCACTGAGCTGCATCTACCTGGTGAGCTATAGCCTGGGCAGAGTCTGGATTGAAGGGCTGCGCACCGACCCCCTCTGCCTGTTCTCCACGCCGCCCTTCTGTGAGGGGGGACTGCGCATGGCCCAGCTGATGAGCCTGCTGTTGATCGCCCTCGGCAGCTTCGGCCTCTGGCGGCTCTACGGCCAGGAGTGCTCCCTGCCCGATCCTGGCGGTGCCCCTCCCCTGCCGAGGAACCCCTCTTGATCGCCACGCCAACTCCAGGTGCTGGTGCTGAGTGCCCGGTGCTGATCGTCGGTGCCGGCCCCGGCGCCGTTGATCTGATGACCGTGCGGGCCACCCGTGCCGTTGAAGCCGCCGACGTCCTGGTCTGGACCGATTCCCTGGTGTCGCCCCAGATCGCCGCCCTGGCACCGCAGCACTGTGAGCGGATCCGCACCAGCACACTCACCCTCGAGGAGGTGATGGAGCTGGTGGTGGCGCGGGCACGGGCCGGATTGCGGGTGGTGCGCCTGCACGACGGTGATCCCTGCCTCTATGGAGCCCTGGCGGAGCAGATCTGCCGCCTGGCCGACGCCGGCCTTGGGGTGGAGGTGGTGCCGGGCCTGAGCGCCTACCAGGCCACCGCCGCCGCCCTCAAGGCCGAGCTCACCATCCCCGGGCTGGTGCAAACCATCGTGCTCAGCCGTGCCGGCGGGCGCACGGGGGTGCCGGAGCGGGAGTCACTGGCGCGTCTTGCCTCTCTGCGGGCCTCCCTCTGCCTGTACCTGAGTGCCCGCCATGTCGAGTCAGTGCAGCAGGAGTTGCTGGAGCACTACCCCGCAGACACCCCGGTGGCCATCGGCTACCGCGTCAGCTGGCCCGACCAGTGGCTGCAGGTGGTGCCCCTGGAGCGGATGGCGGAGGTGAGCCGGGAGCGACAACTGATTCGCACCACCCTCTATGTGGTGAGCCCGGCGCTGGCCGCCCCTGGGCAGGCCCGCTCCAAGCTCTATTCCGCCAGCCATGATCACCTGTTTCGACCGGCAGTAGCCCAGGCCTGAGGGTCAGGCGGCTGGACCACGGTGTTTTAGGATCGAGAGGTGCGGGCGATTAGCACAGCGGTAGCGCACTTCCTTCACACGGAAGGGGTCACTGGTTCGAATCCAGTATCGCCCATGATTCTGTTGAGCTCTGGGCTTCGGCCCAGAGCTTCTGATCAGGCCGCCACCGGACTGCAGATCAGTTCAGCGTGGAGGATGTCCATCACCTCAAGAATGCGGGCTGAATCGCTGGAATCAAGGTCCAGCTGAGCGGCAAGATCCAGGAGGATTTGTTGTTCCTGAGCCACCAGGGGACCGTCGGAGCGCATGATCTCAGCGGCCACCGCAAAGGCCGTGCGCCGCTCGTGGGGATCCAGTTGCAAGGCCGCGCGAGCCATCAGGATCGGCGCTCCATCGCGGCGCAGATCAGCCAGCAGGGTGTCGAACAGCTGAATCATGGCCGCATCCCCCATCTGGTTGAAGGGCACGCGGTAGTCGAGGGAGTGGCGCAGGGCCCTGGAACCGGCACGGGTGAGCGTCCCATCCCAGGAGACGGCGGCAAGGGCAACGGCCACAAAGGCGGTCGGAGAATCCATGGATCAGGCAGCAGAGGTGGTGGTCTTCAGTCATGGCAACAGCGGGGCTGCTCCTGCGGTCGTCGTCGCTACCTCCGGTCGGATTCCACCAGCAACTTCACCCCGGTGGCCTCCGCCAATGGCTCGGCGCAACCCTGCAGGCTCCAGCGCTCCAGGCTCAGATCCAGGGCTGAAGCGGGCTCAAGGCCGATGCTCAGCTCACTGGTGCTGCAGGCGATCCGCAGGCCCGCCACCGCCGGCGTCGGACGGCGATCCAGGGAGGCGGCCAGCCGCAGCAGCATCGCCATGGCGTTGACGGTCTGCCTCTGCTCACGGCCTGGCAGCAACAGCCAGGCCTCATGGCGCTTCTTGGGAAGACTGCGGCGGTGGTAGCGGGCGATGGCCGCCACCATCAACTGCTCGGTTTCCGAGTAGCCGAGCAGGTCACCGTGGCGGACCAGATACCAGCTGTGCTTGTGGTAAGCGCTGATGTTGATGTGCTGGCCCGAGGAATGCAGCATCGCTGCGGCCCAGAGCAGTTGACGCCCCTCGCCCTCGTCGTGGTGCAGCACCCCGCGGCAACGGTCGTAGAGGCTGAGGGCATGCTGGGCCACCCGCTCCGCCCGAGTTTGGTCGACGCCGTAGCGCTGGGCCAGCTGCAGCACCGTGCGCCGACGGATCGAGCTCTGGTAGCTGAAGCGATCGACGATCAGATCGTGGCGCAGCATCCAGTCGACGATCAGCCCTTCGCGCAGCGCCCGCTCACTGATCACCATTTCGTCGGCCTGCAGCATCGCCATCGCCTGCTGCAGCACCAGGGCCCCTGGCACGATGATTTCGGCACGGCGTTCATTGATCGCGGGCAGGGAGCGGCGCTGCTCCGGCGTCAGGGTGGTCAGCCTGTTCACCTGCTGATCAACCTGTTCGCGGCTCATGCGGAATCCCTGCAGGCGCAGGGGCGCGCGCTCCTGCTCGGCGGCCACGAGGGACGCCAGGGCCGTGGCGGTGCCACTGGTGCCCACCATCACCGGGACCTCTCCCGGTCGCAGCCGGCGCTTCACCCGCTCCACCGCCGGCTCCAGCGACCCCTGGATGAACACCCGCAGAAAGGAGAGCCGCGACGCTGGAAGTGGGTCCTCACGGATGAAGTCCCGCAGCAGACGCACCGCGCCGATGCGGGTGCTGGTGAGTTCACGGGCATCGGCCCCGTCGGCCAGGATCAGCTCAGTAGAGCCACCGCCGATGTCGAGGATCAGGTGTGGGGTCTCCCCGAAGGCCATGCCCGAGAGCACCCCGAGGTAAATGAGGCGGGCCTCCTCCTGACCGCTGACCAGATCCACCTCCAGGCCCAGTTGCTCCTGGACCGCCTGCACGAACAGCCGTCCATTGGGGGCCTCCCGCACCGCACTGGTGGCGGCGGTGAGGATCTGCTCCACCCCGTGGCTTTCGGCCAGCTGAAGGTAGTGGCGCAGGGCGATGAAGGCCCGCTCGATCGCCTCGGGGGTGAGGTCGCCCGTCTCGGGATCCCGCTCCCCCAGCCGGGTGGTCGACTTCTCCGCCAGCACCACACGAAAACTGCGCAGCTCCGGATCCACCGCCGCAATCAGCAGGTGGATGGAATTGGTGCCGATGTCGAGGGCCGCCACGTAGCGGAGCCCGGCGCCGGTGGTCTCGCTGGCGGGAGCGGCCACCGTGGCGGCGGGCTCGGGAGGGACCATCGGACGACCGGCCGGCACGAACCGCGCCACTTTGCCACTGCAGCACGCCACTGCAGCGCGCCACCGCAGCCAGCCACCACTGGCCCCACAGTGCTTCCCGGGCCAGCCTCCGGCCTGTCCCAGCCCTGAAGCGCCTTAACCTGCGCCGATGAACATCCGCGCCTCCCTGCGGGGTTGGTTCGAGCTGCTGCGCTGGCACAAGCCCAGCGGGCGTCTGATCCTGCTGATCCCCGCTGGCTGGTCCCTCTGGCTCACGCCCCAGGCCCCGCCAGCGCCCTCCCTGGTGGGCCTGATCGTGGCCGGCGGCCTGGCCGTGAGCGGTGCCGGCTGCGTGGCCAATGACCTCTGGGACCGGCGCATCGATCCACTGGTGGAGCGCACCCGCTCGCGCCCCCTGGCCAGTGGCCGGGTGGGGGTGCCCGAGGCGGTGGCCTTGCTACTGACCTGCCTGCTGATCGCCCTGGCGGTGGTGCTGACTCTGCCGGCCGCCGGCCGCGGCCTCTGCCTGGCCCTGGCGCTCGCCACCCTGCCGCCGGTGCTGCTCTACCCCTCCGCCAAGCGCTGGTTCGCCTATCCCCAGCTGGTGCTGGCGCTCTGCTGGGGATTCGCGGTGCTGATCCCCTGGGCTGCGGCCACGGCCGGCCTGGCGGGGGGCTGGCCCCTGGCGCTGGCCTGGCTGGCCACGCTGCTATGGACCTTCGGCTTCGACACCGTCTATGCCATGGCCGACCGGGAGGATGATGCCGCCCTGGGGGTGCGCAGCAGTGCCCTCAGCCTGGGGCAGGCCGCCGCCGGCGCGGTGGCCCTCAGCTATGGCGCCGCCGCGCTGCTGCTGGCCGCTGCGGCCCATGGCGCCGGAGTGAGCTGGATCTTCTGGCCCCTCTGGGCCCTGGCGGCGGCGGGCATGCAACGGGAAGCCGGTCGCCTGCGGGGGCAACCGCCCCGCTCCCGGTTTGGGGAGCACTTCGGCCGCCAGGTGCAGCTCGGCTCCCTGCTGCTGCTGGCCCTGGTGCTGGGGCGCGCAGCATGAGCGACTGGTTGCCATCGCCCCTGCGGCAGGGGGACCGGGTGAGGCTGGTGGCGGCCAGCTCCGCCCTGGGGGAGCGCCAGCGGCTGGAGGCGGGCATCGCCATGCTGGAGGGCTGGGGGCTGACGGTGGAGCTCCCCTTTGTGCCGGAGCGGCGCTGGGGGTATCTGGCCGGCCGCGACCATGAACGCCTGGCTGACCTGCTGCCGGATGGAGGGGCCACCAGCCCGGACGAAGCGACGACCTCAGCCGGGCCGGCCGCGCTGCTGGCCTGCGTGCGCGGCGGCTGGGGCGCGGCGCGGCTGCTGGAGCAACCGCTGCTCCTGCCTGAGGGCTGGCTGCTGGGCTTCTCCGATGTGACCTCGCTGCTGCTGGCCCAGCAGGCCCGGGGTCTGCGCGGCGCGGTCCATGGCCCGATGATCACCACCCTGGCGGCCGAGCCGGCCTGGAGCCAGGAGCGGCTGCGCCGGCTGCTGTTCGGCGAAGCGCCAGGGGTGTTGCAAGGAACCCCATGGCGCGGCGGGAGGGCAGAAGGCCCGCTGCTGGTGGCCAACCTCACCGTGGCCACCCATCTGCTGGGCACCGAGCACCTGCCGAATCTCCAGGGGGCGGTGCTGATCCTGGAAGACGTGGGCGAGGCCCCATACCGGATCGAGCGCATGCTCACCCACTGGCGCCTCTGCGGCGCCCTGCAACAGCTGGCTGGGATCGGCTTCGGCAGCTTCCAGGGCTGTGACGAACCCGATGGGGAGCGGGTGTCGGCCGGGGAATGCTTCAGCCTCGAGCAGGTGCTGCGCGAACGCACCGCCGACCTCGGCATCCCCGTGCTCGCAGGGCTTCCCGTGGGCCATGAGCCCGGCAACGGCGCCCTGCCCCTGGGGGTGCCCTGTCGCCTGGATGGGGAGGACGGCGAACTGAGCCTGCTGCTCTAGGAGCCGCCGCTGCGGGCCGCCAGCACTGCCTCGGCGATCGTGAGATCAAAGGGGGTGGTGAGCTTGATGTTCGAGGCCGGGGCCTCGATCACCCGCACTGGCCAGCCCAGGCGCTCGAACAGGGAAGCGTCGTCGGTGACACTCCAGCCCGCGGTCGCGGCTGTGGCGTGACCGGCGCGCAGCTGGGCCAGGGGAAAACCCTGGGGCGTCTGGGCGGCCCAGAGCCTCCGGCGATCGGGGGTGTCCTCGATCGTGCCGTCGGCGGCCACCCGCTTGATCGTGTCCGACACGGGCACCGCGGCGATCACGGCCTCACCGCGGGCGGCCGCGGCGGCACAGCGGCTGATCAATTCCGGCTCCACCAGGCAGCGGGCACCGTCGTGGATCAGCACCGCTTCCGCCTCCGGCGGCAGGGCCGCCAGTCCCAGGCGCACCGACTCCTGGCGGGTCTCGCCGCCCTCCACCCAGAGCACGGGCCGATCGGTGGCCGCCGCTGCCACCACGGCTGCCACCGCCGCCTGATCACAGGCCTGGCCCACCAGAGCGATCCAGCTGATCTCAGGGGTGGCGAGGGCCGCCTCCAGGGTCCAGGCCAGCACGGGGCGCCCCGCCAGGGGCAGCAGCAGCTTGTTGCGCTCGGCACCCATCCGGCGGCCACTGCCGGCGGCGGCGATCAGCAAATGCACAAGGGACTCCCGCGCTGCGGACAAACCAGACCAGATTCATACAATCAGGCCGCTCGCCGCCCCCCACCGCCGCTCCGATGCGTGTTCTTGTTCTGATCCCGGGCGGCATGGCAACCCAGCTCCAGGCGATTCCGGCCGTGGCCGCCGTGGCCGCCAAGCTCCAGGCCCAGGTGCAGGTGGCCTGCCCCGCCGGGGTGGGGGCGGCCTGGAAGCTCGTGCCGGCGGTGGAGAAAGTGTTGGGCTACAGCTTCGATGGGGGGGTGAGCCTGGCCGACTGGGCCAACCTGCTGGGAGGAGTGCGCGAACCCGATTTCCAGGTCTGCCTGAACCTGGGCAGCGGCTGGCCCATCGATCTGATGCTGTCGCTGGGCCATATCCCCACCCGGATCGCCACCGGTGGTTTTTCCGCCACCACCACCGTCAGCCGCCAGGCGGGATGGCCCAACCAGACCCTTGAAGCCTGGCTGCGGCCCATCGGCGTGCCTCTCGACGCCGCCAGCTATCGCCTCAGCCTGCCCCAAGCCTCCCTGGAGCAGGCGGTGGCTGCTGCGCCGGCAGGCGAGGGCCCGCTGCTGCTGCTGGCCCCTGACCCCCAACCCACGGCGGCAACAGCCGACTGGCCGGCCCAGCGCTGGCAGGAGCTGCCGCAAGCGATCCGTGCCCGCCTGCCCCAGCTGCGTGTGCAGCAGGCCCGCCGTGACGGCACCCCCCTAGAGCGGGCCACCCAGGTGGCGGCCGCCGACGTGGTGCTCAGCAGCGATCCCGTCACCACAGAACTGGCGGTGCTCAGCGGCACACCCCTGGTGGCCCTGGGTCGCAGCGGCGACAGCCTGCCCTCCCGCCCTGGTGTACAAGGACTCGGAGTGGCAACGTCCCTGCACGAGCTCGATGTTGCTGACGTCCTGCAGGCCCTCGGTCTGGGCTGAGCGTCCCCCCTTCAACCCCGGCGCCTCGGATGCCTCCACCCCCCAGGCGTCGCCGCCCCAGGCCTCCTTCCTCCAGGATCCGCCAACCCTGGCGGTCCCCTTTGATCGCCCTGGTGGCCCTGGTGAATTTGTCGGCGGCGGGCTACCGCTACACCGAGGGCTGGGATTGGGGCGACTGCTACTGGATGGTGCTGGTGATCCTCACCACCCTGGGCTGGAGCGACGGCACCACCCAGCCCCTCTCAGCGGCCGGCCGTGTGGTCACCACCCTCTCGATCGCCGGGGGCCTGGTGGTGGTCCAGGTGGCGATCCAGGGCCTGCTGGGACTCACCGACTCCGGCTACTTCCGCCGGATGCGCGAACTCCGCTTCCGCCGCTGGCTTCTCACCATGAATGACCACGTGATTCTCTGCGGCTATGGCCGCATCGGCCGGGAGATCGCCGATCAGATCACCTCCGAGGGCGTGCCGCTGCTGGTGGTGGAGATGGATCAGGGCCGCAAGGAGGCCGCCGAGGAGCAGGGCCTGCCGGTGCTTCAGGCCGATGCCACCCTCGATGAAACCCTGATGGAGGCGGGCATTCACCACTGCCGCAGCCTGGTGGCGGCCCTGCCCAACAACGCCGCCAATCTCTATGTGGTGCTCAGTGCCAGGGGCATTGCGCCCCGCTGCCGTCTGATCGCCCGCTCCGACAGCGATGAGGCGGCACGCAAGCTGCGGCTGGCCGGCGCTGATCAGGTGGTGAGTCCCTACGTGGCGGGGGGGCGCAGCATGGCTGCCACGGCCCTGCGCCCCCTGGCGGTTCAGTTCATGGACCTGCTGGCTGGATCGGAGTGCGAGGTGGAGGAGTTTCAGCTCAGCGGCAACGGCCAGCTGCTGGGCGATCTCAACGGCCGCACCCTGGCCGAGCTGGAACTGCGCCGGCGCACCGGGGCCCTGGTGCTGGCCGTGCGTATGCCCGCCCCGAAGGCAAACAACCCTTCGGTTTACCGCGGCATCACCAGCGCTCCCCTTCCCCCGAAACTGATCACCAACCCCAATGGCGATGTGAGGCTGCTGCCGGGCCAGTTGCTGGTGGTGATGGGCAGCAAGGAGGAATTGCAACGCTTTGCCCAGCTGCTGGGCCCCGCCCTCGAGGGGGTCGAAGCGATGACCAACTGAGGGCGGCCAGGGGGCACATACGATCGCCCTCTCCTCGCCGTGCCACCGATGACCGGATCAGCTGTTGCCCCACTCACGGGCCAGGTGGCTCTGGTCACAGGAGCCAGCCGAGGCATCGGCCGGGCCATCGCTCTGGAACTGGCCGCCAGCGGAGCGGAGGTGGTAGTGAACTATGCCGCTTCGGCAGCCGCTGCCGAAGCTGTGGTGGCGGCCATCACCGCCGGCGGCGGCCGGGCCTGGAGTCACCGTGCCGATGTCTCCCAGGAGGAGGGTGTGGAGGCCATGGTCAAGCAGGTGCTGGAGCGCAGCGGTCGGCTCGACGTACTGGTGAACAACGCCGGCATCACCCGTGACGGCTTGCTGATGCGCATGAAGACCGCCGACTGGCAGAGCGTGATCGACCTCAACCTCAGCGGTGTCTTTCTCTGCAGCCGCGCCGTCTGCCGCACGATGCTCAAGGCCCGCAGCGGCCGCATCATCAACATCACCTCGGTGGTGGCGCTGATGGGCAACCCCGGCCAGGCCAACTACAGCGCCGCCAAGGCCGGGGTGATCGGCCTCACCCGCAGCACCGCCGCCGAGCTGGCCAGCCGTGGGATCACCGTCAACGCCGTCGCCCCGGGCTTCATCGCCTCAGACATGACCAAGGACCTGGACGTGGAGCGGATCCAGGCCGCCATCCCCCTGGGCCGGCTCGGTCATCCCGAGGATGTGGCCGGGGTGGTGCGCTTTCTGGCCGCCGATCCCGCCGCCGCCTACATGACCGGCCAGGTGCTGCAGGTGGATGGCGGCCTGGTGATGCGCTGAAGCGCGATCACCCCATCACGACTGGATCGGCTGCCCCAGTTCCTCGCGCAGGCGGCGGATGCGCTGCAGCAGCCGCAGACGACGGCTGCGGGCCGTGATCGTCAGGAACAGCCGCAGGGGCACATAGATCAAGGCCATGGCCAGGCCCAGGCCGGCGATGACCAGGAACACCATCAGGCTGGCCCCCGAAACCGAATCGATCGCCGGATCGGTGAGCGCATCGGCCACCGATGCCGAAAGGCTGGCGCGCAGGTTGTCCTCCATCCCAGGACCCTATCGGCAGAGGGTGCCGGCCGCAGCGCCCGGGTGGGCCAGCGATTCGGCTTTCCCCACCAGCTTGACCCTGACTGGGCCACGTCCGCTGTGGGACGCTGAATCTGACTGGGTGCGGCGACCGTACCCGGTTCCGCCTGGGAGGTCGTCCCACCCCGGCGTCAGACCTTTTCCACCTCCTGCACGACCGATGGCCAAGCTGATCAGTTTTTCCGACGCCTCCAGGGGCTCGCTCGAGCGGGGGGTGAATGCCCTGGCGGATGCCGTGCGGGTCACGATCGGACCGAAGGGCCGCAACGTGGTGCTGGAGAAGTCTTTCGGAGCACCCGACATCGTCAATGACGGGGTGACGATCGCCAAGGAGATCAGCCTGGAGGATCCCTTCGAGAACGTGGGCGCCCGGCTGATCCAGCAGGTGGCCTCCAAGACCAAGGACCAGGCCGGTGATGGCACCACCACCGCCACGGTGCTGGCCCAGGCCCTGGTGCACGAGGGTCTGCGCAACGTGGCGGCCGGCGCCAACCCGGTGGGGCTGCGCCGCGGCATGGAGCGGGCGGCGGCCCGGGTGGTGGAAGGCATCGCCGCCCTCGCCCAGCCCGTGGCCGGCGACGCCATCCGCCAGGTGGCCACCGTGAGCTCCGGCGGTGATGAAGAAGTGGGCCGGATGGTGGCCGAGGCCATGGACAAGGTCAGCACCGACGGGGTGATCACCGTGGAGGAATCCCGCTCCCTCTCCACCGAGCTGGAGGTCACCGAGGGTATGGCCTTCGATCGCGGTTATTCCTCCCCTTACTTCGTCACCGATGGCGACCGCCAGGTGTGCGAGTACGACAGCGCCCTGCTGCTGGTGACCGATCGCAAGATCAACAGCATCAACGATCTGGTGCCGGTGCTGGAGGCCGTCTCCCAGGCCGGTGCTCCCCTGGTGATCCTGGCCGAGGAAGTGGCCGGTGAAGCGCTCGCCACCCTGGTGGTGAACAAGAACAGAGGGGTGCTGCAGGTGGCCGCCGTGCGCGCGCCGGGATTCGGCGACCGCCGCAAGGCGATGCTCCAGGACATCGCCATCCTCACCGGCGCCACCTTGATCAGCGAAGACCGGGCCATGACGCTCGACAAGGTGGCACTGAGTGACCTCGGCCGCACGCGCAGGATCACGATCAGCAAAGACAGCACCACGATCGTGGGCACCGAGGACCACAGCGCCGCCGTGGCCGATCGGGTGGCCTCGATCCGCCGCGAACTGGAGGCCACCGAATCCGAGTACGACCGCGAAAAGCTGAATGAGCGGCTGGCCAAGCTGGCCGGTGGTGTGGCCGTGATCAAGGTGGGCGCCCCCACCGAAACGGAGCTGCGCAACCGCAAGCTGCGCATCGAAGACGCCCTCAATGCCACCCGCGCCGCGGTGGAGGAGGGCATCGTGGCCGGCGGCGGGTTCACCCTGCTGAAGCTGGCCACGGACCTCGACCAGTTCATCGCCGAGCAGAGCGGGGATGAGCGCACCGGCGCTGAGATCGTGCAGCGGGCCCTGGCGGCACCGGCCCGGCAGATCGCCAACAATGCCGGCGCCAACGGCTCGGTGGTGGTGGCAGAAGCCCAGCGCCTCGGCAAGGGCTACAACGCCATCACCGGCTGCTACGACGACATGGTGGCCGTCGGCATTCTCGATGCCGCCAAGGTGGTGCGCCTGGCCCTGCAGGACGCCGTCTCGATCGCCGCGATGCTGATCACCACGGAAGTGGTGATCACCGACAAGCCGGAACCGCCTGCCCCCGCCGGCGGCGGTGGCATGGACCCCATGGGAGGCATGGGCATGCCGGGCATGATGTGAGCCAGCGGGCGGGCCGCTGCTTCAGCGGTCCGCAGCCATCCGGCCCACATAGGCGGCCACCTGCAGGTCAACGCCCGTGATGGCGGTGCCCACCACCACAGCGTCCGCTCCCTCGGCCAGAGCCCTGCTGGCCTGATCTGGAGAGGAGAGTCCCCCTTCGCAGATCAGGGCGGTTTCAGGGGGTAATTGCAGGCGCAACGGCGGCAGCAGATCCCAGGCCGGGGGGCGCTGATTCGTTGTGGCTTCGGTGTAACCCATCAAGGTGGTGCCCACCCACCGGCAGCCGAGCGCCGCCGCCCGCAGGCCATTCTCAACGCTGTCGACATCGGCCATCAGCGGGGCCCCCAGATCACGCTGAACCCTCTCGATCAGCCCTGCCAGGTCCTCCCCGTCTGGGCGTTCCCTGGCGGTGGCATCAATCGCGACGATGTCGGCCCCCGCGGCCCACACAGCTCTCACCTCCTCCCAGCCCGGCGTGATGTACACGGAGCTGCCGGGATAGACCCGCTTCCAGAGGCCAACGATCAGGGACCCGGGACAGCGCTGCCGCACCGCTCCGATGTGCTCAGGGCTCTCGAGGCGAACTCCGGCGGCACCATGGGCCAGGCTGGCCTCCGCCATGGCGGCGATCACCGAAGGGTCACGCATCGGTGATCCCGGCGGGGCCTGGACCGAGACGATCAGGCGACCCTGCAGCGCTCGGCGAAGCAGGCGGGGATCAACGGCCAAAGCCCTTCCTCAGGAGGCCTGACGGTGGTCGTCCTGTTCCAGCCCGTCTGGGAGCCAGGAACGCAGGGAATCGAGGGCGGGATGGCTGGGGGCGGGGGCTGGAGTTGCCGGCCCCGGCTGGTTGGCCCGGCCAGCACGACCGGCGCCACTGTCGGTCTCAATCCGCCCCCGCCGCTGGGCCTGTCGCGTCGGTTGGAGCGGCTGCTGCAGCGCGAAGGGTGGGGGAGCGATCGCCCCCCGCGGCGCAGAGGGCTGGGCCGCAGGCGGCTCGACCAAGGGCTCGTTCAGCCGGGGGGCTTCAGCTGCTGCGGAGACAGGCTCCATCGAGCTGTAGGCCTCATCGTCCTCGTTGTTGGCGAAGGTGCTGGCCACCTCCTCAACGCAGTCCTTGAGCAGGCCGCGCAGACGGGACAAGGGATTGCGTCGAGGCCCGGAAGGCTTCTGGGCCGCTGGCTGGGCCGCGCTGGCCTCAACCGCCATGGGAACCGCAGGAAGGGGCTCAGGCCCACTGGCAATAGCAGGGGCGACGGCCTCAGCAGGAGCCTCCACCGCTGCAAAGGCGTCCAGTTGCAGCTCCGCAGGGGGAGCCATCACCGGCGGCACGATCGGAGGAGCCAGAGGCTGTTCGGCCAACTCCGACTGCATCGCGAAGATGGCTTGGACGTTGAAGCTGGGCAGCGGTTCAAGGCCAGGGATCGGGCCGAAGGCCTCCGCCAGGGGAGGAAGTGGCTCGGTGGCGAAAGCGACCGCCGGCTCAAGCACAGCCGCTTCAAAGGCGACAGGATCAATGCCCTCGGGATCAACCACCGCAACAGCAACGTCGAGCGTCTTCGCTTCAGGACTTTCGAAAACCTGAGGGGCTTCTGAAGCTTCAGGCTGGAGATCCGCGCTGTTGCCGGCAACTGTCACAAGGTCCGGCTCCGGCTCCGACAGGGGCTCAGGCGGCTGGTCAACCCCGGCTGGCACCAGCCATTCCGGGGGCAGGGGCACCGAGTCTTCCAGAACCGTGGCGGCCACAGCGGGCTGGACCTCGTGGAGTGCCCCACTGGCAGCGGCGGCCACCGCCGGGGTGGGGCGCAGCAGTTGTTCGCGCCACCACAGGCGTGCGGTCTGATCGAGACCCTGGGACTGGATCAGGCTCTCGAGCGCTTCAACCCCGTGGCGGTGGGCCCAGCGCAGGGAATGGGCCGAGAGCAGGGCACCGTCCCGCTGCTCCAGAGCCTGGAACAGGTCATGAGCCGAGAGCCTTGAGCTGCCAGGGGACATCGGGTCGGCCGCAAACGGGGGATGGGTGGTGGACACGGGGGGAGTCAACTGAGTTTGCGATCCAGCAGGGGCCGGATCAGGAGAAACAGACCGAGGGCGAGGGCGGCAAGGATGCCGAGGCAGGTGAGGCCGGTGAGATCCCCGTAGGGAGCTTCCAGGACCACGGCCTGAAGGGAAAAACTGCCGGCATAGGCAGCGCGAATGGGTTCTATAGCGAAGGTAAGTGGATTCAGTGCCGCAAGCCAGCCCAACCAGGTGGGCATGAAGGAAATCGGTGCTAGCGCTGTGCTGGCAAACAGCAGCGGCAGGTTGGCCACGAAAATCACCGCAATCAGCTCGATATGCCCCGGCAGGGCGAAGGCCAGCCCCAGGCTGAGGGCTGTGACGGCAAACACCAGTAGCAGCAGAGTCACCAGCACCAGCAGCAGCCCGGCAGCGCCGGGCCAGCCGTAGCCCAGCAGGGCGGCGGTGACCATGATCGCCAGGCTCTGAATCAGGCTGAGGCTGGTGATGTAGAGCACCGAGGCCAGCACGATCGAGCTGCGGGAGCGCAGGGGGGCCACCAGCAGCCGGTTGAGAAAGCCGAATTCCCGGTCGAACATCACTGGCAGGCCGGCGTTGAGAGCCGCACTGAAGGCGGTGAAGACGATCACCCCGGCCCCGAGGAAGCGGCCGTAGCTCATACCATCGGGCAGCAGGCCCTCCGGTGCTTTGGCGAAGAGCGCCCCGAACAGCACCAGCCAGATCAGCGGCTGCAGCACCCCCGCCACCAGGGTGGAGGGACGCCGGGCCAGCTGCAGAAACAGCCGGCGCGTCAGGGCCAGGGTCTCCTGGCTGAGGTCGGCAAAGGCGGAACGCTCGGCCGGGGCCTGGTCGGGCGGGGCGGCGTGGAGCGTCAGGGGCGAGGCGCTGGTCATGGCCGGAAAACAGGAGAGGCGGGCGGGCAGGGGATGAAGCGAGACATCACAGCAGGGAGCTCAGCGCATGGCCTGCTTGCGCTCGGCCTTGGGGTCACGGACGCCGACCACCTCCAGTTCGGCATCCATCAACGTACGGCCGGTGGCCTGGAGGTAGACGTCGTCGAGGCTCGGTCGGCTCTGGGAGAGGGAGAACACGGGCAGCTGGGCCTGATTCAGTTGCTGCCGCAAGGTTTCAATCACGGCCTCCCCATCCACCACCAGGTTGAGGGAATGGCCCTGGGCGCGGTTCACCACCACCTGGCGCACGCCAGGGCAGCCCTGCAGCACCTGCTGCACCCGGGCCGATTCCGTCTCATCGCTGAACTCACGCACCCGCAGGGTGACGCGATCACCGCCCAGGGCGCGCTTGAGCTCACTGGGGCTGCCCTCGGCGATCACCCTGCCACCGTCGAGGATCGCCAGCCGATCGGCGAGGGCATCGATCTCCTCGAGGTAATGACTGCTGAGCAGCACCGTGGTGCCGGCGTCCCGCAGCTGCCTCAGCACCTGCCAGATCACGGCGCGACTTTCGATATCGAGCCCCACGGTGGGTTCATCCAGCACCAGCACCGAGGGCTGATGCAGCAGACCACTGGCCAGATCAAGGCGGCGACGCATGCCACCGGAATAGGTGCCGCAGCGGCGGTCGATCCAGCCCCCCATCCCCAGCAGCTCGATCAGGTCCTCGGTGCGCTGGCGCAGGTGGGGAGTGGCCAAGTGATACAGCGCACCCTGCAGCCGCAGCATTTCCCGTCCGGTGAGGATCTTGTCGATCGCCACCTCCTGGGCCACGTAGCCCAGCCGCTCGCGCACCTGGCGGGGCTGCTGCAGGGCATCGATACCAGCCACCTGCACTCCACCACGATCCGGGGCCAGCAGGGTGCAGAGGATGCGCAGGGCAGTGGTCTTGCCGGCCCCGTTGGGTCCCAGCAGGCCATAGAGGCTGCCGGCCGGAACACGCAGACTCAGGCCATCAAGGGCCGTGACTGGTCCGTAGGCCTTGCTGATCTGATCCAGCTGGATCATGGCGTCTGGCTGCGTTGCTGACACTCCGGCCCGGCCAATGGGAGCTTTCAATCTAGAAAGCGGCGGAGGGGGGGTTGAGCGCAGCCAGCAATTCGCCGATCTGAACGCTGAACACTTCAGCGCCGGGCAGCCGGGCCATCAGCAGCAGCAGGCAGATGCCGAAGAGATACAGGATCGACCAGCGGAACAGCCCCCTGGCCGGCGCCACCTCGTCGGGACTGAGGCCGAGGGTGTGGGCCATCTGCAGCAGGCGGGCGTTAAAGGGGATCACCAGCAGGCCGTAGAGCCAGCCACCGCTGGGCAGGGCCAGCACCCCCAGCAGGCTCACCAGCACGGTGGCGCGGGCGTAGTGGCCGATCGCCACGGCGGTCACTTCGGTGCCCTTGACCACCGGCAGCATCGGAATGCCCACCGAGCGGTAGTCCTCCTTGAGCAGCAGGGCCAGAGCCCAGAAGTGAGCAGGTGTCCAGAGCATCACCAGGCCGAACAGCCACCAGCCGCCGAGGCCCACGTGGCCAGTGGCCGCGGCGGCACCCACCAGCGGCGGGATGGCACCGGCCACGCCACCGATGACGATGTTCTGGGTGGTGCGGGGCTTGAGCAGGGCTGTGTAGAGCAGCACATAGCTGCAGAGGCCCAGCAGGGAAAGCGCGGCCGCCAGGCAATTGACACCGCTCACCAGCAGCAGGGACGCCGCACAGGTGAGCGAAACCGCCACAGCGAACGCGGTGCCAGCCGACAGCCGGCCGGAGGGCAGGGCCCGGCCGCTGGTGCGCACCATGCGTCCGTCCAGCTCCTGCTCCCAGAGGCAATTGAGCACCCCGGCCGCCGCAGAGGCCAGGGCGCCGCCGCCAAGGGTGCAGGCCAGCCGAGGGGCCGTCATCGGCCAGCCCTCGGAGAGGGCCATGCCCCCCAAGGTGGTGGCCAGCAGCAGAGGAATCAACCTGGGTTTGGCGATCTCGAGCCAGGGGGGCAGCTTCACCTTGGAGCGTGACGGCACCACCTGGTCGCGGCTGCTGAGCTGGGGGCTGAGGCTGGTGGCGCTAACCATGACAGGACTCGAGGTGGGGGGTCTGGGGCTGAATGGGATCGATCGCTGCGAGAACGGGGATCGGCCGGTGACGCATGGCCAGGGCGCTGAGCACGGCCACCAGCAGGGCGGCCGTGAGCTGGTGACCCACAGTGACCAGCGGCACCGCCAGGGAGAGGCGCAGGGTGAGCACCCCAAGGGCGATCTGCAGAACCACCAGCAGCAGGGCCGCCAGGGCGTAGGGGCTCTGATAACGCCGATTTCGGTTCACCAGCAGATGGGCGGCCGCCAGCACCAGAACCGCTGTGGCCACAGGAGTAGCCAGCTGGCGGTGCAGGGCCAGCCAGCCGCAGGCCACCCCGGAGGTCAGGCAGCTGCCTGAGGCCCACTGGGTAGCCATCAGCGCACCGCTGATGGCCTGGACAAACACCGCCAGGGCCGTGATGGCGGAGGCCAGCCACCAGCCATGGCGCCCCAGCCAGGCCAGAAGCGGGGCCTTGGGCCGATCGGAGCGTTCGCTGGGAGGGGCAGGCTGAGAGAAGGCCGGATGGGTCGATGGATCAGGATCCAGCAGCCCTTGGTGAATGGCACTCACCAGCGCCACCAGCACGAGTGCGGTGGAGAGATGGGCCGTGACCACATCAAATCGCAGCAACTGGGTGACGGTGAGAGCACCCAGCAACCCCTGAACAGCCACCAGTCCAAGGGAGGAGGCACTGGCGGCGATCAACCAGGCCGGGCGCCGACCGGCGGGCCGCCTGAGCACCACAACCTGAAGGGCCACCAGTGCCAGACCCACCAAAAAGGCATCCAGGCGGTGGAACCACTCCAGGAACACCTGCAGATTCATCTGACGACCCGGCAGGAAGGTGCCGTAGCAGAGGGGCCAGTCGGGGCAGGCCAGACCGGCTTCCATGACTCTGGTGGCACCGCCGATGCCCACCAGAGCGATCAGCGCCACCACCAGATGGGAGCTCAGCAGAGTGGTGGCCCGGGTGGATTGCATGGGGGGAAGCTAGCGATCACGGCAGGTGTGGCCGCTTGGTTGTGGGGAAGCACGCACCTGTCCGGGGCGGGGCCATCCGCAACGACTCGCCATCATGTGCTGACTTCCGCACGGGCTTTCGCGGCAAGCCGAGGGGATGAAGACGACTCCAAGCGGAGCGCCGGTGATCCCCATATGGTGGAGGGAGCTTTGATCCAGTTGTGCCCATCCCGTCTGCCGTTCTCAGCCTGGTTCTGGGAATGGCCCTTGTGCTCAGTGGCCTCTGGATTGGCCAGAACGTCGACATCCTGCCGGCGGCAGCCAGCCTGAATGCGCCGATTTACGATCAGCTCTTCAGGGTGCTCTTCAGCATCGGCAGCATCCTTTTCATCGGAATTTTTGGCCTGCTGATATTCAGCCTGATCCGTTTTCGTCGCCGCGAGGGTGAAACGGGCGACGGTGTGGCCGTGGAGGGGAATCTGCAGCTTGAGATCTTCTGGACCGCCATTCCTGCGGTCGTGGTGCTGTTCGTGGGCATCTACAGCTACGACATCTACGACCGCATGGGCGGCATGGTCCCCCTCAGCGATCCCCACTCGATGCACGGGGCGATGATGACCTCCCAGGGCAGTGACAGCGACGTCAGCGCCGTGATTCAGGCCTCCGTGCTCGGCACCCCCCCTGAGCCGTCCGAGCGAATCTGGGGGGGGATCGGATCAGGCCAGGTTTCGGCGGCACCAACCTTGCCGGTGGAGGTCACGGCCCTGCAGTTCGCCTTCCTCTTCCACTACCCCCAAGGCGACATCACCAGCGGGGAACTGCATGTGCAGAAGGGCCAGCCGGTGGAGTTGCGCATGGAGGCCCGCGATGTGATCCACGCCTTCTGGGTGCCCGAATTCCGCCTCAAGCAGGACATCATTCCTGGCCAGCCCACCCTGCTGTCCTTCACGCCGATCAAGGCCGGCAGCTACCCGATCATCTGCGCTGAGCTCTGCGGCCCGTACCACGGCGGCATGCGCTCCACGGTGGTGGTCCATGAGCCGGACGAGTTCGCCACCTGGTTCGAGAAGAACAACACCGCCACCGTGGCCATCGCCCCCGGCGCCAGCACCACCGGTTGAGCGAGCAGCCCAGCTGATCAGTCCTAAGCAGGGGCCCCAGGTTTCGGCCCTTCAACTCCAGTCCCTGAGTCTTCCCCCACCGCACCGCCGCTCGCCTCCATGACCATCGCTCTTCCTCCGCAGACCAGCTCGTCGCCGCCGGGGCTTCAGCCCGAGGGCTGGCTGCGTTACCTCAGCTTCAGCCTTGATCACAAGGTGATCGGCCTGCAGTACATGGTGGCCGGCTTCTTCTTTTACCTGGTGGGCGGGGCCCTGGCCGGGATGATCCGCGTTGAGCTGGCCAGCCCGATCTCCGACTTCATCGGCCGCGAAACCTACAACGAGGTGCTGACGCTCCACGGCACGGTGATGATCTTCCTCTGGATTGTGCCGGTGGTGAACGGTGCCTTCGGCAACTATCTGATTCCCTTTTATGTCGGGGCCCGCGACATGGCGTTCCCGCGGCTCAATGCCGTGGCCTTCTGGTTGATCCCTCCGGCCGGATTTCTGCTG
Source organism: Cyanobium sp. CZS48M (assembly GCA_030373145.1). GTDB lineage: Bacteria > Cyanobacteriota > Cyanobacteriia > PCC-6307 > Cyanobiaceae > Regnicoccus_A. The sequence goes on along the minus strand of JAUCZK010000002.1, from coordinate 87,230 downwards.
ATCGCCAGTTACTTCATCGGCGGTGCCGCCCAATCGGGCTGGACGGCCTACCCACCCCTCAGCCTGACCACTCCGGCGGCCGGTCAGGTGGTCTGGATCCTGAGTGTGCTGCTGCTGGGGGGCAGCTCCATCTTCGGAGGCATCAATTTCATCGCCACCGTCCTGAAGATGCGTCGGCCCGGACTCAAGATGATGCAGCTGCCGATGTACTGCTGGGCGATGCTCGGCACCAGCATTCTGGTGGTGCTCTCCACCCCGGTGCTGGCCGGCACCTTGGTGCTGCTCAGCTTCGACATCATTGCCCATACCGGTTTCTTCAACCCCGCCTTAGGTGGCAATGCGGTGGTGTATCAGCACCTGTTCTGGTTCTACTCCCACCCGGCCGTGTACATCATGGTACTGCCGGCCTTCGGACTGGTCAGTGAAATCCTGCCGGTCCACGCCCGCAAGCCCCTGTTCGGTTACACCACCATGGTGTACTCGATTCTGGCCATTGTCTTCCTGGGTTTGATCGTCTGGGCTCACCACATGTTCACCAGCGCCACACCGCCCTGGATGCGCCTGTTCTTCACGATCGCCACGGCCTTCATCGCCGTGCCCACCGGCATCAAATTCTTCAACTGGCTCGCCACCCTCTGGGGCGGCAAGATCGCCCTCAACAGCGCCATGCTGTTCTCTTGCGCCTTCATTCTTCACTTCGTCTTCGGCGGCATCACAGGTGTGGCCCTGGCCCAGGTGCCGTTCGACATCCATGTGCACGACACCTATTTCGTGGTCGGCCATTTCCACTATGTGGTCTATGGTGGCACAGTCTTCGTGATCTTCGGCTCGATCTACCACTGGTACCCGAAATTCACCGGCCGGATGCTGAATGAGGATCTCGGTCGCTTCCACTTCCTGATCACCTTCATCGGCTTCAACCTCTGCTTCGCACCTCAGCATTGGCTCGGTCTCAATGGCATGCCCCGCCGGGTGGCCGAATACGACCCCCAGTTCACCTTGGTGAATCAGATCAGCAGCGTCGGTGCTCTGCTGATGGCACTGAGCACCCTGCCGTTCCTGATCAATGTGTTCTGGAGTGCCTTTTCAGGCAAGGTGGCCGGTGACAACCCCTGGAATGCCCTCACCCCCGAGTGGCTGACCACCTCACCGCCGCCGGTGGAGAACTGGAAGGGTGAAGCGCCGCTGGTGACCCACCCTTACGGCTATGGGGTGCCTCCTGGCCAGATCGACCTCAAGGCCGCCACCGGCCGCGAGCTCTGGTCCAGCGGCCAATGACCTGGCCACGGTTCGGCAGTCACGACGATTTTCGGACCACCCCTGTTTCCAGCCGACTCTGAATTTCCTCCTCCTCCATCGCCAGGAGCCGCCATGACAGCCTTCTCCCCCAGCTCGGATCAGTCCCCCACCGACACCCTCGCCCCATCCCTGGCGCAGGGTGCCGAGCTGCTGGCCCATGGCGCCGCCGAAGAGGGCCATCCCGACCACCGCATGTTCGGCCTAGCCACCTTCCTGGTGGCCGACGGCATGACCTTTGCCGGCTTCTTCGCCGCCTACCTGACCTTCCGGGCCGTGAATCCCCTGCCGGCCGGTGCGATCTACGAGCTGGAGCTGATCCTGCCCACGATCAACACCGTGCTGCTGGTGGTGAGCAGCTTCACCTTTCACCGCGCCGCCAAGCAGCTGCGCCAGAACCAGCTCGGGGCCTGCCGCCTCTGGCTGCTGGTCACCGCCGGGCTGGGCCTGGCCTTCCTCGGCGGCCAGATGGTGGAGTACTTCTCCCTCCCCTTCGGCCTCACCGACAACCTCTACGCCAGCACCTTCTACGCCCTCACCGGCTTCCACGGGCTGCACGTGACGCTGGGGGCTCTGATGATCCTGATTGTCTGGTGGCAGGCCCGTATCCCTGGAAAATTCACAGCCGATCATCACTTCGGCGTGGAAGCCGCTGAGCTCTACTGGCACTTTGTCGATGGGATCTGGTTGATTCTCTACGGAATTCTCTACCTGCTCTGAAGCGTCCCTGGCTGAGTCAGCATCTCCCTGGTCACAATCGGCGACAAGACTGTTATAACCATGTCGAACGTCATGCCGTCAACCGGCAGAACCATGCTCCAGGGTAAGGAGTTGCTCGACAAGGCCCGCTCCTTGAGCAACTGCTCGGAAGATGACATCGCCCGTGGCTGCGGCTACGTCAGCCCCAGCGGACGGCTGCTCAAGAAGAGCTTTTACCGGGCCCTGGTGGAAGCCAAGGGTTACCGGCTGGGGGGAGCTGCGGCCAGCTCCGGCGCAGGCAAGGGCCGGCAGGCCGAATTCCGCACCCGCGTGCACGGCAACGGCAACCTGCTGATCGGCCATGCCTACACCCGCCGCATGGGACTGGAGCCCGGCCAGGAGTTTCACATCCAGATCCATCACGAAACAGGCTCGATCTGGCTGCTGCCCGTGGATGACACCGGCGGCACTCCGGGCCCCTCAGGCCCAGGCTTGCCCTAGTCCTCTTCGGGGTGGAAGCTGGCGCCGAAGGCCAGCAGGTCGACGCCGCTGAAGAGGAAGCTCACCCCCACCAGGATTCCCAGAACGGAGAGCTGTCCCGCCAGTTTCATCGAGAGGATCAGGCCGCCGAGCACCAGGGTGACCAGGCCGTTGAGCAGCCCCCAGACCCAGCCGGGTGCACCCCGGTGGCTGATCGCCACCAGCACCGCCACCAGACCTTCCACCAGAAACACCACACCCACGGCCAGGGACAGGGCCGCCACCTGATCGGCCACCTGCAGAGGCCCGCCGCGGAACTGGGAGATCATCCAGCCACCGGTCACCAGGAACAGGGTGGAGACCACCAGCCGAAAGAAGGTGTGACGGCGGCTGAGTTGACGGGCCCTCACCAGGTTGTCGATCCAGCCCACCAGACCGCCCACCAGGAAGGCCAGGGCCACCATCGCCGTGATCCAGAAGGAGGCCACCACCGGGAACACCAGCGCCAGCACCCCCAGCACCAGCATCAGCACCCCTTCGGCGATGGTGAAGGTGCGCAGGGCCGCCACCTGGCGGCGCTCAAGCGGACGCAGGGGCGGCAGCGGCGATGTCATGGGTCCCGTACAAGCAGAGGTCCCCAGGCTACGGCGGGTTTTCAGCCCCAGCCGTGCTCTGCCAGCCAGGCCCGATCCAGTGGCGGTTGGGCCGACGGGGGCTGCTGAGTGTGCTGCAGCAGGCGTTCGGTGTACTTCGCCAGCAGATCCGCCTCCAGGTTGACCCGATCCCCCACCTGCCGCCCCGTCAGGGTGGTGCTCCCCCAGGTGTGGGGAATCACGGCGATCCAGAAGCGCTCCCCGGCCGGGTCGCTGCCCGCCACCGTCAGGCTGATGCCGTCGACGGCCACGCTGGCCTTGTCGCAGACATAGCGCCCATAGGCGGGGTCGGCCCAGGCCAGCTCCAAGCGCCAGGAACCCGCCTCCTGCGTGATCGCCAGGACCTCGCCAAGGCCATCGACGTGGCCGCTGACCAGGTGCCCCCCCAGGCGGTCCGAAAGCCGCAGCGCCGGCTCCAGATTCACCGCTGCACCAGCCTCGGCTTTGGCGGCCAGGGTGCTGCGCCGCAGCGTCTCCTCACTGACATCGGCGCGGAAGCCATCCGCCATCAGGGCACTGACCGTGAGGCAGACCCCATCCACCGCCACGCTGTCCCCCAGGGCCAGGGGATCGAGGCCGCTCAGGCCCTCGATGGTCACGCCGTGGGCGTGGCGCCGCAGGCGGCCCACCGCCTGAACCAGACCGGTAAACATGGGGGGTTGCGGCGCTGCTGGCCATAATCGGACAAAGGGCCAACGCTGCAGGACCATGGTGGAGATGCGCGTCGCCGGAATTGCCCTGGATGCGGCCAGTCGCAGCCCGATCGTGCTGCTGCGGGACCCGTCCGGCCGCCGGCAGGTGCCGATCTGGATCGACCAGGCCCAGGCCCAGAACATCCTGGCGGGACTGGGGGGTACAACCCCGCCCCGCCCCCTCAGCCACGACCTGATGGCCGCCCTGATGGCCGTGGGCGGAGTCAGCCTGGAGCGGGTGATCATCCACTCGATCGAGGACGCCACCTTCCGGGCCGTGCTCAAGCTCAGCGATTCCGACGGAGAGGCCAGCGAACTCGACTGCCGACCCAGCGATGCGATCGCCCTGGCCCTGCGCACTGGGAGCAGCATCTGGATGCTGGAGGAAGTGGTGGCGGACGCCTCGATCCCGGTGGATTCAGAAGCGGATGCCGAGGAGAAGGCCGATTTCCGCCGCTTCATTGACCAGGTGAGCCCCGCCGAGCTGATCCGCAATCTCAGCCGGGCCCAACGCCAGGACAACCCCGATGGCGACGACAGCGCGCCGAACCCGGATGCAGCGGGCAGCGGCAACTCCTGAGGCGGGCGTGTTCCCCGAGCGGCGCCCCTTCGGCGGAGGGCCTGAGGTTTCTCTGTTCAGCCTCGGCACCATGCGGGCCCTCGGCAGCGCCGAGCAGATGCTGGAGGTGCTGGAGGCCGCCCTGGAGGCGGGCATCAACCACATCGAAACAGCCCCCTCCTACGGACCGGCCGAGGCCTACCTGGGCCAGGCCCTGTCCCACATCAGCCGCCGCCACCCCGCTGAGCGCGCCGAGCTGGTGCTAACCAGCAAGATCCTGCCCGGGGCCTCCCTGGCGTGCGGCCAGGCCCAGTTGCGCGCCAGCCTGGAGCGGCTGGGGGTTGCTCGCCTCGACAACCTGGCTGTGCATGGGCTGAACCGAGCCGAACACCTGGAGTGGGCCTTAGAGGGGCCGGGGGCACAGCTGCTGGAGTGGGCCCTGGCGCAGGGGCTGGTGGCTCAGCTGGGGTTCAGCAGCCATGGCTCCACCCCCCTGATCGAGCGGGCCCTGGCCAGCGGGCGGTTCAGCTTCTGCAGCCTGCACCTGCATCTTTTCGATCAGGAGCGGCTGCCCCTGGCCCAGCGGGCCCTGGCCGCAGGCCTGGGGGTCCTGGCCATTTCACCGGCTGATAAAGGCGGGCGCCTCTACGCTCCACCCCCCGAGCTGATCGACGACTGCGCGCCCCTGCAGCCCCTGCGGCTGGCCTACCGATTTCTGCTGGCCCAGGGGATCAGCAGCCTGACCCTCGGGGCCGAAACACGGCAGGACCTGGAGCTGGCCGGGCAACTCAGGGCCGCCGCCGGCCCCCTGGAGCCCCTGGAACTCCAGGCCCTCAGCCGCCTCGAGGCCAGCGGCAGCGCCCGCCTCGGCGCCGAGCGCTGCGGCCAGTGCCGGGCCTGCCTGCCCTGTCCCAGCGAGGTGCCGATCCCCGAGCTGTTGCGCCTGCGCAATCTGGCCCTGGGCCATGGCATGGAGGCCTTCGCCAACGAGCGTTACAACCTGATCGGCAGGGCCGGTCACTGGTGGGAAACGCTCAATGCCAGCGCCTGCCGCAGCTGCGGAGCCTGCCTGCCACGCTGTCCCCATGGGCTGGAGATTCCTTCCCTCCTGGCCGACACCCACCGGCGCCTGGCGGCCACCCCACGGCGCCGACTCTGGGGCTAGGGGGTGCTGCGGTCCCACAGCGATTGCAGTTGGCGGCGCTGCTCGGCGGCCAGCGGCGGCAGGGAAGTGCAGCGTGCCAGCAGCGGCGGCGGCGGATAGAGCAGGGCAGCCACCGCTGGCGGCCAGCTGGAAAGCGCCGATGCCAGCAACTCCCGGCGCAGCGGCGGCACCCAGCCGGCCGCCAGCAGGCGGCTGATCAGGGGCGCCTCCCGCGCCTGCAGCAGCCAGCGCAGCGGCGGCAGCTCCCGGGTCTGGGTCGGGCGCAGCAGCAGATTCCACCAGAGGGCTGAGCCGCTCTCCGGCAACAGGGCGCTCAGGCGGGTGTCACTGCGCAGCAGTGGCAGCACCCTTTGGCTGGGCAGCACAGCGGCCTCCACCTGGCCGGAGAGCAACAGGTTCAGGCCATCGCGATCATCAAAGGCAGCGGCCTGACGGCGCAGCCGCCCGAGCTGATCGCCCAGGCGGGGGTCAGCGAGGCTGGCAGGATCGCCCGGAGGCAGCCCCAGCTGGCGCAGGGCCAGATCAATCACCACCCGCGGCGAGGACGGCAGCAGCAGTTGCCCCCGCAGGCTCGGGTCCAGCAGCAGCGACCAACCTTCGCCCTGCCGGGCCACCAGCTCGCGGCGGTTGCGCAGCACCAGCAGCCAGGTGCCGAAGGCCCAGGGGTAGGCCAGGGCCGGCGCTGGTTCGGGCCGAAACAGACGACTGGGTGCCTGGGCCTCGGGCGCCAGCCCCTCCCAGAGTTCAGAGGCGGCGACAGATTCCGTTGCCGCGAACGGCTGCCACTGCGGCGATGCCGAGGCCTCCAGCCAGCCGTCGCCCAGCTGCATCAGGGCGGCCGAGCGGGCCTTGAGCACCGCTTCGGGACCGTCCACGGGCTGGGCGCTCCAGGGATCCGGCAGCCGCTTCGCCCAGGCGGCGGGAAACTCCCCGCGCCCATAGACCAGCTGCACGGCGGAGCCCCGGCCACAGCCCCCCACCAGTCCCAGGCCGGCCAGGGCGGAGAGCTGCAGCAGCCTGCGGCGGCTCATCGAGCTGCTGGGGGGGCGGGTATCGGCCTGCATCGCTGGACCCTAGGCGGCGATCAACTGCTCTCCCGCAGCCGCTCCATGGCCTGATCACAGGCGGCGGCCAGGGCCGCAGGGCTGCGGCCGCTCAGCTCCCAGAGCAGGGCCAGACCACCGGCCCCCACCCCCTCCTTCACATAGCCCCGCTCGTAGTCGCGCAGGGCGGCGCTGCGGCAGTGGGCGAAGCGCAGGGAACTGGCAAAGGCCATCGGTCTCACGCCCCAGCGCTCCCCCACCCGCTGCAGCAGCAGGCTGAGGTCGCTGCCGGGCTCCTGGGCCACCCAGGCGGTGGTACCGAGGGCCCCATGGGCCGCCAGCGCCGGGCGCTGGTGGGCCGACGCCAAGGCCAGCGCCAGCGCCAGCACGGCCGCCATCTGGCTGCCGCCGGCCAGCAGTACCGGCACCCGCCGGCCGGCGGCCCCGAGCAGGATGCCCGCCGCCAGGGCCTGCATCGGATCGCCAACGGCGGCCAGCACCGCCAGGGGATCAAGGTCCAGCGCCGCCGCCGCTCCTGGCCCGGGCCCCAGCGGCTCCAGCCCCGCCGCCGCCAGCCCGCGCGCCGTGAGCTCGCCCTTGAGCGCATGGGCTGGCTGGCGCAGGCTGCCGCTCACCAGACCACCAGCTTCCACCCCAAGGCCGGTGAGCACCGCCTGGGCCGTGCTGGTGCCCCCCGGCACGCACTCGGCGATCACCACCGGTGCTGGCTCGCCGCTGGGAGTGGTGTGGCGGGCGGCCGCCCAGCGGGCTCCCCAGCGCTGACCCAGTCGCAGCAGCCGCTGCACCCGTTGCCGCGGCATCGCCGCTCCGGTGCTGAGGCAGCGGGCCGGGGTACCCCCCAGGCGCAGGTGGGGGACGGCCGGAGCCACCGCGCAGCCCAGATCGGCCACCAGGGGCACCAGGACCAGGCCCTGGCAGACCACATGGGAGATCAGGGCCGGGCTGACCCCGGCGGGCAGGGGGGGCAGGGCATGGGGCCGCCGCACCGACGGGCCCAGCAGGAGCAGTTCGGCGTCGGCGGCGGCGGTGGCCAGGCGCACCTCAGGAGTGGCTCCAGCGGCGGAGATGCCCGGCACCGCGGCGGTGTCGGTGCCAGCCAGCAGCAGCAGCACCTGGCTCTCACGCCAGTCGCGGCCAAAACGTTCGCACCAGCGACGGGCCTGGTCCGGGTCACCGCAGAGGCTGATCAAGGGAATTCAGAGGGGATCGAGCGCCACCAGCGACCGCAGCTGGGGCGGTGGCTCGCTGATGGGCGCCTGCAGCCGCGGAAAGATCCAGTAGGCCACGGCATGCAGGGCCAGCACATAGATCAGGTTCTGGACCAGCACCAGGGTCAGGGCCATCAGCTGCACCTGCAGCAGGTCGGGGCCGACCCCCAGGTTGAGCAGGGAGCTGAGGCGCTCCAGCACGCCGGCGGCGGCGGCGGTGATCAGCACCCAGAGGTTCTCCCCCAGCAGCAGCGAGAGCACCGCCACCCGCACCAGGAAGCCGGCACTGCCGATCAACAGGCCCACGCTCCAGGTGAGCCACCAGCTGCGGCGCTCTGCCCAGCCCCAGCCCAGCCACAGGGCCAGCAGTCCGTAGGGGAAGAGCACCAGCGGGCCCCGGATCGGCCCCATCAACGCCACCAGCAGCAGCGATGTCACCACCGCGCCCTCCCAGCCGGGCCGCCAGCCCTGACGCACCTGCAGCAGGGCCAGGGGCAGGGGCAGCGCCAGCCGGAACAGGGCCCCGCCCACCGGCAGGTAGTAGAGGCCCGCCCAGAGCAGGGCGGTGGCGGAGGCCAGATAGGCGGTTTCGACCAACTGGCGGGCCTGGCGGCGGCTGAGGCTGGTGTTGGCGGTCTTGGGAGTTGGGGGGGGGGACGGCGGAGGCATCGACGGTGGCATCGCAGCGGGGCTCAGCGGGGGGCCGGGGCGGGGCTGGAGGTCGGGGCCGCCGTGCCAGCGCCGCCAGCGGAAGGCATGCGCTCGATCGTCTCCACTTCGAAGCTCACCCCAGCGGCCCGCAGGGCCTCGGTGACCACTTCGGCCGGAGCCGAGGGGTCAGCCCCGGGCAGCTTGATGGTGATCCGGTAGGCGGCGGAAGCGGCGGCTGGCTTCGCCGGCTTGGAGGCAGTCTCCCCAGCGGGCTTGGCGGCACCGGCTCCAGGGGGCTTGGCGGCGGCAGCCCCACCAGGCTTGGCCGCTGCGTCAGCGTTGGGCGGGGCCGGAGACGCCGGCGAGGCGGAGGCCGTGGCGGGCGCAGGTGCGGTGCCCGATGCAGGTGCGGGGCCGGGCGCCGCTGCTCCGGGGGTGGCCCCGGCCCCGGCGGCTGGCGTGGCCGGGGCGCCGAAGCTGCCGGCGAGGCGCTCACCCAGGGGGGTATCAGTGCAACCGGCCAGGGCGGCGAGCAGAAAGGCCACCAGGCCCACCTGGCTCAGCCCACGGGCGAGGGGGCGGGCCATCAGCCCGAGCCGGCCTGGATGATCCGAACCGCGCTGGCCCTGGGGCGGCCGGTCTTGGTGGTGGAGGGGATCTTGGGCTTGCTGGCGGCGTCGGCTTTGGCCTTCGGCTGTGCCTTGGGCTTGGCCTTCGCAGTGGTGCTGGCGGCCGCTTTGCTGGCGGCGGTTTTCGTCGCACCAGCCTTGGTGGTCTTGCCCTTGCCGCTGGCGGCCTTGGCCGCCAGCAATTCCACCGCCTGCTCGATGGTGATGGCCTCGGCACCCATCCCCTCGGGCAGGGAGGCATTGACCTTGCCCTGCTTCACGTAGAGGCCGTAGGGGCCATCAAAAACCTGGATGGCTTCGCTCGCTCCCTCGGGGGTGCCCAGATCCTTCAGGGCGGTGCGCCCGCCCCGACCGCGCTTGGGCATGGCCAGCAGCTCCAGGGCCCGCGAGAGGTCCACCACCAGCACATCGTCCTCGGCCTTAAGCGAGCGGTAATCCTTTTCGCCCTTGCCCTTGTCGTGCACCACATAGGGGCCGAACCGCCCCAGACCCGCCTGCACCTTGCCGCCCTCGGGGTGTTCCCCCAGCAGCCGTGGCAGGCGCAGCAGACCGAGGGCATCCTCAAGACTGATTTCATCGGGCTTGAGGCCCTTGGGGAGGGAGGCCCGTTTGGGCTTGGGGACCTCATCGCTCGCCTGGCCCCGCTGCAGATAGGGCCCGTACTGACCGAAGAGCAGGTAGATGGCCTCGCCGGTGTCCGGATCGACGCCGATCGATTCCGGCCCCTCGCTCTTCTGGCGCAGGATCAGCTCGGCCTGTTCGCCGTCGAGTTCTCCGGGGGTGATCTCCTGGGGCAGGGTGGCCTTGATCAGCTCTTCGCTGCCGTCGTCGCCCACCTTCTTGGCTTCCAGGTAGGCGCCGAAGCGGCCGATCCGCACCACACAGGGGAGACCCTCCAGCACGATCGTGCGTGAAACGGTGGGGTCGATGTCGTCCTCCCGCTGCTGCACCTGAGTTTCCAGGCCCTTCTCACCCTTGTAGAAGCCGGTGAGGTACGGGAGCCACTCCAGCTTGCCGGTGGAGATCTCATCGAGGCTTGACTCCATCCGGGCCGTGAAACTGGTGTCCACCAGGTCGGGGAAGTGGCCCTCCAGCAGGGCGGTCACGGCGAAGGCCGTGAAGCTGGGGGTGAGGGCATTGCCGCCGAGGGTGGCGTATCCGCGATCCACGATCGTGCCGATGATGCTGGCGTAGGTGGAGGGTCGGCCGATGCCTTCCTTCTCCAGCATCTTCACCAGAGCGGCCTCGCTATAGCGCGCCGGGGGCTGGGTCTGGTGGCCGAGGGCTTCCACCCCGGCGCAGGCCGGCCGATCGTCCACGGCGAGGGAGGGCAGCAGCACCTCCTGGCCTTCGAGGGCGGCGTCGGGATCGTCGCTGCCCTCCACGTAGGCCCGGAAGAAGCCGGGAAAGTCGATGCGCTTGCCGCTGGCGCGGAAGCTGGCCTCCGCCACCTGCAGTTCCACGCTCAGCATCGTCAGCCGCGCTTCGGCCATCTGGGACGCCACCGTGCGCTTCCAGATCAACTCGTAGAGGGCCAGATCCTTGCCGTCGAGGCCCGTGTCACGGGGGGTGCGGAAGGCGTCGCCGGAGGGGCGGATCGCCTCGTGGGCCTCCTGGGCGTTGCGAGCCTTGGTGGTGAATTGGCGCGGGGCCGGGCTCAGGTAGTCCTTGCCGTACTTCTCGCTGACGCAGGAGCGGGCCGCATTGATGGCCTGGTCGGAGAGGTGCACCGAGTCGGTGCGCATGTAGGTGATGAAGCCGCGCTCATAGAGCCCCTGGGCGGTGCGCATGGTGTCGCGGGCCGAGAGACGCAACTTGCGGTTGGCCTCCTGCTGCAGGGTGCTGGTGGTGAAGGGCGGCACCGGCTTGCGCGTGGTGGGCTTGGCCTCCACCTCCGCCACCCGCCAGGGCTGGCTGAGCACCGTCTCGCGCAGGCTGCGGGCTTCCGATTCCTCCAGCAGGCGCACCTTGCTGCCGGCCTTGAGGGCGCCGGTGGTTTCGTCGAAATCAGACCCGCCGGCGATCTTCTCGCCAGCCACATGGGTGAGCTTGGCGTCGAAGCCCGTGCCCTGGTGCTCCAGGCGGGCCTTGAGATCCCAGTAGGAGCCGCTGCGGAAGGCCCGGCGGGCCCGCTCCCGCTGCACCAGCAAACGCACTGCCACCGACTGGACCCGGCCGGCGGAGAGGCCCCAGGCCACCTTCTTCCAGAGCAGCGGCGAGAGGGTGTAGCCCACGAGCCGATCGAGGATGCGGCGGGTTTCCTGGGCATGGACCAGCTCCATGTCCAGATCGCGGGTCTCCTGGAGGGCGCGGCTGATCGCCTCCTTGGTGATCTCGTGGAACACCATCCGCTTGACGGGCACCTTGGGGTTCAGCAGCTGCTGCAGGTGCCAGCTGATGCTCTCCCCCTCCCGGTCCTCGTCCGTGGCCAGCAGCAGCTGATCGGCCCCCTTGAGGGCCTCCTTCAGCTCCTTGACCACTTTTTTCTTGTCTTTGGGAACCACGTAGAGCGGTTCGAACTGGCTGGCCGTATTGACGCCGAGGTTGGCCCACTTCTCGCCCTTGTGGGCCGCCGGAATCTCGCTGGCGTTGTTGGGCAGATCACGCACGTGTCCCATCGACGCCTCGACCCGGAAATCCTTCGGCAAATAACCGCGGATGGTGCGGGCCTTGGTGGGGCTCTCAACGATGACCAGCGTGTGCGCCACAGGCAGGCATGAACCGGTCCCCTCTTTATCGCATCGGGGGGCCACCCTGCCGAACAAGGCCACAAACAAGCCCTGCCAGCGCGGCTACAGTCCGCAGCATCACGCCCTGCCATAGACCAGTGATGACGGTGTTTTGCGCCCTGACCGGTGGAGCAGCTCCGGTCATCACGGCCCTGCAGCTCAACGCCGGTGCCATCGCTCCGGAAACCGCCGTGCTGGTGGCCCTGCTGGCCTGCCTGCTGGTGGATCTCGCCGGCGAGGAGGCCGCCAGCCGCTGGGTACCTCCCATCTGTTACGGAGGCCTGGGCACCGCGCTGGTGCTGCTGGCCCTGCAATGGGACGCCCCCCTGGAGCCTTCGTTCCTGGGCTCTTTCCTGGCCGACAACCTGGCCATCGCCTTCCGCGGCGTCGTGGCCGCCTCCACCCTCCTCTCCCTGCTGATCAGCTGGCGCTACGTGGAGCGCAGCGGTACGCCGGTGGGGGAATACGCCGCGATCCTGCTGGCGGCCACCCTCGGGGCGATGTTCCTCTGCGGCTCCACCGACCTGGTGAGCATCTTCATCTCGCTGGAAACCCTCTCGGTCTCGAGTTACCTGCTCTCCGGCTACATGAAGCGGGATGCGCGCTCCGGCGAGGCAGCCCTCAAGTACCTGCTGGTGGGCTCAGCCGCCGCCGCTGTTTTCCTCTACGGCGCCTCGCTGCTCTACGGCCTCACCGGTGGTGAGACCAGCCTGGAGGCGGTGGGCCTGGCCCTTCAGACCAGCGCCACCCCGGTCACCGCTCTGGCCCTGGTGTTCGTGCTGGCCACGGTGGCCTTCAAGATCGCGGCGGTGCCCTTCCACCAGTGGACCCCGGATGTCTACGAGGGTTCACCCACTCCGGTGGTGGCGTTCCTCTCGGTGGGCTCGAAAGCCGCTGGCTTCGCCCTGGCCCTGCGCCTGCTGGTGGGCTGTTTCGAGAGCTTCGATGCCCAGTGGAAGGTGCTGTTCACCGTGCTGGCGATCCTGAGCATGACCCTGGGCAACGTGGTGGCCCTGGCCCAGACCTCAATGAAGCGGATGCTGGCCTACAGCTCCATCGGCCAGGCCGGCTTCGTGATGATCGGGCTGGTCTGCGGCACCGAGGACGGCTACGCCGCGATGGTGCTCTACATGGCCGCCTATCTGTTCATGAACCTGGGCGCCTTCGCCTGCATCATTCTGTTCTCACTACGCACCGGCAGCGACCGCATCTCCGACTACGCAGGCCTCTATCAGAAGGATCCGCTGATCACCCTGGGGCTGAGCCTCTGTCTGCTTTCCCTGGGTGGAATCCCGCCGATGCTGGGCTTCTTCGGCAAGATCTATCTCTTCTTCGCCGGCTGGGCCGATCAGCAATACCTGCTGGTGGTGGTGGGCCTGATCACCTCGGTGGTGTCGATTTACTACTACATCTCCGTGATCAAGATGATGGTGGTGAAAGAGCCCCAGGAGGCCTCGGATGTGGTCAAGGCCTACCCGGAGATCAGCTGGAGCCTCACTGGCATGCAACCCCTGCGGGCGGCCCTGGTGGGTTGCGTGCTGGTGACCGCCGTCGGTGGCATCCTCTCCAACCCCCTTTTCACCTGGGCCAATGCCGCGGTGTCGGGAACGCCGATGCTGCAGCACGCCATCGCGGCCAGTGAATCCGCTGCCGCGGCCCTGGGATGAGTGGCCAGAGCGCGCCGGCAACCTCCTCTCGCCCCGACACCAGCCAGATGGGCGCAAGCGAACCTGTGGCGCAGCTGCAGCACATCAGCAAGATCTACGGCTCGGGTGATACCGAGGTGCGGGCCCTCGACGACCTCTGCCTGACGGTGGAGCAGGGCGATTACCTCGCGGTGATGGGCACCTCCGGTTCGGGCAAAAGCACGGCCATGAACATCATCGGCTGCCTGGATCGGCCCACCTCCGGCAGCTATCTCCTGCGGGGGATTCCCGTGGAGCAGCTGGATGACGACGCCTTGGCGGACCTGCGCAATCGCAGTCTGGGTTTCGTGTTCCAGCAGTTCCATCTGCTGCCGCACATGAGTGCCCTCGACAATGTGATCCTGCCGATGGTCTACGCCGGCATTCCGGCCAAGGAACGCCGGGAGCGGGCCGTGGAGGCCCTGGAGCGGGTGGGACTGGCGCAGAGGCTGCGCAACAAGCCCAATGAGCTCTCAGGAGGTCAGCAACAGCGGGTGGCCGTGGCCAGGGCGATCATCAACCAGCCGGCCCTGCTGCTGGCCGATGAGCCCACCGGCGCCCTCGATTCCCACACCACCCAGGAGGTGCTGGAGATCTTCGACGACCTCCACCGTCAGGGGATGACGGTGGTGCTGGTGACCCACGAAGACGACGTTGCAGCGCGGGCCCAGCGGGTGGTGCATTTCCGCGACGGCCACATCGCCGATTGATCCTGCCCTTGGTTCAGGATCAGCCGGGCTGCTGAAGCGGGGCCACGGGTCGCTCCAGGCTTTGCAACAACTGACCCATCAACAGGGCGATGGCATCGGGGCCACCGGCAACCGTCGCTCCGCCGGGGTCGAGCATGCCGGGGTCCACCGCCACCCAGCCGCCATTCTCAGGCAGCCGCAATTCGAAATGGAGGTGGGGACCCGTGCTCAGACCGGTGCTGCCCACCCGGCCGATCACGGTGCCCTGCTTCACCTGTTCCCCCTCTTTGACATAGAGCTCAGAGAGGTGCCCGTAGAGGGTGCGGCGCAGGGGATTTCTGTGCTCGATCTCCACCGCCAGCCCGTAGCCACCGGCCACGCCGCTGCTCACCACCCGCCCGCTGAGGGCGGCCACCACGGGGGTGCCCTCCGGAGCGGCCAGATCCTTGCCGGCGTGCATCAGCCAGCTGCCCAGCACCGGGTGCAGACGCCAGCCGAAGCCACTGCTGGTGACGGCCGAGCCGATCAGAGGGAAGAGCAGGCCCCGGTTGCCATTGCCCACCAAGGGAGCGGGGCGGGGGGTGACACCGAAGACATCACTGAGGCGGAAACTGCCGCCGGCGCCGGAGAGCAGAGCAGAGACGGGCACCGTGATCGGCGGCAGGGGTACGCCATCGCTGCCGAGGCGGCCCATGCCAGCCAGCAGAGCTCCGCTGGCCTTGCCGTCGTTGTCGAGGCGCTCCTCCTGCAGGGGATTGCGGCCGCGCCAGCGCACCGACACACCGGTGCGGCATTCCTGCTCGGAGAGGGCGCCAGTACTGCAGGCCTGCTGGTGGGCTGGAAGTTCACCGGGCCGCAGGGCGCCGCTGGACTGCACCCGGTTGCGCTCGGCAGGGGTGACGACCCCCTGACGCACCAGGTCGTCAAGCGACTGATCAAAGCGACGGGGCCGGGCCTGGGGGACCTGATCAAAGCTCGGCTTCAGCGGAGCCGGGGGATCGTTGGCCAGGCGGGGCGAGAGGGTGCGGGGAGCCGGTGCCTGGGGGGCCAGGGCCGGCGGCGCCTGGCTCTGGGGCGCGGACTGCAGAGGCGAGGCGACCGGCGCGGCTGACTCCCCGGGGGCCGCCAGCTCAGCGGGTGGCCGCAACTGGGCCAGGCTCAGGGGGGCTGACGCCAGCACCAGGGAGCCCAGCAGCAGGCGTGAGTGCCAGGGGTTGCAACGCAAACGAAAAACCGAATTCAGTCTCAGGAGCATAAGAAACCTTCATGGTGTTCAGCCGCACAACTGACCCCGGCCCGTCAGAAGCTTCGCCTCAGCAGGATCCGCTCCCCCGCCCGCCTGAGCACCAGAGCGCCATCCACGCTCAGGCCCTCCACCTGCCAGCGCTCCTGGCGATAGGTCACCCCTTCGGAGGGCACCAGCAGGCGGCGTTCCGCCAGCTCACGCACCAGCTCAGGGCTGGTGCTGCGGAACACCGCCCACTCCAGCGCGGCGAGCACACGAGCCGCCAGCGCCGACACGTCGCTGTCCCTGGTGCGGCGCCCGAGGGCCTCCAGCAGGCTGATGGCCCCGACCGGCACCCGGTTGCGACCATTCACACCCACCCCCACCCGGGCAAGGCGAATCGAGGGACCACGCAGGCTCAGGCGCGGCAACAGGCCCGCCAGCTTGCGACCGTCCACCAGCAGATCGTTGGGCCACTTGAGCTGGACGGCCAGTCCGAGGGCTTCGAGCTGCAGGGACAGGCCCACGGCCACCGCCAGCCCCAGCGCCGCAGTGGTGGCCGGCGCTTCAGGCCAGGGCAGGGCCGCGCTCAGCCACACCCCACCGGGCGGTGAGATCCAGGGGCGATTCCGCTGACCATGGCCGAATCGCTGCCGGCCGGCCAGCAGGGCCAACGGGGGCTGAGCGCCGCCGGCCAGGGCCTGGTGGAGGCTCTGCTCGGTGCTGGCGCAGCAGGGCAACCACAGCAGCCGCCAGGGCAGCGGTGGAACCCCAGGAGCTGCTGGGGACAGAGGCAGCAGGGCAGTCTCATGGAGCCGGGCCGCCTGAATCCGGCCGATCACGGCACGGTCAACCGCTGGGACTCAGGGCCCCATCGAGGCAGCGCAGCCACTGGCCGATTCGCTCGGCGCCAGCCTCCAGCTCCTCCACCGGGTGCACCAACGCCAGCCGCATCCAGCCTTCGCCGCTGGGGCCGAAGCCGTTGCCAGGGGTCAGGGCCACGCCGGTGGCCTCCAACAGGGCCGCGCAGAACGACTCCGAATCCAGACCCCGGGCCCTCGCCACCTCCGGCAGGCCCAGCCAGAGGTAGAGCGCCATCGAGGGGAGCCGCAGCGACCAGCCCTGGGCCGCCAGGGCCGCCGCCATGCGGTCACGGCGCAGCCGGTACACCTCCCGCAGTTTTGCCGGCCACTCGGGCGCCTGCTCCAGGGCAGCGATGGCGCCAGCCTGCAGGGCCAGGGACTGGTTGAAATCAACCACCCCCTTGAGCTGGCGCAGGGCGGTGATCAGGGGCTCGGCGCCAATGGCGAAGGCCAGGCGGAAGCCCCCCAGGCACCAGCTCTTGGAGAAGGAGAAGAACTCGATGCCGCAGCTGCGCCAGTGGGGGTTGCGCAGCAGGGCCGGCGCCTCGCCCTCCAGGGCCAGATCCACGTAGGGATTGTCGTGGGCGAGCACGAAGCCGTGGCGCTGGGCCCGCGCCACGGCCTGATCCAGCCAGCCCTGCTCACCCACCGTGGCGGTGGGGTTGTGGGGGTAGCCGAGGACCATCAGCCGCAGCTGATCCCAGGCGGACGGAGGGATCGCCTCGAACTGGGGCTGCCAGCCCTGATCGGCGCGCAGGGGCAGCAATTCGGTTTGGGCCGAGGCCAGGTGCAACCCGCCGCGGTGGGAGGGGTAGTAGGGGTCCAGCAACAAGGCGGAGTTGCCGGGGTTCAGCACCGCCAGGGGCAGGTGGGCCGTGCCCTCCTGGGACCCCACCAGCAGCAGCACCTCCCGCTCGGGGTCAACCGTCACGCCGAAGCGGCGCTGGGCCCAGGCCGCCACCGCCTCTCGGAACGGCAGGGTGGCGCCATGGAGACAGTAGGAGGCGCTGCTGGGCTGCCGCAGAGCCTTGGCCATGGCCTCCAGTGCCACCGGCGGTGGGGGCAGGTCGGTGGAGCCGAGGGAGAGATCCAGCAGCGGCGGCAGGCTGGCGGACAGCTGAGGATTCAGCAGGCTCTCGCTGTAGGCAATCTTGCGGCGGTCATTACGGGCGAAGACCCCCTGACCGAGGCGGCTGACCCGTTCAGAGATGCGCATCCAGGAAGGCCTTGAGCTGGGGTTTGGCCATGGCGCCCTCATGGCGGGCGAGTTCCTGGCCGCCTCGGAAGAGGATGAGGGTGGGGAGACCCTGGATCTTCTGGCTGTCGCGGGCGGTGGGGTTGGGGTCGGCTTCGAGTTTTCCCACCAGCAGGGTATCGCCGTACTCAGCTGCCGCCCAGTCCATCAGGGGTGCCATCAACCGGCAGGGACCGCACCACGGAGCCCAGACATCCACCAGCACCGTGCCGGTGGCGGCGAGCACGTCAGCCTCGAAATTGGCATCGGTGAAAACGGCAACGGCCACGGACCCGGTTCAGTTATGGCGATTGTATGGAGCCGGGTCGGGCCAGCAGGGGGTCGGCTGCGGCGGCGGGGCTCAGAGCTTGTCGATCGAGCGCTTCAGCTCCTCGAGCTCGGCGTCCACCTGGGCCGCCTGAACGGGCTCCAGCTTGGGCGGTTCAGCGCTGATGGGCAGCAGCGGTTCCGCCGAGGCACCTCCCTCAAGCCGATTGCGCAGGGCGGCCAGCTCATCATCCACATCGCTGCCGCCTTCCAGGGCGGCGAACTGGCTCTCCAGATCGGCCCCGGCCAGTTCCGCGGCGGCCTGGCTGCGAGCCTCAAGGGCCTGCACCTTCTCCTCCATCTGATCAAAGGCGGCCATCGAGGAGTTGGTGCCGAGGTTGCCGACGGCGCTCTGCAGCTGCTCCTGGGCCTGGGCCGCCTGGGCGCGGGCCTTGAGCATGTCCTTTTTGGTCTTGGCCTGGGCGATCTTGCCCTCAAGGGCCGTGAGGCTGCGCTTGAGGGTGTCGACCTGGCCGGCCTGGCCGTTGAGCTGGTTGTTGAGGGCTGTGGCCGTTTCCTGATAGGTCTTGCGGCGGCTGAGGGCCTCGCGGGCGAGGTCTTCCTCACCTTTCTTGAGGGCCAGCTCAGCGCGCTCGTACCAGGTGCGGCTCTGGGATTCGGCCTGTTCGGCCTGGTTCTGGATCCGCTTCTGGCTGGCAATGGCGGTGGCCACGGCCTGGCGCAGTTTCACCAGGTCGGACTGCATGTCCGCCACGGATTGATCCAGGATCTTGGAGGGATCCTCGGCCTTGCTGACCAAGTCGTTGAGGTTCGCCCGCAGCAGGCGGCTGAGCCGGTCGAAGAAGCCCATGGGTCGAGGCGGGGGCAATCCGGAGGGTAGCCGCTGTGGCCCGTCGCACCACGGACGGTTGCCCGCACCCACACTCCCTAACCTCAGGCCATGGCCAGGGCTCCACAGGATCAGGTGCGCCGGATCGGCAACGTCAGCGTGCTGATGCCGGCAGCGCCCGCACCGATCGTGGCCGTGGGGTCCTGCCTGGAGCAGATGCAGCAGGAGTGGCGCCGGGCAGGCAGCCTGGCGGCCCTCTGGCAGGCCTGGCCCCGGATCGCCGGCGACCAGCTGGCCCCCCACTGCCGCCCCCTCAGCCTCCAGGGGGGGGTGCTCACGGTGGGCGCCCAGCATCCCCAGTGGCTGCAGGCCCTGCGCTACAACCGCCATCAGCTGCTGGGCGCCCTGCGGGGTTCGGGTTTTCCGGTCCGCGACCTGCGCTTCCGCCAGCACCAGCCCCCTGCCGCCGGTCTCCCCGGAAGCGAGGACATCGCCCGGGTCTGGGCCGCCCACCCCAGCCGGGTGGACGTGCACGGTCTGGCGCTCTGCCCGGCCTGCGGCACCCCCGCCCCAGCCGGTGAACTGGCCCGCTGGGGCCACTGCGGCCTCTGCCGCCGCAACCTGGAGCAGACCGAAGCTCAGTAACGCTCCGGCACCGGCCGCTGCCAGGTGGGCGCCACTCCTGCGGCCCGCAGCTCATCGGCCCGTCGCTGGAGCCGGGCCCGATCGAGCCGCCAGAGTCGGTACAACCCTGAGCGGCCCAGCTCAAGCGGAGCCAGCCCCAGCCAGTGGGGCTCCTGGGCCGTGCGCTGATCGATCACCACCAGCACGGTGGGCTGCGCCTCAGGGGAGCTGGGGCTCAACCCCTGGCGCTGTTCCCGCTGCAGGCGCTCGGCCAGGTTCACCAGCGCGGTGGGGGAGATGCCCTCGTAGAGCACCACCTGGCGGGTGTAGTAGTGCAGCGACGGCTTGAGGATGCCCACCATCGCCAGGGGCTCAGAGCCCCGGCGCGCCAGGCGCACCTGCTGGGCCACCGTTCGCACCGGCAGCCCCCTCACGCCGTCGCCGAGGCCCCACATCGGCAGAACCGCCAGCAGGTGGAACAGCACCAGACCCAGCTGGGCGGGCAGCAGTCCCCAGCGCCGCCGCTGCGGCGTCCAGCAGAGCCAGATCCCGGCGCTGGTGGCCAGGCCGAAGCAGACCGCCGCGCGCAGCACCAGTCCACTGGCCAGCAGCTCCGCCGGCAGGGTGGGCATCTCCGGATCGTTGATCAGGGGAATCCAGCGGGGCGAGAGGGTCAGCACCACGGTGAGCAGCCCCATCAGCGCCACGGAGGCCCCCAGGGCCCAGCGGCTGGCCCGCCCGCCCTCGGCGGCGGTGAGGGCGATCAGCAGACCGGCGGCCGGCGTGGCCGGCAACCAGTAACTGGGCAGCTTCGTGGCGGCCAGCGTGAAGAAGATCAGCACCGCCAGCAACCAGCAGGCGGCGTAACTGGCCAGGGAGCCGGCGGGCTCGGGCCGGGAGGCGCCCCCGGCCAGCGGAGCGCTCCAGCGGCGCCTCCAGCGGCCCAGGGCCCTGAGCAGCCCCAGCAGCAGCAGGGGAGTGAAGGGAAGGCCGGCCACCAGCAGCACCGGCGCGAAGTACCACCAGGGCTGCAGGTGCTGGTTCACCACCGTGGTGAAACGCTGCAAGTTGTGGTAGCCGAAGAAGCTGTTCCAGAAGGCTTCGCCCTCCACCGCCAGGGCCGCCAGATACCAGGGCAGGGCCACCAGGGCCGTCAGCGCCAGCCCCGGCAGGGGCCGCAGCCGTCGCCAGAGGCCCCCCAGGCGACGCTGGCTGAGCCCGAACCCCAGCAGGGTCAGTCCCGCCAGGGCCAGGGCCACAGGCCCCTTGGCCAGCACCGCCAGGCCCAGCACGGCCCAGCCGGGCCAGACCGCTCGGCGGGGCTCGGCCCAGCCCTGCCAGAACAGCAGCAACGCCACCGCCAGGCAGCCGGTGAGCAGGGCATCACTGACGGCGATCCGCCCCCAGAGCAGGATCAGCGGCGAGAGGGCGAAGGCCAGGACCGCCCCCAGGGCGGTGCAAGCGGAGCGCAGCCCCCCGCTCGACTGGGGCCAGCGCAGCAGGGTGTATCCCAGGCTGAGCATCACCGCGATCACCGACAGGGCAGAGGGCAGGCGGGCCGCCCAGGTGCCCAGGGGGTTCCACTGCTCCTGGCCGGGGATCGCATAGACCAGCCCCATCAGCCAGTAGATCAGCGGCGGCTTGTCGTAGCGGGGCAACCCATTGACGTGGGGAATCAGCCAGTGGCCGGTTTCCGCCATGGCCCGGGCGGAGGCGGCGAACAGGGGGGGCGTTTCATCCACCAGCCCCGTGGCGCCGAGCTGCCAGAGGAAGAGGGCGATGCCCAGCACCAGAATCAGAGCCAGCACCGCCCAGCGGCCGGCGGTGAGTGGGCCCCCATCCGGGGAACGGGAAGGGGACGGGGACACGGGGGCGCCTGAGTCGCAGCGAACCTAGGCCGGGCGCAGACCGTCACGGATCCAGGTCTCGATCCGCTCGGCGAAGGCCTCCCTGGAGGCATGGCGCTCCACCCAGCGGCGGCAGGCGGAGCGCTCCAGTGCCGCCGCGCCCCGGGCCGCCAGTGTCAGGGCTTCCACGTCGTCGGCGGGCACCAACAGGCCGGTGACCCCCGGCACGATCAGCTCGCCGGGGCCGCCCCGGGCATAGGCCACCACAGGCACGCCGCAGGCCATCGCCTCCACCACCACGTTGCCGAAGGCTTCGTTCCACTTGGGCGTGTTCAGCAGCAGGCGGCAGCGGCCCAGCTCCGCCTGCAGCGCCTGGGTGGGCAGAAAGCCACGCCAGTCGATGGTGCCGGGGGGCACCGAAGCCTCCACAGCGGCCGCGTAGGCGGGGTCCTCCCGCACCCCCCAGACCAGCAGCCGCTCCCCCAGGCGGGCCGCCACTGCCGCCGCATCCTCCAGGCCCTTCTCCGGGGCGATGCGGCCGGCCCAGCCCAGCAGGGGCTCAGCAGCAGGCCGCGCCTGAAAGCTGTAGGCCGAGAGGTCGAAGCCATTGCCCACCACCAGCGGTGGAGCGGGCAAGCGGAAATCACCGGCCTGGGCCCTGGTGTGAAAGGCCAGCCGACGTTGGTCGCTGCGGGCCACGGCCTCGATCACCTCATCCATCACCGTCGCCACCGAGCCCATGCTCACCAGGTGAAACAGGGGCGTGGGCAGCAGGGGGGTGAGCCAGAAGGGCAGCCAGTCGTAGGCGAGGTTCAGCACCGCATCGAACTCGCCCTGGTGAGCCTGCACCTGGCGCCAGAGGGCCGGCAGCAGCCCGGCGGCGGGAATCTGAACGGGTGCGTCACGGCCCTGGTGCTGCCAGCTGGGCTGATCGACGCCCGCCACCGTCCAGAGCCGGGCTGCGGCGCAGTCCCTCGAGAGCCGCGACCCCTCGGCGGCCAGCACCGTGAGCCGGTGGCCGCGGCCGATCAGCCCGGCCACCAGGCCCTCGAGGGTGAGCTCCACGCCGCCGCCGCCGCCGGAGCCGAGCGCCCCCACCGGCGTGCTCACCACCAGCAGTCGCCAGGGGACCGTCATGGCAGCAGGGGCGGTGGATCGGCCAGGGCCTGGCGCCAGAGCCGCTGCCGCTGGTTGATCAGCAGCACCGAAACCAGGGCCAGCGCCGAGCCGAACCACTGCAGCGGCAGCAGCCGCTCCTCCAGCAGCAGCAGGCCGCAGAGCAGGGCGAAGACGGGCGTGAGGAAGGTGAGGGCGGTGAAACCGGTGAGGTCGCCGCGGCTGGCGAACCAGAAGAAGAGCCCGTAGGCCAGGGCGCTGCCCAGCACGCTGGCGTAGGCCATCAGGCCCCACTCCAGGGCACTCCAGGCCGGCCAGAAGGGCGCCGCCGCCCCGTCGAGACGGGTGACGCCCAGCGAGCCAAGCAGCAGGGGCACCCCGCCGATCAGCATGTGCCAACCGGTGACGACCACCGGATCGCTGCCACGGCTGGCGTAGCGGCAAAGCACGGTGCCCACCGCCATGGCCACCGCCGCCCCCAGCATCCAGGTCTCGCCATGGCTCCAGGGATGCAGCCCCAGGACCTGGGGCCCATCCAGCCACCAGTGCCGCAGCAGCGGTGCCGGCAGGCCCAGGCAGGCGATGCCGGCCAGACCCAGCAGCAGGCCCGACCAGCCCACCGGATTGATCGCCTCACCGAAGAGGCTGCGGGCCAGCAGGGCCACCAGCAGGGGCTGGGAATCGATCAGCACCGAGCCCAGGCCGGCGCCGGTGCTCTCCAGACCGCGGGCCAGCAGGCCCTGGAAGAGGGTGCCGTCCACAAGGGCGAAGGCCAACAGCCAGGGGCGATCAGTGGCGGCCACCACCAGGGAGCGCCCCTGCAGACGGGCCACCAGCAGCAGCACCAGGGCCGCCGGCAGCAGCCGCATCCAGGCGATCGTGAGCGGGCCGGCCGTTTGGAGCAGAGGTTTCATCGCCGCCATCGCCGTGCCCCAGAGGGCAAAGGGCAGCAGCATCAACAGCCAACGCAGCGGAGGGGTCATCGAAGCGGTCGGCGGTGACCTTTTTAAGATCCAGCGACTCCGAACTGCATCGCATGCCCTGGCCCTGGCGCCGCAAGTCCCGAAAGAGCATGGCGAGGATCGTGATCGAGGGGGCGATCTCCGGCCCCACCCGGGAGCGCGTGGTCAAAGCCCTCCGCCAGGTGGAGGAGAGGGAATTCCCGGCGCTGCTGCTGCGCATCGACAGCCCCGGCGGCACCGTGGGCGACAGCCAGGAGATCCATGCGGCCATCGGTCGCCTGCGCAGCAAGGGCTGCCGCGTGGTGGCCAGCTTCGGCAACATCTCCGCCTCCGGCGGCGTGTATGTGGGAGTGGCCGCCGAGAAGATCGTGGCCAACCCCGGCACGATCACCGGCTCGATCGGCGTGATCCTGCGCGGCAACAACATCTCGAAACTGCTGGAGCGCGTCGGCATCAGCTTCGAGACCGTCAAGAGTGGCCTCTACAAGGACATTCTCTCGCCGGACCGGGCCCTGACCGCCGATGAACGGGAGCTGCTGCAGGGTCTGATCGACTCCAGCTACGGCCAGTTCGTTGACGCAGTGGCCACGGGCCGCGGACTCAGCGACAGCGTGGTTCGCGCCTTCGCCGACGGGCGGGTGTTCAGCGGTGCCCAGGCCAAGGAACTGGGTCTGATCGACGAGCTCGGCGATGAGGAGCACGCCCGGCGGCTGGCGGCACGGCTGGCCGGTCTGGATGAGGAGAAGACCCAGCCGGTGCTCTTCGGCAAGCCCCAGAGGCGACTGGGGGGCCTGATCCCTGGCCGCAACATGCTGAGGAGCCTGCAGCAGGCCCTCAGCCTGGAGCTGGCCTGGTGCGGCCAACCGCTGTGGCTCTGGCGGCCATGAGCGAGGCCCGGGAGCTGCGGGAGCTGCGGGCGCTGCGGGGCGCCACCACCGCCACCGCCAATACCGCCGCCGCCATCGAGGAGGCGGTGAGTGAACTGCTCGCCAGCCTGATCGACGGCAATGGTCTCAACGGGGCCTGGGTGCTGTCGGTGACCTTTTCGGTCACTGCCGATCTCGATGCCGGCTTCCCCGCGGCCGTCGCCCGACGGCAGCCCGGCTGGGACGGGGTGGCCCTGCTGGACTGTCAGCAGATGGCCGTGGCGGGCGACCTGCCCCGCTGCATCCGCCTGCTGGCCCACGCCTGGATGGAGCCCACCCGGGTGCCGCTGCACCCCTACCTGCGGCAGGCGGCCCGGCTGCGGCCGGACAGATCCGGTCACAACTGACAGCTGCGCCGCTGCCCCCCGAACGAGCTGCCCCCGCTGGCGCGGGCCGACAATCCAGTTCACACCCGGGCCCGCTTCGCGCTGGCCAACCCTGCCCCCCCTCATTCATGACCCTTCCGAACCTGCACCAACGGCTGCGACACCTGAGCGCCTCCTGGCCGAAGCGGGTCGGCCTGCTGATGGCAGCCGCTGGCGTGGGGCTGGGGGCCGTGCTGGCGGGCGCCGGAGCCGGAATCGCTCCCGCCACGAGCCTCGCCCAGGGCACCCCCGGCCTCTTGGAGTTCCGCTGGGACAACAACAAGGACTACCGGCGGCTCTACTTCTTCATGACCGACACCTCGCGCCTGAAGCGATCGGATTACTACCTGATCCTGCGGCCGAAGGATCGCAAGACAGCGATGCTCAAGCTCACCGTTTCCGTTCCTGATAACTTCGACGCCAAGATCGACCCCAAAGACATCAAGCTCTGCGTGATGAAGGAAGGCGGCATGCTCTCCCGCACCCGCTGCAAGGAAACGATTCCGGCCGTTATCGAGGTGAATGCCAACGGCAAGTCGATCGAGATCTTCCCGGAGCGGCCCGTGCCGGTAGATGGCACCATCGGCGTCTACATGTCGCTCTTCAATCCGTTCAACATCGGCATGTACCAGTTCAATGCCCTGGCCCAGGCGCCTGGCGATGTGCCCTTCGGCGGCTATCTGGGCAGCTGGCTGATCCAGATCGATCCCGGAATCGATTGACCCCCGGCTGTTAAGTTGATCAATCGACAACAGGCCTGACGCCGAGACGCCCCATGACCAAGCGCACCCTGGAAGGAACAAGCCGCAAGCGCAAGCGGGTGTCGGGGTTCCGCGTGCGGATGCGCTCCCACACTGGCCGTCGCGTGATCCGCACGCGCCGCCGCCGCGGCCGTGCTCGTCTGGCCGTCTGAGGCCCGCTGAAGGGAGGCCCCTCGCCCCATGGCCCTGCCCCGGGATCTGCGCCTGCGGGGCGACAAGGCCTTTGATCATCTGTACCGCAAGGGCCGCCGTTTTCATGGCACCTACCTGGTGCTGCGCTCAGTGGTCGGTGAGCCCTCGCTGTTGCGAGCTCCCCTGGGTCAAGCACCCCTTCAGGGCTGCCGCTGCGCCGTGGTGGTGAGCACCAAGGTGAGCAAACGCTCGGTGCGCCGCAACCGGCTCAGGCGCCTGCTGCACGTTTGGTTGAGCGAGCAGTGCAGCCACTGGCCCGCCGATGGCCACGGCCTCTGGTTGCTGCTCAGCCTCAAGCCCGGCTGCGTGGAGGCCAGTCCCGAGGCCTTGCTGGGAGAATGTTCCGAGCTGTTCCGCAAGGCAGGCCTGAGCCCATGACCGTTGAGGTGACCGAGACCACGTTTTACGAGGGGGGACCGGCCCGCGGTGATCTGCTGTTCAACCTGCTGTTGGGCCTCACCCTGATCGGCATTCCCCTCGCGGTGGCCGCCATTGTGCGGGCCCTCTGGCTGCGCTTCCGCATCACCAGCCGACGAATTTCAGTCAGCGGTGGCTGGCTGGGCCGCGACCGGACTCAGGTGGTCTACAGCCAGGTGCGGGAGGTGCGCTCGGTGCCCCGCGGCTTCGGCGCCTGGGGCGACATGGTGCTGGTGCTCAGCGATGGGGCCAAGCTCGAGATGCGCTCCATGCCCCGCTTCCGCGAAACCGAGGCCTACATCCTTGAGCAGATGGCCCGTCGCGGCGGCTCCAGGCCCTCTGCCGACGTCAAGGGATTCGCCGACCCCCAGGCCGCCAGTGCCTGACCCCCGGACCCAGACCTCCCGCCCACAGCCTCCGGGCGGGATTTGCCCGCATTGGCAGCAGCCTGATCGGCTGCTCGGGCACACTGGGCCAAACCCTCACCCTTCCGCCGCCTCCCCGCTGTGATCGGCTACATCTCCGACAACCTGCTGCTGCCCATCCTCGATTTTTTCTATGGGCTGGTGCCGAGTTACGGGCTGGCGATCATCGCCCTCACCGTGGTGATCCGGCTGGCCCTCTTCCCCCTGAGCGCAGGCTCGATCCGCAGTGCCCGGCGCATGCGCATCGCCCAGCCCGTGATGCAGAAGCGTCAGGCGGAAATCAAGAGCCGCTACGCCAGCAACCCCCAGAAGCAGCAGGAGGAACTGGGCAAGCTGATGAAGGAGTTCGGCAGCCCACTGGCCGGCTGTCTGCCGCTCTTGGTGCAGATGCCGATCCTCTTCGCCCTGTTCGCCACCCTGCGCGGCTCACCTTTCGCCGATGTGCCCTACACCCTCAACCTCAAGGTGTTGCCGGCCGACCAGATCGCCGCGGTGGAGGTCAAACCGTTCAACAGCGGCAGCCACTCGATCTTCATCACCGAAACCAGCCATGTGCCCGTGGTCGCCAGCCTTGAGGCCGGCACCAAGCTCGGCATCGGCGACTCAGCCCAGGTGAACCTGCACACCAAGGACGGCCAGTCCTTCAGCAGCGTGCTCGAAGGGGTGGAGAACGGCTCCAAGTACATGCCGGCCTGGCGCGTGAGCAAAGGCGAGGAGGTCGTGCGCGTCAGCGAGTCCGGGCTGATCGAGGCGATCGCCCCAGGTGATGCCACGGTGGAGGCCACTGTGCCCGGCCTGGCGGCCCGCAGCGGCTTCCTGTTCATCAAGGCCCTGGGCCAGGTGGGCTTCTACACCGATGGGGCCGTCAACTGGGACATCGCCATTCTGGTGGGGGCCTTCGGCGCCAGCCTGTTCATCTCCCAGATCCTCTCAGGGGCAGGGATGCCGCCGAACCCGCAGCAGTCGACGGCCAACAAGATCACCCCCGTGATGATCACCGGCATGTTCCTGTTCTTCCCGCTGCCGGCCGGGGTGCTGCTCTACATGGTGGTGGCCAACATCTTCCAGGCCCTGCAGACCTTCCTGCTCAGCCGCGAGGCCCTGCCGGAGAACCTGCAGGACATCCTTGACCAGCAACTCAGCCAGCAGACGGTGGCGGTGGCTGCCAGCGGCGGCGGGGTTGAGCGTTTGCCCTTCGAGCCCAAGGGCAAGAAGTGATGGGGCGGCGTCCCTCGCCGTTGCCTGAACCATCTCTGCTGCGGCCCGTGCCCCTGCAGGAACTAAGGGTGCAGCAGGACCAACGGCTATGGGCCGTGGACCAGCAGCTGGAGGATCTTGAGAGCCTCACGCCGGTTCGCGGCTGGCTGAGCGCCCGCCACGGTGAGCCGCTGCTGGAGGTGGAAGGGGAGGCCGAAACCATCGTCAGCCTCTGCTGCGACCGCTGTCTGGGCCACTACAACCACGTCCTGCGCTTCCGCGGCTCAGAACGGCTCTGGCTGGGGGAGGCCGATCAGCTGGCTGACGACCCCGACAGCGATCTGATCGAGAGCCTCGACCCCCGCGGCCATTTCGATCCAGCCCGCTGGCTGTTCGAGCAGCTGAGTCTGCAGCTGCCGCTGCAGAACCATTGCGGCGCCGACTGCCCCGGGCCGGCCCTGCCGGATCCAGCTGAGACCAGCCGCGAGACCCTGTCCGCCGCCCAAGGGGAGCCGTCCAGCGATGCACCCATCGATCCCCGCTGGTCGGCCCTGCGCCAGTGGCGATGAGCGAGGAGTGGGCCGACCAGCTGGATCTGTTGATCCGGGCGCGGGCGCCGATCCTCTGGATCCGCAGCCCCGAGGAGGAGCGCATCGCCACCTTGCTCCAGCGGGCCGCCCAACGCCTGGGCCAGCGCACCCTGCTGCGCTGGGATTTCGTGGAGGGGCTCCAAGGGCTGCCGAACCGTGAGGGTGAGGCCAAACGCAACCCGATGGGAGCCCTGGAGGCGATCGAGAGCCTGCCTCCGGATCAGGCCGCGATCCTGCTGCTGCTCGATTTTCACCGCTACTGCGACGATCCCGGCATCGGTCGCCGGCTGCGCAACCTGGCCACCAGCCTGCGCCAGAAGCCACGCACCCTGGTGATCACCGCGCCGGAATGGCAGGTGCCGCGGGAGCTGGAGGAGTGCCTCACCATCCTTGATCTGCCCCTGCCCAATGCCGCTGAGATCAGCGCCCTGCTGGAGAGCATCGGCCAGGCCTGCGGCCATCCCCTCAGCGCCGCGGTGCTTGAGCAGCTCAGCCACTGCTGCAGCGGCCTGAGTGAACAGCGCATCCGCCAGGTGGCGGCGCGGGCCCTGGCCCAGCGCGGCCAGCTGGGCGAGCCGGATCTGGCGGAGGTGCTGGAGGAGAAGCGCCAGGCCATCGCCCGCAGCGAGCTGCTGGAGTACTGCCCCACCGAGGCCAGCCCCGCCGACATCGGCGGGCTGGAGGCGCTCAAGCACTGGCTGGAGCAGCGGCGGCTGGCCTTCAGCGACGAGGCCGCCGCCTATGGCCTGCCCCTGCCGCGGGGCGTGCTGCTGGTGGGCCCCCAGGGCACGGGCAAATCCCTCACCGCCAAGGCGATCGCCCACAGCTGGGCCATGCCGCTGCTGCGCCTGGATGTGGGGAGGCTGTTCGCCGGCCTGGTGGGCGCCAGTGAGGCCCGCACCCGCGACATGATCCGTCGCGCCGAAGCCATGGCCCCCTGCGTGCTCTGGATCGACGAGATCGACAAGGGCTTTGGCGGCGACAGCCGCAGCGATGGCGGCACCAGTCAGCGAGTGCTGGCCAGCCTGCTGACCTGGATGGCGGAGAAGCGCTCGGCGGTGTTCGTGGTGGCCACCGCCAACGGGGTGGAGAGCCTGCCGCCGGAGCTGATGCGCAAGGGCCGCTTCGATGAGATCTTCCTGCTGGATCTGCCCGATGCCGCCGAGCGGCGCACGATTCTCGACCTGCAACTGCGCCGCCGCCGGCCGAACCACAGCATTCCCCTGGAGGTGGTGGTGGACCGCACGGCGGGATTCTCCGGCGCCGAACTGGAGCAGACGGTGGTGGAGGCGATGCACCTGGCCTTTGCGCAGCACCGGGAGTTCGGCGAGGCGGATCTGATCGCCGCCGCCAGCGACCTGGTGCCCCTCTCGCGCACGGCCCGCGAGCAACTGGAGGCCCTCAAGCAGTGGGCGAGCAGCGGTCGGGCTCGGCCGGCCTCCCGCCTGCTGCGCTGAGGCAACGGCGGGCGATCAGGCCCTCCTCATCGGCGGGAACCCGCACCAGCTCTACGGTCCCAAGCCAGCCCAGGGAGGCCTTCAGATCGGCCAGCAGTTCATCGTCGTGCTCGCCGATGCCACCGCTGAGGGCGATCACATCCACCCCCCCCAGGTTGGCCGCCATCGCGCCGATGCCCTCCAGCAGGCTGTGGCGGAACACGGCGATGGCCAGGCGGGCGCCGTCGTGGCCAGCGGCGGCGGCCAGACGCAGCTGGCGCATGTCGGAGCTGAGGCCAGCGGAGAGCCCCAGCAGACCACTCTCCCCCTGCAGCCCCCGCTCCAGCTGCTCGGGCGTCAGCCCCTGGCGCAGCAGCTGCAGCAGTACACCCGGGTCGATTGAGCCGCTGCGGGTGGCCATCACCAGCCCCTCCAATGGGGTGTAGCCCATGGTGGTGGCCACACTGCGGCCCTCGCGGATGGCACAGAGGGAGCAGCCGGCACCCAGGTGGCAGCTGATCAGCCGCAGGGGCCGGGGCGGGGACTGGGGTCCTGCCGTCCAGCGGCGGCTGATGGTTTCACTGACATGCTCATGGTTGAGACCGTGAAAACCGAAACGGCGCAGACCCAGCTCCCGCCAGGCCTCCGGCAGGGCGTAGGTGCGGGCTTCCAGCGGCAGGGTGCTGTGGAAGGCCGTGTCGAAGCAGGCCCACTGGGGCAGCTGCGGGCGCCAGTGGCTCAGCCAGCGCATCACCGCCAGGGCCGGTCCGTTGTGCAGGGGCGCCAACTGGATCAGCTCCTCGAGGGCCTCCAGCACGCCAGGGCTCAAGGGGGTGGGGGCGGTGAAGTGCTCACCGCCATGGACGACCCGGTGAGCCGCGAGCAGAGGCGCCCCATCCCACGCCTCCAGGGCAGCAGGAAGCCAGCCGCCGAGCACCTCTTCCATGGCACCGGAGGAAGGTTGCCAGCGGCGCTGCTCGCGCCACTGGCAGCGGCCATCCGCCGCGAACAGCCCCGCCTTGAGACTGGAGCTGCCCGCGTTCAGCACCAGCGCCGATCCCCGGGCAGACCCGGGGGAACCAAGGGCATTCATCCCTAGAGCGGGCTGGGCAAGGACCAACGCCAGCCGGTCACATCAGGGGAATCCATGCCGTGGGTGTGGGCATAGCGGCGGTGGCCGAGGATCGCTTCCTTCATCCGCTCCTTCACGTGGGCGGCACGGGAGCCGAGGCCGGGCACCCGGTCGATCACATCGATCACCAGATTGAAGCGGTCAATCTGGTTGTTCATCGCCAGCTCCAGCGGCGTGTTGATGTTGCCCTTCTCCTTGTAGCCACGCACGTGGATGTTGGAGTGGTTGGTGCGCCGGTAGGTGAGCCGGTGAATCAGCCACGGGTAGCCGTGGAAGTTGAAGATCACCGGCTTGTTTGTGGTGAACAGGCTGTCGAAATCCCGATTTGAGAGGCCATGGGGGTGCTCGCTCGGCTCGGTCAGGGCGAACAGCTTCACCACGTTGATCACCCGGATCCGCAGCTTGGGAACCTCGCGGTGGAGGATCTCCACCGCTGCCAGCACTTCCTTGGTGGGGATGTCGCCGGCGCAGGCCAGCACCACATCGGGTTCATCGGGCTCATCTCCTTGGTCATCGCTGCTGGCCCAGCCCCAGAGACCGATGCCCTTGGCCACGTGACTGCGGGCCTCCTCGAGGGTGAGGTACTGGAGATGCTTCTGCTTGTCGGAAACGATGATGTTGCAGACGTTCGTTTCCACAAGGGCCTCCTCCGCCACCGCCAGCAAGCAGTTGGCATCGGCTGGCAGGTAGACGCGTACCACATCGCCACTCTTGTTGCCGGCCAGGTCGATGAAGCCAGGGTCCTGGTGGGTGAAGCCGTTGTGATCCTGGCGCCAGACGGTGGAGGAGATCAGGCAATTCCAGGGCGCGATCGGCGCACGCCAGCTGGCATGCAGATTGCAGGATTCCAGCCACTTGGCGTGCTGGTTGAACATCGAGGCGATCACATGGGCGAAGGCCTCGTAGGTGTGGAAGAAGCCGTAGCGGCCCGTGAGCAGATAGCCCTCCATCATTCCCACCAGGGTGTGCTCGGAGAGCATCTCCACCACCCGGCCCTCGCGGGCCAGTTCACTGCCGTTGAGATCTTCCGGGAGGAACTCCTCCATCCAGACCTTCTTGCTGACCTCATAGATGGCCTGCAGCCGGTTGGAGGCGGTTTCATCGGGGCCGAACACCCGCAGCGAATCGGGGTTGCGCGCGATCGTGTCGCGCAGCAGCGCCCCCAGCGGTGCGGTGTTCTCATGCTCACTCTGGCCTGGCCGCTCGACGTGCACGGCATGGGCCTCGATCGGCGCCAGCCTGAGGTTGCGGCGCAGTCGGCCGCCATTGGCGTGGGGGCTTGAGCCCATCCGCCGAAGCCCCGTCGGGGAGAGGGCCTGGAGTTCGGGCCTGAGGGTGCCGGCGGCGTCGAAGAGCTCCTGAGGCCGGTAGCTGCGCAGCCAGTCTTCGAGCATCTTCAGCTGTTCGGGATCGTTCTTCGGTGCCGGCAGGGGCACCTGGTGGGCCCGCCAGAAGTTCTCCAGCTTCTTGCCGTTGAGCTCCTTGGGGCCGGTCCAGCCCTTGGGGGAGCGCAGCACGATCATCGGCCAGGCGGGCCGCACGGCCTCACCGCTCTGGCGGCAGTCGTGACGCACCCGCTGGATGGCGGCGATGGCCTGGTCCATGGCGGCGGCCATCGCCTGGTGCATGGCGGCGGGTTCGCTGCCCTCCACCAGGATCGGATCCCAGCCGTAGCCACGCATCAGGTTCACCAGCTCCTCCCTGGGGATCCGCGCCAGCAGGGTGGGGTTGGCGATCTTGTAGCCGTTCAGGTGCAGCACCGGCAGCACCGCCCCGTCGCTGATCGGGTTGAGGAACTTGTTGATGTGCCAGGAGGTGGCCAGGGGGCCGGTCTCCGCCTCACCATCCCCCACGCAGGCCAGGGCGATCAGATCGGGGTTGTCGAAGACGGCGCCGCAGGCGTGGGAGAGCACGTAACCCAGCTCGCCCCCCTCATGGATCGAGCCCGGGGTTTCCGGGGTGCAGTGGGAGCCGATATGGCCGGGGAAGGAGAACTGCTTGAAGAAGCGCTGCATCCCGCCGCCATCCTGCGACTTATCGGGATAGACCTCGCTGTAGCTGCCATCGAGATAGGTGGGAGCCAGCACGCCGGGGGCCCCATGGCCCGGCCCGGAGAGGTAGATCATCTCCAGGTCGTGGTGGCGGATCACCCGGTTGGCGTGGGCCCAGATGAAGGACTGGCCAGGGCTGGAGCCCCAGTGCCCCAGCAGGCGGGCCTTGATGTGCTCAGGCCGGAGCGGCTCGGCCAGCAGAGGGTTCTCGCGCAGATAGATCATCCCTACCGCCAGGTAGTTGGCGGCACGCCACCAGGCGTCGAGCAGCTGAAGCTCCTGGTCGTGGTCCATGGCCATGCTTGCTGTCTGTGTCCTGTTCAGCGCACCCTCCCACGACCTCGAAGGTCTGCCAACACCAGGTGCTTCGCCCCTGACACCCCTGGCTCTGGCCTCATTCCCAGTCGAAGGTGACCAGGCGCCGTCCAGGGACCAGGGCACGGGCTTCTTCCAGCACCGCCTGGATCACTTCGAGACTGGTGTTGGGATGCCGGCGCAGGCCCTCGACGATCTGACGGACATCGTCGCTGGTGAGGCCCACGCTGAGCACCCGTCCCTTCAACTTCTGGCGGAACTCCTCCAGCAGCACCAGCTCCTCGGCCGTGAGCGGCTTGCGGTTGGGGTGATTGATCTCCATGGGCCTATGGGCAAGCCTGTCCACTTCGATCATGACGGTCAAGTCGGAGTGTGCTGGCTTTGGTCAGCGAACCTGGTTGGGCCGAATAGCCAGGACAATGTCGCCCTGTAACGAAGCCCAACCCCCGGTAACGAAACCCCTGATCCCTGCTGGTGCCTGCAAAAAGGGTCCCTACGTTGCTGCTCAGTCGTGATGTCTGCCTTGGATCGTCCCTCCGCCGCCACCCAGATCGTCGTCGCCTGCCTCGGAGCCGGTGTCGTCACCAGCTTCGCCGTGGCCCAGGGACAGAACCCCCTCACGGCCCTGGGCATCACCCTTTTCTCAGCTCTTGCTGCGGTGATGGTGGGTCAGGTGCTCTGAAATGGAGCCGCTTTGCAAGCGTCATCTTCAGTGCATTGGCACCCAGACGCTTGATCCTCAGGCCTCCTCGATTTTGATCGAGGCCTGAGGCCACCTTCATTACGGAACGGGGTCGCTGCCATGCTTCTCAACCCCGTCGATCGTTCGCCTTGACGAGAGACTCTGGCCCCAGCATCGGCTCCATCAGCCCAGAGCAACTGCGGGAGCTGATGCCCGCCCTGGCCCACAAGACCTACTTCAACTACGGCGGCCAGGGACCCTTGCCCACCGCCTCGCTTGAGGCAATCACGGGCAGCTGGCGGACCATCCAGGAGCTGGGGCCCTTCACCGCCGACATCTGGCCGTGGCTTGAGGGGGAAGTGAGGAGTTTGCGGGGGGCACTGGCCGCGCTCTGCGGGGTGCCGCCGGAGCGCCTCGCCCTCACCGAGAACGTCACCAGTGGCTGTGTACTGCCCCTGTGGGGCCTGCCCTGGCAGGCGGGCGATGAGCTGCTGATCAGCGATTGTGAGCATCCGGGCGTGGTGGCGGCCTGCCGTGAGCTGGCCCGCCGCAAAGGGCTCAGCATCTCCACCCTGGCGGTGAAAGGGCTGCGGGGCGATCTGGCCAGTACCAATGCCTCGGTGCTGGAGGCCCTAGGGGCCAGCCTCACGCCCCGCACCCGCCTGGTGGTGCTCTCGCACCTGCTCTGGAACACCGGCCAGTTGATGCCGATCACGGCCGTGGCCCACCGGCTGGAGCAGCACCCCAGGCGGCCATGGCTGCTGGTGGACGCGGCCCAGTCTGTGGGGAGCCTGCCGCTGGCGGAGCACGAGGCGGATACTGGCGGCGCTGGTGCAGCGGCCGTAGCCGACATCTATGCCTTCACCGGCCACAAGTGGTGCTGCGGCCCCGAGGGGCTGGGCGGAGTGGCGCTCTCGGAGCGGCTGCTGGCTGAGGCACAGCCCACCATGGGCGGCTGGCGCAGCCTTGCCCAGGAAAATGATCAAGGAAGCGCCTGGCATCAAGATGCAAGGCGCTTTGAGGTGGCCACATCCTGCGTGCCCCTGCTGGCCGGGCTGCGCCGGTCGCTGGAGCTGCTGGAGGCGGTGGCCCCGGCACCAGAGCGGCTGAAGCTGATTCAGGAGCGCAGCCAGCAGCTCTGGCATGGCCTGAGTCAGCTGCCGGGTGTACACCCGCTCCTGGAGGTTCCACCTCCGGCTGGCCTGGTGAGCTTCGTGGTGGAGGGAGCAGCTCCAGGGGATCTGGTGAGCCAGCTGGGAGAGCGAGCCATCTGGCTGCGCACCCTCGACGATCCCCATTGCCTCAGGGCCTGCACCCACATCACCACCACGGGAGTGGAGCTGGAGGTGCTGCTTGCGACCCTGGCCGAACTCACCAGGCCTGCCTAGGAGCCTGTGGTTCAGTCCTTCGGACCATCCAGCAGGTTGCGCTGCACCCAGCCGGCCAGCAGGGCGCCGACGATCGGCGCCAGCCAAAACAGCCACAGCTGACCCATGGCATCGCCGCCTGCCCAGAACGCCACGCCAGTGCTGCGGGCCGGGTTGACCGAGGTGTTGGTGATCGGGATGCTGATCAGGTGAATCAGCACCAGGCTGAGGCCGATCGGCACGCCGGCCAGGTCCTTGATCGCGTCTTTGTGGGTGACTCCCAGGATGATGAGCAGGAAGATGAAGGTGAGAACCACCTCGATCACCAGAGCCGACACCAGGCCGTAACCACCGGGGGAGTGGGCCCCGAAACCGTTGGTGGCGAGGGGGTTGCTCCCCGTCAGCTCGAAGCCGGGACGACCACCGGCGATGCCCAGAAGGAGGCCGCCAGCAATCAGCCCCCCCAGCACTTGGGCGGCGATGTAAGGAAGCAGCTGCGAACCAGGATGGCGGCCGCTGGCCCAGAGGCCGAAGGTGACCGCTGGATTGATGTGACAACCGGAGATGTGGCCGATGGCGTAAGCCATGGTCAACAAGGTGAGGCCGAAGGCCAGCGACACCCCAAGGAAACCGAGCCCGAGGGGATTGGCCCCGGCTTGGTTGTAGGGGAACACAGCGGCCAGAACAGCACTGCCGCAACCACCGAACACCAACCAGAAGGTACCGATCATCTCAGCGAGGAATTTCCTCGACATGGGCACGGGGGAAGACATGGAATCGCTGACTGAAGAACTCAACGTGGGGAAAGATACTCGACAGGCTGATATCCATCAGCGAATTCCCGCCGATATCAATGGTTCTGTCACACCCAGCTCGGTTCAGCTGAGCCGCGCCCGCAGGGCCTTCTCAGCCTCTTCCCGGTCGTCAAAGTGGACCTTGGTGGTACCCAGGATCTGGTAATCCTCATGGCCCTTGCCGGCGATCAGCAGCAGATCGCGCGGGCCCGCCGCAGCAACGGCCGTTGCGATCGCGGTGGCCCGATCCACCTCCACCGTCAGGTCGGTGCCGGATGGAATGCCGGCAACCACGTCGTCAAGGATGCGCTGGGGATCTTCGGTGCGGGGGTTGTCGGAGGTCACCACCACCCGATCGGCCAGCTGCGCGGCGATCGCGGCCATCTGCGGGCGCTTGCCCCGGTCGCGGTCGCCGCCGCAGCCGAACACACAGACCAGCTGGCCCTTGGCGAAAGGCCGGCAGGCCGCCAGCGCACTGGCCAGGCCATCGGGGGTGTGGGCGTAGTCCACCAGCACCGCCGGCAGCTGGTCGGCCTCGGGCAGCACCACCCGCTCCATGCGGCCGGGCACGCCTCGGAAGCTGGGGATGGCCTCCAGCAACCGGTCCAGGGGCAGGCCCTGCTGTTGCAGCACTCCCACCGCTTGCAGCAGGTTCATCAGGTTGAAGCGGCCCACCAGGGGTGAGCGGAACGCCCCGCGCCCCAGGGGCGTGATCAGGGTGCCGCTGACCCCATCGGCGGCGAAGACCAGGTCGTCGAGGCGCAACTCGGCCAGATCCTCGGGGCCCGCTCCAGCGGCCGGCGCGGCCAGGGAGCTCCGCCAGAGCCGCTCCCCCAGCCGGCTGGAGAGCTGAGTGGCCAGCTGTGCGCCCCAGGGGTCGTCGATGTTCACCACGGCCGTGCCCTCCAGCCGCTCCGCTGAGAACAGACCCGCCTTGGCCTCGAAGTAGGCCTCCATGGAAGGGTGGTAATCGAGGTGGTCCTGGGTGAGGTTGGTGAACACCGCCCCGGCGAAGTGGCAGCCAGCCACGCGGCGCTGGTCGAGGGCGTGGGAACTCACCTCCATGGCCGCCAGCTGGGCTCCGGCCTCCACCGCCCGGGCCAGCTGACCCTGGAGCACATCGGCAAAGGCGGTGGTGTGCGATGCCGTGACGCTGTGCCCCGGCCAGCGGTTGAGCAAAGTGCCGAACAGGGCCGTGGACTGACCGCAGCCGGCGCTGAGGTGCTCGATCAGGTGGGTGGTGGTGGTCTTGCCGTTGGTGCCGGTGACACCGATCAGGGCCAGACGCCGGCTGGGGTCGTGCCAGAACGCGGCCGCCAGACGACCGGCCCATTCCGCCACCGGCTCCTGCAGCACCAGCACCGGATCAGCCGGCCCCGGCGGGCACTGGGCGGCCGCCGCCGGCCCGATCAGGGCCGCCGCCGCCCCCCGCTCCAGGGCGGCGG
Organism: Cyanobium sp. CZS48M; assembly: GCA_030373145.1. Taxonomy (GTDB): domain Bacteria; phylum Cyanobacteriota; class Cyanobacteriia; order PCC-6307; family Cyanobiaceae; genus Regnicoccus_A. Next base: position 49,948 of record JAUCZK010000002.1, on the reverse strand, counting down.
GCCAGAAGCTGCCGCCATCCACCTGCCCCCCGGGCAGGCCGATGAACAGGGTGCCGGCGCTGACGCTGCGGGAGTCGCAGCTCAGGCCGGTGACCACGGCATCAGGCAACTGGGCGGGAATCGCCACTGCGCAGTCCTGCAGGAGGGAGTGGAGCAGCTGGGGCATCGGGACGTGATCCCCAGGGGTGGGGACAGGCGCTGTGGAGTTCGCGCAGTTTTAGGCGCTCGGCGGCGGGCCAGGCAGCTCGGCCAGACACTTCCGCAGCCAGCGCTGCAGGCCCTCCCCCCCCAGCCGCGGCCCCACCCGCGGCAACAGCTGCGGCCGCCCCTGCCGCAGCACCGCCAGCAGCGGCACCTCCAGCCCGTAGCGGGCCTGCAGCTCGGGATCGTGATCCACATTCACCACCTGCAGTGGCGGCGGTGGCTTCAGGGCCAGCAGCCGCTCCTCCAGGCCCTCGCACAGGCAGCAGCCATCACGGCTGTAGAGCAGCAGGAGCGGCAGGGGGGATGCGGGCTGGTTCACTCGGGCACCGGATCGCAACCGCAGGGAGTGAAGGGGTGGCAGCGCAGCAGGCGTCTGAGGGTGAGCCAGCCGCCCCGCCAGGGGCCATGGCGCTGGATCGCCTCAAGGCCATAGGCGCTGCAGCTGGGGATGAAGCGGCAGCGGGGACCGAGCAGGGGTGAGAGCCAGCGGCGGTAGCCGCTGATCAGGGCGAGCAGGAGCTGCTGCAGTGCCCGGCTGAGGCCTGAGAAGCCAACGGATAGGATCGTCAACTGGCGTTGCACGACCGGGTGCCTGGAGGATGCCTCCAGCATGCTCCCCGGACGGCCTGGCCCACGGCCAGAGCGCGCTTCGTTCCAGAACCCCGTCCTCTGTTTCTGTCTACATGTCTCGCTACCGCGGTCCTCGCCTGAGGGTGACGCGGCGCTTGGGAGACCTTCCTGGTCTCACCCGTAAGTCCGCCAAGCGGGCTTATCCCCCCGGTCAGCACGGCCAAGCCCGTCGCAAGCGCTCCGAATACGCCATCCGCCTCGAAGAGAAGCAGAAGCTTCGCTTCAACTACGGCATCTCCGAGCGCCAGCTCGTGCGCTACGTGAAGAAAGCGCGCGCCCAGGAGGGTTCCACCGGAACCAACCTGCTGAAGCTGCTGGAGAACCGTCTCGACAACATCTGCTTCCGCCTCGGCTTCGGGCCCACCGTTCCTGGCGCCCGCCAGCTGGTGAACCACGGTCACATCACCGTGAACGGCCGTGTGGTCGATGTGCCCAGCTACCAGTGCCGCCCCGGCGACGTGATCGTCGTGCGGGAGCGCAAGGCCAGCCGCCAGCTTGCCGAAGGCAACCTGGAATTCCCGGGTCTGGCCAACATCCCCCCCAACCTCGAACTCGACAAGAACAAGTTCACCGCCAAGGTGAACGGTCGGATCGAGCGCGAGTGGGTGGCCCTTGAGATCAACGAACTGCTGGTGGTGGAGTTTTACAGCCGCAAGGTCTGAGTTCCCCATTCAGCACTTGGCTGGCTCCGGCAGGAGCTGGCCCACCCCAACCCCCAGCTGGACCTTCGCACTCTGTGCAGGTCCGGCTGGGGGTTTTCCCTTGACCTCCAGGCCCCAGCAGCCGCCCGCAATCCGGCGTCGGCCAGGGAGATTCAGGCTCCGATCAGGGTCTCCAGCGCGAGGGTCACGTCGGCCTCGCGCATCAGGGCTTCACCCACCAGCACCGCATCGGCGCCGGCGCCCACCACGCGATCGAGATCCTCCCGGCTGCCCAGCCCCGACTCACTCACCAGCAGGGCGCCCTTCCGGCGCAGGCGTTCGCCGAAGCGGGCCATCAGCTCCTCGGTGGTGGCCAGATCGGTGTGGAAACTGGTGAGATCACGGTTGTTGATGCCGATCATCTCCACCCCATCGAGGGCCAGCGCTCGCTCCATCTCGGCGGCGTCATGCACCTCCAGCAGCACCGCCAGGCCGAGGGCATGGGCCACCTTGAGCAGGTAGGTGAGGTCCTGGTCGGTGAGGATGGCGGCAATCAGCAGGGCGGCATCAGCCCCGGCGGCGCGGGCCTGATACAGCTGGTAGGGCGTGAGGATGAAGTCCTTACAGAGCAGGGGAAGCTCCACCGCTTGGCGCACGTCAACCAGCACCTCGAAGCCCCCCTGGAAGAAAGCCTTGTCGGTGAGCACCGAGAGGCAGCTGGCGCCGCCGGTCTGGTAGCCGAGGGCGATAGCCACAGGATCGAAATCCTCACGGATCACGCCCTTGCTGGGGCTGGCCTTCTTCACCTCGGCGATCACGGCCGGCTTGCGGCAACTGGCACGCAGGGAGGCCACGAAGTCGCGGCAGGAGGGGAGTTCCGCCACCTGCTGCTTGAGTTTCTCAAGGGGCACACGCTCGCGCGAAGCCGCCACCTCCCGATCCTTCTCCCAGACGATTTCCTCAAGGATGTGGCGCGGAGCCGCTTCCTCATGGGGAATGCCGAATTGCATGTGGGCCACCCGCACGGGGGGATTGGGCGGGCGACGACGGATCTCCAAGGGCTGACGGCAAAGAATGCTGGACTCAGATCGTAGAAGCGGTGGACGCCGAGATCCCCTGCGACAGTCCTGCCTGACGGACCATCAGACCAGGGCCGCGGCCGCCTGCTTGTAGGCCACCTCGACCACTTCGCTCAGGGTGGGGTGGGTGTGCACTTCGTTGGCCAGCTCGCGCACGCTCTGGCGCCGGGCCACGGCATTGGCGATCTCCTGGATCAGGTCGGCGGCATGGAGGCCATAGATGTGGGCCCCCAGAACCTCACCGCTGGAGCGGTTGAACAGCAGTTTCATCAGACCGTCGCTTTCGAGCTCCGCCAGCGCCTTGGAATTGGCCTTGAAATAGCTGCGCACCAGACCCAGCTCGAAGCCATCGGCGGCGGCGAGCTCCTTGGCGTCGGCTTCGCTCAAGCCCACGGAACTGATCTCGGGATGGGTGAAGGTGGCCGCCGGAATCGAGCGGTAATCGATCAGGCGCTGGTGACCCAGGATGTTGTCCACGGCCACGCCTCCCTGGGCAGCGGCGGTGTGGGCCAGCATCATCTTGCCGGTGACATCGCCCACGGCCCAGAGATGGGCCACGGGATTGCCATCCACCAGCACGCGCATGGCCTCATCCACCGGAATGAAGCCGCGATTGGTGGTCACCCCGACGCTCTCCAGGTTGAGCTCCTTGCTCACGGGCACCCGCCCGGTGGCCACCAGCACCGCATCCACCTCCAGGGTCTCCACCGGCTCACGGCTGGCCATCTCCACCAGCTCGATCCGCACCGGCGATCCCGGGGTCACCGTCTTGGCCAGCACGCCGGCGCGAGCGTCGATGTCGCGGCCATCGATCAGCTTGCGGGCGGCGATCTTGGCGATGTCGGGATCAAAGGTGGGCATCACCCGATCGAGCGCCTCGATCATGGTGACCTCACAGCCGAGAGCCGTATAGACATCGGCGAACTCCAGGCCGATGTAGCCGCTGCCGATGATCGCGATCCAGCGGGGCAGCCACTCCAGGCTGATGGCCTCGTCGCTGGTGAAGACGGTGCGGCCGTCGGTTTCGATGCCGGGGGGCACAAAGGGATCAGAGCCGGTGGCGATGATCACGTCGCGGGCGGAGTACACCCGCTCGATGCCGCTGGCTTCACGCACCGCCACCCGCTGGGAACCCTCCAGCCGGCCCTTGCCCCGCAGGATCGTGGCGCCGGCCCGCTCCAGCGTCTTGGTTAGGTTGGTGCGGATCGTGGCCACCAGCTGGTTGGCGTGGTCAGCGATCTTCTGGCGCTCGAAGCGCACCGGAGCCGCATGGATGCCGAAGCCGCGCAGATGCTCCGCATCGGCCAGTTCCCGCACCCGGCCACTGGCGGCCAGCAGGGCCTTGGAGGGCACGCAGCCCCGGTTCACGCAGGTGCCGCCCATGTCGCGGGATTCGACGATCGCCGTGCGCAGGCCATGGTCGGCGGCGTGTTTGGCGGCGTCAAAGCCGCCGTAGCCGGCACCGATCACGATCAGATCGAAGTCAAAGCTGGCTGCACTGGCGTCGCTCACCTGAACTGCTGCGGTTGTTGCCCCGCATTCTCCCCCGTCAGCTGACGCCAGCGCTCCAACAGCAAGGGCGCGGCGGCCACCGCCACATTCAGCGATTCCACCGCCCCGCTGTGGGGAATGGTGACCAGGTGGCTGCTGGCGGCCAGCAGCTCCGGCGCCAGCCCGGCTCCCTCGTTACCGAGCAGCAACACGGTGGGGCGGGTCCAGTCGAGCTGCCAGTAGGGCCTCCCGCCGGCCACCACCGAGGCCACCACCTGGGCGCCGCCGGCGCGGGCGCTCTCGAGGCGGGGCAGCAGCTGCTCCAGCCGGCGGCAGGGCAGGGCCAGAGCCGCGCCCGCCGAAGCACGCAGCACCTTGGGCTGGAAGGGGTCGGCTCCCTCCGCCAGCCAGAGCTCCTGGACTCCTGCCGCCAGGGCCGTGCGCATCAAGGTGCCGAGATTTCCGGGGTCCTGGAGGCGATCGAGCGCCAGCACGAAGCCGAGGCTTTCGCCCCCAAGGCCCTGGTCAGCCGGGGGCTGCGGCCACGGCAGTGTCAGCACCACACCATCGGGGTGGGCGGTGGTGGCCACTGCCTCCAGCACCGGCTCAGCGACCGGCTGCAGCACGGTGGCCATTCGCGGATGGGCCGCCAGCAACGCGTGGTGGCGCTCGATCCAGCCGGGGCTGGCCAGCACCTGATCGGGTGACAAGCCCAGGCGCAGGGCCTCCTCCAACAGATGGGTGCCCTCCAGCAGCAGCAGGCCCTGCTCCCGGCGGCCGCGGGGCTGGTGCAGGGCGCGGAGCCGACCCACAAGCGGATTGCGGCGGCTGCTGATCAGCTCAGGTGCGCGGGAGTGCCCAGCGGAGCCCTCACTGGCCTCAGAAGGTCTGACGGCGGCGCACATGCATGGGGTCCTTGATCAGGATCCCGGACTCTTCCAGATCGATGCCACGGATCGAGGCCACCTCACCTTCGATGCCCTCGCTGCTGAGGTTTTCCACCAAGCGGCTCACGACGATGTCTTCGATGGTGGATTCATCCATGCCATCGGGAGTGAGGCTTTCCAGAAATTTACCGATCTTCTTGGCGACCACCTCAGAAGAGTTCGTGATCTTGATGACAATCATGGGTGGGGCGGCACCACGGCCGGAAACACTGGTCCCCGCAGGGGAGAGAAGAGGGCGTGGGCTGGGGAAAGTGCGGATGGGGAGACTTGAACTCCCACGACATTGCTGCCACTAGTACCTGAAACTAGCGCGTCTACCAATTCCGCCACATCCGCTGGCGTGCCACCGAAGCGACTGGGAAACCATAAATCACGGCGGGCCGCCCCGACCAGCGCCAGACCACCTGCCAGAGGCGATCAGGCAAACTTGCGACTATCCATGACAGTTCCATGGGCGGACGCCTAGACGGTCGCTGGCTGGGTTGTCAAGATTCCGGAACCAAAAGTCGGCCCGTTTGCCATGACCCTGACCGTCGCACCGACGCCAACCTCACTGCTGGTGCCCCAGCTCGAGATCACCGGTGGACGACGGCTCGCCGGTGAGGTCCGGGTCAGTGGTGCCAAGAATTCTGCCCTGGTGCTGATGGCGGCCTGCCTGCTCAGCCGCGACACCCTGCGCCTGAGCAACGTGCCGCCCCTCACGGACATCGCCGGCATGAGCGAAATCCTCACCGCGCTCGGGGTGCGCGTGAGACGGGGGCCCGACTGGGTGGAGCTTGATGCCAACCACCTCAGCCAGTCGACCCCTCCCTATGAGCTGGTGAACAGCCTGCGGGCGAGCTTCTTCTGCATCGGCCCCCTGCTGGCCCGCCTGGGCATGGCCAAAGTGCCCCTGCCCGGTGGCTGCAAGATCGGCTCCAGGCCGGTGATCGAGCACGTCAAGGGTCTCAAGACCCTCGGCGCCCAGGTGAGCATCGAGCACGGGGTGGTGTCGGCCGCCGTGCCGGGCCGCAGCCAGCGTCTCAGCAGCGGCCGCATTCACATGGAATGCCCCAGCGTCGGCGCCACCGAAACCCTGATGATGGCCGCCGCCCTGGCGGATGGCGAAACGGTGATCGAGAACGCCGCCCTTGAACCTGAGGTGGTGGATCTGGCCGGTCTGCTCAACGCCATGGGCGGCCGCGTCAGCGGCGCCGGCACTCCCACGATCGTCATCGATGGCGTCGAGCGCCTCCACGGCGCCGACTACGCGGTCATCCCCGACCGCATCGAAGCCGGCACCTTCCTGCTGGCCGCCGCCATCACCCGCTCCTCCCTTCACGTCACTCCGGTGGTCCCCGACCACCTCGGCGCCGTGTTCAACAAGCTGGTGGAGGCGGGTTGCGAGCTGACTGCCGATGGCCAGGGCATGACCCTGCGGGCTGAGCAGATCAAGGCCGTTGACCTGCGCACCCAGCCATTTCCCGGCTTTCCCACCGACCTGCAAGCCCCCTTCATGAGCGTGCTGGCCACAGCCCAGGGCACCAGCATGGTGGTGGAGAACATTTTCGAGAACCGCCTTCAGCACGTGGCTGAGCTGCAGCGCATGGGTGCCGATATCCGCATGCAGGGGAACACCGCCCTGGTGGAGGGGGTGGCTCGGCTCAGTGGCGCTCCTGTGCAGGGCACCGACCTGCGCGCCTCGGCCGCGATGGTGCTGGCCGGTCTGGCCGCCGATGGCGTCACCACCGTTGGCGGCCTGGAGTTCCTGGATCGGGGCTACGCCGATTTCGAAGGCAAGCTCAACGCCGTCGGCGCCTCAATCCGGCGCCTGGAGCCCTGAACCTGCAGCTGCCACGTAAAGTGGCCCCTGCGGGAGCGTGCCGGAATTGGTAGACGGACTCGACTCAAAATCGAGCGCCTTCGGGCATGTGGGTTCAAGTCCCACCGCTCCCATCACCCTGGCGCGGACCAGTCAGCCAGCCCCCCAGCCGCAGGCACCCACGGAGGTGGTTTACAGGCCGGTCTCGGCGGTGATGGACACCTATGCCCGCCTGCCTCTGGAGCTGGTCAAAGGGCGTGGGGTCTGGGTGCGCGACCAGCAGGGACGCCGCTATCTGGATTGCGTGGCCGGGATCGCCACCTGCACGCTGGGCCACAGCGATCGGGTGATGCGCAAGGCCCTGGGTCAACAGCTGGGCAAGCTGCAGCACGTCTCCAACCTCTACAGGATTCCCGAGCAGGAGGAGCTGGCCCGCTGGATCGTGGGGCGCAGCTGCGCTGATCGGGTCTTCTTCTGCAATTCCGGCGCCGAAGCCAATGAGGCCGCCATCAAGCTGGCCCGCAAGCACGGCCATCAGGTGCGCGGGATCGAGCGGCCGCTGATCCTCACGGCCCAGGCCAGCTTCCATGGCCGCACCCTGGCCACGGTGAGCGCCACTGGCCAGCCCAAATACCACCAGGGCTTCGAGCCGATGGTGGAGGGTTTCCACTTCTTCCCCTACAACGACACCGCGGCCTTCGAAGCGCTGCTGAGTCGCTGCGAAGCCGATGGTCCGCGCGTGGCGGCCGTGATCCTGGAGCCCCTTCAGGGGGAGGGGGGCGTCAACCCCGGCGATCCGGCCTTCTTCCAGCGGGTGCGCCAGCTCTGCGATCAGCACCGCATCCTCCTGATCTTCGACGAGGTGCAGATCGGCATGGGCCGCAGCGGCTGCCTCTGGGGCTACGAAAAGCTGGGTGTCGAACCCGATGCCTTCACCACGGCCAAGGGGCTGGGCGGTGGCTTCCCCATCGGTGCCCTGGCGGTGAAGCAGGCCTTCGATCACTTCCGCCCCGGCGACCACGCCAGCACCTTCGGCGGCAACCCGCTGGCCTGCCGCGCCGCCCTGACGGTGGCCCAGGAACTGGAGAGGCGCCTGCTGGTGCCCCATGTGCAGGAGATGGGCGAGCTGCTGCAGCAGCTACTGGCTGAGCTGGTGGGCCGCCACCCCCAGCGGCTGGAGGGAGTGCGCGGCTGGGGTCTGCTCCAGGGTCTGGTGCTCAGGCCGGAGGCCCCCACCGCCCCCCAGATCGTCCAGGCCGCCATTGAGAAGGGCCTGCTGGTGGTGCCCGCCGGGCCACGGGTGGTGCGCTTGGTGCCACCGCTGGTGATTCAGCCCCGCCAGCTGCGCCTGGCGGTGGCGCTGCTGGAGCAGGCCCTGTTATCGATTCCTTCGCCGACCTGATCGAGCCGTTCAACCGCCGCGGGGTTGATCTGGGCCTGGAGCGGATGGGCAGCGCCCTGGCAGAGCTGGGCCATCCCGAGCGCCGCTACGCGGCGGTGCAGGTGGCGGGCACCAACGGCAAAGGATCGATCTGCACCCTGGTGCACGCCGCGCTGCTGGCCAGTGGCCTGCGCGCCGGGCTCTACACCTCTCCCCACCTGGTGAGCTGGTGTGAGCGCATCCGGCTGGGGGATCAGCCCATCACCGAGCCGCAGCTGCGCCAGTTGCTGGGCGATCTGCAGCCCCTGGCCCGGCGCCACGACCTCACCCCCTTCGAGCTGGTGACCCTGGCGGCGTTCCAGGCCTTCGCCGACGCCGGCCTCGAGATCGTGGTGCTGGAGGTGGGCCTGGGGGGGCGACTGGATGCCACCACCGTCCACCCAGACCGCCAGGTGCTGGGATTCGCCTCCATCGGCATGGACCATGCCGAGGTGCTCGGCGCCACGATCGCGGCCATTGCCACGGAGAAGGCAGGCATCTTCAGCCCCGGCAGCCTGGCGGTGAGCGGCCCCCAGCAACCTGAGGCCGCGGCGGTGCTGCATCAGTGCGCCATCGAGAGCGGCAGCCCCTTGCTCTGGGTCGACCCGCTGGCCAGCGACGGCGAGCATCTGCTGGCCGGCCAGCTGCGCTGGCGCAGCGGCCTGCCCGGCCTGGTGCAGCGCCATAACGCCGCCGTGGCCCTCGGCCTGGTGAAGGCTCTGCGCCAACGGGGCTGGACGATCCCCGATCAGGCCATCGTTGAGGGCTTTGAGGGGGCCCGCTGGCCGGCGCGGCTGCAGTCGGTGCTCTGGCGGGGGCACCCCCTGCTGCTGGATGGGGCCCACAACCTGCCGGCGGCCGAAGCCCTGCGCCAGGAGCTGGATCAGACCGTGGCCAGCGAAGGCGGCCGCTGCTGGCTGCTGGGGGTGCTGGCCAACAAGCCGGCCCCAGCGATGCTGCGCGCACTGCTGGCCCCAGCGGATCGGGCCTGGCTGGTGCCGGTGCCGGAGCACGCCTGCTGGAGCCTGGAGGCCCTCCTGGCAGAGGCGCCCGAGCTGGCCGGACGCCTGCTGGCGAGCCCCACGCTGGCTGAAGCCCTCGGCGCCGCCACGGCCAGGGCCGGCGGCCAGGCGGTGGTGGTGGCGGGATCGCTCTACCTGATCGGAGGACTGATCGCTTCAGGGGCCCTCCAGGACTCGTGGTGATCCATCGGGGTAATCCAGGGGAGAGTGGAGACCACTACCCGCTGCAGCCCATGACCCCTGCCACGCATCCGCTTCAGCCCCAAGGCCACCAAGGGCAACAGCAGCCCCGCCGCGGCAGGCCCGCCGCCCTGGGCGCCCTGCTGCTGGCGCTGCTGGCGGCCGCGCTGCTGGGCGGCCCCTGGAGCACCCCCGCCTTCGCCCTTGACACCAGCACAGGGGTGGGCCTGCAGGATCGTGCCCTGTTTCAGGACCGGGTCGATTACACCCTCACCAACCAGGACGGCAAGGACTTCAGCGGCCAGCAGCTGGCCAACACCTCCTTCGCCGGGGTGATGGCCCGGGATGCCGATTTCAGTGGCGCGGATCTGCGCGGAGCAATCCTTACCCAGTCAGCGTTTCTGCGTTCCGACTTCAGCGGCGCCGATCTCTCCGATGCCCTGATGGACCGGGCCGATTTCAGCGGCACCGACCTGAGCGGTGCCCTGCTGCGGGGCGTGATCGCCGCCGGTAGCAGCTTCAGCGGCGCCCTGATCGATGACGCCGACTTCAGCGATGCCCTGCTGGATCGCTCCGATCAACGCGCCCTCTGCCTTCGGGCCCAGGGCACCAACCCCACCACCGGAGTGAGCACCCGCCTCAGCCTCGACTGCCCCTAAGCCACGCTGCCAGGCCACGGAGCGCTCGGCCCAGGTCGCTCCGTCCAGCCCCGCAACTTGCCGGGGTTGAGCAGCCCCGCCGGGTCGTAGGCCTGTTTGGCCGCCACCTGATCGGCGTCGATCACCCCCAGGCCGCCGTCTTCCACCGTGAGCACGTGGGGGTTGAACAGAAAGGCGCCCAGCTGCCGGGCCTGCTCCATCAGCTCCAGCAGCGCCGCCCGGCCCCGCCAGCGCACCAGGGGCAGGGCAGCCAGCCGCTGGATGCCCTGCTGACGCACGGCCTCCAGGTGCCAGAGCAGATCATCCCCCCAGCGCTGCTTGAGGGCGTCGAGCGCCGGGGCCTCCGGTTGGGGCAGAAGCATCTGCAGGTAGGTCCAGCCGGGGTCGTGGGCGCGCATGTGCAGGGTGGTGTGGTTCCAGCAGAGCTCCCGCAGGGGCACGCCCCGGCTGCCCTGCTCCGGCGCCTGCCAGACCAGCCGCCCGCCCAGGGCCGCCAGCAGCGGCTCCAGGGCCGGCAGGGCATCGGCGGCGGCCAGCAGCAGCAGGCGATGTCCATCGGCCGCGGGACAGGTGTCCGAGCCATGCCCCCCCGGACAGGGCAGCTGCCGGGCCACCGCTGCTTCCAGCAGACAGAGGCCATTGAGCAGCAGGGCGGTGGCGGGCAAGCTGCGGATCGCCGCCAGGGCGGCCGTCCAGCTGCTGAAATCGACCACCAGCTGCTGCCAGGGCACCGCCGCGGCCGTGGCCACCGTCACGGCGGTGAGGATGCCGTTGCTGCCGTAGGCGTGGTTGAGCGGGGCGCTGGCGCTGGCATCGAGCTGAAGCAGGCGCGGCTCCGGCTCCACCGTCACCACCTCCAGGGCCAGCAGGTGGCCGGGATCGCGCAGGAAGCCCCAGCGCACTGAACCGATACCGCCGGAGCCGCCGGCGATGAACCCCCCCAGGCTGGCGCTGCGGCGGGTGCTCGGGGTGAGGCGCAGCTCCCGGCCATGGGGCGCCAGCTGCTGCTCCAGGTCGGCCAGCAGGCAGCCAGCCTCGGCGGTCAGTACGCCGCTGAGGGGATCCAGCTGGCGCACCTGGTTGAGGCCACTGAGGTCGAGCACCACACCCCCCGCCAGGGGAACGCACTGGCCGTAGTTGCCGGTGCCGCTGCCGCGCAGGGTGATCGACACCCCATGGCGGGCACAGGCTCCCGCCACCAGCCGCACCTGCTCCGAACGGCTGGCCTTGACCACCAGCTGGGCCCGCCGGTCCTGCAGCAGGGGCGTCAGCACCGGGGAATAGGAGAAGAAATCGCGGGAGAGCCGCTCCAGCTCCGGCCCGCTGCGGATCAGCACCAGACCCGCCGCGGCGCCTGAACTCAGCTCGGCCACCAGTGCCTCCAGCTGGGCGTCGCTGGCGGGCGCCGGCAGGTCGCTCGGCAGCTGGCTGGCAACGGCCAGCTCAGCGGGACGGAGGGCTGGATCGAGGGGCACAGCAGCGGGGCGGCAAACAGCAGGCGGAAACTCACGCCTGCTTCCGGTCTAGTCAGCCGCGCTGGACCAACCCAGAGCCATGGCCCGCCGCCATCGCCTCCAGCTGCGCCGCCAGCTCCGGTCGGGCCGGGGCCGGCTCCGGCAGCCACTGGCCAGCGCGCAGCACCCGCCGATGGGGAGGCCGGCAGAGCAGTTCACTCCAGCTGCCGGCGGCCAGCACCACCAGATCGGCTGGGGCCCCGCAACGCAGCACCCCGTCCCACTCCAGACCCATCAGGCGGGAGGCGGCGGTGGTGAAGGGGGCCAGCCCCTGCCGTTGCCAGGGGGCCAGGTGGGCCGCCGGCAGGCAGAAGCGCAGCAGCTCCAGGGGATCGAAATCCCCACCCGGATGCCAGGGGTCTTGAACGTTGTCACCCCCCACCGCCACCGTGACCCCGGCGCGCTGCAACTGACGGATCGGGGCCAGGGGGCGGCTGGCCGGGGTGTCGCCTGCAGCGTGGCCCAGCAGCCAGAGGTTGGTGGGGGGCAGGGCCACCACCGCCAGGGAGGCGTCGGCCATGGCATCGGCAAGCCGGCTCAGGCGGGCTGCCCCCAACTGAGACATCGAGCAGCTGTGGCTGCAGGTGACCGGCACACCGATGCGGTGGCGCCGCACCAGCCTGGCCACCATCGCCACCCCCGCACCCCCCCCCTCACCGCTCTCATCGACGTGCAGATCCACCGGAGCCCCCAGGCCGTCGGCCAGCTGCAGCAGGGCCAGCAGCCCCTCCGCATCGGCACGGCTGGGGGCCATGGGCGCGCCCAGCACACCCCCCAGCAGCACCGCTCCCTGGGACCCACGGCTCACCAGCTGGCGGGCCAGGGCCGCGCCAGCCGCCGTGGCCCAGTGCCGCACCGGCACCAGGGCCACCAGCTGCAGGGACAGCCGTGGAGCCCAGCGCTGTTGGAGCTCCAGCAGTCCCTGCCATCCCGGCTCGGCACCGGGGCCGAGGCTGTCAATGTGGCTGCGCACGGCCCTGAGGCCATAACGCCAGGCTCGCTCCAGGGCCCGCTCACCCCGCTCCAGCACCTGCTCGAGGCTGCGGCCCTGGTGCTCCGCCAGGTTGGCCGCCAGGGCGCCCTGCATCGTGCCCGCCGGGTTGGGATGGCCCTCCCAGCTGAAGGCCTTGTCGAGGTGGGCATGGGGCTCCACCAGGGGGGTGAGCGCCAGGGGCAGCAACTCCCCATCGCGGCGGGGGTGGGCCTCGATCGCCGTGATCACGCCGTGCTGATGGCTCAGGCGTACCGCCACCAGGCCGCCCTCATCAGCCGGGGGCAGGTTGTTGAGCTGGGGATCGATCAGGGCACGCGGCAGCAGCAGCGGTGGCAGCAGCTGAGGCAGCACAGGAGGAAGCACAGGGGGAAGCGATTCAGCCGCGCTCACCAAAGCGCACGATCGGCGGAGGCCCTCTCTTGGTCGTTGTCGCTGGAGGTGGTCAGGATCCTGAAATGCCCGGCGGCCGCCACGGTGAGCACGCGGTACACGGGGAGATCGAGAAACGGCAGCACCGAGGGGCCACCGATCCGGGTGCGGTAGAGGCTGAACAATCCGAAATTCTGCCTCCGGGTGTTGCGGCGGGCCAGGTCGCCGAGCACCTTGTGCTGGCTGCGGATCAGCTCAGGACAGTTCTGGATCGCCAGCTGCAGGGGCATCGGCAGGCGTTTGGCACAGACCTCTTCCACCGCCAGTTCAGCCAGCTGGTCGCCGGCGAAGACCTCGAATTCCTCCATCCCTGGATTGGAGAAGACCAGGGCAGCGCCGGTGACCCCTCCGCCCAGGGCCAGGACGGTGCCCCAGCGGGCGAGGCGAAGCGAAGAGGCGGGCCGCAAAGGGAGGGTGCAAGGCTGCTTGATACATTGGCAAAGACCACGGCGGGCGTCGCCAAGTGGTTAAGGCAGCGGCTTGTGGTGCCGCCATCCGGGGGTTCGAATCCCCTCGCTCGCCCTGAATGAAACCAGCAGTCGATCGGCTGCTGGTTCATCCCTCACCGGATCTGCGCAGGGAAGCCCCAGCGCTTCACTGAGGGCGGCACAGGCCTCATCAGCACGGTCCTGGGCCAGGCCGGCGGTGTTCAACGCCACCGCCTTCACCCGGGGGGGTGCCGTGCCCGTGGGCCGGCCCAGGGCCGCCAGACCCTCCAGCACGCTGATCAGCTCAGAGAGCGGTGGCAGCGCCACCTGGGGATGCCTGTTCACATGGCTCTGGCCGGCGCGGTGCACCAGCAGCAGGGCGGTGGGCTGGCTGCCGCGGATCAGGGGAAGGGTGGCGGAGGAGCCGGGGTGGCAGAGGGAGCCCTGGCCCTCCACAAACAGCAGGCTCTCCTGGCTGCAGGCCGGCTCTGAGGCCACCTCCAGCAGGGCCCGCTCCACCGCTCCGGCGGCGTAGTCGACGCGGACGGCATCCAGGGGCACGCCGGTACCGCTGATCAGGATGCCGGCCTGGCCTGTGCCGACGAAACGGGCATCCGCTCCAGCCCGCCGGGCGGCGGCGCTGAGCTCCAGGCAGGCACTCATCTTGCCCACCGCCATGTCGGTGCCCACCGCCAGCACCCGCTCACCCGGCAGGGCTGCCGCCCGGGCCGCGGCCACCTCCAGGCCGGGTGGCTCCTGGCGCAGATCCCAGATCCACTGTCCAAGCCCCCGCAGGGCGGCCAGCTGCGGATCAGAGGCCAGGGGGGTGTGCAGCCCGCTGGCCAGGTGCAGGCCGGCCCGCAGGGCCGCCGCCAGATCGGCTTTCAGCTCGGGCGGCAGCTGACCGCCCGATGGGGCCAGCCCCACCACCGCCACCGCCGGCTGATAGGCCAGGGCGGCATTGAGGTCGGCCACGATCGGCACCCGCCGCCGAATGCCGGTGATGGCCTCCAGCTCGGCGCCGGCATGGGCCGGATCCACCACCGCCACCACCGGGCCCTGCCGGTAGCGCAACATCGCCAGGCCCGTCTTGCCCGAGAGGTTGTCGAGGCCGCCGTGCAGCAGCAGCACCACCGGCGCATCGGCGCTCAGCACGGCGCACCCGCGGCAGCTGCTCCTGGTGCCTCGATCACCCCCAGCCCGGGGCGAGCGGAGGGCAGGGGCCGATCGGCCTGAAGGTCTGGGCCCTGGAAGGGATCGTCGATCAGGTTCAGGTGGCTGTCGAGGTCGGGCCAGCGCACCAGCGGCAGCAGCTGGGAGGCGGCGCCATTGAGCAGGGCGCTGTCGGAGTAGCAGCCCAGCATGAGATCCAGCCCAAGGCTGCGGGCGGTCTGGGCCATCAGCAGGGCCTCACTGAGGCCGCCGCTCTTGAGCAGCTTGATGTTCACCCCATCCACGTGGGGGGCCAGGCGCAGCAGATCGGCCAGGTTCCAGCAGCTCTCATCGGCCACCAGGGGAATCGGGCAGCTCAGATCAAGGGCCTCGAAGCTGGCGGCATCGGCATCGGGGTCGAGCTGGGCGGGCAGCGGCTGTTCCACCAGCACCACCCCCTGCTCCGCCAGTGAGGGGATCAGCTGCTGGGCTGTGGCCAGATCCCAGCCGCCATTGGCATCCACCTGCAGCTCACTGACTGCCGCGGCCCCATCGCGCTGGGCCTGCTCCTGCAACCGCCGGGTCACCGCCCGCACCAGGGCGCGGTCGTGGTCTGGGCCATCAGGGCTGCCCAGCTTCAGTTTCACCCGCTGGGGCCAGCAGCCCAGGCGCTCCTGCCAGAGATCGAGCCGGGCCAGCACCTGCTCCACCCCAGCCAGACCGAGGGTGACGCTGGTGGGACTGCAGGCGGCCCTCTTCAGGCCCCAGAGACGCCAGAGGGGCTGACCCAACCGCTGGCCCCACCAGTCGTGCAGGGCCAGATCGATGGCGCAGCGCGCCGGCGGGGACAGCGGGGCCAGCCAGGGCTCCAGGGCCTGGAAAGCCGGCAAGTGCGCCGCCAGAGCCAGCCCCTCGGCTGAGGCGAATCGGGGCAGCAGGGCCTCCAGTTCGGCCGCCACCGCCTCGGTGCTGTAGGCGCGGTGGCCGGTCTCGAACCCACCGGTTTCGCCACGCCCCACGAGCCCGTCGTGGTCCAGCTCCACCACCAGCCGCCGCACCGAGGCCGTGGTGCCCCGGCTGATCGCCAGGGGCACCGCCTTGGTGAGCGTGATCCAGCGAAGGCGTGCCTGCATCCCACAAGTTTCGGCCATGGTCGAAACTTGTGGGATGACGGTGACCACCCCAACGCGCGGCAGCTACTGGATCACCACCTTCGGCTGCCAGATGAACAAGGCCGATTCCGAGCGCATGGCCGGAATCCTTGAAGGCATGGGCTACGAGCCCGGAAGTGGTGAGCACAGCGCCGATCTGGTGCTCTACAACACCTGCACGATCCGCGACAACGCCGAGCAGAAGGTCTACAGCTACCTGGGGCGCCAGGCCCAGCGCAAACGCACCAACCCCCACCTCACCCTGGTGGTGGCCGGCTGCGTGGCTCAGCAGGAGGGAGAAAGCCTGCTGCGGCGGGTGCCTGAACTCGACCTGGTGATGGGTCCCCAACACGCCAACCGCCTGGAAACCCTGCTGGAGCAGGTGGCCAGCGGCCAGCAGGTGGTGGCCACCGGCGAGCATCACATCCTCGAGGACATCACCACCGCCCGCCGCGAATCAGCGGTGTGCGCCTGGGTGAATGTGATCTATGGCTGCAATGAGCGCTGCACCTACTGCGTGGTGCCCTCGGTTCGCGGCAAGGAACAGAGCCGCAGCCCCGCAGCCATCCGCCTGGAGATGGAGGGGCTGGCGCAGCGGGGCTTCAAGGAGATCACCCTGCTGGGGCAGAACATCGACGCCTACGGCCGCGACCTGCCCGGCATCACCCCCGAGGGCCGCCGTCAGCACACCCTCACCGACCTGCTCCACCAGGTCCACGACGTGGCCGGGATCGAGCGGATCCGCTTCGCCACCAGCCACCCCCGCTACTTCACCGAGCGCCTGATCGAGGCCTGCGCCCAGCTGCCCAAGCTCTGCGAGCACTTCCACATCCCCTTCCAGAGCGGTGACGACGACGTGCTCAAGGCGATGGCGCGCGGCTACACGGTGGAGCGCTATCGGCGCATCCTCGAGCGCATCCGTGAGCGCATGCCCGATGCGGCGATCAGCGCCGATGTGATCGTGGCCTTCCCCGGTGAAAGCGACGCCCAGTTCCACCGCACCCTGGCCTTGATCGAGGAGATCGGCTTCGACCAGGTGAACACCGCCGCCTATTCGCCCAGGCCGGGCACCCCCGCCGCCGACTGGCCCGATCAGCTCAGCGAGGCCGTGAAGGTGGAGCGGCTGCAGGAGATCAATGCCCTGGTGGAGCGCACGGCGCGCCGGCGCAGCGAGCGCTACCGGGGACGGACCGAACAGGTGCTGGTGGAGGGCAGCAACCCCCGCGATCCCAGCCAGCGCATGGGCCGCACCCGCACCAACCGGCTCACCTTCTTCCCCGATCCGGCCCCACCCCCCAGCCCAGGGGAGCTGGCCAGCGGCGGCATCCAGCCGGGGGATCTGGTGAACGTGCGCATCGAAGAGGTGCGTGCCTTCTCGCTCACCGGCGTGGTGGTGAGCTGAAACAGGGCGGGGCTGATACGTTTGGCGCCGACTCGGATCCAGCCGCCCCCATGCCCAGCTCCCCCCGCTGCGTCGGCCTGGTGTTCGGGGGGGCCTCCGATGAGCATGAGGTCTCGATCCGCTCGGCCATCACTGTGCTGGGAGGTCTCAGGGAGGGCGAGAACCTCCTGCGTTACCGGGTCCTGCCCTTCTACATCGATCGCCGCGGCCGCTGGTGGGGGCCTGAGCTGGCAGAGGCCGTGCTCTCCAGCGCCGCACCAGCCACCGACGAGCAGCTGCGCCGGTCCGCCACGGATCAGCCCCTGGGGAGCCCCGGCTTCCGCGCCCTTCCCAGCGAGGCGGAAGGCGTTGATGTCTGGTTTCCGGTGCTGCACGGTCCCAACGGCGAGGACGGCACCATCCAAGGTCTGTTCACCCTGATGCAGGTGCCATTCGTGGGCTCTGGCGTGCTGGGCTCGGCCCTGGGCATGGACAAACAGGCCATGAAGGCCGCCTTCGCCGCCGCGGGCCTGCCCCAGGTGCCCTACGCCTCCGTGCAGGCGGCAGACCTGCTCCAGGACGCCGAGGGGCTGCTGGAGCGGTTGGAGCGCGATCTGGGTTTCCCCTGCTTCGTCAAGCCGGCCAACATGGGCTCCTCGGTGGGCATCAGCAAGGCCAGCGATCGCAGCTCCCTGCTGCAGGGCCTGAAGCTGGCCTCAGGCCTGGATCCGCGCCTGGTGGTGGAGCAAGGGGTCACGGCCAGAGAGCTGGAGTGCGCCGTGCTTGGTCAGGGGGCGGGGGGCCAGGGCGGCCTGCAGGCCTCGGTGGTGGGGGAGATCCGTTTCGCCGCCGACTGGTACGACTATGAGACGAAGTACACGGCGGGGCTGAGCTCCACTGTGATTCCGGCCCAGCTGCCCGAAGCCGTGAGCGAGAGCCTGCGCGCCATGGCGCTTCAGGCCTGTGCCGCGGTGGCCGCCGAAGGGCTGGCCCGGGTGGATTTCTTCTACGACGACGCGACGCAGCGGCTCTGGCTCAACGAGATCAACACCCTGCCGGGCTTCACCAGCCAGAGCATGTATCCGATGCTCTGGGCCGCCAGCGGCGTGCCGCTGATGGATCTCGTGCACCAACTGGTGGAGAGCGCGGGAGAATGGGACGGTGCACCATCACACGAGGACCCGGCGGAATGAGTCACGGCTTGCTCTGGCTGCCCCTGCTGGTGGTCTTCGTGCTGCTCACGGCCCTGGGCTGGCTGGAGCGGCGGCGGCAACGGCTCTTCCGCGACTGGGCGGCAGGCTCGGAACTCTCCAAACTCGATGGCTGCGGCGCGGCCCGGCTCAGTGAGGGGGTCGTGACCTGGAGCACCTTCGAAGCCGGGGTGCTCAAACCCCAGGGATCCTTCGTCATCAGCAAGCTGGAACTGCTGGAGCTGATGTCCCTGGGATCGGGGGATGCTCCCCTCACCGAGGAAAGCCAGGGCAGCTGCCGGGTGCGGCTGGTGGGCGATGGCCAGCAGGAGGATCTGCCCTTCTCCGATGCCGAGCGGGCCCGCCGCTGGATGGATGAATTGATGGCCCGCTCCCGTTGTGAGCTGTGAGCCCAGCTCCCCAGGCACCAGGAGTGGAGCGACGGCGGCAGCTGCGGCTGCAGCGCCGGCAGGAGCGGCTGCGTAACCTCTGGCGGCTCGTGGTCTTCTCAGCCGCCGCCGCTGGCCTCGGCTACGGCCTGCTGCGCCAGGGCTGGACCCTGAGCGGCCCCTCGCAGGTGGAGGTGAAAGGCAGTGAGCGCATCAGCCGAGAGCAGGCGATCGCCGCCGCCGAGCTGCGCTTTCCCATGCCGCTGCTGACCCTCGATCCCCGCCTGCTGCGCTCCGAACTCCTCGAGGCCCTGCCGGTGGAGCAGGTGACCGTGGAGCGACTGATCCTGCCGCCCCGACTGCGCATCGAACTGGTGGACCGCCAGGTGGTGGCACGGGCGGAGCGGCGCACAGCCAGGGGCAGCGAGCAGGGCTATGTCGATCGGCTGGGCAACTGGATCAGCAGCAGTCAGCAGGGCATGGGATCCAGCGGCAGCCAGCCCGAAACAGCGATCCGGGTGCAGGGATGGCAGGCCCGCTTCAGACCCACCATCGTCAAACTCATCGACCGCCGCAACGACCTGGGCAGCCCCCTCAGGACCATCCGCTTCGAACCCGACGGCACCCTCTGGCTGACCACCAGCACCCTGGGGGAGGTGAAACTCGGTGGCCCGGACGGCGACCTCGCCCATCGTCTGGATGTGTTGCGCTACCTATCAGGGGAACTGCCGAAGCGGTTGCAGGGCCAGGGGGTGCGCTCCATCGATCTCAGCGACCCGGACCAGCCCGAACTGGGGCTGCCCGCTCCGGCAGCCGCTGCCCCCAAGCCGAAGCGGCCTGGGCAGGGTGTGGACTGATGCGCTGGAGGACGCGGGGTCAGCAACGGCCTGCAAACCCGCACCGACCCATTGCGAGAAAACCCAATTCACGCAAAAGTGCCGCATCGCACAGGATCTTTCAACCCCGTCGCCGACATAATGCTGCCCGAGATGAGTGTCAACGGTTCCCCGGGCAGCCAGCCCACGGCAGCACCACACCCCATCCCACCTGTCGACTTACTCCGACCCCCATTGACCTCCTCGCCCTCCAGTAACGGCATCGTTCCCAGCCAGAGCGCCAGGATCGAAGTCATCGGTGTTGGCGGTGGAGGCAGCAACGCGGTCAACCGGATGATCGCCTCGGATCTCGAAGGGGTGGGCTACAGGGTGCTGAACACCGACGCCCAAGCCCTGCTGCAATCAGCGGCCCAGCGGCGGGTGCAGCTCGGTCAGAAGCTCACCCGGGGCCTCGGCGCTGGCGGCAATCCAATGATCGGCCAGAAGGCGGCCGAAGAATCCCGCAACGAACTTCAGGAGGCCCTCGAAGGGGCCGATCTGGTGTTCATCGCCGCCGGCATGGGCGGTGGCACCGGCACCGGTGCCGCCCCCATCCTCGCCGAGGTGGCCCGGGAATGCGGCGCCCTCACCGTGGGCATCGTCACCAAGCCCTTCGGCTTCGAGGGTCGCAAGCGCATGAAGCAGGCCGAGGAGGGCATCGCCCGGCTGGCGGAGTACGTCGACACGCTGATCGTGATCCCCAACGACCGCCTGCGTGATGCCATTGCAGGAGCACCCCTGCAGGAGGCCTTCCGCGCCGCCGACGACGTCCTGCGTCAGGGCGTCAAGGGCATCAGCGACATCATCACCAAGCCGGGCCTGGTCAATGTCGACTTCGCCGATGTGCGCTCGGTGATGACCCTGGCCGGCACGGCCCTGCTGGGCATCGGTGTGGGCTCCGGCCGCTCCAGGGCCGTGGAAGCCGCCCAGGCCGCCATCAGCAGCCCATTGCTGGAAGCCGCCCGCATTGATGGGGCCAAGGGCTGCGTCATCAACATCAGCGGCGGCAAGGACATGACCCTTGAGGACATGACCACGGCCTCGGAGGTGATCTACGACGTGGTCGATCCCGACGCCAACATCATCGTGGGAGCGGTGGTCGACGAGAAGCTCGAAGGCGAGATCCATGTGACCGTGATCGCCACCGGCTTCGAGGCGGGCAGCACCTACCGCAGCGAACGCCCCCGCGCCACCTTCGCCCCCAGCCCCGAGCTCACCCATACCGAGGCAGAGGCTGAGCAGCGCGGCGCCAAGATCCCACCGTTCCTGCTCAACCGCCAGAGCCGCAGCATCGAAAGCTGAATGAGCGATTACTGATTGAAGGGGGTGACCCGGAGTCCACGCCTGCCTGGAGCATCCCGTGTGGCTGCTCCCTTCCGGTCCTGACCAGATTTGGGCGTCCGGGCCGCGTGGGTCCGAGTCGAGATGATGGTAGCAACGCAAGCCCGAGAGGTTCCTGCCCGTGCCCCTGAGACCCGGTGATTTGGTGGCCCGCAAGCAGGCGGGGCAGCCGATCCTGATGCTCACCGCCTGGGACGCGCTCTCGGCGTCGCTGGTGGAGGAGGCCGGTGGCGATGTGCTGCTGGTGGGCGACTCGCTGGCGATGGTGGTGCTCGGCCACGCCACCACCCTGCCGGTGACCCTGGCGGAGATGATCGGCCACACCCAGGCCGTGGCCAGGGGCCTGCGCCGGCCCCTGGCCCAGCAGCCGCTGCTGATCTGCGATCTGCCCTTCCTCAGCTATCAATGCGGCAGTGATCAGGCGGTGGCCGCCGCCGGCCGGGTGCTCAAGGAGAGTGCGGCCGCCGCCGTGAAGCTGGAGGGGGGCGAACCGGAAACCGTGGCCGTGGTCGACCGGCTGGTGCGCAGCGGCATCCCAGTGATGGGCCACCTGGGCCTGACCCCCCAGTCGGTGCACCGGCTGGGCTACCGGCGCCAGGCCAGGGATCCCATCAGCCAGGAACGCCTGCGGCGCCAGGCCCTGGACCTGGAGGCCGCCGGCTGCTGCGCCCTGGTGCTGGAGCACGTGCCGTCGGATCTGGCCGGCAGCCTGCGGCGGCAGCTGGCCATTCCCGTGATCGGCATCGGCGCCGGCGACGACTGCGACGGCCAGGTGCGGGTCACGGCCGACCTGCTGGGCCTGACCCCCAGCCAACCGCCCTTCAGCCCGCCGCTGCTGGCGGGGCGCCAGCTCTGCGTGGAGGCCCTAAGGGGCTGGCTGCACTCCGCCGCTCCGCCGCAGGAAGGGGCCCCTCTACAGGCTGATGGGTCTCCCACCAGGCCAGCAGCTCCCTCAGCACCGCATTGCTGAGGGCCAGTCCCTGCGGATCCGCCAGCCGCCAGCGCTGGCCCTCCACCAGCAGCAGCCCCCGCTGACGCCAGGGGGCCATCAAGGCCTGCAGCGAGCCGCAATCAGCCGCGCTCAGGCCCGCGGCCCGGGCGAGCTGCTCCAGGTTCACCCCTTCGCGCCGGCGCAGACCCACCATCAGCCACTCATCAAAGGGTGGCCTCCCGGGCGGCGCACTGGCCGTGCCAGGGATCTGCAGCCAGGCGGCATAGGCCTCCCGGGTGCGCGGCCTGGCCAGGCGCTGGCCATAGGGAGCCGAGGTGGCCCCGAGGCCGAACCCCCACCAGCCGGCCCCACTCCAGTAGACGCGGTTGTGGCGCGAGGCGTGCCCGGGCAGGGCGTAGTTGGAGATCTCGTAGCGGCCGTAGCCGGCGCCGCGCAGCAGCTCCCCGGTGAGGTCCATCAGGTCGGCCCCCAGATCCGGATCCGGCAGGGGCAGCTGCCCACGCTGCTGAAGCCGTTCAAAGACGGTGCCGGGCTCGACGATCAGGTCGTAGACGGAGAGGTGGGGCGGCTCCAGCTCCAGGGCCTGCTGCAGCTGCTGCCGCCAGTGGGGCAGATCCTGCTCGGGCAGCCCCTGGATCAGATCCAGGCTCCAGCTGGCCAGCGCACCGGCGGCGCGGGCCTGGCGGAGCCAGCCGGCGGCCTGGAGCAGGTGCTGGCGGCGGTGGCGGCGGCCCAGGCGCTCCAGCACGGCGTCGTCGAAGCTCTGGCCGCCCAGGCTCACCCGGTTGATGCCCAGAGCCAGCATCCCCTCCAGGCGCGGGCGATCGAAGCTGGCCGGATCCATCTCCAGCGTGATCTCTGCGCCGGGGGCGAAGCCGAAGTGCTGGCGCAGGCCTTCCAGCAGCTGGCCCATCTGCTCGGGGGTTAGCAGCGAGGGGGTGCCGCCACCGATGTAGAGCGTGGAGAGCGGGGCCGGGTTCGGCGAGGCGGCGATCTCCGCCTGCAGCAGGGGCAGATAGGCGGCGATCGAGCCGGAATGGGCGCCATCGGCATGGTCCCCGAGCGGAACCACAGCGAAGTCGCAGTAGAAGCAACGGCGGTGACAGAAGGGGATGTGGAGGTAGGCGGCGCGGGGTGCGGTCACGGCCTGGGGAGAGGTTGGGCGTGGTCGGCTTCAGGATTCGCCACATGTCCGTAGGCAAATGTACGGATACCTTTCCCGGTCAAATGGGACTGGATCAGCCATGCTGCGGGTTCCCGGCTCAGGGCAGCTCACAACCCAGCCATGGTGGACCCGCTCATCCTGCTGCTGTTCCTGATCTCCGGCGCAGCCACCGGCTGGCTCGGGGTGGATCTGCTGCCGGAGACCCTGCTGCTGCAGGTGACCAACCTCGAGGGCCTGCGCTGGGTGCTGGGCGGCTTCGGAGCCTTCTTCGGGCTGCTGGCCGGCTTCTTCTTCCAGCTGCTGCGACGCCGCTTGATGCGCCAGGTGCGCTCGATGCCCACCGACCTGCTGGTCAGCCGCGCCGTGGGGCTGATCCTGGGGCTGCTGGTGGCCAACCTGCTGCTGGCACCCATCCTGCTGCTGCCGCTGCCCTGGGAAGTGATCTTCGTCAAGCCGCTGGCGGCGGTGCTGAGCAACGTGTTCTTCGGGGTGCTGGGCTACAACCTCGCCGAGGTGCACGGGCGCACGCTGCTGCGGCTGTTCAACCCCTCCAGCACCGAGGCGCTGCTGGTGGCCGATGGGGTGCTGCAACCGGCCACCGCCAAGATCCTCGACACCAGCGTGATCATCGACGGGCGCATCCGCGGGCTGTTGGAATCGGGCCTGCTGGAGGGCCAGGTGATCGTGGCCCAGGCTGTGATCGATGAGCTGCAGCAGCTGGCCGATTCGGGCAACGCCGAGAAGCGGGGCAAGGGCCGACGCGGCCTGAACCTGCTGGCTGCCCTGCGCGAGACCTACGGCCGCCGCCTGGTGGTGAACAGCACGCGCTACGAGGGCAACGGCGCCGACGACAAGCTGCTCAAGCTCACCGCCGACACCGGCGGCACCCTGCTCACCGCCGATTACAACCTGGCCAAGGTGGCCGAGGTGCAGGATCTCAAGGTGATGAACCTGAGCGCCCTGGTGATCGCTCTGCGACCCGAGGTGCAGCCCGGCGACGCCCTGCAGCTCAAGATCGTGCGCGAGGGCAAGGAGGCCAACCAGGGGGTGGGCTATCTGGAGGACGGCACCATGGTGGTGGTGGAATCCGCCAGGGCGCGCATCGGCCAGCGCCTGCCCGTGACCGTGACCGGAGCCCTGCAGACCCCAGCCGGGCGAATGGTCTTCGCCCGCTGCGACCAGGAGGGGCCGAAACAGCCCGTTGCCATCCAGCAGCCGACGGGCCCCCGCTAGGCTCCCCTTCAGGCCCTGTAGAGCGTTTTCAGATGTCGGTGTCGGCCCCTTACTACGGCGATTCCGCCGTGATGCGCACACCGCCGCCCGATCTGCCGTCGCTGATGCTGAAGGAGCGGATCGTCTACCTCGGCCTCCCCCTCTTCTCCGACGACGACGCCAAGCGTCAGATGGGGATCGATGTGACCCAGCTGATCATTGCCCAGCTTCTCTACCTCGAGTTCGACAATCCCGAGAAGCCGATCTTCTTCTACATCAATTCCACAGGCACCAGCTGGTACTCCGGCGACGCCATCGGCTTTGAAACCGAGGCCTTCGCCATCTGCGACACCATCCGCTACGTGAAGCCACCGGTGCACACCATCTGCATCGGCCAGGCCATGGGCACCGCCGCAATGATCCTCTCGGCGGGTACCAAGGGCCACCGGGCGGCCCTGCCCCACGCTTCGATCGTGCTGCACCAGCCCCGCTCCGGCGCCCGCGGCCAGGCCAGCGACATCCAGATCCGCGCCCAGGAAGTGCTGCACAACAAGCGCGTGATGCTGCAGATGCTCTCCGACAACACCGGCCGCAGCGTGGAGCAGCTCTCGAAGGATTCCGATCGCATGACCTATCTCACCCCTGAGGAGGCCATGGAGTACGGCCTGATCGACCGGATCCTCACCAGCCAGAAGCAGCTACCGGTGCCCCTGGTGGGCTCGGCCTGAGCCCACCCGTTCGTCTTTCACTCCGTCACCACCCCGTTCCGCACCCACAGCCATGCCCATCGGCACTCCCAGCGTTCCCTATCGCCTGCCCGGCAGCCAGTACGAGCGCTGGGTCGACATCTACACCCGCCTCGGTGTGGAGCGCATCCTCTTCCTGGGCTCGGAGGTGAACGACAGCGTCGCCAACAGCCTCGTCGCTCAGATGCTGTATCTCGATTCTGACGACAACAGCAAGCCGATTTACCTCTACATCAATTCCCCGGGCGGATCGGTCACGGCCGGGCTGGCGATCTACGACACGATCCAGTACGTCAAGTCGGATGTGATCACCATCTGTGTGGGCCTGGCGGCCAGCATGGGCGCCTTCCTGCTCGCGGCAGGCACCAAGGGCAAGCGCCTGGCCCTGCCTCACGCGCGGATCATGATCCACCAGCCCCTGGGCGGCACCAGCCAGCGCCAGGCCAGCGACATCGAGATCGAGGCCCGCGAGATCCTGCGCATCAAGGACATGCTCAACCAGAGCCTGGCGGACATGTGTGGTCAGAGCCTCGAGAAGGTGACCAAGGACACCGACCGCGATTACTTCCTCAGCGCGGCCGAGGCCAAGGACTACGGCTTGATCGACCGGGTCATCTCCCACCCCGGCGAGGCCTGAGCCCGGATCGCTCAGCGCCTGGACCGACCGGCGCTTACGTAGGCTCATTGTTTGCCCTGAGCGATTCGCCGGATGGCCCAGCTCTTCTACGACTCCGACGCCGATCTAAGCCTGCTGGACGGCAAGACGGTGGCCATCATCGGCTACGGCTCCCAGGGCCATGCCCACGCCCTCAACCTCAAGGACAGCGGCGTCAGTGTGGTGGTGGGTCTCTACAACGGCAGCCGCTCGGCGGAGAAGGCCAGGGCCGATGGCCTTGAGGTGCTGAGCGTGGCTGAGGCGGCCGAGCGCGCCGACTGGATCATGGTGCTGCTGCCCGATGAAACCCAGAAGGCCGTCTACGACGCCGAGATCGCGCCCCACCTCAAGCCCGGCAAGGTGCTGAGCTTTGCCCATGGCTTCAACATCCGCTTCGAGCTGATCAAGCCGCCGGCGGATGTGGATGTGGTGATGATCGCGCCCAAGGGCCCGGGCCACACCGTGCGCTGGGAATACCAGAACGGCCAGGGAGTGCCAGCCCTGTTCGCCATCCACCAGGATGCCAGCGGCCATGCCCGCGCCCTGGCGATGGCCTACGCCAAGGCGATCGGCGGCACCCGCGCCGGCATCCTCGAGACCAACTTCAAGGAAGAGACCGAAACCGACCTCTTCGGTGAACAGGCCGTGCTCTGCGGTGGCCTCAGCGAACTGGTGAAGGCCGGCTTCGAAACCCTGGTGGATGCGGGCTACCAGCCCGAGCTGGCCTACTTCGAGTGCCTGCACGAAGTGAAACTTATTGTTGATTTGATGGTGAAGGGCGGCCTCACCGCCATGCGTGATTCCATCTCCAACACCGCCGAGTACGGCGATTACGTCAGCGGTCCGCGGCTGATCACCGCCGACACCAAAGCCGAGATGAAGCGCATCCTCGGCGACATCCAGGACGGCACCTTCGCCCGCAACTTCGTGGCCGAATGCGAAGCCGGCAAGCCCGAGATGACCAAGGCCCGCAACCGCGATGCGGCCCATCCGGTGGAGCAGGTGGGCGTGGGCCTGCGCTCCATGTTCAGCTGGCTGAAGGCCTCCTGAGGCGACACCGCCCCGGAGGCTCAGCAGTGGGCTCGAAGGTGGGTTCAACGCTGGGCTCCAGGCTGAATCTGCCCGTGCTGGCCTGGGGCAGTGCCCAGGCCAGCACCAGCCTCACCCTGGCCGCCACCGCCTGGATGGTGAGCGGCCTCAACCCTTCACCGCTGCTGAACAGCCTGCTGCCGGCCCTGGTCACCCTGCCGGCGCTGCTTCCCCTGATCCGTCGTCCCCTGGCCGGGGTGATGCTGCAACTGCTGGCGGTGTTGGTGTTGATGGGCGTGGGGGTGAGCACCAACGCGGCCGTTGGCTCCCCGGCGCCCGCCAGCTCGGCTGCCGTGCTGCTGGCGATGGTCTCGGTGCTGGCGGTGGCGATGGGCACCCAGATGACGGCCCTGCCCCTGCAGCGGACCCTGCTGAAGGGGCGCCAACGGCCGATGGCTCAGCTGCGGCGGGCCGGCGAACTCGGTGCCCTGCTCGGCCATGCCCTCACAGCGCTGCTGTTCCCGATCGGCCGCGCCCTGCTCCAGTTCAGCCAAGCCCTGGTACTGCTCTTGCCGGTACTGCCCCTGGCCCGTCAGGCCCGGGGGGAGGGGCGCATCCAGGCTCCCGGCGCTGAGGGCCCGCTTGCGCCGGTGGCGTTCAGCTGGCGCTGTGCGCTGCAGGGGGTGCTGTTCGGCGGGCTGTTCGGATTGCTGCCCCTGTGGGTGCGTCAGGTGGAGGCCGGCACCTGCCTGGATTTCGGCCTTGTGCTGGCCGCCTACGGGCTGGGGCGCAGTCTGGGCGGCGACTGGGGCCTGGCTTGGTGGCCAGCGGCGCGGCCCCTGCTGGGAACACGCCTGGAGGGGGGCCTCCGCTACCTGGCCCTGGCCCTGCTGCTGGGGGCGACGCGCTGGCTGCCGGGCTGGGGGGCGTTGCTGCTGTTTCTGCCCATGGGCGGCCTGGCCCAGGCCAGCGACCTGGGCCAGGTGAGGGGCCTGCGTCACCTGGGCGATGCACCCCTGCGCTGGCAGACCCTGGCGCGCTCCGGGGCCATCGGCGGCCTGCTGGGCAGCCTGGCCATGGGTGTGATGGCCCAGCTGCTCGGCCTGCCGGTGGCCCTGCCCGTTCAGATCGGATTGTTCATGGCCGCGGCTCTGCTGCTCCCGCCGACCTTGGTGCAGCCGGCACCGCTGACGCTCCAGGCCCAGTGATCACCCTGGCGGCGCCGAGCCAGCTCTGGCTGCTGGTGCTGCTGGCCGCCGCCCTGGATCGCCTGGTGGGCGATCCGATCGGCTGGCCCCATCCGGTGCAGGCGATGGGCTGGCTGATCCAGCAACTACGGGCTCCCGGCGAGCGCTGGGCCGGGGATCAGCCCCACCGGCTGCGCCTGGTGGGGCTGGGCCTCACCGCCCTGGTGGTGGGCCTCAGCGGCCTGACGGGATGGAGTGTGGAGCAACTGGCGCTGGCTTCGGCTTCAGCGCTGAGCCTGCCCGCCCCGCTGGCCTGGCTCGGGCTTCCGCTGCTGCTGGTCTGCCTGGCCAGTGCCCTGGCCGGCGGCAGCCTGGAGAGGGCCGTGCGGGGGGTGCTGGCCCCGATCGACGGCTTGGGGATCTCGGCCGCCGCAGCCTTTCAACACCCTGACGACCCCGCACAGCTGGAGGGCCTGGAAGAGGCCCGCCGCCGGCTGGCCTGGATCGTCGGCCGGGATGTGCAGGGGCTCAACCGAGCCGAGATGCTGCGCGCCGCGGCAGAGACCGCCGCTGAGAATGCCGTGGATGGGCTCTTCGGCCCCCTGTTCTGGATCCTGGCCGGTGCCGGGATCTGGGTGATCTTTGGGGCGGCTGGCGGGGCCCCGGGCCCCCTGAGTCTGGTCTGGATGCACAAGGCCGCCAGCACCCTCGATTCGATGCTCGGCTACCGGCGCGGGCGGCTGCGCTGGCTGGGCACCGCCGGTGCCCGCCTCGATGACCTGCTCACCTGGCTGCCCTCCCGGCTGGTGGCCTTCACGTTGCCGGCCGCTGCCGGCCGGCCTGGGCAGGGCCCTGGGCTGGGGCGCGAGGCCCTGCGCCAGGGTTCTGCCGATCCCTCCCCCAACGCCGGGGTGTCGATGGCGGCCTATGCCCTGGCGGCCCGGGTTCAACTGGGGGGCGTGAACCACTACGGCGGCGTGGCCCGATCCAAACCGATCCTGGGCCGAGGCTTCCCGGCGGCCGATCCCTGCGCCGTGGACCTGATCCTGACGCTGAGCAGCCGCCTAGAAGCCCTCTGGCTGGCCGTGAGTCTGCCGCTGCTGCTGGCCTTGGGACAGCTTCAGTAGGCGCCGCGATCCCGCGGGTAGAGGATCACCCCCACCGTGCGCAGGATGATCGCCAGATCCAGCAGCACCGTGCGGCGCCGTGCGTAGCTGACATCGAGCTTGACCCGGGCGTCGTAGCTGAGGTTGTTGCGCCCCGACACCTGCCAGAGGCCCGTGAGACCCGGACGCACCGCCAGCACCTCGTCCATCCGGCGGCCGTAGCGCTCCAGTTCATCCCAGACGATCGGACGCGGGCCGACCACGCTCATCTGGCCTTTGAGCACGTTGATGAACTGGGGCAGTTCATCAAGGCTGGAGCGGCGCAGGAAGCCTCCGATCGAGGTGATGCGCGGGTCGGCCTTGAGCTTGAAGTCTTTCTTGAACTCAGCCTTGAGTTCGGGCGACTGCTCCAGCAGGGTCTTGAGGACGCGGTCAGCGTCGCGTCGCATGGTACGGAACTTGATGCAACCGAAGCCCTTGTAGCCGCGGCCGATGCGACGCTGCACATAAAACACCGGACCCGGGGAGCTCACCTTCACCAGCACCGCCAGCAGCAGCAGCAGGGGACTGCCCAGGGCCAGCACCGCCAGGGAGAAGACGATGTCGCCGCTGCGCTTGAGCACGCGGGCGCGCTTCGACTGCGCCCGGATCAGCTGCTCGGCCGTGGGCACCGCGGTGGTCATCGAATCAACGACCACGCGCGGGGGAACCAGCTGCAGAGGCCGGACAACGGGGCCGGCTGCTTCATAGGCGCTGAGTGAGGTGCCGGACATCAACGCCCCCGAGGTGAGGGAACTTTAAAAATCGAATCGTCAACTCACCAGCTCTCGCGGTCACTCAGCCCAGAGGCACAGCGCCGCAGGCGCCGTTGATGCTGCTGCCAGCGCCTCTCCAGAACCGCCTGCAGCCGCTGGCGGAAGCGCTCCGGCGAGAAGCGCTCGGCCCACTGGCGTTGGCGCTCCGCCGGCAGGCGGTGCCACAACTGTCCCTGCTCGAAATGCTCCAGCGCCTGAACCAGTGAGGCGGCGCTCTGCTGCTGGAAGAGCAGGCCGGTGGGATGGGGGGCCTCGGCGCTCAGGCAGCGGACGGTGTCCAGCAGCCCCCCCTGACCGAGGCCGATCACCGGAGCCCCGGCGGCCATGGCCTCCACCGGAGCGATGCCGAAATCCTCAAGGCCGGCGTAGATGTAGGCCCTGCAGCGGCCCATCAGATCGTTCACCCGCTCAGCAGAGCAGGCTCCCAGCAGGGTCACGCTCGGACCGGAGAGGGCCTGAAGGCGGGCCCGCTCCGGTCCATCGCCCACCACCAACAGGGGCAGGCCCAGGCGGTTGCAGGCCTCGATGACCAGGTCCACCCGCTTGTAGGGCACCAGGCGGCAGAGGCAGAGGTAAAAGTTGTCACGGGGCAGATCCCAGCGAAAACGCTCGACCGCCACCGGCGGATGCAGCACCTGGCTGGAACGGCGCCAGCAGCGCCAGATCCGCCGCGCCGTGAAGCGCGAGTTGGCCAGCAGATGGTCGACCCGGGCGCTGCTGCTCACATCCCACTGACGCAGCTGATGCAGCTGAAAGCGCACCCAAGGGCCCAGGGGTCCCCGGGCGATGGCGGAGCCGGCCAGGTAGGCGTGCATCTGATCCCAGGCATAACGAACCGGCGTGTGGACGTAACTGATGTGGAGCTGGTCGGGGCCTGTGAGCACTCCTTTCGCCACCAGGTGGTTGCTGCTGAGCACCAGGGGAAAGCCAGTCAGATCCAGCTGCTCGATCGCCAGGGGCAGCAGCGGCAGGTACTGCTGCACGTGGCTCACCCCCCAGGGCAGCCGTTGGATGAAGCTGGTCTGGATCTGCCGGCCCTGCAGCCAGCTGCCTGGCCGGCCGCTTTCGCCATCCACCAGGGCGAAAAGGCTGGCGGCGGGGCGGCCCTCACCCAGCAGACGATCGATCTGCTGCACCACCAGTTCGGACCCTCCCACCGAGCGGGGGGTGAACCACTCATGCACGAGGGCGATCCGGCCTGGAAGTCGTGACATGGCGGCACCGTAGAGCCCGCGCCTGGCGAATCACATCACGAAAACTCTCAGCTCATTGCGTGGCCAGGCCTGGATCTGGATGCTGAACGGAGCCCAGCCAGCCATGCCAATCCGCGACCTGCTTGAAGATGCCCTCGAGGAACCCTCGATCGGGCTCACCCCCTGTTTCAGCTGGCATGCCACCCCCGTGGGAATCGCCGCCCTCTGGCGTGCTGGTGCGGCACCGTCCATCCCCCCCTACGAAGCCGCCCTCAAGGAAGGTCTCGACGTGGGGCTGGACCTCAGCCGCGAGGAGCGGGAGTTCCACCAGTTGCGCATGGGCCTGGTGCTTCTATTCCATTCCTGATGCCCCTGAACCGATGAGCGAGCCCCCCGGCGACACCTCCCCAGCGGTGGGAGCGGTGTCGGTCTGGCAGCTCAAACCCTGGTGGTGCCAGCCCTGGTCGATCCTGCTCACCGGGGTGCTGCTGATCGCCGGCAGCTGGATCTGGCTCGGGATCTGGTGGCTTACGGTTCCACTTGCCGCAGGCGTGCTGCTGTGGTGGTGGCTGTTCCTGGTGCTGATGCCCCGTCAGCTGGCCGGCCTGTCAGGACCAGAGGACATCGGCTGAGGGGTGATCGGTTGAAATGCAACCGATCCAACAGCGTCAGCGCCAGCCTTTCCGTTGGATGGTGACCACAGCACGATGCCGAGGGCGTAAGCCATCCCGTTCCTTTCCACCCACGAGTCGCCATGAGTTACGAACCCGGTACCAGTGAATGCCGGTTGCTGATCGACAGCAAGGACCAGATCGAAGCGGTCCTCGCCAACCTCGCCAAACTGGAGAACACCGATCACATCCGCCAGCAGCTGCTGGCGGTCTACAACCAGCTGGAGGGCCTCCACGACCTCAGGCGGAGTAAACCAGCCGCTGCGTTCCCCGGCAGGGATGGAAGCGCCTGAGGAATCCATCCAGCTCGATCGGTCCGCAGCGGCGCCGCCAGCCCTGCTGAGCGATGGGGTGCCGCCAGGCGGTGATCCGCAGCGCCCAGCGCCCCTGGGGCCGATACACAATCAGATAGCGGTAGCGGCAATCCCGGCAAAATTCCGGCGACCCCAGGGGTTCAGCCTGGCGATGGCAGCGCAGGAAGCCCGCCACCAGACCACCGGGTCCCTGACCATTGGCCTGGCAGGTTTCCAGGGCGGCACCCAGCCTCAGGGCCGCCCCGGCCGGATCCCCCTGACGGGGGAGGTAGAGATGAACAGGTGCCCAGCCGGGAAAACCCAGAAAGGAATACACCGCGGGGATGTCCATGGCAACGGCTCGAGAAGGTCCGCTTCCCCAATGCCCCCGCTGTCCCATCGAGCGCTGGGGCGGCCGCTCCCTCGGGGGCGTGCTGCTGCTGGCCCTGCTGGGCGCTGCTGGCCTGGCCCTGGCCCAGCAGCGCAGCGGCCACGACCTCGGCCTGGCCTCGCTGCTGCGGGTCGGTGAAGCGATGCTTGCGGGCGACCAGCGCCTGCGAAAGCTGGGCTGGTCGCCCGCTGGGGTCGCCAGCGCCGATGGCCTCGACCGGGAGCGCTCCGGCAGTCGCCTGGACAGCCTCAGTGGCTGCTCCGGCACGGGGCTGGGCTACTGCCGCTTCGATTACCGCCGCGGCCAGGCCAGGCTGGCGGTGATCACGGTGCCGGCAGCGACCGGCCGCGGTGGTGGGCCTCAGGTGCTGCGCTGGGTGGATGAAGCCAGCGGCCAGCGCTGGGGACTGTGCCAGAGCGAGTCCAGCGGGGAGCTGCTCCCCTGTGCCCCCGAGAAGCCCGGAAACGAGACCACTGGCCCTGGGCATCCGGGCCGATAGGTTTGGAGCACTGGAGCCACGGCAGGCCGATGGGTTTGGAGAACAAGCAACGTCCCCCCTGGCTGAACTGGCTGTTCCTGCTGATCTTTCTCTTGAGCAGCTGGCAGCTGGCGGGCTTCTGGTTTGATCGCCTCAACTGATCCCCGCTCTGCCGAGCCTGCCCTACGCATCGTCGAGGGCCTGGCTGAGGCGAGAGAGCAGGGTGCGACGGGCCACCTCAGGGCTCAGACCCTGATCACTGGCCTCTTCCACCCAGTCCTTGGAGGCCTGGATCAGGGCCTCCAGGCGCGGCGCTCCGGAACGCAGGGCCTGGAAGGAGGCCATCAGGTCCTGATCCAGGGCCTGGGAGGGATCCCCGCAGACGATGTACTGCCGGCCGTCGCTGCCCGTGTAGAGCAGGCTGCCCTCTGGGCCCCTCAGGGGAGCCGTGGCGGGAACGGTCAAGGAGGAGTCCGGTGGCAGGGCCGGGTCATCGTCGGAGCGGGTCATGGCCGGGGACAGGCGATGGAGCAGGCGTGAGCGATGGAGCAGCCGCGAGCGATAGTGCAGCCGCGATCTGTGGATCAGGGATAGGCGTTGGGCACGAAGAACTGTTCGTTCATCGGTGGCCGCTGGTAATCCCCTCCAGTCTTGCGCGGAGGCAGTTCAATCGGTGCGGGAGTCATGTCCTCGTAGGGGATCTTCGAGAGCAGATGGCGAATGCAGTTGAGACGGGCCCGGCGCTTGTCGTCGGCACCAACGGTGAACCAGGGCGCCTCAGGGATGTTGGTGTGGGCGAACATCTGGTCCTTGGCCTTGGAGAATTCCACCCAACGATCACGCGACTCCAGGTCCATCGGTGACAGCTTCCAGCGGCGGGCAGGATCATCCAGCCGGGAGCGGAAACGCACTTCCTGCTCCTCGTCGCTGACCGAGAACCAGTACTTGAGCAAAACGATGCCGGAGCGCACCAGCATGCGCTCGAACTGGGGCGCCGATTGCATGAATTCATCCACCTGCCCATCGGTGCAGAAACCCATCACCCGCTCCACCCCGGCACGGTTGTACCAACTGCGGTCGAACATCACGATCTCACCGGCGGCTGGGAAGTGCTCCACGTAGCGCTGGAAGTACCACTGGGTGCGCTGCTGATCGGAAGGCGTGCCCAGGGCCACCACATTGCAACCTCGAGGGTTGAGCGGTTCGGTGATGCGCTTGATCGCTCCACCCTTACCGGCAGCATCCCGGCCTTCGAAGAGAATGACCAGGCGGAAGCCCACATGCTTCACCCAGTACTGCATCTTCACCAGCTCGACCTGGAGTTTCTCCAGTTCTTTCTCGTAGAACTTCTTGCTGAGCTTCTGAACTTTGTCTTCGGGGGGAGCGCCCAACTCGTCTTCGTGCTCCCCCATCAGATAGGAGGGGTGATAACGATCCTGCTGACTGCTCTGGAGGAAGGCGGCATCCAGGCCGGACTCAGGCTGGCTTGCGGCCTTGATCTTGGCTTTGGTCTTGGCGCTGCCGTGCTTGCCGGAGCTGGACTTTTTGCCCTCACCCTTGCCTTTGCCCATCCAGCTCAACCCCAAGCCTTAACAATCTCCACTGTCTAAGGGCAATCTCGAGAATCGGAAACGGGTCAAAGGCCAATTGTTGAGGCCCTGACACGGCCATCGGCCAGGGAATGGCCGCTCAGGCTCACGCAGAACCTCCCCGGAGCCTCCTGGGGCAAGGGGGCCACCAGGGGCTCAGCCCCCAGCCGCAGTTCGCCGCCATGGGTGCGGGCCACCCGCTGGGCAATGGCCAGACCCAATCCGCAATGGCCGTGGCCGCTGCGGGCCTCGTCCAGGCGCTGGAAGGGCATCAGTGCCTGGGAGCGCTGATCCTCGGCGATGCCCTCCCCCTGGTCCCACACCTGCAGCTCGAAGCCATCCTGATGCCAGGCCCGCAGCACCAGCCGCACCGGCGGCTGCCCGTAGCTGAGGGCGTTGTCGATCAGGTTGGCCACGGCACGGCCCAGGGCAATCGGCTGAACCCTGGCGGTGACCGGGGCCAGATCCAGCTCCACCGGCTGGCCGTCGTATCGGGCCGCCAGCTCCGCCAGCAGCTCCGCCAGGGGCACACTCACGGCCTCCTCCGCTCCGCCGCCGCCGGCGAAGAGCAGGAACTGGCCGGTGATCCGCTCGAGGTCGTCGAGATCGGCTCCGGCTTTGGCGCTGGCGGAGGCATCCCCCAGGAGCGACAGGCGCAACCGCAACCGCGTCAGCGGGGTCTTGAGGTCGTGGGCGATGCCGGCCAGCATCGTTGTCCGCTCCCGCTCGCTGTCCTGCAGACGCTGGAGCATGGCGTTGAAGCGCTGGGCCAGGCGGCGCACCTCGGGAGCACCCCGCTGGGGCATCGGCTCCGGCTGAGCTTCGAGGCCCACCCGCGCCAGGGCCCGCTCCAGCTGCTGCAGCGGTCGCTGCACCTCCAGCAGCAGAAACAGGGCCCCCGCCATCACGCTGCCGCTCGCCAGCGAGAGGGTGACCAGCAACGGGTCGGGCGGCCAGCCGAAGCGCGGCCGAATCGGGGCATAGAGCCAGACGGGCTCCAGGGGTGAGGCCAGCTCGATCCAGACGCCGCGGGCCGTGCCGTGGTTGGGCACCACCTCGGGGCAGCGGGGCAGTCGGCGGCAGAGCTCCAGCTGCAGCTGATCGGCCTGCCGCTCCAGGCGCACGTCATCCCCCTGGCCCAGCAGTCCCCAGCGGCGGGGCTGCCGCGGCGGCTGTCCCACCCCCAGCTGCAGGCCGCTGAGCTGGGAGACGGTGGCCGGAGGGAAACGCTCCAGCGCCAACTCGGAAAGCCTCAGATTCAGCGCCACCTGGGGGCCCATCTGGGCAATCTGCGCCTGGCCGATCCGGCTGCCGAGCAGCGCCTGGAGCAGCACCAGACTGAGGGCCCATCCCCCCAGGAAGAACACCCCGAGGCGCAACGACAGGGCAGCGGAGCGCAGCGAGGGGGCCATGGCTCAGCGGTTGCGGGGCTGGCCGTCGGGCACGAAGACATAGCCGTAGCCCCAGACCGTCTGGAGGTAGCGCGGCCGGCTGGGATCGGGCTCCACCAGCCGCCTCACCCGTGACACCTGCACATCCATGCTGCGGGTGTCGGTGTCGCTGGCGGGACCCCGGGCCAGCTCGATCAGCCGCTCCCGCGACAGGGGGCGGTGGGGGTGCTGCACGAAGGCGGCCAGCAGGCTGAATTCACCGCTGGTGATCGTCACCGCCTGATTCTCCCGCTCCAGGGTGCGGGCCGAGAGGTCCAGCACGTTGTTGCCGAAGGTCACCACCTCACCATCGGCGAGGGGGGTGCCGGCCGGCAGGCTGCCGCGGCGGCGCAGCACCGCTTCGATGCGGGCCATCAGCTCCCTGGGCAGAAACGGCTTGGCCAGGTAGTCGTCGGCGCCCTGCTCCAGGCCGATGATCCGGTCCACCGCTTCGCCGCGGGCGGTGAGCATCACCACGGGCAGGTCATCGCTGGCATCGCGCAGGCGCCGCAGCAGGGTGAGGCCGTCGTCGCCGGGCAGCATCAGATCGAGCACCACCAGATCAGGGCGCTGGAACTCCAGGCGGGCCATCAGCTGGCGGCCATCGGTGAGGCAGCGCACGTCATAGCCCTGATCCGTGAGGTAGGTGCCCAGCAACTGGCGCAGTTCGGGGTCGTCATCGACCACCCAGATGGTGTGGGTTCGGCTCAAGGCGGTGGCCGCAGCTGGCCCGACTGTATGGAGCTGGACCCCAAGCGCCCAGGGGCGCCCGGACAGCGCCCCTTGCCAAAGGTGACTGCGGCGCCCTGCAGACAGCTCCGGTCATGGCTTGGCCGCAGCGGCGGCGGCCCCAGGGGCTGACCAGGCCTGCCTCTCTCCATAAGGTGAACTCCATGGCGCCCCCCACCAGCCCCACAACCAGCTTCAACCCGGCGGCCGGCCGAGGCCGACTGGGGATTGGCCTGGGGCTGGCGGTGGCTTCGTTGGTGCTGGCCCAGGCGCTGCCAGGTCACGCCGAGGAAATCCGATCGCTGCAGCTGTATCACCAGCGGATGCAGATCTGGTTTGAGCGGCTGGACCGCAATGGCGACGGCAGGCTGACGCCCCAGGAAAGCCGGGGTCAGCCCTATCTGGAAACCAATTTTCAGCGGCTGGATCAGCAGGGCCGGGGCTACCTGCTGCCCAGCGACCTCGCCCCCCGCCAGAAGGCCTTCCTGGGGGTGCGGTTGCGCACGGTGTTCGCCCAGGCCGACCGCAACGGCGACGGCCAGCTCAGCCGCCAGGAGGCCCGGTCGTTCCCCTGGCTGAACCGACGATTCCTGGAGATCGACCTCAATCGCGATGGCGCCGTCACCCTTGAGGAGCTCTGGGACTCTCGGCGCTCACTGGCTCCCAGGCCCTGATCTGTTCTGATCTGATGTGATCGCAGCAAGGCTCAGCGGAGCTCAGCGCTCGGGACGATCCGGGGGCCGGATGCGCACCACCGACCACACCAATCGCGCCAGACCCGCCGGCAGCGCCAGCAGCCCACCCAGCCCAGGCATCGCCAGGCGCAGCAGGCGATACACCCCATTGACCAGCAACAGCAGCGCCCCGACCGTCAGACCCAGCAGCAGCAGCAACGCGAGGGCCTGCAGCACCCCCAGCAGCAGCGTGATCAGCCCCTGGCCGATCTGGCTCAGCCCGCTGATCAGGGCGCTGATCACCTTGCTGAGCACCAGCAGCGAATCCAATCGACTGGGGAGCTGCAGCAGCAGCACCAGCACCCCGAGTCCGGCCGCCCCGTTGAGCAGAGCGATCCCCCCCTCGCGCCAGGGGGCTCCACCCCGCCGCTGGCGCGTGAACACCTGGCGGGGCATCCGGCTCTTGCGGCCGGGATCCGGCAGGTGGGGTTTCATGGCGACGCCTCTCAATCGAGCGTGTAGCCGGCGCCGCGCATCCAGCGCTCGAATTCCAGCAGCACCAGTTCATTGGGACAATCCACCAGGCTGAGGCCCGCCACGGTGCAGTCCCCCTGGCCGCCGTGGTGGAGCGAGAGGTGAAAGTCCTTGCCGCTGAGGCCACAGACCTCAGGATCGCTGCGCACCACCACATCGAGGGAGGCCCCCAGCCGATTCACCCGGCGGCGCAGTTCTGACCAGCTGGTCGTCATGGGTTGGCTCCCTTAGCGAGGTGGGGTGAGCGGGGAGGTGGGGCTGGCCGGGGGACTGGTGGCCGGGCTGGCCGTGCGCCGCGGCAGGGGCACCATCAGACCGATGGCGGCGGTGATCGCCAGGGCCGCCAGACCGGCGGCAGGGGCGGCCAGGCGCTGGCGCTTGGGCACACGCTCCAGGATCTCGCGGCGCAGCAGGGGGCGATCGGGCGGCAGGGTCAGTCCCAGCTGAACACGGGGATCGAGGCGCAGCTGATCCAGGCAGCGCACCAGGTCCGCCAGCTCGGCGTCGTCGAAGCTGAGCTCCAGGGGCTGGGTGTCGGGCTGGCTGCTGTGCAGGCGCAGGCGGTGGGACGGGCGGTTGGGCAGGCCAGCCCGAGGGGCGGCGATCGGCTCCATCTGCACCGGATCCGACGCCGCCCCCACCGGACGGGGCACCGAACTCACCAAATGGCGCGCGTAGGGCAGCACCACGGCCAGCAGGGCCTGGAGGTGATCGCGCTTGCCCTCCAGGGTGGGATGACCGGCCAGATCCATCTCCCAGCCGGAGAGGATACCGATCACCTCGGGGCCGTGGCCCGCGGAGAGGTCCGGCAGCCCGTCAATGCGCAGGCGGCAGCTGGTCTGCTCGAAGCGGTAACTGAGTTTCATGCCGCAGCATCCATCAGGCTGGCCTTGAGACGATCGAAGCCGCCTCGGCCGGTGCCGAAGGCCAGCCCCTGCACCAGCTGACGCTGCAGCCGGGGCCCGTCCTGGGGATCCAGCAACTTCTGCACGCCGCCGCGACGGGGGTTGAGGCGCTCGCGCACCAGCTCATCGAGGCGGCTGCGGAACAGCTGCCAGCGCTGCTGGGTGGCCGCTTCGGGTTCCGAGGCCGAGAGCAGCTGGCGCAGCATCGGGTAGAGGCGCTCCGCCATGGCGCAGAGCAGGCTGATCAGGGCGTCGGTTTCAGCTTCGCTGAGTTCGCCCCGGCGGCAGGCCAGCCGCAGGGGGTTGTAACAGCGACGCTTCCACAGCTCCACCCGGTTGGGGAACAGCGAGCCGAAGCCCAGCTGGCTGGCCATCCAGACCATGGCTTCGCCGCCGTTGAGATCGAGCGCCTCAACGCTGAGCAGCATCAGGTCGAGGCGCTCCAGACCCCGGCGCGAGAGCCGGGCGGAAGGCCGTGGCGGTGGAAGCGGCTCCACAGCGGCTGCCGCGGTGGGAGCGGTGATCGTGACGTCGGCCATGGCTGCGATGATGCCAGCGCCGACGCCGATCCGTCACCCGATCGCTCTTTCATGTCCCTGAGCACCGCATCCCCCGAGCTGGGTGAGCCCATTGATCTGCGAGGACTGGTCAGGGATGTGCCCGATTTCCCCAAGCCCGGCATCCTCTTCCGCGACCTCACGCCGCTGATGCGTGACCCCCGCGGCTGGAAGCAGGTGATGCGCCTGCTGGCGAGGCTGTGCGAGCAGCTGCGCCCGGATCTGATCGTGGGCATCGAATCCAGGGGCTTCATCGTGGGCACGGCCCTGGCCACGGCCGTGGAGATCGGCTTTGTGCCGGTGCGCAAGCCCGGCAAGCTGCCCGGCCAGGTGCGTGCCGTGGAGTACGCCCTGGAATACGGCCACGACCGGCTTGAGATCCAGCACGACGCCCTCGCCGGCGGCCCGCGGGTGTTGATCATCGACGACCTGCTGGCCACCGGCGGCACCGCCGCGGCCTGCGCCCAGCTGGTGAACGAAGCCGGTGGCGACCTCTGTGGCTACGGCTTCGTGGCCGAGCTGGCGGGCCTGGGCGGGCGGGCGCGCCTGCCGGGTGAGCATCCGGTGGAATCCCTGATCATTTACGACTGACATCTGCGACTGAGCAAGGGCGCCTGCTCAGGTCTGCTGGTCCTGCCAGGCCAGCACCTGATCGAACTGATCCAGGCTGATCAGCCCGAAGCGCCAGAGGATCACCGGCAGCGGGGCCTGCTCCTGGTCGGCCTGGCGGATGCCCAGCGCCAGGGCGCTCTCGCTCAGACCCTGCTCATGGCGCAGATAGCGCACCAGGGCGGAGGAGGGAATCGGCTGGGGGGAGGTGCTGATCACCATCGGATCACCCGAGAACTCACTCTGACCAGCGGGCCGCCAGACGGCAAGGGCCCAGGGTCATGGCCTTGAGGCTGAGGTGCCGCAGGGATCCGGAGCGACGCATCAGATCGAGCGCCAGGCGGCGGCCCTTCAGCAGCAGCGGCTGCCGGTTGGAGAAGACACGCACCAGCACATCGGTGAACAGCAGGGTGAGCAGCACATCAGCCCAGCGGCGGCGGCCATAGGCGCCGGCCACCGCCGCTGGGGAGAGCTCGCCAGAGGCCGCCCGCAGGGCCTGCCGCTGCAGTTCCTCCACATCCCGCCAGCAGAGATTCATCCCCTGCCCGCCCACCGGATGGCAACGGTGAGCCGCCTCGCCCACCAGGACCAGGGAGCCGCGGTGGAAGCGGCGGGCGAGCTCGAGAGCCACCGGAAAGGCGCGGGGCCGCTCCAGCAGGGAGTCAGGTTGCAGGCTGTCTGGCAGGGCGGCGGCCAGGGCATCGAGGAAGGCCACGGGATCAAGGGCCTCCAGCCTGCGCAGGCGCTCGGCCGGGGCACTCCAGACCAGCTGGGCGGTGCCGTCGCCCAGGGGAAGCACAGCGAAGGGCCCTTCACGGCGAAAGAGCTCCCAGGCCTGATCGGGGGCCGAGCCGCGCAGGCGCACCTGGGCGGTGAGACAGCCCTGGCCATAGGGCAGGCGCCAGCGCCGGATTCCAGCCGTCTGCCGGGTGGGCGAGGCGCTGCCATCGGCGGCCACCACCAGATCAGCTGGACCAGTGCTGCGATCCGACTCAGCACCCAGGCTCAGGCGGATGGTGTCGTGGGCCTCGAGCTGCTCCAGCAACCCTTGCATCAGCGGCCCGTGCTGAAGGATCCAGCCCACCGCCGCAGCCCCATCGGCTCGGGCAGCGCCGGAGCCCACCTCGG
Organism: Cyanobium sp. CZS48M; assembly: GCA_030373145.1. Classification (GTDB taxonomy): domain Bacteria; phylum Cyanobacteriota; class Cyanobacteriia; order PCC-6307; family Cyanobiaceae; genus Regnicoccus_A. Next base: position 8,982 of record JAUCZK010000002.1, on the reverse strand, counting down.
CCAGACCGAAGCCGATGGCTCGCCCCGCCTCCAGATCACAGAGCCGCAGTGAGCGAAAGGGCACCGCCGTCGCCTGCAACCGCTCCCACAGGCCCAGGCGCTGCAGAAACAGGCGACTGGAGTGGCTGAGGGCATAGGCGCGGCGACGGGCCTGCAACTGGGGGCCGCTGAGGGGATCGATCAGCTGCACCCGCCAGCCCGCCTGCGCCAGGGCCAGGGCCGCCAGGGCACCAGTGGGGCCGCCGCCGAGCACACGGGCCCGGAGCAGCGGCAGGCGATCAGCGCTCATGGACTCGTCGGGTGCGGCCAGCACAAAGCCGCAACAGAAAGTCTGCTGCGGCCAGTGGAGGAGTGCGTTGGAGGATGGGCCGCCAGGGCTCAGCCGATGCCGAGCAGACCACGGGTGAAGGCCTCGCCGCCCAGGGCGAATTCGGTGGCCAGCAGGGCGATGAAGCCGAGCATGGCCATGCGGCCGTTGAGCTTCTCGGCGCGCTCGTGGAATCCCCAGCCGCTCTCGGGGCTCACCACTTCCATGCGCGGCTCAGTGGCGAAGGCATTGAGGCGGCCGCCGTCTTCGGTGGTGACGGTGGCGCCGCGGATGGTGGCGCGCTCGCTGGCGGTCACAGGAGCCGAGCTGGGGGCGGTGGCGGTGGCTTGAGCCATGGGGTTCTCCGTTTCGATGAACTCAATGTAACACATTGTTGCGGAACGTAAACGCCGGTTGGCTGAGGCGGCCCCCTCTTCAGCGCAGGCGCCGCAGGCACAGCTCCTCGAAAGCCGGCCGGAGCAGGTAGGGGTACTCGCCCACCCAGACCTTGAGCTGCGGGATCCAGGCGTCGCTCATGGCATCGATGCGCGAGAAATCGGGACGCTCGCTCAGCACCAGACCGCGCACGACCATGCCGCGGCGGATCGTCTGGTGCTTCTTCTCCATCGGGAAGCGCACCGAACCCAGGTAGCCGTCGTCGTCTTCCAGCTCCAGCGACAGCCAGGTGCGCCGGTTCTCCACCAGCTCCAACCGGCCGCGCTGATCCGCCTGCTCCTTGCGCTGCTCCACCAGCTCCTTGGTGAACAGGTCCCCCACCCGCGCCTCGTAGAGCGCCGCCTTGGGGTAGCGGCGCAGGGTGGCGTTCTTGCGGCCCGCCTCCAGGATCGGGCCCCAGAGCACGTAAAGCAGCAGCACAAAGCCCGCCACCAGCCAGATCGAGCCGAAGCGATAGGAGAACTGGCTCTGGGCGATCAGCAGCGAGATCACCCCGCCGATCACCGAGATCAGCACCCGCTGCAGAATTTTCTGGGGGTTGCCGCTGCAGAAACTGAACTGGGGGCCGCTGGCCACCGCCGGAATCAGCCGCTGCAGTTCACCGGGCTTCAGGGGAATGATCATGGCGTCAGAGCAGGCGCTCCAGCCCGTAGACCAGGCCCTGCAGCTGACGCACCCGGCGCACGGTCAGCAGCACACCGGGCATGTAAGCGGAGCGCTCGATCGTGTCATGGCGCAGGGTGTAGGTCTCGCCGGGGGCACCGAACATCACCTCCTGGTGGGCCACCAGCCCCGGCAACCGCAGGGAGTGCAGGCGCAGGCCGCTCTCCCGCTGGCCGCCCCGGCAGCCCGCCAGCGTCTCGTGCTCCTCCACCTGGGGCGCGTTGAAGGTTTTGCCCAGCTCCTCGATCAGCTCGGCGGTCTTGAGGCAAGTGCCGCTGGGGGCATCGGCCTTGCGGTTGTGGTGGAGCTCGGTGAGCTCGGCGAAGTCGTAGAAGCGGGCGGCGGCGGCCGCTGCTTGCTGCAGCAGCACCATGCCCACAGAGAAGTTGGGGATCACAGCACCGCCGATGCCGGCCTTCTCGGCGAACACCGCCAGCTCCCCCAATTGCCTGGGGCTCAGTCCCGTGGTGCCGATCACCGGATGCACGCCGTAGGCAATGGCGGCGCGGGTGTGCTCATGGACCACCGAGGGGTGGGTGAAATCCACCAGCACCGCGCCGGCCCCGGGGCCATCGCCCCGCACCGCCTGGCTGGCCTGGCAGAGACAGCCCTCGAAATCAGCGGTGATCGCCACCTCCAGTTCCCCCAGGCCCAGCTCCAGACCCACGTCGGCCCCCTCCTTGTCGGGGGTGGTGTCGATGGCGCCGAGCAGGTGGCAATCCGCCGCCGCCAGCACCGCCTGAACCACCTCGGCCCCCATGCGACCGAGGGCACCGGCCACAACCACCGGGATCGAGCCAGGAGACGCGTCGCTGGGGGTCATGGGCCGGGCATGGCTGCTGCGTGGGGGAGCCTATGGCCTCGATTCCGGCCCCGGCGGCGCTCCTGTAACGCCTTGGGGCGCAAAGTCGCGCGGCTGGAGCAGCTTTCGTAGGCTCCTTCACATTGCTCAACTCCAGCGCCGATGTTCACGCAGGTCCGCTCCGCCAACCGCCGGGTCAGCCCCGGCAACGGCGAGGCCCCAGCCGGTAGTGAAGGGCGGGCGGTGATGCGGGCGGTGTACGTGGTGCTCGAGCCCCAGTACCAGAACGCCCTCACCCAGGCGGCCACCAGCCTCAACGCCACCAACCCGGCCCTGGCGGTGGACCTGAGCGGCTACCTGATTGAGGAGTTGCGCGATCCGGAGAATTACGCCGCCTTCTGCGCCGATGTGGCCGAAGCGGATGTGTTCATCGCCTCGCTGATCTTCATCGAAGACCTGGCCCAGAAGGTGGTGGAGGCGGTGGCGCCCCACCGCGATCGGCTCAAGGCTGCGGTTGTCTTCCCCTCCATGCCGGAGGTGATGCGGCTCAACAAGCTCGGCACCTTCTCGATGGCCCAGCTGGGCCAGAGCAAGAGCGCCATCGCCAGCTTCATGAAGAAGCGCAAGGAGGCCAACGGCGCCGGCTTCCAGGACGCGATGTTGAAACTGCTCAACACCCTGCCCACGGTTCTCAAGTATCTGCCGGTGGAGAAGGCGCAGGACGCCCGCTCCTTCATGCTCAGCTTCCAGTACTGGCTGGGGGGAACGCCGGACAACCTGCGCAACCTGCTGTTGATGCTGGCCGATAAATATGTGTTCCCCCGGGGTGACAGCGGACGCCCCGCCCTGGAGGTGGCTGAGCCGGTGGTGTTCCCGGATCTGGGCCTCTGGCATCCCCTGGCGCCGGGGATGTTCGAAGACCTCAAGGAATACCTGAACTGGAACGCCAGCCGCGCCGACCTGAGCGAGAAGGCCAGGGGCGGTCCGGTGATCGGCCTGGTGCTGCAGCGCAGCCACATCGTCACCGGCGATGAGGCCCATTACGTGGCCGTGATCCAGGAACTGGAGTACCGCGGCGCCACGGTGATTCCTGTGTTCTGCGGCGGGCTCGATTTCTCCAAGCCTGTCAAGGCCTTCTTCTACGACCCGCTCGATCCCGACCAGCCGATCGTGGACGGGGTGGTGAGCCTCACCGGCTTCGCCTTGATCGGCGGCCCGGCCCGCCAGGACCACCCCCGCGCCATCGAGGCGCTCTCGAAGCTGAACCGGCCCTACATGGTGGCCCTGCCGCTGGTGTTCCAGACCACCCAGGAGTGGGAGGAGAGCGACCTGGGTCTGCACCCCGTGCAGGTGGCCCTGCAGATCGCCATCCCCGAACTCGATGGCGCCATCGAGCCGATCGTGCTCAGCGGCCGCGACGACGCCACCGGCAAGGCCCACACCCTGCAGGACCGGGTGGAGGCCATCGCCGAGCGGGTGATCCGCTGGGCCTCCCTGCGCACCAAGCCCCGGCTCGACAAGAAGCTGGCGATCACGGTGTTCAGCTTCCCGCCCGACAAGGGCAACGTGGGCACCGCCGCCTACCTCGATGTGTTCGGCTCCATCCACCGGGTGCTGGAGGAGATGAAGCGCAAGGGCTACGACGTGCAGAACCTGCCCCGTGATTCCAAAGCGCTGATGGAAGCGGTGATCAACGATCCCGAGGCCCTGCAGGGTGCACCGGAGCTGGCGATCGCCCACCGCATGAGCGTCGAGGAGTATGAGCGGCTCACCCCCTATTCCGAGCGGCTCGAAGAGAACTGGGGCAAGCCCCCCGGCAACCTCAACTCAGACGGCACCAACCTGCTGATCTACGGCCGCCACTTCGGCAATGTGTTCGTGGGCGTGCAGCCCACCTTCGGTTATGAGGGCGATCCGATGCGGCTGCTCTATTCCCGCAGCGCCAGCCCCCACCACGGTTTCGCCGCCTATTACACCTACCTCGAGAAGGTCTGGGGCGCCGACGCGGTGCTGCATTTCGGCACCCACGGCTCGCTGGAATTCATGCCCGGCAAACAGATGGGCATGAGCGAAACCTGCTATCCGGATTCGCTGATCGGCGCCCTGCCCAATCTCTACTACTACGCCGCCAACAACCCTTCGGAGGCCACGATCGCCAAGCGGCGGGGCTACGCCGCCACCATCAGCTACCTCACCCCGCCGGCCGAGAATGCCGGGCTCTACCGGGGCCTGAAGGAACTGGGTGAGCTGGTGGGCTCCTACCAGCAGCTGCGTGAAAGCAGCCGCGGCGTTCAGATCGTCAACGCGATCGTGGAAACGGCCCGCCAGTGCAACCTCGACAAGGATGTGACTCTTCCGGAGGTGGATGCCAGCGAGCTCGACCTCGACGGCCGCGACGGCGTGGTGGGGGCGCTCTACAGCCAGCTGATGGAGATCGAGAGCCGGCTGCTGCCCTGCGGCCTGCACACGATCGGCAAGCCGCCCACCGCCGAGGAGGCGATCGCCACCCTGGTGAATATCGCCGCCCTGGAGCGGGAGGAGGAGGGCTACCGCAGCCTGCCGGCCCTGCTGGCCGAGAGCATCGGCCGCACCATCGATGCGGTGTATCGCGGCAACGACGCCGGCGTCCTGGTGGATGTGGAGCTCAACCAACGGATCACCGAGGCCTGCCGCGCCGCGGTGTCGTCGATGGTGCGGGCGGTCACCGGCAGCGATGGCCGGGTGGATCTCAAGGGCCGCTTCGGCTGGTTCTTCGCCCTGCTGGAGCGCTTCGGCTATGAGCGGCCCAGCCCCTGGCTGAGCTCCTGCCGCAGCTCCGGCTTTGCCGCCGTGGATCCGGCCGAGCTCGACAAGCTGTTCGGCTACCTGCGCTTCTGCCTGGAGCAGATCTGCGCCGACATGGAGATGGAAAGTCTGCTGCGGGCCCTCGATGGCGAATACGTGATCCCCGGCCCCGGCGGTGATCCGATCCGCAACCCGGGCGTGCTGCCCAGCGGCAAGAACATCCACGCCCTCGACCCCCAGGCGATTCCCACCCGCGCCGCCATCGCCGCCGCCAAGGTGGTGGTCGACCGGCTGATCGAGCGCCAGAAGGCCGAGCAGGGCACCTGGCCCGAAACGATCGCCTGCGTGCTCTGGGGCACCGACAACATCAAGACCTACGGCGAATCCCTCGCCCAGATCCTCTGGTTCATCGGTGTGCGCCCCGTGCCCGATTCGCTCGGGCGGGTCAACAAGCTGGAATTGCTTTCGCTGGAGGAGCTGGGCCGCCCGCGCATCGACGTGGTGGTGAACTGCAGCGGTGTGTTCCGCGATCTGTTCATCAACCAGATGGGTCTGATCGATCAGGGGGTGAAGATGGCCGCCGAGGCCGATGAGCCCCTGGAGCTGAACTTCGTGCGCAAGCACTCCCAGGAGCAGGCGACGGCGCAGGGCATCAGCCTGCGTGAGGCGGCCACCCGGGTGTTCTCCAATGCCAGCGGCAGCTATTCCTCGAATGTGAACCTGGCGGTGGAGAACAGCACCTGGGAGGAGGAAGGAGAACTGCAGGAGATGTACCTCTCGCGCAAAACCTTCGCCTTCAACGCCGACAACCCCGGTGAGATGAACCAGAACCGCGAGGTGTTCGAATCGGCGATGAAAACCGCCGATGTCACCTTCCAGAATCTGGATTCCGCCGAGATCTCGCTCACCGATGTGAGCCACTACTTCGACTCTGACCCCACCAAGCTAATTGCCGGCCTGCGCGATGACGGCAAAGCCCCCACCAGCTACATCGCCGACACCACCACCGCCAACGCCCAGGTGCGCTCCTTGAGCGAAACGATCCGGCTGGATTCACGCACCAAGCTGCTCAATCCCAAGTGGTACGAGGGCATGCTCAACTCCGGCTACGAGGGCGTGCGTGAGGTGGCCAAACGGCTCAACTTCACCCTGGGCTGGAGCGCCACCAGCGGCGCGGTCGATAACTTCGTGTACGAGGAGGCCAACGACACCTTCATCAACGATGAGGAGATGCGCAAGCGGCTGATGGAGCTCAACCCCCACAGCTTCCGCCGCATCGTCGGCACCCTGCTGGAAGTGAACGGCCGCGGCTACTGGGACACCAGCGAAGAAAACATCGCCAAGCTCCAGGAGATCTACCAGGAGATCGAAGACCGGATCGAGGGCGTCACCGCCCCCTGAGGGCCACCATCCAGTCGATCACAGGCCCCGCCGGCACCACGCCGGAGGGGTTGATGCTGGGGTGGCTCTGGTAGTAGTGCCCCTTGATGTGCTGCATGTTCACGGTGTCGGCCACCCCCGGGACGCTATAGAGCTCCCGCATATAGCGGCTGAGGTTGGGATAATCGGCGATGCGGCGGAGGTTGCACTTGAAGTGGCCCACATAGACCGGATCAAAGCGCACCAGGGTGGTGAACAGCCGCCAGTCGGCTTCGGTGAGCCGGTTGCCCAGCAGGTAAGGCTGATCCGCCAGCCGCAACTCCAGCTCATCAAGGCAGGTGAACAGCGGTTGGATGGCCTCGTCGTAGGCCTCCTGGCTGGTGGCGAAACCGCAGCGGTAAACGCCGTTGTTCACCGTGTCGTAGATGCGCTGGTTGATCCGATCAATCTCCTCCCAGAGGGCCTCGGGGTAGTAGTCGCCGGGGGCGGCGCCAAGGCCATCAAAGGCACTGTTGAACATGCGGATGATCTCCGAGGATTCGTTGTTCACGATCTGCCCCGTCGCCCTGTCCCACAGCACCGGCACCGTCACCCGGCCGCTGTAGTGAGGATCGGTGCCCGTATAGATCTCGTGCAGCACCTGAGCGTGGTGAATCGGGTCGGCGATCACGCCATCCCCCGGCTGGAAGGTCCAGCCCTGCTCGCCCATGTACCAGTGCACCACGGAGAGCGACACCATCCGGGCCAGCCCCTTGATGCTGCGGAAGATGGCGGTGCGATGGGCCCAGGGGCAGGCATGGGAGATGTAGAGGTGGTAGCGATCCGCTTCGGCGGCAAATCCGCCGTCGCCGCTGGGGCCAGGCCGGCCATCCGGTGTGATCCAGTGGCGGAACTGCGAGGCGGAGCGAATGAAGCGGCCACCGCTGCTGCTGGTGTCGTACCACTGGTCGTGCCAGACCCCGTCAACGAGCAGTCCCACGTCTGAACTCCAGAGGGCGACCACCGTAACCAGCGAGAGCGGGTAGGGTCGCGCCCAAAGCCCCTGCCACTCCTCTGTCATGGACGTGATCGACGCCATCTACACCAGGCGGGCGGTGAAGCACTTCGACCCCAGCCACCGCCTTACGGCGGAAGAGGAACGGCGCCTGCTGGAGGCCACCATCCAGGCGCCCACCAGCTTCAACATTCAGCACTGGCGCTTTGTGATCCTGCGCGATCCGGCTCTGCGAGCCACGATCCGCCGGGACTATGGCAACGATCAGGCCCAGATCACCGATGCCTCCCTGCTGGTTCTCTTCACCGCCGACATGAAGGCCTGGAGCAAGCAGCCCGAGCGCTACTGGGTGAATGCTCCGCAGCCTGTCGCTGAACTGCTGGTGGGCTGGATGGGCCCCTTCCATGAGGGCAGGGAGTGGCTCCAGCGCGATGAGGCCCAGCGCTCCATCGGCCTGGCGATGCAGACCCTGATGCTGGCAGCCACCGGCATGGGCTACCAGAGCTGCCCGATGATCGGCTTCGAGATCGAAAAGCTGGCTGAGCTGATCCGTCTGCCGGCAGACCATGTGATGGGTCCGATGGTGGCGATCGGCAAAGGCACCCAGGACCCCTGGCCCAAGCCGGGGCAGCTGGCGCTCGAGGACCTGGTGGTCGAGAACGGATTCTGATCCTGGCAGGAGTTGAGAGGATCGAAACGACTTCGCTTCGAAGTCTCAGGAACCAGCACCGAAAAGAGCTGACGTCAAATGTGATCTGGAGAAGCCTGGGATGAAGGATTTTCGACTCGATGGCCAGAGGGCGTTGATTTCCGGAGGTTCCAAAGGACTGGGTGCGGCAATCGCCGAAAGATTTTCCGAAGCCGGAGCAGACATCGGCGTGATCGGCAGGGACAGGGAGGGATTGGGCAGGATCCAAGGGATTGTCGAGAACAATCATCGCAACTGCTGGGTGATCGAAGAAGACGTGTCGTCGATCGAGGGAGCAGGACGAGCAGGTGAAAAAGCACTGGCTCTTTCCCCGCAATGGGATGTTCTTGTCAACAATGCCGGCATCGCCAGGGTCCGGTCGATCCTTGAAACCACCCAGGACGACTGGAGTGATGTATTTTCAGTCAATCTTCGCTCAGTCTTGCTTCTTTCTCAGGCCATTGTCCCCCAGATGATCAAGAGGGGACATGGCAAGGTGGTCAACATCTCATCGATTGGAGCCTTCATTGGCACTCCTGGATTAGGTGCCTATGCGGCATCAAAGGCTGCCCTCAACCAACTGACCAGGACCATGGCCGTTGAATGGGGTCCACACAATATTCATGTCAACGCTCTCTGTCCAACGGTCATCCTGACCAAAATGGGCCATGACATCTGGGACAGTCCTTCCATGGAAAAACCCAGACGGGAGAAAGAACAAAGAATACCCCTGCATCGCTTTGGAGAACCGTCAGAAGTAGCCAATGTGGCCCTGTTTCTGGCCAGTGCCGCATCGGATTTTGTTCAGGGAGTCTCTCTTCCTCTGGATGGAGGCTTGACCATCGCTCCTTAGGAGTTCGCTGAAAAACCCGGCCACCTCTGCGAGAATGGGTCAACTGCCCATTCGT
>JAUCZK010000001.1 GCA_030373145.1 Cyanobium sp. CZS48M | reverse complement strand
CGCTTCCGAGATCGGCACCTACTTCGATCGCGCTGCCGCCGCTGTCGGCTGAGCCGACTGATTCGGTCTTCCGTTCAGGTTTCCCTTCCTCTTCTCCTTTCCCATGTCCAAGACTCCCCTCACCGAGGCTGTTGCAGCCGCCGATTCCCAAGGTCGGTTCCTGAGCAACACCGAGCTCAACGCCGCCTTCGGTCGCTTCGAGCGCGCCACCAACGCCCTTGAGGCCGCCCGTCAGCTCACCGCCAATGCGGATGCGCTCGTCAACGGCGCCGCCCAGGCCGTCTACAGCAAGTACCCCTACACCACCCAGCAGCAGGGTTCCAACTTCGCTTCCACCCCCCGGGGCAAAGAGAAGTGTGCCCGTGACATCGGTTACTACCTCCGTCACATCACCTACTCCCTGGTTGCCGGCGGCACCGGCCCCCTCGATGAGTACCTGATCGCCGGTCTCGATGAGATCAACCGTGCCTTCGAGCTCTCCCCCTCCTGGTATGTCGAGGCCCTGAGCTACATCAAGGCCAACCACGGCATCTCCGGCGACCCCGGCGTCATCGCCAACAACTACATCGACTACGCCATCAACGCCCTCGTCTGATTTCCGCCTCGCGGTTTTCAACAGCGTTCCTGACGGCCTCGTCGCACGTCTCACACCTCAAGGAGGCCTTCTGGCCTCCTTTTTTTCGTTCATTCTCTCCCCTGCCGCCACGGCCATGGCCGCCGACGCCGAGCCCATCGACCCGTCCCCCGCCGCCGGAGCCCCGATCGACGAGGTTGAGGCCCTGCGGCGCCTGAGCCAGAGCGAAGACCTCTCCGCCCAGTACTACGCGGCCTGGTGGCTGGGGCGCATGCGCAGCCAGAATCCAGAGGCGCTCCGCCTGCTCTGCCAGGCCCTGGGCCAGCGACAGCCACGCCAGGCCGAAGCCGGTGTGGAGGCCAACGCGGTGGCCCGCAACGCGGCACGGGCCCTGGGCAAGCTGGGCCAGGCCGGCGCCATTCCCCACCTGCTGCAGGCCCTTGACGATCCCGACGATGGCCTGCGCGAAGCCGCGGCCCGCTCCCTGGGCGAGTTGCGCGCCAGCGCGGCCGTCGAACCCCTCTGCTCCAGGCTCGCCAGCGGACCAACCGTGGCCGGCGCACCTCAACCGAAGAGCAGCCGCCTGCAGGAACCCTGTGAGGCCATGCTGGAGGCCCTTGGTGACATCGGCAGGAGCGAAGCGCAGGTGCTGGCCGTGATCGAGTCGTTTGTGACCCACGAGCGGCCCCTCATCCACAGTGCCGCCTGCCGGGCGCTGCTGCAGCTCACAGGCGACAGCCGCTGGGGTGAGCAGCTGCTGGCCCTGCTGGAGCACCCCCAGCTGCAGGTGCGGCGCGCTGCCCTGATGGATCTGGGCGCCGCCGGCTGGCGGCCGGCTCTGGAACCGATCCGGCGCACCCTGGCGGAGAACAGTCTCAAACTGATGGCCCTGCGCGGGCTGGTGGAGAATGGCGACTCTGCTGCCGGGGCCGGAGCTGCCCGGCTTGACGATGACACCACCGCTCTGCTGGCGGTGATGGACGACCTGCTCTGAGCACGCCATGCCCTCCCCTCCCCCCGCAGCAGCCGAGCCCTCCGAGCTGATCGAGGCCCTGCGCCAGGCCGACAGCCCCATGGGTCTGCTGCTGGCCACCCGAAGGCTCGCCGAAGCGTGCCACCCAGGGGCCGCCCCGAGCCTGGTGGAGGTGCTGGGCTTCAACAATCCAGGCGCCGCCGTGGCGGCCGTCGATGGCCTGATCGCCCTGGGGGAGCAGGCGGTGGAGCCGTTGCTGGATAATCTCGATGGCCACAATTACGGCGCCAGGGCCTGGGCCGTGCGCGCCTTAGCCGGCATCGGCGATGTGCGGGGCCTGGAGCTGCTGGAGAGCGCACTGGCCTGTGACATCGGGCCCAGCGTGAGGAGAGCCGCGGCCCGGGGCCTCGGTCAGCTGCGCCTCAATGCCCTGCCGCTGGACCAGCAGGCCAGCGTGCGGCAGCGCTGCCTCGACGCCCTTCTGGCTGGCGGTGGCGATGGCGAATGGGTGGTGCGCTACGCGGTGGCGGTGGCTCTGGAGCACCTGCTGCTCAGCATCGACAGGGCGCAGCCAGGGCATCACTCCGGCCTCAGGGCCCTGCAGCAGCTGGCCGCCGAGACCGGAGAGGACACCCCGGTGGTGCGCCTGCGCTCCGAGCTGGCCCTGGCTCGTCTCGCTGGCCAGACGGAGCACTGATGGAGCGCTCCCGCCTGCTGTTCGTCTGCCTGGGCAACATCTGCCGCTCCCCCGCCGCTGAGGGGGTTGTGCTGCACCAGCTGCAGCAGCGGGGTCTGGAGCACATGTTCAGGGTTGATTCAGCCGGCACGGGCTCCTGGCATGCCGGTCAGCCGGCCGATGCCCGCATGCGCGCGGCGGCAGCAGGGCGCGGCATCCACCTGCCCAGCCGAGCCCGCCAGATCGTGGCCGCCGATCTCGACGGCTTCGATCACATCCTCACCATGGATGACGACAACCTGGCGGCAGTTCAGGCCCTGGGCCGAGGCCGTGAAACGAAGGCCCAGATCAGGCCGATCACCCAGCACTGCCGCAGACACCGGGTCCGTGAGGTACCCGATCCCTACTACGGCGGTGCCGATGGCTTCGAGCGAGTGCTGGATCTGCTCGACGATGCCTGCGCGGGCCTGATCGACGACCTGTTGGCCACCGGCAACAACTAGCGCCCCCCAGGCCATCCCAACGATGCAGTGAGGAGCCGCTCAGGCTTCTGCCTCGCTCTCCGGAGCTGGCCATGCCTCCTCGGGAATGCGTTCGCGGAACAGGTCCACCAGGGTGGTGATCACCTCCTCGATCGTCAGCCCATCGGTGATCAGCTCCACCGCATCCTCGGCCTGGAGCAGGGGAGCCACCTCGCGGCTGGAATCCTGACGGTCGCGCTCGGCGATCTGCGCCTCCAGCTCCGTCAGGGGCGGCACGGCAAACCCCCGCTGCTCCAGGTCCTGGGCACGGCGGCGGGCCCGCTCCGCCACCGTGGCGGTGAGGAACACCTTGAGATCGGCATCCGGGAACACGGCGGTGCCGATGTCACGGCCCTCCGCCACCAGCCGGCCCCGGGCGCCGAGGGCCCGCTGCTGCTGGGTGAGCGCCTCGCGCACGCAGGAATGGGCCGCCACCTGTGACACCTGGGCCGTGACATCGGGATGGCGGATCGCCTGGCTCACGTCGTGGCCATTGACGATCACCGATTGCTCACCACTGGCCTCGAGGTCGAGGCTGAGCTCCAGCCCCGCCAGCAGGGGCGCCACCTCCGCTGCCACAGCTGGATGGGCCCCATGGCGGAGCACCCACCAGGTCACCGCCCGGTACATGGCTCCGGTGTCGAGGTAGATCAGGCCGAGGCGGCGGGCCAGGACCCGGGTGACCGTGCTTTTGCCGGCCCCGGCGGGGCCATCGATGGCGACGATCGGAGGACGGTTCATCAGCACAAGGTGATCAATCAGGCGGCTGGGGCCGCAGCGGACAGCTGCCGCCAGCAGCAACGGCCCCTGGGGTGGGGGGGAAGCGTCCAGGGGGCGCAGCCGCCGGGCCTCCAGCATCTCCACATACTCCACCGCCAGATCGGCCCGCTCCAGCTCGGCCCGAACCATGCGCTCCAGGCCGCCGGAATCCCTCTCTCCGCTCAACCAGGCCCGCCGCGCGCACGCCAGGGCTGCAGGCAGATGTGCCGCCTGGCCGCGCTCCTGCTCCGAGAGGTAGCGGTTGCGGGAGCTGGCCGCCAGACCATCTCCCTCCCGCCAGGTGGCGCAGCCTTGGACCCGCAGCGGCAGGGCCAGGTCCGCCACGATCCGCCTCAGGATCACCAGTTGCTGCCAGTCCTTCTCGCCCAGCAGCAAACGATCCGGCCGCACCAGGGCCAGCAGCCGGGCCACCACCGTGGCCACCCCTTCGAAATGGCCCCCACGGCTGCGGGCGCAGAGCCCCTGGAGCAGAGCGGGAGGAGGCAGCACCTTGGTCAGCTCAGCCTCACCGCCGGGGAACAGCTCAGCCACGCTGGGGGCGAACAGGGCCGTGGCCCCCGCCGCGGCAGCCAGGGCGCCATCCGCCAGAGGGTCGCGCGGATAGCGCTCGAAGTCTTCGCCGGGGCCGAACTGGAGCGGATTGACGAACACGCTCACCAGCACCCGCGGCGGTGGCCCCGAGGCGGACAGGGGAGCGGCCGCCCGCTTGATCAGGTGGCAGTGGCCCTTGTGCAGGGCGCCCATGGTGGGCACGAAGTGGAGGGGAGCGGCCGGCGGCTCGCCGGCGGGCCTGCACCAGCGGCGCAACTCATCACAGGTGTGCAGCAGCTGCATGGTGGCGCCGAACGAAAAACCCACCCGGCGGTTTGCCGGATGGGCCACTCAGGGGGATGGACTGAAAGGGCTGAAACCTACTGAACGACTTCCAGTCGGACCTGGGCCACGCCGCTGGCGACCAGACCGAGGTTCTGGGCAGCGCCGTGGGCCAGATCGATGATGCGGTTGCCGTGGAAGGGTCCGCGGTCATTGATGCGCACAATGGCGCTGCGGCCATTCCGGAGATTGGTGACCTTCACCTTGGTGCCGAAGGGCAGGGTGCGGTGAGCCGCGGTCATGGTACCGGGGCGGAACACTTCGCCATTGGCGGTGCGGTTGCCGAAGAAGCCAGGGCCGTACCAGCTGGCTTCACCGGTACCGGCCAGCTTGAAACGACGGGGAGTGGGGGCCGGAGCGGTGGGAGCGGAGGGGGCCTCTAGGGCCGGGGTTTCGCTGTCCTGCTGGCGAATGGCGACGCGCTGGGAGGGTTGAACCGACTCGGAGCGCTCGACGGCAGGTGCCGAAATGGCCGGGGTGGCCATGGCGATGCGCGGCTCAGACTCGGTGCGAGCCGAATTGGCCAGCACAGGCAGGGCGATGCCGCTACCGGAGAGCAGGAGGGCAAGGGCCCCCAGGGGGAATGTGCGACGCATAACAATCGAGACCCACCACAGTGAGGCAACGGACTTCGGATTGAAGGGGCGTTACTTGATGGATCGCGCTAACGATTGGAAGAGCTGATAGCGCGAATCGAGTGGTGGTGTCCCTGACAAAAAATCACGACCCCGAAAACTTACAGGAAGTCCGAGGAAGTCCGGTTAAGAGCTTGGGCAAAAGAATTGATCAGGAATAGTCATCGACGAAGAAATCCCTGTCAGCCACAGTGCAGAGAACCGCCTGAAGCGCCGACATCGATCAGTGACGCCAATCAGTGCCATCAGCAGGGCTGATCAAAACTTGTGACAATCTGGCGGGCGGCCCCTTCTCAAAAGGCCTTCGCCCAGCTGGACGGCGATCCAGGCCGATGGCAAACGGCCTGAGGGCCTCTGGCATCGGAGGATCAGCGGCGATGAGGATCTGCCCAGCAGGAGCAACGCCATGGATTACCGAACGGCCGGAGTGGATGTGGCCGCCGGCAGGGCCTTCGTCGAGCGGATCCGCTCCAGCGTCGAGAGCACCCGCCGGCCTGAGGTGCTCGGTGGCCTGGGGGGATTCGGCGGGCTGTGCCGGCTACCCGAGGGGTTGAGGCGCCCATTGCTGGTGGCCGGCAGTGACGGGGTGGGGACCAAGCTGGAGCTGGCCCAGGCCCACGGTCGCCACCACGCCGTGGGGCTTGATCTGGTGGCGATGTGCGTCAACGACGTGATCACCAGTGGGGCTGAGCCCCTGTTCTTCCTCGATTACATCGCCACCGGCAAGCTCGCCCCCGAGGCCATGGCCCTGGTGGTGGAGGGGATCGCCGACGGCTGCCGCCAGAGCGGCTGCGCCCTGCTGGGGGGCGAAACAGCTGAAATGCCGGGCTTCTACGCCCCCGGCCGCTACGACCTGGCCGGCTTCTGCCTGGCCGTGGTGGAGGAGGACGACTTGATCGACGGCCGGCAGGTGCAACCTGGCGACCGGATCCTGGCGGTGGCCAGCAGTGGTGTTCACAGCAATGGCTTCAGCCTGGTAAGGCGGATTCTTGCCAGCAGCGGCATCAGCGAGGCCGTCACCCTGCCGGGCGATGGCCGGCCGGTGATCGCGGCGCTGCTGGAGCCCACGCTGCTCTATGGCGCCCTGGTGAAGGCCCTGCGCCAACAGGCGGTGCCCATCCATGCCATGGCCCACATCACCGGCGGTGGATTACCCGAGAACCTGCCCCGCTGCCTGCCGGAGGGAACCCACGGCCGGATCGAAGCCAGCAGCTGGGAGCGGCCCGAGCTGTTCCGCTGGCTGCAGGACTCAGGCGAGGTGCCGGAAGCCGATCTGTGGAACACCTTCAACCTGGGGGTCGGCTTCTGCCTGGTGGTGCCGGAGCCGGCCGTCGCCGGGGCTCTGGAGGTGTGCGGGCGACTGGGGCACCAGGCCTGGCCCCTTGGGGTGGTGGAGGCCGGGCCCCTTGGCCCCCAGCCCCTGGCGGGTTTGCCGTACTGACCGCCCCATCCCCGCTGCTGGCAGATTGAAGCAGGCTTCGCTGCCCTTGATCGCTGGCGGCGCACCCGGGAATCCATACGTCCTTAACCATGCAGACCTCCAGCACCCGCATCACCCGACGGCGCAGCTCAGCGGGCCCCCAGCCGGTGGCACCACCGCGGCGGCTGAATGCTCCCCCCCAGGGTCGCAGCGTCAGTCGACCCACCTATCTCACCCTGCGCGACCACGGCAAGGTGTTCGTGGCCGACCTGCCCCGGCTCTCCGAGGGCCAGCTCACGCGGGTGGCCACCGAAGCTCAGGAGGTGCTCGAGAGCCTTCAGCGGCGCCTGGAGGAGCTCGATCAGCTGGCCACCCTCCAGCCAGCCGAGCAGGAGACGCAGATCAGGGCCAGCACCAAACGGGGCGTCACCGAACGTTTTCTGCAGGCCATCGAGGAGGAGCAGTGCGAACGCCGCAACAATCCGGCCCTGCGCGCCGCCGCGGGAGAATCGATCGCTCGGGCCTTTCTGGAACTCTCCCGCCACCGCCTGCCGGGGGCCACGTTCGACTCCCTGCTGCAAGAGGCCCTCAGCGCCTGCGACGAGCACAGCTCCACAGCGGAGGGAGCTGACTCGGGTTCCGTGGCCAAGGCGGAATCCAGCTCGGCCCCGGGCGGTGCAGCCGCTCCGGTGAAGAACCTCCCCACCCCCAGACCCGCGGCATTGCCCGTGGTGCTCTCCCCCGACCCCACAGACAGCTCTGCACCAACGGAATCGAGCTGATCCTCGATCACCGTTTCAATCACTGAGGAACGGGTTGGCGGGCATCCTCACCGGCAGGGCCAGGGCCTGGCGGTCGAGGGCGAAGCGTTCCTGATCGTTCATCTCCCAGGCCGCCGCCGCCGCCGCCGCATTGACCTGCTCGGGACTGCGCAGGCCTGGGATCGGCATCGCCCCGTGGGCCCGGCACCAGTTCAGGGCCACCTCACTCACCTGAGCACGGTGCTCAGCCGCCATCTCCCGCATCAGGGCCAGCAGCGGTTCGATCTTCGGCAGCAGCCGCCGGAATAGCAGCCCCCGGGGCCCCTTGGGCCAGCCGGCACCACCGCCGGGCCGGGCTCGGTCGCCAAGCATGCCCAGGGCCATGGGGCTGTAGGCGATCAGATCCACCCCCAGCTCCCGGCAACAGTCCCCGAGTTCGCCACCGCTCACCGCCTCAGGGGCCAGCAGCGAAACCTGCACCTGAAGGCTGGCCAGGCGCACCCCCCGCTCGGCCAGCCGCCGCTGCACCTGCCTCAGGCGCCTGGGCCCCATGTTCGAGACCCCCAGGCTCTCCACCTCGCCAGCCGCCACGAGGTCCGCCAGTCCCTCCAGCAGGGGGCCCTCCTGCCAGGGGGCGTAGCGGGCGGTGCTCCAGTGCAGCTGCACCCGATCAAGGCGACCGCCCAACCGCTGACGGGAGGCCCTGAAGGCCCGCTCATAGCCTCGGCGACCCAGGCGCCAGGGGAAGGGGGCCAGCTTGGTGGCCACGCACAGCCGGTCACGTTGCTGGGGGGGCACGGCCTGGAGGAAGCCACCGAGCAACGCTTCGCTGCGGCCGCTGAAGCGGCCGGTGCCATAAGAGTCGGCGGTGTCGAAGAAACGAAATCCCAGGGCCACCGCCCGTTGGAACGTGGCCTCCAGGGCCTGGTCATGGAGCTCGGGCCTGTACCCCCAGAGGAACTGGTTGCCCCAGGCCCAGGTGCCCACGCCGATCGAGACGGACTGCGCCATGGATCTCCGGGCTGCGAGCGACCTCGTCATGATCGGGGCATGACCTCCTCACCAGCTCAGAACCAATCGCCAACGCCTGTGCCACAGCCGGGAACGCAGGCGCTGCAGACCCCGGAGCCGCCGCCCAGCGAGCCGGTGCTCTGCAACCACTGCGGCCGCACCGCCAGCAACGACATCAGCTGTCAGGGCCACTGCGTGGCCGATTCGGACTACTGACTCAGAAGCCGGGGCCGGGGCGGTTCCACAATGGTGGACCTGCGCGTGGGTTCCCCTTGGCCGTCAGCACCCCCCTTTCCAGGTCATTCAGGCCCCCCAGCGGCGCCAGGCGGGGCACCGACCAGGCGGCACTGCTGCTGGCCGGAGTGCTGCTCAGCCTGCTGATCCCCGCAGCAGGCGTGCGGGCCCAGGAGAACAAATCCACCGACTTCGGCCGGGTGCAACGGAGCACCCGCAGCTGCCAGCGCAACCTGGCCGCGGCCAGCCCTGGCCCCTGCTCGGAACTGCGCTTTGAGCAGAACCAGCAGGGACTGCTGAACATCCGCTTCGTCGGCGCCGGCAGCGGCGAAATCTCCTCCAACCTGGTCACCTTCGTGGGACTGGTGAAGGACGGCGGGGCCGGGCTGCACTGCAGCGAGGGTCGTTGCCGCCTGGAGGGTCCCCTCAGCACCGAAATCACCAGCGTGAGTGAGCTGGGCTTCGATCAGCGCGGACTGCCCACCAGCCTGCCCAGCGCCTGGCCCGCCGATGGCACCTGCAGGGTGGAGAAGAACGAGGTGCGCTGCGAAGCCAAGTCACCCACTGGGGAGCGCTGGGCAGCCAGCGCCGAACTGTGAACGACCCCTCCGGCAACCCGCCGGCGGGGGGGAGATCAGAGGCGGCACCCAGATTCGAACTGGGGGTAAAGGATTTGCAATCCTCTGCCTTACCACTTGGCCATGCCGCCAGACCAGGGGCGAACCCCCTTGCTGCGGATCGTATCAGCCGTCCTCAGCAGCCCCGGCTGCTGCTGCTCAGCAACGGCCATGGGGAGGATCTGATCGGTTTGCGCATCCTGCAGGCGCTGCATCAGCGGCGCCCGCAGGTGCTGATCGGTGTCTTGCCGCTGGTGGGGGAGGGGGAGACCTACCGGCAGGCGGAGCAGGAGGGCTGGCTGCAGCGGCTGGGGCCCCGCCAGCGGCTGCCCAGTGGCGGCTTCAGCAACCAGAGCCTCTCCGCACTGCTGCGTGATCTGGGGGCGGGACTGGGCGGCCTGAGCTGGCGCCAGTGGCAGCTGGTGCGTCGCTGGGGTGCCAGCGGCGAGCCGATCCTGGCGGTGGGGGATCTGCTGCCCCTGCTGCTGGCCTGGGCCAGCGGCGCGCCCTACGGCTTCGTGGGCACACCCAAAAGCGATTACACCTGGAGGAGTGGGCCCGGCCGCGACCCCATCGCCGACTGCTATCACCGCTGCAAGGGCAGTGAATGGGATCCCTGGGAATGGTCCCTGATGGCCGA
The DNA here is from genome assembly GCA_030373145.1 of Cyanobium sp. CZS48M. Taxonomy (GTDB): domain Bacteria; phylum Cyanobacteriota; class Cyanobacteriia; order PCC-6307; family Cyanobiaceae; genus Regnicoccus_A. Next base: position 447,449 of record JAUCZK010000001.1, on the reverse strand, counting down.
TCGTCGCGCCCGGCTGGTGGCGGTGCGCGATGGCCTCACCGCCCGGGGGCTGAGGCGCCAGGGGGTGGCGGCACTGGCACCCGGCAATCCGATGATGGATGAGCTGGATCGACGACCCCTGCCGGAGGTGTTGGGCCAGCGGCGGCGGATCGTGCTGCTCTGCGGCAGCCGGCTGCCGGAAGCCCTCGCCAATGCCCGGCGGCTGCTGACGGGCCTGGCCTGCTCGCCGGCCAGGGAGCCACAGGTGGTGCTCTGCCCCACCGGCTCCCGCCCCAGCCGCGACGACCTGGAGCCGATCCTGCGGGCCCAAGGCTACCGCGAGGTGAAGCTCCCGCAGGGTTGCGGCGGCAGCTCCGCCTGGCAGGTCCAGCAGCGGCTGCTGCTGCTGGGGCCTGGCTGCTTCGAGCGCTGGGCCGGCTGGGGGGAGGTGGGTCTGGCCACCGCCGGCACCGCTACCGAGCAACTGGTGGGCCTCGGGGTGCCCGTGCTTTCTCTGCCGGGGCCGGGCCCGCAGTTCAAGCGCGGGTTCGCCCGGCGCCAGAGCCGGCTGCTGGGGGGGGGGGTGCAGCCCTGCGCCTCAGGGCAGGAGCTGGCCCTCGAACTGGAGCGGCTGCTGGGGGATGGCCAGCGACGCCAGCACCTCGGGGCCATCGGCCGGCAGCGGATGGGGACAGCCGGCGGCAGCGAGCGCCTGGCGGAGCTGGTGGACCGCCGGCTGCTGGCCCAGGCCCAGGCCCAGGGATGATGGGATCTCACCTCACCCAGGCCCATCCCCGATGCCAGCACCGATCGACCGGGCCTACGCCACCGTCACCGGTCAGCTGGCCACCCTGCTGGGGGTGAGCATCGCCGCGGCCCGGCGCCGGGTCGATCAGCAGGCCGCCAGGGAGGGAACGCGAGCGGCCGGCGAGCGCATCACCATCGCCGAGCGCATGATCCAGGAGGCCCAGGGAGGGGCCAGGGCCCAGGGTCAGCTGCTGGATGAGCTGCTGGTGGCCGAAGACGACGACAGCGGCTTCATGGTCGAGGACTGACCGCAGGGCTCATTGATCGCAGAACCTACTGGTGCTGGCCACATTGGTTCGCCTCGAGCCTCAGCGCGACTGGGAGGAATGCTCGAACACCGAACCAAAGCGACTGCGGTCGAGCTCGGCGAACACCGGCAGGCAGGCGAAGCAGCGGCGGGCCAGATCCAGGCGCTCCTCCCGCTCGAGGATGGCGGCCAGGGCGTCACGGGCCGCCAGCAGATAGCGCACGTCGTTGGCCGCATAGATCAGCTGGGCCTCGCCCAGATCCTCCGCCCGTCCCCAGTCGCTGCTCTGCGACTGCTTGTCGAGCTCCACCCCCACCAACTCCTGCACCACCTCCTTGAGGCCGTGGCGGGAGCTGTAGGTGCGGGCCAGGCGGCTGGCCACCTTGGTGCAGAACAGTGGCGCCACGGCGATGCCCAGGCCTTCCCCCAGGGCCGCCAGGTCGAAGCGGGCGAAGTGGAACACCTTCTCGATCGCCGCACTCTCCAGCAGCTGGCGCAGGCGCGGCGCCTCCTGCTGGCCCCGGGCGATGCGGATGCAGCAGACGTTGTCGAGATGGTCGGCGATCTGCACCAGGCACAAACGGTCGCGGCCATGGATCAGCCCCATCGCTTCGGTGTCCACCGCCAGGGCCGGGGCCTGGGCCAGCAGGCTGAGCCAGTCGGCGTCGAGATCCCCCTCGAACACAGCGAAGCGATGGGGGGTGGGGGAGAGGGCCAAGGGCATGGGCGGGGGAGCAACCGACGCCATCGTGCCGAAAGGGGGAGAATGGAGCTCCTCCGCCCTGGATCGCCCGCGTGCCGTCGCTCCTGTCCCCCACCCTGGGCTCCACCCTGCTGCTGACCCTGCTGATGACCATCGGCCTGGTGTTCTTCCTGCGCGCCGCCAGCAAGGACCGCACCACGGTGGTGGACGTGCAGTCGCCGCGGCCGGCCCTCGAGGTGCTCGACGGCCTCAGCCAGTGGCTGAAGCAACGGGGCTGGCAGGCGGAGGACGGCGATCCCGAGCGGCGGCTGCTGCGCTTCCGCGGCCAGGTGGGAGCCAGCGGCACCCTGGCGCTGCTGCTCTCGCTGCTGGGGACGGTCGGGGCGGCCTGCCTTGGCCTGGTGCTGCGTCAGCTGCTGCCTTCGCTGGGCTGGTGGCCGCTGCTGCTGGCCCTGATCGGTCCGCTGGCGGGGCTGGTCTACCGGCGGCGGGCCGCCCGCCAGGAGCTGGTGGAACTGCGCCTGATCAGCGCCGATGACGCTCCCCTCAGCCAGCTCCGCCTACGGGCCCACCGCGACGAGCTGATCGCCCTGGAACTGGAGCTGGGGCCCCGCCTGCAACTGGCCAGTGACGGCACCCTGCTCAGTTCCCCCATCTGAATCCTCGGACCATGCCCCTCCATCCGCAGACTCCAAGCCCGCCTCGGCCCCGGTCGCAACCAAGCCCCCTGCGCTGGGCTCTGCTGGGGCTGGGCCTGGTGCTGGTGCTGGGCAGCGCCGCCGAAGCCCCGGCCATGCTCGCCATCGACCCGCTCACCGGGCCGCGCACACCACTGAACAAAGACTGGATCGGCCGGCGGCCGCTGGCGGCGGGCACACCGATCCTGGTGATGGCCGGCCACGCCGATTCCCAGGGCATGGCCGGATCGGGCACCAGCGGTGAAGCAGTGGATCGCTTCGGGGCCCAACCGATGATCCCCGGCATCCGTGATGAGCTCTATTGGAATCTGCTCACCGCCGAGCGGGTGGTGGCCCTGGGACGCCAGCGCGGTCTGCCGATCAGCCTCTACGTGCCAGCTCAACGCAGCATCGCCGACGGGGATGATCCCCGCACCAACTGGAGTGTGGGCAAGGAGCATGTGCGCCGGGGGGGATACGCCCTGGAGATCCACTACGACGCCTATGGACCCGACGGCTTCGGTTCGGGACTGATCCCGCCGCTGCACCAGGCCCCCAGCCTGCTCGACGAAAGCCTGGCCGCCTCCTTCGGGGCCTTCCCTTTCCAATTCCGCGGCGGGCTGGGAGCGCCGCGCCGGGGCATCGCCATCCTCGAGATCGGCAAGCTGGAGAGTCCTCTGGAGTCGGCCCTGAGGGATCGCGTCAGCCGGGATGCAGCGCTCAACGCCATCGCCGAGCGGGTTGTCCTGGCCCTGGAGCAGGGCATCAGCCCCCTCCCAAGAAATCTGCCAGCCACCTCCTTAGGCACCCCCGCAACCCGCCCCTGAGCAACAGAGGCTTCCACGGGCATGAGATCGGGGGTTCAGTCGAAAGCACCCCGGGCTCGGCAGAGCTCTTCCAGCGCGGCATCCCCGAACCAGTCCTGCGGCTTGGTGAACACCTCACTGACCAGCGCTTCGCGACTACCGGGCTCGGGCCCGTACCCGTACTCCCAGCGCACCAGCGGGGGTAGCGACATCAGGATCGATTCGGTGCGGCCGTTGGTCTGCAGGCCGAAGATCGTGCCGCGATCGAACACCAGATTGAATTCCACGTAGCGGCCCCGGCGGTAGAGCTGGAACTGGCGTTCCCGATCTCCGTAGGGAATGCCATGGCGCTTCTCGACGATCGGCACGTAGCTGGGCAAAAAGGCATTGCCGCAGGCACTCGCCAGCTGGAACAACTGCTCCCAGCTGTGGGGAGAGGCTCCAATCGTCGCCGCTGCGGCCGCAGCCGGTCCGCTGGGATCCTGACCCTTGTAGAGCGTGCCGGTGGGGTCCTGGTAGTCGTAGAAGATGCCGCCCACACCCCGGGTTTCGTCGCGGTGCTTCAGGAAGAAATATTCATCGCACCAGGGCTTGAAGACGCGATACAGGCTGGGATCCACGCTGTCACAGGCGCCCTGCAGGCTGCGGTGAAAGTGACGGGCATCCGCGAGGAAGGGGTAGTAGGGGGTGAGGTCGGCGCCACCACCGAACCACCAGACCGGCCCCGCCTCGAAGTAGCGGTAGTTGAGGTGCACCGTGGGCACGTAGGGATTGCGGGGATGGAGCACCATTGAGGTGCCGGTGGCGAACCAGCGCTGGCCGGCGGCCTCAGGCCGTTGGCTGAGGATCGAGGGGGGCAGCTGATCGCCTTCCACCTCGGAGAAGTTCACCCCGCCCTGCTCGAAGATCCGACCGGCCTTCATCACCCGCGAGCGGCCGCCGCCCCCCTCCGGCCGCTCCCAGCTCTCCTCCTGAAACACCCCTTCGCCATCCAGGGCCTGGAGGCCAGCGCAGATGCTGTCCTGGAGGCCCATCAGCAGGGCGCGGGCCCGGGCGCGGGAGTCGGCCGGCGGATGCTCCAAGAGCTGAGCTCCCCCAGTGTTCGTCTCCCCATCGGCCACGCCCGACTGTCCCTGCTCCGCCACTGACGATCACGCCCCACCGGACGTTCGAAACCTCTCCACCATTCCAGCCCGTGGAACCGGGGCACAACCCTTCGAGAGCCTCTGTCATGGGGGCGGCCCCTAGGATCAGCCCTGATGCCGGCACCCACGGATGGCCACCGCTGAACAGGCTCTCGCCGCCCTCCAGCCCCTCTGCGACGCGGGCACCGGACGGAGTCTGCTCGAACTGGGCTGGATCCAGCAGGTGCGTCCCCAGGGGAGCCGCGTGGTCTTCAGCCTGGCGTTGCCGGGTTACGCCACCAGCCAGCGGGAGCGGATCGCCACCGAAGCGCGCGAGGCGCTGATGGCCATCGAGAGCATCGAGGATGTTCAGATCGAGCTGACGCAGCCCAGCGCTGGCGGGCGGCCCGAGGGTTCACCGATCGGCGGCGCAGGCCATGGCCCCGGCGGCGGCGGCAACCTCCCCGAGCGCCAGGGCATCCCCGGCGTGGGCCGGATCATCGCCGTGAGCAGCGGCAAAGGCGGTGTGGGCAAGAGCACCGTGGCCGTGAACCTGGCCTGTGCCCTGGCCCAGAGCGGCCTGCGTGTGGGCCTGCTCGACGCTGACATCTATGGCCCCAATGCCCCGACCATGCTGGGTGTGGCCGACCGCACTCCCGAAGTACGCGGCAGCGGCAACGAGCAGGTGCTGGTGCCGATCGAGACCTGCGGCATCGCCATGGTGTCGATGGGGCTGCTGATCCAGGAGAACCAGCCGGTGGTGTGGCGGGGGCCGATGCTCAACGGCATCATCCGCCAGTTCCTCTACCAGTCGGACTGGGGTGAGCGCGACGTGCTGGTGGTGGACCTGCCGCCCGGCACCGGCGATGCCCAGCTCACACTGGCCCAGGCGGTGCCGATGGCCGGAGTGGTGATCGTGACCACCCCCCAGCGGGTGTCGCTGCAGGACGCCCGCCGCGGCCTGGCCATGTTCCTGCAGATGGGGGTTCCCGTGCTCGGCGTGGTCGAGAACATGAGCAGCTTCATCCCACCCGACCGGCCCGAGGCCAGCTACGCCATCTTCGGCAGTGGCGGCGGGGCCATCCTCGCCGCCGAAGCCGATGTGCCCCTGCTGGCCAAGCTGCCCCTGGAGATGGCGGTGGTGGATGGGGGCGACCAGGGGCAGCCGGTGGTGATCGCCCGACCCGAGTCGGCCACGGCCCGCGCCTTCCAAAGCTTGGCTCAGCGGATCAGCAGCCTCAGCTTGGCCGCCGCCTGATCCCAATGGCCTTGCTGGGCAGCCGGCGCAGCATGTTCTCGGCGGCCAAACCGGCCCGTCGGCGGCTCCTTGAGGGGGTGGATCTGCTGCTGTGGGGCATCCCCCTGGCCATGGTGGCGGTGGCCGGCATCCTGATCGCCAGCACCCAGCGCCAGGCCCCATACGCGATCTGGTATCAGCACTGGATCATTGCCGCTGTGGGAATGGGCCTCGCCCTGGTGCTGGCCCGGATTCCGCTGGAGCGCTACCAGCCATTCCGCTGGCTGATCTACGGCGCGATGGTGGCCAGCCTGGTGGCGGTGCGGGTGGTGGGGGTCAGCGCGCTGGGTGCCCAGAGCTGGATCAACATCGCCGGCTTCAACGTGCAGCCCTCGGAGTTCGCCAAGGTGGCGGCGATCCTATTGCTGGCCGGTGTGCTGGCCCGGCATCCGGTGGAGCGGCCCGTTGACCTGATCCGGCCCGTGGCCATGATCAGCGTGCCCTGGCTACTGGTGTTCGTGCAGCCCGATCTGGGCACCTCGCTGGTGTTCGGAGCGGTGCTGCTGGTGATGATGTTCTGGTCGGGGATGCCAGGGGCCTGGCTGCTGCTGCTGCTCTCCCCCCTGCTCACTGCCATCCTGGCGGGCACCATTCCCTGGGCCCTGGTGGCCTGGGTGCCGGCCATGGCTGTGCTGGCCTGGCGCTCCCTGCCCTGGAAGTCCCTGGCCGCGTCGGTCACTCTGGTGATTCAGGGGGTGTTCGCCCTCGGCACCCCCTGGCTCTGGGCCCACGGCCTCAAGGACCACCAGCGGGCACGACTCACCATGTTTCTCGATCCCTCCCAGGATCCCCTCGGTGGGGGGTACCACCTGCTGCAGAGCACGGTGGGCATCGGTTCAGGGGGGCTCTGGGGCACCGGACTGATGCAGGGCCACCTCACCCTGTTGCGCTTCATCCCCGAACAGCACACCGACTTCATCTTCAGTGCCCTGGGGGAGGAGACCGGCTTCATCGGCTCCACCCTGGTGGTGGTGGGATTCGTGCTGCTGATGTGGCGCCTGCTCCAGATCGCCGGGCGGGCCCGCAGCGATTACGAATCGCTGGTGGTGGTGGGGATCGGCGCGATGCTGATGTTTCAGGTGGTGGTGAACATCAACATGACCATCGGTCTGGGCCCGATCACCGGCATTCCCCTGCCCTGGCTGAGCTATGGCCGCTCGGCCATGCTGGTGAACTTCATCTCCCTGGGGCTGTGCGCCTCGGTGTCGCGCCACGGGCGCCCGCCCCAGCGGCGATGGTGAGCCTGGCCGCCCTGCGGGCGCGGCTGGCCCAGGGGGTCCCGGCGGGCCGCAGCGACGACGACACCGTCAGACGGCAATGGTGGGCGGCGCTGGCCACCCTGCAGGATGACTTTCTGCCGCCCCTGCAGCCGCTGCGGGGGGTCTGGCTGGCCTCACCGCTGCCGGCGCTCTATGAACCCGAGCTGCTGGAGCCCCTGCAGGGCTGGGTCTGGACACCGCCCCAGATCGCCGGCAACCTCAGCCCCTCGGGGCCCCTCCTGCCCGGAATGGGCAGCAGGGGCAGCGCTGAGGCGCCGTCCCCAGGCCACGCCAGCAGCTACGAACGCCTGGCCCTCGAGCCCGAAGACGGCACCGACCCCCTGCTGGTGCTGATCACACCCAAACTGCAGCTGGCCATGGCCCTGGAGGGCCCTCCGCGGCAGCGGCAGTTGCTGCTGCGCTTCGATCCCACCACCCTCTCGGAAACGCTGGCTCTGGTGGATCAGCGCCTGCGGACCACCGCCCCCCAGGCCGCCCTGCAGCTGCGCCAGGCCCTGCAGGCCCTCGGACCACTGCGCAGTGAGGAGACCATGGCGCTGCGCTTCTGGCCGAGGTTGGCGGAGCGGCTGGCGGCGATGGCCCCGAGCCTCACCCTGCAGCCCCTGGTCCAAGGCCGGGACGACGGGCAGAGGGAGAGCAGCGGTGAGCTGGCCCTGCTCGAGGCCCTCACCCATGAGGTGCGCACTCCCCTGGCCACGATCCGCACCCTGATTCGATCGTTGCTGCGGCGCGCTGACCTGCCGTCGGTGGTGCGTCAGCGACTGGAGCAGATCGACGGGGAGTGCAGCGAACAGATCGATCGCTTCGGCCTGATCTTCCATGCGGCCGAACTCCAGCGCCAGCCTCGGCCCCGCCAAACCCTGGCCCGCACCGACCTGGCCCAGCTGCTGCAGGGCTTCGAGGAGCTCTGGCAACGGCAGCTGGGACGCCGGGGCCTGAAACTGAAGCTGGAGATCAGCGCGCAGCTGCCGCCGGTGCTGAGCGATCCGAGCCGGCTGGAGACGATGCTGGGCGGCCTGGTGGATCGCTTCATCCGCAGCCTGCCCTCGGGCAGCACGGTACTGATCCGGCTGCAGCCGGCAGGCTCGCGCCTGAAGCTGCAACTGCGCTGCACCGAACCACCTGCACGGGAAGCACCCCCCCCCGACGCCCCTGAGCAGGACGCCGCCGCCGATGTGGGCCCCGTGCTGCGCTGGAATCCGCTCACCGGCAGCCTGCAGTTGAGCCGCCAGGCCACCCAGCGGCTGTTTCACAGCCTGGGGGGCCGTTTCACCGAACGGGCCGGCCAGGGACTGACCGTGTTCTTTCCCGTGGCAGGCCACAGCGACGACGGCGACGGCGACGTTTGTTGACGGGTGTGAAGAGAGCCGCGCCCGTGGCAGGACCCCCCAGATTGCAGTGCTAGCTTCCAGCCGACATGGTCCGCCGACTCACTGATGGGTCCGCCGACTCACCATCCCCAACAGCCATGACAGCAACGGCGCTGAGCGGTCAACTCCCCAAGTCCATCGGCAGCACGGGCGGTCTGCTCAACTCCGCCGAAACCGAGGAGAAGTACGCCATCACCTGGACCAGTGGCAAGGACCAGGTGTTTGAGCTTCCCACCGGTGGAGCTGCGGAGATGAATGAGGGCGAGAACATCATGTACTTCTCCCGCAAGGAGCAGTGCCTGGCGCTCGGCACCCAGCTGCGCACCAAGTTCAAGCCTCGCATCGAGGATTACAAGATCTACCGCATCTTCCCGGGCGGAGATACCGAGTATCTGCATCCGAAGGATGGCGTTTTCCCCGAGAAAGTGAACGAAGGTCGTCCGATCGTGGGCCACAACCCCCGCAGCATCGGCCAGAACCCAGATCCCTCCACCATCAAGTTCTCCGGACGCAACACCTTCGACTCCTGAGTCCAGGTGGGAATCAGCCCCTGGGCGTGATTCCTCCAACCTTTAGAAAGGCGGGGCCGGGTGCCCCGTTTTTTTTGTCTGCCCGTTGCCGTGATGCCCTCTCCCGATCGCGACGCATTCCTCGCCCAGGCGGCGGACGGCAGCACCTTCATCCCCCTCTGGAAGCGCTGGCCCGCTGACCTGGAAACCCCCCTCACCACCTGGCTGAAGGTGGGGGCCGCCAGCGGCCATGGCGTGCTGCTGGAGTCGGTGGAGGGGGGCGAGCGGCTGGGGCGCTGGAGCTTTGTGGTGGCCGATCCGCTCTGGACCCTTACCGTGCGCGGCGAGGACGGCGTTCAGTGCTGGCGCGATGGCCGTCAGGCCCATTTGCGGGGCAACCCCTTCGAGCTGCTCTCCGGCTGCCTGTCCTCGCTTCGGCCCAGCACCATTCCAGGCTTACCGCCCCTGGGGCAACTGTTCGGTTTCTGGGGCTACGAGCTGATCCGCTGGATCGAGCCCAGCGTGCCCGTCCACCCCAGCGACCCCGGCGGCCCGCCCGACGGCTGCTGGATGCTGGCCGACAGCCTGCTGGTGTTCGATCAGGTGAAACGGCAGATCACGGCCGTGGCCTACGCCGACCTCAGCGGCGGCACCGATCCCCTGCAGGCCTACGCCGAGGCCGCCGCCCGGATCCAGTCACTGGAGGAACGCATGCACGGCCCGCTTCCTGCCGGCGTCAGCCCCCTGCGCTGGGAGGCTGAGCCCACGCTGGAGCTGGACACCCGCAGCAACCGCAGCCAGGCCGATTTCGAGGCTGCGGTGGTGGCCGCCCGGGAGCACATCGCCGCCGGTGACGTCTTCCAGCTGGTGCTCAGCCAGCGGCTGGAGACCCGCATCCAACAGGATCCCTTCGAGCTCTACCGCAGCCTGCGGATGGTGAACCCATCCCCCTACATGGCCTTCTTCAACTTCGGCGGCTGGTATCTGATCGGCTCCAGCCCCGAGGTGATGGTCAAGGCCGAGCCGGTGGCCGGCGGCATCCGGGCCTCCCTGCGCCCGATCGCCGGCACCCGCCCGCGCGGGGTGGATGAGGCCCACGACCTGGCCCTGGAAGAGGAGCTGCTGGCCGACCCCAAGGAACGCGCCGAGCACGTGATGCTGGTGGATCTGGGTCGCAACGACCTGGGCCGGGTCTGCAGGCCGGGCACGGTGGAGGTGACCGAGCTGATGGTGGTGGAGCGCTACTCCCACGTGATGCACATCGTCAGCCAGGTGGAGGGCCTGCTCGATTCAGGCCACGATGTCTGGGATCTGCTCAAGGCCTCCTTCCCCGCCGGCACCGTCAGCGGCGCCCCCAAGATCCGGGCCATGCAACTGATCCACCAGCACGAACCAGACGCCCGCGGCCCCTATTCCGGGGTGTACGGGGCGGTGGATCTGGCCGGTGCCCTCAACACCGCCATCACGATCCGCACCATGGTGGTGCTCCCCGACGGCGAGGGGGGCTGGCGGGTGCAGGTGCAGGCCGGGGCAGGCCTGGTGGCCGATTCCCAGCCGGCCGCCGAGTATCAGGAAACACTCAACAAGGCCCGCGGCCTGCTCAAGGCCCTGGCCTGCCTGCAGGGGAGCGGCACATGAGCGATCGCCTGCTGCTCAAGGGCTTTGAAGTGGAATTGTTCACCGGCCGGGCCGACGGCACCGTGGTGGGGGTGGCGGAGCAGGTGGCGGCCCAGCTCGAGGGGTTCGTAACCGAACCGGACCACCGCAACCTCGAGTACATCACCCCGCCGGATGCCGACTACGCCCGCCAGCTGGAGCTGCTGCTGGAGCCGAGGAGGCGACTGCGCCGCTGGCTGGGCGAGCGCGGCTTGACCCTTCTGCCGGGCAGCACCCTCAGCCTGGGGGACAGCCAGCGCTTCGAGCGCTCCGACCCCTCGAACCCCTATCACGGCTACATCGAGGCCACCTACGGCACCAGGGTGGTGACCGCCAGCGTGCACATCAACCTCGGGCTCACCGAGATGGGGGGCCTGTTCGCCGGCTGCCGGCTGTTGCGCTGCGAAGGCGCCCTGCTGCTGGCCCTCAGCGCCAGTTCACCCTTCCTCGATGGGGTCGCCACCGGCGCCCACTCCCAGCGCTGGCTGCAGTTCCCGCTCACCCCGCCCACGGTGCCGCTGTTTCTCGATCATCAGCACTACATCGCCTGGATGGAGGCCCAGCTGGCGGCCGGTGCCATGCGCAACGTGCGCCATCTCTGGACCTCCGTGCGGCCCAACGGGGAGGCCCGGCCCCACGACCTCAACCGGCTGGAGATCAGGATCTGCGACCTGATCAGCCATCCGCGCCAGCTCCTGGCCGTTACGGTGTTCGCGGAACTGCGCCTGCTGCAGCTTCTCGACACTCCCCAGCTCCATGACCCCCTGAGCGCCAGCCGGCTGGGGCCGGAGGAGCTGGCCGTGCTGGCCGACCGCAACGACCGTGCCGCAGCCCGCCACAGCCTCAGGGCCATCCTTCACGACTGGCGCACGGGGGAGGAGATCGAAGCCGCTGCCTGGATTCAGCGGGAGCTGGAGCAGATGGCGCCGCTCGCCGCCAACCTCGGCCTCAGTTCCTGGCTGGAGCCGCTCCACACCATGCTGCGCCAGGGCAATGAGGCCATGCGCTGGCTGAAGCGGCACGACGCCGGAGTGCCATTGAGCCAGATCCTGGCCGATGGAGTCACGGCCATGGGGCTGGCTGAAGTGGAACCAGCACCACGCAACACAGCGGCATCTCACCCTTAGGGATGATCATGGAGTCTTCCTCGCCTGCGCCGGCCCCCATGCGGCAGCCCCTGTCCGCCCCATCCGCCGTTCTGGCCCAGGCAGTTCCCACGGCTCCAGCCCCCCGAGTCACCCGGCTGCTGGGTGAGCGACTGGAACTGGTGGAGGATCTCTGGCAAACGGTGCTGCGCAGCGAGTGCCCGCCTGATCAGGCCGAGCGGCTGCTGCAGCTCAAGCGGCTGAGCGAGCCAGCGGAAGCGGCCAATGGCACGATCGACACCACAGCCACCATTGTGCAGCTGATCCGCGAGATGGACCTCTCGGAGGCGATCGCCGCTGCCCGCGCCTTCTCGCTTTATTTCCAGCTGGTGAACATCCTCGAGCAGCACATCGAGGAAGACAGCTATCTGGCCAGTCTGCAGGAGGCCTCCACTCCCTCCAGCCCCGATCCGTTCGCCCCACCGCTGGCCAGCCAGACCGATCCGGCCACCTTCCGTGAGCTGTTCACCCGCCTGCGCGGGCTGAATGTGCCCCCCGCTCAGATCGAGAACCTGCTGCGGGAACTCGACATCCGCCTGGTGTTCACGGCCCACCCCACCGAGATCGTGCGCCACACCGTGCGCCACAAGCAGCGGCGGGTGGCGGCCCTGATCCACCGCCTGCAGCAGGACAGCCCCAGCGAGCTGCAGGACGAGCGCAGCCTGCGGCTGCAGCTGGAGGAGGAGATCCGGCTGTGGTGGCGCACCGACGAACTGCATCAGTTCAAGCCCTCGGTGCTTGATGAAGTGGATTACGCCCTCCACTACTTCCAGCAGGTGCTCTTCGATGCGATGCCGCTGCTGCGCCAGCGCATCATCAATGCCCTCTCCTGTAGTTACCCGGATGTGGAGGCACCGCGGGATGCCTTCTGCACCTTCGGATCCTGGGTGGGCTCCGACCGCGATGGCAACCCCTCCGTCACCCCGGACATCACCTGGCGCACCGCCTGTTATCAGCGCCAGCTGATGATCGAGCGCTACATCACGGCTGTATCGGGCCTGCGCGACCAGCTCAGCATCTCGATGCAGTGGTCCCAGGTGAGTGCTCCCCTGCTGGAGTCGCTGGAGATGGACCGGCTGCGCTTCCCGGAGATCTACGAGGAGCGGGCCGCCCGCTACCGGCTGGAGCCCTACCGGCTCAAGCTCAGTTACATCGTCGAACGCTTGCGCCTCACCCACCAGCGCAACCAGCAGCTGGCCGAAGCCGGCTGGGAATCCCCCTGCGAGAATGCCGGTCCGTCAGTGCTGAACATGGGCACCGGGCCCATGGCCGCCGCACCGCCCGAACTGCACTACGGCTCGGTGAACGAGCTGCGTCAGGATCTGGAACTGCTGCGCGACAGCCTGGAGACCACCGGCCTGAGCTGTGAACCGCTGCAGACCCTGCTCAGCCAGGTGCACATCTTCGCCTTTTGCCTGGCCAGCCTCGACATCCGCCAGGAGAGCACCCGCCACAGCGATGCCCTCGATGAACTGAGTCGCTACCTGCAGCTGCCCATTCCCTATGGGGAGATGGAGGAGGAGCAGCGCGTGGAGTGGCTGCTGCAGGAACTGAAGACCCGCCGACCGCTGCTGCCGCCGGCCACCCGCTGGAGCCCGGCCACCGACGAGACCTTCGCGGTGTTCCGCATGCTGCAGCGGCTGCAGCAGGAATTCGGCCCCCGCATCTGCCGCAGCTACATCATCTCGATGGCCCATACGGTCTCCGACCTGCTGGAGGTGCTGCTGCTGGCCAAGGAGGCGGGCCTGGTGGATCCCAAAGCAGTACAGACCCAGCTGCTGGTGGTGCCCCTGTTTGAAACGGTGGAGGATCTGCAGCGGGCGCCGGCAGTGATGCAGCGCCTGTTCTCGGAGCCCTTCTACCGGACGCTGCTGGCCAGCAGCGCCGAAACCGACAAGCCCCTGCAGGAGGTGATGCTCGGCTACTCCGACAGCAACAAGGATTCGGGCTTCCTCTCGAGCAACTGGGAGATCCACAAGGCCCAGATCGCCCTGCAGCAGCTGGCCAGCGAACACGATGTGGCGCTATGCATCTTCCACGGCCGGGGTGGCTCCGTAGGACGGGGCGGTGGGCCGGCCTACCAGGCGATCCTGGCCCAGCCCAGTGGCACCCTCAACGGCCGCATCAAGATCACCGAGCAGGGGGAGGTGCTGGCCTCCAAATACTCCCTGCCGGAGCTGGCGCTCTACAACCTGGAAACGGTCACCACCGCCGTGCTGCAGAACAGCCTGGTGGGCACGAACGTGGACGCCACCCCCAGCTGGAACGAGCTGATGGGCCGCCTGGCGGCCCGCTCCCGGGTGCATTACCGCCGGCTGGTGCATGAGAACCCCGACCTGGTGGCCTTCTTCCAGCAGGTCACACCGATCGAGGAGATCAGCAAGCTGCAGATCTCCAGCCGCCCCGCCCGCCGCAAGAGTGGAGCCAAGGATCTCTCCAGCCTGCGGGCGATCCCCTGGGTGTTCGGCTGGACCCAGAGCCGCTTCCTTCTGCCCAGCTGGTTCGGTGTGGGGGCGGCCCTGCAGGAGGAACTCGATAACGATCCCGACCAGCTGGGGTTGCTGCGTCTGCTGTATCAGCGCTGGCCCTTTTTCCGGATGCTGATCTCCAAGGTGGAGATGACCCTCTCGAAGGTGGATCTCGACCTGGCTCACCACTACGTGCAGGCCCTGGGTCGCCCCACTCACCGCGAGGCCTTCGAGCAGATCTTCCAGGTGATCGCCGCCGAGTTCGAGCTCACCCGTGATCTGGTGCTGAAGATCTCCGGCCACGGCCGACTGCTGGATGGCGATCCTGCCCTGCAGCTCTCCGTCGATCTGCGCAACCAGACGATCGTTCCCCTGGGCTACCTGCAGGTGGCCCTGCTGCGGCGCCTGCGCGACCAGAACCGGCAGCCGCCGATGAGCGAAGCCAGCAGCGGTGATGGCCAGGATGGCCGCACCTACAGCCGCAGCGAACTGCTGCGCGGCGCCCTGCTCACCATCAACGGCATCGCCGCAGGCCTGCGCAACACCGGTTGAGCGGCACTTGATTCCCTTCAGAAGCCAACCACCCGCCCCGCGGCTGCCCGAGGGCTACCGCACCGAGACCGCCCCCCCCGAAAGCGGGGAGTTGAACGGCCTGCTGATGGCCTGTGGCGAGGCGAGGCGCGATGAACGGCGCCTGGCCCTGGTGCTGAAGCGCAGCGCCTGGCAGCTGTGCGTGCGGAATTCCCAGGGGCGCCTGGTGGGCTTCGTGCGGGCCACCAGCGATCAGGCCCTCAACGCCAACCTCTGGGATCTTTCGGCCTGGCCGAGGGATCCCCAGCAGGCCACCGTGCTGGCAGTGCTGGTGCACGGCGCCCTCAGCCGCCTGCGGCGGGAACTGAGTGGCTGCAGCATTTCGGTGGCGGCACCGCCGGAAGCCTTATCAGCCCTTCAACAGCACGGCTTCCTGGTGGACCCCGGTGGCATCCGGGCCATGGGCCTGGTGCTCACCAGCACTACAGAAAGCCAGCAGGGAGAGTCGAATGAAGCGAGCATGGAGGGACTCGAACCCCCGACATTCAGAACCGGAATCTGACGCTCTATCCAACTGAGCTACATGCCCGAGCGGGGAGGTCATCCCTGTCCCGGTGGTCGTAGCTTACCCGCACGTCGCTCCTGACCCATTCGGCTGCATCGCCTGGAGCTGCTCGATTTTCGCAACTACACCCAGCTTTCGCTCGAGCTCACAGCCCCGCGGCTGCTGGTGATTGGCGCCAATGGCGAGGGCAAGTCGAACCTGCTGGAGGCGGTGGAGCTGCTGGGCAGCCTGCGTTCCCAGCGCAGCAGCCACGACCGCGAACTGATCCGCCATGGCCAGAGCCGGGCGCTGGTGCGCGGCTGGTGCGCTGATGACGACTCCCCTGGAGCGGACGGGCCAGCGCCGCAGCTCAATCAGCTGGAGCTGGAACTGGAGGTGAGGCGCCAGGGGGGGCGCCAGGCCCGCCGCAATGGCCGGACCCTGGAGCGCCAGCTCGATCTGGTGGGCCCCCTGCGCTGCGTGGGCTTCAGCGCCCTCGATCTGGAGCTGGTGCGGGGGGAGCCCGCCCTGCGGCGTCAGTGGCTCGATCGGGTGGTGCTGCAGCTGGAGCCGGTGTACGGAGAGTTGCTGGCCCGCTACGGCCGCCTGCTGCGCCAGCGCAGCCAGCTGCTGCGCCGGGGCCTCAGCCAGGGGGAGCAACAACTGGCTTCGCTGCTCGACGCTTTCGATCTGCAGATGGCCCTGATCGGCACGCGCCTGCACCGCCGCCGCCGCCGCGCCCTGGCCAGGCTGCAGCCGCTGGCCGCCGCCTGGCAGGAGCGGCTCAGCGGCGGCCGCGAGCGGCTGGAGTTGCGCTACCTGGCCGGCAGCCGCCTGGAAGGGGAGGAAGCGGAAGCCCCCTGGCGGGAGGCACTGCTGGAGCAATTGCTGCGGCAGCGCCCGGAGGAACGCCGGCTGGGGGTCTGCCAGGTGGGTCCCCAGCGCGATGAGGTGGCACTGCTGCTGGGGGAGGAGCCCGCCCGCCGCTTCGGCTCCGCCGGCCAGCAGCGCACCCTGGTGCTGGCCCTGAAACTGGCGGAGCTGGAGCTGGTGCAGCAGCTCTGGGGTGAGCCGCCGCTGCTGCTGCTCGATGACGTGCTGGCGGAGCTGGACCCCAAGCGTCAGGAGTTGCTGCTGGAGGTGGTGGGCAAGGGGCACCAGTGCCTGGTGAGCGCCACCCACCTGACCTCATTCAGCGCCACCTGGCAGGGGGGCGACTCCCAGCTGGTGCGGATCTGCCGGGGGGCGCTGGCGGATTCAGGCCATGACCCGTAGTGAACCTGAAGGGATGCGTAGAGTGCAGTCCTGTGTGCCCGCATTCGATGACCCAGACCCTGCCCTGCCTCCACCCCAACCCGGGATGGAGTGGAGCTCAAAGCCCCCAAAGCCTTCCGAGCCAGCCCCCCACGACCAGCGACATGGTGGGGAAACATTGCATCCTCGAGCTTTATAACTGCGATTCCAAGAAGCTCGACGACGAAGCCTTTCTCAGGGACGCCATCACGATTGCAGCGAAACGTGCCGGCGCCACCCTGCTCAATCTGATCACCCACCGCTTTGAACCGCAGGGGGTCACGGGTCTGGCCCTGTTGGCTGAATCCCACATCTCGATCCACACCTGGCCCGAGTCGGGCTATGCGGCGGTGGATGTGTTCACCTGTGGCGACCACACCATGCCCGAGCGGGCCTGTCAGGTGTTGGCCGATGAGCTGGAGGCCTCCAGCCGCAACCTCAAGAGCTTCCGCCGGGAAACCCCTGATTCGATCAGCGAACAGGTCAGGGAACCGCTCGGTCTGGCTGCCTGAGCCCAGGCGAAGCCAGTGGCCCCGGCGCTGCTGGCTGCAGGTTCGCCTCACGGTTGAGCCTGCCGCTGATCAATCCCTCCAGATCGAGGCTGACAGCCGCGAACCCCAGGGATCGGAAAGCCTCCACCAGCTCCTGGCGCGGCAACCAGCTGAACAGGTCGTCGAGTTGATCGGCCGGAATCTCCACACGGGCGGTCGCCCCCTGGCAGCGCACCCGCAGCTGCCTCACTCCGTGCTGGCGCAGCCAGTCTTCGGCGGCGGCCACCCGCTGCAGACGGGAGGCCGTGACCGGCTCGCCGTAGGGAAACCGAGACGCCAGGCAGGGCTGGGCCGGCTTGTCCCACCAGGGGAAACCCAGGGCTCTGGAGATCTGGCGCACGGCCGCCTTGTCGAGGCCGTGCTCCGCCAGAGGAGAGCGCACACCCCGCTCGCGGGCGGCCCGGATGCCTGGGCGATGGTCGCCGAGGTCGTCTTGGTTCACCCCATCAAGCACCTGAATCGTGCCGCCCGTGAGCGAGGCCAGCAGGCCATGCAGTTCCCGCTTGCAGGCGTAGCAGCGGTCGGTGGGATTGCTGCTGTAGGCGGGATCCTCCAGTTCGCGGGTGGCCAGTTCCCGGTGCTGGACCCCCATCCAGGCCGCCTGGGAGCGCGCTTCCTGCAGCAGGTGGGGTGCCAGGGCCGGCGACACTCCAGTGACCGCTTCGGCGCCGGTCCCCAGTTGTTCGGCGGCGATGGCCGCCACCAGGGCACTGTCGACCCCACCGGAGTAGGCCACCAGCGCAGTGCCCAGCCCCCTGACGCTCTGGCGCAGCCGGGCGAGGGCCTGCTCCAGAGGCACTGGCAGGAATTCCACCAGCGGATGGAGGGCCGGGGAGAGCATGGCCTCGAGCAGGGGTCGTTAGGATCCAACCGTAGAAGGCCTGGCCATGGCACCGACCTCCAGCGCGGCCTCCGGTGCGCCATCCCGCGCCATCGGCATCCGCACGGCCGCCGGCAGCCATGAGCGCAGCCACGGCCAGTTGCACGTCTACGACGGCGACGGCAAGGGCAAGAGCCAGGCCGCCCTCGGGGTGGTGCTGCGCACCATCGGCCTGGGAATCTGCGAGCGCAAGCGCACCCGGGTGCTGCTGCTGCGTTTCCTCAAGGGCCCAGGCCGCGCCTACGACGAGGATTCGGCAATCGAAGCCCTGCAGCAGGGCTTCCCCCACCTGATCGATCAGGTGCGCACCGGCCGCGGCGACTATTTCAGCGCCGAGGAGGCCACCCGCTTCGATCGCCAGGAGGCCCAGCGCGGCTGGGACATCGCCCGCGGGGCCATCGCCAGTGCCCTCTATTCCGTGGTGGTGCTGGATGAGCTCAGCCCCGTGCTCGACCTCGGTCTCCTGGAGGTGGAGGAGGTGGTGCGTACCCTGGCCGCCAGGCCGGCGGGCATGGAGGTGATCGTCACCGGCCGGGGGGCGCCGCGATCACTGGTGCAACTCGCCGACCTCCACTCGGAGATGCGGGCCCACCGGCGCGGCTCCAACGACAGTGAGGGCATCACTGGCATCGAGATCTACACCGGTGAAGGCAAGGGGAAGTCCACCAGCGCCCTGGGCAAGGCCCTGCAGGCGATCGGCCGGGGCATCAGCCAGGACAAGAGCCACCGCGTACTGATTCTGCAATGGCTGAAGGGCGGCAGCGGCTACACCGAAGATGCGGCGATCGCGGCCCTGCGTGAGAGCTATCCCCACTTGGTGGATCATCTGCGCTCCGGCCGCGATGCCATCGTCTGGAGGGGTCAGCAGCAGCCGATTGACTATGTGGAAGCGGAGCGAGCCTGGGAGATTGCCCGGGCTGCCATCTCCAGTGGGCTCTACAAAACAGTGATCCTCGATGAGCTCAATCCCACCGTTGATCTGGAGCTGCTGCCGGTGGAGCCGATCATGCAGACCCTGCTGCGCAAACCAGCCGAAACGGAGGTGATCATCACCGGACGTTGCAAAAATCCCCCCGCTTATTTCGATCTGGCCAGTGTGCATTCCGAGATGGTTTGCCACAAGCACTACGCCGAGCGCGGCGTCGACCTCAAGCGGGGAGTGGATTACTGAGTAGCAGTGGCACTCAGTAGATCGGCACGGCAGGGTCCACCTGCTCACTCCAGGCCTGAATGCCGCCGCTGACGTTCACACCTTCGATGCCATGGCGACCCAGGGCCAGAAGAGCCTTGGCGCTGCGCCCCCCCAGCTTGCAGTGCACATAGAGCCGTTTCCCCTCAGCCAGGCGTCGCACAGCCTCAATGGCCTCACCGCTCTCGATCCGGTCAAGGGGCATCAGCACCGAGCCGGGGATCACGGCGATGTCGGCTTCGGGGGGGTTGCGCACATCCAGCAGCAGGAACTCCTCCAGCTGGCCGTCGATCACGGTCTTGAGCTCGGCCACGGTGATGCTGGGCACGCTGCCGGATTCCTCCTGGCCCGGCGCAGTGCCGCCCACACCGCAGAACTCCTGGTAGTCGATGAGTTCGGTGATCACCGGCCGCTCGGGATTGGGTCGCAGTTTGAGCTCGCGGAACTTCATGGCCAGGGCATCAAAGAGCAGCAGCCGGCCGCTGAGGCTGGTGCCGATGCCGATGATGATCTTCACGGCCTCGGTGGCCTGGATCATGCCGATGATGCCGGGCAACACGCCCACCACACCGCCCTCGGCGCAGGAGGGCACCATGCCTGGCGGCGGCGGCTCAGGGAAGAGATCGCGGTAGTTGGGGCTTTCGGCATCGAGGTTGAACACCGTGGCCTGACCCTCGAAGCGGAAGATCGAGCCGTACACATTCGGTTTGCCCAGCAGCACGCAGGCGTCGTTGACCAGGTAGCGGGTGGGGAAATTGTCGGTGCCGTCGCAGACCAAGTCGTAGGGCTCGATGATCTCGAGCGCGTTCTCGCTGGTGAGCGCTGTCTCGTAGAGATCCACCTGGCAGTGGGGGTTGATCTCAAGGATGCGCGCCTTGGCTGATTCGATCTTGGGCTTGCCCACCCAGCTGGTGCCATGGATCACCTGGCGCTGCAGGTTGGAGTGATCCACCACGTCGAAGTCGACGATGCCGAGGCGGCCGACGCCGGCGGCGGCCAGGTAGAGCAGCAGGGGGGATCCCAGGCCGCCGGTGCCCACGCAGAGCACTGAAGCCGCCTTGAGACGCTTCTGCCCTGCCATACCCACCTCCGGCAGGATCAGGTGGCGGGAGAAACGCGCCACCTCGTCGGGGCTGAGCTGGACGCCGCTGATGTCAGGAGGAAGCATGGGCGAGATAGCCGTGGAGCGCAGAGGGGACCGCGCGCGGCGGACCTCTTCCTACTCTCCCAAATCCTCGCCCCCCCGAAAGGAGCGGACATCCGGCTGAATCAGCTCCAGTTCTCGTGCCGCCGGCAGGGCGCTGGAGCCCTCGGCCGACTCAACGATCCACCAGGCGCGCAGTTCAGCGGCAACGCCGAGGATCAGCATCAGAGCTGGAGGGAAGGCCCAGGCGCAATCGGTGCTGGAGGGAATCGCGGCCGAGCTGGGGTGGCTGTGGGCTGTTCCCAGCACCTGCCAGCCGCGCGGCCGTCCCCACTTCTGGGCCAGCAGCTGCTCGCGGGGGTCGAGGGCGAAACGCCCGCAGCGCTGCTCCTTCTGCGGCCAGATGTTCAGACAGGGCCAGATGAGCTGCACGTGGGCTGGGGCCGGCGTTCCAGGTCCTGAGCGGGCGGGCTGTCCCAGCAGCAGAGCGCAGCCCTCCTGGGGCGCCGCAGCGGCTAGCACGGCCCGCAGAACGGTCAGCTGATGCGAATCAACCGCCAGCTGCTCTGGCCAGTCGCTGTCCATGCCGATACCTTGAGCCCTTGACTCTCACACCATCGCCACTCCATTGATGAGCGACGCAACCACCGAACAGGAGCCGACAACCACCGAGGCCGGCACGTCATGGGCGGAGAGCGAAGCGGGCGCCAACTTCACCGAGCGCTACGGCGAGATCCTCTCCAAGGTCAACCAGACTCTGGATCAGGTGGATTGGTCCCAGGTCAGCCGCATCGGCAAGGGCGTCGGCATCCTGCTGGCGGTGATCGTTGCCCAGGTGCTGATCAAAGGGGTGCTCGACACCATCAATCTGCTGCCGGTGGTGCCAGGCCTGCTGGAACTGCTCGGTCTGGTGGTGGTCGGCCAGTGGAGCTGGAAGAACCTCAGCACCAGTGAGAAGCGCGCCGGTGTGGTGTCCCAGTTCCAGACCCTGCGTCAGGAATACCTGGGCTGAAGCGCCCGCACCCGCCAGCAGGCCCAGGCTCAGGCCACCAGTTCGGCGATCAGGGCCTGGGCCTGTCCCCAGTAGCCCCCGCCGAACAGATTGGCGTGGTTGAGCAGGTGGTACAGGTCGTAGAGCTTGCGCCGCTGCGAATGGCCCGCGGGTCTGGGCCATTCCTGCTCGTAGCCGCTGAAGAAGGCTGGCGGAAAGCCAGCGAACATCTGGGCCATGGCCAGATCCACTTCCCTGTCCCCCAGATAGACGGCGGGATCAAACAGGGCCACTACGGCTGAGCCCGGCGAGCTTGAGCTGGGGGCCAGCCGGGCGGCATTGCCTGCCCAGAGATCGCCATGCACCAGGCAGGGAACAGCCCCGTGGCCATCGAGCCAGGCCGGCGTGAGCTCCAGCAGCTTCTGGCGTCCCCTCAACACCCGGCCCGAGTGCTCGGCCAACTTCAGCTGCGGGCCCAGGCGCTGCTCGGCGAAAAACTGTCCCCAGCTGGGGCACCAGGAGTTGGGCTGCAGGGTGCTGCCGATGTAGTTGTCGTGCGCCCAACCGAAGCCGGCGGAGCCGGTGGCGGCACTGGAGGCGGCGCTGCGCCGGTGCAACCGTGCCAGCGCCGCCCCGGCGGCGGCCCAGCCCAGCTGAGCCGCCGTGCCTGACCCGGATCCACCAGGGTCCAGATCCAACCAGTCGATCACCAGCAGGGCCTGGGAGCCCGCCAGGGCGCAGTGCAAGGGCCTGGGCACCCGCAGGTCGGAGTCGGCGGCCGCGGCCAGGGCCCGCAGACCCTCCATCTCCGCCTCCAGCACGGGCAGGAGCCGTGCCTGGTTCGTTTTGGCAAACAGCCGCCCGCCGCCGCTCAGCTCCAGGGCCCAGGCGCTGTGACTGCAGCCGCCACCCACGGGCCGGCAACGCTCCACCCCCTGACCGAGGGTCTCCTCCAGCCAACCCACCCAGGCGTCGCGCATCACCGGCCCTGCCACCCCTGCCAGCATGCCGGCCGCCCCTGCCGCCCAGCACTTGGCCGTCAGCCCCTGCCCCAGCGATTCAGTGCAGCACGACGTCACCGTCATCGGCGGGGGCATCGCCGGGCTGAGCGCCGCCGCGCTGCTGGCCCGCGCAGGCCTCTCGGTGCAGCTGCTGGAGGCCCACAGCCAGACGGGGGGGTGCGCCGGCACCTTTCGCCGTGGCGCTTATGTCTTCGATGTGGGGGCCACCCAGGTGGCGGGGCTGGAGCCCGGCGGCATCCACGAGCGGCTGTTCCGCCATCTGGGGGTCGAGGCGCCGGCGGCCAGCCCGCTCGATCCGGGCTGCGTGGTGGATCTCTGCGATGGCCATCCGCCCGTGCAGCTCTGGCGGGATCCCGAGCGCTGGCGCCAGGAGCGGCAACGGCAGTTTCCCGGCAGTGAGCGCTTCTGGACTCTCTGCGCCGCCCTGCACGGGGCCAACTGGTCGTTCGCGGGGCGTGATCCGGTCCTGCCGCCCCGCACCCCCTGGGACCTGGGGCAGTTGCTCGGGGCCCTTAGACCCGCCAATCTCGTCAGTGGTGCCCTGGTGCTCGCCAGCGTGGCTGACCTGCTGCGCCTCAGCGGCTGCAGCGACGATCTCCGTCTGCGGCGCTTCCTGGATCTGCAGCTGCGCCTCTACTCCCAGGAACCAGCCGGGGGCACCGCTGCCCTCTATGGCGCCAGCGTGCTGTCGATGGCCCAGGCGCCCCTGGGCCTGTGGCACCTGCAGGGCTCGATGCAGGCCCTGAGTGCAAGGCTCGAAACCGCCCTGGCCACCCAGGGAGGCCAGCTGCTCTTGCGCCACCGGGCAACAAGCCTGCAGCAGACGAAGGCGAAGGGCTGGTGTGTGCGGGGCCAGGGGCCCGGCGGGCGACCCTTCACCAGCCTCAGCCGTGATCTGGTGGTCACCCTGCCCCCCCAGCTCCTGGCTGATCTGCTGGGGGAGGCGATGCCCAGGGCCTACCGCGAGCGCATCGGCGGCTTCCCCGACCCCAGCGGAGCCCTGGTGTTCTATGGCGCCGTGGAGCGGGCCCTGCTGCCGGCGGAGTGTCCGGCCCATCTGCAGATCGACTGGAGTGACCCCGGTTCGCTGTTTGTGTCGGTGAGCCGCGAGGGGGATGGGCGGGCACCGGCGGGGCAGGCCACGGTGATCGCCAGCGTGTTCACCCCGGCGCGTCCCTGGCTGGAACTGGAGAAAGGGGCCTATGCCCTGGCCAAGGCTGAGGCCATGGCCAGGATCCAGGCCGGCCTGGAGCAGAAGCTGGGGCTCGCCGCCACGGCCTGGCGCCATCGGGAACTGGCCACGCCCCGGGGGTTTGCCCGCTGGACGGGGCGACCCTTCGGCTTCGTGGGCGGGCTGGGTCAACACCCCTCCCGCTTCGGGCCCTTCGGCCTGGCCAGTCGCACCCCCCTGCCGGGGCTCTGGCTCTGCGGCGACAGCATCCACCCGGGCGAGGGCACGGCGGGGGTGAGCCTGTCGGCGTTGATGGCCTGCAGGCAGCTGCTGCAGGCGCGGGGCAGCAGCCTGGCCCTGGCCTAGGCCAGGGGTCAGAGAAACTCCGGCCGCAGGGCCCGGCAGCCCTCCAGTTCCCGGGCCAGCCCTTCCCAGTCGTGCTGCTCCAGCAGGCCCTCAAGGCCGTCGAGGGCCTGGCGGTAGTGCCCCAGCGCCTCGGCCACAGCGGCGCTGTTGCTCCGTGCCATCAGGGTGCCCAGCTCCGGATTGCCGCCGCCCACCCGGGTGGTGTCGGCGAAGCCGCTGGAGGCCAGGGCGCGCACCAGTGCCGGCAGCGCCGAGTGGGGCGCCGCCGCCGCTGCGCCCCGCTCGGCCGCCCGCAGCAGGGCGGCGCTCACCAGCACCGGCAGGTGGGAAATCAGGGCCACGGCCCTGTCGTGATCAGGTGCGGCGCACTCCAGCCACTGGGCTCCGAGGGCGCCCGCCAGGGCGCGCACCTGCTCCAGGGCTGCGGGGTCGGTGTGGTCGCTGGGGGTGGCCACCCAGGGGCGGCCGCGGAACAGGTTCGCCAGGCCCGCCTCCACCCCGGCCGCGCTGGTGCCAGCCATGGGATGGCTGGCCACGAAGCGGGGGACCAGCGGCTCCCAGACCGCCAGCACCGGCGCTTTCACCGAGGCCAGATCCCCGATCACCGCCCCCTTGGGCAGGGCCGCCAGCAGCTCCGGTGGGGGCTCCAGCAGCCGATCGAGAGGCAGGGCCAGCAGCACCAGCCCGCAACCCCTGAGCACCACAGGATCCGTGCTCACCTGAGTGGCCAGACCCCGCTGAAGGGCCCGCTCCGCCGTGGCCTCGCGGTGCACCAGAGCGCGCACATCAACGCCAAGGGCCGTCAGATCAAGGCCGATCGAGCCGCCGATCAGGCCCAGGCCCACCACCCCCACCGGTCGCTCTCGCCAGAGGGTTGTCATCGCTGGTACGGCCCACGGGCCCCACCTTCCTACGATTCCGCGATGTTGGAAGCCCGCGCCCACCAGCAGCTCAAGCAACTCCTGCGCCAGGAGGGCGGCATCCGCTGGCCGCACCACCTGACCATGAGCCGGCTGGTGGCGCGCAGCCTGCGGCGCTCTGACCACACCCTGGTGCGCCTGGCGCCAGGCAGCGACCCCGACTGGCTGGTGGGCCTGCTGGTGCCCCTGGCCCTGGGGGATGCCTCGATCGCCCTGGTGCTGAGCGATCCCCTGCGCCGACGCCTGCAGCAGGTGGAGATGCCCAGGCTGAAGGCGGTGGGGCTGCAGCTGCCCTGCTGGGAAGGATCTGCCGACGCCCCCGGCGAGGCCCCTCTCTGGCTGCTGAACCACGCGGAACTGGAGCTGGCCTGGCGCCAGGGCCAGCTGGGGCAGCGGCAACTGGTGGTGCCGGAGGCCGAGCGGCTGCACCAGCAGTTGCGCCTGGCCCTCGACCGTCCGATCGACAACAGCGACTGGGAGCGGCTGCGACGGGTCCTGCCCAGCGCCGAACCCAGCCTGCTGGCCCTGCATGAGCGCATGAGCCGGCGGATCTTCGCCCATCCGCGCACGCCTTCGGGCCTGGTGCCGATCACTCCCGAGGAGGAAGCCCCCCTGCGGCACCTGCTGGCGCTGCTGGGCCCCCTGCCGGAGGCCTGGCAGCTCTGGCGTTCAGCGGTCGGCCCTGGCTGGACCAGCTGGGCCAGCGTTGACCGGGAGCTGCTGCAGTGGCGCCTTCACCGCCAGCCCCTGGAGCCCCTGGAGGCCATGGAGGGGCTGCTGGAGCACCGCGGCGCCGTGCTGGTGGGCCAGTTCGGGCGCAGCGCCTGCCTGGCCGGCATCCACCCGCAGGTGAACGTGAACCTCGCGGATCCGCCCCTCTCCGATCCCCTGCCGCTGTATGCGCCCCTGGGCCAACCGTTCCCCAACAGCCCCCACTTCGGCACCCATCTGCTCGATCACTGCCGACGACTGGTGCTGGGCCAGAGCGGCCTGACGATCGTGCTGGTGGATGAACACTCCCAGCGGCTCAGCCTCGCCAGCGCCCTGGCGGCGGAGTTCGGCCGCCGGGTGGGCCATGAAACCACCGCCCCGGAGAGCAATGGGGTGATCTGCTGCGGCTGGCAGTGGTGGCTGGACCATCAGGGGCGGCTGCCCCTGCCGCGCCAGGTGATCGTCGGTCCGCTGCCGATCGCCAGCCTTGAAGACCCGCTCACGGCAGCCCGGGTCAGCCGGCTGCGGCTGGCCGGCCGCGACTGGTTTCGGGACCTGCTGCTGCCGGAGGCCATGACCCGACTGCAGCTGGCGCTGGCGGGACTGCGCCGGGGCGGCGGGCGGCTGGCGGTGCTGGACGGACGCCTGCGCAGCCGCAGCTGGGGGCAGCAGGTGCTCAGTGCCTTGGAACCCTGGGTGGCCCTGAACCGGCTGCTGCCGCTCTGACACCTGAGCGGTCCAGCCGTCGAAGTGGAGCCCGTAGCCTGGTGGCCGCCAGGACGTCGCCGGGAAGCATGGGAGAGGCCAAACGCCGATCAGAACAGGGATTGCCGCCGCGCGGGCCGCAGAAGCAGACCGGATCGGCCAAGGCCAAGGACACCTCCCCACGGCTGGCCCCCTGGCTGCCGTTGACCCGCCGCCAGGCCGACCGCTTCGTTCAGGTCTCCACCCAGGGGGCCTGGGTGGGCATTGCGGCCCTGGTGCTGTTCTGGATCACGGTGCGTTTCGTCGGACCGGCCGCCGGCTGGTGGACCCTCTCGGATTGATCGGGTGCGCCTTTGCCCACACCGGCCCCAGCCCACAGCAGAAAATGGAAGAAAACCTTAGGATCACTGGAAATCCTGAGCTGGCCGATGTTTCCCCGCCTCGCTGAGCAGTACCGCTCCGTGGTGCTAGACCTAGTGATGAGCTTGCAGGCCCTGGCCAACAGCCTGCAGCGCAAAGGCTTGGTGGCCACCTGCTACGTCTGCGGTGATGGCCGGGATGGCCATGGGGCATCGTTTGTGGCCGACCTCGGGGATGCCCACATGGTGCGTTTTCTTGTCTCCGACTTCGGCATCAGCTGGGTGGAATCACGCCACGGCTGCGAACTGGTGAAACTCGAAGGGGCCGAGGCGATCCAGGAGCTGCAACGGGTCGCCACCGTTCTGCAACAGGCTCCAGCGCCCACCCCAACTGCTGCTAAGCCCGGGCAAGAGCCCCAGGCCAGCAGGCTTGAGGCTCCCCTGATCTGAGCTGAGCTGATCTCAGCTGGCGGCAGGCTCCAGGGAGGCTGAACCGGACTCCAGCGCTGATTCGCTGGAGTCCGGTTCAGCAGGGGCCGATGCCGCTGAACTGGCGGCGGCTGAGCCGTTGGCGGCCAGCTTGGCGGCCGCCGCTGCCAATGGCTTGAGCGAATTGGCGGTCACATCAGCCCCTTCAGTGAGCCTGCGGCGAACCTCAGCCTCGATCAGCTCCTTCTGCTCAGGGTTCTGCTCCAGCCAGGTGATGGTGTTGTCGCGGCCCTGGCCGATGTTGTCGCCGCCGTAGCTGTACCAGGCCCCCTTGCGGATCACCACACCGGTTTCCTCGGCCAGATCGATCACACAGCCCAGGGTGCTGATGCCACGGCCGAAGAGGATGTCGAACTCAGCGATGCGGAACGGTGGCGCCACCTTGTTCTTCGCCACCTTCACCTTGGCGCGGATGCCGTATTCCTCCGTGCCGCGCTTGAGGGTCTGAATGCGACGGATGTCGAGCCGCACCGAGGCATAGAACTTGAGGGCGTTGCCGCCGGTGGTGGTTTCAGGGTTGCCATAGGTGACACCGATCTTCTGGCGCAGCTGGTTGAGGAAGATCACCGTGCAGCCCGACTTGCCGATGTTGCCGGTGATCTTGCGCATCGCCTGGCTCATCAGCCGCGCCTGGCTGCCCACCGCCAGGTCCCCCATCTCCCCCTCGATCTCGGCGCGGGGCGTCAGGGCCGCCACGGAGTCGACCACAACGATGTCGACCGCGGCGGAGCGCACCAGCTGATCAACGATCTCCAGGGCCATTTCACCCGTGTCGGGCTGGGAGACCAGCAGGTTCTCCACATCGACCCCCAGGGCCGCGGCATAGACCGGATCGAGCGCATGCTCGGCATCCACGAAGGCGGCCACCCCACCGCGGCGCTGGGCTTCGGCGATGGCATGGAGGGTGAGGGTGGTCTTGCCGGAACTCTCCGGCCCGTAGACCTCCACCACCCGGCCCTTGGGATAGCCACCGCCCAGGGCCAGATCGAGGGTGAGGGCACCGGTGGGCATCGTTTCCACCCGCATCCGGGAGGCATCCCCCAGGCGCATGATCGAGCCCTTGCCGAAGTTGCGCTCGATCTGGCCGAGCACCAGGTTGAGGGCCTTGTCGCGCTCAGCCGCCCCGGCCGCCGTCGCTGCGCTCGAGGAGCGGGGCTGGGCAGCCCTGAGGTCGGTGCTCTTGTGGTCGGCAGGCATGGTCAGAAAAGAATGAAGGAACGGACCGGAAAGGGACGGACCCTGGGGGCCTGTCGCCGTGCGGCCTCACAGCTAGAGGTGCCACCAAAGCCGCTGGTTGTATCAAGGAGGTGGCGAACCAGCGGCAGCGCCCCTGGCGCCGGACAACTTTGAATTAGTACAGGCGTACGCTAGCGGATCAGGGCCACGCCGCCAAGGGGGCCGCGAAGGTCGACGGCTCCAGCAGCGCCAGGCCCTCGGGCAGGTCGATCAGATCGCTGGGGGACAGATACCCCCAGCTCACCAGGAAGCAACGCACCGCCTCCAGCCCGGCGGTGGCCCGCACCGCCTCCAGCGTGGGTCGGCGGTCCTCGATGAACCAGAGCGGCCGCCGCAGCGCGCACAGGCGCAGCAGCACCTCGGGCTTGGTCCCATCCTCATGGCCGAAGGTCTGCAGGGGGGCGAGGCCCTGGGCCGCCAGCAGCTCCCGGGCGAAGGCCCCGCCCTTGGTGGTGAGCACAGCCCAGTCGGCCCCCTCCTGGGCCAGGGCCCGCAGCCGTTGCGGCACGCCGGGGTAGGGGCGGTGCAGGGCCAGCCAGTGGGGGCGATCGGCGGCAATGGCCTGGCGGCGCACCGCCTCAAGGCTGGCCTGCAGGATCTCGGGGCTCCAGCCCCAGTGGGCCAGGGACGGAGCCAGAGCCTGGCCGTAGGCCGCCCCAAGGGCCGTGAGATCGCTGGTGCCGCGGGCCAGCTCAGCGGCCACCAGCACCATCTCCCAGCCCTTGTGGATCAGCGGGCGCAACCGGACAAAGGCGGCGGGCGCCTGCTCAGGAAGCCTCAGATCCGGCCGCAGGCTCAGGGCCGCCTGGCGGGCCGCCCACCAGTACTCCTCCATGCCATCGACGAGCACGCCATCGAAGTCGAACACCAGCAGTGGGCTGGGGGTCACGCAGGGATCTCTCAAAACTGGGCCGCTAGGATTCGAACCTAGGAATGGCGGGACCAAAACCCGCTGCCTTACCACTTGGCGACGGCCCAAAGCTCCAGTGGCGGCTTTCCAATCCAGGCGATCCATGCGGGTGGATCCGGGTTGGTCGGGCGCTTGACCGGTTGCCTTGTTAGTTACCCACAGCGGGCCGTCCTTCGTCAATCTCTGGGGGCCGGTGGCGAAGCCGCTGCCTCTGGGCGCAGTGAGTCAGGGGGGAAAGACCCGCAGCCGCTGCAGATCGCCACTGCCGAATTCTGCGCAGCGCAGGCCGTACCCGTTCACCTGATCGGCCTGGATGCGGCGCACCGGTGCGCTGCGGGGCAGCAGCTCCACCGGCCGGCCCTGGGGAAGCACCACCTGCTCCACCGCCAGCCGGCATTCCTCCATGGCGCCATGGGCGTCGTCAGGGGCACCGGCAGGGCCCATGGCTGCTGCCGACCCATCGCCATCACCGGCACGGCGGCGCAGAAGCCGCTCCACACCCCGCTGGATCTGGGGAAGGGTGTCAGCCTTGATCACCAGGATCGGCACATGCCGCTCCAGGGCCTGGCTGCGCACCTGCGGTTCGCGGCCCAGCTGCTGGCGCAGGCTCAGTACCGCGTCGGCCTCCTCCAGCTGGCTGGCGCGCTGCACGGGCAGCTGGCGGCTGCGCACCACCTGCTCCAGCAGCTGGGGGCTGACCCCGCAGCAGTAGAGGCGCAGGGGCGGAGCCACGGGCGCGGGGGCTGCAGGACGGCGATGGGGCGGGAGCAGCTCCGGATCAGGCAGGGGCACCGGCGCCAGGGCCGGGCGGCCGGCAGCGGCCACCAGCCCGCGGCGGGGCATCCGCGGCGAGGGCGGATCCGGCTCGGGATCGTTGAGGCGCAACAGGCCATCGCTGCCCAGCTCGCGGACCTGGGGGCGCACCGGCTGACCCCGCAGCTGCTGATCGACGGTGCGGGCCACATCGCGGTGCACCAGCCAGCGACTGCGGCTGTGCATCTCCACCGCCAGGGGAAAGGTGGGGTCGGCGCAGCGCTCCAGCACTGTTTTCTGGCAGCCGCGCCGGCGTGCCTCCTCATCTCCGAGGGTGACCGACTGAATGCCGCCGATCAGGTCGGCCAGGGTGGGGTTCTTGATCAGATTGGCCAGCTCGTTGCCGTGGGCCGTGGCCACCAGCATCACGCCGCGCTCGGCAATGGTGCGGGCCGCCTGGGCCTCGAGTTCGGTGCCGATCTCGTCGATCACGATCACCTCGGGCATGTGGTTCTCCACCGCCTCGATCATCACCTGATGCTGCAGCTCAGGCCGCGCCACCTGCATGCGCCGGGCCCGGCCGATGGCGGGATGGGGGATGTCGCCATCGCCGGCGATCTCGTTGCTGGTGTCGATCACCACCACCCGCCGCTCCAGGTCATCGGCCAGCACCCGGGCGATCTCGCGCAGGGCCGTGGTCTTGCCCACACCCGGACGGCCCATCAGCAGTAGCGACTGGCCACTGTCCAGCAGGTCGCGCACCATCTCCACCGTGCCGAACACCGCCCGGCCCACCCGACAGGTGAGCCCCACCACCTCCCCGCCGCGGTTGCGGATCGCACTGATGCGGTGCAGGGTGCGCTCGATCCCGGCCCGGTTGTCGCCACCGAAGGACCCCAGCCGCCCCACCACCGCCGCCAGATCGGAGCGCTCGATCGGTCGCTGATCCAGCAGCAGGGCGCGCCCCGGATAGCGGGCTTCCGGGGCGCGGCCCAGGTCGAGCACCACCTCCAGCAACTGATCACGGCTGAAGGGACTAGCCAGCGCCTCACAGACGCGCTCGGGCAGCACCTCCAGCAGGCGGTCGAGATCGTCGGTGATCCGCTGCGGGCTGATCGGCCAGGAGGCCGCGGCCAGGGGTGCAACACGTGGACTGGTCATGGACACGGCCCCTCTGCTTCGACGTTCTAGCCATCGGCGGCCAGCCAGGGCGAGACCAGCTGCTGGGCCAGCGTCAGGGCCTGGGGCCAGAGGGAGGGTTCATCGAGCAGGCGCCGGCCGCGGCGCTCCGCCTCCAGCACCAGCGGGGCCAGCAGCCGGCGGGCCAGCCCGCCGAAGGCCACACCGGCGGCGACACGGCGGGCGGACTGGGGGCCGCCGCTGCGCTGGCGCAGCAGCGGCAGGCTGCGGCCGTTGGTGCCACCCGCGAGTTGCAGGGGTCCCGGCGGCGCCAGCTGGCGCAGCGCCAGCAGAAGATTCACGGCGGCATGGGCCGTACCATCGCCCACGTCGCCACTCATCGGTCGGCCATCGAGTTGCCAGAGGGGCAGAAAGCGATGGCGGCGAAGCAACGCGAATCGCTGCCAGAGCTCGCTGGCCAGCTCCCGCGGACCGACTCCGGGGCGGGGGCTGGCGGCGCCAGCGCCCGCCTCAAGGCCACAACTCACCGCCAGGCGCCGCAAGGGCAGGCCCGAGGCCGCCACCTGCTCCAGCCGCCGGGCGAAGGCCTCCCCCCGGCCCAGGCTGGTGTGAATCTCCACCGCATCCGGGCGCAACCGGGCCAGGAGCTCCGGCACGGCGGTGGCATCAAGCCCATGGCTCCGGGCCTCGATCAGTCCGAGGGGGCAGGCGGGCAGGCAGCGGCCACAGCCGTAGCAGCGCTCCCTGCTCACGCCGGCCCCGGCCGGGATCGCCTCGGCCGGGCAGACGCGGGCGCAGGGCCTGGGGCAGTCGGGCGGGCAGCGGCTGGGGTCGAACCAGGCCTTGCGGAAATGGGGATCCTCGCCGTCGCTGAGGCTGAGCATCAGCCAGGGGGTACTCAGCTGGGGCCGCTGCTCACGGGCCCAGCTGAGGCCACGGCGGGCAGCGGCCACCACCGCGTCGTCGGCCGCCACGTCGATGCAGTGGACACCAGCGAGGGCGTAGAGGCCGCAGAGGTCTTCGATGGCAGCGAGATCCTGGTTGCTGGCACCGCAGATCAACTTGACCCAGCGACCGCAGGCCAGGGCCTGCTCAGGCGGCAAGCATCGGCTCCAGGGGCGTCCAGCGCAGGCTGCGGGAGCCGCCCAGCTCCGCCACGATCTTGAGCCGGGACTCGCGCCTGGTGAGCGCGCAGAGCGACTGCAGCTCAGCCGAGGAGAGCACCTGGGCCTCCAGCAGCCACAGCACCATCGGCTTGGTGCCCTCCAGCAGGGCCCCCAGCTGGGGCATCACCCGTTGCACCTCACCCACAGCGGCCCCACGGCCAACGCTGTGGTGGCCGAGGTGGGGCGGGCGAACCCCGTGGCTCTGGAACAGGAAGACCTCCGGATCACCCAGGCCCCGGGCCGAGGTGATCTGGGCGCCATAGCCGGCCGCCCTCAGACGGCGCAGCAGCCGGGTTTCCGCGCCGCCCTCCAGGGGGGCGTAGAGGGCCAGGGCACCGGCCTTCTCCAGGTCCTGACGGAAGCGACGGCCAGAGAGCAGCAGAGGCATGGGGCAGCGCAGAACTGGTGTGGAAAGTCTGGCAGGGAGTGGATGAAGTGGGTGGAGCCCATGGGGTAGGGTTATCGCTTGTGCACTTGATCTGCGCCCGACCGCTAGCCGGGCCTCCAGAGCTGTGCGCGGGATCGTCGCTGGCGACGGTCTCTTCTGGCCAGTGCGGCCAGGCTTGCCGGCTGTAAAGCCGCGCAACGCCTCAGCCGCCGGGATACTGCCGCCCTGCCCAGCAGGCGCGGACAAGTCCCAGCCAACTGTTTCGCCAACCGCTAGCCCACCCGCAATCGCCTGGAAGATTCGTCCTCCCAGTGGTTCCGGAGCCAGTTTTCTGGCCCAGCGTGTCTGCACGATTCAGTCCCGAGTGGTTCGCCCCAGTGCGCGCCACTGTCCCGCTGGCGTTTCTCCCTCCTATGTCCTTCGGCATCCTTGGGAAGAAACTGGGCATGTCTCAGTTCTTCGACCCCAACGGCAAATCCATCCCGGTCACCGTGATCGAGGCGGGCCCCTGCCGCATCACCCAACTCAAAACTCCCGCCACCGACGGCTACAGCGCCGCGCAGATCGGTTTTGGCGAGATCCGCGAGAAGCTCGTCAACAAGCCTGCGGCCGGTCACCTGGCCAAATCGGGCGACGAGCTTCTGCGCCACCTGCAGGAATACCGGCTCGAGTCCCTTGACGGCCTTGAGCTCGGCGCCTCCATCACTGTCGAAGCCTTCGAGGCCGGACAGAAAGTGGATGTCAGTGGCGACACGGTCGGCCGGGGCTTCTCCGGCTACCAGAAGCGCCATGGTTTCAGCCGCGGTCCCATGAGCCACGGCTCCAAGAACCACCGCCAACCCGGTTCCACCGGTGCCGGCACCACGCCGGGCCGCGTCTATCCGGGCAAGCGCATGGCGGGCCGCTACGGCGGCAAGCAGATCACCACCCGCGGCCTCACCATCCTCAAGGTGGACCATGAGCGCAACCTGCTGGTGGTGAAGGGTTCGGTGCCCGGCAAGCCCGGTGCCCTGCTCAGCATCCGCCCCGCCCTGCGGGTCGGCGCCAAGGCCGCGAACTGAGGAGAAATGTGATGGTGAATTGTGTTGTTCGCGATTGGCAGGGCAAGGAGGCCGGTGAGGCCACCCTTGACCTGAAGGTCGCCAAGAAATCCTCCGCCGCCGACCTGGTGCACAGGGCGGTGGTGAGGCAGCTGGCCAATGCCCGACAGGGCACCGCCTGCACCCTCACCCGGGCCGAGGTCCGTGGTGGCGGTCGCAAGCCCTACAAGCAGAAAGGCACGGGCCGGGCTCGGCAGGGTTCGATCCGCACCCCGCTGCGCCCCGGTGGTGGTGTGATCTTCGGGCCCAAGCCCCGCAGCTACACCCTGGCGATGAACCGCAAGGAACGTCGTCTGGCCCTGCGCACGGCCCTGATCAGCCGCTCCGCTGACATCCTTGTGGTGAAGGGCTTCGCCACTGATCTTGAGGTTCCCAAGACCAAGGAGATCGTGGCGGCCCTGGAGCGCTGGGAGGTGCCGACGGGCAGCAAGGTGCTGCTGGTGCTCGATGCACCAACCGACGTGGTGCGCCGCTCAGTGCGCAACCTCGAAAAGGTGAAGCTGATCGCCGCTGATCAGCTCAACGTGTTCGACCTGCTCCACGCCAATGTGCTGGTGTTGAGCGAAGAGGCACTGGCGAAGATTCAGGAGATCTACGGCGATGACTGAACGTTTCAATGGCCGGCTCGCGGATGTGATCCGCAAGCCGCTGATCACCGAAAAAGCCACCCGTGCCCTGGAACTCAACCAGTACACGTTCGAGGTGGATCCCCGAGCGGCCAAGCCCGACATCAAGGCTGCCGTCGAACATCTTTTCGACGTGCATGTGGTCGGGGTGAGCACCATGAATCCTCCCCGCCGCAGCCGTCGGGTCGGCCGCTTCGCCGGCAAGCGCGCCCAGGTGAAGAAAGCCGTGGTGCGTCTTGCCCCTGGCGATGCCATCCAGTTGTTCCCAGAGGCCTGAGGGGTCTGAATCGTTATGGCAATCCGCAACTACCGCCCCTACACTCCCGGCACCCGCGGCCGCTCCTCCAGCGACTTCAGCGAGGTGACCGAGCGCCGTCCCGAGCGCACACTGGTGGTGGCCAAACACCGCAAGAAAGGTCGTAACAACCGCGGTGTGATCACCTGCCGCCACCGCGGCGGTGGCCACAAGCGCCTCTACCGCCTCGTCGACTTCCGCCGCGACAAGGTCGGTGTGGCCGCCCGGGTGGCCGCCATCCACTACGACCCCCACCGCAATGCGCGGCTGGCGCTGCTCTTCTACACCGACGGCGAAAAGCGCTACATCCTGGCTCCGGCTGGAATCTCGGTGGGTCAGAGCGTCGTCTCCGGGCCCGAGGCCCCGATTGAAGTGGGCAATGCCCTGCCGCTGTCGGCCATTCCCCTGGGCTCCAGCGTCCACAACGTCGAGCTCTATGCCGGTCGCGGCGGCCAGATGGTTCGCACCGCCGGTGCCAGTGCCCAGGTGATGGCCAAAGAAGGCGACTACGTCGCCCTCAAGCTGCCCTCCACCGAGGTGCGCCTGGTGCGTCGTGAATGCTTCGCCACCCTCGGCGAAGTGGGCAACGCCGAAGTGCGCAACACCAGCCTTGGCAAAGCCGGCCGCACCCGCTGGCTCGGGCGCCGTCCCCAGGTGCGCGGCAGCGTGATGAACCCCTGCGATCACCCCCACGGTGGTGGTGAAGGCCGGGCTCCCATCGGCCGCTCCGGTCCTGTCACCCCCTGGGGCAAGCCTGCCCTGGGCCTGAAAACCCGCAAACGCAACAAGCCCAGCAATCGGTTTGTGCTGCGGAAGCGTCGCCGCACCTCCAAGCGGAGCCGTGGCGGACGGGATTCCTGATGCTCAACACCGCACTGCTGTCTGCCTGATTCGTTATGGGACGTTCACTCAAAAAAGGCCCCTTCGTCGCCGATCATCTTCTGCGCAAGATCGAAGCGCAGAACAGCGCTGGTGACAAGACCGTGATCAAGACCTGGTCACGGGCCTCCACCATCCTGCCGATGATGATCGGCCACACCATTGCCGTCCACAACGGCAAAAGCCATGTGCCGGTCTACGTGACCGAGCAGATGGTGGGCCACAAGCTGGGGGAATTCGCCCCCACCCGCACCTTCCGGGGCCACATCAAAGACAAAAAAGGTGCCCGTTAAGGAGCGAATCACCATGGCCAACACCACCACCCCCAGCCAAGAAGCCCGCGCCCACGGCCGCTACATCCGCGGTTCCGTCTCCAAGGTGCGTCGGGTGCTCGATCAGATTCGCGGCCGCACCTACCGCGAGGCGCTGATCCTGCTCGAGTTCATGCCCTACCGCTCCACCGGACCGATCACCAAGGTGCTTCGCTCCGCCGTGGCCAACGCTGAGCACAACATGGGGCTCGATCCCGCCTCGCTCGTGATCAGCACCGCCAGCGCCGACATGGGTCCGTCCCTGAAGCGCTTCCGGCCACGGGCCCAGGGCCGTGCCTACGCCATCAAAAAGCAAACCTGCCACATCAGCATTGCTGTGGCTCCTTCCGCCTGACCCCCGAGGACACCGCCCGATGGGACACAAGATCCATCCAACCGGCCTGCGCCTGGGGATCACCCAGGACCACCGCTCCCGTTGGTACGCCCCCAGCAAGACCTATCCGACCCTCCTCCAGGAGGACGATCGGATCCGCTGCTTCATCCACAAGAAGTACGCCTCCGCCGGCATCAGCGATGTGCTGATCGCCCGCAAGGCCGACCAGCTGGAGGTCGAGCTCAAGACGGCCCGCCCCGGTGTGCTGGTGGGACGCCAGGGCAGCGGCATCGAGGAGCTGCGCGCCGGCATCCAGAAAACCGTCGGTGATCGCAACCGCCAGGTGCGCATCAACGTGGTGGAAGTGGAGCGGGTCGACGCCGACGCCTTCCTGCTGGCCGAGTACATCGCCCAGCAGCTGGAGAAGCGGGTGGCGTTCCGCCGAGTCATGCGCATGACCGTGCAGCGGGCCCAAAGGGCCGGCGTGCTCGGCCTCAAGATCCAGGTGAGCGGACGCCTCAACGGCGCCGAAATCGCCCGGACGGAATGGACCCGGGAAGGCCGGGTTCCGCTGCACACCCTCCGCGCCGACATCGATTACGCCACCAAGGTGGCCACCACCACCTACGGGGTGCTGGGAATCAAGGTGTGGGTATTCAAAGGAGAAGTGCTTCCTGGTCAACAGGAAAAACTCCCCGCTGGAGCAGCACCACGGCGCCGCGCCAACCGGCGGCCCCAACAGTTCGAAGACCGCTCCAACGAGGAGTGAGCAGGAAGCCTGAACCATGCTGAGTCCACGTCGCGTCAAATTCCGCAAACAGCAGCGAGGCCGCATGTGCGGTGTCGCCAGCCGGGGAAACACCATTGCCTTCGGTCAGTTTGCGCTGCAGGCCCAGGAGTGCGGGTGGATCACCTCCCGCCAGATTGAGGCCAGCCGCCGGGCCATGACCCGCCACGTCAAGCGGGGCGGGAAGATCTGGATCCGGATCTTCCCCGACAAGCCCGTCACCATGCGCCCCGCCGAAACCCGCATGGGTTCCGGTAAGGGCAACCCCGAGTTCTGGGTGGCCGTGATCAAGCCGGGTCGCATTCTCTTTGAAATGGGCGGTGCCGAAATCACCGAAGCCATTGCCAAGGAGGCCATGCGCCTGGCCCAGTACAAGCTGCCCATCAAGACCAAGTTCCTGGCCCTTGACGAGCAGGCGAGCGCGGTCGAACCGGAGACCACCGTTCCTGTGGAGTCCTGAACCCATGGCCCGTCCTGACATCGCCGAGGTGCGCAAGCTCACCGACGCCGAAATCAACGAACAGATCACCGGTTGCCGCCGCGATCTCTTCGATCTGCGCTTCCAGCAGGCCACCCGCCGCCTGGAGCATCCCCACCGCTTCAAGGAGAGCCGCATCAAGCTGGCCCACCTGCTGACGGTGCAGAAGGAGCGTCAGAGCTCCGCCCCCTCCGCCTCCTGATCCCCCCCACACCACCCATGGCACTCAAGGAAAGGGTCGGCGTCGTCGTCAGCGACAAGATGGACAAAACGGTGGTGGTCGCGGTTGAAAACCGCTTCCCCCATCCCATCTACCAGAAGACCGTCAGCCGCACCACCCGTTACAAAGCCCACGACGAGGACAACCGTTGTCGCGTGGGTGATCGGGTCCGCATCACCGAAACCCGTCCCCTCAGCCGCACCAAGCGCTGGGCCGTCGCCGAGGTTTTCACCACATCCGGCGCGAGCTGAGGAGACCCCACCATGATTCAGCAGGAAACTTTCCTCAACGTCGCTGATAACAGCGGGGCCAAGCGCATCCAGTGCATTCGTGTGCTGGGCACCAACCGTCGCTATGCCCACGTGGGTGATGTGATCGTGGCGACCGTCAAGGACGCCATGCCCAACATGGGTGTCAAGAAATCGGATGTGGTCAAGGCCGTGGTCGTTCGCACCAGGGCCACCCTGCGCCGCGACACCGGCAATGCGATCCGCTTCGACGACAACGCCGCCGTGATCCTGGGCACCGACAACAACCCCAAAGGCACCCGGGTGTTCGGACCCGTGGCCCGGGAGCTGCGGGAACGCAACTTCACCAAAATCGTGTCACTCGCCCCGGAGGTGATCTGAAATGGCCACAGCCACCCCAAAAGCACGGCCCGTCCAACGGGTCAAGATGCGCATCCGCAAGGGTGACACCGTCAAGGTGATTGCCGGCAAGGACAGGGGCAAGACCGGTGAGGTCCTGCGCACCCTTCCCGACCTGAACCGTGTGGTGGTGCAGGGCATCAACCTGCGCACCCGCCACATGAAACCCACCCAGGAGGGTGAGTCCGGCCGAATCCTCACCGAAGAGGCCTCCATTCACGCCTCCAATGTGATGGTGTTCTCCACCGCCAACAACGTTCCCAGCCGGGTGGAGCTCGTCGTCGAAGCCGACGGCACCAAGAAGCGCCGCCTCAAGAAGACGGGTGAACTTCTTGCCTGAGGGCAAGGACGACCGCTGCCACCGTTGAACGCCAACCCGTCCGCTTTCTGACAACGCCCAGAAGCGCATTCCCCCATCCCCGCCATGTCACTCAAACAGCGCTATCGGGAGACGATCCAGCCCAAGTTGCTCAAGGATCTCACTCTCTCGAACATCCATGAAGTCCCCAAGGTGATGAAGGTCACCGTCAACAGGGGACTTGGCGAAGCCGCCCAGAACGCCAAGGCCCTTGAGGCCTCGATCAGCGAGCTGGCCACGATCACCGGACAGAAGGTGGTGGTGACGCGCGCCAAGAAAGCCATCGCCGGCTTCAAGATTCGCCAGGGCATGCCAATCGGCGTGGTCGTCACCCTGCGGGGTGACCGGATGTATGCCTTCCTGGAGCGCCTGATCAACCTGGCCCTGCCACGCATCCGCGACTTTCGCGGGGTCAGCCCCAAGAGCTTTGACGGCCGTGGCAACTACACCCTGGGGGTGCGGGAGCAGATCATCTTCCCTGAAATCTCCTACGACAAGATCGACGCCATCCGTGGCATGGACATCACCATCGTGACCAGCGCCCGCAACGATGAAGAGGGCCGGGCCCTCCTCCGCGAGATGGGAATGCCGTTCCGCAGCAACTGAGCCCTCCCCGGATCCCAACCATGGCCAATCACGACCCGATTTCCGACATGCTCACCCGCATCCGCAATGCGAGTGAGAAGAAGCACCAGACCACCAAGGTGCCCGCCTCACGCCTCTCCCACAGCATCGCCAAGGTGCTGCAGCACGAAGGCTTCATTGACCAGATCAGCGAGGAGGGAGAAGGCGTCGAACGCTTTCTCGTGCTTGAGCTGAAATACAGCGGCAAGCACCGTCAGCCCACCATTCGCTCTGTGCAACGGGTGAGCAAGCCTGGTCTGCGCATCTACAAAAACACCCGCCAGCTTCCCAAGGTCCTCGGTGGCCTTGGTGTGGCGATCATCTCCACGTCCAAAGGGGTGATGAGCGACCGTGACGCCCGCAAGCAGGGCGTCGGCGGTGAAGTGCTTTGCTACATCTATTGATCAGGGAGTCGATCCATGTCACGTATTGGTAAAGCGCCGATCCCCATCCCCGACAAGGTGAACGTCACCCTGTCGGGCCTTGCGGTCACGGTCAAAGGTCCTAAGGGTGAGCTCCGCCGCACCCTCCCGGACGGTGTGGCGGTCAGCCAGCAGGAGAACACCCTGGTGGTCACCCCGTCCAACGGCAGCCGCCGCTCACGGGAGCGTCACGGCCTCTGCCGCACCCTCGTCTCCAACATGGTCGAGGGGGTCAGCCAGGGCTTCACTCGCAAGCTCGAGATCATCGGCGTGGGCTACCGCGCCCAGGTCCAGGGCCGCAAGCTCGTGGTCAGCGCCGGTTACAGCCACCCCGTGGAGGTCAATCCCCCCGAGGGCGTGAGCTTCACGGTCGAAGGCACCACCCAGGTGATGGTGTCCGGCGCCGACAAGGAGCTGGTGGGCAATGAAGCCGCCAAGATCCGCGCCATCCGGCCGCCCGAGCCCTACAAGGGCAAGGGCATCAAGTACGCGGGCGAGCGCATCCTGCGCAAGGCCGGCAAGACCGGTAAGAAATGAGGCCTGCCTGAGCGTTCCCACCCTGTACTGCCATGTCCACCCTTTCCAGAAAACAGCAGACCCAGAAGCGTCACCGCCGTCTGCGTCGCCATCTCAACGGAACCTCCGACCGTCCGCGGTTGGCCGTGTTCCGCTCGAACAACCACATCTACGCCCAGGTCATCGACGACGCCGCCCAGACCACCCTCTGCGCGGCCTCGACCCTCGACAAGGATCTGCGCACCAGCCTCGAGTCAAGCGCCTCCTGTGACGCCTCCGTCGCCGTAGGTCAGCTGCTGGCCACCCGCGCCATCGCCAAGGGCATCCAGCAGGTGGTCTTCGACCGCGGTGGCAACCTGTACCACGGCCGGGTCAAGGCCCTCGCCGATGCCGCCCGGGAAGCGGGCCTTCAGTTCTGAACCGCCTCCAACCATGACCGAAACCAACGAACAGACCAGATCCACCGACGTGCCCTCAGGGGCCGTCGGCGTGCCTGCGGCCGCTGAGGGCCAGCAGGAGCGTCGCGGCGGCGGCGGCGGAAACCGTGGCGGCGGCGGCGGTGATCGCCGCGGTGGCGGTGCCGGCGGCGGACGTCGCGGCGACAACCGCCGCGGCCAGGAGCGCGACTCCGAATGGCAGGAGCGGGTGGTTCAGATCCGCCGCGTCTCCAAAACCGTCAAAGGCGGTAAGAAGATGAGCTTCCGCGCCATCGTCGTGGTCGGCAACGAACGCGGCCAGGTCGGTGTGGGCGTTGGCAAGGCTGGTGATGTGATCGGCGCCGTGCGCAAGGGCGTGGCCGATGGCAAGAAGCACCTGGTCAAGGTTCCCCTGACCCGCACCAGCTCGATCCCCACCGACGGCCGGGGTGTCGATGGTGCCGCCAGCATCCTGATGCGCCCGGCGGCCCCTGGTACCGGTGTGATCGCGGGCGGCTCGATCCGCACCGTGCTGGAGCTGGCCGGAATCAAGAACGTGCTGGCCAAGCGCCTCGGCAGCAAGACCCCCCTCAACAACGCCCGCGCCACCATCCAGGCGCTGCAGTCTCTGCGCACCCACAAAGAGACGGCCAAGGAACGGGGCATCTCCCTCGAGCAGATTTACTCCTGAGCCCCATGACCCTCTCACTCAGCACCCTCACCCCCCAGACCGGTGCCCGACGCCGCAAACTGCGCAAAGGTCGCGGCATCGCCGCCGGCCAGGGCGCCAGCTGCGGTTTCGGCATGCGCGGCCAGAAGTCCCGCTCAGGCCGTCCCACCCGCCCCGGCTTCGAAGGTGGCCAGATGCCCCTCTACCGCCGGCTGCCCAAGCTCAAGCACTTCCCGCTGGTGAACCCCAAGCACTTCTCTGTGCTCAACGTGGGCAAACTGGCGCAGCTGGAATCCGGCAGCACCGTCACCATGGATTCCCTGGTGGACGCCGGCCTGGTCACCAGCCCCAAGCACCCGCTGAAGATCCTCGGCAACGGTGAACTGAGCGTCAAGCTCAAGGTCGAAGCGGCCGCCTTCACCGCCTCGGCCCGCGCCAAGATCGAGGCGGCCGGTGGCACCTGCGAGCTGATCCACTGATCGCCCCAGGTCCGTCCCCTGATCCGTCAGGGGTCTGCCAGGCCACCAGCCGTCTGCCGCCGTTGATCGGATGAGCAGGCGGCTTTGCCGTCGCTGCCCCTCTCCGCCAGCCCGTCCCTCGTCCCTTCTCGCCATGCTCGTCAGCCGGGGCCGTAACCCCAGTGCCGCGGAAATCATCACCCAGGTGGTTCAGTCCAAGGGACTGAGGGATCGGGTTCTCACCACCCTGGGGCTGCTGTTGCTTGTGCGCCTGGGGATCTACATCCCCATGCCGGGCATCGACCGGGTGGCCTTCCAGCAGTTCATCCAGCAGGGCGGCCAGCTGATTGGCTTCCTCGACATCTTCACCGGCGGTGGCATCTCCACCCTGGGGGTGTTCGCCCTCGGGATCCTGCCGTTCATCAACGCCTCGATCATCCTGCAGCTGCTCACCGCGGCCCTGCCCCAGCTCGAAGACCTCCAGAAGAACGAGGGGGAAGCCGGTCGACGCAAGATCGCCCAGATCACCCGTTACGTGGCCCTGGGCTGGGGCCTGCTGCAAAGCACTGTTTTTGCGCTGATCCTGCGCCAGTACGCCCTTCCCGGTATTCCGGTGCCGGTGTTCGTGATCCAGACCACCCTGGCGCTGGTCACCGGGGCGATGGTGGTGATGTGGATCAGCGAGGTGATCACCGAACGCGGCATCGGTCAGGGGGCCTCTCTGGTGATCTTTGTGAACATCGTCGCCACCCTGCCCAGGGCCCTCGGCTCCACCGTGAAGCTGGCTGAAAGCGGCGACCGGGCCACCATCGGCGGGATCGTGGTGCTGGTGCTGATCTTTCTAGTGACCATTGTGGGCATCATCTTCGTGCAGGAGGGCAGCCGGCGGATTCCGATCGTCAGTGCCAAGCGCCAGGTGGGTCAGGCCAGCCTCACCAGCCGCCAGAGCTACCTGCCGCTCAAGCTCAACGCCGGCGGCGTGATGCCGATCATCTTCGCTTCGGCGGTGATCTTCCTCCCCCTCACGATCGCCAACATCACCAGGGCCCCCTGGCTGATCCAGCTGGCCGGCTACCTCAACCCCAACAGCAGCACACCCTGGCTCTATGCCCTGATCTTCTTCGGGCTGATCTGCGGCTTTTCGCTCTTCTACGCCTCCCTGACGATCAATCCGATCGACGTGGCCACCAACCTCAAGCGCGGGGGAGTTGCCATTCCCGGTGTCAGGCCAGGCTCCGCCACCGCCCAATACCTCAGCGGTGTGCAGAACCGGCTCACCCTGCTGGGGGGTCTCTTCCTCGGAGCGGTGGCGATCATTCCCTCCGCCGTGGAGGGCGCCACCCAGGTGCGCACCTTCCAGGGTCTGGGGGCCACCTCCCTGCTGATCCTGGTGGGAGTCGCCATTGACACCGCCAAGCAGGTGCAGACCTACGTGATCTCCCAGCGCTATGAGGGCATGGTGCGGGAATGATCCGCTCCGAACCACAGCCCCCGGCCCCCATCCCAGTCACCCATCCCGCCATGTCCGACCGCCTTCTTTTTCTCGGCCCCCCAGGAGCCGGCAAGGGCACCCAGGCCCAGCTGCTGGCCGCTGAGCGCAATCTGCTCCACCTCTCCACAGGCGAGCTGTTGCGGGCCGAAGTGCAGGCGGGCACGGAGCTGGGGGCTGAAGCCCAGGCTGTAATGGCCCGGGGCGAGCTGGTGAGTGATGCCCTGGTGCTGGCGATCGTGAGAGCGCGCCTGCTCAGCCACGATGGCGGCTGGTTGCTGGATGGCTTCCCCCGAAACCTGGCCCAGGCCGAAGCCCTCAGCCAGCTGCTTGAGGAGCTCCAACAGCCAATCGAGCACGTGGTGCTGCTGCACCTCGACGACGGCATCCTGCTACAGCGGCTGCTGAGCCGCGGACGGGACGACGACAACGAAGCGGTGATCCGCAATCGCCTCGAGGTCTATCGCGAGCAGACAGCACCCCTGATCGCCTTCTACCGCCAGCTGGGACTGATCCGGGAGGTGGAGGCCGAAGGGGCCGTAGAGGT
This sequence comes from Cyanobium sp. CZS48M, assembly GCA_030373145.1. GTDB lineage: Bacteria > Cyanobacteriota > Cyanobacteriia > PCC-6307 > Cyanobiaceae > Regnicoccus_A. Next base: position 403,745 of record JAUCZK010000001.1, on the reverse strand, counting down.
GGTTGCAGGCAGGGTGAGCCAGTTGGTGGGTCAACCCCTGTGATAATGTAGCTGTTTGCAAAATGGAGTGCCGCCGCCCATGAAGGTGCGTGCCTCAGTCAAGAAGATGTGCGAAAAGTGCCGGGTGATTCGTCGCCACGGCCGGGTGATGGTGATCTGCACCAACCCCAAGCACAAGCAACGCCAGGGCTGATCAGCTCCGCGTTCCAGCTCCCCCAGCGCCCTTCGGGGCGCGCCGCCCTGCCCTTGCTGGCCGGGCTCCCTCTGCCCAACTGAATCGTTTTTTCGTGGCTCGGATTGCCGGTGTCGATATCCCTCGCGACAAGAGGGTCGAGATTTCTCTCACGTACGTCTACGGGGTCGGGCTTAACCGTGCCCAGAAGATCCTGGCCAAGGCAGGCGTCAACCCCGACATCCGCGTCAAGGATCTCGACGACGGTGATGTCCAGAAACTGCGGGCGGCGGCCGAAACCTTCACCCTCGAGGGTGACCTGCGCCGACAGGAGGGCATGGCCCTCAAGCGCCTTCAGGACATCGGCTGCCTCCGTGGTCGCCGCCACCGCATGGGGCTGCCCGTGCGCGGTCAACGCACCCGCACCAACGCCCGTACCCGCCGCGGCGCCCGCAAGACCGTGGCCGGCAAGAAGAAGTAATCCGCCCGCCTGAGATCGGCTCCGCCACTCAGTCCCCCCACCCCATCACCCCACCAGGCCCCCGTCCATGGCGAAGCCAGCCAAGAAAACCGGCGCAAAAAAAACCAAGCGCAATGTGCCCAACGGTGTGGCACACATCCAGAGCACTTTCAACAACACCATCGTGTCGATCACCGACACGGCCGGTGAGGTGATCTCCTGGTCCTCGGCCGGCGCCAGCGGCTTCAAGGGAGCTCGCAAGGGCACCCCCTTCGCCGCCCAGACCGCCGCTGAAGCCGCCGGCCGCCGGGCCCTGGACCAGGGGATGCGTCAGATCGAGGTGCTGGTGCGCGGCCCGGGCTCCGGGCGTGAAACCGCCATCCGGGCCCTGCAGGTGGCCGGCCTCGAGATCACTCTGATCCGCGATGTCACCCCTCTGCCCCACAACGGTTGCCGCCGCTCCAAGCGCCGCCGGGTCTGAGCCTTCGTTTCCAGCCGCTTCTCGGCGTTCCTCCTCACCACCTTCAGGCCGTGCATCAGTATCAGATCGATCGGGTCGAGCATCACATCGCTGACGACCGCTCCCAGACCGGTGTGTTCGTGATCGGGCCCCTGGACCGCGGTCAGGCCATCACCCTCGGCAACGCCCTGCGGCGCGTGCTGATGGGCGGCATGGAGGGCAGCGCCATCACCGCGGTGCGCATTTCCGGTGTCAACCACGAATACGCCACCATCCCCGGGGTGCGCGAAGACGTCCTCGACATCCTGCTGAACTGCAAGGAAGTGGTCGTCAACAGCCGCAACCGCGACCTGGAGATCGGCCGGCTGATCGTCAATGGTCCCGCCAGCGTCACCGCCGCCGACCTGCAGTTCTCGTCCCAGGTGCAGGTGATCGATTTCGATCGCCCGATCGCCACCGTGGCCGAAGGTCACTCGCTGGAGCTGGAGGTCCATGTGGAGAAGGGCGTCGGCTACCGGCCGGTGGACCGCCACCACGAAGACACCAGCGCCATCGATCTGCTCCAGATTGATGCGGTGTTCATGCCCGTGCGCCGGGTCAACTACACCGTCGATGAAACGGCCGTCGGTGAAGGCGGTTCAGCCCGTGAGCGCCTGCGCCTGGAGATCGTCACCAGCGGCTCGATCACGCCCGACGACGCCATGGCCCAGGCCGCCAATCAGCTGATTCAGCTGTTCCAGCCCCTGGCCAGTCTGACCATGGTCGAGGAGCCGGGCCTGGAACCCGAGCCCTCGGCTGAGAGCCAGATTCCCCTGGAGGAGCTGAACCTCTCGGTTCGGGCCTACAACTGCCTGAAGCGGGCCCAGGTCAATTCGGTCTCCGACCTGATGGGCTTCAGCTACGAAGATCTCCTTGAGATCAAGAACTTCGGCTCCAAATCAGCGGATGAGGTGATTGAAGCGCTGGAGCGCATCGGCATCTCCCTGCCCCAGAGCCGCACCACCGCCTGAGCGGCACCGTTTCCCACCCTTTCCCTTCCCATCCCCCGGAACCATGCGACACCAGTGCCGCGTCCCCCTACTCGGACGACCCGCCGACCAACGCAAGGCTCTTCTGCGTGGACTCACCACCCAGTTGATCCGCGAAGGCCGAGTCACCACCACCAAAACCCGCGCCAAGGCCCTGCGCAACGAGGCCGAGCGGATGATCACCCTCGCCAAGGAGGGCACCCTAGCCGCCCGCCGTCGGGCCATCGGCTACATCTTCGACAAGCAGCTGGTGCACTCGCTGTTCGACAAAGCCCAGGAGCGCTACGGCGAGCGGAACGGCGGTTACACCCGCATCATCCGCACCGTCCCCCGTCGCGGTGACAACGCCGAGATGGCCATCATCGAGCTGGTCTGACGCCCAACGCCGACCCCACCTTGCCCTCGTGCTCAGAGCAGAGATCGATCCAACGGATCGCCCTCTGCCTGCAGTACGAGGGTTCTTCATTTTGTGGTTGGCAGCGCCAGCCCCACCAGGCCAGCGTGCAGGAGACCCTTGAGGGGGCCCTGGCCAGGCTCGATCCCTACCGCCCCGCCAAGGCCCTGGCCGCCGGTCGCACCGACAGCGGGGTCCACGCGGCGGGTCAGGTGGTGCATTTCGAGGCCAGCGGGCCGATTCCAGCCCAGCGCTGGGCAGCGGCCCTCAATGGCCACCTGCCGGCCTCAATCCGGGTCAGAGCCGCTGCCGCCGTGCCCTCCAGCTGGCACGCCTGCTTCTCCGCCAGCTACCGCCGTTACCGCTACACGCTCTACAACGGCCGCAGACCCAATCTGTTTCTCGCCCCCTGGAGCTGGCACCGCTACCGGCAGCACCTTGATGAGCGCGCCATGGCGGCGGCCCTGCGCGGATTGCTGGGCTTCCATGATTTCAGCGCCTTCCAGCGGGCCGGCAGCCGTCGCCCCCATGCCCGCACCACCGTGCAAGCGGTGAGCCTGGAGCGCCACGGCGACCTGGTGGTGGCCGAAATCCAGGCCAGCGGCTTTCTCTATGGCATGGTACGCCTGATCATGGGTCAGCTGGTGGCGGTGGGGGAGGGCCAGCTGAGCCGGGCCGGCTTTGAGAGGCGCTGGCGCCAGCGGGCCCGCTCGGAGGTGAAGGAAGCAGCCCCGGCCCATGGCCTCTGCCTGCTGCGGGTGGGCTATCCCTCGTCTCCTTTCCCGCTGTCTGCCTGGTACGATGGCCAACCGCGGCACTGGCTGGAATGCCAGGACTCGCCTGAGCGCCCTTCCCTGAGCCCGCCTGCGCTGTCCACCAGCTTCAGGGCGTGTTCCCCTCTGGATCTTCCATCCAGTCATGGGCCCGAAACGGGCCCATGGGTCAAGGGTTAGGCTCAGGGATTGCGCGCCGTGCCATTGGGGTCTCCCAACGACGCGGCTCTCCGCCCCATGTCCAGCCCCATCCTCCGGGATGGTGCCTTACTCCGATCCGGCCCGCCGGTGCGATGAACAAGACCTCCGTTCCCTCCCTCGATTCCCTCGACCGCCAGTGGTTTCTGGTGGACGCCGAGAATCAGACCCTCGGCCGCCTGGCCAGCGAGGTGGCCAGTGTGCTGCGGGGCAAGAACAAGCCCACCTTCACGCCCCATCTGGACACCGGTGACTTTGTGGTCATCATCAACGCCGACAAGATCCGCATCAGCGGCAACAAGGCCAGCCAGAAGATCTACCGCCGTCACTCCGGCCGGCCCGGTGGCATGAAGACGGAAACCTTCGAGGCCCTGCAGGCTCGCCTGCCCGAGCGGATCGTCGAGAAGGCGATCAAAGGCATGCTTCCCCACAACGCCCTCGGCCGTCAGTTGTTCCGCAAGCTGAAGGTGTACAAGGGTGCCGAGCATCCCCACACCGCCCAGCAACCCCAGGTTCTGGCCCTCGATCCTTCCGCCTCCGCACAATGAGCACCGCTTCCAACCGCGTCGTCTACTGGGGAACAGGTCGCCGTAAAACGGCCGTCGCCCGTGTGCGTGTCGTTCCCGGCACCGGCTCGATCACCATCAATGGCCGCCCCGGCGACAACTACCTCAACTACAACCCCAGCTACCTGAGCGCGGTGAAGGCACCCCTTGACACCCTGGGGCTCTCCGCCGAGTACGACCTGCTGGTGAACGTCAAAGGCGGCGGTCTCACCGGTCAGGCGGATGCCATCAAGCAGGGTGCGGCCCGCGCCCTCTGTGAGCTGTCGCCGGACAACCGCAAGCCACTCAAGACCGAAGGCCACCTCAGCCGTGATCCCCGGGCCAAGGAACGTCGCAAGTACGGCCTCAAGAAAGCCCGTAAAGCGCCCCAGTTCTCCAAGCGCTGATCCTTACCCTCCGTATTCAGCCCATTCCAGCCATGCCCAAGGCCGACATCCATCCCACCTGGTATCCCGAAGCCAAGGTGATCTGCAACGGAGAGGTGGTGATGACCACCGGCTCCACCCAGCCCGAACTGCACGTGGACGTGTGGAGTGGCAACCACCCCTTCTACACCGGTACCCAGAAGATCCTCGACACCGAGGGCCGTGTGGATCGCTTCATGCGCAAGTACGGCATGGGCAGCATGGGAACGGCCGACAGTGCCACCACCAAGCCCAGCGCTGAGGCCAGCAGCGAAGAGACCAGCACCGAAGTTCAGGCCCAGGCCTGATCTCCTCTGCTTTGTTCCTCAGGCCGGACGCCCACGGGTGTCCGGCTTTGTGCTGTCTGCTCTTCCGCCCCCATGGATCCAGCCCTGCTGCGTGAGCGCCTCGAAGCCGCCGATCGCACATTCCACATGCTCGAACGGCAGCTGGCCGATCCCGCTGTGGCGGCCGACCCCAGCGAATTGCGTCGCCTCTCCAAGGAGCGGGCCCGGCTGGAGCCGTTGTCCACGGGGCTCAGCCACTGGCAGAACCTGGAGCGGCAGCGGCAGGACGCCCAGCAACTGGCTCGCCAGAGCAAGGGTGATCTGGAGATGGAGGCCCTGATCCAGGAGGAACTCAGGCAGCTCTCGGGCCAGGTTGACGCGCTCGAGCAGCAACTCACCCTCGCCCTGCTCCCCAGTGATCCCCGCGATGAACGCAGCGTGATGCTGGAGATTCGCGCCGGCACCGGCGGCGATGAAGCAGCTCTCTGGGCAGGCGATCTGGCCCGGATGTACGAACGCTTCGCCCAGAGCGTGGGCTGGAGCGTGCAGCCCCTGAGCGCCTCGGAATCCGACCTGGGAGGCTTCAAGGAGCTGATCCTGGCCATCCGCGGCGATGGCGTCTACAGCCAGCTCAAGTACGAGGCCGGCGTGCACCGGATCCAGCGGGTGCCCGCCACCGAGTCCCAGGGCCGGGTGCACACCTCCACCGCCACGGTGGCGGTGATGCCCGAGGCCGATCCGGTGGAGGTCCAGCTCGATCCCGCTGATCTCGACATCAGCACGGCCCGCTCCGGCGGCGCCGGTGGGCAGAACGTCAACAAGGTGGAAACGGCGGTGGATCTGCTGCACAAACCAACGGGTATCCGGGTGTTCTGTACCCAGGAACGCTCGCAGCTGCAGAACCGGGAGCGGGCCCTAGAAATCCTGCGGGCCAAGCTGCTGGAGCGGCAGCTGGCGGAGGCCGCCGCCGCCGAGAGTTCCGCCCGCCGTGCCCAGGTGGGCAGCGGTGAGCGCAGCGAGAAGATCCGCACCTACAACGCCAAGGACAACCGGGTCACCGACCACCGGCTGGGGCGCAACTTCGCCCTGGAGCCGGTGCTGCAGGGACAGCTGGCCGAAGTGATTGGCGCCTGCGTGGCGGCGGAACAGAGGGCCCTGATGGAGCAGTTGGTGGCCGAGGGCGTGTCCTAGGCCGAGACCCTAGGCCCCGATCACGTACTTGGCCCACTCCTGGCGACCGGAGCGGATGTGGCGGGTGGCCTCGAAGTAGAGGGTGCTCACCGGCCGCCGCGGCACCCGGGCCAGGGGCATGGCCGCTTCCCGGGGGGTGCGGCTGCCCTTGCGTACATTGCAGCGCAGGCAGGCGGTGGTGACGTTCTCCCAGGTGTCGGTCCCGCCGCGGCTGCGGGGGATCACGTGGTCGATCGAGAGTTGCTCTCCCTGATAGCCGCAGTACTGGCAGCTGTGGCTGTCGCGCTGGAACACGTTCCGGCGGGTCAGAGGCAGCTGCTTGAAGGGCACACGCACGAACTGGCGCAGGCGGATCACCGACGGCAGCAGCATCTCGCCACGGATGGGATGCTTCGGGTCGTGCTCGAGACCCTCGGCCTTGCCCTTGAGCAGCATCACCGTGGCCCGACGCCAGCTGGTGATGTTCAAAGGCTCATAGGACGCATTCAGGACCAGAACCTGGCTCACGGCGCATGGTCCACGAAAGGGGTGCCAGATCCCCAGATGGCCGACATGCTAATGGGTCTGAACCATCAGGCATGAGATTGGACTCACGGTTCACATCAGAGTGCCCCTGCCGCGCTGTCCGCCTGAAATGGCACCGATGCCCCAGCCCATCCCCCAACGCTCTGTTGAGGATCCCCAGCGGTTGGCGGCACCCGGTCTGCATCCGCGCCAGCGGGCCTGGGTAGAGGTGGATGAGGCCGCCATCGCGCACAACGCCAGGGCCCTGGGCCGCTGGCTGGCTCCGGGTTCGTCGCTGATGGCGGTGGTCAAGGCCGATGGCTACGGCCACGGCGCCGCCCCGGTGGCTCGCGCTGCACTCTCTGGCGGCGCCACCTCCCTGGGGGTCGCCACCCTGCAGGAAGGCATCGAGTTGCGTCAGGCAGGCCTGGTGGCGCCGGTGCTGGTGATGGGGAACCTGATCCAGCCGGATGAACTGCGCAGCTGCCTGGAGTGGGAGCTCATGCCCACCATCAGCGGCATGCGCGAGGCCCTGCTCTGCCAGAACCTGGCCAGTGGCAGCGGCCGCTCCATGGCCCTGCACCTCAAGCTCGACACCGGCATGGCCCGGCTGGGGGTGGACTGGGGCGATGGGGTGAGGCTGCTGCAGGCGCTGCTGGGCCTTGATGCGGTGCGGCTGGCGGGGATCTACTCCCACCTGGCCGATGCCGATGCTCCCGACCCGGGAGGGGGGGGGCTGACCGCTCTCCAGCAAAAGCGTTTTGAGAGTGTGCTGCGCGGCGCCGGCGAGCTGGGGCTGGCCACCGGCGTGCGCCATCTGGCCAATTCCGCCGGCACCCTGCGGTGCCGCCAGCTCCATTACGACCTGGTGCGGGTGGGCCTGGCGCTCTACGGCCAGGCGCCCGCCGAACACCTCAGCCAGACGGTGCCGCTGCGGCCCGCCATGAGCGTGCGGGCGAGGGTCTGCCTGATCCGCGAGGTGCCGGCCGGGGTGGGGGTGAGCTACGGCCACCGCTACACCACCCGGCGCCCGAGTCGGCTGGCGGTGGTCACGATCGGCTACGCCGATGGGGTGCCCAGGCTGCTCAGCAACCAGCTGGAGGTGCTCTTCGCGGGACGCCGGCTGGCCCAGGTGGGGGCGATCACGATGGATCAGTTCCTGGTCGATGCCACCGAAGCTCCCGAGCTGGAGGTGGGCTCGGTGGTCACCCTGCTGGGCGACGACGACGGCGAGCGCATCGGTCCCCAGGACTGGGCTCAGGCCAGTGGCACCATCCCCTGGGAAATCCTCTGCGGCTTCAAGCACCGCCTGCCCCGCCTCAGTCTCGGCGAAGGGGAGCGCGATCGCTGATAAGCTCTCATCGCCCCTGGAGAGGTGGCTGAGTGGTTGAAAGCGGCTCCCTGCTAAGGAGTTACAGGAGGCAACTTCTGTCGAGGGTTCGAATCCCTCCCTCTCCGTTCCAAGACCCTGGCTCCAGAGCGCGGCTCCTCAGCTCGCCTCACTGGCGCCGCTGAGCCGCCGGCTCAGTTCGGGCAGCAGTTGCTCATCAGCGGCACGCTCGGCTCCTTCGCTGAAGATCACCAGCAGGAAGGGCGCACGGTCTGGGATCTCCACATAGGCCGCGTCGTGGCGGGCCTGGCTCATCCAGCCGGCCTTGCTCCACATCCGGGCCGCGGCGGGCAGGCCAGCGCCGATGAACCCATCCACCTGGTTCTCCGGATCCGCGGCCCGCAGCTCGGAATCGAGGGAGCGGCTCAGCAGCTCGCGCATGCGGGCACAGGCGGGCGGCGACACCAGAGCGCCGGCCATGATCCCGTGCAGCAACCGGGCAGTGGCATCGGTGCTGAGCCGGTTGCGGTTCTCCAGCTTTGGCCCGTAGAACTGCCGCTCCCGTCCGTAGGGGCCATCCCCCCAGGTTTTCTGGCAGACGTTGCAGCCCTCGAACTCGCTCCAGCCCAGGGCGGCATACCACTGGTTCACCAGTTGACGGCCCTCGATCCAGGCCAGCAGCGGCCGCTCGGGCAAGTCGGGGCCACTGGTGGTGCCCGTGAGCCAGTCCACCAGCACGGCGGTGGCGTCGTTGCTGGAGTCGCGGATCATGTCGGCCATCGCCCGGCGCAGCTCGGCGCCGTCTTCGAGCAACTGGCGCTGCAGCCAGGCTTCGGTGGCCGCCAGATAGAACAGCTTGACCACACTGGCCGGATAGCGGGGCCTGGAGCCGGCCCAGGCGGCCCCCGCCACTGGCTCCGGCCAATCCCTGGGCGATTCACTGGCCTCTGCCGCACCGATCAGGCTGCGGGGGTAACGCAACCAGGTGATCGAGACCTGGGAGCCAAGGCCGGGGCGCCCCTGGAGCTCCAGGGCCCGAAGCTGATCCTCGAGCATCGCTCCCATCGCCGCATCGGGGCTGTAGAACGCCATCGGTACCGCCGTTTGCCATGGAGAGCGTAGGAAGCGGGATGAGCGCCGATGGGCTGGCGCCGGGCCGCTGCTGGCGCCTGATCGCCGACATCAACGGTCACGCCCGCTCCAGCGGTCCGGGGCTGGCCACCCAGGCCCGCCGTGGCCGCGGGCTGCAACTGCTCGACCAGCGCCAGGGCAGCCGGCTGCGGGTCCGCCTGCTGGAGGATGGCTACCCCTGCTGGCTGGAGATCAGCGAGCTGCTGGAGCGGGCCATCCCCGCCCCGCCCAGCCGCCCCCTGCCCGTGGGGGCGAGCCGCATCCACAAGCTCCTGCCGCAGGTGCTGGCCTTTGGCGAGCGGGCCCGGCAGCAGCCCAACCATTACCTCTGGGGCGGCAGCCTCGGCCCCGACTACGACTGCTCGGGCTTTGTGCAGAGCGCCTTCGCCAGCGCCGGGATCTGGATCCCCCGTGACGCCTACCAGCAGGAGCGCTTCTGTCAGCCGGTGGCGGCGCGGCCGGGGGTTTTCGCGCTGCTGCGGCCGGGGGATCTGATCTTCTTCGGTCGCCCCCAGCGCTGCAGCCATGTGGGGCTGTACCTGGGCGGCGGCCGCTACCTGCACAGCTCCGGCCGAGAGCATGGCCGTGATGGCCTCGGCATCGACCAGCTCAGCCCCGAGGCCGACCACCCCGTGTCATGCCACTACCGCGGTGAACTGCGCGGCGCCGGACGGGTGCACCGTTGCCATGACGGAACAACCCTGACCTGACGGCGCCAGCCGGGCCCGAGCCCGGGCTCCCGTAGGTTGCAGCATCGATGCAGCCCCGCCGCCATGACCGCGTCGCACGGCCCAGAGCTCTCGGTCGTGATTCCCCTGTTCAACGAGGAGGAGAGCGTCGGTCCGCTGGTGGAGCAGGTGCTCGCCAGCCTCAGGCCCCTGGGCCGCCGCTTCGAGCTGGTGCTGGTGGACGACGGCTCCAGCGACGGCACCGCCGCCCGACTGGGGGAGCTGGCCGCAGCGACACCAGAGCTGGTGGCGGTGCTGCTGCGGCGCAACTACGGCCAGACCGCGGCGATGGCCGCCGGTTTTGATGCCAGCCACGGGGCCGTGATCGTCACCCTCGATGGCGACCTCCAGAACGATCCCGCCGACATTCCCCTGCTGCTGGACCGGCTTGAGCAGGGCTACGACCTGGTGAGCGGCTGGCGTCACCAGCGCCAGGATGCGGCCATCAAGCGCCTGCTTCCCTCCAAGATCGCCAATCGCCTGATCGCCCGGGTCACCGGGGTGCGCCTGCACGATTACGGCTGCTCCCTCAAGGCCTACCGCCGCGAGGTGGTGGCGGACATGAACCTCTACGGCGAGCTGCACCGCTTCCTGCCGGCGCTGGCCTTCATCGAAGGAGCGCGCATCACCGAGGTGAAGGTGAATCACCACCCCCGGCGGTTCGGCGAGAGCAAATACGGCATCGATCGCACCTTCCGGGTGCTGATGGATCTGCTCACGGTCTGGTTCATGAAGCGCTTCCTCACCCGGCCGATGCACGTGTTCGGCTTCGGAGGCCTGGCCTGCCTGGCGATCGGCCTGGTGCTGAGCCTGATCCTGCTGGGGGAGAAGATTCTCTTCAATGCCGACGTGGGCACCCGCCCCCTGCTGATGGTGGCGGTGCTGGCGATCGTGGCCGGAATCCAGCTGTTCTGCTTCGGGCTGCTGGCGGAGCTGCAGATGCGCACGTATCACGAGAGCCAGGGCCGACCCATCTACCGGGTGCGCACCACGTTGCGCGGCAGCCCAGCGGGCTGAGGGGAGGCCGCCGGCAGGGTCGTTCGTCCTCGAAAGGCCGCGATTCCCTCGGCCGCCAGGGCCGCCACGCGGGGGTCGGGATCGAAGCGAGCGCGCCTGAGCAGGGGCAGGCTGGCCCGATCGCCCCAGGCCAGGCAGGCGGCCAGTGCCGCCAGCCGCTCGTCCTCACGGCCGGCCGCAGCGGTGCGAAGGTCGGCGAGCAGCCGTTGGCGCCGGTGCGGATCCAGACGCCCGCCCGGCTCAGGGTCTGCCGGCCAGGGGGTGACCCCAGCCGCCCCAGCCGCTTCAGGAGCGGCTGGGGCGGCTGGAGCGGTTGCTGCAGCTGACGCGACTGGTCGAACGACCCGCTCAAGCTGGGCCCGGTTGATCACGGCGATGGCCCTGACGCCATCGAGGGAGGGACGCGGAATGCTGCGGCGCCGCAGCAGCCAGAACAGCAGCAGGAGCGCCGCGGCGGCGGGGAGGACCTGCTGCATCGGATTGAACTTTTATGTCGCAACGGCAGGCCGACAAAGCCTGCACTGCAGTGATCTTTACAGTATCGGCGGTTGCTGTATTGGCCCTCGCCATGACTGGAGAATTCGCTGCCGCCTGGCTGCCCTCGTTGTTGGTCCCCGTGGTGGGGATCCTCGGCCCTGCCGTGGCCATGGCCCTGCTGTTCAACGTGATCGAAGCGCGCGACTGAGCGCCTCGCCCGTTCTTCTGCCTTTCGTTCCCACCACGAGCCCGCCCATGACCGTGCATCCCGTGGCCGACCCCACCGTCGGCAATCTCGCCACCCCCATTAACAGCAGCTACTTCACCAAATCGTTCCTGAACGCTTTGCCCGCTTATCGCCCGGCGCTGTCCCCCAACCGCCGCGGCCTGGAAGTGGGAATGGCCCACGGGTTCTTCCTCTACGGACCCTTCGCCCTCACTGGCCCCCTGCGGCACACGGAGTACGCCACCACCGCTGGCCTGCTGGCCACGATCGGCCTGGTGACAATCCTGACGATCTGCCTGTCGATCTACGGCACCGCCGGCACCGGCCCCAACGTGCAGCCCCCCGACGCAACGATCGACAATCCCCCCGCTGATCTGTTCACCAAGGCCGGCTGGGCCGAATTCGCCAGCGGTTTCTGGCTGGGTGGCTGCGGTGGCGCCGCCTTCGCCTGGTTCCTGGCCAGCACAGCTCTGGTTTCCCCCCTGGTCGACCTCGTCGGCGGCGGCTGGAGCGGCGGCTGAGCCGCAGCCCAGAACGGTCTGAACCTCACAACCCGTCAAGCACACCCTCTGGGTTGGCCCTGGCCCCGCTTCGGCGGGGCTTTTTCATGGCTGGAGCCCCCCATGATCGCTCCAGGGGGGCCCAGCTCCAGTGGCAAAGCCGGCAGACTCCTCGGGCGTTCCCCGAGCAGACCCATCCATGTCGGTCTCCGATCCCTTCCTGCGCCGGCCGGTGCTCACCCTGGTTGTGAGCCTGCTGATCGTGCTGGCAGGTCTGCTCAGCCTGCCGGGTCTGCAGGTGGAGAACCTGCCCCCGATCGCTCCTGTGCGGGTGAACGTGCGCGCCAGCTATCCAGGCGGCGGAGCCCTGGCGGTGGAGCAGGGGGTCACCACTCCGCTGGAACGACAGCTGAACGGGCTGGAGCGGCTGGAGAGCATCCGCTCCACCAGTTCCGCCAACGGCAGCTCGATCACCCTCACCTTCGAGGGGGGCAATCCCGAGCTCAATCAGATCAATGCCCAGAACGAAGCCGTTCTGGTGAACCGGCGGCTGCCGCCTGAGGTGGCCCGGCTGGGGGTGCAGGTGCGCCGCAGCTCCGACGACCTGCTGATGGTCATCAGCTTCAGCACCCCGAAGGGCCTGTACAGCGACGCCTTCCTCAGCGGCTGGCTGGATCAGCGCCTCAGGGATGAGCTGCAGCGGGTGCCCGGTGTGGGCAACGTGGCCGTCGCCGGCGGCAGTGAGCTGGCCTTCCGCATCTGGCTGGATCCTGTGGCCCTGGAGCAGCGCAACCTCACCATCAGCGACATCGAGGACGCGCTTGAGGAGCAGAACGTCCTGGCCGCCCTGGGCCAGGTGGGCGATGCCCCCAGCCCCGCCGGTCAGGAGATCACCCTGCCACTGGAGATGGAGGGACGGCTGCGCAGCCCAGGTGAGCTGGAGGGCCTCGTGGTGAGCCGGGCCAGCAATGGCGGGGTGGTGCAGCTCAAGGATGTGGGGAGGGTGGTGCTCGATGAGGAGAGTTTCGAGAGCACGGCCATGAACCTGGCCGGTCAGCCCACCCTGGCGGTGCTGATCTTCCAGCGGGATGGCAGCAACGCCCTGGAGGTGAGCAGGGCCGTGAACGAAGCACTGCTGCGCCTGGAGCCCGACTTCCCCCTGGGGGTGGAGCTGCAGCGCGTCGTCGACGTGGCCGACAGTGTGCGCGAGAGCATCGATCTGACCTGGAGCAGCCTGCGCGACGCGGTGCTGCTGGTGCTGCTGGTGTTGCTGATGGCGTTGGGCAACAGCCGCCTGGCGGCCATCACCGCCGTGGCCGTGCCCGTGGCGCTGGTGGGCAGCTTCACGATCCTGCGCCTCACCGACAGCTCGATCAACACCCTCAGCCTGTTCGGCATGGTGCTGGCCACGGGCCTGGTGGTGGATGACGCCATCGTCGTCAGTGAGGACATCGGCCGCCGGCTGGAGCAAGGAGAAGCGCCCTGGCAGGCCGCCCACAACGCCATGAAGGAACTGGGCAGTGCCGTGATCGCCACCTCCCTGGTGCTGGTGGTGGTGTTTCTGCCGGTGCTGGCCATGCCCGGCAGCGTGGGCCGGCTCTACCAGCCGATCGCGATCACAATCAGCGCCACGATCCTCTTCTCCACCGTCAATGCCCTCACCTTCACGCCGGTGGCCTCCAGCTGGCTGCTGCAGCACGGCTGGACGGAACCCCACTGGCTGCGCCGGCTGCTGGATCGGCCCCAGCGCTGGATCCACCGGCTTGGAGAGCAGTACGGCCGGGCCTTGGATCGCAGCTTTCGCTGGCGACGGCGGATCCTGCTGGGGCTGCTGGCCGGTCTGATCCTGGCGGGGTGGGGCCTGGGGCAACTGCCCACAGCCTTCATCCCCCAGGAAGACGACAGTCAGATCCGCGGCGTGGTGGTGCTGCCTGGCGGGGCCTCGATCCAGCGCACCGAAGCGGTGATGGAGCAGGTGCGACAGCTGGTGGCCAGCGAGCCACTGGTGCGGGTGGGCAACTTCTACTCCGGCCGCTCCTTCGGCGACAGCGCCCCGAACAGGGGCATCTTCTTTCTGCGCCTGCAGCCGCTGCAGGAGCGCGGCTCCAAGGCCGAGAACAGCAGCGAGGCCGTGGCCGAACGGCTCTCCCAGCGGCTGCGCAGCTCCATCAGCGAGGCCACGGTGCTGGTGAGCGTGCCGCCGGTGGTGCGGGGCTTCAGCAGCGAGGGAGGGCTGGAGCTGGAGCTGCTGGATCTCAGCGGCGGGCGGCTGAGCCTGAGCAACTTCGAGCAGGCCACCCGCGAATTCATCGCCGCCGCCAACGCCACGGGCGACTTCGAGCGGGTGGGTACACGCTTCAGTGCCGATTCACCACAACTGCGCCTGGAGCCTGACCGGCTGCGCATGGCCTCGCTTGGGGTGGACCTCGACACGGTGGTGCAAACCCTCGGTGCCGGCTTCGGCAGCAGCTACGTCAATGACACCTTCGAAGGGGAGCGGGTCAGGCGGGTGATCGTGCAACTGGATGGGGCCTACCGGCGCACGGCCGAGGACGTGCTCGCCCAGCAGGTGCGCAGCCGGGAAGGAAATCTGGTGCCCCTGCGCGAACTGATGACCCTGCGACAGGACAGCGGGCCGACAGTGATCAACCACAGCCGCCTGGCCCGCTCGATCACGGTGCAGGCCCTGCCCAAGGCAGGTCTGAGCACAGGCCAGGCGATCCAGAAGCTGGAGGCGGTGAAGCAGGAACTGGCCAATCCCGTGATCGCCCTGGAGTGGGTGGGGCTGGCCAAGGAGGAGCGTCAGGCGGGGGGGCGCACCTGGCAACTCTTTGCCCTGGGGATGGCGGTGGTGTTCCTGGTGCTGGCCGGCCTCTATGAGAGCTTCCTTGATCCGCTGATCATCCTGATCACGGTGCCCCTGGCTCTGCTGGGCGCCCTGCTGGGCCTGGCCAGCCGCGGCCTCTTCCTCGACATCTATGCCCAGGTCGGCATGCTTGTGCTGGTGAGTCTGGCTGCCAAGAACGGTATCCTCATCGTTGAATTTGCCAACCAGCGGCTGAAGGAAGGCCAGGCCCTGCGCGAGGCGGTGGAAGAAGCGGCCATCAGCCGCCTGCGCCCAATTCTGCTCACGGCCCTCTCTTCCCTGGCGGGATTCCTGCCCCTGCTGCTGGCCACTGGAGCCGGGGCCGCCAGCCGGATCAGCATCGGCACGGTGGTGTTCTTCGGTCTGCTGGTGTCCACCGGCCTGACGCTGTTCGTGGTGCCGGTGGTGTACCTGGAGGTGAAATTGCTGGAAGGCCGCCGCTGGTGGCCCCAGAACAAGGACGCATGAAAAAACCCCCGGAGACTCTCCGGGGGTTGATTGGTGGAGGTGCGTCCCTCGGGGTGGCTGATCCTCGAGGATCAGCCGAACTTGCCTGATGTGGAGGCGATCAGGAAGGCCCCGTACGTGAGGATGTAGCCCACCGTGAAGTGAGCCAGACCAACCACACGGGCCTGGACGATCGAGAGAGCCACGGGCTTGTCGCGCCAGCCAACTAGGTTGGCGAGCGGTGTGCGCTGGTGCGCCCAGACGATGGTTTCAATCAGCTCCTGCCAGTAACCGCGCCAGGAGATGAGGAACATGAAACCGGTGGCCCACACCAGGTGACCGAACAGGAACATCCAGGCCCAGACGGCCAGGTTATTCGAGCCGAACGGGTTGTAACCGTTGATCAGCTGGGAGCTGTTCAGCCAGAGGTAGTCGCGGAACCAGCCCATCAGATAGGTGCTGGATTCGTTGAACTGAGCCACGTTGCCCTGCCAGATGGCGAGGTGCTTCCAGTGCCAGTAGAAGGTGACCCAACCAACGGTGTTCAGAGCCCAGAAAACCGACAGGTAGAAGGCGTCCCAGGCAGAGATGTCGCAGGTGCCGCCACGGCCGGGACCGTCGCAGGGGAAGGAATAGCCGAAGTCCTTTTTGTCGGGCATCAGCTTGGAACCCCGGGCATCCAGGGCACCCTTCACCAGGATCAGGGTGGTGGTGTGCAGTCCTAGGGCGATGGCGTGGTGAACAAGGAAGTCACCGGGGCCGATCTGCAGGAACACATCAGAGCTGCCATTGATGGCATCCAACCAGAAGTGTTCGCCAGGGATGTTGGCTGAAGCCAGGCTGGCGGCACTAGTCGGGTTGGAGAGCAGCACATCGAAGCCATAGATGGCCTTACCACTCGCCGCTTGCACGAACTGGGCAAAGACAGGCTCGATCAGGATCTGCTTCTCGGGAGTACCAAAGGCCACGACCACATCGTTGTGGACGTAGAGACCAAGGGTGTGGAAGCCGAGGAACAGAGACACCCAGCTCAGGTGGCTGATGATCGCTTCTTTGTGCTCGAGCATCCGAGCCAGAACATTGTTCTTGTTGGCTTCGGGGTCGTAGTCACGGATGAAGAAGATCGCACCGTGGGCGAAGGCACCGCACATCAGGAAGATGGCGATGTACTGGTGGTGGGTGTACAGAGCAGCCTGCGTTGTGTAGTCCTTGGCGATGAACGCGTAGGACGGCAGCGCATACATGTGCTGCGCCACCAAGCTGGTGATCACTCCGAGGCTGGCCAGGGCCAGACCCAGTTGGAAGTGCAGGGAGTTGTTGATCGTGTCGTAGAGACCTTTGTGACCTGCACCGAGCGCACCACCGAAAGGGGTGCCCTTGGGGGGATTGTGGGCCTCGAGGATTTCTCGAATCGAGTGACCGATCCCGAAGTTGGTGCGGTACATGTGGCCGGCAATCACGAAGATGCAGCCAATCGCCAGGTGGTGGTGGGCGATGTCGGTCAGCCAGAGCGCCTCGGTCTGGGGGTGGAAGCCGCCCAGGAAGGTGAGGATCGCGGTACCGGAACCCTCGGAGGTACCGAACACCTGGTTGATGGTGTCGGGATTCTCGGCGTAAACGCCCCAGTTGCCGGTGAAGAACGGAGCCAGACCGGCGGGGTGAGGCAGCACGTTCAGGAAGTTGTCCCAACCGACGTGCTGTCCGCGGGCTTCAGGAATCGCCACGTGAACCAGGTGACCGGTCCAGGCGATGGAACTGAAGCCGAAGAGAACGGCGAGGTGATGGTTGAGGCGGGATTCAGCGTTCTTGAACCAGGCCAGTGAAGGCCGGAACTTGGGCTGAAGGTGGAGCCAACCGGCGAACAGCGCCCAGGCCGACAGGATCATCATGAAGATGGAACCCTGATACAGCTCGGCGTTGGTCGTCATGCCGATCGTGTACCACCAGTGGTACAGGCCGGAATACGCAATGTTGACCGGGGAGGTGGCGCCCGCCTGGGTGAAGGCGGTGATGGCCCCCTGGCCGAAGTGCGGATCCCAGATCGCGTGAGCGATGGGACGGACATGCAGCGGATCGGCGACCCACTGCTCAAAGTTGCCCTGCCAGGCGATATGGAACAGGTTGCCCGAAACCCAGAGGCCGATGATCGCCAGGTGACCGAAATGGGTGGAGAAGAGCTTTTGGTAAAGCTTCTCCTCCGTCATTCCGTCGTGGCTCTCGAAGTCGTGAGCCGTGGCGATGCCGTACCAAATACGGCGGGTTGTCGGGTCCTGTGCCAGACCCTGGCTGAACGAAGGAAATTTCGTTGCCATTGGGAAAGGTCAGGTGTGAGGTCAGCCGACCGCGATGAGTCGGGACAGGAAGAAGGCCCAGGTGGTAGCGATACCTCCCAGGAGATAGTGGGCTACGCCAACGGCACGGCCCTGGGTGATGCTCAGCGCACGGGGCTGGATGGCGGGTGCCACCTTCAGCTTGTTGTGAGCCCAGACGATGGACTCAATCAGCTCCTGCCAGTAGCCGCGGCCACTGAAGAGGAACATCAGGCTGAAGGCCCAGACGAAGTGGGCGCCGAGGAACATCAGGCCGTAAGCACTGGAGGACGAGCCGTAGCTGTTGATCACCTGTGCGGCCTGAGCCCAGAGGAAATCACGCAGCCAGCCATTGATGGTGATGGCACTCTGCGCGAAGTTCCCGTTTGTGATGTGCTGGACGCTGCCGTCCGCATTCACGGTGCCCCAGACATCGCTCTGCATCTTCCAGCTGAAGTGGAAGATCACAATCGAGATGGAGTTGTACATCCAGAAGAGGCCGAGGAACACGTGGTCCCAAGCCGACACCTGGCAGGTACCGCCACGGCCGGGGCCGTCGCAGGGGAAGCGGAAGCCCAGGTTCGCCTTGTCGGGAACAAGCCTGGAGCTGCGGCTGTAGAGGACGCCCTTCAGCAGGATCAGCACGGTGACGTGGATCGTGAAGGCGTGAATGTGGTGGACCATGAAGTCGGCCGTTCCCAGGGGGATCGGACCGGCAGCCACCTTGCCGCCGACGGCGACGACGGCACCGTTGAACACCTCACTTACACCGGCCAGCGCATTTGGTGCGGTGGAACCGGCGGCAGCGGCGTGCAGACCTTGAATCCATTGAGCGAAGACAGGCTGTAGCCGAATGGAGGTGTCACTGAACATGTCCTGGGGACGACCCAGGGCACGCATGGTGTCGTTGTGGATATAGAGGCCGAAGCTGTGGAATCCCAGGAAGATGCACACCCAGTTGAGGTGGCTGATCAGGGCATCACGGGCTTTGAGCACCCGATCCAGCACGTTGTCCACATGCAGGGCGGGGTCGTAATCGCGAATGAGAGCGATGGCCGCATGGGCACCGGCTCCAACGATGATGAAGCCACCGATCCACATGTGGTGGGTGAACAGCGAAAGCTGCGTTGGGTAATCGATCCCGATGTAGGGATAGGGGGGCATCGCATACATGTGATGCGCCACGATGATGGTCAACGAACCGAGCAGGGCCAGGTTCACGGCCAACTGGGCATGCCAGGAGGTGGTCATGAACTCGAACAGGCCATCGTGACCCTTCGGAGCCGGGAACAGCAGGGGATCACCCTTCTGGCCTTCCAGGATCTCCTTGATGCTGTGACCAATACCCCAGTTGGTGCGGTACTGGTGGCCAGCAACGATGAAGAGCACCGCGATCGCCAGGTGGTGATGGGCGATGTCGGTCATCCAGAGGCTGCCGGTGACAGGATTCAGCCCACCTTTGAAGGTGAGGAAATCGCTGTAGGCTGCCCAGTTGCCGGTGAAGAAAGCGGAGAGACCCGCACCGAATCCTGGGTAGAGCTGGGTCAGAAGATCCAGGTTCAGGAATTCGTGGGGGAGGGGGATGTCCGCCACCGAAGCGATGGTCTTGCCGTCGAGCACCAGCGGCTGGCCGGCGTCCATGGCATCCATCAAGGCCGTTGTCGGCAGGGACACGTGCAGCAGGTGCCCGGTCCAGGACAGGGAGCCCAGGCCCAGCAGGCCAGCCAGGTGGTGGTTGAGCATGGACTCAACGTTCTGGAACCACTCGAGCTTGGGAGCTGCCTTGTGATAGTGGAAGACGCCGGCATTCAGCATCAGGCCAGCCATCACCAAGGCACCGATGGCGGTGCAAAGCAGCTGGAACTCACTGGTGAAGCCCCAGGCTCTCCACACATGGAAGAGACCTGAGGTGATCTGGATGCCGTGGAAGCCGGCACCCACATCGGCATTGAGAATTTCCTGGCCGAAAATGGGCCAGACCACCTGAGCACTGGGTTTGACGTGCAGGGGGTCGGCCAGCCAGCCGGTGTAGTTGGAGAAGCGGGCACCGTGGTAGAAGGCGCCGCTCAACCAGATGAAAATGACGGCCAAGTGGCCGAAGTGAGCGCTGAAGATCTTCCGGGAGACCTCTTCGAGATCGCTCGTGTGGCTGTCGAAATCGTGAGCGTTGGCGTGGAGGTTCCAAACCCAGGTGGTGGTTTTGGGACCTTTGGCGAGGGTGCGATCGAAATGCCCGGGCTTGCCGAGAACATCGAAGTCGACGGGAACAGGATTCCGGTCGACCATGGCCTTCGCCGTTTTCCCACGCTCTGGTGGGCTAATGGTCATCGAGACGTTCCTCGAGGGACGGAGTCGAGGTGGAGGTCCACCCCTCCGGACCGGGCCGAAAGGCCAGGCCGGTGGGCCTCACGGTTCCGCGGATCGAGACCCTTGGAACCATGGGCACCAGTGCGACGTGGCTCCGGAAAAGACCGAAAGCCGCTGCCAGCACTGGAGCTGGGGCCCCGATGAGGGGACCGCTGGCGGAAGTATAAGGGCGAGTTTCAAGCCGCTTGGGGGGTAAGTAACAAAGGTTCAATCCGGCGCCACCCCTGTCTGGCACAGGGCTCTGACCGAGGCTCCCTATCACTCATCAGCGGCGCGATGCTGCGCTTTCTTTATCCAATTCCCAGCTGACTTGGGGATACATTCAGCATCATTATTTACGGATCCGAGGCCTGCTGGCCAAACTGTCCCCATGGGTCCCGGCACCAGGGCCGAAGACCTCCATCAATCAGGAGCGGTGCGCATGGTGGCGGCGGGGCTTCGGGGCCTGGGGGCGGTGCTGCTCTGCCTGGCCGTGCTGCTGAGCGGAGGCTGGAGTCTGCGGCCCGCTGCCGGTCGCCAGGTGGCGCCCCCCACCAGCGGCAGCCCAGCCCTGGCCGGGCGGCTGCGGGAGGTGCCCCCACCCAAGGGCAGCCAGGCCCTGCGCCTGCGCCTGGCAGACCATCATCCCCGCCTGCGCATCCTCTCCCCAGCCGACGACGCCGTGCTGCCTGAGGCCCCCTGGTCGCTGGAGCTGGCCGTTGATGACTGGCCCCTGACCGATGCCGGCGCTCTCGGTCTTGGTGCGCACCTGGTGGTGCAGCTCGATGACCAGGCACCCCTGCGCCTCGGCCCCGACGCCGCCAGGACACCGTTAAGTCAGGACAACCGCCTGAGCGTGGTGATGGCGCCGCTCAGGCCAGGCAGCCATCGCCTCACTGTTTATGCGGCCCGGCCCTGGGGTGAAGCGGTGAAGGATCCTGGCGCCGCAATGCAACTCCGCCTCCATGGCCTGGCCGCCAATCCCCTCAGCCAACCCCGCCGGGGCACTCCCCAGCTGGTGAGCAGCACCCCCGGCGATCTGATCCACCACGAGCCCGTGCTGATCGACTGGCTGCTGATCGATGCCCCCCTGCAGCGCCTGGCCGGGGACAATTCACTCTGGCGGCTGCGGGTCACCCTCAACGGCGACAGTTTCCAGGTGGACCGGCAGGAGCCGCTCTGGCTCTCCGGCCTGCACCCCGGCAGCAACCCCCTGCAGCTGGAGCTGCTCGACGGGCTGGGGGAACCGCTGAATCCACCCTTCAACAGCCTGGTTCAGAACCTGGAGATGCGTCCTGAAGCGCCCCGCCCCTGGCAGAGCCCATCGATCTCCACCGAAGACCTGGAGCGCCTGCTGGGCGAGCGTTCGAGCCAATCCACAGAGGCCCCCGGCGCTGAGCCAGTGCTGGAAGAGTCGGCCGCTGAGGAGCCGGCTGCTTCTGAGCCTGGCGCCGAGGAGGCTCCCGAAGCTGAAGCGGCTGAAGAGAACAGCTCCCTGGAGCCAGAGGTCGTGCTGGTCGAGCCGGTGCTGCCCATGGAGTCAGCCAAGCCTGTCGAGCTGCGGCAGCCGGCCCAGCTGAGCGAGGAGGTGCTGGAGCCCAAAGCCATCGAGTCGCCAGCCTCTGATCCATCACGGCTGGGGTCCATTTCTCTGGAGGAGCTCTCCGATCTAACCACAGCTCTGAGCTCCAACCAGCCCCCAGATCTGGCTCCGGATCTGGCCCCGGATCAGCCCTCCGAGGAGCTGGTGGCCGAGCCGATGTTGGCGCCTGCAGGGGAGGCGGGTGGGCCCCCTGAAGCGAAGCCATCGGCACTGGAGCGGCTGCGTGCCAGGTTCGGAAGATGAGTGACTTCATCTGTTGGGGACTGGCCCTGAGCCGGGCCGGGGCCCCCGTGCTGGAGCGCCTGGATCAGGGCGGTCTGCTGACAGTCCATCCCGAACCTGGCGTCGGGGCCGCCGAGCTGCTCAGCCGCCACTGGAGTGAGGCGTCGGCCTTTGTGGTGGTGGGAGCCTGCGGGGCGGTGACCCGGCTGGTGGCTCCACTGCTGCAGGGCAAGGACCAGGACCCGGCGGTGGTGGTGGTGGATCCCCAGGGACGCTTCGCCATTCCCCTGCTGGGGGGGCATGGAGCAGGAGCCGAACCTCTCAGCCAGCGGGTGGCGGCCCTGCTGGGGGGCGAAGCGGTGCTCACGGGCGCCAGCAGTGGCGGCGGCCAGCTGGCTCTCGATCACTTCGGGCTGGCCTGGAGCTGGCGCAAGGGTTCGGGCGACTGGGATGCCCTGATGAAAGCCGCGGCCCGGGGCGAGCGGATCGCCGTGCGGCAGGAGAGCGGCTGCCCCGACTGGCAGGACCTGGAGGCCGCCGCCCCCCTGCTGGGCTCGGCAGCAGAGGATCGGCCGCTGCAGCTGGTGATCAGCTCCCGCCAGGGCCCCGGCTGTCGCTGGCATCCCCCCAGCCTCTGGCTGGGCCTCGGCTGCGAGCGCGATACCAGCCTCAGCCTGCTGGAGCGCCTGCTGGAGCAGGCGCTTGATGACGCCCAGCTGGCCCCGGAAGCCGTCGCCGGGCTGGCGAGCATCGACCGCAAAGGGGATGAACCGGCCCTGCTGGAGCTGGCCCGCCGCCAGGGCTGGCCGCTGCGGCTGTTCAGTGCCGAGGCCCTCTCGGAGGTGCCGGTGCCCAGCCCATCCCAGGCCGTGCTCCGGGAGATGGGCACCGCCAGCGTGGCTGAAGCGGCCGCCCTGCTGGCCTCATCCCCGCGGCCGGAGCTGCTGCTGGAGAAGCGCATCGAGCGGGCCCAGCCAGGAGAGCGCGGGGCCGCCACCCTGGCGGTGGCCCAGACGGCCGGGCAGTGGGCCCCGCAGCGGGGACGACTTCATCTGGTGGGCAGCGGCCCGGGCCAGCTCAACCTGCTCACCCCTGACGCCCGCCTCGCCCTGGCCGAGAGCACGGTCTGGGTGGGCTATGGCCTCTACCTGGATCTGCTGGAGCCCCTGCGGCGCCCCGACCAGCTGCGCCGCGACGGCCAGCTCACCCAGGAGCGGGACCGCTGCCGGCTGGCCCTGGAGCTGGCCGACGCCGGGCTGAGTGTGGCGCTGGTGTCGTCAGGTGACAGCGGCATCTACGGCATGGCCGGGCTGGCCCTGGAGCTCTGGCTGGAGCGCGACCCCCGGACCAGACCCGCTTTCACGGTGCATCCCGGCCTCTCCGCCCTGCAGGTGGCCGCGGCCAGGGCCGGAGCCCCGTTGATGCACGATTTCTGCACCATCAGCCTCAGCGACCGGCTCACCCCCTGGGAAACCATTGAGCGACGGCTGCAGGCTGCCGCCAGCGGCGATTTCGTGGTGGCGCTCTACAACCCCCGCTCCCTCGGTCGCGACTGGCAGCTGGGCCGGGCCCGGGAGCTGCTGCTGGAGGGACGCAGCGCCGAAACCCCGGTGGTGCTGGCACGGCAGCTGGGCCGGGCCGAAGAGAGCGTGCAGCTGTACAGCCTAGGGGAGCTGCCCCTGGAGCAGGTGGACATGCTCAGCCTGGTGCTGGTGGGCAACAGCACCTCCCGCCGCCAGGACGGAGTGATGGTGACCCCCCGGGGCTACCCGGGCGCCGAACTGAGCTGAGCTGATCAGGGCTGAGCTCAGTTGAAATCGGGATGACAGGATTCGAACCTGCGGCCCCTTCGTCCCGAACGAAGTGCGCTACCAAGCTGCGCCACATCCCGCCGAAGGCAGTTTACGGGATCGCCCCCGGGGCGGGTTTCTAGACTTCTGCTCCCAGGATTCCGGCAGTGATGCCCCCCGACGCCCTGCTCAAGCCCGACTGGTTGCGTGTCAAGGCTCCCCAGCGGGAGCGAATCGGTGCGGTGGCCGATCTGCTGGTGGACCTCAAGCTGAACACGGTCTGCCAGGAGGCCAGCTGCCCGAACATCGGCGAGTGCTTCGCCGGCGGCACGGCCACCTTTCTGATCATGGGGCCCGGCTGCACCCGCGCCTGCCCCTACTGCGACATCGACTTCGACAAGAGCGTCAGGGCCCTCGACCCCAGCGAACCGGAGCGGCTGGGGGAGGCTGTGTCCCGCATGGGCCTCACCCATGTGGTGATCACGTCGGTGAACCGCGATGACCTCGACGACGGAGGCGCCAGCCAGTTCGTGGCCTGCATCGCCGAGGTGCGACGCCGCTCGCCCGGCACCACCATCGAGCTGCTGATCCCCGATTTCTGCGGCAACTGGCAGGCCCTGGCCGCCGTGATGGAGGGGGCACCCGAGGTGCTGAACCACAACATCGAAACCGTGCCCAGGCTCTACCGGCAGGTGCGGCCCCAGGGGATCTACGAGCGCTCGCTGGACTTGCTGCAGCGGGTGCGCCAGGGTTGGCCCCGCACCTACACCAAATCTGGGCTGATGGTGGGGCTGGGGGAAACCGACGCGGAGGTGGTGGCGGTGCTGGGGGACCTGCGGGCCCACCAGGTGGACATCGTGACCATCGGCCAATACCTCTCGCCAGGGCCGAAGCACCTGGCGGTGCAGCGCTTCGTCACCCCCGCCCAGTTCGACGACTTCAGGGCGAGCGGCGAGGGGGAGCTGGGCTTCCTGCAGGTGGTGAGCAGCCCCCTCACCCGCAGCAGCTATCACGCCGGAGAAGTGCAGCGGCTGATGCGCCAGCACCCCCGCTGAAGGGAGCTCAGCGCAGCTCAGGGGGCGCCGGGGCCTCTAAATCCAGCCAGCCCCCATCGGGCAACGGCAGGCGCAGCCGGTGGGCGTGCAGCCGGTAGCCGCCATCCCCCGGCAGAGCCTCAGCACGGGCCGCCCCGCCCGGTTGGTAGAGGGGGTCGTCCAGCAGCGGCACGCCGACGCTGGCCAGGTGGATGCGGATCTGGTGGGGCCGCCCCGTGCGGATCGCCACCTCCACCAGATGTCCCCGGGGACGGCGCTCCAGCAGGCGTAGCTCACTCCAGGCGGCCAGGGCGCCGGGGACTTCGGGCCCGGCAGCGGCGGCCCAGATCTGGCCGAGGCCGGCATGGGGACACCGGCCGATCGGCGTGGTGATCACCAGGGTGTCGCCGGGGTCCAGCGGCAGCGGGGCCGGCACGGTCAGGGCGCGGTACAGCTTGCGGCAGGCACCGGCAGGGCTGGCGCTTTCAGGATCGGCCGGGCGGTCGGCGGTGCTCTCGCGCAGCCTGGAGCTCAACCAGGCGCGGGTCTGGGGCCGCCGGGCACAGACCAGCAACCCCGACGTGTGGCGCCCGAGCCGGTGCACAGGCCTCGGCAGCGCCTGACCCTCGCAGGAGCGCTCCAGCAGGTGCAGCAGGGTGTGCTCCAGAAAACCGCCAGCGGGCAGCACCGGCAGGCCGCGGGGCTTGTCGATCACATGGAGATCACCGTCGTCGTGGATCACCCGCCAACGGCCCGGCACCGCCTCCTCCAGCCAGGGGGGACGCTGCCACTGGAGCCGGTCGCCAGCCTGCAGGGGGCCATCGCCATCGAGCCGGCGGCCATTGAGCAGAATTTCGCCCTGCTGCAGCCGCTGCCGCCAGAGGGGGGCAGCGGAATGGCGGTGGCGCTCCGCCAGAAATGCACTGATCAACGCCTGGGGCTGGCCCACCCGGTCGCTGTAGGTCCAGCCGCCGTTGAGCTGGGCCGGCAGCCAGCCCGGCGGCAGTGGCTCAGTCAACCAGGCCGTTCTCGAGGGCGTAGCGCACCAGTTCGGTGCGGCTGGTGGTGCCGGTCTTGGTGAACAGGCGGCTCACGTACTTCTCGACATTGCGGATCGAGGTTTCCAGGCGGCGGGCGATCTCCTTGTTCATCAGTCCCTCGGCCACCAGCTGGAGCACGCTCCCTTCCCGGGGGGTGAAGGAATGAATGGCCGGCGTGGCGCTCTTGTGGGATCCGGTCTGCTGCAGCAGGGAGCGGATCTCGGTGATCTGCCGCGCCATCTGGCCGATGTCGGCATCGGCGTAGCGGGCCGCCTCGGCCAGCAGCCGCTCCTGCCGGCGCACCACGTTGCGAACCCGCGCCACCAGCTCATCGGGATCGAAGGGCTTGGGGATGTAGTCGTCGACCCCGGCCTGGAAACCCTCGATCCGATCGGCCGTCATGCCCTTGGCGGTGAGGAAGATCACCGGAGTGCCCCCCAGCCGCTCGTCGCCCCTCAGGCGCTTGAGCAGGCCGTAGCCATCCAGGCGGGGCATCATCACGTCACTGATCACCAGGTCGGGAATCAGCTCCTGGGCCGCCACCCAGCCCTCCTCGCCGTCGTTGGCGGTGGTGACATCGAAGCCCTCATCCTCCAGATAGGCCTGCACGGCCATGCGCAGCCCAGGCTCGTCATCGACCAGGAGCAGGCGGGCCGGGGCCGGTGGGCTGATCGGCTCCTCGGCGCTGGTGTCCTCTTCCGGCCTGCTGATGGACTCGTTCTGGCTCATGGACCGGCTGGCGATGGGGGGAATCTATCGAGGCCTGAAGCGCACTCCCCGCACAGCACTCAGAGGTTGCCGGCGGGCACCACCTGCTCCCGTTCCACCCGGTGGCCGCTGTAGCCCAGCTCCCGGGCCAGGCTGCGCAGGCCGTTGGGGTCCTTGCCGGCCTGCTGGGGGAAACAGGTGGCCCACCAGACCAGATGGTCGATGCGGTTGGCCGGCGTGACCGCGCCGCCGGGGTTGAGTTCCCGCAGGATCAGGTTGCGGCCGTCGTTGGTGACCCGCAGCGGCGCCGAGGGCGAGCACTGGACGGTCTCGGAGCGCACCTTGACGTCGTTGGGCAGCTCCTCCCACACCTTGATGCGCCAGACCTGGGGCTGGACGGGATCGGCGCTGATGCCGAACACCCCCAGGGCCTGCTTGCCATCGGCGATGTCCCGCTCCAGCAGCAGGGCCATCCCGGCGGGGCGGTTCTGGTCCGGGCGCACGAACACGCTCTGGGCTCCAGCGGAGGGAATGGAGAGGAGCACCGCCGGGGCCAGGGCCAGGCCGGCAAGGGCCGCGCTCAGGAGCCGCGATTGCGTGGGTGAAGCCATCGGTTGGTTCATGGCGGCTGGGTTGTCAGCATGGAATGGTTCCGCTGGGATGGAAAGGAGGGATGGCCACCACCTACCTGGACCACCAGGCCACCACCCCCTGTGATCCAGCCGTGGTGGCGGCGATGGCGCCCTACTGGAGCGAGCTGTTCGCCAATCCCTCCAGCGGCTCCCATCGCCCGGGGCTGGAGGCGGCAGCGGCGGTGGATCTGGCCCGCTGCAGCCTGGCCCGGCAGCTGGGGGTGGCGCCGCGGCAGGTGGTCTTCACCAGTGGAGCCACCGAGGCCAACAATCTGGCGATCAAGGGGCTGGTGGAGGCCCGCCGCCAACGGGGGCGCCACCTGCTCACCCTGGCCACGGAGCATCGGGCGGTGCTGGAGCCCCTGCGCTATCTGGCCAGCCATGGCTTTGAGCTCACCGTGCTGCCGGTGCAGCCCGATGGCCTGGTGGACCTGAACCGATTCAGCGAGGCCCTGCGCGACGACACCCTGCTGGTGAGCGTGATGGCCGCCAACAACGAGATCGGCGTGCTGCAGCCCCTCGCCGCCATCGGGGGGCTCTGCCGCGAGCGGGGCATCGCCCTGCACAGCGACGGGGCCCAGGTCTTCGGTCATCAGGCCATCCACCCCGGCGAGCTGGGCCTCGACCTGTTCAGCCTCAGCGGCCACAAGTTCTACGGCCCCAAGGGCATCGGCGCCCTGGTACTCGCCGAGGGGATCGTCCTGGCACCCCAGCAGCACGGCGGTGGCCAGGAAGGGGGCCTGCGGGGTGGGACGCTGCCGGTGCCCCTGATTGTGGGATTGCAGCGGGCGGCCGAGCTGGCCAGCCACGACTGGGAGGCGCGGCAGCAACGCCTGGGCGGGCTGCGGGATCGGCTGCTGGCGGGGCTGCTGGAGCTGGGCGGGGTGCAGGTGAACGGCAGCCTCGAGCACCGCCTGGCCCACAACCTCAATGTTCAGGTGCAAGGGGTGGATGGCACCCAGCTGCACCGGGCCCTGCGGCGCCAGCTGGCGGTGAGCGGTGGCTCGGCCTGCAGCAGCGGCAGCCCCTCCCATGTGCTGGCGGCCCTGGGGCTGAGCCCCTCCCAGGCCGCCGCTTCGATCCGCTTCGGGCTCGGGCGCAGCACCGAGGAGCGCGACATCACCACGGCCCTGGAGGTGATCACTGCCGTGCTCAAAGAGCTCAGCCCGGCAGCAGCACCCGGCTGAGCAGCACAAAACCCACCACCCCCACCAGGGCGAGCAGGAACTGGGCCACGCGGCTCACGAGCATGCCCGCCACCACGGCAAGCCCCACCAGCACCGACCGGCGCAGGCGCTCCAGCCCCAGGGGACCCAGCGCGCTGGAGGCCGTGAGCAGTTCCCCCAGGGAGGCCCCCAGCAACGGTCCCAGCAGGGCCCCGATCAGGGGGCCGCCCACCGGCAGGGCCGGCAGCAACCCCAGAAGCCCCACCACCAGGCCGATGGCGGCGCCGATGTAGGCCCAGCGGGTGGCCTGCAGCCGGGCGGCGCCCAGGGCCACCCCGAGCAGATCGGCACCCCAACCCAGCAGCAGGATCAGCGAGGCCAGCAGCAGTTCGGGCCAGGCTGAACTCCAGCCGGCGGCCCACACCCACACCCCGGCGCCAAGGGGCAGCAGCATCAGACCCGGCAGCACCGGCAGGAAGGTGCCGGGAATCGCCAGCAGCTGGATGGTCAGGGCCAGCCACCAGAGCAGCTCCATTCGGTTCATCCTTCAACCTCTCCTGCCAGAGCGGGCGGACGGCGGCGGGCCAGGCGGAATTTGGCCGAGCGGCTGCGGGGATTGTCCTCCTGCTCCGCTTCAGCGGCCACCAGCGGCTTGCGGGTGAGGCGCTCGAGGCGCTCATCCGCCAGGAATGCCGCCTTCACCCGCCGGTCTTCGAGGGAGTGAAAGCTGATCACACCGAACACACCACCCGGCATCAGCCAGTGGGGAGCGTGCTGAAGCAGGCGATCGAGCGCGCCGAGTTCGTCGTTCACGGCGATGCGCAGGGCCTGGAAGGTGCGGGTGGCGGCATGGATGCGGCCATGGCGGGCCTTGGGGGGATAGCAGCCGGCCACCAGGTAGGCCAGGGCGGCCGTCCCCTGGCTGGAGCCCTGCCACGGCCGGGCTTCAACGATACGGCGGGCAATCCGCCGCGACAGCCTCTCCTCGCCATAGGCGTAGATGAGATCGGCCAGGTCCTTCTCCTCCAGCCGGTCGATCAGCTCAGCGGCGGTCTCACCCTCAGCGCTGTTCATGCGCATGTCGAGGGGACCATCGAGGCGGAAGCTGAACCCCCGCTCGGGACGATCCAGCTGGGGGCTGCTCACCCCGAGGTCCGCCAGCACCCCCACCAGGGGTTCGCTGGGGGTGTAGGCGGCGAAGTTGGAGGCCACCAGGCTGACCCGATCAGCAAAGGGTTCCAAGCGCTCAGCGGCCGCCGCCAGGGCCGCTGGATCCTGATCGAGGCCGATCAGACGCAAGCCCGGATGAGCCGCCAGCAACAGGGCACTGTGGCCACCGCCACCCACGGTGGCATCCAGCAGGGTTCCTTCACAGGGCAAGTCGGTAAAGCCGGCTACCACGGCAGCGGCCAGAACCGGCAGGTGATCGAACGTCTTCGGCATGGTTCCTTCCTAAGATCCGCACGTTCGCCTTCGAGTCCACGGGCCCATGACGCAACTGGAAACGCGCACGGAGCCGATGGTGATCAACTTCGGGCCGCACCACCCCTCCATGCACGGGGTGTTGCGGCTCGTGGTGACCCTCGATGGGGAGGACGTGGTGGATTGTGAGCCGGTGATCGGCTACTTGCACCGCGGCATGGAGAAGATCGCCGAGAACCGCACGAACGTGATGTTCGTGCCCTACGTGAGCCGCTGGGACTACGCGGCCGGCATGTTCAACGAGGCGATCACGGTCAATGCTCCCGAGAAGCTGGCCAGCATCCAGGTGCCGAAACGCGCCAGCTACATCCGCGTGCTGATGCTGGAGCTGAACCGCATCGCCAACCACCTGCTCTGGCTTGGCCCATTCCTGGCGGATGTGGGCGCCCAGACCCCATTTTTTTACATCTTCCGCGAGCGGGAGATGATCTACGACCTCTGGGAAGCAGCCACCGGTCAGCGGTTGATCAACAACAACTATTTCCGCATCGGCGGTGTCGCCGCTGACCTGCCCTACGGCTGGCTGGAGAAATGCCTCGACTTCTGCGATTACTTCGGCCCGAAGATCGATGAATACGAGAAGTTGATCACCAACAATCCGATCTTCAAGCGCCGCATCGAGGGGCTGGGGGTGATCAGCCGCGAGATGGCGATCAACTGGAGTCTCTCGGGTCCGATGCTGCGCGCCTCAGGCGTGCCTTGGGATCTGCGCAAGGTTGATAAGTACGAGTGCTACGACGACTTCGACTGGGACGTGGCCACCGAGACAGAAGGGGATTGCTACGCCCGCTACCGGGTGCGCATCGAGGAGATGCGGCAATCGCTGAAGATCCTGTACCAGGCCTGCAAGGCGATCCCCGGCGGCCCCACCGAAAACCTGGAGGCCAGCCGCATGAGCGAAGGCAAGAAGAGCGAGTGGTATGGCTTTGACTACCAATACGTGGCCAAGAAAGTGGCGCCCACCTTCAAGATTCCCGCTGGCGAGCTCTACGCCCGCGTGGAGTCAGGAAAGGGCGAACTGGGCGTGTTCATCATGGGCAACGATGATGTCACCCCCTGGCGTTGGAAGATCCGCGCCGCTGATTTCAACAACCTGCAGATTCTTCCCCACATCCTCACCGGGGCAAAGGTGGCAGACATCATGGCAATCCTCGGCTCGATCGACGTGATCATGGGCTCGGTGGACCGCTGAGCGCACCCTCCAGCCCTCAAGCCTTGAGGCCTACTCCGCTGCGGCGCCGCTGGCTCGGACAGTTGCGTCGCTGCGATGTGCTGATTCCAGCCGCTCTCACCGGTTACCTCTGGCTCAAAGGCCGCCACCCAGGCCTGCCCGGCCTGAGCTGTCCACTGCGGGCGCTCACGGGGATTCCTTGCCCAACCTGCTTTCTGACCAGGGCCACTGCTTCCGCCCTGAACGGGGAACTGGGGGAAGCGCTTCAGTGGCACGCCTTCGGGCCGATCGCCGCTGCCGCCCTGTTGGCGTGGTCGGCGCAGGCCCTCTGGACCCGGCGGCTGGTGCCCCAGGGGCTGAAGGACACCCACCTGGGACTGGCGACGCTGCTGCTTTTGCTCTACTGGGCTGGACGGATGGGCCTCACCTATGGAGCCGGCATGGCTGCCTTTCCAGACACCTAGAATCGACCCAGCTGGGCTCAGGCATGGGTCAACAGATACTGGCCGTTGCCGTTGAATTCACCATCACAGCTGCTGAAGATTGTGCCAAGCAACAGGAGATAAAAGCGCCATATACGCCGAAATCTTGCATAGTCCATGCCATAGTCCAATCGGCTGACCACATCCTGAGAGGCGTCAAATCGATTCAGCCAGGCAGTGAGAGTCTGGTGATAGTTAGTTCCATTCATATACCATCTCTGGATGGTTTTTAGGTCGCGATCATGACTGGGAACAGCGTCATGATTCCAGTAACGTCCATGCGGGAAAATACACTCATGGGTGAAGCCCGATGACATATTATTGGGAATCCGAACGGTGATAATATGAATCAACGCTTTCCCATTGGGCTCGAGCAGGGTTGCCAGCTTCCTGAAGGCCTGAGTCATATTTCCGACATGGCAAAAGACGCCCACGGAAATGATCTTGGTAAACTTTTCGAGCAATTCCACTTCATTGAGGTCACCCTCAGCCAGGGTGAACCTTCCGGAGCTCAATTGACTATTCGGATCCTTCATCTTCCCACGCATGTATGCACACTGTTGCTGGCTCAGGTTGACTCCCGTGCAGCGCAGGTTGGGAAACTTTGAAAGGATGTAATTGGGAACGCAGCCCCACCCACAGCCAAAATCAAGGAGATTGTCTCCGTCCACTATGCCCAGACGTTCAATCATCTGATCAATCATGGGCCGTTGCGACTCTTCCAGATCTTTGGCGCCATGCTCCCAGAATCCAGTGCTGTACTTTGGATAGATGGGCTCCCAATCGCCCAGCATTCGATTCAACATCTCCTGGGGACGATCATACTGAATCTCCATCAGTTCCCTGGATGATTCCGCAATCCGATCCGATTCCTCCAGCACCCAATCATACGGAGCCCACAGGCCAGGGAAGTGGCGAAACAGGATGGGCATGGAGGCGTGGATCATCCCTCGGAAGAGAGAGTCGGGGATTTCCAGACCGTTGATGTAGGCCTCCGCCATGGCCATCTGGGCCTGGTTGAAGCCACCTGCCATCAGACGGGTACTTCTGTAGGCCAGGGAGTGACTGGCTTTCTTGGCTCGGGGCTCGGCCGAAGCCATCTGGAGGCCTCCAGATGGATTAACAATCGATCGTGCCATCAGCAAACATCTCAAGAGCAAGAATGGAAGGCCGTCCTTTGCCGGGGAAAGCATGAGTTGTGCGAAGGGAACCCCACGCCGCCCCCACGCCGCCGCTCAACACCTATTCAAAGCATTGCTTTGGAAAGCCGCCTTGACCAGCAAGACAGGAAACCGACATTTTTTGTCATCATCAGTCTGACCATCACTTGGATGGATCCTTGCTGATCGGAATGCCGATCTCCACCACAAGCTTGGTCGCCAGGCGCGGCGGGGACGTGGGATCATCTGTGTGAGCAGGACATAACGGTAGACCCAAGTTCAAGGCAAGACTTGAATCAAGCGGCACAAGACATGACCAGCGACCTCATCGGCAGCGGACCAGCCCCAATCGATCCCTCCCGTTGGTTGCTCCTCCACCGCAGCGTGCGCTTCGGCGAGACCGATGCCGCCGGCGTGATGCATTTCCACCAGCTGCTGCGCTGGTGCCATGAGGCCTATGAGGAGAGCCTCGAAGCCTTCGGAATCTCGGCCGCTGCGATCTTTCCCACCCCCAGCTGGACCCCTGAGACCCGTGACAAGGGCGACCCCAGCCAAGCGAAGGTGGCGCTTCCGATCGCGCATTGCCGTGCCGACTTCCTGGCACCCCTGGTGTGCGGCGATCTGCTGGCGATCGCTCTCGGACCACGACGGCTCACGTCCGGAAGTTTCGAGGTGAGTTACAGCTTCGCGTGCCTGGAAGGGGCCAGCCGCCCTGTGGCCTGGGGGCTAACCCGTCATGTGGCCATCGATCCCATCAGTCGCCGCCGCTGCGATCTGCCCGGCGTGATCGAGCGCTGGCTGGAGGCCTCGACCAACGGGGATTCTCCTCCATCAAACCCAGGATGAGCAGGGGTGCTGGAGCCGAAGCTGAACAATCTGCTCAGGGGATCGGTGCCCGGCGGGAGAGCGCCCAGAGCAGGGCCGCCAGCTGCAACGGCAGCAGGCTGGCGACAAGGCTGAGCGGATGAAAGCCATCTTCCACCGCCACCCCCGCCAGGGAGAAGCTCACCGTGGCGGCCAGGCCGATCAGCAGCGTCAGGCCAAGGCGGCCGGAAAGACCGGGGGCGCGCAGGTTGAGGGCCCCGGCTTTCACGGGAGTGGGGCCGCGGCCGGGCATCAGAACCACTCCCGTTTCGCGTCGATGTAGGTGGCCTTGAACTCTTCGGGGGTTTTGGTGAGGTAGATGATGCCCTCGATCAGGCCGATCACCCCCATCACGAAGCTGGCGATGCCGCAAGTGACCACGCCTCCAGCCACGGATGCCACCAGCATGATCACGCCCGAAGTGGTGTAGCCGAGCACGAACTTGTGGATCCCGAAGGCACCCAGAAAGACTCCCAGCAGCCCCGCGGCGAGCTTCTTGTTGGAGAGTTCCGGATCAGCAGAGGAGGTCATCCAGGGGGCGCGACTGACCAGCTTTAGCGGACTTCAGCGGCAGCGTCATCCGCGCGGGCTCCTCCGTCACAGGTCTGGAGGAGCCAGCCGGTCCAGCGTCCCCGCTCCCACTTGCCAAGGCCGTTGGGGGCCAGATCAGGGCAGACCAGCCAGTGTTGGGGACGCTGGGCGGGGGGAAGCCGTTGAGCCAGCCGCTGGCAATCGGTGATCAGGGCCGCCGTGGTGGCGGTGTCCGCCTCAGGCCCTGGCGGCCCTGGGGCACCGCCGTGACGCACGAGGGCCACCAGGCGCTGACCCCAGAGGGGATCGGGGCTGGGCAGCAGCAGCACCTGGGCCAGGGGTAGCCCCTCCGCCCGGGCCCAGCCCAGCAGCCGGGCCTCCACCTGCTCAGGGAAAACGGTTTCGCCGCCGCTGCTGATCGCCCCATCCAAGCGTCCCAGGATTTCGAGGCCGGCGGGGCCGACGCGAGCCCCATCACCACTGCGCCACCAGGCCCCCTGCCGCTCCAGCCGCTGCAGCTGCCCGGCCTCCAGGCAGCCGGGACTGAGGCGTCCGGTGCGCACCAGCAGAGCGCCATCGGGGTCAAGCCGCAGCTGCACATCGGCCAGGGGCTGGCCACAGCCATCCTCCCCCGCCAGGAAGCGCTCCGGAGGCAGGGCCGCCACCATCGCGGCGGTTTCGCTGGCGCCATAACAGGGCGAAAGCCGGATCTCGGCCGCGCGGGCTCGGGCCGCCAACTCAGCAGAAAGCGCCGCACCTCCGACCCAGACCACGGCGCAGCGCCGCAGCCAGGCGCAGCCCTCCGGTGCGGCCAGCAGCCGCTCCAGCTGGGTGGGCACCAGGGAGAGCAGCGCCCCGCGGTCGGTTGGGAGGGGAAACACCACCGCCAGTTCCCGGGGCCGGCGCATCAGCTCCGGGGGCAACCAGCGCCAGGGTGTTCCCCAGACCCGGCTCCTCACCAGGGGCATCAGACCGCTGACGTGATGGAGCGGCAGGGGGTTGAGCTGCAGCGTCGCTGAGGGATCCAGCCCGATCGACTGCAACCACTGCCCAGTGGCGCCAGCTGAGGCCTCCAGGTGGGCCAGGGGCTGCAGGCACCAGCGGCGGCGGCCGGCGCTGCCACCACTGCCCACCACCACACCGGCCCCGGTCAGGGGCGATCCAGCCAAGGCCGAAGCGAGCAGCTCCTGCTCCTGCTCGGCGCAGAGGCCCACCAGGCGCTCCTCACCCCAGGCCTGCTCCAGGTGCGCCACCAGGGCCTCGGCCGGCGCGGCGCTGGTGAGCAGCAGAGGAGGACCCATCAGCGACGATCCCGGGCCTAGGCCTGCCGGGCGCGGCGGGCTGCGATCCCCGCCTCCACAGCCGTAACACCGGCCAGCAACAGCAGGCCGAGCAGACCCACCAACTGCTGACGCGGGTCAGCCTTGGCGCCCAGATCGGCCCCGCCCCCCTGGCCCAGCACCAGCCCCAACGCGAACCAGCCGGTGCTCACTGCCGAGGTGATCCAGTAGGCCCGCCAGCGCCGTTGATAGATGTAGCCGGTGCCCAGGCCCGGCACCAGGTTAAGGACCACGGCCACCCAGGGGGCCGAGGCCGCCAGGGTGTCCTGCTTGCTGAGGCTCATCGCGGTGGCGTTGTCGTTCACGCCAACTCTGGCGACTCCACCCAGCGCCCGGCGGATGCGGCCCAGACCCGCTCGGGATCGGTACTGGCGAGATCACCGCTGGCGCCCCAGCCCGGGGCCAGCCCGGGCGCCGCGGGGGTGGGTCCCCCCGCCTGAAGAGCGGCCAGGTGGTGCAGCCAGCGGCGGCCGATACCGGTCTCGAAGGCGGTGCTGAGCATCAGCCGGGGCACGCCTGCCTGCAGTTGCGCCAGAAGGGACCTGGGGTCTCCCTCCTGGGAAGGCCGTCGCACCTGCCAGCCGCCCCAGCTGTTGCGCAGGCCTGGATCCTGCGCCAGCGATTCATCCAGGGCCACCGGCAGGGCCGGGGGACCAGCGGCCAGGGCGAGCAGACCAGCGTGATCGGCAGGAGCCAGTGGTTGCTCCAGCCACTCCAGGCGGGGATCGGCCGCCAGCCTTGCCGCCCAGG
The DNA here is from genome assembly GCA_030373145.1 of Cyanobium sp. CZS48M. Taxonomy (GTDB): domain Bacteria; phylum Cyanobacteriota; class Cyanobacteriia; order PCC-6307; family Cyanobiaceae; genus Regnicoccus_A. Next base: position 367,956 of record JAUCZK010000001.1, on the reverse strand, counting down.
CCGCGGCCATGGTGCGCCCCCAGCCTCCATTGGCATCGAGGCGGAGTCTGGCGCTGTTCGGCAAGCGCTCCAGCAGCAGCTCCAGCAGCTGGCGCTCCTGGAGGTCATCGGTGGCCGCCACCTTCCACTTCAACGTGAGGGGGAGACCGTCGCCGTGCTGCTGAGCCGGCTGGCTGCTCTGGTGGGTGTCCAGGACCCGCTCCAGGGCCGGCAGCAGCAGCGGACCTGCCGGCAGCAGCCATGCAGGAGCCGGCGGCGGCAGCCAGCCGCCGGAGGCGGCCCCCACCAACCCCTGGATCTCGCCCAGGGCTGCTCCGAGGGCGAAGGCCATGGCCGCCGGCAGGGTCGGCAGACGACCCTCCAGCTCCTGGTGATCGATCGTGGAGCCAAGGGCCTCGATGGCCCTGGTGATGCGGACCAGCTCCGGCTCATCAACGCCTTGATGGGCGCCCAACGGCAGCGGAGCCGCTTCCCCCCAGCCCTGATCGAGCAACGGCGCCGACTCGGCATCCCCCCCGGCCAGCAGCTCGAGCCGTAACAGCCAGCCGAGCTTGCTCCTCAGCCTGCCCCGGGCAGTGACCAGGGGCGTGGGCAGGGCCAGCTCGAAGCGCCGCCAGTGCAGGCCCAGCCTCACCGCAGCGGCAGCCAGGGGCCGATCGCCAGCCCCAACGCCAAGCCGAGGCCATTGAAGGCCTGGAAGCGCAGGGCCAGGAACTTGCTGCCGCCGATCCGATCCGGGGCATCGTGGTGCTCACGCAGCAACTGGATCAGGGCCCTGGCGGCGGGCAGGCCCACCATGCCCAGCAGGGCCGTGAGCGGCCAGCGGCCCAGCAGCACCGGCGCCCACTGCAGGGCCAGGGTCAGGGCGATGAACCAGGGCACCAGGGCGGCGGCGCCGGCGGTGCCCAGCTTCACCACCGGCGAGAGCTTGCCGTGGCTGGCGTCCTGCTCCACCTGGTGGAAATGGGAGCAGAACAGCACCAGGGTGGTGGCCAGGGCCGGACCACTGCCCAGCAGCAGGGCGGCCCTCCAGGGGATCCCGGCGGCAGCCGTGGGCGCGAGCGCCAGCAGGGCGGCGGCGGTGGCCAGCGGGCCAAAGGCCAGCCAGCACAGCGGCTCACCCAGGCCGCGGTAGCCCAGCCGCAGGGGAGGTCCCTGGTAGGCGTAGCCGAGGGCGCAGCAGCCCAGCACCAGCGCCAGCACCAGGGGGGTGCTGCGGGCCGCCACCAGGGCGAACAGGACCAGGCCGATCACCAGGCAGCCGTTGGCGAGCAGGGCCACCCGGTCGCGGCGGCCGGTGAGATTCACCAGGGAATGGGGCTTGCCGAGCCGGTCCACGCCGGTGTCGGCATCAAAGACGTCGTTGGCCAGGTTTTCCCAGGCCAGCAGCAGCACCGCCGCCACCAGGAAGGTCAGCAACTGAACCAGGCGCGGCGCCTGGCCCTGGCCGGCCCACCAGCCCGCGGCCAGCAGCACCGGCATCACCGCCACCGAGTACATCGGCCATTTGATCGCCGCCTTCCAGAGGCGGCGGCGGGCCGGATCGTGGGGGCGGTCGGCGGGCGAGAGGCCACCGCTGGCGTCCCCATCGGCGTAACGGCTTGCGACGACCTGGGGGTCGGACATGGGCTGCAGGGACGGCGAACCGGGAAGGGCCCATACATTTGAGCAGCTTCCCTGGCCACCGCCGCCGTCGTCCTGGTGCAGGTCGTTCCTTCCTTCACCGAACTGCTCGCCGCCGCCGCCCAGGGGGCACGGCAGCTGGAGGAGGAGGGCGTGCTCAGCCTGGCGCTGCCCATGCCCTGCCGGGATCCCCTGGCGCTGCTCCCCCACCTCGATGACGGCGGACGCTTCCGCTTCCTCTGGGACGGCGCACCGGGACTCTGCCTGGCGGCCAGCGGCACCACCCACCGCCTGGAGCTGAGCGGACCGAGGCGCTTCGAGCTGGCCCAGCGCTTCAGCGCCATGAGCCTCAGCCGCCTGGGGCAACAGCCCCAGAACGTGCCGCCCCTGGCCAGACCGCGGGTGCTGCTGGCCTTCTCCTTTTTCGACAGTCCCCTGCAGGAGGGCAGCGGCGCCGTTGCCGGCGTGCAGGCCGTGCTGCCCCGCTGGCAGCTGAGTCGCCAGGGACGCCACTGCTGGCTGCGGCTGCAGCGCTGCCTCGGCGGTGATGTCACCCCCCGTGGCGTGGCCGAGGAACTCTGGGAGCGGGCCCAGCTCCTGAGCCGCCTGCCGGCCGAGGGCGAAGGCGGGCTGCCAAGCACCCCCGGGGTGGGCATCACCAGCCGCTCCTGCTGGGAGAGCGATTACCGCGACGCGGTGCGTCAGGCCCTGGCCCTGGTGGAGGAGGGCTCCCTGCGCAAGCTGGTGGTGGCGGTGCGCCAGCAGGTGGGGCTGGATCAACCGCTGGAGCCCCTGGAGCTGCTGGCCCGCCTGCGCCGTCACCAACCGGGCAGCTGCCGCTTCCTCTGGCAGCAACGTCCCGGCGATGCCCTGATCGGTGCCTCCCCCGAGCGGCTGCTGGCGGTGCGGCAGGGGCAACTGCGCTGCGATGCCCTGGCCGGCACCGCCCCCCTGGGACCACCGGCCGAGCAGCTCACCCAGTCGGCCAAGGATCGCCATGAGCATGAACTGGTGGTAGAGGCGATCACCCGGGTGCTCTCGGAGGCGGGGCTGACGCCAAGGCGCCCTCGCCATCCCCGCCTGGCCCGCCACGGCACCTTGGTGCACCTGCACACCCCCATCACCGCCGCCCTGGCGGAGCAGCAGCCCCTGGCCCTGGCCGAGGCCCTGCATCCCACACCGGCGGTGGCCGGGCTGCCGCGGCGGGAGGCGATGGCCTGGTTGCGCAGCCTCGAGCCGTTCGAGCGGGGGCATTACGCCGCACCGATCGGCTGGATCGACAGCGCCGGCGACGCCGAGCTGCGGGTGGCGATCCGCAGCGGCCGGCTGCAGGGCGATCAGCTGGAACTGACCGCCGGCGCCGGGCTGGTGCGCGGTTCCGAGCCGGAGCGGGAGCTCCAGGAGGTGGCCCTGAAGCTGGGGGTGCTGCTGCAGCAGCTCAATCTCTGCGCCCCCTGGCCGTTGCGCTGATCGCCCATGGCGCCGCCCGTGGAGATGGCGCTGATCCTCGCCAGCCTGCTGGGGCTGGCCCTGCTGCTGCGCCGCTGGCTGGGCCGCGCCCGCCTCTACCGCATCATTTTCGAAGCCGACACCCCAGCCGGCAAGGCCTTCGATGTGGTGCTGCTGCTGGCGATCGTCGCCAGTGTGCTCTCGGTGATGCTGGAGAGCGATCCGCGCCTGAGGGGGCTCTATCTGGCCCCGTTCGAAACCCTCGAATGGGGGTTCACCCTGCTGTTCAGCCTGGAGTATGGGCTGCGCCTACTCTGCGTGGGCCAGCCGATTCGCTATGCCACCAGCTTCTATGGCCTGGTGGATCTGCTGGCGATCCTGCCCACCTTCCTGGGACTGATCCTGCCGGGCTCCCAGTCATTTCTGGTGGTGCGCATCCTGCGGCTGCTGCGCATCTTCCGGATCCTCAAGCTGGGGGAGTACCTCAAGGAATCAGAGCTGCTCTGGCAGGCCCTGGTGGCCAGCCGGCGCAAGATTCTGGTGTTCCTGCTCACGATGATCACCCTGGTGATTGTGATCGGAGCCCTGATGTTTCTGATCGAGGGTGAAGCCGGTGGCTTCGTGAGCATCCCTGTGGGCATCTACTGGGCGGTGGTCACCATCACCACGGTGGGCTATGGCGATGTGGCGCCGATCACGCCGCTGGGGCGCTTCGTGGCCTCCGCCGTGATGTTGCTCGGCTACAGCATCATCGCCGTGCCCACCGGCATCCTCAGCGTCGGCCTGCGGGATGCCCATCGCCAGCGGCGCCAATTGAGCCGAAGTTTGAGCCGCAGTTGCCTGCGCTGCGACTGCAGCAGCCACGACGACGATGCCCGCTACTGCAAACGCTGCGGAACCGCCCTGCAATCAGAGCTCTGAGCCGCGCCCTGGTCCGGCCCGCCAGGGGGCCTCAGCTGGCCAGCAGTGCCTCGATGGTGAGATCCGCCAAGGGCACGCCACCAAGGCGCTCGATCTCGCGCACGCCCGTGGGGCTGGTGACGTTGATCTCACTGAGGCGATCAGCGATCACATCGATGCCCACGAAGAACAGCCCGGCGGCGCGCAGGGCCGGTGCCAGCTCAGCGCAGAGGCGGCGCTCGGCATCGGTGAGAGCTGTGGCCTCGGGCTCCCCACCCACCGCCAGATTGCTGCGGAACTCCCCAGGCGAGGGGCGCCGGTTCACCGCACCCAGCGGCTCACCATTCACCAGCAGGATGCGCTTGTCGCCCGCCACCACTTCGGGCAGAAAGGCCTGGGCCATCACCGGCAGCTGGCCCTGGTGGGTGACCAGCTCCAGCAGCGCCCGCAGGCCCGGCGCCCGCGCATCGCTGCGCACCACCCCCTGGCCGGCCCGTCCACCGAGGGGTTTGAGCACCACCTCGCCGTGCTCGGCGGCAAAGGCCGTGAGCTGCTCGCTGTTGGCGCTCACCAGGGTGGGCGCCATCAGATGGCTGAAGCGCAGGGCACCGAGCTTCTCGTTCCAGGCCCGCAGGGCGGCCGGACGGTTGAGCACCCGCACCCCAGCAGGCTCCACCAGCTCCAGCAGATGGGTGGCATAGAGGTAGGCCTCATCCACGGGCGGATCCTTGCGCATCCACACCCAGGTGAAGGCGTCGAGCGGACAGCGCTGCTGTGCCCCCAGCTGCACCCAGGGATCAGGGATCTCCCAGCCCGCAGGCGTCGGGCGAATGTCAGCGAGGTGGGCCGACTGGGCCAGCACCGTGGGGCGATGGCCAGGTTCGGCGGCGTCGGCCCGCTGACCCTCCACCGCCAGGTCGGCCAGGCCGCAGATCCAGACCTGATGGCCGGCGCGCTGGGCCGCCTGCATCAAGGCCACGCTGGAATCCTTGCCCGGCCGGAGCCGCTGGATCGGATCGACGACAAAAAGATGGGAGCGGCTGGCGGGCTCGGCGCGGCTCGGCACCCTCAGGCCCCTTTCAGCAACGTATCGAGCCGGCCGGCACGCTCCAGGGAATGGAGTTCATCGCAACCGCCGATGCCGTGGTCGTCGATGAAGATCTGGGGCAGGCTGGAGCGGCCTTCCGCCCGCTGGGCCATGGCGGCGCGGGCCGGCTGATCCCCATCGATGGAGTGCTCCTCGTAGGCCACACCCTTGCGGTCGAGCAGGGCCTTGGCCCGCACGCAGAAGGGACAGAAGCGCCAGGTATAAATCTCAACTTTCGCCGGTGTGTTCACCACAATCGCCCAGGTGCATGGCAGTGGCGGGATCCTAGAAGCCCCGCCTGGAGCCCAGCCCCGCTGATACGGTCGTGAAAACCGTTGGGCGACAGCAGGTGCTCGATCTCACCGATTTCAAACGCGATCTCTCCGAGCTCACCGACCGCCTGGGCCATGCCCAGGACTGTCTTTGACGTACCGGCCCTGAACGCCCGCCAGCAGGACCTGGAGCAGCTGGCCTCCCAGCCCGACTTCTGGGACGACCAGCAGCAGGCCCAGAAACAGATGCGCCAGCTCGATGAGGTGAAGGCCCAGCTGGAGCAACTGCAGCAGTGGCGCAGCGCTGTCGACGATGGCCGCGCCACCCTCGAGCTCTACGACCTCGAAGCGGATGAGGAGTTGCTGGCCGAAGCCAACGGCGGCCTACAGAGCCTCAAGGCCGCGCTCGATCGCTGGGAGCTGGAGCGGCTGCTGAGCGGCGTCTACGACAAGGAGGGCGCCGTGATCTCGATCAATGCCGGCGCCGGCGGCACCGACGCCCAGGACTGGGCGCTGATGCTGATGCGCATGTACACCCGCTGGGCCGAGGACCACGGCATGAAGGTGTCGGTCAATGAGCTCTCGGAAGGGGAGGAGGCGGGCATCAAGAGCTGCACGATCGAGATCGACGGCCGCTACGCCTACGGCTATCTGCGCAACGAGAAGGGCACCCACCGGCTGGTGCGGATCTCGCCGTTCAACGCCAACGACAAGCGCCAGACCAGCTTCGCGGGGGTGGAGGTGATGCCGATGCTCGATGAGGACGTCAAGCTCGACATCCCCGACAAGGACCTGGAGGTCACCACCTCCCGTTCGGGCGGGGCCGGCGGTCAGAACGTCAACAAGGTGGAGACGGCGGTGCGCATCCTGCACGTGCCCACCGGCCTGGCGGTGCGCTGCACCCAGGAGCGCTCCCAGCTCCAGAACAAGGAGAAGGCGATGGCGCTGCTGATGGCCAAGCTGCTGGTGATCGCCCAGGAGCAGCGGGCCTCGGAGATCGCCGACATCCGCGGCGACATCGTGGAAGCGGCCTGGGGCAACCAGATCCGCAACTATGTGTTCCACCCCTATCAGATGGTCAAGGATCTGCGCACCGCCGTGGAGACCACCGATGTGCAGGGCGTGATGGACGGCGACCTCGACCCCTTCATCCAGGCCCTGCTGCGCCAGGGTGTGGAGATCGCCGCCGATGGGGACACCTGAGCCCCGCCGATTTCCCCATGACTGACAGCACGACCCCCCTGGAGCCCAGCCCAGCCCCGACCCCTGAGGTTGCAACTGCTGAGGTTGCAACTGCTGAGGTTGCAACTGCTGAGGTTGCAACTGCTGAGGTTGCAACTCCTGAGGTAGCGGCCAGCCCGCCGCCCAGCTTCGTGAAGCTGGCGATGCGCAACATGGTGCGCAAGGGCCGCCAGAGCCTGCTGCATTTCGGCCTCACCGCCGTGGGCTTCAGCACCGTTTTGTTTCTGCTGGCCTGGTTCGGCCGGCCCAGCCTGCCCCAGTGACGGCCGCTCCTCCACCCGAGCTCGACCTGGCCTTCAGCTGCGACGAAGAGCTGAGCGCCCTGTTGCTGGAGGCGGCAGGCCCCCTGGCCGACCCCGCCAACGCCGAAGGGCTGTGGAGCGATCTGCTGGCGGCCTGGCTGGAGCAGCTGCAGCCCGAGTTGCCCCAGGCCCTGCGGGCGCCCGCCTACAGCCTCGGGCTGAGCCTGGTGGGCGATGGGGAGATGGCTGAGCTCAACGCCAGCTGGCGGAGCCAGCAGGGCCCCACCGATGTGCTGGCCTTCGCCGCCCAGGACGAGGGGCTGGAAGGAGCTCCGGCGATGCCAAAGCCGCCGGAGCAGGCCGCTGATCAGGAGTTGCCGGAGCAGGGGGAGCCGCTGGAGCTGGGCGACATCGTCATTTCCCTGGAGACAGCGGCCCGTCAGGCCGAGGCGGCGGGCATGAGCCTGGCGCGGGAGCTGCGTTGGCTGGCTAGCCACGGCCTGCTGCACCTGCTGGGCTGGGACCACCCCGACGACGCCCGCCTGGAGGCCATGCTGCGCCGCCAGGACCAGCTGCTGGAGTGCGGACACTGAGGATCCTGTAGCGACGGCAGCGAGCCCCCTGGACGGCAGCGGTAACGTTCAGTCCGGACGCGCGCAGCAGCGAAACGCCTGCAGGAGGCAGCATGGTCAACCCGGTCCCCCTCGAACCGGTGCCCCTCGCGCTGGCGGATCCCATGAGCAGCGATTCCCCTCGCCGGGGGCGGAGCCAGCGCAGCGGGGCCTGGCGGGTGGCCGGCGACCTGCCCATGAGTTTTCGCTATGCCGCCCAGGGCCTGGCCTATGGCTTCATCAGCCAGCGCAACTTCCGCATCCATGCGATCACCGGCGGCTGCGTCTTTGCCCTGGGGGTATGGCTGCAGCTGAGCCCTGAGCATCTGGCCCTGCTGGTGCTCACCGTGGCGGCGGTGCTGGTTCTGGAGCTGATCAACACGGCCATCGAATCGGTGGTGGACCTGGCCATCGGCCGCCGCTTCCATCCCCTGGCCCGCATCGCCAAGGACTGCGCCGCCGCGGCCGTGCTGGTGGCCGCCCTGGCCTCCCTGCTGATCGCGGCGCTGCTGCTGCTGCCGCCCCTGCTGCTGCGCCTGGGCGTTTGAATGGAGGCCTGGCGGCTGGCCTGATGCTCCTGGTTCTCGACAATTACGACAGCTTCACCTTCAACCTGGTGCAGTACCTGGGTGAACTGGCGGCGGAGCACCCGATCGCCGCTGACCTGCGGGTGGAGCGCAACGACGCCCTGAGCGTGAAGCAGATCAGAGCCCTGCAGCCGGCGGCGATCCTGATCTCACCAGGTCCAGGTGACCCCAACCAGGCCGGGGTCTGCCTGGAGGTGATGCGGGAGCTGGGGCCGACCGTGCCGATCCTGGGGGTCTGCCTGGGGCACCAGTGCCTGGCGCAGGTGTTCGGCGGCCGGGTGGTGCGGGCCAATGAACTGATGCACGGCAAGACCTCACCGGTGCTGCATGGAGGTGCAGGGGTGTTCGCCGGCCTGCCCAGCCCGCTCACCGCCACCCGCTACCACAGCCTGATCGCGGAGCGCGCCAGCCTGCCGGAGGAGCTGGAGATCAGCGCCTGGCTGGAGGACGGCACGGTCATGGGTCTGCGCCACCGCCACTTTCCGATCGAAGGCGTTCAGTTCCACCCCGAGAGCGTGCTTACCCAGAACGGTCACCAGCTGCTGGCCAACTTCCTGCGCCAGGCGGCCCAGCACCAAGCCAGCGGCGCCAGAGCTCTCACCGGAACCCCCTCCTGAAAGCCCCCGGGGCAACGCTGCTAGGTTCGCGCCACGATCGGCGCCTGCGGGGCGCACCAGCAGGCATGGCCTCCGCATCAGGGCAAGCGCACGACGGCCCCTCCAGCACCGTCAGCAGGCCCCTTCATCGCCGGGGCACGGCCCTGGGCATGGCGGCCCTGGTGGCTGGCGTCAGCCTGGGACTGCCAGGGGCCGGCCTGGCGGCGGGTGGCGTCACGGTCACCAGCTATGGCCACAGCGCCCTGCTGATCCAGGGCGGTGGTGCCACCGTGCTGCTGAACCCCTTCAAAGCCGTGGGCTGCGCCGCCGGCCTGGCCGAGCCGCGGGTGCGCGCTGATGTGATTCTGGCCAGCAGCCGGCTGCTGGATGAAGGTGCTCCCGTGGCCTCCGGCCGCATGCTGGTGACCCCCGGCTCCTACCGGGTGGCGGGCCTGAAGCTGGAGGGGGCGGCCATCCCCCACGACCGCATCGGCGGACGGCGCTTCGGTCAGGCCACCCTCTGGCGTTGGAAACAGGGCGGCCTGGAGATCGCCCACCTGGGGGGCACCGCCTCGGCCCTGCGCCCCGAAGACCGGGTGCTGATCGGCAAGCCCGATGTATTGATCATCGGAGTGGGAGGTGGCGCCAAGGTTTACGACGGCGCTGAGGCCGCGGCCGTGGTGCGCGCGCTCGACCCCCGGCGGGTGATCCCGGTGCAGTACGTGAGCGGCAGCGCCCCCAGTGGCTGCGACCAGGGCAGCGTCGAGCCCTTCCTCGAAGCGATGAGCGGCACGCCGGTGCAACGGGTGGGCCGCACGGTCAGCTTCAGTGCGCCCCTCAGCGATGGCACCCAGATCAAGGTGATGCGCTGATCGTCATGGCTTCGATCAACTGGTAGGCGCTCCAGAAGCGCGCCATCTGCTCGCGGCTGCCCAGGCTCACCCGCAAGGAGCCGTCGATCAGGGGCTTGCCGGCCATAGATCGCACCAGGATGCCCGCCTGGCGCAGCTCAGCCTCCACTTCGGCCGCCGGCCGGGAGGGCCAGATCAGCAGGTAGTTGCCACCGGCAGCGTGATGGCGCACGCCAGCGGCCTGGAGTTGCTCCAGCAACCAACTGCGGGCCTGCAGCACTTCGGCCACGTAGGTGTCCACATAGGCCTGATCCTCCAGGGCGGCGCGGGCGGCCGTGACGGCAAAGCTGTTGATGTCGTAGGGGCCGGTGACGCGGCTGATGCGGTCCACCAGGGCCGGCGCGCCGATCGCGAAGCCGATGCGCAGACCCGCCAGGCCGGCGGTCTTGGCCAGGGAGCGCAGCACCAGCAGGTTGGAATGGGCCGGGAAGGCATCGGTACCCCCCCGGTTCAGCAGGGGCGGCAGCACGCTGTCCCCGGTGAAGGCCTCATAGAGCTCATCCACCACCACAAGCGTGCGCGGCGCGGCGGCCGCCAACTCGAGGATCCGCTCAGGCGCCAGGCGGGAGCCGGTGGGGTTGTTGGGGTTGCAGATCAGCAGAATGCGAGGCGGGTGCCAGTCGCCGCTCGGTTCACCGGCCCCACCGGGACCGAGCAGCGCCGCGCGGATCTCCTCGAGGGGAAAGCCAAAGTGAGGCAGCCGGTAGGGGATCGCCTCGATCACCATGCCCTGCATACGGGCGCAGGGGCTGTAGTAGCCGAAGGTGGGGCTGGTGGTGAGCAACCGATCGCCCGGGGCGCCGTAGGCGTGGAACACGGCATGGAGTGCGGCATCGACACCGTTGAACAGGCCGATGTGGGCCGGGTTCAGACCCATCCCACCGAGAGAGGCCACCACCGCTTCGCGCAGTCCATCGTATTCGGGATAGATGGCGTAGTGGTCGGCAGGGATGGCGCGGATCGCGTCCACCACCTTCGGGCTGGGGCCCACGGTGTTCTCGTTGAAGTCGAGCCGGAGCAGCCCGCGGCGACCTTCCAGGGGTGCGCTGTAGGCCACCAGGGCCTCCACCTCGGGCCGGGCCTGGGGGCCATCAGGCAGGCAAGGGGTCAAGGCGGTGCGATGCGACAACCGCAGGCAGCGTAGGAAGCAGGGTGCAGGGAGAAAGGCTGCATCACACGGTTCCCACCATGTCCAGGACGCTGCGCCGCGAGCCGTTCTGGAGTCAACTGGCAGCACGGTGGCGCAGGGGCAGAACATCCGCACGATCCAGGAGTTCATCGACCACAGCGATGTGAGAACCACGACGATGGACACATCTGTGCTGAATCGAGGCCCTCTCCTCTGGGGGGGCGACCAGCCCCGTCAACCATTTTGCAACAGCAGGAACGGTCTTATGCGGATCCGCATAACAAGCCCAGGCATGCGAAGGCTCACGGCTGCATTCGCGCGAGAACAAGGTTTTCGCGCCGTTGCAGGGAGGCCGAGCCGCTCTTATGCTGCCAAAAGAAGCAAGATGCCGCTATTCACTGGATCCGCCCATTCAGCGTTGCACGATCTATCCATAATCGTTGGAAAGATGCGAACAGCCATTGCAGTCGCGCCTATGCTGAGACAGGCGTTCAATACTTAACTTGTCACCAACCGTCTTCAGGGATGGCGAATTTCGTTTCTTCTTCTTCTCACGGGAGGAGAGTCGTCCTCACGTCCATGTCAGTCATCCTGATGGTGAGGCGAAGTTCTGGCTCAGCCCAACCGTTGAACTCGCTCGCAACATCGGGCTAAGCTCACCGAGGATCAAAGAAGCTGAGCACCTGGTCGAGACACGCCAACAGGAGATCATCTATGCATGGAACAACCACTTTGGCAGCTGAGGTCACGAATGTCTCTGGACATTGTGTCTGGATGCTTATCGATGATGAAGAGCTGGCGCTTCCCTATTCAGAGTTCCCCTGGTTTAAAGCGGCAACGATTCAGCAGATCCTTAATGTACTGCGTCCGACCTCGGACCATCTTTATTGGCCTGATCTAGATGTTGACTTGTCTGTCGAGTCGATACGCCACCCGGAAAGGTTCCCGCTAAAGGCCGAGAGCACTTTCCAACCCTGCCATACACCTGACCCGCCTCCTTGAATTTAATGAGCCCACGGAGACTCGGACCCCGTAGCTCTTTTCGGGCAGGTGATGGCAAGCGTGAGAACGACTCCATGGAGACGCGCTACACCGTTGATGTTGTTTGATGTTTGATCCTAAAAGACCGCGGAGGAAGTCCTGATACGGCCCTCAGAGTCGGCCTTGGGAATGGGCTTGCCTGGGATGTTGAGCAGCAGTGCGGGACGCGCCCTCACCCGCTCACATCCGCTCCAGCGTCGGGATGCCCAGCAGGCCCAACCCCAGCCGCAGCGTGTCGGCGGTGAGGCGGCAGAGGGCCAGGCGGGAGCCGCGGGCCGGTTCTTCGGCCTTGAGCACCGGCACCTGGTCGTAGAAGCGGTTGAACACCTGGGAGAGCTCGAAGAGATAGGAGCAGAGCCGGTTGGGCAACAGTTCCTCCTCCACCTCGGCGATCACCGTATCCAGCGCCAGTAGCTGCCGCGCCAAGGCCCATTCCTGCGCTTCGGTGAACACCAGGGGATCCGGGAACACTCCGGCCGCCTCTCCGGCTGCCGCACCCACGCCGCCCTTGCGGGCGATGCCGGCTATCCGCACCAGGGCATAGAGCAGGTAGGGGGCCGTGTTGCCGGAGAGGGCCAGCATGCGATCAAAGCTGAACTGGTAGTTGGTGTTCCGGTTGGTACTCAGGTCGGCGTACTTCACCGCCGCAATACCCACGGTGGTGGCCACATGGGTGATGAACGACTCCTCCTCCTGGCGCTCCTCCTCCGCCAGGCGGCGGCGCAGATCCGCCTCGGAGCGCTCCACCGCTTCTTCCAGCAAATCTTTGAGGCGCACCGTGTCGCCGGAGCGGGTCTTGAGCTTCTTACCGTCATCCCCCTGCACCAGACCGAAGGGCACGTGCTCCAGCCGGCCGCCCTCAGGCACCCAGCCGGCGCGGCGGGCCACCTGAAACACGGCGGCGAAGTGGCTGGCCTGGCCCGCGTCGGTGACGTAGATCAGCCGGCGGGCGCCATCCCCCTCGGGTGGCGCCGCAAAGCGATAGCGCAGGGCCGCCAGATCAGTGGTGGCGTAGTTGAAGCCACCATCGCTCTTGCGCACGATCAGCGGCAGCGGCTGGCCGTCCTTGCCGCTCACCCCCTCGAGGAACACGCACTGGGCGCCGGCATCGGTGACCAGCAACCCGGTGGCGTCGAGATCGCTCACCACCTGCTCCAGGTGGGGGTTATAGAAAGACTCACCCCGCTCGCTCAAGCGGATGTCGAGGCGGTCGTAGATCTGCTGGAATTCGCGCCTTGACTGCTCACACAGCAGCAGCCAGGCCCGTCGGCTGACCGGATCGCCGCTCTGCAGCTTCACCACCTCCTCGCGGGAGGTGGCCTGGAAGGCCTCATCGGCATCGAAGCGCGCCTTGGCCTGGCGGTAAAAGGCCACCAGATCGCCCAGGTCCACCGCATCGGCGGTGGTGAGCGCCTCGGGAGCCACCTGCTTGAGGTGGGTGATCAGCATGCCGAACTGGGTGCCCCAGTCGCCCACATGGTTGAGGCGCAGCACCGGGTGGCCGCGGAACTCCAGCACCCGCGCCAAGGCGTCGCCGATGATCGTGGAGCGCAGGTGCCCCACGTGCATCTCCTTGGCGATGTTGGGGCTAGAGAAATCCACGATCACAGGAGCGCCTCCAGCCTTTGCCACACCACCGGCCGCAACGGCGCTCACCTCCGGCACCCCCAGCCGCAAAGTCCCCAGGCGGCTGCGCAGCTCCGCCGCCAGCTGCTGGGGGCGGAGGGTGAGGTTGATGAAGCCCGGTCCTGCGATCTGGGCGGGCTCACACAGCGCTAAGAACGCCGCATCAGCGGCCAGCTGCTCCACGATCGCGCCGGCGATGGCCCGGGGCGCCTGCTTCAGCCGCCGGGCCAGGGAGAGGGCACCGTTGGCCTGAAAATCACCGAATTCCGGCTGGCTGGCGGGCGCCAGCTGCGGATCGAGGGGGGCACCGGCCGCCTGCGCCGCCGCCACCTGCTCGGGGAAGGCCCGCTCCAAGGCCGCGCGCAGCTGGGCTTCGAGGGCGTGGGCGATGCGAAGCATGGCTGGTGGGTGCGGTGGGTCAGCCGCGAGGGGGGAACGACCGTTTCACGATCATCCCTCTCCGGGGTCGGGTGGCAGGCCGGAGTCCACAGCCCGACAGGGGCCATGAGCCACAGATTCAGGACAGACCCAAGCGTCGACGCAGCTGCTGAAGAGTCCCCGCCTCGACACCGAAGCCCTCCAGCGCAGCCATCACCGCCTTGAGTCGCTCCGCCGGCGGGAGGTCCCGCACCGAGGCGAGGACGGTGCTCGCGATCGGGCCGATGAACTCCACCAGCACCTCCTCAAGGTGCTGGGCCGACTCAGCCGCCCCTGGCACCACCTCAGGGGCCAGGGGGGCGGGACCAGGGGTGGTGGGTGGAGCCGGCAGTGGCGAAGCGGGATGCTGACGCAGCATCCGGGCCTGGTCGAGCAGCTCGTCGACCACCTCCGGCGGCACGGACGACTGCAGCAGTAACCGTCGGGCCTCGGGCGGATCCACGGCTAAGGCCTGGCGCAGGGGATCGCTCCAGAGCAGATCGGCGATCGGTCCGATCCTCTCTCGCAGTACTGCAAGAAGCCCATCCTGCCTATCCCCTTGGGGGGTGTCCCCAGCAGAGGCAGGCCTGCCGGGGGAGGGAAGGATCGTCGCCTGGGCGTTATCGGGGGCGGGCACCACCTCCTGGGCCTCCTGGAAGGCCGTGTCCACGTCAGCCAGGGAGAGACCCGCTCCCACCAGCCGCTGACGCAGTGCCTCCACCTCCTGGCCGGCGACGATCGAAGCAGAGCTCTCCAGTAGCAGTTCCACCACGGGGCCGTAAGTGGCCGTGAGCGTCCGTTGCAAGACAGCCTTGCGCAGCGGGCGGAGCTCATACCCCAGCGGTGGCAGCCCGCCCATATCCACCATCGCCCGTGGAGAGGACGCCCCGACCCGGCTCGAGGGGCGATCGAGTCGCTGCAGGGCGTCGGTGGCGCTGCAAAGGCGCCGGGCGGGGGATTCATCCAGCAGAGGAGTGAGCCAATCAATCAATTCCGAATCCACCAGATCCTCGAGCAGCCACCGCCCTTCGGCCCGGTCATAGAGGTCGGAGGGGTCCTGACCGGTGTAAAGGCAGAGGGCCATCACCCCGAGGGCGTAGAGATCGCCACTGGGGCTGAGGCTGCCGAAGCGCGCCCGCTCCGGGGGGCTGAAGAAGGGGCGGCAACTGAGGGGCTCTCCCGACAGGGTGCCCCCGGACGAGCGGGCCTTGAGCAAGCCGAAGTCGACCAGGAACAGTGAACCGCCCGTTTCGGCGGGAATCAGGTTGGCGGGGTGGAGATCGCCATGGACGATCCCGGCGGCATGGATGGCCTCCAGCACCCCCAGCACCTGACGCAGCAACTCCGCCAACCGCTGCTTGCGGCGCAGGGAATCGAGAGAACCCTGCAGAGATGCTCCGGCGATGTACTCCTGGAGGAACAGGAAGGAGCCGCGATGCTCAAACGCGTCCACAAACCGGGGCAGGTTGGGGTGGCGCAGGCGGTCAAAGCACGCCGCCTCCACCTGCAGGGCATCAAGGTTGGTGGCATCACAGGAGATCAGCTTGAGCACAACCCGCCGATCGCGGCTTTGCTCCCGCACCAGATAAGTGCCACCACCGGGGGCCGCGCTCAGGGGCCGCTCTAGACGGTAAGGGGTATCCGCCAAGAGAGCTTCAAGACCAAGTTCCGCCAGGGCCGCTCCGGCCTGCTCACCGATCAGCGCGTCGGCTTCGATGGCATAGCAGATCACGGCGTTCGGCAGACCTTTGAGCTCCACGGGGCCCATGGGGACCGAACGGCGCTGAAAGCGGGGATCAACCAACTCAAAAGTGGACTGGACGAAGGCCACGCCATTGACTGGCGCAGTGGTCTGGAGCCGAGAGGCAAGATGAACGCCCCGACCGATGATGTCGTCGCCATTGACATAGATCTCGCCGGTGTGAAGCCCGAAGCGATGCTGCAACGATTGGCCGCCGCGACGGGTGATGCGAATCACCACGTCCTCCACGAATTCCAGGGCCTGGGTCGGAGCGTCAAAGGTGGCCAGGATGCCATCGCCGAGGCTCTTCACCAGACAACCACCATGCCGTTGCACGGCCTCCCGGATCATCGCCAGATCTTCCTTGATGCGCTGAATGGCAATCAGTTCATCGGCGAAGATCTGCGCTGATGAATCCACTACATCGCTGAACACGATCACCTTGAGATGGCGTGCCTGGGAAGAATGCATCGTCATCCGGCCGCCTTGGCTCCGTACACCCGATAAGGCTGCCCGTCAAGGGGAAGCTGCCAGGCCTCCACGCTCTCCACGATCGCCTTGAGCGGTTGTATCGCCTGCTGTTCCGGCAGCACACCGGCCGCATACCCCAGGCCGGTTGGCATCTGGGCCGCATTGGCATCAAGTGCTCTGAGGAAAGCGATGTAGTCGGAGCTGGTCAGCGAACCGCTCAACACCATTGCCCCCAGAGGTAGGACATGGGCATCCACGTGCAGGCGCCGCACCGCAAGAGAAGGCGGAGGCAAGGCCTCATCCCAGGCGATCGCCTCCACCTCGGCGTGATCCAACATGGCCAAAAGAGCGGCATGATTGAGGGCATAGCTGACGCGAGCCAGATTCAGTCCGTGCAAGTTGTAAAGCGGCAGGTAGAACCCCGTGAGGGAACCGCGTGGCAGTAAGCCGATCCTGGCCTGTTGCAGATCCTGGAGACTGTGATAATGGCTCGACTCCCGCACCAGGATCGCCGAACGGGAGCGGCGGCTGGACCCGAGCGACCTCACAGAGGTGTAGCCAGCTGATGAACCCATGGCATAGGCCGTGAGACCTGGGGGAAGAAAAGCCAGATCCCAGCGACGTTCGCTCAGGCTGGTGCGGGCCCGATCGACACTGTTGAGCGGCTCCAAAACAACATCGCAGCGACTGGCCTGCAGCAGCAACGACTTGAGAGCCTGCAGCTCGGCGTCGGAGAAGGATTGGGCCGTACTGGTGCTGCCCTCACTGGGAGCCAGCAGCCCCACCCTCAGCACCCCAGTGGGGCCACACAAGGCTGAACTCGAACCGGGGCTGAAGCCACAGGCGCCGAGCACCAGCGCCAGCAGAATCATCACTGGTCCTGTTGCTCCAGCCATCCAGCATTCGCACCAGCGCTGCCAGCTGCCAGGCATCAGGGCTTCTGTCGATCCTTGAGCATCTGCATCGAAATCGCCAGACTCTGTTTCATTCTCTCGAAACTTCTGGCCAGCAGGCCGATCTCGTCGGCACGGCTCTTCTCATCAAAGCTCACACTGGCAGGGGTGACACTGGCCTCTTCAGCCTTCTGACTGATCTGGCGCATGGGCCTGAGGATCAACCGATTGAGTACGGAGTTGGCCGCCAGTCCGACAACCACGAACACCAAGGCCAGCAGCAGGGCGGTGGTGAGCAGCGACTGCCTTTTAGCCTTGAGGACGGCGTCCTGGGGGACTGTGACGATCTGAGCGCCGACCACCTCATTGAGCTGCCATCCATAACCATTGCTGTCGCCATAGGCCAGCAACTGGCTGCGTGGCGCACGCTCGGGGGTGGAATGGCAGACCAGACAGCTGTCCTTGGAGATCTTGATTGGTCGGGCCACATAGTGGAATCGCCCCAGGGGTGTGACCTTCTCTCCAGTGAGGGAGCCCGTGCTGGGCGCCTCCCTGAACGACTGAATGATCGAGGTTTCGAACGTGTCGGCCTTGTCCTTGAGATTGGTGGGATTGAGCGCGGCTTCGCGGTAGGAATATTGTTTATAATCAGGTTTAGCCTGCTTGAGGTACTCGAAAACGGAAGTGGCCGAATAGCTGGGCACGGCCTCTGGTCGGAACACGCCGGGGCCCTCATTGAGCGGCGCGACGATTGGATTGACGTCCTTGCTGGTGTACTCCCGAACCGCCAGCATGCTGTCCATGAAGAATCCTGAGCGCTGATCGATCAGCCCCCTGGCCTGCCAGGCGAACAGCTGATCCAGCAACAGCACTGCCACCAGGATCGACGCGGTGAACACCACGGCGAGGGTGATGGCCAATTGCTGCCTCAGGGGCCTGCTGCCATCCCCACTCAGCAAACCCAGGATCTGTGGAACCTTCAACGCCCATCATGTCCAGATCCGGCTCAGCCTAAGGACGTTGAGCTTGTCTGCCCACAGCTCGTCATCAACGTGACACTGGCGATCCAGGCCAGGCTGATCTTCGGTTCGGCTCAGGTGCTCAACCCCAGCTCCCGCTCCATGCCGGCGAGCACCACGTCGGCCACCAGCTGGATGCGGTAGCGGCAGGCCTCGGTGACGCTGCAGTCGAAGCGGCCGTGCTCCCAGTACTTGTTGCTGCCCGCGCCACCCCCGCAGAGGCCGAAGTAGGCGCAGTCGCGGCGGCAGAGGTCCACGCCGGTCTCGATCTCGCGCCACACCCGCTGGAACTTGTCGGTGTGCATCGAGGCTTCAAGGCTGCCCTCAAGCACATTGCCGAAGATGAAATCGCCGTAGTCGGCGGTGGCCACCGCCAGCAACTCCGGGTCGAAGCTGGTGAAATTGCCCTTGGCATCCACGTTCACGATCGCGAAGGGGGTGTTCATGTCGGTGCTCTCCATCCGGCCCTCTCCGCAGGCCAGGCTGGTGATGCCATCGAACTCGCGCAAGTTCAAGCGACCCGGCTCGGCCCGCTGCCGCTGCCAGAACCGCTCCATGAAGGCGCTGTAGCGGCGCTCGCCATCGGGACGCTCCAGGGTGGAGCGCAGGTTCTCCCCCTCGGTTTCCTCCATGTTGAAGCCCACGTCGCCGATGCCATGGGCCGTGAAGAAGTCGTAGAGGGCATCGGCCTGATCGAGGGCATCGGCGGTGAGCACGCAGATCACCTCGAAGGGAATGCCCCGGCGCTGCAGGGCGGCGATTCCGCGCATCACCGCCCCATGGGTGGGCAGGCCCGTGCGGGTGCGGCGGTGGGCGTCATGCAGGGCTTCGGGCCCATCCATGCTCACGCCCACGTGGATGTCGTTGCGCTCGAAGCAGTCGCACCAGGCGTCATCGATCACCACCGCATTGGTCTGCAGCGATTGCACGATCGTGGTGGGCGGCAGGCCGTGGCGCTCCAGGGCCAGGCGGATGCGCTCGGTGGCCGCGTCGTAGAAGGCGATCGGCATGGTGAGCGGTTCGCCCGCATGCCAGAGCAGGGTGAAACCACCGTCGAGGAACGGGCTCTCGAGCACCCGCTCCAGGGCGGCATCGAGGATCTCCAGGGGGAGCCGGCTGCGGTCATCCCGGCTGGGCAGGTAGCAGTAGTCGCAGTCGAGGTTGCAGAAGGGTGTGGGCTGCACCACCAGCAGCCGCAGCGGGCCGGCCTGCGTCCGTGGAGACCTACTCACCAGTAATTGCGCCAGCCGCCGTTGCGGAAGCCGCCGTTGCCGAAGCCGCCATTGCGGAAGCCGCCGTTATAGAAGCCCCCGTTGCGGAAGCCGCCGTTGAAGAAGCCGCCGTTGCGGAAGCCACCATTGCCCCAGCCGACCCGGGGACCATTGACGAACACCCTGGCCTGCAGGCCGTCAGCGGGCGTTTCCACCTGGGCTGGGTCCGCTCCCTCCTGATCCCGCACGGCCGCGGCGATGCGGCGCAGGCGCGCCTCAATCGCGTTCCCCTGGGGAGGGGACTCCGAGGACGGCGGCGCCGAGGCTGATGCGGCCAGGGCCCTGCCCAGGCCGGGGTCCAGGGGCAGCGATGCCGCAATCAGCAGGATGCCGAAAAGCCGGGAGCGGGTGAAGAGGGCCATCGGTGCAGGTCAGGGGCGGGGTTGGAGGAAGAGAAACAGCGGGACGGAACGGACCGTCTGAGCGGGCTAGGGAGCAGCGGGGCTGGTGGGGGCCGCACCCGCCTGGGCCGGCAAGGGTCGCAGGGCCTCCACCCCCAGCATCACCGCCTCGAAGTAGTTGCGGATCTGGTCCTGAGAGCGGTTGAGCGCGCTGCCGGGTCCCACCCAGCGATCGATGGAGCTCACCGCGTCGGGCTGGCCATCGAGGTAACCCTGCAGCAGCCGTGCGATCGCCAGATTCACCACGTTGCGGAAGGCGGAGTCGTTCTCAGGAACCAGGCAGGCCACGGCATAGCGCTCGTAGGGCTCCGAGGGGGTCTGAGCCAGCGCGGCACCCTTCCCTCCGGCGACAAGGCCCGCCAGGAGGGTGCTGTCACCGATCACCCCATCCACTGAGCCGCCCCGCAATGCTGCCACCGCCTGGGAGAGATCGGCGAAGCCCACTGGCTTGGCCGCCGGCTGGATGCCCTTCAGCTCTGTTTCCCCCAGGGAGTTGGCGACCACACCGATGCGCCTCTCGGCCAGCGACTGGGGCGATCCATCCAGACGACCAGCGGGCGCCAGCAGCCGCAGACCGGAGAGCCCGAACGGCAGGGAATAGTCGAGGGTGATGTCCCGCTCCCAGGTGAACGGCACGCCACAGGCGAGATCGGCCTTGCCACCCAACAGCCGCTGGCCCAGATCAGCAGGTCCGGGCACCGGCTCGAAACGGAGCCGCACCGGACGCCCCACAGCCACGGCCAGCTCAGCGGCGATCCGATTGGCCACCTCCATGGCGTAGCCCACTGGCCGCCCCTGGCCGTCCAGGGAGAGCAGGGGCGCCTGATCGGGATACCCCACCATCACCAGTTCACCGCTGCGGGCGACGCGGTCGACGACGCCCTCAGCATGCGCCGAGTCCGCTGGCATAACTGCAGCGAGCAGGGCCAGGCTGGAGGGCAGGAGCCAGGCGTACGAGTGGAAGGGGATCAAGCGCGTCACGGAAGGTCGCCAGGCAGACCATCCGAAATTTGGACATGCCCAGCGGATTTGGCTAGCCACACGGCCGAGAGAGCACAGCTTTGTGATGAAGAGCTTGGAGATGAGACGTCTGGGGAGAACGGCCTGGATGGCGGCAGCATCCGCCCTTCGGTTGGATCTACTTGGGCGCTCAGGCCAGCACCGGCTCGTAGCGCATGCTCAGATCCAGCCAGGGACTGCGGGTGATCGCGGCACTGCTGGAGATTAGATCGATACCGGTGGCGGCATAGGCCCGCAGCTGAGCGGGGTCCACCCCGGACGCCTCCAGCACCACTGCGGAGCCCCGCCCGAGGGCCTGGCGGCGCAAGTGCGGCACCAGCTCCAGCAGGGCCTCGGGGGAGAAGCCATCCAGCAACACCCCGTCGGCGCCGGCCTCCACCGCCTGGGAGGCCTCGGTGGGGCTTTCCGCTTCCACGATCACCCGCGCCGGCCAGGGGGCAACGGACCGGACCGCCGCGACCGCGCGCCCCACTCCCCCGGCCCAGGCCAGGTGGTTCTCCTTGAGCATGGCGGCGTCATCGAGGCCGCAGCGATGGTTGATGCCGCCGCCGCAGCGCACCGCATATTTCTCCAGCAGGCGCAACCCAGGGGTGGTCTTGCGGGTGTCGGCCAGGGCCACACCGCTGCCGCTCAGCACCGCCACCAGCGCCGCTGTGGCGGTGGCGATGCCGGAGAGGCGCATGGCCAGATTGAGGGCCGTGCGTTCCCCCGCCACCAGGGCCGTCGCCGGACCGGCCAGCTCCAGCAGCCGTTGATCGGGCTGCACCGGCTCCCCATCAGCCACCAGCAGCCTCACCTGCACCGTGGCGTCGAGCAGGCGGAACAGCGGCTCCACCAGCAGGCCGCCGCAGAAGATCCCCCCACGCCGGGCCGTCCAGCTGGCCCGGCCTGGACGGCCCAGCAGCGCCGCCGCACTGAGGTCGCCGCGGCCGATGTCCTCCGTCAGCCAGGAGCGCAGCAGGGGCTCCAGCTGGGGTTGGCTCAGCAGGGAGGCGGCGGCGACGGCACTCGCGGGGATGGCCAACGGCAGCACGGGCGGGCGGTCTTGGCCCCCCATCCTGAACGCCGGGGCGGCCGGCTCACTTGCCGATGCAGAAACGGGAGAAGACCCGATCGAGCACCGCCTCGTTCACCTCCTCGCCGGTGATCTCACCGAGGCAGCGGGCGGCCTGGCGCAGGTCGATGGTCCAGAAATCCCAGGGCAGCCCGGCGGCCGCCGCCTCCAGGGAGCCGGCCAGGCTCGTGGCCGCCACCGCCGCCAGGTCCCGCTGGCGGGCGTTCAGCGCCACCTCCAGCCCCGGAGCGAGGCTGTGGCCGCAGCGGGCGAGCAGAGCGGCGGCCAGCTCCTCGAGGCCATGGCCCGCCAGGGCACTGATCACCACCTCCACCTGGGCGGGGGTGTCGCCGGCGGCCCGGTCGGCCTTGTTGCCCACCACCAGCGACGGCACCGCGGCGGGCAGCTGGGCGCGGAGCTCGCTATCGGCGGCGGTCCAGCCCTCGCTCAGGTCCACCAGCAGCAGCACCGCATCGGCGGCGGCCAGGGCCTGGCGGCTGCGCTCGATGCCCAGCCGCTCCACCGGGTCGTCGGTGGCGCGGATGCCGGCGGTGTCCAGCAGGGTGAGCGGCACCCCCTGCAGCACCAGTTCGCTCTCCAGCAGATCGCGGGTGGTGCCGGGAAGCTCGGTCACGATCGCCCGCTCCCGGCGGCTGAGGGCATTGAGCAGGCTGGATTTGCCCACATTGGGGCGCCCGATGATCGCCACCTTCAGGCCGTCGCGCAGCAGCTGGCCCACCCCCGCCTCGGCCACCAGCCCCTGCAGCTCCTGGCGCACCGCCTCCAGCTCCGCCACCAGGGCCTGGGGATCGAGGGGGGGGAGGTCCTCTTCGAAGTCAACCCGGGCCTCCAGCTCCGCCAGTTGATCCAGCAGGCGCTCGCGCAGGGCGCTGATCCGCCGCTGCAGGCCACCATCGAGACCCGCCAGCGCCAGCTGGGCCGCCCGCCGGCTTCTGGCGGTGATCAGCTCACTGATCGCCTCGGCGCGGGTGAGATCAAGGCGGCCATTGAGGAAGGCCCGCTGGCTGAACTCCCCCGGCCGCGCCCGCCGTGCCCCGCTGGCCAACACCAGTTCCAGCACCCGGGCCACGGCGATCAGGCCGCCGTGGCAGTGCAGCTCCAGCACGTCCTCGCGGGTGAAGCTGCGGGGTGCCTTCATCAGCAGCAGCAGGGCCTCATCCAGCCGCTCACCACTGGCGGGATCACGCACATGCCCGTAGAGCACCCGATGGCTGTCCCAGGGCTGATCGCCGGGGGCATCGAACAGCTGGCGGCCGATGACCTCCGCCTGGGGTCCGGAGATTCTTACGATCGCCACACTTCCCTCTCCGGGCGCCAGCGCCGTGGCAATCGCAGCAATGGTGTCGTCCGAGTCCAAGCAGCCCGACGGTCAGGGTCCCCGCCAGTCTCGGTGGCGGCGTTGGTGGGCCGCAGCCAGCAGCAGGTTCCGGCACTGGATCCGCTGGCTGTGGGAGCAGGAGGGAAGCCACGGCCAGCGGGCCCGCGGTCTGGCGGCCGGCGTGTTCTGTGGCTGCTTCCCCTTCTTCGGGCTGCAGACCCTGCTGGGGGTGGCGCTGGCCAGCCTCGTGAAGGGCAACCACCTGCTGGCCGCCGCCGGCACCTGGATCAGCAATCCCCTCACCTACGTGCCCCTCTACTGGTTCAACTACCAGCTGGGCTGCTGGCTGCTGGGCCCCGGCCACGGCTGGCCCAGCCTGGCGGTGCTGCAGCAGGAGGGGATCTGGGAACTGGGCTGGTCCTTCTCCAGCCGGCTGCTGCTGGGCTCAGCCATCGTCGGTGTACTCAGCTCCACCGTGCTGGGGGTGATCTACTGGCGCTGGCTGGAGCGTCAGCCGCCGAAGCCAGGGCAGAGCATCAGATCGATGTGACCGCCGCTGGGCTGGCGCCACTCACGGAACTCCTCCGCCAGAGCCTTGTGCTCACTGCGCTTCTGGACTGCATCAAGGGCCTGAAGCCGTTGATGCACCAGATCCAGGGTGTCGTCAATCAGTTGGGCGGCTTGTTCGGAGGTCATGGCCACACATGCCAGTGGTACATCGGTGAAGTGATTCAGACAGATTCCACTTGAGGAAGCTGTAGCGCCGAGCACCCGGATCCAGCGCTGTGGCTGGATCCGCACCGGTCTAGCCAGTCATGCAGAGACTGCCAGTCGTGGCGCTCATCGATGGCCGCCCAGATCCTGATCAGCGATGGCTGGTGGCCGGATCGAGTGGGACGCTGGTGCAACACCCGGAAGCCCTTGGTTGGTCGCACCCTGGAAACGGGGCGCGAGGGCAGGCAGACTGTGATCTGGATCACCTCCAGCACTTGAGCCGACCACGCATCGTGCTGACCGGGCTGTGGTGGCTCACCCTGATTGGCCTGGCGGTTCGTGTCTGGCGGGCCAGCACGATCGCCGGCAGCTACGACGGCGAAATCGATTCATTGCTGGTTCTCGCCCAGCGCGGCCTGCGCGGGACCCTGCTGTACCAGGACAGCTACCTGCGCCAATGGCCGATTGCCCAGTGGCTGTACATCCCGTCGGCCTGGCTCGGATCGGTCAAGGCCCATCGCCTGCTGGTGCTGGGCCTCGACCTGCTGGTAGGCCTGCTGATGGCCCGGGCAGTTCGCAATTTTTCAGCGGCTGGCCTCATTCCCCTGAAGCCCCGCTCGCTGGTGCCGCTGGCCAGTGGGGTGCTGCTGGTGGTGCTGGCCCAGAAGCTCCCTGGCGGCCTCGCCGGCAGCCTGCACCAGTTCGCCAACTTCTTTCTGGTCCTTGGCCTCAACCAGCTCAGCCTGGCCGCGGCTGGAGAGGGCTCGCTCAGCAGCCCCTCTCGCTGGCGGCAGCTGGTGGCCACCGGCAGCTGTGCCCTGCTGGCGGTGGCCTGTTTCTTCACCCTGATCTATCCCATCACCCTGGTGGCCGCCCTGGTGCTGGTGCACCACCGTCACCCCGCCGTTGTGGCCAGGGCCCTGATCACAGGAGTCGCCCTGGGCTGTGCCCTGATGATTGTTCCTTATCTGTTCGTGGCCGATGGGCTCGCCCGGCTGTGGGCGGGAGCAGTGGCCCTGCCGCTGGAATGGGCCAGCCAGCAGGCCTGGTGGGGGGAGAACGTGGGCAGCCTGTTCGGCGAGCTGGCCCGCATGCCCCTGGCGGGTCTACCCATCTGGAGCCTGGCCCTGATGCCGAGCGCTGGCCTGCTGCTGATCACCAGGCGTGCCTGGAGGAGCGAGCCGCGGCCTCAGGAGCGGCTGTTGCTGGTGCCCGGCCTCGCCATCCTGTTTCTGCTGGAACTGGTCTGGTCGTTCCAGCGCAGCGATTTCAACAGCCAGGACGGCCAGCTTGTCGTGGTTCCACTGGTGCTGGTCACGGCCGCGGGGATGGCCGAGCTGGAGAGGAGCGGACGCCGATCACTGCGCCTCGCCGCCTTCAGCGGCAGCTTGATCCTCTCGCTGATCCTGTTCAACAACATCGCCATCGCCGAGGTGTTCGGCTCACCGTCACGGCCAGCCACGCTGGTGCGGGCCCTGGAGCAGGACCGCGCCCAGCTGCGCCGCTACTTCAGCGGCCTGCCCGCAGCGGAGCGGGGCTTCACGGCGCCCCAGGACCCGGCCCTGCAATGGCAGCTGCGGGTGCCGGCCACCACCGTGGGCATCGGGCCCAGCTGGAGCCTCAACCCCCAGGGACTGAGGGCGTCATGGGCCACCCGCACCATCGGCCTGCCAGTGGGTCAGACCCAGATCTGTGAGCAGCTGCTGCAGAGCGCCAACCGCCACCTGGTCTGGACCCGCACCGACCCCGACGGCCCCAACACCGAGGCCTTTCTGCAGCAGTGCCTGAGGCTGGACAAAGCTCGCTGGCAGGAGATCAGCGGGGAGCAGGGGCTGCGCACCGGTGAGTTCAAGCTATTTCGCCGCGAGGCCTAACCGATGCCGGTGCGGCAGAGGTCGAGCACATCCGCCATCGAGCGGATCTGATCCATGGTGGTGACCAGCTGGCTGGCGCTGGCGAGCTCCACCTTGAGGTCGATGCGGGCGGGCTTGCCGTAGGCCGTGCGCACCCGGGCATCACTGACATTGATGCGGCTGTCGGAGAGGCGCGTGAGGATGTCCTTGAGCACGCCGACCCGATCCAGCACCTCGATGCGGATCTGCACCGGATAGCGCCGACGCTGCAGGTCGGCCGCTTGATTCCAGCGCACCGGCAGGCGGCGCTCCACCGGCACGGCGGCCACATTGCTGCAGTCCTGACGGTGAATGGTGATGCCGTGGTTGCCCAGGGCGACGCTGCCCACGATCGCCTCACCGGGGAGGGGGCAGCAGCAGCCCCCAAGCCGATACTCCAGGCCCTCGAGCCCCAGGATCGGGCTGCTGCCGGTCCCCGCTGCAGAGGGCAGGGGCAGCATCGTCTGATCCGAAACGCTGCGGGCCAGGTCTTCATTGCTGAGCACCGGAGCGGCCGCCGCGGTACTCAGACGCACCTCCTCGCGCAGACGGTTGACCACCTGCTGCAGGGTGACGCCACCAAAGCCGAGGGCCGCCAGCAGATCCTCGGTGCCCACCAGATTGCAACGCCGGGCCACCTTGGCGATGGCCTCGCCATTGAGCAGCGCATCCAATCCCTCGCGCCCCAGCTCCCGCTCAAGCATGGCGGTGCCGCGCTGGATGTTCTCCTGACGGTGGCTGCGCTTGTACCACTGCCGAATGCGATTACGGGCGGTGGGGGTGGCCACGAAGTTGAGCCAATCAAGGCTCGGATGGGCTGATTTCGCGGTGATGATCTGCACGAAATCACCGTTGCGCAGCGGCGTGGCCAACGGGCAAAGACGGTCGTTGATGCGCACGCCCTGGCAGTGGTTGCCCACCTCCGAGTGGATGCGAAAGGCAAAATCCACGGCGGTGGAACCCTTGCGCAACCCCAGCACATCCCCCTGGGGCGTGAACACGAAGACCTCCTCATCGAAGAGGTCTTCTTTAATCGAGGCGAGGTAGTCACTGCTGTCCTCACCACCATCATCCTGCTGCCAATCCACCAGCTGGCGCAGCCAGTTGAAGCGATCGGCGGCACCGACCGAGGCGGGGGAGCCCCCCTCCTTGTACTTCCAGTGGGCGGCGATGCCGTACTCCGCCACCTGGTGCATCTCGGTGGTGCGGATCTGCACCTCGATGGGCCGATGGCGGCCGATCACGGCTGTGTGCAACGACTGGTAGCCGTTGGGTTTGGGCAGACCGATGTAGTCCTTGAAGCGGCCAGGGATGGGGCGGAAAGTGTCGTGAACCACCGCCAGGGCGCGATAACAGCCCTCGAGGTTGGGCGTCAGGATGCGCAGGGCCGCCACATCGAAGATCTCGTGGAAGGCCTTCTGCTGCATCTGCATCTTGCTCCAGATGCCATAGAGATGCTTCGGCCGGCCGGTCACCTCACAGTCGTGCAGGCCAGCGCCCTGAAGCCGTTGCATCAGCAGGGCCACCGTGGCGGCCAGCCGCTCCTCACGGTCGCTGCGCTTGCTGGCCACCTGCTGCTTGATCTCGCCGTAGGCCTCGGGCTCGAGGATCTTGAAGGCGAGGTCTTCGAGTTCCCACTTGAAGCGGCCGATGCCGAGGCGATTGGCAAGGGGGGCGTAGATCTCGCGGGTTTCACGGGCGATCCGCTGCTGCTTCTCGGGTTTGAGGGCCCCGAGGGTGCGCATGTTGTGCAACCGGTCGGCCAGCTTCACCAGCACCACGCGGATGTCGCTGGCCATGGCCAGGAACATCCGCCGCAGGTTCTCCGCCTGGGCTTCGGTGTGGTTAGTGAAGTGAATCCCCCCCAGCTTGGTGACTCCCTCCACCAGCGCCCGCACCTCGGCGCCGAAATGCACCTCCAGCTCCTCAGCGCTGACATCGGTGTCCTCGACCACGTCGTGGAGGAAACCGGCGGCGATCACCCCGGCGCTGGCGCCGATGTCACGCAGCAAATCAGCGACGGCAATCGGATGAATGATGTAGGGCTCGCCGGTGGCCCTGACCTGGCCGTCGTGGAGCTGGAAGGCAAAATCAAACGCCGCCGCCAGCAGGGCTTCGGGGTCGGTGGGGCAGCTCTCGCCGGCGCCGGGGGGCACGTGGCTGATGCAGATCCTGAGCCACTCAGGCAGCTTCACCCCGTAGTCGTCGGGGGAGCGGATCGGTCGCCGTCTCAGGGCTGGGGGCGGGATTGGGTCCACCACCAGCCCGGCCCCCAGGCTCTCGCCCGCAACGTTGTCCCTGATTCCAACGGCGGTATCGAGCATCACCAGACGCTGCTGCACCCATCGTATGCAGATCACGCAACAAAACCACGATCGCCGGCGCTGTAGCCCATGGTGGGGCGGAACGACTTGATCGACCGCGTCCCATGGCCGACACGGGTGCCGCCGAGCCGGTACTGGAGATCAGCGACCTGGTCGTGAGCTATCCCGGGGCCAGCGGGGCCCCCACGCTGGATGGCCTCAACCTGCGCCTCGGCCCCGGTGACACCCTCGCCCTGGTGGGGCCGTCCGGTTGCGGCAAGAGCACGGTGGCGCGGGCGGTGCTGCAGTTGCTGCCCCCCGGCAGTCGCTGCAGCGGACGCCTGCGGCTGGCGGGCGAAGACCCCCGCAGCCTCAAACGTCCGGCCCTGCGCCAGCTGCGGGGGGAGGCCGTGGGGCTGGTGTTCCAGGACCCGATGACACGGCTGAACCCGCTGCTGCGCATCGGTGAGCACCTCAGCGACACCCTCTCGGCCCATCGCCCCGGCTGGAAGCGGGCCCAGGTGCGCCAGCGGGCCCAGCAACTGCTGGCCCGGGTGGGGATCGGCCCGGATCGCTACAGCAGCTATCCCCATGAGTTCAGCGGCGGCATGCGCCAGCGGCTGGCGATCGCCCTGGCCATGGCCCTGGAGCCAGCGCTGGTGATCGCCGACGAACCCACCACCAGCCTGGATGTGGCGGTGGCGGCCCAGGTGATGGCCGAGCTCACCGACCTCTGCCGCGAGAGCGGCAGTGCCCTGCTGCTAATCAGTCACGACCTGGCCATGGCCGGGCGCTGGTGCCAGCGGATCGCCGTGCTCGACCACGGGAAGGTGGTGGAGGAGGCCCCGGCCATCAGCCTGCTGAGCGCTCCGCAGGCACCGCTCAGCCAGCGGCTGGTGGCGGCGGCCCGTGCCCGCGAAGGCAGCCACACCCCGCCCTCAGCCGAGGCAACACCCCTGCTGGAGCTGGAGGAACTGCGCTGCTGGCATCCACTGCCTTCACCGCCCTGGCGGCAGCGCTGGCTCAAGGCCGTCGATGGGGTGAGCCTGCGCCTGGGGCCGGGCGAAACCCTCGGGGTGGTGGGTGCGTCGGGCTGCGGCAAGAGCACCCTCTGCCGCGCCCTGATGGGCCTGACGCCGGTGCGGGGCGGCCGCGTGCGCCTGGAGGGCCGTGACCTGCTGCGGATGGGTGGGGCGGAGCGGGCCCGGGCCCGCCGTCACCTGCAGATGGTGTTCCAGGATCCGCTGGCCTGCCTCAATCCGAGCATGACGGTGGGGGAAGCGGTGGCAGACCCCCTGCTGATCCATGGCCTGGCCAGCCGCCCAGAAGCCCGCGCCAGGGCCCGTGAGGGGCTGGCCACTGTGGGGCTGGAGCCGCCGGAGCTCTACGAAAACCGCTTGCCGCGCCAGCTCTCCGGAGGCCAGCAGCAACGGGTGGCCATCGCCCGCGCCCTGGTGCTGGAGCCGAAGGTGCTGCTCTGCGATGAGAGCGTGAGCATGCTCGACGCCGAAGTGCAGGCGGAGGTGCTGGGCCTGCTGCGGCAGCTGCAGAGCCGCCTGGGGCTGGGGCTGATCTTCGTGACCCACGACCTGGCGGTGGCCAGCGGCTTCTGCCAGCGGCTGATCGTGCTCGACGGGGGACGGATCGTGGAGGAGGGACCCGCCGGGCCGATGCTCGAGCATCCCCAGGCCGTGATCACGCGCCAGTTGGTGGAGGCTTGTCCGCGCCTACCCGCGGTGGCCTGACGGTGGAGGTGACTCCCAGCCAGCGGCTCGTCAAGCTCCGCCGGCTGCTGATGCTGTTCCTGCTGGTGAACGCCATCGGCCTGGGGGTCGGGGTGGCGATCTGGGTGTATGCCCTCGAGATCGAGGCGGTGAACGGCCTGCGGCTGCAGCTGGCCTCCCGCCTGCCCCGCCTGCTGGTGCTGCCACTGATGGGGGCACTCGGGGGCGGCCTGGCCGGTGCGCTGATCAGCGGCGTCGAACCCGGCGCCAAGGGCTCGGGGATCATTCAGGTCATGGTCTGGCTGCGGGGACTGCCCGTGCCGATGGGCTGGAAGGTAGCCCTGGTGAAGCTGCTGGCCAGCGGCGTCGCCATCGGCGGTGGCCTGCCGGTGGGGCCCGAAGGACCCTCCATCCAGATCGGGGCCTCCATGGCCAAGGAATCGGCGGGAGTGGTGGGCGCCAAGGGGAGCACCCGCCGGTCGGCCGTGGCCATCGGCAGCGGCGCCGGCCTCGCCGCCATCTTCCACTCCCCCCTGGGGGGTCTGGCCTACACCCTCGAGGAACTGCTCAAGAAGGCGGACATCCGCGTCAACGCGATCGCCACCTTCGCCACCTTCGCCACGGTGGCCTGGACGCGCCTGCTCTCGGCCGCGCCGACATCGCCTGCCTGGATGCGCAACCTGACCCCGGTCGTGGTCGACCCCAGCCGCATCGACACCTTCCGCCTGGTGGACATCCCCTTCCTGCTGCTGCTCGGGGTGCTGGCCGGACTGCTGGCCATGCAGTATCAGCGCTGGGTGCTGCGCCTGCTGCTCCTCTTCCGGCGCTGGCGGTTACCCCCCTGGCAGCTGCTGCCCCTGGTGGGGCTGGTGATCGGCGTGGGGGCGGCGGCGCTGCCCTCCTCCTTCGACAGCCCGGACAAGCTGGGCTTCGACGCCCTGCTGGGCCTGACGACGCCGGTGCTGGCCCTGCTGGCCCTGGTGGTCCAGGCCATCGGCACGGCGGTGGCGGTGGCGGCGGAGGCCCCTGGGGGCATCCTTGCCCCGGCCCTGGTGGTAGGTGCCTCCCTGGGGACGCTGCTGAGGGAATTCAGCCTGGTGGTGGTCCACTACGCTCCCACCTCCCTCCTGTTCGCCGGTGGGGCCGCCTTTCTAGGGGCGCTCACCCGCACACCTCTGACGGCGATCTTGCTCAGCTTCGAGCTGAGCAAGGATTACGCCCTGCTGCTGCCGATCGGCTTCGCCGTACTCGCCGCCATCGCCGTGGCTGATCTGTTCGAGCGTGACACCCTGTTCGATCTGATGCGCGAGGAGACGGAGGAGGAGCTGCGCCGGGCCGGCTGATGTGGGGGTTCGCTGCGGTGGACTGGATCAGCAGCGCTGCCGCAGCAGGTGGAGGAGGCGCTCGAACAGCTCCGGCAGGGGAGCCTCGAAGGCCAGCCGCTCGCCGCTGATCGGATGATCAAGGCCGAGGGCCACCGCATGCAGGGCCTGGCCCGGCAGCTCCAGCGGCAACTTGCGGCAGCGGCTGTAGGTGACATCACCCACGATCGGATGGCCGATGTGGGCGCAGTGGACGCGGATCTGATGGGTGCGGCCGGTGTCGAGGCGGAAGCGCATCAGGGAGTAATCGCCGAGGCGCTCGATCAGGGTCCAGTGGGTGCAGGCATAGCGGCCCTTCTCCTCGACCACCACGGCATATTTCTTGCGATCGACGGGATGGCGGCCGATGGCCCCCACGATCGTGCCGCTGGAGGCCGCCGGCGCCCCATGCACCACCGCCAGATACTCCCTGGAGGCCACCCGCTTCTGGATCTGCACCTGCAGCCGCACCAGGGCCTCCTGGCTCTTGGCGACCACGATGCAGCCGGTTGTGTCCTTGTCGAGGCGGTGGACGATGCCGGGGCGCATCTCACCGCCGATTCCGGGCAGATCGGGGCAGTGGTGCAGCAGGCCGTTCACCAGCGTGCCGTCGCGGTTGCCCGGTGCCGGATGCACCGTGAGGCCGGCCGGCTTGTTGAGCACGATCAGGTGGGCGTCCTCGTAGAGCACATCCAGCGGGATCGGCTGGGGCAGCAGGTAGGGCAGCGGCTCAGGCGGCGGCATCCACAGCTGCACCTCGTCGTGGAGGCGCAGGGGAGTTTTGGCCCGGCCGGTGACGCCATTGACGCGCACATAACCGGCGTCGATGAACTTCTGGATCCGGGCCCGGCTCTGCTCCGGCCGCTGGGCCACCAGCCAGCGATCGAGCCGCATCGGCAGCGGCTTCGGGTACTGGAGCGACAGCAACTCGCCCACGCCTTCACCGAAGCCCGTCATACCGGATCAGGGGGCAGCTCCAGGGCGATCGAACCAAGGAGCGAGCGGCGGAAATCATCGAGCAGGCGCTGGGCCATGCGGGCGGTGTCGCCGCTGGTGTGGCGGGCGGCGGCGGCCTCCAGCCAGGTCCAGCCGTCCATGGGCGAGGGCACCGGCACGCCGTAGCGCCCCAGCACACCGCCGGAGGAGATGCCCGCCGCCGGGTGCTGCTCCAGGGACTCCAGCAGGCGCAGGAACGCCACGGCCACGGCCTCGCCGTCGTAGGCGGCCTGGCCGATGTCATCGCAGAGGGCCAGCAGCAGGGCGGCGCGCTGGTCATCGAGCCTTGGCGGCAGCACCCCGGGGGCATCGAGCAGATCCAGCTCCTGGCCCAGGCGCACCCAGCGCAGGGTGCGGGTGACCCCGGCGCGGCGGGCGCTGTCCACCACCTTCTGGCGCACGAGGCGGTTGATCAGGGCTGATTTGCCCACATTGGGGAAGCCGAGCATCAGGGCGCGCACCGGCCGTGGCCGCATGCCCCGGCCGGCGCGGCGAGAGTTGAGCTGGGATCCGGCGCGGATCGCCGCCTCCTGCAGCTGCTTCACGCCCGTGCCCACCTTGGCGTCGCACCACCAGGGGGTCTCACCGCGCTCGCGCAGCCAGTGGTCCCAGGCCTGGCGCGCCGCCTCGTTGATCATGTCGCGGCGGTTGATCACCAGCAGGCGCGGCTTGGTTTTCATCCAGCGCCGCAGGCGGGGGTGACCGGTGGCCCGGGGGATGCGGGCATCGCGCACCTCGATCACCAGATCCACCTTGGCCAGCTGGGTGAACAGCTGCCGTTCCGCCTTGGCGATGTGCCCCGGATACCACTGGATCGCGGGGGCCGACTGGCTGAGGCCCTCCGCGGCGGGCGTGGCGATCCCTTCCATCAAGGCACCACCAGCACGGGACAGGGGGCCAGCTGGATCACCCGCGACGCGGTGCTGGGCTGATCGGCCTCCAGAGACAGGCCGCGGGTGCCCATCACAATCAGGTCAGCATTGATCTCATCGGCCACATCACCGATCACAAAGGCGGGCCGCCCCTCCCGCTCGATCACCTCACAGGCCACACCGGCCTGCTCGAAATGGCCGCGGGCCTGCTCCAGCAGCCGCGCCACGGCGGCGGCATCGTGCATCACGCCCTCTTCGGCCTCCACCACGGAGAGCACCACCAGGCGGCTGCCGTGTTGCTGGGCCAGCTTCAGGGCAACGGCCGCCGTGTCCATGGTCTGGCGGCTCTGGTCGATCGGGAAAAGAACGGTGTTGAACATGGGTTCGCCATCCAGTGGTCGCCATCGCGGCGCGGGGGTTGCACAGAATGCGCCGCCCCGCTTGTCCTAGCGCCCTCCAGGGCCTGGGGCTGAAGGCTGCGGGTTAATCTCGCCCATCCTCGATCTCCCCGAACCCCATGGCGAAGCGATCCCTGACCAGCCTGTCCGCTGCCGATCTACAGGGCAAGCGTGTTCTGGTCCGGGTCGACTTCAACGTACCTCTTGATGACAGCGGCGCCATCAGCGACGACACCCGCATCCGTGCGGCCCTGCCCACCATCAACGACCTCAGCGCCAAGGGCGCCAAGGTGATCCTCGCCGCCCACTTCGGCCGGCCCAAGGGCGAAGTGAATGAGGCGATGCGCCTCACCCCGGTGGCGGCCCGCCTGAGCGAGCTGCTGGGCAAGCCGGTGCCGAAAACCGACAGCTGCATCGGCCCCGACGCCGAGGCCAAGGTGGCAGCCATGGCCGACGGTGATGTGCTGCTGCTGGAGAACGTGCGCTTCTTCGCCGAGGAGGAAAAGAACGACACCGAATTCGCCAGGAAGCTGGCAGCGCTGGCCGAGGTGTATGTGAACGATGCCTTCGGCGCTGCCCACCGGGCCCATGCCTCCACCGAAGGCGTGACCGAATACCTCAAGCCCAATGTGGCCGGTCACCTGATGGAGAAGGAACTGCAGTACCTGCAGGGCGCCATCGATGAGCCCAAGCGCCCCCTGGCGGCGATCGTGGGCGGCTCCAAGGTGAGCAGCAAGATCGGCGTGCTCGAGTCGCTGATCGACAAGTGCGACAAGGTGCTGATCGGCGGCGGCATGATCTTCACCTTCTACAAAGCCCGCGGCCTGTCGGTGGGCAAGAGCCTGGTGGAGGAAGACAAGCTCGAGCTGGCCAGGGAGCTCGAGGCCAAAGCCAAGGCCAAGGGCGTTGAGCTGCTGCTGCCCAGCGATGTGGTGCTGGCCGATGCCTTCTCCCCCGATGCCAAAACCCTCACCACCTCGGTGAATGTGATCCCCGATGGCTGGATGGGCCTCGACATCGGTCCGGATTCGCTCAAGGCCTTCCAGGCTGCCCTTGCCGACTGCAAGACGGTGATCTGGAACGGACCGATGGGCGTGTTCGAGTTCGACAAGTTCGCCGCCGGCACCAACGGCGTGGCCCACACCCTGGCCGAACTGAGCGGCAAGGGCTGCTGCACGATCATCGGCGGCGGTGATTCGGTGGCGGCCGTGGAGAAGGTGGGCGTGGCCGGCCAGATGAGCCACATCTCCACCGGCGGTGGCGCCAGCCTGGAGCTGCTGGAGGGCAAGGTGCTCCCCGGCGTTGCCGCCCTCGACGACGCCTGAAGCCGCTCAGATCTGATCGGCTGGATCCGACCAGGCTCCGGCCTTACCACCCTTGCCACGGGGGCCGTCACCGCGGCGGCCTTGGGGGACCGGCAAACCCAGCCGTTGATGCAGGGCTCGTGCTTCCTCCCGGTTCCGGGTCATCAGCTCACGCCTGGCCAGGCGTTCCGTCTGGCGGCAGCGGCTGAGGGCCTCTAGGTCCTTGGCCTCGTTCAGGCAGCGCTCCCCCTTCTGGAGGATGGCGATCTGATCGCTGTGGGCGCGCAGGGAGAGGCTGCGCTGCCCCTTGAAGAGCTCGCTCTTCTGATTGGGAGTGAGCTGGATGCGCGCTGGAGCCGGCCGGGTGCTGGGGGCAGCGCCGGTCTGGGCCTGGCCTGAGCCCACCTGCAGCAGCATGGCCAGGGCCGCGGCGGCGGGCGGGATCAGCGCAAGCTGGGCATTGCGGAGGAAGGACATGACGGACACGCTTCAGACCCAGCCATGCTCTCGTGGCCGGATCACCAGAGTCCAACTGAGCGGGCAGAACTGATGACCAGATCTTTCGTGGCCTTCCTCGGGCTTGGGGCCCTGGGGGCACCGATGGCGGCGAGGCTGCTGGCGGCAGGCTTTGGCGTCACCGTTCATAACCGCACAAGGACGGCAGAGGAACCGCTGGCGGCCGCAGGGGCAGGCAGAGCCGCCACTGCGGCAGCAGCGGCGGCCTCAGCTGAGCTGATTGCCCTCTGCCTCAGTGATGACACCGCCGTTGAGCAGGTGCTCTTTGGGCCAGACGGGGTGGCCGAGGGCGCGGCGCCAGGTTCGCTGGTGATCGACTTCTCCACCATCGCGGCAGCCACCAGCCAGCGGCTGGCCGCCCGCCTCGGCGAGCTGGGGTTGGGCTATCTCGATGCCCCGGTCACCGGCGGCACCGAAGGGGCACGCGCCGGCACGCTCTCGCTGCTGGTGGGAGGCGCCAGCGACCAGCTGGAGCGGGCCCGGCCGCTGCTGGAGGTGGTGGGCAGCCGGATCAGCCACTTCGGGCCGGTGGGATCCGGCCAGCAGGTGAAGGCCGTCAACCAGATTCTGGTGGCCGGGAGTTACGCGGCCCTGGCCGAAGGACTGGCGCTGGCCCGGGCCCTGGGGCTGCCACTGCGGGACGTGTGCGCCGCCCTTGAAGGCGGTGCCGCCAGCTCCTGGGCGCTGCAGCACCGCGCCGGCCAGATGATCGAGAACAGCTACCCGCTCGGCTTCCGCCTGGCCTTGCACCGCAAGGATCTGGCGATCGCCCTGGACACCGCCGCCGCCGCGGGAGTGGCCCTGCCGATCAGCGCCAGCGTGGCCGGAATCGAAGATGCGCTGATCGCCGCCGGCCACGGCGATGACGACGTCTCCGCCCTGGCCCGCTGGTTCAGCCCGGATCAGGCCCCAGGCGCAGGGCCGCTCAGGGGGTGAGTGCGGCCTTGTCGGCCACCACCCGCACCCGCTTGGTGGTGCTGACGATGCCTTTGGGGTGCACCAGCAGCACCGCCCAGGTCTGGCTGCCGGGCTGTTGGGGTGCCTGCACCGATTTGAACAGGCCGCCACCGCCGAGGGCCGCCAGTTCCAGATCGGGGGTTTCCAGGGCGCTGATTTGCTCAGGGGTGATGGCAGCAATGCCGCCAGCGGCCACCGCCCCATCGAGCGGCTCATCGAAGACCACATCCACGTCGTAGCGCTGGCCCGTGAGCACCGCATCCGGGATCAGCACGCTCACCGGCAGGTTGGCCTCACCGCTGCGCAAGGTGGTGGTTTCACGGATCAACTCCTGGCCGTTCAGCCGCGAGCCGTTGGCACTGAGGGCGAGCAGCTGCTCAGCCTGGAGGCTGTAGCGGAAGGGGCCCTCGGTGCGACTGCCGCTCACCTCGATCGCCACGGTGGGGCGGCCATCGCGCAGGGGAGCACCGGACTTGACGGTCCAGCGGGCATCGGGGAAGCGATCACGCAGCAGCTTGAAGCGGGCCTCCAGGCGGGCGGGATCCAGGCCCGGGCCCGGCTCCACCAGGGCTCCGAGGTTGGAGGGCTTGCCGCTGTTGAGGGCGGTCTCCAGGCTCTGCAGCAGGGCAGGAGCCGGCGGAGCGGCCCTGGCCACCGGCAGGGCGGCCACCACCGTGGCCGCCAGCAAGGCCAGGAGGAACGGTTGGGACGGCGACTGGGGCATCAAGGGGGGCCATGGCGGCCCTTTTAAGTTAGGCGCGCCCCGGTAGCGCGCCGCGCGCATCAGCGAAGCTCCATGTCCAGGCTCCTGATCGCGGCCAGCGGCACCGGCGGGCATCTGTTCCCCGCCCTGGCGGTGGCTGAGGCCCTGCCCGACAGCTGGCAGGTGCAGTGGCTGGGGGTGCCCAACCGCCTGGAGCGCGAGCTTGTGCCCAGCCGTTACCCCCTGCACACCATCCGGGCGGGCGGACTGCAGGGCAAGGGACTGCGCAAGCTCTGGCAGCTGCTGCGCTTGATCGCCTCCAGCCTGGCGGTGCGTCGGCTGATCCGCCGGGAGGGCATCGACCTGGTGTTCAGCACCGGGGGCTACATCGCGGCACCGGCGATCCTGGCGGCCCGCTGGTGCCGCGTGCCGGTGGTGCTGCATGAGTCCAACGCCATCCCCGGTCGGGTCACCCGCCTGCTCGGTCGCCACTGCAGCCGGGTGGCGGTGGGGCTGCGGGAGGCTGCGGAGCGGCTGCCCCAGTGCCGGCCCCTGGTCACCGGCACACCGGTGCGCGCTGAGTTCCTACGGCCAGCCCCCCTGCCCAGCTGGGTGCCCAGCGGAGAGGGTCCCCTGGTGCTGGTGATGGGCGGCAGCCAGGGGGCCCTCGGCCTCAACCGGATGCTGCGGCCCCTGGCAGCCAAGCTGGTGGCCGCCGGCTGCCGTGTGGTGCACCTCACCGGCAGCAGCGATCCCGACGCCGGCAGCCTGCGGATCCCCGGTTACATCGAGCGGCCCTTCAGCGACGAGCTGCCCGGCCTGCTGCAGCACGCCCAGCTGGCCATCAGCCGCGCGGGGGCCGGCAGCCTCAGCGAGCTGGCGGTCTGCGGCACGCCCACGATCCTGGTGCCGTTCCCTCAGGCCGCCGACCACCACCAGGACGCCAACGCCGAGGCCGCCGCCACCGCGGGTGCCACCGTGATCGTCTGGCAGCACGCCCCGGAGCACCACGCCCTGGAGCAGGCGGTGTGGCGGCTGCTGGGTCCGCGGCTGCGCGGCGCCAGCAGCTCCCTCGACCCCCTGAACACCCTGAAGGCGGGCATGGAGCGCCTGGCCGTGCGCGACGCCGATCAACGGCTGGCGGAGCTGCTGATCGAACTGGCTAGCGGCTGATCTCCTGCCGCAGGGCCCGCAGCAGACGGCGGTTGTTGCGCCGGTCCTGCAGGGCGAGCCGCAGCCAGCACTCCCCGAGGCCGTCAAAGGAGCGGCAGTCGCGCAGCAGCACCCGATGGTGGCGCTCCAGCCGCTGGCGCAGCCCCACCAGGGAGCTCTCAGAGCGCAGCAGCAGGAAGTTGGCAGCCGATGGCAGCGGCGTGAGGCCTGGCAGCTGCTGCAGGCGCTGCTGCAGCCAGGGGGCCTCCGCCGCCACCCAGCGCTGCACCCGCTCCTGCCAGCGCCGATCGCCCACCACGGCCTCACCCACCGCGGCCGCCAGACCATTCACCGGCCAGGGATCGCGCCAGGCGGCCCAGCGCCGCAGCCGGCCAGGATCCGCCACGGCATAGCCCAGACGCAGACCCGCGATCGCCAGCAGCTTGGTGAGGCTGCGGATCACCACCAGGCCGGGGTGGCTGGCCACCAGCGGCAGCAGCGACTGACTCTCCCCGCCGTGCACCAGGGGCAGGAAAGCCTCGTCAACGATCACCAGCGCGAAACGCTCCAGCAGGGGCTCGAGCGAGGCGCGGCTCCAGAGCTGGCCCGTGGGGTTGTGGGGATTGGTGACCCACAGCACCTGGGACGAACCAGCCGGAGGTGACGGCAGGGGCTGGGGCCAGACCACAGGGCCCGGACGGGGCAGATCCAGCGGCCAGGGGCTCCAGGCACCGCCCCAGCAGGCCAGGGCCCTGGGGTAGTCGGCGAAACCGGGTGTGGGCAGCAGGCTGGTGCCCGCAGCGGCCGCGTCGCGGGCCAGCCAGGTGAACAGCTCGGCGGCCCCGTTGCCGGGCAGCACGGCGGCCGGATCGAGCTGGTGGTGGGCGGCGATGGCCCGACGCAGCCGCAGCTGCTCGCGATCGGGGTAATCCCTCAGGGGCGAGGGCTGCCCAACCGGCGTGCGCAGCACGGCCTGCAGCACCCGCCGCACGGAGGCGGAAGGCCCGAAGGGCACCAGGGAGGCGCTGGCATCGAGTAGATCGCCAGGGCTGCAGCCCAGGCGCCTGGCCACGGCCTCCAGATTGCCGCCATGGCGATCGTGGGACCCAGCGTCCATGCCAGCTCCAGCAGGGTCCCCAGCGTGAATGCCCATGGCGCCCAGCCTGGATGAGTCAGGGTCTCCCCACCCTCAGGCAATGGAGAGGAGCGCTCAACGTCAAGCGTTCCGCTGATGAAGAGGTCGCCAAAGCCATAGTCAACACCGCTTGTTGGGGCGCTCAGTGACCGGATGTCAGCGGGCAACTTGGGGAATGCGGTGGGTTGAGATCGTTGCCGGAACCCTGATGGCCACTGCGGCACAGGCCGCTCCGTAATGCCTTGCGGAGCAGCGTTTCTTCAGCCAGCGGCCACAACCTCCCGATGCCTCGGTGGAGCGGGTGAATGGTCTCAACATCCAGAACTGCTCCAGCGGCCAGCCCTGTCTCAACCAGCTGTTCGCCGGGATGGTGGGACTGGGAGCCCTTGCCGGCGGCCTACGAATGGAAGAAAGTGGGCCGTCGCCTGTGCATCGAGCCCCGCGATCTGAAGGCCTCCCCTGCGGCGGCCCCCTAATTCCCTCCTCAATCACCCCCTCCGGCATGGCGCCCCCGCTGCGATCCCCTGGCCCTCTGCTGAGGGGAGTCCTGCTGCTTGCTACCGGAGCTCAATTGCTCGGCTCAGCGGCCCAGGCCGCCGACGCCGATGATTTGATGCGCCTTCTCGACAAGAAGGCCTGCTCCAACTGCCGGCTTCAGGACGCTGATCTGGTCCATGCCGACCTGCGCGACGCCGACCTGAACAAGGCCCAGCTGCAGCGGGCCAACCTCAGCCGAGCCCAGCTGGATGGTGCCAACCTCCAGGGTGCCAACCTCACCTTCACCTCATTGCTGGGGGCCTCCCTGCGCGGCGCCGACCTGCGCGGGGCCCACTTGGAGGGCACAGATCTGCGCGAAGCCGACCTCAGTGGTGCCCTGCTGGACGTTGACGGCCTGGCAAGGAGCCACTGGAAACGGGCGGTGGGGGTGAATCCAAGCGCCAGCAGCTACGCCGATCTGCACAATTCCGGGGTGGAAGCAGCTCTGCAGGGACGGGCCAGCGAAGCCGAGACCTATTTCAACCAGGCCATCCTCAAGCAACCCGGTGCCGCGCTGAGTTGGCTGGCACGGGGCATCAGCCGGGCAGAACAGGCCAAGCGTGATCTGGCAGCCGCCGACTTCACCTACGCCGCCAGCTTGTTCGAGCAACAGGGCAACACGAAGGTGGCTGAGCAATTGCGCAAGGGCGCCTCCGACTTGATCAAAAACCCCCAGGGGAGCGATGCCGGCAACGGCTGGGGCGGGCAGTTCCTTCAGAGCGCTACAGCCGTCTTCCAGCAGTTGGCTCCACTGGCCATCAAATACTTCGCCCCCTTGGCTTTTTGAATCGGCCTTCTAAGCCGCTGCGACGCCGCGACCTCAGGGGCTATACATTAGACGGCGGGCATCTCGAGTGGATGGGTTGTAGCCATAGCCGTAGGTACCACCCTGTTCATCATCGATGATACGCGGAGTCACCAGGATCACGAGTTCGTTTTTGTTGCGCGATCCGCTGGTCTTGCGAAAGAATTGACCCAATAGGGGCAAATCACCGAGGATTGGCCATTTGGACACCTCCTGGAAATCGTCCTCGGAGATCACACCAGTGAGGATCAGGGTCTGACCGTCTCGCACGCGCACGCTGCCGGTGTCGAGGCGGCGCAGGCGCAGGATGTCGATGAAGCCACAGCCCGGCACCGGCTGCTGATCCACCACACCGGAAATCGCCGGGGAAAGGGTAAAGGAGACGAAGCCGTTGTCGTCAATCTTCGACACGCGGGCACCGAACGTGAGGCCAGCCGTACTGAATGTGGGCTGGCAGCTCACGCCCACGTTTGCGGTGGTGGTCACGTCGTAGGCCGACACCACCTGCCGTCCCACAGTGACGAAGGACTCGTTAGCTCGAGAACGGCCGATGGTGGCTGGGCTGAGACCAGACGTATCACCAGCCTGCCCAGCGAGACCACCGGCACCAATGTCGGCGCCTCCCTCGATGATCTCAGGGTTTTCGCTGAGAATCAGGGTTGGACTGGCCAGTACCTTGGCGTTCCGTGACTGGATCTGGGCTTGGAGGAAGCTGAAGAATTCGTTGTCGGGGTAGTTGAGACCAGGGTTGCGGCGGCGCGATCCTGAATAGTTCTGGAAGGAATCTGACTGCGAATCGGACAGGGAATTCGAGCCAGAACCAGAGTTGCGCGAACCGGTCTGCCCCGCATTCGATTGGGAGGTGGAACCGGAGTTATTGAAGCCACCCAGGCTGCGGGCGATGTTCACGCCGCTGTTCACCTGCGATGAAACAATCTGGGAGATTCTGGAGGTGAGATCCTGGGTGATGGATTGGCTGGTGCGCCCCGTGGGGACGATGCGGTACTCGGTGTCGGTGACGGTGATGAAGCGATCTCCAGGATTCGCCGCCCCTGGATTGAAGTTTGGGTTGGGGATGAAGCGCTCCACATCGAAGGGCTGAATTTCCGTGCCCGTTTCTCTGAACAGCTGGCGATTCACATCGCTGATCTGGTTCTGATCGAGCGAGCGACCATTGGTCAGGGATAGGGTGAGATCTTCATTGAATGATGAATTGGTGCCAGCGTCAGATGTAGTCCCGGACTGGTTGTTTGAGGTGGAGCCTGAAGCGAAGTTGTTGGATGAGTTACTGGAGGAGTTGCCCGAAAAACTCGACGAGGTGCCAAAGTTCTCTCTCGTGTTGGCATCACTGAAATCCTGGGCATTGGCGGGGAGATTTCGCCCAAAGGCCGCCAGCAGTTGCCCGCCATCGTTGACGATGAAGTTATTGCCGAAGCGGAAGGCAAAGCTGTTATCGATCTCGGTAGCGTTTGTGAGTGTCACATCGAGAATCTTCACCGACAACGCCACCTGACGCTGGCGCAGATCCAGCTGCTTGAGGTATTGCTCGCCAATCGCCACCAGCGATGGTTCGCCCACGATCGTGATCGTGCCCAGACGCGGATCGGTGGTGGCCCGCAAGCCCACCAGCGGACCGGACGAGGCCCCGAACGCATCAACGGTCTGCTGGGTGGAGGAGGTGCTCTGGGAGGTGGCGGACAGCCCTGTTCCAGCAGGCTGGGATCCCAGCGGCACGCCCTGGGACACCGCCGTGGTGATCGTGTTGGTCTTGGTGACCTGCGCTCCGAGGTTGGCCATGTAATCCGCCGCCGAATTGGCGCTCACCTGGTTGAGGCGGTACACCTTCGACATCTGAGGGCCGATTGTCTTGCCCAGCACGTCCGACCCCACCAGGATGGTGTTGCCCTCCTTGCGGGCCTGCAGCCCGGAGGACAGCAGCACGAAGTTGAAGGCCCGTTCGTAGGGCTCATTCATGAACGCCACTGTCACCGGGGCTGGGGGAGCCTGCCGTGCTCCAGCCTGGCCATTGATCGGCCCCGCCATCGAGGAATCGGAGAAGGCGAAGCCATACCCCCCCATCTGCGCCAGCACCATCAGCACATCGCGTGGGTTGGCCGCCCGGGTGGTGAGGGTCACGGCGGGGCCATAGAGGCTGAGGTAGCCGCGGTTGCGAATCGTCATCGTGCCCACGGCGATGTCTCCCGATGGGGGCGCCACCGCCCGTGGTCGCAGTGGTGGCACGAAGGGCGCCGTCGGCACCCGCGCAGGGGCCCGCAGGTCCACGCGGGCCGTCTGGCTTACGGGTAGCTGGGGGGCGTTGAAGCGCACCGTCAGGTCACGACCGTCGCTGCTCACCACCGGTGTGCCCAGGTTGCGCCCAGGCATGGGGGTCACCTTGAGCTGGAATTCCGTGCCGGTGCCGTCAAAAATGATCGAATCCACGCCGGCGTCGGTCATCGAGAGCGACTGGGGACCGGCTTTAAGCCCGCGGATCTGCCCGGTGCGCAGCTCCCCCACCCACACCTGACCCTGCATCTGCTGGCGCAGGTCACTGCCGGTGCCGATGTCCTGAATCACCAGCTCCAGGGCATCGGGAAGCCGACGAAGTTTCAGCTGCAGTCCGTCCTGGCGGATGGCCGCCTGGGCAAGGACAGGAGCTGAAGATGCCACCAAAGAAAGTCCACCGAGCAAAGTGCTGGAGAGGCCCAGCCACACCCCTGCACGCAAGTCAAGACCAGCTGGGACCATCAACGGATCCATCACTCCGGCATGGTATGAGGAGTGATCTTGAAAAGCCAGCAGTTCAACGCAAACCCCGGCCGCAAACCGCTCAGCTTGGGGGAGCTGGAGGCGGTGCAGCTGGCGGGGGTGAGGGAGTTGCCGGGGGTGGCGTTGGTGGTTGAGCCGTTGTTGGCTGGGACGTCGTGGGCGGGCTACTGGCCGGTTCTTGGCTGTAGAGAACCAGATTCAGCTTCAGCACCACCTGGGGAACCCGCTGGCTCGAGCCCGCGGCCTTTGTGACGGTCTGATGAGCCTGGACAGGGAGGGCCTCGAGGTCGAGATTGAGATCGCTCTGGGCCACCAGCAGACTGAGACTCTCAAGTCGCTGCAGGAACACCAGCAGGTTCGGATAGCGCCCGCGGGCGCTCAGCAGCAGAGTCGTCCGGCGCAGGCCATCGGCTTCCAGGGGATCCTGCGGGGGGCCTGTCCCCTTCCCGTTGCCACCCGCCGGTGCCGGCGAAGGCGCTGGGCTCCCAGCGGCAGCTGGCTTGCCCCCCGCCCCCACCGGTGCCGCCCTACTCGCGTCTAAAGGCTCGACCATATCGAGTTGAACCCCGGTGGCCATGGCCTCCCGGTTGAGCTGGGCCATGAAGGTGCTGATCTGGCCACTGCCGGCGATCAGACTCAGCAGGCTGGAGCGCTGACGCTCCACGGTCTTGACCTGATCAAGCTGGCGCAGCCGCTGGGCCCGCAGCAACGGCAGACGCTCGTTCATGCCGCGCAGCTCATCGAGCTGGAGCTGGTTCTTACGCACCTGATCCCAGGGCTGGAAGACTCCCACCAGGGCCACCAGGCCTGCCATCAGAACCCCGGCCGCCACGGGCAGGCCGATCAGCAGACCATTGCGCAGGAGCAGGGACCGGGGCGGAGCGCCCTGTTGAAGGTTGGTCATCGCAGCAGGCCCTCCTTCTGGAGCAGCTCCAGCCGGCGGGCCATGCCGCCCGCTCCCAGTTCCTGCATCTGTTTCAGCTGGGCTGAACTGGAGAGCGGGGGACTGAAGCTGGCATTGATCTCGAACTCCACCAAGCCGCTCTCTGGACCCTTGCCGGCTTTGCTCGGGTCCGTGTCGTTGCGGATGGCTCGACCCAGAGTGACGCTGGTGGGATCGAACAGCGGCGAGGTTTTCAGGCGCAGCACAAGCGCATTGATCCGCTCGAACGCCCCTGGATCTGCGCTGCGACCTTTGAGCTGAAGATCATCCTTGCCCACTTTCAACGAGGTGAGCTGCAACTCAGCCGGGGTGCGTCCCGAGAGGTCGGTGAGCAGAGCCGAGCCTGAACGCACCGCCACCAGACCCGCCACCAGCTCTTCGTTGCCTTTTCTCTTGCGTTCCTGGCTGGCTTGATCGGCGGCGAGTTCGGCCTCAAGTGTCTCCACTTGGCCTCGTACCGCTGCCAGCCGAGCGAGTTCCTGCTCCAGGAACAGACCCTGCAGCTTCAACGGCAGGGCGGCTGCAACGGTGGCCAGCACAATGCCTCCGCCGATGGCAGAACCGATCAGGAGCAGACGCCTGGGATCGGGAGGTCTGGGGACTTCAGCGGGCAGGCCCAGCTCCAACCGTCGCTCCCGCAGCAGATCAAGACCAGGAAGGGCAGGGCTCATCGGGGTTGCTCCGCCTGCATCAAGCCATACAAGGAGGTGAGGAACCAACCGGGCGGTGGTTCTTCATCGTCTGGATCGGGGGGCAGGACCAGCCAGCCCATGGCCACTGGATCGAGGA
Organism: Cyanobium sp. CZS48M; assembly: GCA_030373145.1. Lineage (GTDB taxonomy): Bacteria > Cyanobacteriota > Cyanobacteriia > PCC-6307 > Cyanobiaceae > Regnicoccus_A. The sequence continues at coordinate 323,144 of JAUCZK010000001.1, read as the reverse complement.
TCTCCACGGTCCAGGGCCCGCCCTGTCGCAGGGTGTCGGCCAGAAGGGGGAGGTCGGGGCTGGAGCCAGCCAGCCAGAGACGCACCCCGCTGACGGCCGGATCCCGCCCGCGCCAGTAGGCAAGGCAACGCTCCAGCTCGGCCTCGAGATCGGCCATCAGCCCCGTCCAGCGGCGGCTGTATTCAGGCACTCCATGGCGCAGGAAGGTGAGCCGCGCCCCTCGGTCCTCCGGCACCAGCACAACCTCAAGAAGACCGGGATCCCCTCCCTCCAGCAGGGGGAGCAGGGCCCGCAGCTCGCACACCTGGGACGCCTCCAGCCTCTCCAGCTGCACGCCGGCAATGTCGAATACCTCGATCCAGCTGAGCACCAACTGGCGTGGAGTACTCACCAGCAGTGAAGAGCAACCGGACTGCTGCTGGCCCGTGCCCTCCAGAGGCAGGAGGTTGATGTAGGCCTGGGGGAGGTCGTAGGGAAGCCCAAGGGCTGGATCAATCTGGCGCAGGGCTTCATCCGGCGACTCGGGCCACTCGTCGAAGGGCCACTGCACCACCTTCCAGGCGCAGGCGGCGGCGGGTAGCACCGCCACCACCTCAGCACCCACCAGGCCCAGGTCCACCAGCAGATCGCCGATCAGATCACCCAGGGCCATCACCTGATGGGGATCACCATCGGAGCAAGCGCCGCGGGGCAGGGGCACCCGTCGCAGCAGAGCCAGCTGAACCGGCTCAGCGCGCCCTCGGGTGGTCAGCACCGTGACCGCGTCGTCCTCGAGCGCCAGCCAGACACGGGGGGGAAACAGCCGTGCGGCGAGGGGCTGAAGCTGTGCCTGCACTCCGGCAAGGACCAATCGTCGCGTCCACGGGTCCGCTGGAAGCGTATCCGCCCCTTGCCGCTTGTGCATCTCCCTGACGCCCCGCCATGGGCAGGTTGGGGGAGCTGAGTTCAGCGCCAGGGCAGACCACTGCCCACCACCTCAGTGAGGTGGCTGCAGCCATGACGATCCAGCTGATCGCCGAGCCCCTCGAGAATCGCCGGCACCAGGCCCGGACCCTGGTAAATCCAGCCCGTGTAGAGCTGAATCAACGAGGCTCCCGCCGTGATTCGCTCCCAGGCGGCCTCGGGGGAATCGATTCCTCCCACGCCGATCAGCGGCAGGGCTGGACCGGCCGTAGCCCGCAGGCGCCGGATCACCTCCAGAGCCCGGCCGCGCAGGGGGGCTCCGCTGAGGCCTCCGGCTTCCTCGGCCAGGGTCCGGCCAGTCTGGGGCAGACGGCGGTTCTCCAGGCCCAGGCGGTTGACGCTGGTGTTGACCGCGATCACGCCGGCGAGGCCCTCCTCATAGGCCAGGCGGGCAATCGTGTCGATGGCGTCGTCTTCGAGGTCGGGGGCGATCTTGACCAGCAGCGGCGGGCAGGCTGACAGGCGCCGCAGCCGCTCCACCAGGCGCCGCAGCTGCACCGCATCCTGCAGGTCGCGCAGACCGGGGGTATTGGGTGAGCTGACATTGATGACCACGTAGTCGGCCAGCGGTGAGAGCAGCTCCAGGGAGGAGGCGTAGTCGTCGGGGGCCAGCTCCAGGGAGGTGATCTTCGACTTGCCCAGATTGAGGCCCAGCACCGCAGGCCGCTGGCCCGGCGGGGGAAGGCGCTGGCGCTCCAGGTTGCGCTTGACGGCCTGGGCGCCGACGTTGTTGAAGCCCATGCGGTTGAGCGCGGCCCGCTCCTGGGCCAGGCGGAACAGCCGTGGCCGTGGATTGCCCGGCTGAGGGTGCCAGGTGATCGTGCCCAGCTCAGCGAAGCCGAACCCGAACAGGTGCCAGATTCCCGCCGCCACCGCGTTCTTGTCGAAGCCGGCAGCCAGGCCGACCGGATTGGCGAAGCGGCAACCGAAGAGGGTCTGCTCGAGGCGATGGTCACGCCGTTGCAGCTCAGCCCCAAGGCCCGCCAGACTCCCTGACACCAGGGGCCAGTCGCGGCGCAGGGAGGCCTGAGCCAGGGCGGCGAGGGTAAGGCTGCTGAGCTGCTCGGCATCGGCCCCCTCATCCCTGGCCAGCAGCGGGCCCACCCAACGGCGGTAGAGCGAACCCGTGCTGGTACCGGCGCTGGCGCCTGAGGAGGCGCGCTCTGGTCGCTCCAGAATCATGGGGACTCCTGCAGGACGGGCTCGGCGCGCTCCAGCCGCCAGCGCCCCTCACTGGCCGGGCTCACGCGCCAGTCGCGCCAGATCCAGGGGCCCTGCCGCTCCTGCAGACGGGCCAGGGGCTGCTCCACCAGGCGGGCCAGTTCAGCGGCCGTGAGGGCATAGCCGCCGCTGGCGAGGCGGTCGGCCACCTCAAGGCGGGTGAGCAGCTCGCCGAGCGCCGCGGGGGCCGGCTGATCGAGACCGCCAGCATCCTCTTCAGAACCAGCACCTTGAAAATCACCAGCTCCAGAACCAGCACCCCCGGACTGGGCCAGCTCGGGGGAGAGGCCGCGGGAGTAGGCCACGGCGATCGCATCGCAGCGGTCGTTGTCGGGATCACCGCTGTGCCCTTTGACATGGGCCAGGCTCAGGCCCGGCAGGCGTGCCCGGTCCAGCTCCTCCCAGAGGTCGCGGTTGAGCACGGGTCCGCCGGAGGCGGTGCGCCAGCCCTTGCGCTTCCAGCCCGGCAGCCACTTGGTGAGGCCATCGATCAGGTAGCGGCTGTCGGTGCGCAGGCGCAGATCGGGGTGAAGTGGAAGCGTCTTCAGCTCCTCCATCAGGGCCAGGGCGGCGGTGAGCTCCATGCGGTTGTTGGTGGTGGCGGCGGCTGCCCCCCCCAGCTCACGCACGCTGCCGTCCTCGAAACGCAGCAGGCAACCCCAGCCCCCGGGGCCGGGATTACCACGGCAGGCACCATCACAGGCGGCCGCCACCACCCGCGGCGGCTCAGCAGCCACTGGGCAATCCGGCCATTGTTCGATAGACAGTGGTGCCGTAGACCGTGGTGACGATGTTGGAACGCATGAAATCCACCATGCAGCGAACCTACCTGGCCCTTGCGGGGGCTGGTCTGGCCGCCACCACGCTCCAGGCCGTCACAACGCCCCTGGCGGAGGCGGCCGGGGTCTTCGACAGCCAGCCGGTGGAGGCCTCGCGGTTTGCGGTGCTGGCCAAGCCGGTGGGCTTCGCCGACTGGTCGCTGGTGCTGATCGAGCAGGCGGCCAATGGCCAGCCCTGCTGGCAGGCCAGGCCCGACGGCCTGGTGGACGCCTCCATGAACCGCTTCGACTCCAGGGAGATCTGCACCAGCTACGCCGGCAGCAACGCCTATTCCCTGCGGGTGGCTGGCCAGGACCTGGCCAGCCGCTACCGCCTACGCCTCAGCCAGGTGGGCAACGAGCTCCAGCTGCAGGCCATGACCCCGTCGGACACCACCCTGCTGCTGGTGGGCCGGGGCCAGGTGAACCGGCGTGATCACGAGGGGTTCGTGCCGATCAAGCTCGAGAGCGACTGGCAGCTCAACCGCCGCGTCTTCGGCCAGCAGACCCTCAACCACATCTATTTCGCCGCCAGCACTCCCCTGGAGCAGCTGATCGCCCAGGCTGGGGGTGGCAACCAGCAGGCACAGCCCAGCCGAGGCGGGGCGCCGGGCAGCCTGGGACGCGCCTTGGGCAGTGTGGCCAGGGGCGGCGAGCTGCCCAGCGGTCCGATCGCCCTGCAGGTGATCCCCTTCCGGGAGTGACAGTCGACACAGCGGCCCTGGCCACTGGCACCTCCTGGCTCCAGCCCGTACTCTTGACTTGTGTGAGGAGTGCAGAACGCTCTCCCGGGGTCGAAACGAGGACAGACTCCCGGCATCGTTCCACCTCAAAAGCCTGCCTTCGGCGGGCTTTTTTTTTGGCCATTTCAACCCAGCAAAAAGCCGGCCCCGTGAGGCCGGCTGCGCTGGGCGCTAGGTCAGGGAAAGAAGCTGGCGGAGGGCAGAGCCTCCGCCGGGCGCCATCACTTGATGGTGACTTTGCCGCCCACTTCTTCGATCGACTTCTTGAGAGCTTCGGCTTCGTCCTTGGTGATGCCTTCCTTGACGGCCTTGGGGGCCGCTTCAACGAGGGCTTTGGCTTCGCCCAGGCCGAGGCCGGTGGCCTCGCGGACGGCCTTGAGCACCTTGATCTTGGCGGCGGCATCGAAGCCGTCGAGGATCACATCGAACTCGGTCTGCTCTTCAACGGCCTCGGCGGCAGCGGCGGGAGCCGCGGCCATCATGACGCCGGCAGAGGCGGCGGCGGACACGCCGAAGGCCTCTTCGATCTGCTTGACGAGCTCGGAAGCTTCCAGCAGGGAGAGGGTCTTCAGTGACTCGAGAATGTCGTCAGTTTTGGTGGTCATGGTTGAGATTCAGCAACAGAGATCTGTGGAAAATTGAACCGGCAGAGCCGGTGGATTTCGCTGGGCTCAGCTGGCGTCGCCGCTGTCGGCGTGCTGCTGGAGGGCCCGGGCGAGACCGGAGGGAACTTCGTTGATGCCAACAGCCAGCTTGGTGGCCACCGCATTGATCGCACCGGCGATCTGGGCGATGAGCACCTCCTTGGAGGGCAGCTCGGCAATGGCCTTGATGTCGTTCTGGGAAAGGAGCTTGCCTTCGTAAAGGCCTCCTTTGACATCCGACTTCTTGGTGTCCTTCTGGAAGGACTGAACGGCCTTGACGGCACCACCGACATCGCCCTTGATCAGGACGAAAGCGTTGGTACCGGTGAGCAGGGAGTCGAGTTCCGACCAGGCGCTGTTTCCATCAATGGCACGGCGCATCAAGGTGTTCTTGGTCACCTTGCAAATGCCGCTGTTGGCCTGCAGACGGGTCCGCAGATCAGACATCTCCTTGATGGACAGGCCCTTGTAATCAAGGACCAGCGCCATTTCGGCCTCACCGAGGAGCCCCTTGAGCTCTTCGATGATCTGTTGCTTGCTCTCCAGCGTGCGGCCCATGGGTTTGGTACGGAGTTGGGGGAACAAGCCGGGACGCGGCCGCTGCTTCCTCAGCCGGTGTGAACCGGTGGAAAGCCCCGAGGCCGCTGAACGGTGATCCGCCCGGAAAATCCGAACCGAAAAAGTCGCGTGCACCTCGGCAGGATTTACGGGATTGCGGCTGCTGGAGCCTCCACCGAAGCGGAGATCCTCAAGCCGCAGCACTGACCTGCTGTCTTGGGCCGGGCGCGTGCCCGATCAGTCACCCTACATGGCAGGCCGCCGGATCATCCAGCCGTGCTGAATCAGCCCTCCAGCTTGATGTCCTGCAGAGCCGTGACATCAACGGCCACCGACGGGCCCATGGTGGAGGTGAGGTAGAGACTGCGCCAGTAGCGGCCCTTGGCACCGCTGGGCTTCTGACGATCGATGGTTTCCTGCAGAGCCTTGAGGTTCTCCAGCAGATCGTCGATCGAGAAGCTGGCCTTGCCGAAGCGCACGTGCACGATGCCGGTGCGATCGGCGCGGAATTCCAGCTTGCCCGCCTTGAATTCGTTGATGGCCGCCGCCAGGTCGGTGGCCACGGTGCCGGCCTTCGGGTTCGGCATCAGACCGCGGGGGCCGAGCACGCGGCCCAGCTTGGCCACCTTCGGCATCATGTCCGGCGTGGCGATCAGCAGGTCGAAGTCCATCTGACCGCCGGCGATGGCTTCCACCAGCTCGTCGTCACCGGCGAGGTCGGCGCCGGCCGCTTTGGCTTCGGCCACCTTCTCGCCCCGGGCGATCACGGCGATGCGGATGGTCTGGCCGGTGCCCTTGGGCAGGGCCACGGTGGTGCGCAACTGCTGGTCGGTGTACTTGGGATCGATGCCGAGGCGGGCATGGGCCTCGATCGTTTCATCGAACTTGGCGTTGGCGTTGGCCTTCACCAGCGCGAGGGCGTCGAGCGGCGTGTACTCGCGCTCCTCGACGGTCTCGAGCAGGGCGGTGAAGCGCTTGGATTGTCTGGGCATGGGTTTCAGCGGGGTTCAGGCGACAGACGATCGGTGGCTGGGGCTGGGCCCGGGCCGGCGGCGACTGTCTCCCCCGGATGGGGTGAGGTGGTGGTTGAAGCGGAGGTGGCGGAGCTGGGCTCCTGGGCCATCAGTCGCTGATGGCGACGCCCATGTTGCGGGCGGTGCCTTCGATGATGCGCATGGCCGAATCGAGGCTGGAGCAGTTGAGGTCGGGCAGCTTGGTGCTGGCGATCTCCTGGAGCTGGGCACGGCTGATGGCGCCCACACGGCCCTTGGCCGAGGTGGCGGCACCCTTGTCGATTCCAGCGGCCTTGGTGATCAGCACCGAAGCCGGCGGGGTCTTGGTGATGAAGGTGAAGCTGCGGTCCTCGAAGACCGAGATCTCCACCGGAATCACATAGCCGGCCTTCTCCTGGGTGCGGGCGTTGTACTCCTTGCAGAACGCCATGATGTTGACCCCGTGCTGGCCGAGGGCTGGGCCCACCGGCGGTGCGGGGTTGGCTTTGCCGGCATTGAGCGCCAGCTTGATTACGGCAACGACTTTTTTGGCCATCGGCTGGTCTACGGAGGGAAGCGCTGCGGATCGCCTGACCCTTGGGTCGAGGCGTTGGGCGGCGGCACCGAAACGGTGCCGCCAGATTGGGCCACCCTCCGCAGGGAGGCGGCCCCGTGGCGATCAGCTTTGCTTGCTGATCTGGGCGAATTCGAGTTCCACCGGGGTTTCCCGGCCGAAGATCGACAGCAGGGCCTTGAGCTTGCTGCGCTCGCCCGAGACCTCGATCACTTCGCCCTGGAAGTCCTTGAAGGGACCGGCGATGACCAGGATCTGATCGCCTTCGGCCAGATCGACCTTGACGACGGGCTTCTTCTCGGCGGCACGCTTGAAGATCCGGTCGACCTCCTGGCGGCTGAGGGGCCTGGGCTTGATGTGGCCGCGGGCCCGGCCGGTGGAGCGGCGCTCCTCCTGGCCCACGAAGTTGATCACATTCGGGGTGCTCCGCACCGCCATCATCGTGTCTTCATCGAGCATCATCCGCACGAGCACGTAGCCGGGGAAGACCTTTTCCTCGGCGGCCTGGCGGCTGCCGTCTTTCTTAAGCTTCACCGCCGGGGTCTGGGGGATCTCGATCTCGAGGATGCGACTGTCGACGCCGAGGGTGATGGCGCGCTGCTCGAGGGTGGCCTTCACCTTCTTCTCACAGCTGGAGGCCACCTGCACCGCATACCAGCGGGCCACCATCGGCTTGCCTTCGCGCTCCGCGGGGGGCGCATCGAGGGCGAGCCCGTCCACGGTGGCGGCGGCCTCAGGGGCGCCGTCGAGGCTGGCTGCGGTGGCGAGATCGGCTTCGGACACGGGGACGGAGGAGTGGGTGCTCGGAGGGAACGGGACGGGGAGGGCCAAGGAGCCGCCGCCTCAGGGGAAGACCTGGGACGACGCCCAGCTGTAGAAGCGATCGACGGCGGCAATGGTGGCGGCCGAGAGGCTCACCATCAGGATCACCGCCACCGACTCGCTGAAGAGCTGCTGACGGCTGGGCCAGACCACCTTGCGCAGTTCCTCCAGGGTGGAGGAGACAAATCCACCGACACCAGCCTTCTCAGCAGGCTTGGGAGCCGACTCAGGGATGTCGTCAGGATTGGTGGTGGTGCGGCTGGGAGAATCCAAGGGTGCGGGCGCACCGGACGGCAAGGCGTTCCGGCAAACGAACACCCTAACGGACACCCTTTCAGCTCTTACTCCAGGGGCAGGAAGCGCAGAGTCTCTGTGCCCCCGGGGCCGGCGGGATCGCCAAGACACACGCGCACACCGCGGGCCGAACGGAAATGGTCCTCCAGCAGCTCTGTGGCCAAGGGGTTTTCGATGCGGCGGCGCAGCACCCGGCGCAGGGGCCGGGCTCCGAATTCCGGCTCGTAGCCCAGCTCCGCCAGCCGGCTCACCACGTCCTCATCGATCTCCAGCTCCAGCCGCTGCTCCCGCAGCAGTGCCGCCAGCTCCGCCACCTGCAGACGCACGATGCGTTGCAGGTCGCTGGGCGCCAGGGGCCGGAAGCGGATCACCTCATCGATGCGGTTGAGGAATTCCGGCCGGAACTGGGCGGAGAGGGCGTGCTCCACCGCCGCCTCCAGGCCAGATTCATCGCCGCTGCGGGCACTCTCGAGGATGGCCCGGCTGGCCAGGTTGCTGGTCATCACCACCACGGTGTGGCGGAAATCGACGGTGCGGCCCTGGGAATCGGTGAGGCGGCCGTCGTCGAGCACCTGCAGCAGCAGGTTGAACACCTCCGGGTGGGCCTTCTCCACCTCATCGAGCAGCAGCACCGCATAGGGGCGGCGGCGCACGGCCTCGGTGAGCTGGCCGCCCTCCTCGTAGCCCACGTAGCCGGGGGGCGCCCCCACCAGCCGGGCCACGGCGTTGCGCTCCATGAATTCGCTCATGTCGAGCCGCACCAGGGCATCCTCCTCATCAAAGAGGGCGGCAGCCAGGGCCTTGGCCAGTTCGGTCTTGCCCACGCCGGTGGGGCCGAGGAAGAGGAAGGAGCCCACGGGCCGGCGCGGATCCTGCATGCCGGCCCGGGCCCGGCGGATCGAGGCGGCCACCGCCGTCACAGCCTCGGGCTGGCCGATCACCCGCTCCGCCAGGCGCAGCTCCAGCTCCAGCAGCTTCTGACGCTCCCCGGCCAGCAGCCGCTGGATCGGGATGCCGGTCCAGCGGGCCACCACATCGGCGATGTCGCCCTCCTCCACCTGCTCCCGCAGCAGCGAGAGACCGCCGCGCTGGTCGTCGAGGAGTTCCTCCTCCAGGTCGGCGCGGCGTTGCTGCACCAGCTGCAGCTGATCCACCTGCAGGCGGGCCGCCTCCTCGAACTCACCATCCCGCTCGGCCTCGGCGATCGCCAGCCGCAGCTCGTCGTCCTGCTGCAGCAGCTCCCGCAGCTCCGCCAGCTGGTCGCGCTCCGCCTGCCAGCGCCGCTGCAGGTCCTGCAGGTGCTCCAGGGCGGTGCGTCGCTGCTCCTGCAGCGCCACCCGCTCCTCCTGGGGGGCGCCCTCAGCACTGAGCAGGGCCAGCTCGATCCGGCGCAGCTCCAGTTCGGCGGCCTCCACCACCTGGGGCTTGGAGGTCACCTCCATGCGCAGCTGGGCGGCGGCCTCATCGATAAGGTCAATGGCCTTGTCGGGCAGGCAGCGGTCGGCGATGTAGCGCTCGGCCAGCCGCACCGCCGCCTGCAGAGCTCCATCGGTGATGGTGACGCCGTGGTGGAGCTCATAGCGCTCCTTGAGGCCCCGCAGGATCTCGAGGCTGACCTCCTTGCTGGGTTCACGGATCACCACCTGCTGGAAGCGGCGGTTGAGGGCGGGGTCCTTCTCCACCGTGCGGCGGTAGTCCTCCGGGGTGGTGGCTCCGATGCAGCGCAGCTCACCCCGGGCCAGGGCCGGCTTGAGGATGCTGCCGGCATCGGCGCTGGAGCGGTCGGTGCTGACCACGGTGTGCAGCTCGTCGATGAACAGCACCACGCCGCCATCGCTGGCGCCGGCGCCACGGCCCTGCTCGGGCTCCTTCACCTCCGCCAGCACGCTGCGCAGGCGTTCCTCGAACTGACCGCGGAACTTGGCGCCGGCGATCAGAGCCCCGAGGTCGAGGGCGATCAGGCGCAGACCTTTGAGGGAATCGGGCACTTCACCGCTGGCGATGCGCTGGGCCAGCCGCTCGGCGATGGCGGTCTTGCCGACGCCCGGCTCACCGATCAGCACAGGATTGTTCTTGCCGCGACGGGAGAGCACCTGGATCAGGCGGCGGATCTCGGTGTCGCGGCCGATCACCGGATCGAGCAGGCCTGAGCGGGCGGCGGCGGTGAGGTCGCGGCCGTACTGCTCCAGGGCGCTGGGCTCAGCCTCCAGGGTCAGCTCCAGATCAGCGCCTGGGGCTGGTGTTCCCACGGCCGGGCTGGGGGCCGGGGCCGGCCGAGGCCGGCGGGGGACGGGGGCTGCAACGGCTGCGGCGGGGCCAGGCAGCGGTGGCGGCGCGGCGGGCTCCCGGGAAGGGCTGTCAATCCAGTCGTCGGCTGGGGCCGGAGGCGCTTCGAAACGGCGAGGGCGGCCGCCCCCCACCGCAGGGACCGAGCTGATGCCTGTAGGGCCGGAGGCGGGGGCGGCCGCGGGCCGCAGCTGGCGCAGCAATTCCGGCTCGCTCAGCCCCTCCTCCGCCAACAGCGCAGCTCCCAGGCGAGGTTCATCGAGCAGGGCCAGCAGCAGATGGGGGATGTCAAGCAGGCGCGACCCCCAGCTGGAGCGGCGGCGGTCGGCCTCCTCCAGCAGGTCTTCGAGAGCATCGCCGATGTAGAGGTCGTCACCGGGCGAGGAGGATTGCTCGGCGCAGAAGCCCTCTAGGCGATCGAGCAGCCGCTCTGGATCGATGGGAAGGGGATCCACCCAGGCCGCGAAGCGCGCATCCTGCAGCAGGGTCTGCAGCAGATGCTCCACATCCATCTGGCCATGGCGCCAGCGGCGGGCCTGGTCCTGGGAGGCCAGCAGCAGATCCCAGGCGGCCTCACTGAAGCGGTCGGGCTCGCTGGTGAGGCTGCCGGTCGTGGAGGGATCAGGCAGCTGCATCGGGCCTCGTGGACAACTGAATCAGCTCCACCTTGTAGCCGTCGGGATCCTCCACGAAGGCGATCACGGTGCTGCCGTGCTTCATCGGTCCGGGCGGCCGTACCACCCGCCCGCCCTTGCCGGAAATGGCGTCACAGGTGGCCGCAATGTCGTCGACACCCAGGGCAATGTGGCCATAACCGGTGCCGATGTCGTAGGCCGTGGTGTCCCAGTTGTGGGTGAGCTCCAGCACGGCGGTGTCGCTTTCGTCGCCGTAGCCCACGAACGCCAGGGTGAAGCGGCCGGCGGGGTAGTCCTTGCGGCGCAGCAGGCGCATGCCCAGCACCTCGGAGTAGAAGGCCAGGGAGCGCTCCAGATCGCCCACCCGGAGCATGGTGTGAAGCAGGCGCATGGAGTCCGGCGAAGCAGCTGGTGCTGATTCTGGCGACAGGCCCATGTCGAGCAGCTGGTCTGTCGGTACCGACGGTCACATCAGAGCTCCCCGGGGCGGCCCATAGGATCCCCGCAAGCCCTGACCGCCTGCAGTTTTCGTGTTCGACTCCCTCGACCTCGTGATCGATTCCATCGTGGCTCGGGAGGTGCTCGACTCCCGCGGCACCCCCACGGTGGAAGCGGAAGTGCGGCTGGAAGGTGGCGCCCAGGGCCACGCCATCGTGCCCAGCGGCGCCAGCACCGGTGCCCATGAGGCCCATGAGCTGCGCGATGGCGGCAGCCGCTACGCCGGCAAAGGAGTGCTTCAGGCGGTGGCCAACATCGAGGAGAAGATCGCCCCGGTTCTCTGCGGCCTCACCGCCATCGAGCAGGTGGCCGTCGACACCGCGATGATCGAGCTCGACGGCAGCGACAACAAATCAGCCCTGGGGGCCAACGCGGTGCTGGCCGTGAGCCTGGCGGTGGCACGGGCGGCCGCCGATGGGGTGGGGCTGCCCCTCTACCGCTACCTGGGCGGACCGATGGCCACCCTGCTGCCGGTGCCGCTGATGAACGTGATCAACGGCGGGGCCCACGCCGCCAACAACCTGGATTTCCAGGAGTTCATGCTGGTGCCCCATGGCGCCCCCAGCTTCCGTGAGGCCCTGCGCATGGGCACCGAGGTGTTCCACACGCTCAAGGGGCTGCTGAGCGACCAGGGCCTCTCCACCGCCGTGGGCGATGAGGGTGGCTTTGCGCCCAACCTGGAGAGCAACGATGCGGCCGGCGCCCTGCTGGTGGCGGCGATCGAGAAGGCTGGCTACAAGCCCGGCGAGGAGATTTCCCTGGCCCTCGATGTGGCCAGCACCGAGTTCTATGCCGAGGGCCGCTATGCCTTCGGTGGCGGCAGCTACAGCTCCGCCGAGATGGTGGATCAGCTCGATGCGCTGGTGAGCCGCTATCCGATCGTCTCGATCGAGGATGGCCTCGCCGAAGACGACTGGGAGGGCTGGGCGCTGATGACCGAGCGCATGGGCAGCCGGCTCCAGCTGGTGGGCGACGACCTGTTCGTGACCAATACCAGCCGCCTGCAGCGGGGGATCGACGCCGGCACCGCCAACTCGATCCTGATCAAGGTGAACCAGATCGGCTCCCTCACCGAAACCCTGCAGGCGATCGATCTGGCCGGCCGGGCCGGCTACACCAGCGTGATCAGCCACCGCAGCGGCGAAACCGAGGACACCACCATCGCCGACCTGGCGGTGGCCACCCGCGCCGGCCAGATCAAGACGGGCTCCCTCAGCCGCAGCGAGCGGGTGGCCAAGTACAACCGGCTGCTGCGCATCGAGGACGAACTGGGCAGCCAGGCGCTCTATGCCGGAGCCGAAGGACGGGGACCCCAGGGAAAGCTCTGAGGTCACAACACCAGGGTTGAGCGGAGACCACACGGAAGAATCAGTCAGGCCGCCAGGGGCTCTGAATCCTGCTGCGCGGCCGTGGCCTCGGCCTCGGGGTGGAGCTGGGCCCGGAAAAGCCCGACGTCCACGCCCAGGTGCTGATCAGGCCGGCCGGTGATCAGCAGGGCCGTGCGCTGGCGGGTGGCGATCTGCCACATCCACTTGGTGAACAGGGTGATGCGGTTCTCCGTATCGGGGATGAAGGCCAGATGCGCCAGGGCCCAGAGGACCCAGCCCGCAAGCCCCGTGACATGAAGCCCCCGCAGATCGGCAACGGCGTACCAGGGGCCGATCACGGCCATGCTGCCCAGGTCGGTGAAGCGGAAGGGCGCCACCGAGCTGCCGCCGCTACTGGCCAGGATGTGGGCCGCCACCCAACCGCCCATCTGCACTGCAGGTCCGGCCATGCCGGGCAGGGGCTTTCCGTCGCTGGTGTGGAGGTAGGCGCAGAGGTCACCGATGGCGTGGATGTCGGGATGGCCCGGCACCGAAAAGTCGGGCTCCACCAGCAGCCGCCCGCCACGATCAACCGGGCAGCCGGTGCGTTCAGCCAGCAGGGCGCCGAGCCGGGAGGCCCGCACGCCAGCGGTCCAGCAGATGGTGGCGGCCTGCAGCTCCTGGGGGCCATCGGTGCCCTCCAACGACACCCGACCTGGGGCTATGCCCTTCACCATCGAGCGCATCATCAGGGTCACACCGGCGCCCTGGAGGTGGGTGGCCGCGGCGGTCGAGAGTTTTGGGTGCATGGTGGGCAGCACCCGCTCCACCGCATCCACCAGAACCACCTGGCAGAGGTCGTGCTGAAGCTGCTTGAAATCACAGCGGATGGCGCGGTGCATCAGCTCGATCAGGGAGCCCGCCAGCTCACAGCCCGCCGGGCCTGCGCCCACCACCACCACGGTCTGGAGGAAGCGACGGCGCTCGGGGTCGCGGGTCTGCTCGGCCTCCTCGAGGGCCATCAGCAACCGGCGGCGGATCTCATCGGCGTGCTCGAGGATCTTCATCGGCGGCGCCAGGGGCCGCCATTCCTCGTGACCGAAGTAGGTGCTGCCGGAGCCGCTCGCCAGGATCAGGTGGTCGTAGCCATAGCGGTGGTCGTTGAACGCCACCTGCTTTGCCTGCGGGTCGATGTCGACCACCTCCCCCAGCAAGACCTGGATGTTCGGGGCCTGGCCCACCATCTGGCGTAGGGGAGAGGCCACATCGGCCTCCGACACCAGCCCCGAGGCCACTTGATAAAGGAGAGGCTGGAAGAGGTTGAAGTTGCGCTTGTCGATCAGGGTCACCCGCACGGGCTTGCCGGCCAGGGCATGGCAGGCCTTGAGGCCAGCAAAGCCGCCGCCCACGATCACCACGTGGGGCCAGTCCCGCATCAGAGCCTCGGGGGGATCAAGCTCCAGAAAGAAACGTTCCGGTGGCATCCACCGCCTCCAGGGTCCTTCAACGTATCCAGATCCTCTGGGCGGGGTCGGTAGTCGTGGAAGCGGTTAGGCCTGGATCGGTGGGTTGTTGCAGAAACGCTGACCCTGGCGATCGGGGTCAGGCCCAGAACGAGGGTGACCAGTGAGGAGCTTCCGTCACCCTCTCAGGCGTGAGCCTGTGATCGACTGGCGTTTGGCAGATCACTGAACGAACTGGTTCAGCAACTCCTGGGAGGCTTTCTGGTATTGGGCCGGGGTGATCAGGCCCTCCTGCAACATCGCCTTGAGCTGGCTGATCTTCTGGGCAGGGCTGGGAGGCGGGAACCATGGTCGCTGCAGGAGGAATGGCTTCTGAAGCAGAAACCGCAGCGGAGGCGGCTATGGCCGTGGACGTGCCCACGATTGCGACTCGACGGACATTGCGACGCCAAAAACCAAGCACGTCGATGAACAGAACAGCCGCATCACCGGACGCAGGCAGGACACCCTCGACAAGCTTGATGTCGTAAAGGAGGTCGTTGCCGTTGAGCCTTGGATTACGCAACTGCACCACCACGTTGAGCAGGTCTGGCTTACCGGGCTCCAGGATCGAAAGGGTGGCGTTGGGAGGATTGCGGGAGAAGCTGTCGGGTCCTTCAAACCAGAGCTTCAGAAACTCCTCCTTGGTGTGGCAGTGGCCCGCCATCCTGGCGGGACGGTCGGTGAAGAACAGGGTGCTCGGCGCAACATTCCTCCAGGTGAGAAGTCCCCTGATAACATCGATCTCCACACCGGCCGAATTCTGCACAAATAACAATTCAACCCTTGCGGCCATAGCGAGTTTTGCCGGAGCCGCGCAAAGAGGCTGGGCAATCGCCACCAGCCCAGCCATCGCCAACTGGCGACCACCAGCGCCAGCAGGCCAGGAATTCTGGCCTCATGACTGTGGGACGCCACCAGAACAGGGCCGTGATCACACCGATCGCCACGGCCGCCTGAGTGCCGATGCTCTTCTGTTCGCCCCGGCTGCGTCCTTGGGCGAGAGCCAGGAACAGGGGGAAATCAGCCAGGGGATTCAGCAAGCCACCATGGAGGTGACGAACTGGATCATGTAGTGGTGCGGAATGATGGGTTGAGGCATCAGCGAGGCTCGGAAGGGATCAACAGAGGAGTCATCAGCGCGGGGTTCGATCTCACCTGGCCGCTCCCGGCTCTCCCCCTGGTTCGTGGGCGGGGGCGATGGTTCGGAGCGCCGCCACGACGCTGTGGAAGACCATGGAAAGTCTGCTCATCCTTGCTTTTCCAGCACGCAGAGCGTTGGGCGTGGTTCATCGCCCGAAGGATGAGGGTTCGGCTTCCAGCTCCAGGTTGGGATCGATGCCCTGGATCAACGAGGGGGGCAGTTCACGCCGGAGCAGAAACTGCATCGGCTGGCCCGTGCGTTGCAGGGCGGCCTGCGAGGGCAGAAGGGTTCGCATCGCGTTCCTACCCAGCAGTTCCTGATCGAAGAATGCCAGCGACAGCGCCTTGAGATCCTCCCGGGCCTTCTCTGGCTTGGGTCCGATCAGCCAGTCGGGCAGTGGACCGCTTCCATCCAGAAAGGAAAGATGGGTGGCTGCTTCAAACAGGGCCAGCACACTGCCGGCCGCCCCCACGCTGGTGTAGGGAACCAGTTGCTGCGAAATCGGGGGGGCGAAGATGTCAGCGGTGCCGGAGACGATCAGGACCGGAGCCTTCAGCTTGCGCATGGATGGGGCTGTGAAGATCGGAGTACTCACCGGATTCACGGCGATCACAGCCTTGACGCGGGGATCGGCGAAGCTGGCGCGCTTCACCACCTGGCCCGGGGCCTGGCACTGCCAGAGGATGGCCGGATTGAACTCCACCTCGGCGGGGTCATTGATCACGGCACAGGCGCGCTCGAGGTGGGGCCAGTCCAGTTGTGCTCCCCCCAGCGCCAGCACGGTGTACCCCCCCAGCGACTGGCCGAGCGCCCCGACGCGGCTGGTGTCGATCCGTCCGGGAAACCGGCGGGCCACCTGATCGATCAGCCGGCTCACATCCAGGGGTTGGTGGTACCAGGCGTTCGGAGCGGGGATGCTGGCGAGTCCCTGGATCGTGGCCTTCACCCGGTTGGCACTGGTGGCCGGAAAGTTGAGTGCCGCCACCCCATAGCCGTGCGAGGCCAGGTGTTCGCCCACGTAGAGCAGGGCGTTGTAATCGGTGTTGAGCCCCGGGGCCAGCACGATCAGGGGCGGGGCGGAAGGCTGTGGCGCGCCGGGCGGCCGTGCGGCCCCCGCGGGCTTCGGAGTGGGCACCAGGCCGATGACCTCAATGGTGTTGCCGTCCGGCCCGGTGAAGGAGAAGCGTTCCCGTCTGTAGGGGTGGTCCCCTGGCTTGGCGTACCCGCTCAGGGTGGGGCTGGGCAGAGGGTTGGCAGGATCCTTCGTGGCCAGTCGGGGAAAGATCTGCTCCTGCAGATCGAATTGACCCCTGAGGCGGCGGGCCAGGTTCATCACCTTCGGCACGCCGATGATCAGATTCTCGAGGGGATACTTCTCCAGCACATCCATCAGCCTCAACCCTTTGCCGGAGGAGGCGCCGAGGATCAGGGCTCCCGACAGGGCAGGCACCACTTCCGCAGGGGGCCGTTCGAACAGTTTGGCGAACTGGCGCACCACCACACCGCCCATGGGGGTCTGCAGGAAGTCGGACACTTCCAGGCTGGTGGTGGGGAAGGGATGGCTAAGGGCGAAACGCAACGCCTGACGATCACCCGGCTTGAGCGGATCAATCAGGAAGGAGATGTTGTTACTGATCGTTCCCGTGCGCACAAATTCGGCCAGGTCGGCCACGGGGACCGAGCGTTGCAGTTCACCCAGCCGGAACGTGACCTGCTGGGCCGCCAGCACGGGGGTGGCACCCAGCTGCAGCAGCAGGCCGGAGAGGAGCGATGGGATCCAACGGGCTCTGTTTCTGGAGGAATGAGTTCTGGAAGACTGGTTTTTGAAAGGCCCGGATCTGGAAGGCCGCGCTGGCTTGTGCATGAGCTGGACCTACGACGGGGAGATGAACATAGGAGCAGCGCTCTTCAAGCCATTCAGCACCATCTGGGAGGCGATCGCCGTGACAATCAGGCCCATGATCTGGGTGGTAATCTGCATACCCGAGGGGCCCATCAGCCTGCCGAGTGCCGGGGCATACCAGAACACCACGGCCATCATCCCCGCCATCACCACACTGGCGACCGACAGGGCCAGCAGGCCGGGAATCCCTGCCTCATTGCTGTGGGATGCCACAAGCAGGGCCGTGATCACACCAGGCCCGGCGGAGATCGGGATCGCCAGGGGAACCACCGCCGGTGAGGTTTTCATCCGACCCGCATCGATGTTGTCCTGATTGGATTCTGTCTTTGAGGAGTCACCGGATTTGCTGTTCAACATGCCAAGGCCGATGCCGAACAGCACAATACCTCCCGCAATCGAGAACGCGCCGATGCTGATGCCGATGCCGCCCAGAATGGCTCTGCCCAACCAGAGGGAGGTGAGCATTATCACGCCGATCGCCACAGCCGCCTGATTGCCGATGCTCTTCTGCTCGGCCCGGCTGCGTCCCTGGGTGAGGGCCAGGAACAGGGCGAAATCGCCAAGGGGATTCAGCAACGCCACCATGGAGGTGACGAACTGAACCATGAAGTGGTGAGGAATGATCGGTGGCGGCATCAGATCGTCTGGGACTTTCAGTCAGTCTGGCAAGAGATTAACGTATGCAGGGTCATTGGATCCCGAGAGCAGCTGTCTTCATGCCCGCTTCCAGCTTCTTGATGTCTGCTGGGCTGAGCTGGGGCCGATCAATGTTGATCGTGAGCTTGTTGAGCTTGGCGGTAAGGGGGAAGGGCGGTAGGTAATCGCTGTCGTCGATGCCGGTGATGGTGTCGGAGCCGATATCGAAGCTCTCATCCCATTGAAGAATGATCGGGATGGTTTTCTCCATGCGTTTGGTGGCCACCACCTTGCCGTCCACCTTCAGGGTGCCCGTTCCACCCTTGCCCACGCCGGCGAAGCTGTTGAACTTGATCGTACCGAGCCCTAGGCCGTCGTACTTGAAGTCGAACTCCACCCTGTGGCGGCCTGGTGTGAGGGCCTCGGGGCCTTCCCACTTCACCCAGTCCAGGTTCAGCAGGTTCCAGTTGAACACCGGCTTCCCTTTGAGTAGGTAGAACCCCCAGCCGGCGAAGCGTCCGCCGGAGGTGGCGATCATGCCTTCGGCACCCTGCTGGGGCACCGTGATGTCGGCGGTGAGGGTGTAGGAGGTGTTCAGCAGGTAGGGCGCATCCCCCTGGGGCACGCCGGTCATCGGCCGGGTGTACACCAGCTCGTTAAGCCCGGCAGTGAGGCTGGGCCGCGCGGCGGCCACCCTGGCGGCCACCGAGGCGTTGAGCGGGAACACCTGATGCTTCTTGGCCTCTTCCACGAACATCCTGCGGAGCTCCGCCACCTTGTCCGGATGTTGCCCGGCGATGTCTTCCGACTGGTTGAAGTTCTTGGAGAGGTCGTAGAGCTGGAACACCTGGTTGTTGAGCGGATCAGGATTCGCCGGTCCGAAGGCGTCCCAGGGGGCACGGTCCACCTTGGTGCTCAACAGCCAGCCATCGTGATACAGAGCCCACTGGCCCATCATCTCGAAGTACTGCGTCGTGTGCCGTGAAGGGGCCTTGGCGTTGGCCTGGTCAAAGGTGTAAAGGAAGCTGGTGCCTTCGATCGGTTTCTGCTGGATGCCGTCCACGGTCTGGGGAGCCGGGATCCCACTGGCCTCCAGGATCGTGGGCAGTACATCGATCACGTGGAGGAACTGTTCGCGCAGGCCACCCTTGTCCTTGATCCGCTTGGGCCAGGAAATCACCATGTTCTGGTTCACGCCCCCCAGCCGGGAGGCGTTCTGCTTGAACCAGTCAAAGGGGGTGTCGAACGCCCACGACCATCCAGCCGACATGTGGTTGTAGGCGAATTCCGTGCCCCAGGCGTCGTAGTACTTCATCTGCACGTCCACCGGGGGACGAACGTCGTTGAAGAAGGCCACCTCGCTGAAGGTGCCCTCCGGGCCTCCCTCGGCGCTGGTGCCGTTGTCGCCGTTGATGTAGACGATCAACGTGTTGTCCAGCTTGCCCAGATCGTCGAAGGCCTGGATCACCCGGCCGATCTCGTGGTCGTTGTAGGCCACGAAGGCGGCGAACACTTCCACTTGGCGGATGTAGAGCTTTTTGGCCTCCTCACTGAGCTGATCCCAGGGGGTGAGGATGTCGGCCGGCCAGGGGGTGAGTTTCTCATCGGCCGGAATCACCCCGAGCTTCTTCTGGTTCTCGAAGATCCGCTCGCGCAGCTTCTCGTAGCCGTCGTCGAACAGGTGCAGCTCATGAATCTTGTCGACCCATTCCTTGGTGGGGTGGTGCGGGGCGTGGGAGGAGCCCGGCACGTAGTGCAGGAAGATCGGCTGGTCGGGGTTGGTCTGGTGGATGCGCGTCATCCAGTCGATGGCGTCGTCGGCCATCGCGGTGATCAGGTTCCAGGAAGGCTCCTTGCCCGTGACCGGCCAAACCTTCGCCGCCGGATCGGAGCGATCCAGCTTCAGGCTGCCTTCCTGGCCCTTCCAGGGATAGATCTGGGTGGTGTTGCGGAACAGGTTCGGGCCCCACTGGTTGGCGTCCCCGCCCACGAATCCGTAGAAGTAATCAAAGCCCATGCCGGTGGGCCATTGGGTGAACGGCCCGGCCTGGCTGGCCTGGTAGGTGGGGGTGTTGTGGTCCTTTCCGAACCAGCTGGTGGCATAGCCATTGTCGCGCAGGATCCGGCCGATGGTGGCGTTCTCGACGCCGATGATGCTGTCGTAGCCGGGGAAGCCGGTGGCCTGCTCGGCGATCACGCCGAAGCCCACGGAATGATGGTTGCGTCCGGTGATCAGGGCCGCCCGTGTGGGCGAACACAGGGCCGTGGACATGACGCGGTTGTAGCGAAGCCCCTGGCTGGCGATCCGCTCCATCGCCGGAGTGGGAATCACGCCCCCGAACACGCTGTTGACGGCGAATCCGGCGTCGTCGGTCATGATCAGCAGCACGTTCGGCGCGTCCTTGGGGGGCACCACCGTGGGCGGCCACCACGGCTTCGAGTCGAGTGCGTTCTCCTTGATCACGCCCCCGAAGGGCGGAGGGGGAGCCGGCAGCTGGTTCCCGGCAATCGTGGCCTTCGCGGCCGGGCTGCCCAGTACCCCGCTCACCATCCGCTGGGCGGCGGCGGGCGACCAGCCCAGCTGCCAGCCCACCAGCAGCAGGACCGCCAAGAAGGCCGCCACCCGGCGCCCCCAGCCGAAGCGGAGGCGGCCCAGGGCGGTGCTCAGGCGGTGCAGAGGGGCGTCAGCCATGGGTCAGAGGGAGGCGTTGAGGAGCGGGGAAGCGAGGCGGAAGCCGATGTGAGAGGTGCCCGTGTCCGGGCTCTCCGCTTCCCGGGCGGCGGGCCGGTAGCGGCTGCAGTAGTTGGGGGCGCACAGGAAGGAGCCGCCCTTGATCACGTGCTTAGCGACCCCCGGATCCCGCGGGTCGCTGCTGGCGGCGGCATCCTCCAGGTGGGGATCCAGCTGGCCCTCAATCGAGGCGTGGCCGCTCTGGTACCAGTCGGATGTCCACTCCCAGACGTTTCCCGTCATGTCGAAGAGGCCGTAGCCATTGGCGGGGAAGTGGCCCACCGGGGCGGTGCCCGGGTAGCCGTCCTCGGCGGTGTTGTTCACGGGGAACGTCCCCTGCCAGGTGTTGGCCAGGCCGGGCTTCCAGGTGTTGCCCCAGCTGAAGACCTGATCCTTGAGGCCGCCACGGGCAGCGAACTCCCACTGGGCCTCGGTCGGCAAGGCCGCCCCGGCCCAGTCGGTGTAGGCCTCGGCATCGTCGAAGGCGATCTGCACGACGGGATGGTCGTTGAGGCCGGCGATCGAACTGCCCGGACCCTGCGGGTGGCGCCAGTCGGCACCGGGAACCCAGTGCCACCAGCTGAGTTCCTCGATCGGGCCATCCCCCGCCACGGGCTCGAACACCAGGGAACCCGGCTTGCGCTCGGCCGGAGAGAGATCGGGGAACTGTTCAACCGTGAGGGGCCGCTCGGCCACGGTGCGGTAGCCAGTGGCGGCCACGAAGGCGGAGAACTGCCGGTTCGTCACCTCATGGGCGCTGAGGCAGAAGGGGGAGAGGCGCACCCCGGCCGCGGCCCGCTCCTCCCCCAGCTGGCCGGCGGCGCCGATGCGGAAGCGGCCGGCGGGGATCGCCACCATGTCCGCGGGGCAGCTGGCCGCAGCCCGAGAAGCGGCCGGCTGAACGAGCAGGAGGGTGAGCACGACCAGGGCCAGCCAGATGAAATCAGGTCGGGGCATTCCCGAACGACAGGTTGTCGATGAGGCGAGCGTAGTGCTTCAGCTCAATTTCCCGAACTCTCCCAAGACTGATTCCATCGGATTTGTTGCCTAAGATCAATAAACGGACAGGAATCATGCGGTGGAAACGCACAATCAGGGCGGCGGCGCAGATTCCGATCACCTTCCGCTGGTGCTCCTCAACGATCGCGCCCTTGTGCTGAGGGATGAAACTGCCCTGGCGGAGAGGATCCATGCCGCCACCCCCCTGCGTGGGCTGGTGCGGATGGGTGAACGCCAAGGTTTCTTCCACCGCAACGCTGTCCTTCGCCTGGATCACCTCACGCTCTCCAGCAGCGTGCATGCTCCATTGCTTTTGGAAGCCGAGGAGACCGGGTGGGCCATGGTCGCCCTGGCCTATGCCGGATCCGCCCGGGTGACGATCCTGCATCAACGCTTCGATCTCCTGCCGCAACAGGGTCTGCTGTATCTCCCCGGCTCGGCCTTCGAAGCCCAGACCGGGTTTCTCCAGGAAGTACTGATTCACCTGGATCCTGGTCGGCTGGCCCTCACCGCCGCCGCGATCGCCGGAGCTGCCCGTGGACCGAAGGCCTTTCTTCGCCGGCTCCGCCAGCCCAGGCTGGTGCTTCCCGGCAACGCCCTGGAGAACGATCTGCTGACCACCCTGCGGCGGACCCTGACGACACTGGATGCGCCTGATCTGGAAGCCGCCGGGGGCTTCGCCGCTCTCGGGATCGAGGATCTCCTGCTTCGGCTCCTGGCCCTGCTGCTGTTTCCGGAGCTGCTCGGGGCTCAACACTCCGGGACCGGGAGCCCCCACCCGGCTCCCCAGCCGCGGGAGCAGGCGTTCACCGACTTGCTGGAGTGGATGAAGGCCCACCTGCACACCCCGATCACCCTCACCCAGATGGAACTGCGCAGCGCCTACTCCCGCCGGAGTCTTCAGATCCTGTTCCAGGAAAGGTTCGGCTGCAGCCCCATGCAATGGCTCAAGGCTCAGCGCCTCGAAGCGGCCCGTCAGGCCCTGCTCCATCCTGAAGCGGATGACACGGTGGCGTCGATCGCCCGCCGCCACGGCTTCGCTGATCTCTCCGGCTTCGCCATGGGGTTTCGGCGTCGCTACGGCGTGCTGCCCTCGGGTGTGTTGCGCCTGGGGCGTCCACCCCACTGAGCAGAGTGCTCAAGAATTGCCACGTTGGCGCAGGTCAATCTCCAACTGGGGAGAGGCAGGAATTGAGACGGTGTGGAATAGTTTGTCTACCTTGTTCGATGCCGCCGGCTGGCGCGCCCGAGTGGGTGGGTTCATTTCTTGTCTTGATCACGTGGCCTGGTTCCTTCATCCCTCTCCAGCACGCCGTTCATGGGCTCGGCTCCTGCCAATCAGCGCGAGTTTGCTGACTGGCCTTCTGGCTTCGGCTGTTGCCCTGGAACCCTGTGCCGCCAGGGCTGCCGAACCGACCTCAGCGGAGCCCACCCCACTGGAGCCCGGCGCCAGCGAACCCCAGCCATCGCCGACGCCCTGGGCCGCCACCTTGGAGCTCTACGGCTTCGCGCCGCTGCGCACCTCCGGGACCACCACCGTCAGAGGCTTCACAACCGACCTGGATCTGGACCTCGGCCAGGTGCTCAGACCGCTGACGTCCGCGGCCTACTTCCGGGGCAGCGTCGAGTACGGCCGGGTCGGACTCCTCACAGATATCAGCTACGTCTCCGTCAAGGGGGAAGAGGGAACGCTCAGGAACATCAAGACGCGCTCCATCGAAGGCCCTCTTGGCAAGCGCAGCCTCACCTTCACTCCTGACGGCCAGCGCAGCATCGACGCCAGTATCGGGAATATCCAGGGGATCTATGACCTGGCCCTGCGCTATCGCTTCGGAGACCGGGAATCGGCAGTGGCGCGCGCCGGCAGTTTCACGATTATTCCCTATGCCGGGGTGCGGTTCGTCGACATGCAATACGACCTGGACGTGCAGAGCCAGGGGTCTGGCGGAACCCTGACGTTCAAGGGGCCGCGCCTGGAGAAGTCGAGAACGTTGCAGGGATTGAATCTGCAGCGGCAGCAGTCGTTCGGGAGCACCGTGGCGCAGCCCCTGATCGGGACCCAGGCCATGGTGTTTCTCTCCCCCCGCCTGAGGCTCTTCGCCCGCGCCGACCTCGGGGGCTTCGGAGTGAACAACTCGGAGGATTACTCCTGGAACGCCCAGGCTGGCCTCGGCTATGCCATCGGCAACTCCACCCAGCTCAATCTGTCGTGGCGCTATCTGCACCTGAGCGGAAGCAATGATCAGATCCCCGAAAATTCCTACAACATTGATCAGAATGGGATTGAAGCCGGTGTGAAGTTCTTCTTCTGAGCGCCAGGGGGTGCGCCAGGCCCCAGGCTTGGCCTCAGCCGGAATCAGGAGGCGGCCAGTTGGTGACTGTGGAGATGGGGCTCTCCTCTCAGTGGCTCGGACAGCTGCTTCCACCTCGGCGGCTTGGTGGCCCTTCAGGAACTGACCGTCTCATGCAGCTTCAGCCCTGTGATCAACTCCCTGGGGAGACGAACTGGGCAGCCAGGCGCTCTATGCCGGAGCCGAAGGACGGGGACCTCAGGGGATCTACGATCCGGCCACAAGCCTTGGGCACTTCATGATCGCTTCCACCCCAGTGCGTCTGGCCCAGGCCTTGGCGATGCTGACGATTGGTGTGATGACAGCTGGGCCAGCGCTGGCCCAGCCCGCAGCCAACTGCACCTTCCTGATGCCCATCGGCGGCTCCGAGCCGGTGGTGAGCAAGCGGATCGGGCGGGGGCGCCTGCTGGGTCGCAACAACTGGAACACCGATTTCATCGTGGACCAGCCCTTCAGCAGCTACCGCTTCTTCTTCACCGCCACCTCCACCGACGAGGCCAGTTATCCGGTGCAGGGATTCATGCGCTTCACTGACGGGAGCAGCCTGCGGTTGTTCAACGAAACGCTGACGCCCCCCCAGGGCACCGGCCGGATGTGGGGGCCCTTTGCCTCGGTGCCGGGCAAGCGCACCAGCCTGATGAACTTCCGGATCGGCTCCTCCAGCCAGCCTGGAGCCCTCGGCTTCAGCTACCGCATCTCCGTGCAGGGCTGCAACTGAAGCCCAACGGCTGTACCCAGCTCAGCCGAGCGTTCAGCCCCCAGCTCCCGGCAATTTCTCCAGCCGCGCATCCCGCCGCAGGCGCCCCTGGAGCTTGATCCAGCTCAAACCCACCGGCACCCCGGCCACCAGCGGGATCGCGGCCAGGGCCTGCTGACTGCCGGACCCCAGCACCGCGGCAGCCACAGCAAAGGCTCCCAGCAGGATCGCCTGGCTGGTGCTCTGCTGAGCGAGTGCCAGGCGGCGCAGCAGCCGATCGGTTTCACCGGCCCTGATCTGCACCTGCAGGTCGCCCTGCTCGATGCGTACGAGGCTGTCCTCCAGCCGGCGCGGCAGCCCCAGGGCACGGCTGCCCACTTCAGCGGCCTGGCGGCTGAGTTCACCGAGGAAATCGTTGGGGCCGTTCCCGCTCGCGGTCATCAGGGGTAGGAGGTAGGGGCGGGCAATGGCCATCAGGCTAAAGCCGGGATCGAGGCTGCGCCCCACCCCCTCGAAGGTGGAGAGGGCCCGCATCACGAAGATCAGCTCGGCGGGCAGGCGAAACGGCTGTCCGTAGACCAGGTCGTAGAGGTCGCCGGAGAGCTTCTCGATCACGTTTGTGGAGAAGGGGGGCGTGAGCGCTTCGGTGAGCATCACCCGCACCAGGCGTCGGACGGGGCCGGGATCCACGTCCTTGGCGATCACCCCGGCTCCCTGCAGCTCGTCCACCAGGCCGGCGGCATCACGGGCCGCAGCAGCCCGCACCATCCGGCCCAGCCGGCTGCGCAACCGCGGCGAGAGCTGGCCCATCATCCCGAAGTCGTAGTAAATGAGGGCGCCATCGGCGGCCACAGCCAGGTTGCCGGGGTGGGGGTCGGCATGGAAAAAGCCGAAGCGCACCAGCTGCTGCAGGTAGCTGGCCGCACCCTTCTCAGCCACCGCCGCCGGGTCGATGCCCGCCGCCACCAGGGCGGCGCGATCAGTGATCTTGATGCCCGGCAGAAAATCAAGGCAGAGCACCCGGCGGGTGCTGAGCTCCCAGATCACCGCGGGGATGCGGATGCCGGCATCGTCGAGGAACTGCTGACGGAAGCGGGCCGCATGTTCGGCCTCCAGGCGGAAATCCAGTTCCCGCAGCAGCACCCGGCGACATTCCTGGGCGATCGACACCCAGTCGCGGCCCTCTCCCCAGCGCGGATGGCGTTGCATCACTGCCGCCACCTGCTGCATCACCTCCAGATCCAGGCGGAACAACCGCTCCAGCCCGGGCCGCTGGATCTTGAACACCACCTGGCGGCCACTGCGCAGGCTGGCCCGGTGCACCTGGGCGAGGCTGGCGGAGCCCAGGGGCCGCTCTTCGAGGTCGACGATCTCAGCGCAGCGCCCACCCAGCTCCTCCTCCAGCAGCGCCTGCACCACCGTGAAGGGGAAGGAGGGCACCTGATCCTGAAGGCGGGAGAGCTCCTCGACATAGCCCGCCGGCAGCACATCGGGGCGAGCGGAGAGCAGCTGGCCCAGCTTGATGAAGGCCGAGCCCAGGCCCAGCAGCTCCTGGGTGAGCCAGTGGGCCCGCCGCTGCTGCCGGGCCTCCCGCCGCTCCTGGGTGGGGCCGCCGGGGTAGGTCCAGTTCTTGCCATCCCACCAGAGCCCCCCCAGCAGGCGCAGCACGGTCCACCAGATCCGCAGCGAACGGGCCAAGCCCTGCCAGCGTTGGCGCCAGGCGCCCATCAAGCCTGGTCCTCAAGTTGGCGGGAGATCGTCGCCACCCGGGCGCGCAGATCATCGATCTGATCCTGGGGAGCGGCTGCGGCCCAGGCCGTGGCACTGGCCGCTGCAGTGCCGGTGCTGGCGGCCGAGCCGCCAGCCGTGACCTCGGTTTCGAGCCGCTGGGCCTCCTGCTCCACTTCACTCCAGAACAACTCCAGCTCGCGCCTGAGGCGCTCGGGCGCCTCCTGGGCCAGCACGGCCAGGCTGGCCGCCGAATCGGCGAAGCCACTGCCGAGGCGAGCCCCCAGCCGATTCAACGCAGCCTGCAGCAGAGATTGGGGGGCATGCATTGAAGGGACCGTCCGCTCTGGCCAAACTGTGGCAGATCAGGGCTAACGCTCGGGAGCCGGCGGCGGTGGCGCTTCGAGCGTGGGCGGCCCAGGCTCAGGGATGGGTTCGGAGCGCGGAGCATCTGCCGCGGCGTCGGACGCGCCGCCGGACTCCGCTGAAGATCCGCTGGTGGAGTCTCCAGCCTGGCTGCCGCTGGTCTCCTGCTGTTGCCTGGTCCTTTCGGCCGCCTCGCGCTTGGCCTTGGCCGCTGTCTCCTGCTGCTGGCGTTCCGCCTCGATCAGCTCCAGATCAGCGCGCAGCTCCTGGCGGTCGGCGCCATAGCGCAGGCGCAGGCTCTCCAGCGGGGTGCCGGGAAACGGTTTGACATCGAACGTCTGATCCAGCTTGACCGGCCCGCTGGCCTGCAACGCCAGCAGGCGATCGGTGAGGGCGTAGCCCGATCCGAAGGCCAGGCCCGCCACCAGGGGCAGCAGCCAGCGGGGCCAGCGCTTTGGGGGTTGGGGCGCCGCCGCCGCCTCAGGGCTGGATCGGCGGGATCGACGCCGGGCTCCGGCCTCGGACATGGGGGGGGCTGGTGGTGGAAGAGATCCCATCCTGCCCGTAGCCGCGAGCGTTCAGGTGGTGTAGTCGGCGTTGATGCGCACGTATTGATCCGAGAGATCACAGCCCCAGGCCAGGCCCTCACCAGGGCCGTCGCCCACCACCAGGCGGATGGCCACGGTGTCGCCCAGGAGCGGATCGGGGTTGAGATAGGCACCGGCGGCCCGCTCGGCCATGTAGCGCGAGGCGGCCGGGCGATCGAAGGCCAGGGGCTGGCCCGCCGCCATCAGCTGGTGCTCCCCCAGCCAGAGGGCCACCGCTTCGGGGTCGAAGGCCACGCCGGCACGGCCCGCCGCCGCCACGATCCGGCCCCAGTTGGGATCGCGACCGTGGATGGCGCACTTCACCAGCGAGGAGCCGCAGATGGTGCGGGCGATCGCCCGGGCGCCGGCCTCATCCGGGGCACCCTCCACCTGCACCTCGATCAGGCAGGTGGCCCCCTCGCCATCGCGGGCGATCGCCCGGGCCAGGTGCTGCGACACCGCCGTCAGGCCGGCCTCCAGCGCCTCAAAGTGCTCGGGGTTCAGGGGTTCCCCGGCTGCAAAGGCCAGGAACGTGTCGTTGGTGCTGGTGTCCCCGTCCACCGTGATCGCATTGAAGGAGCGGTCCACCGCCCGCTGCACCATCGCCTGCCACAGCTCCGCCGGCACGCCGGCATCGCAGCTGAGATAGCCCAGCATCGTGGCCATGTTGGGGTGAATCATCCCGGAGCCCTTGGCCATGCCGCCGATCCGCACGCGGCGGCCGCCGAGGTCGGCCTCCAGGGCGATCTGCTTGGCGGTGAGGTCGGTGGTGAGGATCGCGGTGGCGGCGGCGGCGCCCCCCTCGGGGCTGAGGGCTTCCACCAGGGGATCGAGGCCCGCCAGCAGGATGTCCATCGGGATCGGCACGCCGATCACGCCGGTGGAGCAGATCAGCACCTGCTCGGCCGCCAGGTCGAGGAGGTCGGCAGTGGCCTGGGTGGCCCTCAGGCTGTCGATCAGGCCCCGGTCACCGGTGCAGGCATTGGCCTGGCCGGAGTTGGTGAGCACCGCCCGGGCCCGGCCACCGCTGGCGGCCAGGCGCTGGGCGCAGAGGTCGACGCAGGCGGCGCGCACCAGCGAGGTGGTGAAGGTGCCGGCGCACACGGCCCCCTCCGGGGCCAGGAGCAGGGACAGGTCCGGGTTGCCGGAGGGTTTGAGCCCGGCCATGATCCCCGCCGCCAGAAAACCGGCCGGAGCGGTGAGACCACCTGAGATCGGATGCCAGAGGGCCGCAAGGGTCACGGGAGGGAGCAAGCTGCCTGCATCCTGCCGAGCTGTCGGTCTGACGGGCAGGATCGGGGCCGGCAGCCAGTCCCACCGCCGAGGACCACAGCCTTGATCCCCCCACACCAACGTCGCATCGGCCTAACCGGCGGCATCGCCACGGGCAAGAGCCGCGTGGGCCGGTTACTCGCCGAGCGCCATGGGCTGCCCGTGCTGGATGCCGACAGCTATGCCCGGGAGGCCCTGGCCGCCTGTAGCCAAGGGGAGCAGGCCGTGTTGGAGCGCTACGGCGCCCGGGTGCGCCACGCGACAGGAGGGATCGATCGCGCCGCCCTCGGGCGGATCGTGTTCGCGGATGGGGCGGAGCGGGCCTGGCTGGAGGCACTGATCCATCCGCTGGTGCGAGCACGCTTTGATGCCGATCTGGCTCGACTGGCCACGGCCCCAGTGGTGGTACTGATGATCCCCCTTCTGTTCGAGGCGGGGCTGGAGGGGCTCTGCAGCGAGGTCTGGCTGGTGGACTGCGAAGAGGACCAGCAACTCAAACGGCTGATGGCCCGCGACCGGCTCAGCGAGGCGGAGGCTCGCGCCCGAGTGGCGGCCCAGTGGCCCCTGGAGCGCAAACGCCCGCTGGCCGATCTGGTGATCGAGAACAGTGGCGCGGTCGAAGCCCTGGACCAGCAGCTGGTGACGGCGTTGCTGGGAGGTGCGGCTGACGAGCCAGAGCAACCTTCTTAGGCTGAATGATCGAACGTGGACCTGCATGGATCCCGATTTCGAATCGCCGCAGGGA
The DNA here is from genome assembly GCA_030373145.1 of Cyanobium sp. CZS48M. Lineage (GTDB taxonomy): Bacteria > Cyanobacteriota > Cyanobacteriia > PCC-6307 > Cyanobiaceae > Regnicoccus_A. The sequence continues at coordinate 294,128 of JAUCZK010000001.1, read as the reverse complement.
GGGCCACGGCCGCCCCACCTCCTAATGGTGGCCTGGACCCGCTGCTACCGTCAGCTGCGGGGTTGGCTGATCGACGAGCAGGTCGGCGAGAGCAGCCGCAGTGCCAGACCCACCCTCGCGGGCCATCTGACCATCAGCGCAGGGCTGATTCTGCTGGCCATGGTGTTGTACTGGGGGGTGTTCTTCACCGTGTCCGGGATCTCCAGCCGCTGGACTATCTGCCAGGGTCAACCTATGAATTCAGACGAGAGAGAACGGCAGCTGGCGGATCTCAATAATCGACTCATCAACATCGATACCCGCATCGGTCGGCTCAGCACTGTTGGGGTGGACGTGTCGATCACACCGGGCCAGACCCAGCGGCTCAAAGAACAGATCAGCCAGCTGGATCAGGGGAGGCGACTGGCCTGCACCGTGGGGGTGTTCTATTTCTCCCACCGCTATGCCGCCCTCTCGCTGAGCACTGCGGCGGGGATCCTCGCCCTCAGCTCCCTCGCTCTGATCAGCAAGCAGGGCTGGGAGAAGTCGAACAATGCCATCATCAACATCGGCATCACCTCCGGGCTGGTCCTCTATTCAGCCTGGACCTTCAGCCAGCTCTATGGACAAGCCAGCAATTATGAGAATTACAACCGTAAATATGTGCTGGCCAATGATCTGATCTCCACGATCGAGAGCGCCGTGGCCAACGGCTCCGCAGTGATCAGTGCCAACCAGGAGCCCACCAACCTCAACCTGGCCAGCAAGCCGGACATGGCCACGCTGATCAGCCATGTGGATGAGCGGCTCCGAGTCATCAACAAACCGGAGTTCACCGGCGACGCTTCCTTCGCGGAAGACTCCTTTCAGACCATTCGGGGCTTCATCAAGCCAGGAGCACCCCAGCAGCCACCTCCGAACCGATAACCAGCGGCTGGCCATCAAGTCCCGACTCAAGCCTCAGCCCTTGAGCTGCTCACTGAGGATGCGATTGGCCAGCTTCGGGTCGGCCCGGCCGCCGGTGCGCTTCATCAGCTGCCCCACGAAGAAGCCCTGAAGTTTGGTCTTACCTCCACGGAAGGCCTCCACCTCAACCGGATGGGCCGCCAGCAGCTCCGCCACCACCTCGGTGATGGCGACGGGGTCGCTGATCATGCCCAGGCCCCGCTCCACCACGATCGCCTTGGCGGAACCGCCCTTCTCCAGCAGCTCCGGCAGCAGGTCCTTGGCGATCTTGCCGCTGATGGTGCCGTTATCGATGAGCTGCACCAGCTCCGCCAGCTGTGTGGGCTTGAGGGGCAGCTCGGTGACCGAGAGCTTGCCGGCATTGAGGTAGGCGGCGATGTCGCCGGTGACCCAGTTTGCAACCCCCTTGGCCTCCGCTCCGGCAGCCACGGCGGCTTCGAAGTACTCGGCCATGGCGCGCTCATCGGTGAGCACCCGGGCGTCGTAGATCGAGAGACCCAGCTGGTCGGCGTAACGGTGGCGCTTGGCCGCCGGCAGCTCGGGCAGTTCGGCGCGCCAACCCTCACGCCGCTCGGAGGTCACCTCGATCGGGCCCAGATCCGGCTCGGGGAAGTAGCGGTAGTCGCTGCTGCCCTCCTTGCTGCGCATGCTCTTGGTGAGCTGTTTGCTCTCATCCCAGAGGCGTGTTTCCTGCCGGATCAGCTCACCGCCCTCGATCGCCTTGATCTGGCGGGCGATCTCATGGTCACAGGCTTTCTGGATCGCCGAGAAGGAGTTCATGTTCTTGATCTCCACCTTCACGCCGAATGGTTCATTCGGCCCGCGCCGCACCGAGATGTTCACATCGCAGCGCAGCGATCCCTCCTGCATGTTGCCGTCGCTCACGCCCAGATAGCGCATGATCCGGCGGATCTCCGAGGCGTACTCCGCCGCCTCCCGGCCCGTGCGCAGATCGGGCTTGCTGACGATTTCAGCCAGGGCCACCCCGGCGCGGTTGTAATCCACCAATGAATGGGTGCTGCCGGCGAGGCGATCACTGCCGGCATGAACGAGCTTGCCTGCGTCTTCTTCCATATGCAGCCGCTCGATGCCGATCGTCTTGAGGTAGGTGTCCTTGCCCTTCTCGGCCACCTCCACCTCGATCCAGCCGTTCTCGGCGATCGGCTGATCGAACTGGGAGATCTGGTAGTTCTTGGGCAGATCTGGATAGAAATACTGCTTGCGGTCGAACTTGCTGTGCTCGGCAACCTGCAGGTTGAGGGCGAGGGCCGCCTTCACCGCATACTCCAGCACCTTTTCATTCAGCACCGGCAGGGTGCCGGGCAGACCCAGCACCACCGGATCGATGTGGGTGTTGGGATCGTCGCCGTAGTTGGTGGAGGCGGCCGTGAAGATCTTGCTGGCGGTGCCCAACTGCACATGGGTTTCCAGGCCGATCACGGCCTCCCAGCACCCCTCTGCCATCGCCGCACCCATCCCTGTCTCCTGGCTTGAGCTGATCCTATGCAGCGGGCCCTTGCGGAAGGCGGAGGGCAGCGGCCGCTGGCAAAGGGCCGTCGCCATGCCTTTGGCGCTTGGATACCTTGAGGTTATGGCACCCCGTGGCATGGATGGAGTCGTGGTGGTCCTGGGGGGCGGCCTGATCGGGCTGACCATCGCCCACCAGCTGGCCCGCCGCGGCCGCAGCGTCCACGTGCTCAGCCGCAACCGCAGCGAGGCGGCCGGCTTCGTGGCGGCCGGCATGCTCGCCCCCCACGCCGAGGGGCTGGTGGGACCCCTGCTGGAGCTGGGCCGGCGCAGCCTGGAGCGCATTCCCACCTGGGTGGCGGAAATCGAGGCCGACAGTGGCCTCGGCGCCGGCCTCAGGACCTGCGGCATCGTGGTGCCCTTCAGCAGCGCAGCTGAACGCGACGCTTACCCCACGGCTCCATTCGGAGAGCCCCTGGATCGTCCAGCCCTGGAGCGACAGGTGCCAGGGCTGGGGCCCAGCTGGCGGGCCGGACTGCTGTTCAGCCAGGACGGCCAGATCGACAACCGCCGCCAATTGATGCGCGCCCTGGAGCGGGCCTGCGTGGCCCTGGGGGTGGTCTTCGAGGAGGGCAGCGAGGTGAGCGAGCTGCTGGTGCGGGGCGGGCGGTTGGAGGGGGTGCGGCGGCGGCGGGTCGAGGGCAGCGAAACGGTGCTGCCCTGCGGCGACGCCGTGCTGACCGGCGGCGCCTGGAGCGCCCAGCTGCTGCCCCAGCTGCCGGTGCGACCGATCAAGGGACAGATGCTCTCGCTGCAGGGGCCGCGCCAGGCCCTGAGGCGTGTGCTGTTCGGCCCCGGCACCTACCTGGTGCCCCGCGACGACGGTCTGCTGGTGGTGGGGGCCACCAGCGAGCCGGAGGCGGGCTTCAACGCCGGACTGACGCCCCAGGGGCAGCGGCAGCTGCAGGACGGTCTGGCGGCGCTGCTGCCGGAGGCTGCCCACTGGCCGCCGATGGAGCGCTGGTGGGGCTTCCGGCCCGGCACCCCCGACCAAGCGCCCCTGCTGGGACCATCACCAATCGAGGGGCTGACCCTGGCCACCGGGCATTACCGCAATGGCGTGCTGCTGGCGGCGGTCACGGGCGATCTGCTGCTGCAGGAGCCGTTGGAGCCTGAGCTGGCGAGGTTGCTGGGCGCCTTCCGCTGGGATCGCTTCGGGGCCCCTCAGTCCGACCCTTTCAGCTCGCCGTCCGTGACTGCCAGGGTGTAGATCGGAATCGCCCCCATGCCCTTCACCGGCCGCTCACCCAGGGCGCGCGTGGCGACGGCGGCGGCGGCCAGCTCCGCCGTGGTGGCATCGAACAGCACGGGCTGGGCCTCGCTGCGGGTCAGCCCCTCCAGCCGGCTGGCCAGGTTCACCTTGTCACCGATCACGGTGAAATCGAGCCGCTCGGGGCTGCCGATCTGACCCGCGATCACCTCACCGCTGGCCAGGCCGATGCCGCTGTCGAACGGTTCGAGCCCCTCCTGGGCCCAGCTGGCATTGAGCTCGCGCAGGGCCTGGCGCATGGCCAGGGCGCACCGCAACGCCGCCTCCGCCTCCTGCTGGGCTCCGCGCCCCAGTGGCGATCCGAACACCGCCATCACGGCGTCGCCGATGAACTTGTCGACCGTGCCGCCATGGGCGGTGATCACCGCCACCATGGCGCCGAGATAGCGGTTCAGCTGGCTCACGTGCCGCTCGATCTGGCCCTCGGCACTGCGGCGCTGGGTGAGCTGGGTGAAGTCCTTGATGTCGGAGAAGAGCACCGTGACCGGCAGCAGCCGGCCGCGCAACATGCCTTCAGCGGCCCGCGGATCGCCCAGGATCTCAGCCACCAGGCTGGGGGCCACGTAGCGCTCGAAGGTGCGCCGCAGCCGACGTCGCTCGCGCTCTTCGCGCAGGTAGCCGTCGCCGCCGTAGAGCAGCCCCATCAGGAGCAGACCGGCGCTGGGTGCCAACAACGGCAGCCAGAGGTGGGCTTGGGCCAGCACCAGCAGACCCACCCCCAGCTGCAGAACCAGGGCCACCGCCACCAGTGTCAGACGCCAGGCCAGGGCGGAGCGCCCGAGGGCCAGGGCCGCCACCAGCAGCAGGGGCGCCATCGCCAGCAAGGCCCGCAGCGGCGGATCGGCTGGCCAGGGGGCCAGGCCATCTCCCTCCAGGGAATTGGCGGTGGCGGTGGCCAGGGTCTCGAGGCCGGAGAGCGGACCAAAGGGGGAGGGGTTGCCGCTCTCCCCCTGGGAGACCACAGGCCCCACCAGCACGATCGCCCCGCGCACCGAGTCGCGCCGAGGGTGATTCGGCCAGCGGTCCGGGTCCAGCACCTCCCAGGCCGGCAGGCGCAGGAAGCTGCCCTCGGGTCCGTAGACATTGAGGGCGCGGCGGGGATCGTCCTGGCGGCTGCGGCGCCCCGCCAGACGCAGGGCGGTGGCCGAGAGCGAGGGGAAGGGCTCCACCTGGTTGGCCGGCAGCAGGCCGCGGCCATAGGCCTCGGGGTGCAGGGCGCTCTGACCCGGACTGGACGGAAGGGTGTTGGTCAGGCCGAGCTGGCCGGGACCACCGATCGCCGCCACAAACTGATCGGGGCGCACCAGGGTGAGGCCGCTGCCTGTGGCGGCGTCCTGCGGTTCGAGCATCTCGGCGGCCAGGGCGATATGGCCCTTCTGGCGCTGCAGAAAGCGCTCAAAAGCGGCATCGTCGCCGGGGCCGAGGCTGCTGGGACCGGCGAAGACCACATTGATCGCCACAGCGCTCGCCCCCGCCTCCCGCAACCGTGACGCCAGCAACCCATAGGCGGCCCTGGGCCAGGGCAGAGTGCCGATCCCCTGGGCCCAGGCCGGGATCGACCCACGGTTCTGGCTGACAAACCAACCGCCCTGCTGCAGCGTGGCGTCGTCGATGGCGACCTGTACCACTGCCGCCGGCGCAGGCCGTGGTCCGCGCAGCTTCAGGAGCTGCTGTTCCAGGCCCCGCTCCCACGGGCGCCACGGTCCCGGGGGCCAGCCGCCCAGCGCCCCGGCCAGCAGCGCCAGCAGCAGGGAGCCAACGGCCGGTGTCCCGAGCCGCCGCATCAGCCGCCCTCAGCTGAGTTCAGCATCACAAGAACCGTGGCAGAGCGAAGCCGGGGATCGACGGCCAGGAGGGTCCTGGCGGGCTGATGGTTTGGGCCTCGCGAAGGGCGGCTGGCGGAACATCAGGGAACAACAGCAGCTGGTTCTGGAGCTGGGCTGGGGCTGGTCCTTGATCGGCGTTGAACTCTGAGATCGGAGGTTGTTCATTCTGGCCCCTTGTCCTGGTGGCCCATCAGCCCCAGCAGCGCGAACACCATCACCGGCTCTGGCAAGCCCCGCAGCGGATGGGGACCCAGCGGCTCCACCTCCAGTTCACCGGGCAGCAGGTCGAGCAGGTCGGCGCTGATCAGGATCGGATGGTCGGGGTAGGAGCGGGTCAGACGCTCCAGGCGGCTGGCCACGTTGACGCTGGCACCCACCACGGTGAACTCCAGCCTCTGGGAGGCCCCGAGGTTGCCCGCGATCACCTCTCCCACATGCAAGCCGATGCCATGGCGCAACGGCGCGCGCCCCGCTGCCTCAAGCTCGGCATTGAGCCGCTTGAGACCACCCTGCATCTCCAGGGCCGCCCGCACCGCCGCACGGGCCTCCTCGCGCTCGCCGCGGCTGCGGGGCACACCGAACTCCGCCATCACCGCGTCGCCGATGAACTTATCGAGCAGGCCCTGTTCCGCCAGCACCGCCGAGGCCATCTCCTCGAAGTAGCGGTTGAGCAGGGCGAAGAGCTGGTCGGGGGCGAGGCTGGCGCTCAGGCTGGTGAACCCCACCAGATCGCTGAACAGCACCACACAGCGGGCGCGGCTGCCGACCGACTGGGTCCAGATCGGCCCGGGGTTGCGCAGGATGTCGCGCAACAGGGTGGGGGACACGCGACGGGCCAGCACCTGATGCAGGTAGGCCCGCTCCCGGTTCTCCCGCAGGGCCTGTCCCAAAGCCCGCCCGCCGCCTCCCGCCAGCGCCGCCAGCAGCAGGGCGGAGAGGGGCAGCCGCAGCAGGGCGCCGAGCCAGAGCCCCCAGCCAGCCACCAGCGTCAACGCCATCAGGGTGATGATCAGCAGCAGGCTGCGGCCAGCCGTGGCGCCCCGGCCCAGCCACCAGGCCGCTGCGATCCCCCAGAGCAGCAGCAGCAGGGTCTCGCCCCACCCCGGCAGGCGCCGGAGGCCACTGCCCTGAATCGCATTGGCCAGGGCCACTCCCTGGACTTCGGTGCCGCTCTGGGGACCGAAGGGGGTCTCCTGTAGGTCGCCCAGGCTGGGGGCCGTGGCACCGATCAGCACGGTGCGGCCGCTCCAGTACCCAGCCGGGGTGTCAAGAAGATCCCAGGCCGGCACCTGGCGGAGGCTGCCGGCGGGGCCGAAGTAATTCAGGCCCATCGCCGCGGCCGGTACCGGCTTGCCGGCCGCCAGGAAGGCCATGGGTCGGGGCCGGGGCGGCGGGAAACCTGCCAGGTTGGTGTCGAGCCAGTGCTGCCCCGGCACGGCCTCCGCCACCCCCTGGGGTGACTGCAGCAACGTGGTGAGCCCCGGAGCACCCAGGGACGGGAACGGCAACAGCAGCCGCACCACCTCCAGGCCCTGACGTTCGCGCAGGCCATAGCGGGCGGCGAGGTGAACCCGCTCACGCCAGGGGGCCAGGGTGGCGAGGAAGGCCTGGTCGTCTGCGGGGCCGAAGCGGCTGGGCTGGCTGAATTCGATGTTGAACAGCACCCGGGCCGCCCCTCGCTCCAGCACGCTGGCGGCCAGCCTGGCCTGCAGGGCCCTCGGCCAGGGCCACGGGCCCATCTCGCGCCAGATCGGCGAGTTCTGCCTCTCACTGGGGCTGAGCAGCTCCCCCAGCTCGAGGGATTCAGCATCAATCGCCAGGATCACCGGGTCGGCAGGGGCCGCGCGAGCGCCGCGCAGCTGGAAGAAGGCGATCTGAATCTGGCTGTCGAGCACGTTCAGCCCCTGCCCCAATGCCGTGGCGGGCAGCCGGTCGAGGCCGGCCAGCAGGGGGACCGCCAGGCCAAGCCACCACAGCCGCCGCCAGCGGCCTGGCGCCGGAGCCATCAAGGGGTGAGGCCAAGGTCGCGCTCGATCACCGGCAGCGTCTCCATCGGGGCCTCGAAACCGTTGAGCAGAATGCTGCGCTCCCGGCGCTGGCGCACCTCCTCGGAGCTGAGGCGGCGTGGGCCGACCCAGCCGTCCGGGGTGGCGCGCAGCACCTCTCCGCTGGAGAGGGTATACACGGTCCCGTCGCTGGCGGTCACCTCGACTGAGCCCTCCCAGCTGAGGAAGAGCACCCCATCGGGCTGGTCTTCGATGAACACCGTGGTGCCCTGGATCGAGGCGGTGCCCACCCGGGTGCGGATCCTCAGCGGCTGGCGGCGCACGGCACCGGGATTGATCCAAGCAATGATCTGGCCGCCGCTCAGATTCAGGCCGGCCGCATCAAGCTGGAGCAGAGCGTTGCCACCCAGGCGAAACGACTGACCATCGGCCAGCAGCACCTGCAGACGACCTGGCTTCTGTGTGCGCAGCTGCGAGAGCGGGGCGATCACCTGGCCGGCACGGGCCTGTCGCTCAACGGTTCCCGGAGGACGGATGAAGGCTGGACGGGAGGGCACATCCAGCACCCGGGGGACCCGTCGCTCAGCAGCGGCCGGTGCGTGACCAGGGCCGAAGGCTGAGATCGCCACGACGCCGAGCAGGGCCAGCAGGATTGGGCGTGGCCCCGTTCGCGACGAGGGAGGGCGAGAGGGAGCGATTGAGGCCATGCCATGTCAGAGACATCCCCCCCAAGATGGGGACTCTGGGCTCCACGCGCCACACCTGGTCGGCGGGGGTCCACTCGCTCAGCTCGGAGGGCTCGAACCAGTGGCCGATCTCGAAGACGGCGGTTTCGGGCGCATCGGAGCCATGGATCACGTTGCGGCCGATGTTCACCCCCCGCCCCCCGCCAGACCATCGCCACCACCGGCCCACCGGTGATGAAGTCGACGAGGCCGGGTGGGATGATTATCCCGTAGCCAAATGTTCAGACAGCCAACATTGCCTTTGAGCTGCAATACAGATCTCGAAGAAAATTGTAAGTCAGATTTCGCAGTCCCCACAGTGAAGAGCGGGCACCAGCATGCCAGCCCTAGGCCAGAAAAGTGTGCCGCAATAGAACATGTAGCCAATAATCATAGAATTGGCAGGCCGTTGACAGGCGGCTGTCTGCCTATCAGGTTTCTGGCGATAGCGGTAGGGCCACGCCATTCATAGTCTCAGTAATGAACTGAATGAGCGCATCAACTTCCGGTAGCTTTGAAGCAAAGCCGGTGAAAAGCCGGCCACCGAGAATTGCGCGATAGTCGCCAGGGCCGAGCTTGTAGGTGGACAGTACATGGCCATCACTGCTGAATCGGAATCTGTAGCCGGCTTTGATCAGGATGGGAGACTGCAGGGCTGGAGTACTGCCCGTGTTGTTGAGGATCAGGCAGACGATGACCTCCAACTCCTGTCTGTTCCCCGGCTTTGACCAAACGCAACCGATCGCGGAGGCCTTGTTGTTCTTGAACACGATCCGTTGATGCAAGGAAGAATTCCACCAAACATTGGAGAGGCTTGCAGGAGTCCAAAGCCCAGCTTCTGCCGGGCAACCAAGCACTTCGCCTAGGACAGACCACCCCGTAGGTAGTCTGACGACCGTGAAGGGTGACCCCACCTCAGATTCGTTGCCATGGAAACAACTTCCGGAGGCCTTCATGGCATGAATCAAGGCGTTGCCGTAGACGTTGATCTGCTTCTGTACAGCTTCAGGCACCACTTTTAATCTAGGAGCGCCAACCTGATCGCGGCCTTGGTTCAATACCTCCAAAAGTTGAGTAAACTGGGGAGGCTGACCACCAGACTGGTCGTCGCTCAGCACCTGTTCGACGGCGACTGTTCCTTCCAGCACGGTCACATCCGTGGTTCCATCATCATTGATGGAGAGCAGGTAGTTGGTACCGCGAGAGCTCATCCGCAATGACTTGGTGCAGCCACTCTGCTTGCCAGAGATCAGCACCTGCCCTTTGCTGAGCAGAAAACAGCTCTTACCTAGACGCAGCTGGGTGAACCGGTTGATCCGCGCCGCTGCTCCAGATCGAAAAATGAGCTGACCGCGGCTATTCTGCGTCGTGATTTGCTGCGGAGAGAGCGCGGTCTCTTTGACTTTTGCCCGTCGGGCGTCGATAAAAAGCTGATTGCCGTCGAGAATTTCCTGTACCGTTGCGGCTTCCGATGCTCGAGCTGATTTTGGCATCGCCAAGTCTGCCGCCAAGATGGGGGCAATGGCCAGCAGCGCAATCGAGCGAAGGAGTCGCATGAATCACCACATGATCCCGATCGATCCTAATCAACTTCCCCGTAATCGTTGGTATACCTGGGCAGCGTTCTCTGGAGCCGGTATGCCTCGCTGGGTCCAGGTGATGGCCCGCCCTTGATCAGCTCTTGCCGGCTGGTTTTGAGCGGCACCCGCTGCCGTAGGTCAGCTGGTCCTTGATGATCTGAAACCCATTGCGGTGGCTGTGTTTCGCGGTGATCAGGACATCGGCGTCATGCTGCTCGATGTCGAGGGGAAAGGGCGGTTGGCATGCAGTGAGTCCGCCTGTACCAGCGCCCCATCGAACTCCACGCACGATCCAGCCGCTGGCGCAGGGTCTGGATTTCACCGCCGGCATCGGTGGCGTAGGTGGTCTGGGCATTGGCCACGCCGAACCTGTTGGAGTAAAGGCAAACCCGGGCCATTTAGAATCAGACGACCAGAGTCCATAACGCGCTGCGCCAGAAGCGGTCTCACCGATCGAGCCCCTCAGGGTCTTGCCGTCGCAGACCAGGGTGTTCGAGGCTTCTGCGGTTGCTCAGGATCGACAGGATCGCCACCAGCAGCATCCACCACTGCGGCAAGCGAACCCCAGGCGGGCGCGCGACTGAGGCGGGCCATGGCATTGGGCTGTACCTGGCCCCAGCCTGTCCATTCATCCTTCACGACGCCACACCTGATCGGCGGGGGTCCACTCGCTCAGCTCGGAGGGCTCGAACCAGAGGCCGATCTCGAAGACAGCGGTTTCAGGCGCATCGGAGCCGTGGATCACGTTGCGGCCAATGTTCACCGCCAGATCGCCGCGAATGGTTCCGGGTTCGGCCTCCAGGGGCTTGGTGGCGCCGATCAGCTTGCGAGCACTGGCGATCACCCCCTCCCCCTCCCAGACCATCGCCACCACTGGGCCGCTGGTGATGAAGTCGACGAGGCCGGCGAAGAAGGGGCGCTCGCTGTGGACGCCGTAGTGGCTCTGGGCCAGCTCACGGCTGGGCACCAACTGCTTTAGGCCCACCAGCTTGAAGCCCTTACGTTCGAAGCGGCCGAGGATCTCCCCCACCAGCCCCCGCTGCACCCCATCGGGCTTGATGGCGAGGAAAGTGCGTTCAACGGCCATGGACGGGACGACGGCGGATAGGGCCCATCGTCCGCGCTGGGCCTGCCGCTTGGCAAGCCATGGCGGACACCCTCCCTAGATTCCATGGTGTCGCCTCGTTTCGGGATTCCACCGCTTCGCCATGGTTCTCGCCGATCCCACGGCCTTGGGCGCCGATCCGGCCCGAGGCTCAAAGGCCCCTGAGCCGGCAGGTGATGGCTGGTGCGTGGCCGACAGCAGCCGGCTCTACGGCCTCGACGGCTGGGGGGATCCCTATTTCACCCTGAACGCCCGCGGCCACGTGATGGTGCAGCCGCGGGGGGAGCGCGGTGGCTGCCTGGATCTGGTGGAGCTGGTGCAGGGCCTGCAGGGGCGTGATCTGAGCCTGCCGTTGCTGATCCGCTTCGACGACATCCTTGAAGACCGGCTGGAGCGGCTCCATGCCGCCTTTGAGCGGGCCATCGCCCAGTACGACTACGCCGGCCGCTACCAGGGCGTCTTTCCAGTGAAGTGCAACCAGCAGCGCCACGTGGTGGAGCAGCTGGTGGAGAGCGGCCGCCAGTGGCATTTCGGCCTGGAGGCCGGCAGCAAGGCCGAGCTGCTGATCGCCCTCTCCCTGGTGGACGATCCCGAAGCCCTGCTGATCTGCAACGGCTACAAGGACCAGCGCTACATCGAAACGGCGATCCTCGCCCGCCGGCTGGGCCGCCAGCCGGTGGTGGTGATCGAGCAAGCCGATGAGGTGGGGCGGATCATCAGCGCCAGCCGCGAGCTGGGGGCGGCGCCGCTGATCGGTGTGCGGGCCAAGCTTTCAAGCCGCAGCAGCGGCCGCTGGGGCAGCTCGGTGGGCGAGCGCGCCAAGTTCGGGCTGTCAGTGCCGGATCTGCTGGCCACGGTGGAGGCCCTGCGCCAGGCCGATCTGCTCAGCGAGCTGCGCCTGCTGCACTTCCACGTGGGCAGCCAGATCAACGACATCGCCGTGCTCAAGGATGCCCTGCAGGAGGCGGGCCAGATCTATGTGCAGCTGGCCGAACTGGGGGCGCCGATGGGCTACCTCGATGTGGGCGGCGGCCTCGGCATCGACTACGACGGCAGCCGCACCGCCACCGCCGCCTCCACCAATTACTCCCTGCAGAACTACGCCAACGACGTGGTGGCCACGGTGCGGGAATGTTGCGAGCCCCGCTCGGTGCCGCTGCCAACCCTGGTGAGCGAGAGCGGACGGGCGATTGCCAGCCACTTCAGCGTGCTGGTCTTCGATGTGCTCGGCACCGGTGGAGTGCAGGGGGAGGCGCCGACGCCGCAGGGGGAAGAACCGCTGATCGTGCGCAACCTGCGCGACACGCTGGCCTCGATCCAGGCCACCGCCCTCGACGCCCCAGCAGGCCAGGGCGATCACCTGCAGGAGGGCTGGAACGACGCCATCAAGTTCAAGCAGGACGCCCTCTCCGCCTTCCGGCTGGGCTACCTCAGCCTCACCGAGCGGGGAGCGGCCGAGCAGCTCTACTGGGCCTGCTGCCAGGCGATCGCCGCGCAGCTGGAGAGCTGGGGCGCGGCCACCCCCATTCCCGACGACCTCAAGGCGCTGCAGGCCGCCCTGGCAGGGACCTACTACGCCAACCTCTCGATCTTCCGCTCCGCTCCCGACACCTGGGCGATCGATCAGCTCTTTCCGGTGATGCCCATCCACCGGCTTGACGAGCGCCCCAGCCGTCTGGGCAGCTTTGCCGACCTCACCTGCGATTCCGACGGCAAGCTGGCTCGCTTCATCGGCCCCGGCAAGGCCAAACCGCTGCTGGAACTGCATGAGCTGCGCGAGGGGGAGCCCTACTGGATCGGCCTGTTCCTCGGCGGCGCCTACCAGGAGGTGATGGGAAACCTGCACAACCTCTTCGGCAGCACCAATGCGGTCCATATCCGTCTGGGGGCCAACGGCCGCTACCGGGTCGATCATGTGGTGCGCGGCGACAGCAACGCGGAGGTGCTCCAAGCGATGGAACACGACCCCGAGGCCCTGCTCGAGCGCCTGCGGGTGGCCAGCGAGGCCGCCATTCACCGCGGCACGCTCACGCTGCCCGATGCCGGCCGGCTGATGGCCCATCTGCAGAACAGCCTGCGCCAGAGCACGTACCTGCAAACCTGAGAGGAACACAGCATGTGGGGGGATGAGCCGCAGCTCAAGGTGGTGAGGGAGCGGATGAAACTGCTGCTGGACATCCACCACGACGAACTGGCACCGGTGATCCGCCAGGCCGCCAGCGGCGATCTGGTGATGAGCCAGGGAGCGCCGGCCAACAGCCTGATGCTGCTCACCAAAGGGAAGGTGGCGATTCAGATCCGCCTCACCGAGCCCGAGCCCCACACCCTCGCGGTGATCGAGGCCGAGGAATTGCTGGGAGAGATGGGGCTGTTCGGCTCAGGCCAGCACTCCGCCGATGTGCGGGTGGTGGAGGGGCCCGCCGAGCTGGTGGAGGTGAGCGTTGACAACTTCCTCAAGACCCTGCTCTTCGATATCGACCTGGCCATGGAGATGCTGGCGCTGGTGAGTCAGCGCTGCATGCGCAGCAATGAGGTGATCGGTCTGCTGCTGGATGGCATCGCCGCCAGCGAGCGGGGTGACACCGATCAGCTGCGCCGGCTGGAGTCGGAGATCAAACCCCTCAATTACTGCCTGAGCAAGGCGATGGACCGGTTACTGCTGATGGGCCGCAGCCGCTCCAGCCAGCCAACCGGCTCCGCTGACTGAGTCCTGCTCAGCGCGGGAAGGCCTGCAGCAGGCCGCCGGAGCCCACTGGAGCCAAGGTGAAAAGAATCAACACCCAGATCATTTTGCAGACCATGTGCAGCAGTTGATCCACCGCCATCCCATAGCGGTGGCGGCACTTGCCGTAATCGATCAGGGCGTGAAGGACCCACTCCGCCAGACCGAGCCAGACCACGCCTGTTAGCCAGGTGACAAAAAAGGCATGGATGCCGGAGTGGGCCAACAGCCACCAGGGCCAGGGAAGGGTGTGATCTTTACCCGGGCATTTCTCCACGGCCATCCGATCGCTCTGAAGAGCGAAATCGGCAACGAAATGGCCCATGGCCAGGAGGGCAAAGAGCCCAAATTCGGAGATGACCTGGGTCCCGTTTGTTGACATCAATGTAATCAGAGATGCCATCAGCTTGCCGCCCCATGGTCGGGGCCGGCAGGGTGCATGGTCACCATTGGCCTGAAGGCGTCTTCAGCGGGCACAGAAGCGCACCACCATCCCCAGGCGATCGGTGGGCGATGGCAGCTCGCCGGGATCAAAGGGCGGGACAGCATCGGCCGCCATGCCCCTGGCCTGGATCGGCCGGAAGCCGCCGTCGATCTGCACCTCCAGGGGGGTTGGCATGCCTAGACCGATGGCCTCAGCCAGCTGTCTGGCCTGAAGCAGCGCATCCTGATAGGCCAGCCGCAGCAACTGGCGGCGCACGGCGTCATCGCCGGCCTGATCCGCCTGAGCCGAGACCGGGTTGAGGCGCACGCCGGGCAGCGCCCCCACCTCGCGGACCAGGGCCTGCAGCCGGGCCGGGGCCAGCTCACCACTCACCTGCAGATTGGCCTCCACAGCCGCCGGGCGCTTCGAGCTCGCTGGCCGCTCCCAGCTGGACGGTGAACTCACTGTCAGCTCCATCACCTGCAGGCGCTGCAGAGCCTGGCGCACCACGGCCAGGCGACGCTGCAGTTCTCCCAGGGCCCCATCCGCCGTGGCCGCCTCCGCTGAGAGCGCCATGGACACCTTGAGCACGTCGATCGTGCGCTTCTTCTCGGCACTGCCCCTGGCTTCGAGCAGGGTGCCATCACAACGCAACTGCACCTGCTGGGCCCTCACCGGCGGGGTCAACTGGAGCAGGAGCAAGGCCAGGGGCCATACCCCCGCGTGGCAACCAAGGCGAACCATGGACTGACGGTGGCGAAAAACAGAAAGGAAAGCAGGGCAAAGGGGCCTGGTCTGGAGCGACTTGCAGGGAGCAAAATCGCAGAGGCTACCCCGCCTATCCTGCACCCCAGGCTCTCCCGGCCATGGCCTGGATGCTCTGCGTCCCATTCACCGCTGAACTTCAGGATGCCATTGCTGGAGGTGTGGGTCACAGCCATCGTCACGATGGCGCTGCTTCTGCCCCTGCAGCTCCTGATCCGCCGACTGCGCCTGCCGAAGTTGCCGATTCAGATGGCCATCCTGGCGATTCTGAGCTGGGCGGTTGTGCGCACCCTGCCGCTGATCCTCTTGCCCGCTCACTATCGGGCCTGGATCTCCACCATCGACGAGTTGATGTTCAGCTACCTGGGCATCCGCATGGCTCTCTGGGGGTTTCTAGAGCTTCCAGCGGCCCTGCATCTGAGTAAAGAACCTGCCCAGATTCTGCTGCAGTTGTTGATGCTGGGTGGAGGCACCTTGGCCACGGTGATCGTGGTGCAGGAGCAGGCCCGCTTCAATCTGGTCAGCCTGGTCACCACCTCAGCCGTGCTCACCGCCATGCTGGGACTGGCCGCCCAGGAGCCTCTCAAAGACCTTTTCGCAGGACTGGAACTCCAGTTCGATGATGTGTTTTCTGTGGGGGATTTCCTCGACCTGGGAGACGGCACCATGGGGGTGGTGGTATCCATTAATTGGCGTGACACCTGTCTGAAGGATGTCACCGGTGCACTGGTGGTGGTGCCCAACACCAAGGTCACCGAAGTGGTGGTGCGCAACTACGTGGCCTTTGGTGCCATGGGCAACCGCTTCAACCTCGGCCTCGATTACAGCCTGCCCCCCTCCCAGGCCCGGCAACTGCTGCTGGAGGTGCTCAGCAAACATCCCCGCGTGCTGGATACCCCCCCTCCGGCCGTGCGGGTGCAGGCCTTCGCCGACAGTGCCATCACCTACGACATCATCGCCTTCCAGCCACCGGGGAACCTCGGTGACATGCTCGACCTGCGCAGTGAACTGCTGGAGCAGATCTGGTTCAGCCTGGAGCGCACCGGCCAGTGCGTCCCCTATCCGGTGCGTGAACTCCGGGAGAAACGGACCGTCCTTGATGTGGGGCATCCTGACCAGCGCGGCCTTGACCAACGGCGCGCCCTGCTCAGCCGCAACCCGCTCTTCGGTGACCTCAGCGAGGAGGAAATGCACCAGCTGGCCAGGACTACCCGCTGCCTGCGTTTTGCGCCAGGGGAAGTGATCGTGCGCGAAGGCAACCGTGGGGATTCCCTTTTTCAGGTGGTTCAGGGAAAGGTCGAGGTGCTCAAGGAGCAGGAGAATGCGGAGCCCTTCCAGGTGGCCTGCCTGAACACCGGCGATGTCTTCGGTGAGATGTCAATGCTCGCCGGCAGCCATCGCAGCGCCACCGTCCGGTCACTGGAGGAATGCCTATTGCTGGAGGTCTCACGCACCAGTCTGGGCCCCCTGCTGATCCAGAACCCGCCGCTGATGGACCGGATGGCCCACCTGGTGAGCAAACGCCGCGGCGAGCTGGAGGGGATGGAGAGGGAGATGGTGAAGCAGCATGAGAATCAGCTGCTCAAGCGTATGAAGCAACTGTTTGAGACCCTGACGCTCTGATGATCACCCCAGGCGGAGACCCCCTTAGGCCCTCGGGCTGGACAACTCTCAGCTGGTGTTGGAGCACTGCGAGAAGGCGTCCTTGATCTGCGAGCTCTTGCCCACGGTGCTGGCGGACAGGCCGTCGTCGGCCAATCGCTGGATGGTGGCCTGATTGAAGGCGGCCTGATTGAAGGCGGCCGTATGGATCGGGGCGGCAGGTGCCATCAGCACTGCAAGCAACAGGCCAAGCTGTAGAAGTCCGCCATGATGCCTCCTTTGCGTTGAAAGGGATCAATGACAACGGCAAAGTACTTGTTGAGCTGCTTCGCTTAGGATCATAAGGAATGTCTGTGCTCATCTGGGTGATGCGCTGGGTGAAGTCATGCACGGAGCAGATGAACACCTTCACCTCCGAGATTTAGTCCCCCAGCAGTTCATCGGCCTCCTCTGGCTGGCTGGCGATCTGAGCCGCCACCACGCTGAAAGCTAACGCTCCAGCAGCCAGGGATCGCTCAGGTGTTCTTCGGCGCAGGGGCCCTAGAGGTGTTCCATCAAGGTGAGCTGATAGCTGGTGAGGGCGAGCTTCGTGCCCAGATCCCGGGTGAGGGCCAGCAACAATTCCGTGACCGCATCAGGCTCCCACTGGCGCAGGTTTTCGAAATCGTGGCGCTCCAACACCCAGCAGCTGCCCTCCAGATCAGCGGTCACATCGGCTGTGCGTGGCGTGCCGGAGAGGAAGGCAATCTCCCCGAAGCACATCCCCGGCTCGAAGGTGGCGAGGCGGGATGCATAGGCCTGACCGTCACTTCCGCGCAGTTCGACGGTGATGGTGAAACGACCCTTCCGCACCAGAAAAAGTTCATGGCCCGAATCACCCTTCTTGACCACATGCTCACCCTTGGCGAAGTTACGACATTGCATCAGATCGGCAAGGGTCTGGCGGTGGGTGGGTTGCAACATGCCCAGAAAACCAAGCGTCTGATCGATCTCCACACTGAGGGGAGGTTCGAGAGTCTCATCTTCAACTGATTCCAGCAGCAGATCCTCGGCCCGCTCCAACGCCTGATCCAGCTGGGCATACTGGGGCATCTCCTCCTCACCCCCGGCCACACTGAGGGTGTGGGGAAGGCCGAGGTGGTTGGTCCTGGCCATCAGCACGATCACCCCCCGGCGCCGCAGAGCTGTGAGCTCATTCATAAACAAACCCCTCGATTCCTCCGGAAGTTCTGTGACGTGGGCCACATCCAGCACCAGGATCCAGGCATCAGCCATAATTTCGCTGAGCTCAGCCAGCAATCTCTCGATCGCGGCGAAATCGAGCACCCCTTGGGTATGCACAACTCGGATTGAGTCTCGCAGATCCTCAAGCAACTTGGCCTGATTCGCCGCACGCCATCTGCGCGACTGGCGCTGGGAGCCTTTATAGGAGCGCCGGATCGTGGAACTGGTCTGGGGATATTGATTGAAAAGGCTGAGGCCGAGGCTGTCGGAAAGCTCATTGCAGACGGCAATGCCGCGGACACTGTTCCCAAGCGCGTCAAGAGGCGGAGAATAGGTGGCGATGCCGAGGCGGCCTGGCACCACCGCCAGCACGCCACCACCCACGCCACTCTTCGCCGGCATGCCCACGTCGTAGAGCCACTGACCGGCGAAATCGTAGGTGCCGCAGGTGGCCATCAGGGCCAGCATGCGCACGGTAATCTCAGGTGAGAGAGGACTCGCCCCGGTGAAGGGATTGTGTCCCTGGCAGGCCAGGGTGGCGGCCATCACCGCCAGATCGTGGCAGGTGACGGTGATCGAGCATTGTTTGAAATAGAGGTCGAGCGACTCTTCCGGGTCGTCCTCGATGATGCCGAAATTGCGCAGCAGATGACCGATCGCCCGGTTGCGGTGGCCGGTGGCCCGCTCCGACTGGAACACCGCCTGGTCGATGCTGAGGCGACGTCCGGCCAGTTCACTGAAGAAGTCGAGCATCAGGGCCTCGGCCTGATGGGGGTCGTGCTTCCAGATCTGGGCCGTGGTGGCGATCGCCCCGGCGTTGATCATCGGGTTGCGGGGACGACCCGATTTCTGATCCAGGCTGATGGCGTTGAAGGCATCTCCAGAGGGCTCCACGCCCACCTTCCTCGCCATGTACTCTCCTGAGAACAACTTCAGGGCGAGGCCGTAGGCGAATGGTTTGGAGATCGATTGGATGGTGAAGGGCTTGCGGGTGTCACCCACCTCATAGACGCGGCCATCCACCGTGGTGATCGAGATGCCGAAATCGGCGGGATTGGCCTTGGCCAACTCTGGGATGTAATCAGCTGGGGCCCCATCCTCCAGCAGGGAATAACGACGGTGCAGGTCACTCAGCAGCCCCTGAATGACATCGGCGGTGCTGGTGGGGGTACGTATCATGCGATCAGGATCCAGCGGGGGATGGACACCTGGATGAGCTTGAACTCAATCCCCAAGCAGGCGGTCGGTCTGTAGCGCGCGATACCTCAGGAAGCGCCTGTGGCTGATTCCGACAGCTGGGTGATCAGGTCGGCGCTGGCCTGCTCCAGGGCCGGACCCAAGGCGGCGGCATCGCGCCCGCCCGCCTGGGCCAGCTGGGGGCGACCGCCGCCACCGCCGCCGCAGCGCTTGGCCACCGCACCGATGAAGCTGCCGGCCTTCGGCCCAGCGGCGATCACCGCGGCGCCGAAGGCCGCCGCCAGCACCAGCTTGGCTGGCTCCTCAGGGGCGGGCAGGCCGCCCAGCACCACTGCAGCGGCGGAGCCCAGACCCTGCTGGAGCTGCTGGGCGGCCGTCTGCAGGGCGGCACCCTCCACCCCATCGAGCCGCGCCACCAGCACCCGGAACGCCCCCACGTCCCGGGCACCGGCAGCCAGGGCCGAAGCCCGCGCCAGGGCCAGCTCGGAGCGGGCCGCCACCAGCGCTCTGGTGCTGGCCCTGAGCTCGTCCTGGAGGCTGCCCACCCGCTCGAGGATCTCGCCGGGCTGCACCTTGAAGCGATCCCCCAGGGCCCGCACCACGCTGTCGCGCTCCTTGAGGTAGTCGAGCACCGCCGGACCGGCCACCGCCTCAATGCGACGGATGCCGGCGGCCACGCCGCTTTCACTGACGATCCGGAACAGGCCGATCTCGGCGGTGTTGGCCACGTGGGTGCCGCCGCAGAGCTCCATCGACACGCCAGGCACATCCACCACCCGCACGGTGTCGGCGTATTTTTCGCCGAACATGGCCACGGCCCCGGCGGAGCGGGCCCGCTCCAGCTCCATCTCGCGCACCTCCAGGGCATGGGCGTCGGCGATCCAGCCGTTGATGCGCTCCTCGATCCGCTCGAGGTCGTCGGGGCTGATGGCGCGGGGGCTGTGAAAATCGAAGCGCAGCCGCTCGAAATCCACCAGGGAGCCGGCCTGGGCGATCGAGGGATCCACCAGTTGCTTCAGGGCCGCCTGCAGCAGGTGGGTGGCGGTGTGGTGGGCCTGGACCCGGCGGCGGCAGCTGCGGTCGACCCGGGCGGTGACGGTGTCGCCGAGGGCCAGCTCACCCCGCTCGATCCGGCCGTGGTGAACGATCAGCTTGCGCTGAAGGCTGACCGCCTCGATGCGCACGATCACACCGGCTTCGGCCCCAGCCCCAGGGGCACCCCCCGCCAGCACACCGCGATCACCGATCTGGCCGCCGGATTCGCCATAGAACGGCGTGGAATCGAGCACGATCTGAACCGCATCCCCCGCCCGGGCGCCCTGGGCCGGCTCGCCGTTCACCACCAGGGCCATCACCTGGCTGGGGTGCTCCAGGGCCTCATAACCGCGGAACTCCGTGGCCGGCAGCTGCTCGGCCATAGCCTCGATCGCCCCCTGCAGGGTTAGGTCCAGGCGCACGGTCGCGGCCTTGGCCCGCTGGCGCTGGGCCTCCATCGCCGCCTCGAAACCGGCCAGATCCACCGCCAGCCCGTGCTCCTCGGCGATCTCCTCGGTGAGCTCCAGGGGGAAGCCGTAGGTGTCGTAAAGCTCAAAGGCCTGCTCACCGCTGATCTGGCTCGGGCCAGTGGAAAGCACATCCGCCAGCAACTTCTCGCCGCGCTCAAGGGTTTCCAGGAACCTGGCCTCCTCCCGGGCCAGCTCGGCCATGATCGCCTCGCGCCGCTCCACCAGCTGGGGGTAGGCATCCACCATCAGGGCGATCGCCGCCTCTCCCATGGCCGTGAGGAAGGGGGTGGTGATGCCCAGCAGGCGGCCATGGCGTACCACCCGCCGCAGCAGGCGCCGCAGGATGTAGCCCCGGCCAAGATTCGAGGCGGTCACCCCATCGGCGATCAGCTGGGTGATGGCGCGGCTGTGGTCGCCGATCACCTTCAAGGAGGTCTGGCCGCGGGCGTCGAGCTGGCGGTAGTTGACCCCCGCCAGGGTGGCGGCGGTTTCGATCAGGGGATAGATGAGGTCGGTTTCATAGTTGTTCGGCACCCCCTGCAGGATCTGGGCCATGCGTTCCAGGCCCAGACCCGTGTCGATGTTCTGTTTCTCCAGCGGCGTGAGGTGGCCCTCGGCGTCGCGGTTGAACTGCATGAACACCAGGTTGTAGAACTCGATGAAGCGGCTGTCGTCCTCCAGATCGAGGGGCCCATCGCCATCGCCCAGCTCGGGGCTGAAGTCGTAGTAGATCTCCGAGCAGGGGCCGCAGGGGCCGGTGGGGCCCGACACCCAGAAGTTGTCGGCCTCACCGAGACGCACGATCCGCCGCGGATCGACCCCCACCGTGTCGCGCCAGATCGCCGCCGCCTCGTCGTCGTCGCGGAAGACGCTCACCACCAGGTGCTTTGGATCAAGGCCGAAGACCGTGGTGGCCAATTCCCAGGCCCAGGTCATCGCCTCGGTCTTGAAGTAATCGCCGAAGGAGAAGTTGCCGAGCATCTCGAAGAACGTGTGGTGCCGGGCCGTGCGGCCCACGTTCTCGATGTCGTTGGTGCGGATGCACTTCTGGCTGCTGGTGGCCCGCGCTGCCGGCGGCTCCGCCTGGCCCAGAAACACCGGCTTGAAGGGCAGCATGCCGGCGATGGTGAGCAGCACCGTGGGGTCGTCGGGCACCAGGGAGGCGCTGGCCATGCGCCGGTGTCCCCGGGCTTCGTAGAAGGCCAGGAAGGCCTCGCGGATCTCGGCGCCGCTGTGGGGGCGGGAGAGCCGCTCTGAGCGGCTGGAGGTGGTGGCAGCCATGGCCGGACGCGGCAAATCAACCCTGGAGAGGGCATGATCGCCCAGCACAGGTCCCAACCGATCCCAGCTGTCCCCGTGCCCGCCCTGACGGCCCCCACCGATCACCGCGCCCAGCTGCGGCTGCAGTCGATCGCCTGGGCGCTGCTGGCGGGCGCCACCGCCCTGGCCCTGGCCCTGGTGCTGGGGCTGAGGCCGGCGCTGCGGGCGGGGGGTTGCGGCTTTTTTTATGGCCTGCTGGCCTTTCACCTGCAGCGGGTCGATCCCGACGACAGCCACCTGCAGGCGGGCCTGGTGGGGGCGGTCTGCGGCATCCGCAGCCTGGGCACCAGCCCCGATCTGCCGTCGGCCGCGGAGCTTCTGAGCCAGGGGGGGCTGCGCCTGCTGCCGGGGCTGGCGCTGGAGCTGCTGCTGGTGTGGCTGCCGCTGTGGCTGCCGCTGGCGGGCAGTGCCCTGGTGCTCCAGGCCCTGCAGCGCTGGCTGCCACCCCTGAGGCCCTAGTCACGGCGCGGGGCGCACCATCCGGCAGAGTGCTGCTGGGAGTCGCTCCGCTCATGCGAGCCGAGGCGATGTCCGTGGTCAATGTTCGTGGTTGCTGCCGGTGTTCACGATGCGACGCCACCCCTGGTCTGAGCGGGCCCAGCGGCCATGAGCCTGCTGCACGCCACCTGGCTGTCGGCCGACACCGCCGCCGTGCCCTCCCTGGGGGGCGGCTACCGGCCGGGCCTGCTGCTCTGGGCGGACACCTGGCGGGTGGCCGAGCCCCAGACGCCAGCCACGGAGGCGCCCCTGCACCCCCTCAGCCTCGACCAGGACGACCTGGGCGCCTGGCTGGAGGAGGCCGACCTCTGGACCGAGGATTTCCGCCCGGCCAGCGCCACCCTCTGCCTGCCCAGCCGCCGCCAGGGGGCCAGGGGCAAGAAGAAAATCGACAGCGGCAGCTGGAGCGGCCTGCCCCTGCAGGCGGGTGAGCCGATCCCGAAATCGGTGGAGTGGTGGCCCTGGCGGGTGGAGGGCTGGTGGCTGGAGCCCGGCGCCGCCACCCTCTGGCTGGGGCGTCTGCCCCTCTCCGGCGACCATCCCGACCTAGCCGATGACCTGCGCTGGTGGAGTCATCTGCAGCGCTGGTCACTGAGCCTGCTGGCCCGCGGCCGGGTGCTGCCCCAGGTGGAGGGGGGCCGCGCCCGCTGGCTGCCGCTGATCAACCGCGAAGACGACCGGCGTCGCCTGGAGGATCTGGCCTCGCGACTGCCCCAGGTGGCGGTGGCGGCCCTGGAGCCGGGCCAGGGGGAGGCGGGCGTGGCGATGGCCTGCTGGCGGCCGGGATCCGGGCGACGGCGGCTGGCTTCGATCCTCACGCACCTGGTGGATGCGCGCATGCGGGCGGGCTTCGCCCCCAGCGAGGGGGGGCTGGATCCACTGCTGACGGCCTGGCAGCGGGCCCTCGGCCCCGGCGATGGGCGCCTCGATCTCGACGACGACGACTGCGAGCGCCTGCAGGTGGCCACCCACCACTGGCGCGAGGCGGTGGCCGGCCGGGTGGAGCCGGCACGGGCCTGCCTTGAGCTCGACACCCCCGGCGAGGGGGAAGATCTCTGGCCCCTGCGCTTCAGCCTCCAGGCCGAGGCCGATCCCAGCCTGCTGCTGCCCGCCGCCGGGGTCTGGGCCGCCGGTGCCGGCTGCCTGCAGCTGGGTGAAACCGAACTGCACCAACCCGGTGAACTGCTGCTGGAGGGCCTCGGGCGGGCCCTGCAGGTGTTCGAGCCGATCGAGCGGGGCCTCGAAACCGCCACCCCGGAGCGGATGGAGCTCACCCCGGCGGAGGCCTTCGTGCTGGTGCGCACCGCCGCCCTGAAGCTGCGCGATGTGGGCGTGGGCGTGGTGCTGCCCCCCAGCCTCAGCGGCGGCCTGGCCAGCCGGCTGGGCCTGTCGATCCAAGCCGATCTGCCCGAGCGCTCCCGGGGCTTCAGCCTCGGTGAAAGCCTGCAGTCGGAATGGGAGCTGATGATCGGCGGCGTCACACTCACCCTGCGGGATCTGGAGCGGCTGGCGGGCAAGCGCAGCCCGCTGGTGCAGCACAAGGGGGCCTGGATCGAGCTGCGTCCCGGTGATCTGCGCAATGCCGAGAAGTTCTGCGCCCTCGATCCGGTGATCAGCCTCGATGACGCCCTGCGTCTGACCGGCAACGAGGGGGAGACCCTGCAGCGGCTGCCGGTGCACCGCTTCACGGCCGGCCCGAGGCTGAAGGCGGTGCTGGAGCAATACCACCAGCAGAAGGCCCCGGATCCGCTGCCCGCCCCCGAGGGGTTCGCCGGCCAGCTGCGGCCCTACCAGGAGCGCGGCCTGGGCTGGCTGGCCTTCCTGCATCGCTTCGATCAGGGGGCCTGCCTGGCTGACGACATGGGCCTGGGCAAGACGATCCAGCTGCTGGCCTTCCTGCAGCACCTCAAGGCGGAGCAGGAACTGAAGCGGCCCGTGCTGCTGGTGGCCCCCACCTCGGTGCTCACCAACTGGCTGCGGGAAGCGAAGGCCTTCACGCCGGAACTGAGCGTGGTGGAGCACTACGGCCCCCGCCGGCCCTCCACCCCCGCCGCCCTTGCCAAGAAACTGGAGGGGGTGGATCTGGTGCTCACCAGCTACGGCCTGCTGCAGCGAGACAGCGAGCTCCTGGCCAGCCTCGATTGGCAGGGGGTGGTGATCGACGAGGCCCAGGCGATCAAGAACTCCTCGGCGCGCCAGTCGCAGGCGGCCCGGGATCTGGCACGCCCGCTCAAGCAGAGCCGCTTCCGCATCGCCCTCACCGGCACCCCGGTGGAGAACCGGGTGAGCGAGCTCTGGGCCCTGATGGACTTCCTCAACCCCAAGGTGCTGGGGGAGGAGGAGTTCTTCCGCCAGCGCTACCGCCTGCCGATCGAGCGCTACGGCGACATGGCCTCGGTACGCGACCTCAAGGCGCGCGTGGGTCCGTTCCTGCTGCGGCGCCTCAAGACCGACCGCTCGATCATCTCCGACCTGCCCGAGAAGGTGGAATTGAAGGAATGGGTGGGGCTCTCAGCCGAGCAGGTGACGTTGTATCGCCGCACCGTGGATGAAACCCTCGAGGCCATCGCCCGGGCCCCCCTGGGCCAGAAGCACGGCCAGGTGCTGGGGCTGCTCACCAAGCTCAAGCAGGTCTGCAACCATCCGGCCCTGATGCTCAAGGAAGGAGAGGTGGGGGCCGGCTTCAGCGCCCGCTCGGCCAAGCTGCAGCGGCTGGAGGAAATCGTGGAGGAGGTGATCGCGGCCGGCGACCGGGCCCTGCTGTTCACCCAGTTCGCCGAATGGGGCCACCTGCTGCAGGCCCACCTGCAGCAGCGCTTCCACCAGGAGGTGCCCTTCCTCTACGGCAGCACCAGCAAGGGGGAGCGGCAGGCGATGGTGGATCGCTTCCAGGACGACCCCCGCGGGCCGCAGCTGTTCCTGCTCTCGCTCAAGGCGGGCGGTGTGGGGCTCAATCTCACCCGCGCCAGCCACGTGTTCCACATCGACCGCTGGTGGAATCCGGCGGTGGAGAACCAGGCCACCGACCGGGCCTACCGCATCGGTCAGATTAACCGGGTGATGGTGCACAAGTTCATCACCAGCGGCACGGTGGAGGAGAAGATCGACCGCATGATCCGCGAGAAGGCCCGCCTGGCGGAAGACATCGTGGGCAGCGGCGAGGAGTGGCTCGGGGGCCTCGATCCCGGCCAGCTGCGCGACCTGGTGGCCCTGGAGGAGTGAACCAGGGATGAGCGCTGCCATTGCCCTGCTGGCCGGCACCCCCCTGGTCCTCAATGAGGCCAGGGCCACCCGGGAGCCGTTCCAGGCCAGGTTGACCATCAACGGCCAGGTGACCGAGTTGCAGAGCGGAGCACTCACGGTGTTCACTCCCCTACCCATGGCCTGAGTCCAGCGATGACCCTGGCTTCGGAGGCAAGCATCAGCAGCAAGATCGAGCGGATGGACCGGCGCATCCGGCGGGGCCATGGCGAGCTGCTCAGCCGGGGCATCGACCAGGCCCGACTGGTGATCGAAGGCTCACCGGCGGCCGCCGACGCCTTCAGCTTTCTGGTGCTGGGGGACAGCGGCTCGTCGCGCTACGGCGCCGCAAGCCCCCAGCGGCAGGTGGCCGAGCTGCTGTTCGACCACCAGCAGGACGTGGGCTTTGTGCTCCACACCGGGGATCTGGTGTACCTGGTGGGCTCCAGTGAGCAATACCCGCGCAACTTCATCCGGCCCTACCGGGAGTGGCTGGTGGGCGGCGAGCACTGGCGGCGGTTGCGCTTCGACGCCATGACCTTCCGCCTGCCGTTCCTGCCGGTGCCTGGCAACCACGACTACTACGACCTCTCGCGGCCGCTGGTGCTGCTGGCGGGGCTCTCGAACCCCGTGCGCCGCCTCTGGCCGAGCCTGGTCTTCGACGTGGGCAGCCATGGCTCCCGGGTCGGCGAGGCCTACTCCCGAGCCTTCCTCGATGGACTCGCGCTCCTGCCGGAGGAGAAGCTGGCCGGACACCTGGATCGGCACTACCGCGCCGAGCTCGATGGGCGGCGTTGCCTGGCCTACCGCCCCGGGCAGTTCACCCGCCTGCCCAACCGCTACTACCACTTCCGCTGGGCCGGGGTCGATGTGTTCGCCCTCGACTCCAACACCCTCCACCAGGACGGTGCGGCAGGCGAGGGTGCCGGCGGTGGAGGTTCGGGTGGTGGAGGTTCGGGCCCAGAGGGTGATGGCGACGGCGATGCCCGCCAAAAAGAGTGGCTCCTGAAGGGGCTGGTGGCCTCCTGGCGCAACCCGGACGTGCGCGGGCGAATCCTGGTGCTGCACCATCCGCCCTACGCCAGCGAAGCCACTAAGTGGCGGGAGGCCCAGACCCTGGCCGTGCGCCGTCAGCTGCGCGAGGTGCTCGATCAGGTGGCCGCCGAGCTGGGCGCGCCCACGCCGCAGCGGCCCCTGCTCAATTTGGTGTTCACCGGCCATGCCCATTGCCTGGAGCTGATGCGCAGCGGCGACACCGGCCATGGCGACAGCCACATCCCCTGGCTGATCTGCGGCGGCGGCGGCTACAGCCTGCGGCGCCAGCGGCCCCAGGGGGGAACGCTGCTGGAGGGCCCACCGGGACAGGAGCGGCCCGTGGCCCACTCCGAGCTGTTCGTGGGCCGCAGCGGCCATGGCGCCAAGCTGCGGCGGCGCTTCACGGCCCTGCGGGTGGATGCGGCGGCCGGCTCTCCCCTGAAGCTGACGCTGCGGCCGCTGGTGAGCGAGAAGGTGTCGGGGCACTGGCGCAAGGAGCAGCTGTCGCCGATCAACCTGTAGAGAGGATCCAGCCGCAGCCAGCCCCGGTGTCCCTCGCCATCGCCCTGCTCACGGTGTCGGATCGCCGCAGCGCTGATCCCTCCAGCGGTGACCCCTCCGGCGATGCCCTGCTGCAGCGGCTGGAGGCAGCGGGTCACCGCCTGGCCGAACGACAGCTGGTGGCCGACAACCGCTACGCCATCCGCGCTGCGTTGAGCTCCTGGATTGCCGATCCGGCGGTGCAGGTGGTGATCACCAGCGGTGGCACGGGCCTCACCGGCCGCGACGGAACGCCCGAGGCGGTGGCTCCCCTGCTGGACAAGACGATCGAGGGCTTTGGAGAACTGTTTCGGGTGCTCTCCTTCGAGGCGATCGGCACCAGCACCCTGCAGAGCCGCTGCCTGGCCGGAGTGGCCAACGGCACGATCCTGTTCGTACTGCCCGGCTCCCTCGACGCGGTATCCACCGCCTGGGACCGCCTGATCCACGCCCAGCTCGACAGCGGAACTCGACCCTGCAACCTGGTCCAGCTGCTGCCACGGCTGAACGAAGATCCACGCCAACCGGCGACGAATCCAGGATGAAAAGGTGAGCCCTGAACCACGACCGTCAGGGGCAACCTGTGGAATGACGCGACGACCGGACACAGCGGCGGGAATGGCCAGACAGGTGGTGGGACAGACCGTGGGACGGGTGGAGGCCATCTGGCGCTACCCCGTCAAGTCGATGCTGGGCGAAAGCCTCGAAGCCGCCTCCATCGGCCACGCTGGCCTGCTGGGCGACCGGGCCTATGCCCTCTGGGACCACGCCACCGGCCGGGTGGCCAGCGCCAAGAACCCCAGGCTCTGGAGGGCCCTGCTCGGCTTTGCGGCCCATTGCCTGGAGACGCCCCAGGAGGGCGCTGGAGCCACAGCTGTGGCGATCACAGCCCCAGGCGGAGCGCAGGGCGCCCCGGACGGAGCCAGGGTGATCAGCAGCGACCCCGCCGTGGACAGCTGGCTCTCGCAGCGGCTGGGGCGGGAGGTTAGCTTGCTGGATCAGGCACCGGAGAGGGCCAGCCTAGATCAGTACTGGCCTGAGGTGCCCGAGAGGGAGTTTCAGGATGTGGTCAACGAACTGGTGCTCCCCAGCGGCACCTTTTTCGATTCCTGCCCGATCCATGCCATCAGCACCGCCAGTTTGGAGCGGCTGCGGCAGCTCGAACCTCAGCTGGACTTTGCCGTGGAGCGCTTTCGCCCCAACCTGCTGATCCGCCCGGAAGCCGGCAGCAGCGGGTTTGTCGAGGAATCCTGGATCGGTCACAGCCTGGGCCTGGGGGATGTCCTGCGTCTTCAGGTCAACGACGGCTGCCCCCGTTGCGTGGTGACCACGCTGGGCCAGGGGGAACTGCCGGAAACCCTGGAGATCCTGCGGGCCACCGCTCGGCACAACAACGTTGTGGCCGGGATCCGCCTGAGCGTGACCCATCCCGGTGATGTCCGCGTCGGAGATCCCGTGACCCTGCTGGATTGAATCCAAGGGTGATCGATCTGGCTGGAGATTCGGGAAGAGACCCTCAGCTTTCGCTCAGCCAGTAGAACTGACCACCCTGCAGCGCGATGCAACCGTCGTATTGCGAGGGCTTGATTCCGCTGTAGAGATCTGTATAGTTCGCCCGCGGGTTGATGCCATAACGGCTGTAGCTTTCCAACTCAAGCTGCTGGGGATGATCGTCAAAGTTGGCGATTACGAAGACCTTCTCAGAGCTCCTGAGATGGTTGTAGCGGAGGTAACAGAGAAGGTGCTCGTTGTCGGAATGCAACAGCTCGCGGTTGTTGAAATCGGCAAAGGCAGATATCTCCTTGCGGATGGAGATCATTCGCTTCATCGCCGTGAAAATCCTGCATTCCACTGTGCCGCGCTGATGCCGCAGGGCAGCTTTCTCCCAGTCAATCTTAGGTCGGTGGACCCAGCGGCTGTCGTTGGACTTACTGGGATCATCAATATAACTGTAGTCGTTGAGTTGACCCAACGCATCACCATTGTAGATCAGTGGAATTCCGCCAAAGGAAAGAATGATGCCATTAAGCAGCAGAATTTTGCTGATGGCCATATCGATCAGCCCTTGATCACCTTTTTCCAAGGCCGACTCAAGCCCCGCCAAGGAGGCAAGAGAGCCACAGATTCTCGCGTCACCAGTTGAGTCGTTACGCATGAACTCCAGCCCTCTGGCGGTATCAGCGAACTTGCCGGTGAAGTAATCAATCAGAAACATGCGGTGGGAATGGGGCTCATAGCCTGCAGCGGCAATATCCTTGTCATCAAAGCCAAAGCCGATGTCGTCATGACAGCGAACATAGGTTAGCCAGGTGGCTCGATCCAACTTTGTAGGCAGACTCTTGATCCCTTCTCGCAACAACTTGGTGTTCCGCGTGGCAATACCATCCCAGAGGAGTGCCATCAATGTGGCGTTATAAGCAATCTCACACTCCTTCGCCACGATGGCATCCTCGCCAAAGTATTTCGCCACCTCACTTGGCGCCACAATGGCCTCAGCAATGAACAGAACACCAGGGGCTGTGACCTGACAACAGTCCTTGAGGAGTTGCAGAATCAGGTGAGCCTTGCGTTCGTTCTGGCAAGTTGATCCCAGTTTCTTCCAGAGGAAGGCGACAGCGTCGAGCCTGAGAACATCGACGCCTTGGTTGGCCCAGAACAGCACGATCGAGAGGATCTCGATGAAGACTTCAGGATTGCTGTAATTCAGATCCCACTGGTAATCGTGAAACACCGTCATCACCCAGCGCTTCATCTCCTCGTTCCAGGTGAAGTTACCGGGATCAGTTACCGGGAACACCATCGGCATCCCCTGCTCAAACACATCCGGCACGGACCTGTCTTCGAAGGTAAGGTAGTAATTCTGGTAGCGGGGATCTCCGTCCTTCGCCTTCAAGGCCCATTCATGCTCATCTGAGGTGTGATTAAGAACGATATCCAGAACCAACAGAATGCCGCATTTCCTGAATTGCTCAGAGATGCGCTGAATGTCGTTAAGATCCCCAACTCGACTATCGATTTCGCGGAAGTTGCTGATGGCATAGCCACCATCACTCTGACCCGCTGGGCACTTAAGGATTGGCATGATATGCACCATGTTGACTCCCAGCTCCTGGAAGTAACTGATCTTGCCAGCCAAGTCTCCAAGATCATTGGCAAATCCATTGGTATAGAGGGCCATGCCCACCCACTTCTGGGAGAGGAACCAGTTGTGATCCTGCTCGCGGCTCATGTCGATCCGCTCAGATTCCTCTGATCGGTAAATGTAACCCTCCGCCATGGTCTCCACCAGACGAACCATCTGGGATTGAAAGTCTTCTCGATCTCCATAGAGCGTGGAGAAGAGCGAATGGATCGCATAAAAATTGGCGCCAAGGCGTGTGTAGAAATATCTGAGATTCTGGCGCTTGATCTCTGGCCTCAATTCATCGAGGATTGAGTTCAACAGGGAATGAGAGATCTGCTCGTACATCAGGAAGTCAACGGTGGGAGGAGAGGGTCTCGAAAAGAGAATCGAATCGGCTGGGGCGCAGGACTAGTGCCTGGCATCTGCCTCGCGAAATCAGCGGGAAACGCCAGCAGGTAAATCCTGAATTGACCTATAGAATCCAGCCCTTAGTTTCAGGATGAAAATGCACCAGGCCTTCAAGAATGCCTGCGCTGTAATTGCCATTCATGCCCAAGAAGTCACCCTTGGCCACGTACAATGACTGGCCAGTTCCCCGTTGACTGGAGCCTGCGTTGGCATCCCGAAGCACATCTGGATGAGCATTGGCCACCAGAACGGAGGGGACGGGGCTCACCAGAATCGGCAGGTCATTGCCGCTGTCACCAGCAAACACCGTGCTGCTGGGGAGGAACCCCTGCTGCTGCATCAGGAACTCCACCGCGTGCAACTTGGTGGCCCGCTCGGGCAGGATATCGAGCAGGCCCACCTGAGCTTGTTCATCCACACTGTAGATCCAGCTGGATCGGGCCTGCATCTCCCGCAGCCGTGCTTCCATCACCTGACGAAGGCTGCCGAGGTCAGCGCCCAGGGGCAGAAAGTAACTGAGCTTGTAGGTGCTCTGGCGATCCTCCCCCTGCAGGGTGAGATCCTCAATGGTGGTGAAGGCTTCCGAAATCGCCCCACTGTTCAGCCCTGGCCAGTCGCTGGCGATCTCCTCTTGCCAGGCCGTCGACTCCAGCCATTGCCCCGGCGGTTCCCACTGGTACATCCGGCTGCCGACATCGCCGATGACCCAATCGGGCCTGGGGATCCCGAACTCCTCAATCGCCTGCTCCACCAGCGCCAGATGACGGCCGGAGACATAGGCCAGGGTTACCTCAGGCCGGGCCACCAACGCCGCAAAGCGATCGCGGGCCCCGGGCGACTCCGGCGACTCACCATTGGGCAAAAGGGTGCGATCCAGATCTGTGCAGAGCAGCAGTCGCGTCATGGCTGAGGGAGTGGTATGGGCTGTTGAGTCGGGTACCAAGGATCATGACTCGATCAGAAGAAGCCGTAGTGCCTGATCGCCTCAAGGATTCCCCAGGCATGGGCACCATTGGCAAAGTAGACCTGCTCGTTTTCGCTGAGGTTGGAGAGTTCTTCCTGGTGCCGGTTGGAGACCACCACGCCAAGGGTGTTGCCACGCAGCATGTCGGCGTCGCCGCCGGAGCCGCCCGTGACAAGGGTGCGCTCGAGCGGAATGTTGTATTGGTTGGCGACATACCGCAGGGCCTGCCCCTTGGAGGCACGGGCCGGCACAATATCAAGGTATTGACCGAAAGAGAGGGTGGCATTCACCGAGAGCTCCTGCTGGCGCAGGAAGGCATGAATGTCCTCGAGGGAGGGCGCTAGCTCGGCGTCGTAGAAGTACGACACCTTGAAGCGGCTCTGTTCATTCTTGGGCTGGGGAGACAGCCCCGGCAGCGACTCCAGCACCCGGCGCAGCACCTGGGGAGTCCAGGAGTGATCAATGTGATGGCTCCAGGCAACATCGGCAAACAGCTCGGAGGTATAATAGATCTCCGTTCCCAGGCTGGTGATCAGCACATCCGGAGTGGGGATGTTGTAGCGCTTGAGGATGGTCAATACAGAATCGAGCCGCCGGCCTGTGGCAATCCCGAACAGGAACTGGCGGCGATGGGTGCGCACCACCTTGGCGAACTGCTCCAAGGCTTCGGTATCTCCCAGCAGGGTGTTGTCGATGGCCGTGAACAGGGCCCGGTTCCTGTAACTGCTGAACTGATGGGTCGCTGGGGGCTGGGCCAGGGGTTTCGGCTTCGACACCACCGGCTGGAGCATGGCCAGATAAGCCTTGGCGTGGGACTCCCAGGAATAGAAGCGGGCGATGTTGCTCAGTCCGTTTCCAGAGAGCTCATCCCAGCGCCTGGGCTTCTCCAGGATGGAGAGGATGGCCTCAGCGATGTCCTCGCGGCTGAGGGGATCCACCAGCAGGCCGTTGTGGCAATTGCCGATGATGTCGACCGGACCACCGTTCTCGGTGGCCACCAGCGGCAGGCCACTGGCGGCGGCCTCCAAGAGGGTGAGGCCGAACGGTTCGGTGAGGGCGGGATTGACGAACACTCCCCTGGAGGCCGCCGCCAGGCGGTAGATCTCGGGTACCTGCTCGGAACTGTGGTGCTTGGGCAGAGCCACGTGGCCATAGAGATCGAAGAAATCGATCACCCAGAGCAGTTCCGTCAAGACCGACTGAGCCCCGTCATTGAGCTCACGGATGTCGTCACGGTTGCCTGCCACGATCACCAGATTGGCCAACCCCTGAAGGCGCTTGCTCTGGCCATAGGCCTCCAGCAGCGAGACGATGTTCTTACGTTCATCGGGGCGAGAGAGGGCCAGGATCATCGGCTTGGCAGGCTCCCGCAGGAACAGGCTGAGCGTGTCCTGAAAGTCTTGAGCGAGTGAAGGCTGACCCTGGACGGGGGGGTGAAATTGCTCGAGGTCTGTACCCGGCGGAATCACCGCCATCTTCTCGGGCGTGTAGTAATCGTAAAGCTCGTATTGGCTTTCGATTTCATTGCGCGTGCTGGTGATCACCAGCTCAGCACAACTGAGAGTATCTTCCTCGGCGCTGATCCGCGCCTGCATGTGATAGCGCTGCTCGATCTGATCGATGCCCATACCAATGGCGAGCAACCGGCGGTATTTGTCGCGACCGAGGGAGTGGCCCGTATGAATCAATGGCAGACCGGTGAGATTCGAGAGCCGCACGCCCACATAGCCAGCATCGGCGTAATGGGTGTGGACGACATCCGGCATCCGGGGCTGCTCCGCCAACCAGGTGGAGAGGTGGTCAGCAAAACTGTCCATGTGGGGCCAGAGCTGCTCCTTGGGCAGGTACTCATTTGGGCCTGCCTTGATCCGAACGACCTGAAGATTCTCGGCCAGCTTCTCAATCGGAACAGCATAGTCTGGACTGACGTGATCATCCTCAACCAAGCGAGTGACCAGATCCACCCGCTCAACGCCCTCCTGCCTGGCGAGGGCCTTGGCCAGTTCAACCACGTATTTCGTCTGACCACCGGTGTCGGCATCGCGGCCGAGCTCCAGATCCTGGCCACGAATCAATCCGTGCACACTGATGAGAAGAATATAGAGACCACTGGGGCTGGCCGTATCAACCATGATCGCCTGGGGACAAGAGACTCAAGAAAGCTTGGCAACCGGTGAGGGAGACCGCTTGGGAACAGCCATCCCTCACCGACTGCAATGAAGATTGACGCGAAGGCAAGAACGCCCAGGAAGAAGCACGAAGCTAGTCTTCCTTGATTAATCCATTGATTAATAATACACATTTTGGGGCATTCCGTCAAGCCTTTATCGCGTCTCCAGAACTTTCATTCCGAAATAGCAAACCATTCGGAGAGCAGGCCCAACGGCAGGTCAGTCGCTGGCGGGGGGTTCCCGCCCTTGCCCGGGGGCGTTGAGGCGCGCCAGCAAAGCCGGGGGGCCCAGCTGCCCCAGGGAAAAACATGGGCCGTAACTGGGCGTGGGGTGGTCGCAATAGAAGCGGGTCCCACCAGGGCCAGCAGCAGCCGCTGCAGCCAGCTGGGCGCCTCGCTCCAGCCCAGGCTGCCGGCCACCGGGGGCGTGAGCAGGCCCATGAGCAGGCGGCGTGCAATGGGCCGCAGGGGAGCAGGCCAGTCGTTGAGCAGCATCGCCAGGGTGGCGTCGGCAATGCACTGGTTGCTGGCGGCGTAGCGAAAGTGCTGAGCCTCCACGCTGCGGTTCAGCTCCAGCAGCGTCAGCGGTCTCCAACCGAAGCGGGCCATCCAGCGGATGGGCTCCGCCACGAAGGTGGACAGTACGTAGGGCTTGCTGAGGAACCCAGATCACCTGCAGTGCAGTTGATTCCAGTCAGTGTCTCACGCTAGAATTAGCGGAGATCAGCCATTAGTGGGCTAGAAGAATTCACTGACCTGAAAATGTACGTTTTTCAGCACAACGGGCAGCTGTCGATTGAGGAGTTTCATGCCCCGTTTGGCGGCAAGCTGGATCCGAACAATCGCTGGGTTGCGCTGGCCAGCATCATCCCCTGGGAGCCTCTGGAGAGTCGCTACGCACCATTATTCAGCGCCACTACTGGTGCACCGGCCAAGCCATTCCGGATGGCCTTTGGTGCGTTGTATATCCAGCAGCGGCTTGGCGTAACGGATCGGGAGTCTGTTGAGCTGATTACGGAATCACCCTATCTGCAATTCTTCATCGGTCTGAGTGGCTATCAGTTCACGCGCCCGTTCGACGCTTCGATGATGGTGCACTTCCGGAAACGCATTGGCCCTGATCTGATCAAGATCTGCAATGACATGACAAAGGCGAGTGGGATCGCGTTGGTCAAACAGCTTCTATCATCCCTCGCAGATGAATGCACTGAGGGCGAAAACAAGGAACTGGCGGCCATCGAATTGGAACTGGGCGAGCGCCCCCTTTCGCATGACACCAGCGAGAACTGGGGCACGCTGATGCTTGATGCCACCTGTGTTCCTGATGATATTCCCTATCCGGTGGATCTAAGGTTACTCAACGAAGCCCGTGAAACCACGGAAATGGTCATTGATGACCTTTTCAAGCAGGTGTCCGACAAAGTAAAGCGGAAGCCCCGCTGCAATCGTGATAAAGCAAGGAATCAGTTCCTTGCCATCATCAAGAAGAAAAAGCCTAGGAAATCTGAGATTCGCGAAGCCAAGAGGTTTCAACTGAATGAGATCAGACGCAACTTGGCGGCAATAGACACCCTGATCCATTCTGGCGCAGTGCTTCTCGGGCTTGGCAGCCATCTGTATCGCAAGCTGCTCGTCAGCAGCGAGGTCTACCGTCAGCAGCAGGAAATGTACGACGCTGATAACTGCCGCACTGCCAACAGGATTGTCAACCTGGCGAAACCGCACGTGCGTCCCATCGTCAGGGGGAAGGCCGGCAAGAAGACGGAGTTTGGCGCCAAGATATCAATCTCAGATGATAATGGTTTTGTCGATCTGGATCGCATTAGCTGGGACAACTACAATGAAGCAAATGATCTGATTCAGCGAATTGAACAGTACAAGCAAGAGCGAGGCTACTATCCAGAACGTGTATGCGCAGATGCCATCTACATCACGACTGAAAATAAGCGGTATTGCGCAGAACATAATATCCGGCTCAGTGGCAGGGGGCGAGGCAAGCGCGTCGAGAGTCCTGCGGAATCAGCCGAACAACAGGATCTGTTCAAATCCGACCTGAGAAGAAGATCCGTGATCGAAGGACGGATCGGTACAAGCAAGCGCAAGTATGGCCTTGATCTGATCATGACGAAGTTGGTTGAGACATCCAAATCCGTGATCGGGATGGCACTATTTGTGATGAATGCAGAGAAGATCTTAAGGCTACTGCGCCTTTTATTTGCTTTGTTTGTGTGTGTTTACATGGTGTTCGCCAGTATGAACACTGGAGAGCGGCATGTGAAGCGACTTGCCTGCATTTAGTCGACATCTGAAGCTCTAGTCGTCCCTCATGGCGACGCTCATGCTGTAGGAGCTAAAGGCCGCTCTGGCGCGAATTGGTGAATTTCAGCAAGCCCTAGGTAGCAAGCTCCGTCAGCGGACTTTGTCGCATATGCTGGTACGTGTGTACCAGGGGTGATTGGCATGGCTATGAATCGGATTCAGTTCCAGGCCGGCCTGTCGCTGCCCGAGTTCATCGAGCTCTACGGCACCGAGGAGAATTGCGAGTCCGCCCTGGAGCAGGCGCGCTGGCCTGATGGTTTCCGTTGCCCCCGCTGTGATTGCAAGGAGTACGGACTGATCCATGGCAGGCGCCACAAGCGCTATCAATGCCGGAGCTGCCGCCATCAGGCCACCCTCACGGCCGGAACCATCCTGGAGGCGACCAAGTTGCCGCTGACCACCTGGTTCCTCGCTTTCTACCTGGTGGGCCAGGCCAACACTGGCATCTCTTCACTCGCTCTGAGGCGCCATCTCGGCGTGAACTACCGCACGGCATGGCTGGTTCCCAACAAGATCATGCAGGCGATGAAGGAGCGCGATGGGGCCTATGTCCTGCGGGGAAAGGTACAGGTGGATGATGCCTACCTTGGCGGAGAACGCTGTGGTGGCAAGGCAGGTCGTGGATCAGAGAACAAGGTGCCGATCGTCGCGGCCGTCTCTCTCGATGATGCGGGCCACCCTCGTTACGTGAAGCTTGCCACCGTGGACACGTTCTCCTTTGCCGCCATCGCTGACTGGGCACAGGATTCACTGGCGATCGGATGTGAAGTAATCTCAGATGGGCTTGCCTGCTTCCGCGCCGTGACAGAAGTCGGTTGCCTGCATCAGGCTGTGGTCGTGAACGGACGCCATCCCAATGAACTGCCGGAATTCCGCTGGATCAACACGGTGCTCAGCAACTTGAAAACCAGCTTCAGCGGCACCTTCCATGCCCTGAAATTCGATAAGTACGCCGATCGCTACCTGGGTGCCTTCAATTACCGCTTCAACCGGCGCTTCAACTTGGCAACGATGACCGAGCGGGTGGTTCATGCCATCTGCAGCTGCGGCGCTCGGCCGGAACGCATCTTGAGGAGTGCGGAGCTTGCTACCTAATCAAGTACTCCTAAGGCACGGGCAGCCACCCCTTGACAGCAATCCCTTGACACCCTAGGTTTGGTCTAGACAAATCCAACTCTAGAAGAGCATGTACTAAGCTTGTCAGTGATTTCCGTCTTGGCTAGCATTGTTTTCTGCAAGCGCAACTAATTACTGCTCTAGAGAATCAAGGGTAATGCAAGATCACTAATATTCTCTGTAAGCCAAGCTCTAAAGCTTGTATTTTCACTATAAATAAATCGAAGTTCCTTCCTTCTTGCCTGCAAAAGCTCTTTTACTTGACCCAGCCCTCTCCCAATGACAGTGCAACCCTTCTGCTTTGATCATAGCACACTCGTTGAGGGTAATGATGGATTTCTCTTCCTTATCGGAGGTGCGCACTCACCTTACAAATATGCCAGCGGTGAGCTAATTCCAACAGAGCATTCAATTGACTCATTTTGGAGCAACATTGAACATCGCAACAGCATTGCAAAGCAATTATGTTCACAGTACCGTCATATTATAGTCCCAGACAAACACAACTCATGTAAAGAAGTCTTTCCTTTGCCCATAAAGCATAGGCTTGCTGATATATACCTAGAAAAGCGTATCGGCTTAAGGCACTTAGTTAAGTATCCATTAAGTAACTTGGTGCAAGACTTTAGAAATAACTCCTACCGAGTGGATACTCACTATAATCCAATCGGATCATGCAAAATCCTGCTTGACGCCCTATCGGGAATAGTTCATGACCAGGTATTAAGTGATTTACAAACCTATATTGAAGAAAAACTGCTGGTCACTGTCTCTGATTGGTCAGGTGATTTAGGGTCCAAAGTTGATCCTGTGCGCACTGAAGATCGCTTAGCAGTAAAGCTTCCAGGCTCGGTGAAACGTTATTCGAATAAACTCTCGGCAGGTAACAATGGAATTATTGATATCTATTGCAATTCTAACCCCTTGTCTTGCGGGCTTAACAAGGCCGTTCTTTTGGGAGATAGTTATGGAAGAGACATTGCAGAGCTCTTATCAATTGTCTACAAGCATGTAGCATTTCTGCGTACACCGTTTATGCATGATGAACTTGTGCGCATGGCAAGACCAGACTTGATACTAACTCAGAATTCCGAGAGATATCTTTCATGGGTTCAATCAGATTTCGAATCTCCACTTTTCTTTCTCTATCCATTTCTTGGGGATAAATCGTCAACCTTGATCGTAGAGTCTCAAGTAGCTAATGAGATCAACAAGTTCTTCACTGGTGTATGGTCCCGCACATAGCTGATATAATTTGAGCTTCTCCTGAGGGAGTATTCCATGGCTGTCGGCCGTCCGATGCCGCCGTTGGTCCTCACGGAGGATCAGGGTAGCCTAAGAGTTTGCGGAAAAACCGCCTGAGAATCCGCGTTTTTCCCTCCTGAGAGCTGGTGCAGCTCCTCTCGGTCTGGTTTTCAGAGTTTCAGCGGCTCAGAGCTCCCCTTTTGGTGTGTTTTTCCCCTTTGGGCTCCCAGATCGTGGCCGCCTGGCCACACCTCTGGGCAACCCGCTGCTCATGCCGTCGCCATCGCTGGTTTGAGCAGGTTGCCCAGCCGGATCAGGTTGTAGGCCAGGGCTGATTCAATGTCTCAGCAAGAGTTGGCTGCCGGTTGCAGCTGCGCCATGGCCAACAGCGAGGCAAGGAGATGTTGATTGATGCTGCTGCTTCTCAGTCCCATGACGATGACGATTCAAGTGGGGATGATAAGGACGACGGCGATCAGCTCTCGCTCGATAGCCTGATCAAACCCGCAGAATGGCCAGAAGGAAGGCATTGGGGCACGCTCAGCATTGATGCCTCCTGCACGCCAGCTGATATCACCTATCCAACGGACCTGAAGCTTTTGAATGAGGCGAGGCAGACGACAGAGAGAGTGATTGACGGCCTCTGCAAGCAAGCCAATGGTTATGGCGTGCATCGCCCACGTTATGACCGCGGCAAGGCGCGTGCACATTTTCTCAATGTCGCCAAACAGAAAAGACCACGACGGAGAAGACTCAAGGCTGCGGTGAGGCGGCAGCTTAACTATCTGCAGCGCAATCTGGAAGCCATTGATGCCCTGATCGCTGATGGGGCAGGCCCAGGGCTCATTAGAAGTTACCCAGAAGCCTGTGGCTGAGCAGGTTCTCGCCAGCCCAGCAATGCCAGTAAACCCCTGGTGTCGTGGGCCAGGGCGGCCAGCCCCTCGGTGATCGACCAGAACCCATCGAGCCGCAGCGCGTTCATAGCCAGGCTCCGGAGCGTGGCCATGATCTGAACCCCGTTGACCTCGCGGTAGCGGTGGGCGTCTTCCCGCAGCTGGGTGTCGCTAGGCCAGTGCCAGGAGTTCTCGATCGACCAACGGTCACGCACGTGACGCAGCAGAGCCTCGGCGCCAGTGCGCAGACTTGTGACGTAGTAACGAGTCTCGTCGGTTGGCTTGCCATCGCGGATGCCCTTGCCGCGCACGGCGATCACCGTGGCGCTGCCAGGCCAGTTCTCCACTACCCACTCCGGAGCCGGCATGGCCCGCAGGGTCCAGGTGATGTCTCGGCCGTGTTTGCGCTCGCGCTTGCTGGCCTGCAGCGGTGCCTTCCTGGCGTAGGTCAAGCGATCCTTGATCTCCTGAAAACCCTTGTGGCGGCTGTGTTTCACCGCAATCAGAAAGTCGGCGCCACGCTGTTCGAGGTAGAGGAAAAAGGGCGGTTGGCATGCAGCGCATCAACCTGCACCAGCAGCCCCTCGAGCTCCACGCGATCCAGCAGCAGGCGCAGCGCGGCGATCTCACCGCCGGCATCGGTGGCGTAGGTGCTCTGGGAGATGGCCACACCCAGGCTGTTGGAGTAGAGGCTCACCTGGGCGATAAAACGCGCTGCGCCGAAGGCGGTTTCATCGATTGAGCCCCGCAGGGTTTTGCCGTCACAGACCAGGGTGTCAACGGTCTCTGTCACGCCGGGCTGGGCCGCCATCCACTGCTGCAGCAGGCCCTCAAAGCCCTCCACATCCAGCTGGGCCAGCAGCAGCCGAAACGTGGAATCCGATGGCGGCTTGGCGACCTGCGTACCCAGCAGCTCGTTCAGCGTCTTGCGGTGGCGTTTGGCAAAACGCTCCATGCCCATCAGCGAGCCCTGGCCGCTGTAGGCGTCAGCCTTCCGCGAAGCGGTAGATCGCGAGGATCGCCACCAGCAGCATCCACCACTGCTGTCAAGCGACATCCGGAATTGGTCCTCCGGCGACACGAAATCTGGCCCACCCTGTGAGGCTGTAGCTGCGGTTTGTTGACGCCGTAGCC
This sequence comes from Cyanobium sp. CZS48M, assembly GCA_030373145.1. Taxonomy (GTDB): domain Bacteria; phylum Cyanobacteriota; class Cyanobacteriia; order PCC-6307; family Cyanobiaceae; genus Regnicoccus_A. The sequence goes on along the minus strand of JAUCZK010000001.1, from coordinate 253,699 downwards.
GGCGCCGGTTGGTCTTGCTCATCAGTCGTTGGTGATGTGGATGGGGGTGGATCGGGAGGAACGGGATGCTCATGGGCTTCCTCCCTCCCCGGTGGCTGGGATGGTGCTCACCGCACTGCTGCTCCTGATCAGACCGGAGCGGCGTTTCTCGCGCAGGCGGTAGCTGTCGCCCCGCACGGTCAGCACATGGCTGTGGTGCAGCAGGCGATCGAGGATCGCGGTGGCGACGACCTGATCGCCGAACACTTCTCCCCACTCCATGACGGGGCGGTTGGAGGTGATCAGGACGCTGCCGCGCTCGTAACGGCGTGAGATCAGTTGGAAGAACAGGTGTGCCGCATCGGGCTCCAGCGGCAGGTAGCCCAGCTCGTCAATGATCAGCAGCTTGCTCTTGCCGTACTGGCTCAGGCGGGCCTCCAGCGCCGTCTGGTTATGGGCCCGGGCGAGGGTGGAGATCAGCTCCATCGCCGAGACGTACTGAACGGTGTAGCCCTTGCTCACCGCCTCACGCCCCAGAGCGACGGCCAGGTGTGTCTTGCCTACTCCAGGCGGACCGAGCAGCAGCAGGGTGTCGCCGTTGGCCACCCAGCGGCAGGTGGCGAGTTCCCGGATCTGGCCCGGATCGAGCGAGGGCTGGGCCTCGTACTCGAACCCTTCCAGGGTCCGCACGAACGGGAACTTGGCGATGCTCATCGCCATCGCGATTCGCCGCTGGTCCTTGCGGGCGATCTCCGCCGCACACAGCCAGGTCAACGCCTCACGCAGGTTCAGCTCCTTGCGGGCCGCTTCCTCAAGCAGGTTGTCGAGCTGATCCCGAATAGCAGTCAGTCGCAGGCGGCTGAGCATGTCGTCGAGATCCTCGATGGGGACAGGCGGCATCGTGGCCATCGGCTGCAGGCGACGATCTGGTTGCCCGGTTTTGGCGGGGCTCATGCCGCCACCTCCTCGCCCACCTCGGCGGCATAGACGGCCAGTGAGCGGGCCAGTTCTGAGCTGCGCATCACGCCGGTCCGCCGCCGCGTTCCGCCCCCACAGGGCGGGGACGTGGCTGAGGCGGACCCAACGCAGCTGGCGCCATCGGCTGAGGGCAGTGACCGTTCGGCCAAGTCCTGCTGCGGCGCTGGCACCAGGCCATCCCAGTGCCCCCGCAGCACGGAGCGATGGCGCCGATTGGCCACCACGCGCTCATGTCGGGCGACGACACGGCCGCCATGGCGGATCAGCACTTGCTGATCCCGCAGCAGAACACTCACCCGCTGCTTGAGCAGCTTCCAGGGGACGCTGTACCAGTTGCCCTCCACCTCGACGCAGGCGTCGTTGTGGACCACCCGCACCAGCTCCCGCTCCGCCAGGAACGACGGCTTATGGGGCAACGGCTGCAGGGCAGCTGCCTCCTCCCGCTGGAAACGCACCAGCGGCTGTTCACCGGTCGTTCCGTGGATGCGAACGTCGGCCACCTCCCGGCTCCAGTGCTCCAGGTGCGCTTCCAGCGCCTGCCAGCTGGCGAACTCCCGGCCGGCCACCGCATTCGTCTTGACGTAGCCGACGCCGCGCTCGTCCTTCCCCTTGGTCCTGGCCCGGTAGGGCCGGCAGGCTTTGGGAAGGAATCCCCAGTAGCGGGCAAAGGCATCGAGCCGTTCGTTGAACACCAGCACCTGGCGAGCCGGATCGTGCTGCTTGACCAGGGCACGGGCGTTGTCGAACAACACCTCGGCCGGCACGCCCCGCCAGTGGCGGAAGGCCTCCTCCATCGCCAACAGCCAGTTCGCCTGGCGCTCGTGCCGATAGGCCCGCACCACCAGCCGCCGCGAGTAGCCCAGGGTCAGCACGCACAGGTGAACCTTGACCCTCTCGCCGGCGATGCAGCTGTAGGTCTCACCGAAATCGGCCTGCAACTGCTTGCCCGGCGGCGTCTCAAACCGGACCGTCGCCAGCGCTGCAGCCCGCAGCTCCTGCCGCCACTGCCCCACCGCCCGCTCCACGGTGCGCAGTGACACGGCGATGCCCTTCTCGCTGGCCAGCTCCTGGCGCACCACATCGGCATTTCCTTTGTGGGCAAGGAACCGCTCCCTGAGCCAGCCGCACTGACCATCGAGAACGCCGATCCGCCGGGGTTTGCCGTAGGCCTCCCAGCCTCCCTGCCGCCGGTACTTACGGACGGTTTCAGGCGAGCAGCCCAGTTCCCTGGCGATCCGCCTGCGGCCCCACCCAGCTGCGGTGAGGCCAAGGATCATCTGGACATCCTCTGGTGTTTCCAATGCCGCATCCCGGGAGCTCTGCTCCAGAGGTGACAGGTCCGCGGTCATGGCGCTGGGCCTGGTCAGTGGCTCGCAGAGGGGGGCCAGATTTCGTGTCGCATCTGGACCAGTTTTCGCTGTCGCCTGACACCTGGGTTCAGCCTAGTCGGGAGAGGTTGATCGACTGGCCCGTCCAGGAACTGCCCAGAGCCCAGCGGAGCAAGACCAGAACGGTCGGTCCTCACCGAGAATGGGGATAATCAACACACCACCAGCCAGCATGGATACCCCAGCTTCATCTCTCCTGCATGTGATCCAGCCTGTAGGAGTGCTGGATAGCGACACCGGTAAACAGCTGCGCCAGGACCTGAGCAACGCCATCGGTGCTGGCAAGGGCATCATCCTGATTGATGCCCAAGCGATCACCTTCATGGACAGCAATGGTTTCAGTGCTCTGGTGGCCTGCCTCAAGAAAGTGCGGGAGGCCGGTCAGCGCTTGGCCTTGTGTTCACTCTGCCCTCAGCTGAAGTTGGTGCTTGAGATCACCGGGACCGATCAGATCTTCGAAGTTTATGCCGATCGAGCCAGTTTTGATCAGTCGTACCTCTAAGTGCTGCCGGCAGAAAACCGTGCTGCTATCACCGAGGCGTCGTCTGGGAAAGAGGTGCAACCAGTGCAGGCACGAATGGCCTCAACCAACTGCTGCAGGTCCGTGCTTCCTCTGCCGATCTGCTCTCGCAGCAGCCGACGGAAATCTTCGAGTTCCCACATAGCCACTTCAGACGTGGGGACTTCGTAGATTCCATCACTGTAGAGATAGAGAAGGGCGCCAGGTTCGATTGAGCAGGAGTGGGTCGAATAATTGATGCCCTCGAACAGACCAATGGGCAGGCCCGGTGCTTTCAACTCCTGAAGTATATAATCCTGCTGCGCATCCGGGGTGAACAGAAGGGCTGGCGGATGACCGGCACTAGCATAGTGCAACACGGCGCTTCTCTTGTCATAAACCCCATACCAGAGCGTGAAGTATTGGTTGTTCTGCCGATCCATCTGAAACCAGGTGTTGAGGTAGCCGAGCACAGCAGCCGGATCGCCAAGATCAGCTTGGGTGAGCACGCGGGAGCGCAGAAGATTATGCACAGAGATCGAGGGAAGGGCAGCCGCCAGACCATGTCCAGACACATCCAGCAAATAAAGAATCAACTGATTCTCATCCAACCAGTAATAGTCAAGGCAGTCACCGCCCAGCTGTTGGCAGGGCATGAACAGACTTTCGATGCCAACGGTACCCTCCAGGGAGGAAGGGAGGATTGAGCGGACGTAATCAGCGGCGCTGGAGAGTTCGTCCTCCAGCTTTTGCTTCTGAGCGGCAAGGTCCTGGCTCAACACCAGCAACTCATGATTGGCCTGATACAAGCGCAATCCAGAGCGAACCCGAGCCAACAGGTCGGAAGGTTCCACCGGCTTTGAGAGGAAGTCATCGGCGCCTGCATCAAGGCCTTCGACACGCTCTATGAGCGATGAGCGTGAGGTGAGCAGGATGAAATAGATCGCCGCCAGATGCGGGTCCTGCTTGAACCGTCGGCAGACTTCCAGACCATCCATGCCGGCCATGCTCCAGTCGCAGAGCACCAGCTGGGGCCTGTGGCGACGGGCCAGCTCCAGCCCGGTGGAACCATCAGCGGCCATCAGCACCTGGCATCCCTGTGCCTTGAGAAGGCCGCTGAGAATGTGCTGCAGAATCCGGTCATCGTCGATCAGCAGGATCGTGGTGGCCGAGCTGATGGTGGGGGGGGAATCAGAGTTCACGCGACCTTGACGTCAACTCCTGAACGACCCGCTCTGCTTCGCCCAGAACCGCCTGAACCAGGGAAGACTCCAGGGAAAGCTCCGCAGAGGTAGAGGCGGCCCCCGCTTCCAGGCAAGCGCAGGCCTCCGCGAGCCCCAATGCCCCCAGACTGGCGCTGGGGGAACGAAGGGCATGGGCATGAAAGGCCAAAGCCTGCCGGTCAGACTGACGGGCGGCCTCACGGATGGCCTCCAGCTGGAGCGGCGCATCCTCCAGATACATGGTGATCAGCTCAAGGATGAGCGCATCAGCCTCGGAACCACCCAGAGCACGCAAGTCCTCCCAGATCCGTTGATCGAGAACCGAGTGTGCCGTCATTGGTACGAATCGAAGGGTGTCAGGACCGCTGATGGTGGAGTGCCTGCAGACAAGGCAGAACGACCCTGTTGAAGGGATTGCCAGTGCAGAAAGCGCTGAAGACAACCCTGCAAGGCCGGAACTCTCACAGGTTTGGTCAGGAAATCCTGCATGCCTGCGGCAAGGCACTCCTGTTGCTGATCTTCGAACGCGAACGCCGTCAGCGCCACCACATAAGGCTGTGGGATCGGCAAGGCGCGCAGCTGGCGGGTGGCCTCGAGCCCATCGATGCCGGGCATCTGCAGATCCATCAACACCAGATTGAATCCCCCCTGGCCGAGACGTTCCACGGCATCCTCACCGCAGTCGGCAAATTCGGCCTGGAGATTCAGCTTGGCCAGAAGAAGCTCAAGAACCCGCTGGTTGATGCGGTTATCCTCCACAGCGAGCAGGCGGACCGAGCTGAGGTCCAGCTCAAGGGGCTGATCAGATCCCGAAGCAGACGGAGCCTCGGGCTCACTGCGCTCCAGCGGCAAGCGGACATGGAATCGACTGCCCTGGCCAAGCTGGCTCATGGCCTCAATGCGGCCCCCCATCAAGCGGCAAAGCCGATCGCAGATGGCCAGCCCCAAGCCCGTGCCATGGTGATGGCTGGCATGGGCTTGATTGTGCTCCTGGGTGAAGTCCTGGAAAATTTTTGAAAGAAAGTCTTCGGAGATTCCGGTTCCTGTATCATCTACGACAAGGTCCAACTCGATGGTGGATGGAGTGAGTGGTCGCCAACCAATCTTGACACCAACTGAACCATGACTGGTGAACTTAATTGCATTATTGAGTAGATTGAGAACAATCTGACGAATGCGCAGACCGTCGCCAATCAGAGCATCAGGTGGATCATCGCTAAAGGAGCAACGTAGCTCAAGGCGCTTCGCACGCACAGCCGCATCCATCATCCGGCAGCAATCCAGAACCAGTGATCGCAGAGAGAAAGCCTCCGAGCTGATCTTCATCTTTTTAGCTTCGATCTTGGAAAGATCAAGGATGTCGTTGATGAGACGAAGCAACAGCTCCGCACTGCTGTTAATGGTGTGAACAAGCTCCTTTTGCTGGCCGTCCAGGCTTGTATCCAGCAGAAGGTCGGACATGCCGATCACGGCGTTGAGGGGAGTTCGAATCTCATGACTGATGGTGGACAGAAATTGCCCCATGGCACCCGTAGCTGCCAATGCTTCATCCCGGGCCTGTTGAAGCTCGAGAGTCCGGGCCGCCACATCCTGCTCGAGAGTGTCCCGGGCCTTGGTGATCTGATCCTGGGCGCGGGTGATCTCAGTGAGGTCACGGAACACAAAGACCAGAGAAGGATCGGGTTTGAGATTCACCGGTGACCACTTGACCTCGACAACCCTGCGCGGCGGCGTGGGAGTGAGGTCCCAGAGCAGGCTGCCAGGCCCAAGGCGGGCCCCATCAAGCAGATCCCGCGGTGTCTCCTGGATTCCGTCGATAAAGTGAGGGGGCAACAGGTCATCGAGAAGACGACCCAGACTGAGCAACCTGGACTGACCAACAAAGAGATTGAAAGCCCGGTTGGTCCATTCAACACGTCCATTGAAATCGGTCAGTACCAGCGCGTCCTCGACCGAGCTCAGAGCTGCCTCCAGGCGCCCCAATGTTCTGCGAAGCTGCTCCTGAAGATCCTCTGAACTCAAAGCCTCACTCCAGCGGTGTGAGGGTGGCAGCAAAGCTCCAGGTGGAGCCCTCACGCTCAGCGACGATGAAATGCTCAGACTCAACCTCGCGAAGATCCTTGCAGACTGTCTTCAGCTTGAGCGGGTGATTGAGGACTTCAGAGCCAACACCCTCGGTAATCCTGAAACGGGAGAATCCAAGGTGGTGAGCATCCTTGAAAAAAGTGGGTAGAATCAAGCCAAGGGAGCGGCCGAGGATGTCTTCAGGAAGCCATCCGTAGATTTGTTGAAAAGCCTCATTGATCTCCACAACGAGGCCTTCCTGGTCGGCGCGCAGGAAGGGGAGAGCGGTGCCGCGCAACTGATCGATCGTGACTTTTTCGCTATCCAGGTCAGCCATTGGTCTGATGTCGATCGGGAGATGATACTAAGGATGCGTCAGGGAGGAGCAGGAACGCTGGATCAGCCACCCTCAGAGGATCAGGCCATCAGCAGAGCGCCTGATGGTGGAGGTGGCTGATCCTGGGGGAGAGATTCCTGGAGCGCGAGACCCATGACCACCAGACCGGGCCAGTACAGATAGACAAGAATCTCAAGATTTTCGCCAAACGTGTAAAGGAATAGTATGATGACAATGCTCAGGCCAACTCGGGCCAACTGTCGACGCGAATCCAACGCTCTGATCAGAAGATCAACAAAGCTGGCCAGCATGGGCAAAGCCAAGGCCGCAAAACCAGCGGCACCTTTGACGAAGAGCAACCCGGCCCAGGTGTGATGGGAGCCTATCGGCATCCCCTCGACCAGGTGTGGGCCCTTCTCCACAATTCCATGTCCCCAGAGGGGAGCTTCGACCTTCCAACGATAGACAGCGATACGCTTCAGTGCCATGCGAACCCGCGTGGACCCCGCCCGGGCTGATTTGAATGAATCCCAGAACTGCTCAAGGCTGAGCAGAATCCAGGGAGAGAGCAGGCCCGCCAGATAACTGACAAAGCCCAGGATCAGCAACATGGCCGGTCGTGCCAGCCGGCCGAGAATGGCCGTGATCAGTGGGACGAGAACAAGGCTCAACTGGGCCAGCCTCGACTTGCAGACCAGACACATCACCACCGACCCCATCAAGCCCGCGCTTTTCCAGCGTAGATTCTTCTCCTGAAGCGAGAGCATGAAGAACACGTTGCCGACCATGCCCAGGGCTGGTCCCCAGGGGGTGAACAACCGCCAGCGCAGATCACCGGTGCTGCCGTCGATTTCGTAGAGAGGTACGTCGAAGAACTCATTGCCCGGACCACCAATCAACCTCAACGGGGATACATAGAGGACCTGGGGAAGATGAAGATATGGCGTAATCAGGAGGACAGGGGTGATCAGCAAAGTATGCAAGCCAACGATGCAGATTGCCCGATAGATCAAAGGGGCGCGGATCCTCAGGCAGCCAGCCAGGGGATAAAGGGCCAGAGCCGCCCATCCCTTGGCCCAGCCGATCGATGATTTGATGATCATGGCGATGCCGAGATTGAAGTCGAGATGACCGGCGAGCAGCGCCACTTCCATCAGCAACATTCCGCCCACCCAGCACCAGAGCACCCAGGACACCCGGAGACGCTCCGAGTCAGGTGTGGATTCATCCTGGGCCAACACCTTGACCAGCAGACAGAACAGCAGCAGCCAACCGAGGACAGAGCCCACCACATAGAGCCCACCCACGACCCAGATGGGATAGATCCATGTGATGGACCACCAGATCAGGCGCTCAGGAAGATTGGCAGGCGTGATCCGATCTTGAGCCCTTGGAGCCCCCGCTGCGCCATCCAAGCCCAGGGAGGGAGCATTCATGGGGAGATGAACTTGGAAAGCTTCTTGACCCAGGGCTTGCGCACCCACAACAGCCAGAGACCAAGGCTTGAGAAGACGGAGCCGAGAACAGCCCCCGCCAGCACGAATCCCACCTTGGGAGAGGACGGTTTCTGGGGCAACTCCGGATCCACGACCATCTGGACGAGGGGATAGGCCGAGAACAGCTCGCCCTGACCCAGATCCAGCTTTGTGAGCGTGGAGGCGAACACGGCCTCGGCGATCTGCACATCACGCTTGAGGGAGTCCAGGTTCGACTGGCGTTGGGAGAGCCGGCTCAGACGGGCCTCCAGGCTGGCCATGGCCCGATCGAGGCCCTGGATCCGGCCCTGAACACCCTGGAGGTCGGCTTGCACCGTCACCAGACCCTGCAGCAGGGTGTCGCGGCCCGAGGCCCCTGAGCTGGCCAAGGCCAGGCGGGCCAGTTCAGCCGAGGACAGTGATCGTGACAGAAGCGAGCGGCTGCGGCGGAGCAGCGCAGCCATCGCCGACTCCTGACGCTTGCGTTCCTTGATCACACGGGGATGGTTGACCCCAAAACGCCCGGACAACACCTTGAGGGAAGCGCTGGCCTCGCTGTACTCCCTCAGGTTCTGCTGAAAGACACCATCGTTCTGAAGCAGAAAGGCATCCGCTGCCTGGGAGGAGCTGAGGCCGAGATCGCGCCGCAACTGCTGCAGCCGGGAGGCGAAGAGGCGCTGCTGGGCTGTGGCCTCGGCCCGCTGCTTGCGTAGATCCTCGATGTTGCTGGAGAGGTTGCCAACAAGATCGTCGGAAGTGAGGCCAGACCGCGACTTGTACTGGGAGAGTTTGGTCTGGGCGACTTCCAGCTTGAGCTGGGCCTCACTCAGAATCTTCTGGGTGGGGCCCTCTCGCTGGCTGATCTCCCTGCGTCGAAGCTCATTGAGACGCTCCGCGATCGCTTCATAGAGAGCAAAGGATTTGGCCTTTGCCAGAGCCGGAGAAGGGGCCACCACCTCAAACTGCATCAAGGTGGTGTTATCCAACAGCTTGATTCTCGGTTTTTTGAACTGATCGGGAGATAGACCCGCCAGCTTGGCGGCCCGATGCAGCACCGTATTGCTGCTGAAGATGTATTCATAGTTGGCCCGCTGATCAAAAGTGGAGCTACCCATTCCCGTTCCACTGGAGGAAGACGCCTGGCCGATTTCCGGCAGATTCACACTCACACCACTGCTGCCACCAGGTAGAAGCAGGGCCCATGTCGTCGTGTAGACCGGGCGGGCCAAGGCCAGGTACACCAGCGACGTGATCCAGATGAAGCTGTTGGCGGCGAGGCCAAGGGTGGCGTAGCGGTTCCAGCGACGCTTCAGGTAGCCATGCAGCGGATGGGCCCGCAGCTTTGAAGCAATCTTCCGCGTTGCTGCCTGCATCAGAAGAACGTGCGAATCAGTGTTCCTGGCAGGATCACATCCGACAACGTCCTCATGACATCGCGGATGGATGTCACGGTAGAATCGAAGCATGCCACCGAGTCGTTGGCCATCAGATAAGGGTTGTTAGCATCATTCGTGGAGGCCTGCATCAGCTCATGGATACCTCGCTCCAACACTGAAGTTTTGCCGGTGAGCTCGTTGGTTGTGACCAAAATCGCTCGACGACCCGCATTGGTTCCTCTGGTGCCACCGACGCAATTGGCGGCGACGACAGCCTGGGAAAACCGTGATCCATAGGAAAACGACGTGGCATCCCGACTGATCCCAGAGATCGAGTTTCCAGTCGCCGGAACCGTAAGGTTTGAGAGGAAGATCTTCACACCGACTGGGGTCACCTGTGAAGGCCTGACAATCAGGTTATTGACAACTCCGGTATCAGGAACGATCACCTGATCACCGGCGATCAGGGGGACATCATCAAAGGGCTCCCCATTGAAGATGCCGCTGAGGTCCAGGGTTCGCGGCTTCCCAGCCCGGATCAGCTGGATGGCCTTGATGTCAGCTGTCGGCTTGAGACCACCGGCCTGGCGCAGGGCAACAGACAGGTAGCGATTGGTGGGATTGTTGCCGCTGATTTGAACCGGAGGTTGGGTGAGCTCAGCATCGGACAATTCGTTGATCAGGACACGGCCAGGCAGGAATGTGGCCCCACGCACGAACACCTGGGCAGGGGCCCACTGGATGACGTTCACACTGACGCGCAGGAACGAGGGCTGGAAGTAGCCACCCGAGAGCAGGGCATGGGTGATCGAATGCTGGAGTGCGCTGGGCTCCAGTCCAGCAGCACTCAGGGGAGGCAGGTAGGGAATCTCCAGATTCCCGTCCTGATTCACCTCGTAAAGTCCGCTGAACTCCTCTCCATCCGGAATGCTCAACTTGAGCCGGTCCCCTGGAGACAGGGGCAGCGCCCGGCCGGGGCCTGCCAGACACAAGCCCATGCCGGCAGCCAGGACTGCAACGATCGCTGCAGCCGCAGCAGAAGAGCGAAACCAAAGAAGCGGCAGAAGCGAATCCTTGTGGAGCATCGGCAGGTGATCTGTCACTTCGGATGATGCAGGTCCTGCACCGTCATGACCCAACGGCTTTGACCATGTTAAGCATGATCACAAGTCCATCGCTGTCCATGCCCTGTCCCGCTAGGCGCGTTTCCACCACAGCGAAGGAAATGGAGCGGGAGAGGTCCACATGGAGACATCCAAGACTTAGCACGATGCTATATTTTAGCTAACAACAGAACTCTGCCATGCCGGTGGGTCCTTCAAACTCCCACTCCGCATCAGCCCATGAGCAGCGCCAACACCATGTTACTGGATTGCTGAAAGCAATCAATGGTTACCTGATCTTGCTCTAACCATGGCTATCCGCATTGGGCTGATCAACACCTACTCGACCCTGAACATCGGCGATGCAGCCATCTACAGCGCCCTGGCCAGCATGGTGGAACCCGCAGAGGTGGTGGCCCAGGTTCAGGACGTTGAACCACTACCAGTCCCTGGTGTCAGCTTCCCGGCCGAGCTCGGCTCCTGTGATGCCTTGATCAGTGTCGGTGGCGACATCTTCAACAACGGCAGAGAGTGGCTGATCACGCGCACCTTTCTGCACAATCTCAAGCAGCTCCGCCATGATCCGAGCCACACGGTTCTGTTCGGCCAGTCCATTCCAAGGTCATGCCATGGGCTGAGCTTCCAGGCCCTGGCGTTGTGCCTGAAGCGCCTGGCGGGCGTGTGCGTCCGCGATGCCGAAAGTCACCGGCGCCTGCGCCAGGCCGGTGTGGACGCGATCCTCTCCTACGACGCAGCCTTTGCCCTGACCCTTCATCCCCGCGCCGAAGCAGAAGCCAGCCGCCTGTTGCGTGATGCCGGGATCGAGCCGTCCCGGGCTGCCCTGCTCTCGGTGCGGGGCTTCGACAGGATGTATGCCCACAACCCTGCAACCTTTCAGGACCAACTGGTGGAACTCAGCCAGCTCCTGCTGGGACGGGGCCTCCAGCCCGTGGTTCTGATCCAGTCCCAGGCCTATGGGGCCGACAACGACCTGGCCGTGGCCCAAGCCCTGACCCAGCGGGTCCCCCAGCTGGCCAGCTTCAATCCCTTTCAGGAGGGTTCGGGTCTGGCTGGCTGGCAACTGGTGATGGGTGCCCTCAAGCTGGCGAGCCTGACTGTGGCCGTTCGGTATCACACAGCCGTGCTCGCCCTGGCCGCCGGACGGGTGCCCTTCAACCTGCATTACTCCAACAAGGGGCGCGACCTCAGCGAGCGGCTGGGAGTGGTTGGCTGTGGTCTCGAGAGCTTTGAGCCCTCCACCCAGCTGGAGACGATTCTGGAGTCCGGGCAGCGCCGCTTCAACGATGGAGAGATCCGCCGCCAGGTGCGTCACGACCTGCGGCAGTGCCTGGAACCTGTCCTGGACGGTCGCTGGTGAGAGTCCTTCACATCCTCGCTGGCCAGGGCATGGGCTGGAGCGGCGGCATCGCCGCCACCCTCGAGAGTCTCTCCCGATCCCGCTTGGGGGAGTGGGTCACGTTCGAGTGTGTGGGCCGTGAGGACGCCCGGCGCCTTATCCGAGACTGGCGGCCAGACCTGATCGTGCTGCATCGCGCCAGCTCCTGGCGCGGCCTGGCGGATCTGGCCGCCCTGGCGGGGCCCCGGCGCATCCTGATCGAGCACCATTACAGCCAGGGGTTCGAGCAGCACCAGGTCCCCTCGAAGCGGCGATTCCGCAGCATGCTTCGCCTCACCTACGGGGCCATGGACCGGGTCGTGGCCGTTTCCGAGGGACAACGGCAATGGATGCGAGAGGCCCAGCTGGTGGGCGACAGTCGTCTGCGCTTGATCCGCTCCAGCCGTGACGTGGCCCCCTTCCTCGCGGTGCCGCTGCCCGGACCGGCCCCCAGGCCCCTGCGGCTGGTGGCCTTCGGACGCCTGAGCGAACAAAAGGGATTCGATCTGTTGATCGAGGCCGTGCGCCAGCTGCCGGCCGGCAGCGTGCAGCTGCGGCTGGGGGGAGAAGGACCGCTGCGCTCCAGCCTCGAGCAGCAGGCCGGCACCGATCCAGCCATCCAGTTGGTGGGCCGCGTCGACGATGTGCCCGGCTTTCTGAGCCAGGCCGATGCTGTGGCGATTCCCTCCCGCTGGGAACCGTGGGGCAATGTCTGCCTGGAAGCGAGAGCGGCGGCGCGTCCCATCCTGGTGCGGGCGGTGGATGGCCTCCAGGAGCAGGCCCAGGGTTGTGGCCTCGCGGTCGAGAGCGACGAACCTTCGGCCTGGGCCGCCGCCATCACGGCGATGGCGGCGGCCAGCGACGAGCAACGCCTGACCTGGGCACGGCATGGCCGCTCCACCGCAGCCTCCGCCTGGGACAACTTCGTGTGCGCCTGGGAAACGCTGCTTGGGGAGTTCCGATGAGCGGGCTGGCCACGCTCCTGACCCGCTTGCAAGGCTTGCGCGCACGGCTGGCCGGCGATCGCTTCGTGCGCAACGTGGGTTGGATGGGGCTCTCGGAGCTTGGAATCCGGGTGTCGCGACTGCTGGCCACGATCATCCTGGCCCGCCTGCTCACCCCGGAGGATTACGGGCTGGCCGCCATCGTGCTCACCACCCATGAATTCATCCGGGTGTTCACCCGAAACGGCATCGGCGACAAGCTCGTTCAGGCCGATGCCACCGATGTGGAGGAGCTCTGCGTCACGGCCTACTGGCTGAACTGGTTGCTGGGCGGGGGCCTGTTCCTGATCCAGACCATCGGCTCCTTCGCCGTGGCCCGCTTCTTCGGCAACCCCAAGCTGATCATGCCGATCATGGCGATCGGCTGCACCTATCTGATCTATCCCCTGGCCATGGTGCAGACGGCCCTGATTCGCCGCGAGAACCGCCTGAATGTGTTCAGCCTCACCAACCTCGCCCAGGTGGTGACCGACAACCTGCTCACCGGCGGGCTGGCCCTGATGGGACTCGGCATGTGGGCCATCGTTCTGCCCAAACTGCTGGTGGCACCGATCTGGGTGCTGATGATGTATAGGTACCAGGCCTGGCGGCCGGTGCAGGCCTTCACGATCCGCCACTGGCAGCGGATACTGGGCTTCGGCAGTCGCATTCTCGGCGTCGAGTTGCTCAACACCCTGCGGGAGAACATCGACTATCTGCTGATCGGTCGCTTCCTAGGGCTGGCCCCGCTGGGTGTCTACTACTTCGCCTTCAATGCGGGCCTGGGCCTGAGCCTGAGTGCCGTGAATGCGATGGGGGTTTCGATGTACTCCGACCTCTGTGACGTGCGCTCCGACCCGGGAGAGCTGCAGCGGCGTTTCAACCGCAACCTGCGCACCACCGCCCTGGTGATCGGCCCCTTGGTGGCCCTTCAGTCCAGCCTGGCCCCGCTCTACGTGCCGATCGTGTTCGGAGCCCAGTGGGTGGAGCGGGGGGCGGTGCCGGTGCTGATCCTGATCTGTCTCTCGGCCCTCTCCAGGCCCTTCGCCAACGCCGCCTCGATGCTCTTCCGTGCCGTGGGTCTCCCCCAGGTGGATCTGCGTTGGAACCTGATCTTCACAGTGCTCCTGGCCCTGGCGATTCTGGTGGGAACCGGCTGGGGGATTCTCGGGGTGGCCGTGGCGGTGATGGTCACCCACCTGGTCCTGCAGCCCCTGTATCTGGTCTGGGCCAGGCGGTTGCTGCATTCCCCCGCCCGGGAGCTGGCCTGATGCTGAGCCAAGCTCAAGGGGAGCCCATGGTGTCGGTGGTGATTCCAGCCTTCGACGCCGAGAGTTCACTGCCGGCGACGATTGCCGCTGTGCAGGCCCAGACCTGGAGCGACTGGCAGCTCCTGGTGATCGATGACGGCTCCCGCGACGGCACCGCCGACTGCGTGCGCCGGCTGCAGGCCGGTGACGAGCGGCTGGGCTTGATCTGCGCCCCGAACAGGGGGGTTTCGGCCGCCCGCAATCTTGGGGTGGCCCGCAGCCGGGGCCCGATCGTGGCCTTCCTCGATGCCGATGACCTCTGGCATCCCACCAAGCTGGAGCGACACCTGGAACAGTTCCGGGCCGAACCTCGCCTGGGGGTGAGCTTCGCCCGAGTGGAGGTGCTCACCCCCGAAGGTGTGCCCACGGGCCAGGTGTCGAGCTCGAAGCTGCGCGATCTTCGCGCCGAGGACTTTCTCTCGGAAAATCCCACCACCACCACCTCCAACTGGGTGGTGCGGCGCCTCGTGCTGGAGGAGGTAGGGGGCTTCCTGGAATCGATGAGTTACAGCGAAGACCTGGAATGGCTGCTGCGGGTTCGCTGCTGCACGGACTGGGAGATCGCCGGAGTGCCTGAGGTACTCACCGGCTACCGCACCAGCGTCGGTGGGCTCTCGGGCCAGCTCGCTCGAATGGAGACCGGCTGGGAGCAGATGGTGGAGCAGGCACGCCGCTATGCCCCGGAGCTGGTGGAGAAGCATCTGAATGAGGCCCGTGCGATTCAATTGCGCTACCTGGCTCGCCGTAGTCTTCGTCTGCGTTCAGCAGCCGCCCAGGGATCCGACTACATGGCACGGGCCCTGCGCTCCGATCCCGCCCTGCTCTGGAAACACCCCCGGCGCACCTGGCTGACCTGGGCGGCGGTGCTGCTGAGGGCCTGGATCAGCCGCGTGCGGGCAGCTTTCGGCGTCCGAAGGGGCCAGCCATGACGAATCCGCTCGTCTCGGTGATCATTCCGCTCTACAACAGCGCGGCCACCGTAGGCGCCACGCTCGAGTCGGTGTTCGCCCAGACCTATCCCCATCTGGAGATCCTGGTGGTCGATGATGGCTCCACCGACACGGGACCCGCCATCTGCCGGGAGTTCACCGATCCAAGGCTGAGGATCCTGCAGCAGCGCAACAGGGGACTCGCCGGGGCCCGAAACACGGGAATCCGCCAGGCCAAAGGAGCCTATTGCGCCTTTCTTGACAGCGACGACCTTTGGCTGCCCGAGAAGATCAAGCGGCATTTGGACCATTTCCAGCACCGTCATGAGGTGGGGGTGAGCTTTTCTCGTTCCGGCTTCATCAATGAAGACGGGTCGCCACTGGGGATCTATCAGATGCCCCAGTTGAACGACATCACGCCGGAGCTGATCTTCTGCCGCAATCCAATCGGAAATGGCTCAGCGGTTGTGATCCGCCGGGAGGTGCTGGAGGCCATTCGTTTCCAGGCCAACCTCTATGGCGAACCCGAAGATTATTACTTCGATGATTCCTTCCGCCAGTCAGAGGACATTGAGTGCTGGTTGCGGATCGCCCTGCAGACCAACTGGCGTTTCGAGGGTCTGCCGGAAGCGCTGACCCTCTACCGGGTCAATGCCGGTGGCCTCTCCGCCAACCTCGAGCAGCAGTACGCCGCCTGGGAGCGAGTCCTCACCAAGACCGCCACCAGTCATCCGGGCTTCATCGCCCGCTGGGCCCCCAGGGCCAGGGCCTACCAACTGCGCTATCTCGCTAGGCGCGCAATCCGGCAACGGCAACCCGCTCTGGCGGTGCAGCTGATGCACAAAGCTCTCGCCAGCCACGTCCGAATCCTGCTGGAAGAACCCCGCCGCACCCTGATCAGCCTGGGGGCGGCCTATCTGCTCTGGCTGCTTCCTGATTGGCTGTATCGCCGAATGGAATCCAGCATGATCAGACTCACGGGATCGAGCCAGGAGCGAAGGATGCGCCAGGACGCTCGTCCGGGAGATAGCGCAACAGGCTCCGGCGGAGCAGAACCATGACCATCCTGCTGGTCTGCTCCTCCGGGGGGCATTTCAAGGCCCTGCAGCAACTCAGACCCTTCTGGGGAGACTATCCACGGCTGTGGGTGACCTTCCGCACGGCCACCACGGAGCAGGAGTTGCAGGGGGAAGCGGTGCGCTGGGCCTTCAGCCCCACCAACCGCAACCTGCCCAACCTGCTGAGGAATCTGGGGTTGGCGCTGGGGATCCTTCGCCGGACACGTCCCACCCTGATCCTCTCCACCGGGGCCGGGGTTGCCGTTCCCTTTCTCCTGCTCGGCCGCCTGTTCGGCAGCCAGGTGGTGTTCATCGAATCGATCACCAGGATCCACAGCCTCAGCCTCTCGGCCCGCCTGGTCAGGCCCTTTCTGCATGTGCTCTACGTGCATTGGCCTCAGCTGCAGAGCCGCTATCCCCGGGCGGAGCTGATTTCGGATCTACTGCTGGATCCGGCAGGACGTGCGGCTTCAGTCCTGGATGGAGTGGTTCGATGATTTTCATCACCGTGGGCACCGAGCAATACCCCTTCAACCGGCTGATGCAGTGGATCGAGATCCTGCTCGAAGAGGACTTGATCCAGGAAGAGGTGGTTGTGCAGTACGGCACCTGCACAGCATTGCCCAGTGGGGCCACGGTATATCGGATGCTCAAGGAGGACGCGTTCCGTGAGCTGATCGAGCGCTCGCGGCTGGTGATCGCCCACTGCGGTGAAGGAACCGTGCTGTTGCTCGATCAGCTCAGCAAGCCTTACATCCTGGTGCCACGATCCCAGCGTTTTCAGGAACATGTCGATGATCACCAGGTGGAACTGGCGATGGCCCTCTCCCAGATGGACGTGCCGATTGGCTGGTGCCCCGGCGATCTGGTGCGTTTCCTGGAGCGGCCCAGACACGCTTCGATCAGCGATCTCTCCGAGCACTCCGCCCAGGTGCTCTCAGCAAGCCTCCATCGGCGTTTCGCCGGGCGGCTCACCACCGCCGACGGCCGCCCTGAGCGCCACAGCGGAGCCTGAAGAATCCATGGAACCCCCGCCCAAGCCCAATCCCTGTGGCCTCTGCCAGCGTCACGGCACCTTGCTGATCCAGCTGCCACCCCGGCTCACCGTGGCCGAGGCCATCCAACTGCGCGATGACCTCCCCAGCTGGCTCTCGGCGCCGGAGTTGAAGGCTGTCGTGCTCGACTTCGGCCACACCGTGGTGATCGACAGCAGCGGCATTGGTGCGTTGGTGGGCGCCATCAAGCTGGCCCAGGCCCGCTCCCTCCCCCTGCAGGCCTGGAGCGTGAACCATCAGGTGCGCCTGGCCCTGACGATGACGGGGCTGGAGTCTCGTCTGCCGATCACCGACCACACCGACGCTGTCGTGGCCACGCCCGGACGCCGGGAGGATCGACGGCCACCGCAGACCCACCCCTCCGTGCGCTCGCGCACGAAGAGGTTGATCGACATCGCTGGCGCCCTGGTCGGACTGTCGATCACGGCCGCGCTCTTCGTGCCGATTGCGATCGCCATTCGCTGCGACAGTCCGGGACCGATCCTGTTCTCCCAGGTTCGTTGCGGCTGGATGGGGCGTCGTTTCCGCATCTGGAAGTTCCGCTCGATGGTGGCGCAGGCCGAGGCCCTCAAGAGCAGCGTGGCCAACCAGGCGGATGGGGCCTTCTTCAAGAACGAGAACGATCCGCGCATCACCCGGGTGGGCCGCATCCTGCGCAAGACCAGCCTCGATGAGCTGCCTCAGTTCTGGAATGTGCTCATCGGTGACATGAGCCTGATCGGCACCCGCCCCTCCACTCCGGATGAAGTTGGGCTCTACGACGTGCCGAACTGGCAGCGTTTCGATGTCAAGCCAGGACTCAGTGGTGAATGGCAGGTGAGCGGTCGTTCATCGATTCGCCGTTTCGAGGATGTGATTGCCCTGGATCTCCGTTATCAGCAGAACTGGAGCCTGCTCCATGATCTGAAGCTGATCCTGAGAACGATCCTTGTGGTGTTCAGTCGTAAGGCTGGCGGGATGTGATCGCCATGGCGAGCGCCAGCCCCAGCCATCGGGAGTCCTTTCTGGTACCCAGTCAGCTCGATGGCGTCGTCGAGGTTCTCGCACGTTTTGAGCGAATGCGCTCGGCGCAGATCAACGACACACTCTGGGTGGAAGGCCAGACCGCCTTGATGGAGGGCTTCAGCAATGCGGTCCGCCATGCCCACCGCGACCTCTCGCCGCCCCCCCCGATCGCCATCGAGCTCTCACGCTCCAGCGTTGAACTCCGCATCCAGATCGACGACCACGGCCCGGGTTACGACATGGAGGAGGCCTGGCGCCAGCTCGACAGGGAACAGGCGAGCAACGACTACGACCCACTGGAGCGGGAGGCCCACTGGGGCATAGTGCTGCTGCGGCAGCTGCAGCGGCAGCGTGGCTGGCAGATCACCTACCAACGCCGGGGTGAGCAGGGGTGCCGGCTGACGATCAGCCATCGGATCGATCTGCTGCCCTCTCAGGCGCCGTTGGGGGCCGATAACGCAGGCTGAAGCGCGATGGAGACCTGAAGGCTGGATGCAGCCACGACCAGCGGGTCCAGATGAACAGGTAGTAGTTGGTGTGCTCAGGACCCACACCCCAGCCATGGGCGACGGCATCACCCCAGAGAATGCTGTCGCGTTTCAGCCGCTGGCTTTGGCTGGGCGACAAGTTGGCCAGATCACCCCCGAACAGGATGCGCCGACCGCGGTACAGGAGCATCGGCTGAAGATCGCTCCCCGGCGCCGCATCAGGGACGCGGAACCAGACCTTCTTGCTCTTGTGCAACATCCAGAAGGACAAGGAGCTCGATCGGGGCTTGTGGCCGTCTCGATCACTGAACACCAGTCCGGGACGCTCCACATCCTGGGCCGAGGGCAGCGTGAGGGCCATGGCCGTGTGGTGGGGCTCCTGGCTCGGGTGTCTCCGGTTCACCACAGCCAGGAGCCCCAGCAGCAGCACGGTCGAGAGCACAACAGGCAGAACCACCGGCCGACTTTTCAAGGGCCCGGCGAAGGCTTGATCGGCTCCACCGCCCGGGCCAGGAACAGGGCGTTGTCGGCGCGGATGAGCAGATCGACGGCGCTCAGATCCTCCGCGTCCAGGCGGCTCATGCCGATCAGGAGCTGAGGATGCAGAGAGCGCACCGAAGCGCTCCGCAGGGTATCGGACACGGCCTGCTCCCGCTCCGGCGAAGCCCCGACCAGAAGCATCGCGAAGCAGGCATCGGAATAGCGGCCCAGCAGATCGGGCTCCGCCGCCAGCGCGCTGAACCGCTCGGCGAGTTCACCGACAAGGCCATCGGGAGCCGTGGCTTCGGCCAGCCCTCGCACCTGATCGAGATTCTCAACCCTGAGCAGCAGCAGAGTCAGGGTTCCATGAGTGCGCCGGGCCCGCTCGAACTCCTTCTGACAGAGCATCTCGAATGACCTGCGGTTGAAGAACCCGGTGATGGGACAACGCGCCAGCCGCTGGCGCAGCTCGATTTCACGGCTCACCTGCTCAGAGAAGAGCTGGAGCCAGCGCAGCTGCCGTGGGCTGAACTGGCGGGGTGTCCGATCGATCACACAGAGGGTGCCGAGGGGTTGCCCGTCCTGGGGTCTGAGCTGGGCGCCGGCATAGAAGCGGATCTTCGGCTCCGACACCACCAGCGGATTGGTGTTGAAGCGGGAGTCGTCCAGGGCGTCAGGCACCACCAGCGTCGAGCACTGCTGGGTGATCGCGTGGGCGCAGAACGCCATGGACCGGGGTGTCTGGGAGGCCTCGAGGCCCACTCTGGAGAGAAACCACTGACGCTCCCGATCCACCAGCGAGATCAGGGCGATCGGTGTGTCCAGGGTCTCGGAGGCCAGGGTGGTGATGCGGTCCAGGTCCGCGTCCGATTCGCTGTCGAGCAGCAGAGTCCTCTCCAGCGACCGCAGCCGCTCTTCCTCATCGGCGGGAGTCGGATAGTCGGGGAAGGGGGTCATGGTCTCCAGAGAGGGCAAGGACTCTCCGGGGCACAGGGCCACGGCTTTCCCTCCATCCTCCGAATCGCGGTCGTGGCCATCCCGGTGCTGCGAAACCGCCATGGGTAGCCTAGGTGTCAACAGCTTGTGACTCGACTCCTGGCCGTGCCGTCCCGCTTCGCGATGCCCGTGGTGAGCCTGCTGCTTGGTAGCGGCCTGCTGTCACCGGCCGGTGCCCTGGCCGACGGGAAGCCCCTGCTCTCAGCGCCACAGGCCTGGCATCCGCCGATCGAGCTGCGCCACACCCCGGCCCTCCAACCACAGCCGACCCACCAGCCACCGGCGCCGACCCAGACACCAGCGCAGGCCGGTCCCAGCGCCACCCTGGCGATCGCTTCCCCGAAGCCTGAGCGCAGCCTGGTGCTGTACCGCAGCAAGAGGCAGGTGGTGGTCCTGGAGGACGGTCGTGAGCTGCGCCGTTTCCCGGTGGCCGTGGGTATGCCCGGCTGGGAAACCCCCCTGGGCCGCTTCCAGGTGATTGAGTTGGCACCCAATCCCACCTGGAAGCATCCGGTGAGCGGCAAGCTCTACCCCCCCGGACCCGACAACCCCCTGGGTAGCCGCTGGATCGGCTTCTACCGCGACTGCGCCGGCAGGAGCGGCTTCAACGGCCAACAGCATCTGGAGGTGAAGGGCTGCGTCACCGCCGGCTTCCACGGCACTCCCCAACGGGAGAGCATTGGCCAGGCGGTCTCCCACGGCTGCGTGCGCATGTACGACGAGAACGTGCGCGACCTCTTTGCTCTGGTGCGCATGGGCACAGTGGTGACGGTGCTGCCCTGAGCCCCCGGGTTGTAGTCCGGCGGGCGTAGCCGGGCAGCAAACGTAGAGTTCGGCTCTTCCCTGCGTTCTCCCCATGCGCGTGTTGTTCGCCGCCGCCGAGTGCGCCCCGATGATCAAAGTGGGGGGGATGGGTGATGTGGTGGGCTCACTGCCGCCGGCGGTGGCGGCCCTCGGCCACGATGTGCGCACGATCATGCCGGGCTACAGCAAGCTCTGGAGCCAACTGGAGATCCCCCTTGAGCCGGTCTGGCGAGGCCGGGCCATGGGCAACGAGTTCGCGGTCTATGAAACCCGCCATCCGACCCATGGCTTACCGCTTTATCTCATCGGCCATCCGGTCTTCGATCCCGAGCGGATCTACGGCGGAGAGGATGAGGATTGGCGCTTCACCTTCTTCGCCAACGCCGCCGCTGAATTCGCCTGGAACCACTGGAAGCCCGAGGTCTTTCACTGCCACGACTGGCACACCGGCATGATCCCGGTCTGGATGCACCAGGACCCTGAGATCAGCACGGTCTTCACCATCCACAACCTCGAATATCAGGGCCCCTGGCGCTGGAAACTCGAGCGCATGACCTGGATCCCCTGGTACATGCAGGGGGACCACACCATGGCCGCCGCCCTGCTCTATGCCGATCGGGTCAATGCCGTCTCCCCCACCTATGCCCAGGAGATCCGCACGCCCGAATACGGAGAGCGCCTCGATGGCCTGCTGAATTACATCAGCGGCAAGTTGCGCGGCATCCTCAACGGCATCGACACCGAAGCCTGGAACCCCGCCACCGACACGCTGCTGCCGGCTTGCTACAGCGCCACCGACATGGCCCCGAGGGCCACCAACAAGCGGGTGCTGCAGGAGCGCATGGGGCTGGGGGTCAATCCCAACACCTATCTGATGGGGATGGTGAGCCGCCTGGTGGACCAGAAGGGTGTGGACCTGCTGCTGCAGGTGGCCGACCGGGTGCTGGCCTATTCCGACAGCCAGATCGTGGTGTTGGGAACAGGCGACCGCCACTATGAATCGGGCCTCTGGCAGATGGCCTCCCGCCATCCCGGCCGCTTCTCCGTCTTCCTCACCTACGACGATGCCCTAGCCCGGTTGATCTATGCGGGCGCCGATGCCTTCCTGATGCCCAGTCGCTTTGAACCCTGTGGCATCAGCCAGATGCTGGCGATGCGCTACGGCTGCATCCCGATCGTGCGCAAGGTGGGTGGCCTGGTGGACACCGTCCAGCCCCATGTGCCCGCCGAGCACAGCGGCACGGGCTTCTGCTTCGATCGCTATGAGCCGGTGGATTTTTACACCACCATCGTGCGTTCCTGGGAGGCCTATCGCCACAGTTACAGCTGGCGGGAACTGCAGTTGCGTGCCATGGCGGTGGACCACAGCTGGACCCGCTCGGCCCTGGAGTACGACGCCATGTACCGCGATGTGCGCGGAGTGAAACAACCCACCCCATCGGCCGCCGATGTGGAGCAGTTCTCCCTCGGTCAGGAGGCCGACCCCAGCCTCGTCCCCTCCGGTGGCTCGGCCCCAGCCTCCCGGGCGGAAGGCGGCGGCGGTCCCCGCAATCCGCTCTCTGCCCTGCTGCGCCGCGGCCAGGGCTGAGCATGGAGCGCTCCGGCTCTGAGCTGCCGGTCGTTTACGAAAGCCCCTGGCGGGCCCTGGGGCGCGATCTGCGCGCCGTGGCCGCCAGCTGTGGGCTGGCCCTCAGGAGGCTGTGGCGACGCCAGTGGCAGGGAGATCTGCCCCTGCCAGCGTTCTGGCCTCGGCGTCAGGCCACCCTCTTCTGGCCTGCTGTGCTGCTGCTGGCCGTGATCCTGCTGACGCTGGCGGGAAGTGTCACGGTTCGGCAGTGGCGTCCAGCGGGCGCTCAGGGCCCAGCCATCGATGCGTTTCCGGCATCGATGGAAGCCGGCGAGGGCTCCAGGGAGGAAGCAGCCGTGGCCTTCGACTCCGCTGCAGCCATGGACTCCGCTGCAGCCGGAGAAACGACGCCCGAGCAAGAGCCGGATCCCCAGAACGATGTCCCTGGCACTAGGGACGCAAGCACCCTCAGCAGCGCCCCGGTTGTTCTGCCGCCAGGGTTCAGCGATGACTCAGGCCTGGTGCTGTCGGCCCCAGCCAGCGGCGGCGCCACGTTGCTGAACCTGCGGATTTCAGCGGCGTTCCAGACCCTGCCTGAGGGCGAGCGCCAACGGCTGGCGCAGCAGTGGTGGCAGCAGGCCCTTGGCCTGGGCTATGAGCAGCTGCGGCTGCTCGAGCCAGGCGGTGCGGCCGTGGGCCGGACGGCCGTCCTGGGCGGCGGCATGATTCTGCTCGATTCATTCCATGCGGGCGGAAGCGATGCGGCTGGCGAACCTGGTGGAGCTGTGGGGACCGCCGATCGAAGCCGCTCCCGCTGATCCAGCGGCCCACTTCAGCGGGGTCAGCAGCGACAGCCGCGAGCTGGAGAGCGGCTGCCTGTTCGTGCCGCTGGTGGGGGAGCGCTTCGATGGCCATCGCTTCCTGGCGGCGGCGCTGGAACAGGGGGCCCTGGGGGCCCTGGCCCAGCGCGACCACCTCAGCCCCGAGCAGGCCGAAGGCCTGGTGCGCTCGAGCGGCGGCCGGATCTGGCTGGTGGAGGACACCCAGGCGGCCTACCAGCAGCTGGGGCGCCTCTGGCGCCGCCAGGGCAAGGCCCCGGTGATCGCCGTGACCGGCTCAGCCGGCAAGACCACGACCCGCGAACTGATCCGTTCCGTGCTGGCCCCCCTCGGGCCGGTGCTCGCCAGTGTGGGCAACGAGAACAACGACATCGGCGTGCCGCTCACCCTGCTCAAGGCCGACGCAGGGCACCGGGCCGTGGTGGTGGAGATGGGCATGCGCGGTCTGGGGGAGATCGAGCGGCTCAGCCGCTGCGCCGAACCCGACATCACCGTGATCACCAACATCGGCACCGCCCACATCGGCCGTCTGGGCAGCCGTGAGGCCATCGCCACCGCCAAGTGCGAGATCGTCACGGCCCTGCGCGCCGATGGACTGGTGGTGATCCCGGCCGGTGATCCCCTGCTGGAAGCCAGTCTCGCCGCCGTCTGGGGTGGCCGGGTGATCCGCGTGGCCCTTCAAGGCGATCCGCCGGGTCCTCAACCGGCCCAGCTGCTGGGCCGCCTGGAGGCCGGAGCCGACGGCGAGCGGCTGATCTGGGGGCAGGCGCAGCCGGGGGCGGCGAAGCACAGCACCGAGCTGCCCTTGCCGGGCCGCCACAATGCCCGCAACCTGCTG
Source organism: Cyanobium sp. CZS48M (assembly GCA_030373145.1). GTDB lineage: Bacteria > Cyanobacteriota > Cyanobacteriia > PCC-6307 > Cyanobiaceae > Regnicoccus_A. Next base: position 229,529 of record JAUCZK010000001.1, on the reverse strand, counting down.
CTGGCCCTGGCGGTGGCCAGCGAACTGGGGGTGGATCCCCTGGCCTTGCACCGGCTGGAGGTGGCCCTGCCGGGCGGGCGCAGCCGGCGGCTGCGCCTCGGGGGGGTCGAGGTGCTCGATGAGACCTACAACGCCTCCCCCGAAGCGATGCTGGCGGCCCTGGATCTGCTGGCGGCCCAGCCAGGTCGACGCTTCGCGGTCCTGGGCACCATGCTCGAGCTGGGGGAGCAGAGCACCGAGCTGCATCGCCGGGTGGGGGAGCGGGTCCAGGCCCTCGGGCTCGATGGCCTGGTGATCGTGGCGGGCGGCAGCGAAGGGGACGCCCTGCTGGCGGGGGCCGCCGGCCTGCCGCGGCTGCAACGGCTCGATGCACCCGCCGAAGCCGCCGAAACGCTGCTGGGCTGGCTGGAGCCCGGCGACCACCTGCTGCTGAAGGCCAGCCGGGGGGTGGCCCTGGAGCGTCTGCTGCCGCTGCTGGAGCAGGGGCTCAGCCCCGCGGCGGACTCCAGTCGGTCTTGATCAGCTGGGGGGCGCGTCCCAGGGCCAGGGCACCGGCGGGTACATCACGGGTGAGGGTGGAGCCCGCCCCCACGGTCACGCCGGCACCGAGCACGATCGGCGCCACCAGCACCGAATTGGCGCCCGTCTTGCTGCCGGCACCGATCACCGTGCGGTGCTTGCGCACGCCGTCGTAGTTGGCGGTGATCGTGCCCGCCCCCACGTTCACTCCCGCCCCCAGATCAGCATCGCCGAGGTAGCTGAGGTGGTTGGCCTTGCAGCCGGCGGCCAGGTGGCTGTTCTTGACCTCGACGAAATTGCCGATGCGGCATCCCCTCTCCAGCCGCGCTCCCGAGCGCAGCTGGGCGAAGGGACCCACCACGCAGCCGACGGCCACGCTCACCTCACGCAGCACCGAATAGAGCACTTCCACGTCGTCCTCGAGCTGGCTGTCCTCGATCAGGCAGCCGGGGCCGATGCGGCAACCGCTGCCGATGTTGGTGCGGCCCCGGAAATGGCACTGGGGCTCCACCAGCACATCCCGACCGAAGCGGGTGCCCTCGCTGAGGGTGCAGCTGGCGGGATCCACGAAGCTCACCCCCTCCGCCATCCAGTGGGAGCGCAGCCGCTCCTGCAGGGCGATCTCACACTGAGCCAGCTGCATCCGGTCGTTGATGCCGGCGATTTCGGCGGGGTCCGCCACCTCCACGTGCACCGCCGGGCTGAGCATCGCCACGGTGTCGGTGAGGTAGAGCTCCCCCTGGTCGTTATCAGTGCTCAGCTGCGGCAGCACCTCAGCCAGGGCGCGCCAGTTGAAGCAGTAGATGCCGGCATTGGTGAGGTCGTTGCGGCGCTGCTCCTCGCTGCAGTCGCGGTGCTCCACGATCGCCTCCACCTGACCCAGCTCGTCGGTGAACACCCGGCCATAGCCACTGGGGTTAGCCAGCCGGGCCGTGAGCAGGCTCACCGCGGCGCCCGAGGCCCGATGCCGCTCCAGCAAAGACTCCAGGGTGGAGGGCCGCAGCAGGGGCACATCGCCATTGAGCACCAGCAGCTCCCCCTCGAACCCCTCCAGGGGGCCGAGCAGTTGTTGCACGGCATGGCCGGTGCCGTTCTGGGGTTGCTGCAGGGCGAACTCCAGCCCCTCTAGATGGGCCAGGGAGGAACGCACCCGCTCGGCCTGGTGGCCCACGATCAACAGCTGGCGCTGGGGGTCGAGGTGGCGGCAACTGGCCAGCACCCGCTCCACCAGGGTGGCCCCCGCCAGGGATTGCAGCACCTTGGGCCGGTCGCTCTTCATCCGGGTGCCCTTTCCTGCGGCCAGCACGGCAACGGCGAGCATCGGCGGATCAAGGCGGCTGGGCACGGAATCTACCGGGCCCCTCCCGGCAGACCCCAGCGGCGGCGCCAGGCGCTGGCCGGCTCCGCCCCACTGAGAGCCTGGGCGCGGAGACGATCGGCCAGGATCGAGTTCGCTTCAGCCCTGCCCGCGGGATCGCGGTAGGGCTCGCCGGCACGGCTCAGCAGATGCTCCCGCTCCATCGCTGATAGGGGCCGCCACCAGGGCGACGACGGCTCCAGCTGCGGGCCTGCCACGGTGCCGGCGCTCCAGGCCCCGTTTGGGTCATCACCAAGGTCGTCACCAAGGTCTTCGCCAGTTTCAGCCCCTGGGTTGGCGGCTTTGGATCGCAGCGCCGCCAGCTGCAGGCCCGCCGCCGCCAAGCTGCGGCGGGGGGCGGCGGCCGAGCAATAGGTCAGCAGGCGCCCGCGGGGGGCCAAGAGCCCAGACAGCGCAGCCAGGAACTCCTCGCTCCAGAGCTGGGGGCAATGGCGCGGCGAGAAGGCATCGAGCATCACCAGATCGCAGCGCCCGGCGGCCTGTTCCAGCAGCGCCTCGATCTGCTGGCGGGCATCCCCCCAGAGCATCTCGCCCCGGCCGTGGGGGCTCAGCCAGCGGCCGCTGTTCTGCAACTGGTGGAGCAGATCCAGCCCGAGCGCCGGCTGCCACTGGCGGCGAAAGCAGGGCTCCGCCAGGGCCAGGGCCAGAGGGGCCGGATCGATCTCCAGGCCGAACCAGCGCAGACGGATCCCCAGGGGAGCCGCCTCTTCCAGCAGCGCGGCGCTGTTGGTGCCCAGCCCCACACAGACGTCCACCAGCGTCAGCTCCTCGCCGGCGTCGAAGCGCTCCAGCTGGGCTGGACGCACATAGGTGCAGCGCGCTTCCAGCAGGGCGCCCCTGCGGGAATGGAACCCCTCAGCGAACTCGGCGCTGTGCAGGCTGAAGCTGCCGTCGTCGGTGATCCGCGGGCTGAGATGGCTCGTGGCCGGAGCCTTGGGCGTCACCCCGCCGCGCCGGAGGGGGCGAGCTGCAGGCGCGCCAGATCCTCCCAGAAGCCCGGGTAGGACACGGCCGCCGCCTCACTGCGGTGCAGCCGGCTGGCGCTGCCGGCCACCTGGGCCGCCACCGCCAGGCTCATGGCCACCCGGTGATCGGTTTCGCTGTCGAGCTCAGCGCCATGGAGCGGGCGGCCACCTTGAATCACCATCCCATCGGCGGTTTCCTCCAGATCAGCCCCCATCGCCCCCAGCTGGCGGGCCATCACCGCCAGGCGGTCGGTTTCCTTCACGCGCAGTTCCTCGGCATCGCGGATTCGGCTCACCCCCTCGGCGCAGCAGGCCGCCACCGCCAGGATCGGGATTTCATCCACCAGGCGCGGGATGAGATCGCCACCGATCTCAAAGGCCTTGAGCGGACCATGGCTGACGCGCAGGTCCCCCACCGGCTCACCGGCCACATCGCGGGGGTTGAGCACCTCCAGCTGAACCTCCATCTGCTCCAGCACCTCGAGGATGCCGGTGCGGGTGGGATTAAGACCCACGTTCTCCACAGTGATCTCTGCTCCGGGGGTGATGGCGGCGGCCACCAGCCAGAAGGCCGCCGAGCTGATGTCACCCGGCACCACCACCGTCAGCCCCCGCAGGCTGGAGCCAGGGTGAAGACAGATCATGCGTCCCATGTCGCCACCCACCTCGAGGCTGGCGCCGAAGGCCCTGAGCATGCGTTCGCTGTGGTCGCGGGAGCGGGCCGGCTCGATCACGGTGGTGGAGCCACTGGCCGTGAGGGCCGCCAGCAGCAGCGCCGATTTCACCTGGGCCGAGGCCACGGGAGTGCCTATCACGGCGCCATGGAGCTGGTGCCCTTCGATCGCCAGGGGGGCGAAGTTGGCGCCCGCCCGGCCATGGATCAGGGCGCCCATGGTGGCCAGGGGCTGCCCCACCCGGGCCATCGGCCGTCGGCGCAGCGACGCATCACCATTGAGCACGAAATGGCGGCCGCGGCGGCCCGCCAGCAGCCCCAGCATCAGGCGCATGGTGGTGCCGGAATTGCCGCAATCGAGCACATCCTCGGGTTCCTGCAGGCCATCGAGGCCCACTCCCTGCACCAGCACCGCTGCACCGGCCTGGATCGGGCTGATGCTCACGCCCATGGCCCGCAGGCAGGCGGCGGTGCTGAGGGGATCCTCGGCGGGCAGCAGTCCCTCGATGCGGGTCTCACCTTCGGCGATGGCACCGAAGAGCAGGGCCCGGTGGGAGATCGATTTATCACCCGGCACCCGCACCGTTCCCCGCAGGCTGTGCCTCCGGCCCTCACCGGCGTTGGAGCCCAGGGTCAGGGGGCTGCCGGAGGGGGTGGCGACGGCCATGGGCTCGAGGGGCGAGGCGAAGGGGGGAATCGCGCGAGCCTAGGTCTGAGCTTCCGCTGGAAACTGCGGCGACTGGGAGCCGTAGAGACGATCGCCGGCATCGCCGAGGCCGGGAACGATGCGGAAGGCCCCGTCGAGCTCGGGATCGATGCAGGCCGTGTACACCCTGAGATCCGGAAAGCGCCTGCCGACGGCCGTGAGGCCCGGGCTGGCCGCCAGGGCCGTGATCACGAGTAGCCGTTGGCCGCTCACTCCCATGGCCTCGAGGCGCTCCAGCACCTGGATCAGGCTGCCACCGGTGGCCAGCATCGGATCGAAGACCATTACCCCCACCCGCTCACCGATGCGCTCCGGTAGGGAATCGAGGTAGCAGCTGGCCTCACCCGTGCGCTCATCCCGCACCAGACCCACATGGGCCACGCGGGCGGAGGGCAACACCGCTCTGGCGCCATCCCATAGCCCCAGCCCGGCCCGCAGCACCGGCACCGCCAGCACCGGCACCGAGGGGTCCACCACCATCCCGTCGCAGACGGCCAGGGGGGTCTGCACCTGCAGGGGCAGCTGGGGCAACCACTCACGCACGGCTTCGTAGGTGAGCCAGCGGCCCAGTTCGGCCATGGCGGTGGCGAACAGCGGCGAGGGGGTCTGTTGATCCCGCAGCACGGTGAGCCAGTGGGCGATCAGGGGGTGGGGTGGAACGACCACCCGCAGCGACATGCTCATGTGCCATAGCTTGAGGGGTCACGCTACGTGCGCCGTGTCGTCTGCTCTTCGGGGCTCCAGCCTCCACCCGTCTTTCTGGCAACGCCTCCAGCGCCCTTTCTGGCCGCTGCTGGCGGGCCTGATCCTGCTGGTGGGCAGCTGGCTGGTGGTGGGGGTGGGCAGCGCCGCGGCGATTACGGCGCCGGAGCTGCGCGGACAGCGGGCCCTGCAGGATCTGCAGCCCGACATGCACGGCCGTGATCTGCGCCAGCAGGAGTTCCTCAAAGCCTCGATGGGCGGCTACGACCTCAGTGGCAGCGATCTGCGCGGGGCCGTGTTCAACTCCAGCGACCTCAGCAACAGCAACCTGAGCGCGGCCAACCTCGAGGACGCGGTGGCCTTTGCCACTCGCTTCGATGGGGCCGACCTGAGCGGGGCCGTGCTGCGCAACGCCATGCTCATGCAGAGCCGCTTCACCGGGGCCCAGATCGATGGGGCCGATTTCAGTGATGCCGTGCTGGATCTCTCCCAGGTCAAGGCCCTCTGCTCCCGCGCCGATGGCGTCAACCCCAGCACCGGGGTGTCCACCCTTGAAAGCCTGGGCTGCCGGTAGCATTCGAATCCGGTTCCGGTGGGGAACAGCCACCGGGGGCAAGGGGGAAAGTCCGGTGCAAGCCCGGCGCTGTCCCGCAGCTGTGAAGCCCGTGCTCCGGTCAACCGCCGCCGCATGAGCCAGTCAGAACACCCGCCGGTTCTCCCTCTCGTGCCGGCGCGGACCGGATCTCCAGACCATGCTCTCCCTCTCCCGGGATCCGGCTCGGCTGCCTCAGCCAGCACGACCCATGCCCCAAGCCTCCCGCCCTGGGCACTCCAACTCTGGGCATGGGATTGCCCTGCTGGGTTTGCTGCCCCTCCTGCTGCTCTCGCTGCTGGCGGCACCGGCCTCGGCCCACCATGTGATGGCGGCCTTCGGGCTCAAAGAGGGGCCCATGGCTGGTTTCCTCAGTGGCCTGGGCCATCCGCTGCTCGGTCCTGACCACCTGCTCTTTCTGCTCAGCCTCGGCCTGGTGGGGCTGCAGCAACCGTTGCGCTGGGTGATGGCCCTGCTCGCCATCGGGGTGGGATCCACCGCCCTGGGTCTGGTGCTGCCCGTGCTGCCCGGCAGCGAGCTGCTGGTGGCCTTCTCGCTGGTGGCCACCGGGCTGGTGGTGCTGGGCCGCTGGCCCCGCTGGATCCTGCTGCCCGCCATCGCCCTGCACGGCAGTGTGCTCAGCGAACCGGTGCTGGGCTGGTCGATCTCGGCCCAGATCCCCTACCTGCTCGGTCTGCTGATCAGCCAGGGGACCTTGCTGATCGTGGCCGTCACCCTGGTGCGTTCCTGGGCCCGGGGGCTCCAGCCCGCCAACCTGCGGCTGCTGGCGGGGCTGCTGATGGGCATCGGCGGCACGTTCGCCTGGACCCAGCTGGTGCCCTGACCATGACCTCCCAACCCTCAGCCCCACTGGCGCCCCCCGCCAGTGGGCGGCTGCCGGTCACCGTGGTGACCGGATTTCTCGGTGCCGGCAAAACCACCCTGTTGCGCCAGCTCTTGCTCAACAGCGGCCAGCGCCTGGCGGTGCTGGTCAATGAATTCGGAGAAGTGGGCATCGATGGAGCCCTGCTGCGCAGCTGTGGCTTCTGCCCCGAGGAGGAGCTGGAGGACCGGCTGGTGGAGCTGGCCAACGGCTGCCTCTGCTGCACCGTTCAAGACGAGTTCCTGCCCACCATGCAGATCCTGCTGGCCAGGGCTGACCGCCTCGACGGCATCGTGGTCGAAACCAGCGGCCTGGCCCTGCCCGAGCCGTTGGTGCAGGCCTTTCACTGGCCCGAGATCCGCACCCGCACCCGCGTCAATGGCGTAGTGGCGGTGGTGGATGGCGAAGCCCTGGCCCAGGGCAGCGTGGTGGGCGATCCGGCGGCCCTGGAGCGTCAACGGGCGGCCGACCCCAGCCTCGATCACCTCAGCGACCTCGAGGATCTTTTCCGCGACCAGCTGGCGGCGGCGGATCTGGTGCTGATGAGCCGGGCCGATCGGCTCGAGGCCTCTCAGAGCGAGGCCATCCAGCGGCAACTGGCGCCGCTCTGCCGCCCCGGAGTGCAGGTGCTGCCGATGGTGCGCGGAGAGGTCCCCACCGAGCTGCTGCTGGGTCTGGAGCGAGTGGAGCCGACCAGCGCCGCCCAGGGCTCGGATCATCACCACCACCACGACGACAACGATCACAGCCACCACGACCACGACCACGTCCATGACCACACCCATGTGCCGATGCAATCGCTGGCGCTGCAGCTGCCGGGCGACTTCGATCGCCAGGTCCTGGAACGCCTGCTGGTGGAGCAGATCGTCGAGCAGGGGATCCTGCGGCTGAAGGGCTGGTTGCGGCACAGCGGCAAGCCACGGCCCCTGCAGATCCAGGCGGTGGGTCCGCGGCTCGAGTGCTGGTACGACCGCCAGCCGTCAGAGGCCGCAAGCGACAGCAGCCCCGGCCTGCAGCTGGTGGTGCTGGGCCTGCGCCTCGACAGGGGCCGGCTGGAGCAGGCCCTGGGCGCTGCCGCCCTCAGCCGCCAGGCCTGAGGGCGGCCCTCAGTCGAGCGGGAAGGTGCCCTTGGCACAGATCCCATCCCAGCAGAGGGCATGGTTCTCATCCCAACGACTACTCACCGACTGCCAGGGGCCGCTGGAGCGGCTCATCTCGACACTGCCGCGTCCGTCGTGGCGAAACGCGACCCGCAGGCCCCCAAGGTCGATCTGCCAGCGCTCCCCCACCGCCTGCACCGTCATCACACAGGGGTGCCAGGGGCCATCCCCCAGGCGGCATTCCACCTGGTAGGCCGGTGGCTCGGCCCCCAGCGCCGTTCGCGGCTCCCAGCCCAACCCCATCGCCAGGAGCGCCGCCAGGGCCAGCAGGGGTGGAGCGTGCATGGACCGGGTCTCCTCCGTCTCACTCCTTCAAGCTGGATCTGGCCTGGCGGCTGGGGAACACGGGCTGCCAAGATTTAACAAACGCCTCGGCTGCCTGGTGCCCCGCTTTCACGCCCGTGTGCTGGTCTCCCTGAGGCCCTCGGTTCTCGATCCGGCCGGTGAGGCCACCCGTGCCGCCAGCAGCCGCCTGGGGGTGGAGGGGGTGAGCCGCCTGCGCATCGGCAAGGCGGTGGAGCTGGAGATCGAAGCCCCCGATGCCGACACCGCCCGCTCGCGGGTGGAGTTGCTCAGCGACCGGTTGCTGGCCAATCCGGTGATCGAGAACTGGGAGCTGGAGCTCAGCGAGATTGCCACCACCAACGCCTCTCTGCCGGCATGAGCATCGGTGTGGTGGTCTTCCCCGGCTCCAACTGTGACCGGGACGTGGCCTGGGCGGCCCAGGGCTGCCTGGGAATCCCCACCCGCTTCCTCTGGCATGAGGAGCGCGACCTGGGGGGCCTTGATGCGGTGGTGCTGCCCGGCGGCTTCAGCTACGGCGACTACCTCCGTTGCGGCGCCATTGCCCGCTTCGCGCCGGTGCTGGAGAAGGTGGTGGCGTTCGCCGCCAGGGGAGGTCCGGTGCTCGGCATCTGCAATGGCTTCCAGATGCTCACCGAACTGGGCCTGCTGCCCGGTGCCCTCACCCGCAACAGTCGGCTGCACTTCGTCTGTGAGCCCACGGCCCTGACGGTGCGTCCCAACCAGTGCCGCTGGCTCTCGGGCTACGGCGAGGCCGAGGAGATCCAGCTGCCGATCGCCCATGGCGAAGGCCGCTACCAGTGCGAGCCCGCCACCCTGGAGGCCATGGAGCAGGCCGGCCAGGTGGTGCTGCGCTACAGGGCCAATCCCAACGGCTCCGTGGGCGATGTGGCTGGGTTGTGCAACCCCGCCGGCAACGTGCTCGGGCTGATGCCCCACCCGGAGCGGGCCTGCGACCCCCGCACCGGTGGGCTCGATGGCCAGCGCCTGTTCACCAGCCTGCTGGGCTGAGGCGCCGCCCCGTGGTGGGCACCAAAATAGGGGCCCCTGGGGGCCCCAAAGAGTGATCAACGGTTAGTTGCCCCTGATCACAATCCGCAAATCACGGTCCGCTGATCAGTTGACGGCGGCGAAGAACTCCTTACTGCCGACGGGGTCAGGGTTCATGGTCTTCTCGCCTGGTGTCCAATTGGCGGGGCAAACCTCATCGGGGTTGGCCTTGACATGCTGGAAGGCCTGAAGGACCCGCAGGGTCTCATCGACATTGCGGCCCACCGCGAGGTTGTTGATGGTGGCGTGCTGGATCACACCGTCGGGATCGATGATGAACAGGCCGCGCAGGGCCACGCCGGCGTCCTCATCGAGCACGCTGTAGGCAGAGGCGATCTCCTTCTTGAGGTCGGCCACCAGGGGGTAGGCGATGTCACCGAGGCCACCCTGCTTGCGATCGGTCTGGATCCAGGCCAGGTGGGAGAACTGGCTGTCCACCGACACGCCCAGCACCTCGGTGTTGCGGCTGGTGAAATCGCCGTAGCGGTCGCTGAAGGCGGTGATCTCCGTGGGGCAGACGAAGGTGAAATCCAGGGGATAGAAGAAGAGCACCACGTACTTGCCGCGGTACTGGGAGAGGGTGACCGTCTGGAACTCCTGGTCCACCACAGCGGTGGCGGTGAATTCAGGGGCCTGCAGACCGACGAGCCGGGACATGCTGAAAAAGGGGGGTGACGAAGGGGAAGGCAGGGAACCCAGTCCGAACTCGGACCGACTACCACTTGCGATCACAACAATTTATCACGGAACCCTGGCAGACCTGCCCCTACGATGGCTAAGGCGACGACGGCTGATGCCCCGCCCGCTTTCCACAGCCTTTTCCTGATGTCCTGGGACCCTGTCCTGCTTCGCAAGTACAACAACACCGGTCACTTCCGCCTGCTCAACCAGCTGCGCAGCGAGCTGAAAACCAGCCCCCTCAACCGCGAGGAGCCCGGCGACGAAGACGGAGGCGGTCGCTCCCGCACCGGCACCCTGGTGCGTGCCGTGGATGTGCGCCCCCAGCTCTACGGCCGCGCCCGCCGCTTTGCCGGCCCGGCCCCGGCGCCCAACCTGCCCCCGGCCGCCTCCACAGACGGGGGCTCAGGCTCCGCCGGCTTCCGTGAGCGACTCAACGCCGTCGAGATGCGCTGACTCTTCAGCTTGAGGGCCGCCCATCAAGCGGCGGCCTGACAGCGGGCAGAGCCCATCCAAATCAGGAAGCCCCAGGCCTGAACAGACCTGGGGCTTCCGCGCTGGTGAAGAAGCGTCAACAAGACGCCAAAATGGCTCGGGGGAGACTTGAACTCCCGACCTTGGGGTTATGAATCCCACGCTCTAACCAGCTGAGCTACCGAGCCCGGATGTAAGGACTTTAAACGATCAACCTCCCTCGCCCGGCACGGGCAGAGGGAGATGGCAAGGATGGAGATCAGGCCCTGCCGGGGAGGAATTGAAGCGGATTAGCAGCGCCACGGCCAGGGGGGTGGATCTCAAAGTGGAGATGGGGTCCGGTGCTGCGACCGGTGCTGCCCATTTCAGAGATCTGGCTGCCCTGGGAGACCTGCTGACCCACTCGCACCAGGACCCGGCTGTTGTGGCCGTAGAGCGACTTGCTGCCATCAGGGTGCTGGATCTCCACCAGGTAGCCGTAACCCCCGTCGTGCCAACCGGCATAGGACACCTGTCCGGCGGCGGCGGCCACGATCGGCGTGCCCACATTGCTGGCGATGTCGATGCCCTTGTGCATCCGACCCCAGCGCCAGCCATAGCCCGAGCTGAAGACACCCCGGGCCGGCCAGATCCAACCACGACTGAGCTGGGAGGGATCGGTGCGCTGCTCACCCGGGCGGTTGAAGCCGGGGAGGTCGGGCCAGCTCAGGCCGCCGCTGCCCACGGGCTTGAGACCGAGCACCATGCGCGAACGGGAGGCACCAGCCTTGGAGACGCGGATCTGACTCCCTTCCACCAGACGGGCCGCCTCCAGGCCGGGATTGAGCCGCAACAGATCCTGGATACTGAGCTTGTAGCGCTGGGCCAGCTTCACCAGGTTGTCGCCGAAGCGCACCACACCGGTGCTCTCCACAGGCGGGGGCTCATTCAGGGGAGCCGAGCGGCGCAGCTCGCTGGTGTCGAGAGAGGCCAGTTGCTTGGCCGCCGAAGCTTTGGAGGAAGGGAGCACCAGCCAGTCGCCGCGACTGAAGGAGTGGTCCTCGTTGACGTCGTTGAGTTTGGCCAGGGGGGTGTCCTGAACCCGCAACTGGCTGGCCAGCTGCTCAAGGCTGATGTCGCTGCGAACGCGCACCCAGAGCTTGTCGTTGAAGGAACTGGGCAGGGAAGCCAGCAGCTGGGGAGCGGCCGTCTGAGGCAGGGTTGCCGTCGCTGGATCCACATCCAGGCGCTCGGGCATCGTTTCAAAACCGGGGCGGCGCGCGTCGGCGATGCCGGGGATGGCCCCGACAGCCACGAGCGAGAGAACCGGCATGGTCCCCAGCAGCGGCAGGATCAGATGCAAAGGCTTCATGCAGAAATTCACGCGTTGGACAAAGCCCGATGGAGAAGCCACTATCCCCGGACCGCGCTGAGAGTAGCGGCATGAACCAACGGGCACAAGTCTCCTTGGGTCAGACCATCGATCGTCAAGGACGATCCGGGATGCGGCTGGTCGCTTCAATCCCTGTCTCCAACTGACGCAGGGCCTCGAACAACACCACCGCCACAGACACCGAGAGATTCAAGCTGCGCACCCCGCCGCCGTGGCGCACGGAGCCGGCCATGGGGATTGTGAGGCGCAGATCGGCCTGCTGGAGCAGCTCCGGCGGCAGTCCGTCGCTCTCCCGCCCGAACAGCAGCCAGTCGTCGCTGCGGTAGCGGCAGTGCTGGTAGGGCTGATCCACCAGGCTGCTCAACGCCAGCAGCCGCCCTCCCCGCCGCCGCCGCTCCGCCAGCAGCTCCTCAACGCCGGCATGCAGGTGCAGCGGCACCCAGGGCCAGTAGTCGAGTCCGGCCCGCTTGAGCTGGCGGTCATCGAGGCTGAACCCCAGCGGCTCGATCAGATGGAGCTCAGCCCCAGTGGCGGCACAGGTGCGGGCCACATTGCCGGTGTTGGGCGGAATCTGGGGCTGGAACAGCACCACCCGTGGAAGGGCACTCACAGCTCCGGCACCGGTTGACTGAGGGCATGCAGATCCAGGGCACGGCCCTGGATCACCAGCCAGCTGGCCTGGGCCAGGGGTTGCAACCGTTGCTGCAGCGCTCCCAGCCGATCACGGAAACGGCCACCGACCGCGGTGGCAGGCACCACCCCCCAGCCGGTCTCCTCCGTCACCAGCACCTGGGGGGCGGCGCAGGTGCGCAGGGCCTCCAGCAACCCCAGCTGCCGTTGCTCCCAAGATTCAGCGTCGAGATCCAGGTGGTGAGCCAGCCAGGTGCCGAGGGAATCAATCAGCAGCTGGTGATCCGCCGGAGCACGCCCGAGGGCCGCCTCCAGCTGCCCTTCCACCTCCCAGGTGGCCCAGTGGCCAGGTCGCCGCTGCCGGTGCAGCTGCAGACGCCGCTGCCAGGCCGGGTCATCCGCAGCCAGGGCTCCGGTGGCCACGTACAGCACCGGCTTGCCACGGCCGGCCACCAGATGCTCGGCCCAGCGGCTCTTGCCACTGCGGCTGGGGCCACTCACCAGGGTCAGCCCCAAGCCGGTGCTGCGCTCAACCACCTCCATTCATGTTGCGCAGGGTGGCCACGGACGACGGCGAGACACGGTTGAGATAACGGAAAATCCAATACTTGAAGATGGTGGCCAGGATCACCGGGAAGGTGGCGATAAACAACAGAATGAAATTCTCTCGCTGGGGTAGCCCCAGGTGGTTGGCGACACCATCGAGCAGAACAGTCCAGCCCTCTGGACTATGGAATCCAACAAAGATATCGGTGAACAGAATGATAGCAAAGGCCTTGGCACTGTCACTCAGCCCATAGATGAGCTCATCAAGAAAACCGCGCAGCACCCGAATTTCCTCCTGACCGAAGACACACACCAGGACGAAGCCCAGCATGGCGAACAGATCAGAGAGCACGTTCTTGATGGCACGGGTACTCTGGCCGTCCGCCTCCAACTTGAGCTCCTCGGCTCGGGTGGCCAAGGCCTCGTGCAACTCCTCAGTGGTGGGCAGCACAGAGCCCTTGAGCAGGGCATCGAACTCGATCTCCGCCTTGTAGATGCGCAGCTTCTCCACGGCCGCCTCCTCCAGCTGCGGCTTGGTGTAACTCAGAAATGGCACATGGGGCGCGAAGCGATCCACCAGGGGAGAGATCACGAAGGAGCGGCTGGCCTGCTGCATCAACAGGGGCACCAGCACCAGCAACAGCAGGACGCGCAGGGACACCAGCGTGGTGTTGCGCTGGCGCCTGAAGCCCGCCACCACGGTGGCTTCGGCCTCCGGATCCAGCTGCTGGCGCACCCGCTCCACGGCGCCCATCAGGCTGCGAGGGATCAGCTCCGGCGTGCGACTGAAACTGGCTTTGCCGGACCGTGGGTTGTAGCGGGCCTCCACCGACTCGATCAGCTGCAACTGGCGCTGCTGCTGGGAATCCAGCTCCTGACGGCGGGGCTGAAGTTCCTCGAGGTTCTCACGGCAGAGTTGCAGGGCTACCCGAAAGCGGCGCAGCATCTGGCCGCGCACCTGACGGGGCACGCTCAGCTCCAGGTCGGTGCGGACAGGCCGATCAGCGAAGAACTCGATCTCGATGCTCTGGATCAACAGGGCGGCTTCATAGGCGCGCTCCAGCTTCAGAACAAGATCGGCGGAGCGCGCCTTGCCGAACGTACCCATCCAGTCGCGCAGGGCCATCGGTGATCAGCGGGAGAAAACCCACCAGGTGAGCATCGGCACGATGGTGCCCACCGCCAGCAGCACGATCACCCACTGGAAACCATTGCTGTTGGCGGTCTCCTCGCGGGTGGGAATGTTGGTCACTACGGGGGCGGCCGTTTCTTGCAGGGGCGGCCCAGGATCCTCGCCACCGTGGAGCACTGTGCTCAGACGATCAAGGGCATCGAGGGAGGCCTGGCGGTAGCGGGTGCCGAGCCGCAGCGGAACGGCCATGGTGCTGTCGGCGGTGTCTTGCAACAGGGAAGCGGGCAGTTGCTCCAGCAGGTCGGGGCTGGCCACCACCGCAGCGGTGTTGGTCTGGGCATCGATCAACACCAGCAGTTCGGAGTCGTCGCTGGGCTCAGCGCTCGACCAGGCCTCCAGTTCCTGCTGGCCGAGGGCTTTGAGTTCCAGGCCGTAGTCGAGCCGGGGAACCGTCAGCAGCCGGGCCTGGACGTGATCGCTCTCCAGGTCGGCCAGGCGATGCTCCAGCTCCGCCGAGGTGGAGCGGCTGAACAGGTCGGCCGTGTCGATCAGATGCTGGGAGGCCGGCGGTGTGGGCAGGTCACGCACTCCCACGGCCCAGGCGACGGGAGCAGCGGCCAGCAGGGGAATCACCAGGGCGGTGAGCGCGGCCAGCAAACGGTTCAGCAGACGCACAGGCGGCGGGGAATGGGTCGTTGACCCACAGTTTGCCCTCAGCTGGCCAGGCTGTCGCGGTTCAGGCCGTAATCGGCGCAAGAATCTGACCAGCCTGGCCACCCCAGGCCTGGAGCAGGCCGTGGGCCGTCGGGCGGCTGGAATCCGTGTCAGCGTTCACCCTGACGTTCCGTCCTGCCGTGTCAACCATCCCCACCCCGGCCCGTTTCACCCTGGCGGCAGGGGTGCTGGGGCTGGGGCTCTGCTTGCTCAATCAGCTCACCGCCGCGGAGCTGAACCCGGCCTTGGAGCGCGCCGGGGTGCTCGCCAGCCTGATGGCGGTGGGCCTGATGCTGGTGGCCGTGCTCTGGTCCCGGGCGGTGCCGCTGGCGCCCGAGCGGGTGGAGCTGCAGGGGGAACAGGGGTTGGAGCTGGAGCCCCAGATGGCCGAGGAGCTCGCGCTGGAGCTGGCCTGGGGCAGTCGGTTGTTGCTCACCGCCACCCCGGCCGCCAGCCTGTTGATCCACTGGAGGGGCACAACCCTGTTGCGACGGGGGCTGCTGGGGATCAGCCCATTCGAGCCAGGGGAGATCTGCCGGCGGGCCAGCAGCACCGCCCGGGCCATCTCCCTGGTGAACCTCAAGCTCTACCCAGGCCGCGATGAATTCCGCTGCCTGCCTGAGGGCACACCGGCGGTGCTGGTGCAGCCCCTCGGCGGCGAGGGCTGGCTCCTGGCCGGCGGCTGGTCGCCGCGCTGCTTCAGCCGCAGCGATGAGATCTGGATCGAGGGCTGGGCCGAGAAAATCAGAATGTCACTGGAGCAGGCTGACGGCGTTCCTTGGAGGGAGGAGGAACCTTCAGCTCCGAGAACACCCGTCCCCCCGGGGTCGTGAACTCGGCCAGACCCTTGGCTCCCACCTTGCCGACCAGCCGTTCGCTGCGAGTGATCTGCTGGTTCTGATCCCGCTCCAGCTGCACCCCCCCCAGGGCTTCGATCTCCTGGCGGCCCCAGTTCCAGCGGCATTCCCTGGCCCTCAGGCGTTCACCGGGCTGGCGCAGGCGGCAACCGCTGGGAATAATCGCCATCGTCTCGCCCAGGATCATGCGCAGGGAGTCACCGGCCACGTGCGTCTGATCAGCCACGCCGGTGAAGGGCAGGTCCGTGCTGAGCACCTTCTCCTTGGCGTTCCAGCGGGTGCGCTGGGCCTCAAGCACCGCCTTGCGTGAGGGATCCACGAAACGCACCGGCGCCAGCAGGTCCACCACCTCCTCACGGGTGTTTCCCTCCAGCGACGAACCGGTGACGGTCTGGACGGTGCCCTTCTCTCCGGCAGGTCGCCGCTCCCCTTTCACCGGCCCTGCGGCCACCAGGGCACCGGTGTTGGCCATCCAGTCGGCGCGACTGACGCGCAGATCCAGTTCCGGCTGCTGCAGGCGTGTGGGGCCGCGCAACTCCAGCTTCTCCTTGTCGAGCAGGAAGCGAGCCGTGGACGAACTCAGGCGGCTCTTCCGTTCCGTGAGCACGGGCTTGCTGTCGATCTCCATCAGCTGCTTGCTTGGCGTCCAGCGCACCCGGTCGCCGCTGATCAGCGAGCCCCTGGGACCGAGCACCTGGATGAGCACCTTGCCCTCCAGCTGAATCACCTCGCCGTCATTGATCACCAGACCACTGGTGGCCTGCACCTTGTAGCGGGGCTTGCCAGCGGCGTAGATCACCCCGCGCGGTTCGGTGGCGCGGGCCACCCGGCGCTGCAGGTCGTAGCGGGCCTGGGGGCTGGTGAGCTCCCAGGCCGGCCGACCTTTGCCATCCTGCTGGCGCAGGTTGAGCGAACGGAACACGAAGGGTTGGGGTTCCTTGGGTTTGGGGGGCTTGCGATCACAGCCCACCAGAACCACCAGCGCCATGGCGAGGATCAGGGCCCTGGGCAGCAGCACAGTCCTCACCGGCACAGTCCTCACAGCGGGCCGTCCAGGTCCTGGCGGGCCATCACCGGCTCCGGCTCCGGCAGCGGCGTGCCTGCCGCCAACGATCCCCAGGTCAGGCGCTGCTGCCAGGGGAGCTGCTCGCCATCGGAACCGCTCTGGCCCCCAGCCACGACACCACTGGAGGCCAGGGGCTGGTTGAGCTGAAGCAGCATGCGGGCGGAGAGATCGGGAAGGATCGGGGCCAGCAGCAACGCCACCTGCCTGGCGGCCTCCAGCACCGCGTAGAGGTCGTCGGCCACCTGCTGCCGCTGACCCTCCTGCTTCATCCGGCTCCAGGGAGCCTGGTCGTTGAGGAAGCCATTGGCGCTGACGGCGAGCTGCAGGGCAGCGACGGCGGCCTGGCGGAAATCCAGCCGCTCCATGCCTTCGATGACCTGCTCGCGGGCCAGCTGGGACGCCTGTGCCAGCGGATGGCTGCTGCCCACGGCCTCACTGGGGGCTGGGACCGCCTGCTCGAACCAGCGCCGGGCCATCGAGGAGGTGCGGTTGAGCAGGTTGCCGATCGTGTTGGCCAGGTCGTTGTTGACCAGGTCGCTGAAGCGCTGCTGTTGCACATCACCGTCGTCGCCAAAGGGGATGTCGCGCAGCAGGTACCAGCGAACGGCATCGGGGCCGCAGCGCTCCAGCAGCTCGCCGGGATCCAGCACGTTGCCGAGGGATTTGCCCATCTTCTGTCCCTCCCGGGTGAGAAAGCCATGGCCGAACACCCGTCCCGGCAACTCCAGTCCTGCCGAGAGCAGCATCGCCGGCCAGTAGACGGCATGAAAGCGCAGGATGTCCTTGCCGATCACGTGGATGCTCGCCGGCCAGCCCCGCTGGCTCAGCAGATCCAGATCAGGGGGATCACCGGGCTCCAGCAGGGCCGTGAGGTAACCGAGCAGCGCGTCGAACCACACATAGAAGGTGTGACCCTGATGGCCGGGAACGGGGATCCCCCAGGGCAGGTCCAACCGGGAGATCGAAAAGTCCCGCAGCCCCTGGGCCACAAAGTTCTCCACCTCGCGGCGACGGCTGGCGGGGGCAATGAAACCGGGCCGCTGGATCAGCTCCTCGATCGCCTGCTGGTAGCGGGAGAGCCGAAAGAAGAGATTGAGCTCGTCGCGCCATTCCAGCGGCCGCTGGTGGGTGCTGCACTGGGGCGTGCGGGCCTCGGGGGGATCGTCCTTGAACTCCTCGCAGGCCACGCAGTACCAGCCCCGCTGGCGCCCTTCCACCACATCGCCGGCCGCTTCCACCCGCCGGTAGAACTGCTCCACCAGCAGGTGGTGGCGGGGGTCGGTGGTGCGGATGAAGCGGTCGTTGCTGATCTGCCAGCGCTGCCAGAGGGCCCTGTACTGATCGCTCACCTGGTCGCAGTGGGCCTGCGGGGTGAGCCCGGCCGCCTCGGCGGTGCGCTGGATCTTGAGACCGTGCTCATCGCAGCCGGTGATGAACAGCACCTGCTGGCCCATCAGCCGCTGGAAACGGGCCAGGGCATCACAGGCCAGCGTGGTGTAGGCACTGCCGAGATGCGGCTTGTCGTTGACGTAATAGAGGGGCGTGGTGAGGGTGTAGGTCATCGGCGTTGGTGAAGGGCCCGCTGCGCCGCCAGAGCGGCCCTGCGCCGGGGCCGGATCCTACCGAGCGCCTCTGCGCAGCCAGTCACGGCGGCCCGGGGCCCCACGGATCGGCACAATCGATCACCCGGTTTCACCCCTGTGGTCAGCGGTCCGATGCGAGCGAGAGACGATCAGGCCGCCGTGGTGGTCTGGGGTGGTGGCAGCGGCGGGGTGGCCGCCGCCCTGCAGGCCGCCCGCGGCGGTGCCGACACCCTGCTGCTGACGCCGGGACCCTGGCTGGGGGGCATGGTGAGTGCGGCGGGGGTCTGCGCGCCGGATGGCAACGAACTCAGCCCCTGGCAGAGCGGGATCTGGGGAGCACTGCTGCGGGCCCTGCAGCGGCAGGAACCCGATGGCCTTGACCACAACTGGGTGAGCTGCTTCGGCTGGCGGCCCGCCAGCGCCGAGCGGGTGCTGCGCAGCTGGGTGGCCGCTGAGCCCCGGCTGCGCTGGTGGAGCGGCTGCCGGCTGCATCAGCTGGAGCGCACCAGCTCCCGGCTCACAGCCCTGGTGCTGGAGCACCGCGGTGAACTGGTGCAGCTGGCCCTGCAGATGGCCATCGACGGCAGCGATCGCGGCGATCTGCTGCCCTTGGCCCAGGTGCCCTTCCGTTTCGGCTGGGAGGCCAGCGACGACTGGGCTGAGCCCAGCGCCCCCAGTCGCCAGCGGCTGCACAGCGAGCCGTTCTTCCAGCGCCAGCCCCTGCAATCCCCCACCTGGGTGGTGCTGGCCCGGGAATCGGAGGGTCCCTGCCCGCAGGGGAGCCCTGTGGCCGCTCCGTTCGAGCGGGCCACCGAGGTCTTTGGCCTGCAGCGCACCCTCAGCTACGGCCGCTTGCCCGGTGGTTTGGTGATGCTCAACTGGCCCCTGCATGGCAACGACTGGCACGACGGCCTGGAGCGGGCCTTCGGCGACGATCTCAGCGCCCAGGCGGAGCTGGAGCAAGCCATGCGGGAGCACAGCCTGGCGTTTCTCGCCGCCCTGCGGGAGGCCTCCGGCGGCTGGCTCCAGCCCGCCCAGGTGTTCCCCGAGGCCGGCCGTGCCGGCTCTGCTCTGGAGGGTCCCTCGTCGCTGGCCCTGATGCCCTACTGGCGCGAGGGGCGACGGCTGGTGGGCCACAGCCTGGTGCTGGAGCAGGATCTCCTCCCCCTAATCCCTGCGGGCGCCAAGGGCGGCCCCGACGACGACGGGGCCTGGATCGGGCCGATGCCGCGCGACCGGCAGGGCCGCTGCAGCTCGATCGCGGTGGGCAACTACGCCAACGATCACCACTACCCCGGAGACGACTGGCCCCTGGCCCCCAAGAGCTGCCGCTGGGGTGGGCGCTGGAGCGGCACGCCGTTCATGGTTCCCTACGGAGCGCTGGTGAGCGCCGATTGCGACAACCTGCTGGCGGCCGACAAGGCCATCAGCTGCAGCCACATGGCCAACGGAGCCACGCGGCTGCAGCCGCTGATCCTCAACATCGGCCAGGCCGCCGGGGCCGCGGCGGCCCTCTGCGTCGCCACCGGCACGGCGCCGGCCGACCTCGACGTGCGGCTTCTGCAGGAGGCCCTGATCAGCGATGGGGCGGCCCCGGCCGGACCGATGCCCCTCTGGGACACCCCCTGGCACCACCCCCAGTGGCAGGAGCGCCAGCGCCGCGCCCTCCAGGATCCCGGACTGCTGCAACCCAAGGGGAACCTTCGTGGCAGCGAAACCCCAAGCCCCTTCCAGGCACCGGCAGAACCCCATGAACAGGCCTTCGCCGGCACCCTGGTGCCCGATGGAGCCGGTGGCTACAGCCTTGGGGGGCCCACTCGCTCCTGGCCGTTGATCACCCTGGAGCCCGGCCTGCACCACTGGCTGCGGCAGCAGACGTCGCCTCGGCCGCTGCGCCTGATCGGTGTGGCCAATCCCTGGGGTCCCTGGCTGCGGGTGTCGCGGCTGGAGGGAGATTCGCTGCCGGCCTAGCGGGCGTCCAGGCGCAGCAGGTCGGAGAGGGAATCCACCTGCTGGACCTGAACCGTGAGCGCATCCCCCGGCTGAGACGACTCCGGAGCGCGCACGGCCTGATCCATCGCCAGGGCCTCCAGGTGCACCAGCGCCAGTCGATCCTGCGGCCTCAACCAGCGCAGGAACACCGCCGCCCAACGCTCCTCGCGGTGCTGCTCAAACCAGACCTGCTGCCAGTGGCGCTGATCCTCGCGGCTGATCTGGATGCCTTCGCGGATCACTGGATCCAGCTGCTCCAGCAGCTCAGCCATCTCGGTGGCCTCCAGGGGCTCACCGCCGTTGAGGCTGGCGGCCAGTTGCCGCTGGGCCACCAGGTCGGCGTAACGGCGGATCGGTGAGGTGGCCTGCACGTAGGCCGGTAACCCCAGGCTGAAATGGGGGCTCACTGTGGCGCTGGTGCTGCCGCGGCTGAGGCAGCGGCGCAGGGCCGCGTGGCGCACGGGTCCTTCCGGAAGGGCCTCCAGCTCGCTCTCGGGCGGCAACTCACTGATCGGCTGGCCGCGGAACGGCATGGCCAGGCCCAGATCAGCGGCGTGGGAGGCCACCACCGAACCGGTGAGGATCATCGCTTCAGCCACCAGGGCCCGTGCCGCCGAGGGATCGGTGATCTCCAGGGCGGCTTCATCGCCTTGGCGGCGGATCCGCCCTTCGCTCTGCTCCATGGAGAGGGCGCCGCGGGCATGACGCCAGCGGCGCCGGCGATCCAGCAGATCCTGCATCTGGGCCAGGTCGGGCTCCTCAGGCGGGGCCAGATCGATCAGGGCATCACCATCGCCGTAGGTGAGGCGGTAGGTGGGGCGGATCCAGCTGCGCACGAGTTCATGGCGCTCCACGCTGCCGTCTGCGGCCAGCTCCACCGCACAGCTCCAGGCGGCGCAGCGTTGGCCCTGGCGCAGGCTGAACGGACCCACCGCCAGGGCCAGGGGGAACATCGGCACCACCCCGGAGGCCAGGTAGAGGCTGGAGCCCCGGCGTCGGGCCTCCAGGTCGAGAGGGGAGCCGCTGGCCACCAGCCGCCCAGGATCGGCGATGTGAACCCATAGGCGCAGACCTCCCCCATCGAGGGGTTCGAGGGCCACGGCGTCATCGATCTCCTCGGTGTCGGCGTCATCGAGGGTGTAGCTGCGCAGGCCGGTGAGATCGCGGCGGCTCTCATCCCCTGGCAGCTCCTCTCCAGCCTGGGCCAGCAGCCGCTCGGCCTCCGCCAGCAGGGCCGGCTCGAAGCCCTGATCCCAGACGCTGCTGCGCAGCGACGGCAGGGCATGGGGCAGCCACTGGCCCAGGTCCACCAGCAGACGGCGCACCGGGCCGGGTTCGGCGGCGCAGTGGGCCGCCTGCAGGCCCCGGCGCAGTTCCGGGTCGGTGATCTCCTCGATCTCGCCGGCGGCGAAAGCCAGCAGCTGCTGCAGGTGCCGGCTCTGGGCGGGGTCGAGCTCCGCGGGATTGAGGGGGAGGCGCCGGCTCAACAGGCCATACCAGCGCTGCAGCCGCCGCTCCTCCAGCACCTGCCGGTGGCGGTCGTGACGCAGCTGGCGCAGATCCCGCAGGGAGCGGGGATGGACCCGGCCCTGGCGCCAGCGAAACAGGTGTTGTTCGCCCTGCTGCAGCCAGCACCAGCAGGCGGCCCTTGTGACTGGAGCATCGGAGCCGGCCACCAGCTCGCTGAACTCCTCCAGGCTCACACCCTCGTCAGGTGGATCTTCCACCAGCAGCAGCCAGGCTGCTCCCAGATCACGGCGGCCGGGGGCTGCGGCCGCCAGGACCGCAGGCACCAGCTGCCAGGGGGTCTGATCCAGACGGTCCGGCGGCTCCTGGAGTCCTGGCAGGGACGCCAGCAGGTCGAGCTGCCGCATCGGCAGGGCCTGGGAACGGCCGTCCCAGCCGGCCTTGAGACGGGCGCGGCTGCCTTGAATGGCCTCGATCAGGGCCAATTCAGGCCCCTTCGAGCCGATCAGACCGACGAGATCACCCGGTTGCAACCGCCATGCTCCGTTGGGGCAGGGGAAACACCGCTCAGCCTTCGGGATTCACGAAGGGCAGCAGCGCCACGATCCGGGCCCGCTTGACGGAGTTGGTGAGGTCGCGCTGCTGCTTGGCGGTGAGACCAGACAGACGACGGGGAAGGATCTTGCCGCGCTCGGTGATGAACTTCTTGAGCAGATCGACGTCCTTGTAGTCGATCGGATCACCGGGCTTGATCGGTGAGAGGCGCTTCTTGAAAAAGGAACTGGACATGGGTGAACGGAAACGGGAACGGGCGGGGGAATGAAGGACGAGCTGCTGGGGTGTGCGCCTCTAGGGGGCGACCCCGGACCTCACTTGATCTCTTTGTGAGCCGTGCTCTTGTTGCAGTGAGGGCAGAACTTCTTCAGCTCCAGCCGTTCGGTGGTGTTGCGGCGGTTCTTCTGGGAGGTGTAACGGGACACCCCAGGAGAGCGCTTGGCGGGATTGGACCGGCATTCGGTGCACTCGAGAGTGATCACGATCCGGACGCCCTTGTTTTTGGCCATAGGAAGGACGTGCGCCGCTGGATGCGAGGCGAAATGACAATCCGGCACTTTACCCTCCCAGCCTCCGCCATTCCGATCCTTAGGATCTGGGCCTTGATTGATTCAGGCGGATGCGGGTCTCGCTCCAGTGGTTGCGGGACCTGGTCTCCTGCGACGGGCCGGTTCAGGAGCTCGCCGAGCGCCTGTCCATCGCCGGGTTCGAGGTGGAGTCCATCGACGACCTCGCCAGCCAGGCCACGGGCGTGGTGGTGGGCTATGTGGAAGACCGGCAGCCCCATCCCGATGCCGACCGCCTGAGCGTCTGTCAGCTGAGGGTGACCGCGCCCGGCTCCTCCGAGCCGCTGCTGCAGGTGGTCTGCGGTGCCGCCAACGTGCGTGCCGGCATCCATGTGCCCGTGGCCCTGGTGGGCGCCCACCTGAGCGCCGTGGATCTGACGATCCAGGCCAGCGAACTGCGAGGCGTGGCCAGCAGCGGCATGATCTGTTCCCTCAAGGAACTGGGGCTGACGGGCAACTCCGACGGCATCGCCGTGCTCGATGAGCTGCTGGACGTGGTGCCGGCCGTGGGCACCCCGGTGGCGGCGGCCCTTGGCCTCGACGATCAGGTGCTGGAGCTGGCAATCACAGCCAACCGCCCCGATGGTCTCTCGATGCTGGGCATCGCCCGGGAAGTGGCGGCCCTCACCGGCGGCCGGCTCAGCCTGCCCCCCGCCGCACCCGTGATCTCCGCCGAGCCGCTGCCGGTGGATCCGGCCAGCGCCGCAGCGATCGAAGCCGGCGGCCTGTTCAGCGTCACCGCCCTGAGCGGCGTGCGGGTAGAGCCCTCGCCGGCCTGGTTGCAGCGCCGCCTGGAGCGGGCCGGCCTGCGGCCGATCAACACCGTGGTCGACATCACCAATCTGGTGATGCTGGAAACAGGTCAGCCCCTGCATGCCTTCGACCAGGGCCGGCTGGCGCTGCTGGGGGGCGGAGCGGCCGACCCGGCGGCCCTGGGCCTGCGCCCCGCCCGGGCGACTGAGGCCTTTTCTGGCCTCGATGGCTCCAGCCATGAGCTGGGGCCCGAAGCGCTGGTGGTGACCTACGCCGATCAAGCGATCGCCCTGGCCGGCGTGATCGGCGGCGCCGACTCGGCGGTGCAGGCCGACACCACAGCCCTCTGGCTGGAGGCGGCGATGTTCAGCGCCGAAGCCGTGCGCCGCAGTGCCCGCAGCGTCGGCCTGCGCACCGATGCCAGCGCCCGCTTCGAGAAGGGTCTGCCCCGTGAGGTCACCCTGGGGGCCGCCGATCGGGCGGTGCAACTGCTCCAGGAGCTGGCGGGCGGCCAGGTGCAGGGCCGCTGGCTGCATCAGCGCCCCCAGCTGCCGGTGGAGCCACTGCGCCTGCGCCGCGATGCCCTGCACAACCTGCTGGGCCCGGTGCTGGTGGACGGCCACGAGGACGACCTGGCCGACGAACGCATCGAGCAGACCCTCACGGCCCTCGGCTGCAGCCTGCGCTCCGACGCCGATGACGAAGGCTGGTTGGTGACGGTGCCCCCCTCCCGCTCGATGGACCTCACCCGGGAGGTGGATCTGATCGAGGAAGTGGCCCGGCTGGTGGGTTACGACCACTTCGCCAGCCACCTGCCCGATCCGATCGAGCCCGGCGGGCTCGAACCCGGCCAGCAGGCGGAGCGCTGGTTGCGGCAGGCGCTCTGCCACGCCGGCCTGCAGGAAACCTGCGCCTTCTCCCTGGTACCTGCCCAGGGCCTGATGGAGCACGCCCCGCGGCTGGGGCTCACCAATCCCCTGCTCACCGACTACGGCCACCTGCGCGACAGCCTGCTCGATGAACTGCTGCTGGCCGCCCGGCGCAACCTGCAGGCCTCGATGCCGGGCTTCTGGGCCTTCGAGATCGGCCGCGTCTTCCAGAGTGAAGGGGAGAGCCTGAGCGAGCGCAGAGAGCTGGCCGGGGTGATCTGCGGCGAGCGCCGCTCGGAGCTCTGGAGCAGCGCCGGCAAGGGGCGCAGCCTCGACTACTTCGAAGCCCGCGGTGTGCTGCAGCAGGCCCTGGCGGCCCTGAAGATCCCCTGCGCGGACCGCCCCATCACGGACCATCCCCTGCTCCACCCGGGCCGAGCCGCCGAGCTGGTGGTGGAGGGCCGGGGGGCGGGCTGGTTCGGCCAGTTGCATCCGCAGCGGGCCGAAGCCCTTGACCTGCCGGAGGCCACCCACCTGTTCCAGCTGGCCCTGGCGCCGCTGCTGGATGCCGCGACCCGGCGCAACCGCTGGCAGCCGGCCTTCGCCCCCTACGCCACTGTGCCGGCCTCCGAGCGCGACCTGGCCCTGGTGGTTCCCGATGCCGTCAGCGCCGCCCAGCTGCTGAGCGCCATCCGCAAGGCCGGCAAACCGCTGCTGGAATCGGCGGAACTGATCGACCGCTACGAGGGCAGCCAGGTGGAGGCGGGCCACGCCAGCCAGGCCTTCCGCCTGCGCTACCGCGATGCCCGCCGCACCCTCACCGAGGCGGAGGTGGAGCAGGCTCACACCAAGATTGTGGGCGCCCTGCAGAAGCAGTTCGGCGCCGCCAGACGCTCCTAGGGCTCCGCGGCGCCGACGCAGGGCTCAGCTGCCGGGGATCTCGAAGGTGCGCTCCAGCACGGCCAAAGCCTCCACGTGCTGGGTCTGGGGGAAGAAATCGATCGGCTGGACCCGCAGCAGGCGCAGGGTTCCCGCCGCTGTGAGCCGGGCGAGGTCGCGGGCCAGGGTGGCGGGGTTGCAGCTGAGGTAGGCCACCCGCTCGGGCGGTGCGGCCAGGATCGCGTCGCAGACCCGCTCCGGCAGCCCCTTGCGCGGCGGATCCAGTAGCAGTCCATCGGCACCCTCCAGGGCTTCGGGCAGGGCCAGGGCCACGTCGGCGGCCTCGAGGGTGAGGCCATTGAGCCCGTTGAGACCGGCATTGAGCCTGGCCTGCTCGACGCTGGAGGGGTGCTGCTCCAGGCCCAGCACCCTGGCGCCGGCGGCGGCCAAAGGCAGGCTGAAGGTGCCGATGCCGCAGTAGGCATCCACCAGCCGGCGGCCGGGGGCGGGGCGCAGGGCCTCGATCAGCAGGGGCACCAGGCGCTCGGCCTGGGCGGTGTGCACCTGAAAGAAGGTGTCCGGGCCGATGCGCAGCTCCAGGCCCGCGAAGCTGTCGTTGAGCCAGGGGCGACCGGCGATCTCAAGGGTGCGGGGCCCCATCAGGGTGTTGGTGGGCAGGGGCTGGATGTTGAGACCGACGCCCACCAGCTCCGGCCAGCGCTCCATCCAGATCTCCGCCATCGCCGCCAGGTCGGGCAGGTCGCTGTGGCTGCTGATCAAGGTGAGCAGCACTTCACCGCTGTGGTGGCCGACCCGCAGGGCCAGGTGGCGCAGGCCGCCCCCCTCGCTGAGATCCACATCCACCGGCCAGTCGCTCTGCTCCAGGTCGCGCTTGAGCGGAGCGATCATCCGATCGATGCGCGGGTCAAGCACCGGGCAGCGGTTCATGTTGACGATCCGATGGGTGCCGCTGCGGTAGAAACCCGCCCGCAGCTGACCGTCGGGGCAGCGCTCCAGGGGAATCGTGGTGCGATTGCGATAGGCCAGCGGGCTGGCGGCGGCCAGGATCGGCTCCACCTCCAGGCTCTGGCCGCCGATGCGGCGCATGGCCTGCTGCACCAGGTCCTGCTTCCAGATCAGCTGGGCCTGGTCGTTGAGGTGCTGAACACCGCAGCCGCCGCAGTCGGAGGCCAGGATGCAGGGGGGCTGACGCCGCTCGGGTGAATCGTTGTGGCGCTCCAGCGGGTGGGCCACCAGATGGCGCTGGGCCTTGTGGTGCACTCGGGCCCGCACCCGCTCGCCAGGCAAAGCCTCTGGAACGAAGACCACCAGGTCGGCAGACGAGCCATCGCTGGCCGCGATGCGCGCCACCCCCTGGCCGTGGTGGTTGAGGCCGGAGATGCACAGATCCAGGTCCGTACCTGGGACCGGCAAGGGAAGTCCCATGGGAATCGGAGCGCTTGGGTCGTTGAGCAAACCCTAGATGCAAAGGGGCGTTACATCTGAAGACGTCCTGCCGCAGGGGGGTTCGTGGATCGATAAAGTGATCCAGCGCCTGGTGTCCTCGATGAGCGTCGTTCGGGATCTGATCCTCCAAGCCGATGATCAGCTGCGGTATCCCAGCGGCGGAGAACTCCGCTCGATGGCGCAGTACCTCTCTGGTGGAGCCCAGCGCATCCGCGTGGCCCGCGCCCTGGCGGAAAACGAGAAAAAGATCGTCGATGAGGCCGCCCGCCTCCTGTTCTCCCGCAAACCCGACTACGTGGCCCAGGGCGGCAATGCCTATGGCCAGAAGCAACGGGCCCAGTGCCTGCGTGATTTCAGCTGGTATCTGCGCCTGGTCACCTACGGCGTGCTGGCCGGCAGCACCGAGAAGATCCAGGAGATCGGTCTCAACGGGGCCCGCGAGATGTACAACAGCCTCGGTGTGCCCATGGCGGGCATGGTCGAGAGCATGCGCACCTTGAAGGAAGCCTCCCTAGCCCTGCTGGGCACCGATGATGCCGCCAGCACATCTCCTTACTTCGACTACCTGATCCAGGGCATGCAGACCCAGGGCTGAGCCTGGGATAAGTCAGCGATCATCGAGTCGCCCCAAGCCGCCTGAAACTCAAAGCCCCAGTGATTTCTGGCTGAGTCCAGGGTCAGGTTTTTTGTGGCGTCATCGCGGTCGCACAAGAAACTGAGCGCACGGAGCAGAACAGTTTCGACAACTTCTGCGGGCAGAAGGGATCCGCTAGTGGAGGGAGGCCATCGAGAGACCCGCGGCATCGCTACCGCGATGAGCGAAGGAATGGCTATGGGCATGGCCCAAGGGACATCCAGATAAAATCAGGCCTCTCCTAGTGGTCTTGTCATGGGTCCAAAATCTGGGATCAGATGAGACACGCGTACCGAATTGATGCACAAGTGCGGCAGGCCTGTTCTTGAGGCTGACCGGCAGACTCCCTGGAGGAGCATCAAGGCCATCTCATTCAAGACCAGATTCGTGTCACAGCTTTAGACACGCTCTGGATGAACAATATCGCCGAAGCGAGGTTTGCTTACTGAGACGAGGGGGGGGTATTTGACCATCTGGGCCCAGGCCCTTCGCTCGCAGTTCTCATTCAGGTCTTGTCTCAGGACCTATCTTGCGACCCAAAGAGACTTAATTGTCTTATTCAAGATTCTACCTGGGACTTAACTTGTTCCTAAAATGAGACGACCTGGATGCAGTCACTGTCGGCAGTCACTGTCGCGCGCCCAGCCGTGAACCAACCCAAAAAGTCGCCCATTCGGCGTCATCCCAGGAGAACCAGTGGGGCTTTTACAGCCAGAATCACTCGCGTACCTGTGTCTACAGCAGGTACGCAGAATCGCTGAATCAGGCTGCCACTGGGATCTGAGCGTTGCGGCGGCCCCTGGACGCTGTGTCCAAGCCTGGCTGGACCAACGCAGCCGCTCCTGGCCCTCATCCAGCGGCCCACAGCCGCCCGCGCAGCCCACGGGCGCCACCCCCAGTCCTGCCGATGGACGTTTCGCGCGCCACAGGGCAACCCCAGCGCGAGGGCTGGTAGCGCCTGGTCAACTGAAGCCCAAAGTAGTAGCTAGTGCATCTCAGTCAAGACAAATTCCTGGACTCAGCACTTGTCTAAAATGAGACTAGCGAAACAGCTAATGTGTCAGCCCGTTAAGTCGCCCATGGCCTCCGGCTCAGCCCGGGCGTCGGTAAAGCTCCTTGAGCAACTGGTAGGCCTCGTTGAGGCGGCGCATCGCATCAGCGCTGCCGCCTGAGTCGGGGTGGTGACTCATGGCCTGCTCGCGATAGGCCTCGCGGATCTGGTTGAGGCTGAGTTGGTGACCAGGCGCCGTGGGCAGCGCCAGCACCTTCAGGGCCCCCTGCAACGTCATCGTGTGCTCCAGGGTCTGGAACGACGTTCCCTGGCGGCGCCGCCGGAAGCGATGCACGAAGCGACGGATCAAGGTGGGGACCCGCAGGGTGAGGGTGCCGGTGCTGAAGGGGTCCTCCAGCAGCCCAGCAGCGACGATCACCCGGCTGAACCGGGGCGGTCCAGGCGGCCAGCCAGTCACGAAGCCACTGATCCACTGCTCCATCAAGGCCCAGGTGAAGGGCCGCCCCTCCGCCTGATCCGACTGGGCCCAGATGTCGCGGGCCAGCCAGAGCATGGCGGCCTCCAGCACCGCCTCATTCGCCGCTGTGCCATACAGGCTGAGCCAATGCTCATCAGCGGCGAGCAAGGCCTGATCCAGCTCAGGAGCCTCCACCGCGGGCAGCGGTTGAGCGGCAACGGTTGGTCGGGGATGCAGGCTGCGCTTCAGTCGCGAAGACGTCTGACGCACGAAACCCGGCAGGTCGATGCCACTGGAACCCGAGGCTTCGCGGGCCTCCTGGGGTTGCCCGCGCTGGGGAGATCGGGTCACCAGCTCAAGCGCGGGCTGCTCCGCCAGCTCGGGTTCGTCATCAATGCCCTTGAGCGAGAGCAGGTCGCCCTCCAACCCGGTGACCAGCACCAGGGCCCGACAGGCATCCAGCTCTGCCTCCAGCTCAGCCTCCTCCCCCTCAGTGTCGTCGCTCAGACCCTCAGCGCTGGGGAAGAGATCCTCCAGGAGCCGCTCCAAAAGGGCACCGCGGCTGCGGTGGCCCAGCTGTCTGCAGAGCTCATCGATCTGCTCCACCTGGGCGACGGGCAGGATCAGCTGAATTCTCTGGCGATCCGCCTTCCTGTCGTCGGGGGGCACGGCAACTTGATCAGAGCGGGCTTAACGGCCCATCAACTGCCTGAGAAAGCGTTGCTGGACCTCGGCGGCCTCGTGGTAGCGATCCCGCAGCTGCTGAGTCTCCTGGTGGGAGGCTGGCTTGGATGTGCCCACAGGCACCTCCGCCACGCTGGCTGTACCCGAAGGGGCCTGATTCAGCAACTTCAACGGAGGCAGGGGCGGCAACCAGGCCGGCACGAGCGCAGGCATCGACGGTAGTGGGGGCGGAGCGGGCCGGGCGTTGCTGGGGCTGGCACTGGCCGGCTTGGGGATGGCCGGCGTGGCAGTAGCCGGCTTGGCGGCAGCGGGCTTGGAGGTGGTGGGTTTGGACGTAGTGGCTGGTTTCGCGGGTCTTGGGACGGGAGCTTGCGGTGGCACCGTGATGGCCGGGGCTGGTGCCCTCTCGCCGGCCGCCACCGCCGGTGGGGCTCCCGCAGGTGTGGACTTGCGCTTGGACGCCGCAGCGGCCTCGGCAGCGGCGGCACGGGCGATCTCAACCTGGCGCTCCCGCTCCCGCAGCTGGGCCAGCTGATAGGCGGGCACCACGCTGAGCAGATGACCCGGGGTGGCATCGGCGGGGTACACCATGCTCACCTTGACGCGGTTATTGACTCCGGCTCGAAGGTTCAACTGACCCAGCGAGAGGCTTTCGCCGGAGCGCATGCCCACGTGCACTTCGTAGAACCCAGCGTCAGATTCGATTCCGATGGATCCACGGAAGGCGGTGAACTGGCGGCCATTGGCGGTGGGATGGCTGAAGACCAGTTCGTAGGGCCCTGAACCCTTCAGGTTCAGCTCCACATCGAAACGCACCCCATAGGTTCCCACGTTGTCGAGGGAGGAATCGATCATGCGGCTGGCCAGACCATTGACCTGGACCTCACCGGTGCCGAAATTGTGACGGGTGGTGCTGGTGAGGGGCACATGCAGGGGGGACTGGTTCAGGTCGTGGCTGATGCTGGCCTGGAAGGCATCACCCAGGGCCACCCCACCGACCCGGGAGAACACCTGCCGGTTCTGGATCTTGGGCAGCATGCTCAGGTACGTGCGGCCCGGGGCCAGCACCCCCTGATCCAGGACCGCGATCAGATCGGCATCGCCGCGGGGATCCTCGGCGGCCACCACCGCCATCTGGAAGGGACCGTCGCTGCGGCCGCTGAGCAGACCGTTGGCGATGCCCCGGGCGGGCAGCCGGGTGTTGAACAGAACGACTCTGCTGTTGGCGGGAATGGTGATCCGCTCGGGCAACTTCGAATCACGCTGGTTGCGCAGCATGATCACGGCTGTGGCATCTCCAGGACCGGTGTTCCAGGGCCTGGGGCCCAGGGGCTTGACCCCCATCAGGTGATTGGCCAGATAGGGCGCCTCGAAGCTGTTGCGCACGGCACCACGGTCGAATTCGAGCGTGACCGGCCGGGAGCCGGGGTTCATCACGATCGTGGCCAGGGTGAGCTGCCCGCGCACCAGGCCATAGCCGAGGCGGCTGGCGTCCTCGGGGTAATACTTGTGGTGCATGTGCAGACCGAATTCACCGTTGAAGGTGAAAGTGGCGTTGCGCAGGCTCTGGCCGGTTTCGCGAGCGACGGCCGATCCAGGAGCCGTGTTCACCAGAATGCCCGGGCCGAACACCTCCTCCGGCTGGTTTGAGTGGAGCACCGGCACCGCGTTGAAACGTCCCTGCAGGGGGCGTGCCGACTGACCTGACATCAGCTGCACATAGGAGGCCCGAGCAGCGGGTGCCTCCAGGATCGCGCCAGCCGCAGCGGAGAGGGCGGCCACTGCAACGAGACCAATGGGACCAAAAGTTCTCAAACTGAATCTCAACTGGGACGTTGTTCCGGATTTGCGGCGGTCGCTCCCCCGAGCCACTGGGGCAGGGCCCTTGACTGGAGGGAGGTCTCGCTGGAGTGTGGGGGCTGGCCTCAGCGTCGAGGCAGCCCTCGCATCGAGGGTGGACCGCTCGCTAGAACCGTCCGTATACATGTCATTTTCTCATGTTTGCCCCTTTGGCCTGTTTTGGTGGCTCCGGCTGCGACCCCGCCTCCAGCCGTCGCCAGCATCAGGAGCGCAAGCTGCACATGCTCAGCTACTGGCGGGACGGGGTCGAGCGCCAACTGGCTGCGGTGAATGCCGCGATCAGTACGCTGGAGAAGCAGATGGCCCGCGACGTCGGCCAGGACCAGGGCTGAGGCCCAGTCCCTCCCCCTCCAGGCGCTGCTTCAGGCTGTCGAGAGCCCGGGCCAGCAAGCGGTGAACAGTCATCGGGCTGACCGCCATCTTGCGGGCGGTTCCCCTGAGGCTCTGGCCTGAGAGCACCACCTCCTGAACGGCGGTGCGCTGGCGTTGCTCCAGCTGGGCCAGCAGCGCCATGATCCGCACGCCGGCCTCACCCCCCTCTGGTCCGACCTCGGCTTCGGGCTCAACTGCCGCAAGACGCTCCTCCTCCCCATCCAGGCTCACCAGCCTGCCCAGCTGTCGCAATTGCTCGAAGCGCTGCCACTGGGCCTCGCTCAGACCCAGCGACCTGCGCAGGCTTGAGACGCCCATGGGTTCCATGCTTCGGCTGCCTGCGGCGGCTTCAGCAACCTGGCTCTGTTGCAGCCGCCGCAGGCGGTCCTCCAGCTCCCGCTGACGCCGGGGCAGCCGGATCACAGGCGCCTGGTCACGGAGGTAGTGCAGGATCGCACCGCGGATGTGATGGCGGGCAAAGGCTTCGAACGGAGTGCCCTGGTCGCGCTGGAACAATTCAGCGGCCCTGAGCAGGCCCAGCAGACCCACCTGGGTGAGGTCGTCGCGACCCTCGCGGCAGAGCAGGCTGTAGTGGTGGGCGATCGGTCGCACCAGCTCCAGGTGCCGGGCCACCCGGTCGTTGCGCTGGCGCTGGCGCCGGCTCAGGGATGGACGGCTGGAGCGGGGTTGAAGCAGGGAGGCGCTGGTCATGGGTCGCTAGACAGGTGGATGTAATAGGGAAATGAGGGTTGGGCTTGGAGCCCCACCGGGGAGCCACGACCTCGGGTCGCTTCCCCTTTTCCAGATACGGACCAACCAGCCGCTTCCGGCAACCGTGAATCCACGGAATGGCCAGACCTCAGCTCATGGGGCTCAACCCTCAGCCCTTCGCCGCCACCGCCTGGAGCAGGGCCCAGGGGCCCTCGCGCTGCAGCCAGTCCAGCTCCGAGCGCTCGCTCAGCAGCAGGTAGCCGGCAAACCCCAGGGCATTCACGCTGAAGCCCGCCACGTGCTCCCGCTGCCGCCGCACCGTCAGGAACCAGTGGTCGCTGAAGATCAGGTTGTAGGGATGGCGCGGCTTGCTATCGCCCGACGGCTCGCCCAAACCGAGGGCCCGGGCATGGGCCCGGTACGTGGCCGCGAGGGCTTCAGCCCCGTCGCCGGGCTGGCGGGGGCTGAGCTGGTAGGCCCAGGGCCAGGCGTTCTCCCCTGCGGCCAGCTGGTTTTGCAGCAATCCGTCCAGCGGACAGGCTTCTTCTCCGTGGCGGGGCAGCAGCTGCAGGTGCCGGTGGGGCTGACTGGCGCCGGCCTCAGCGCAGCTGTTGAAGAACCAGAGCCCACCGGTGTCGGCATCCACCCGGGCCACCGCCGCCCAGTCGTGGGCTTCGAGCCAGCCCGACTGGGGTTCATAGCCCTGGGTGATCAGCAGCACATGACCCGCCTGGACGGGGTACTTGTTGAGCAGCACCAGATGCCGGGGCCCCAGCAGGCGAACCTGCAGACGCGGATCCCAGGGGTGGAAGGGGTTGGGCTTGGGCCCCTGGGCCCGCAGGTGCTTGGGTGGGGCTGAGAGCAGGCGGCGCAGTTGAAACGGCTGCCAGCCCTGGGCGGGGAGCAGCTCGGTTTCCAGGGGAACAAGGCTGCCGCTGCCCAGGGCCTCACGGCTGCGCTCCAGGGCTTCGGCCCAGATCCGCTCAGCCCGCTCCACCGATCTGCAACCGTGCCAGGGAGGCCCCCTGGTAGTAATGACCGAGGATCTGGTTGTATAGCTGACCCTGGCTGGCCAGTTGCTGGGCGCCCTCCTGGCTCATGCTCGCCCCCAGATGGCCATGGGCCTCCAGGGTGATCTGGGAGTTGGCGGCGTAGAGGCTCTCAACAATGCCCCCCTGGTAACTGAGGATGATGCCATTGGTGCGTTCGGTGGCCTCCCGGGTCCGGGCCGAGACCGACTCCAGTCCCCGGTAGGCCTGCCAGCGGGTGGTATCGCCCAGATGCCAGTAGCGGTTGGCGGGCCGGGCCAGGTGGGCCAGGGCGTAGGAGCGGGCGGCCACCGCCTGGGCCTTGAGCGCTTCCATCGACCAGGAGCTGGGCATTTCAGCCCCCACCACCGAGGCGATGTAGCGCTCCAGGGGCAGGTGGTTGATCGGAGTGATGCCGCCCCCTTCGCGCAGCAGGCGCAGGCGGCCTTCATAGGGCAATCCGTTCACCAGCAAGGCCTGGGCGCCGGCACTCTCCAGCCAGAGATCAGCGCTGCTCTGGCTGCTCCAGTCCACAGCTTCGCCGGCGCCACCGCGCAGCAGCACCCGGCCATCGCCGTCCAGCAGCCGCCAGGGTCCGGTGGCCGACAGGGTGGGTCGACCGGCCTGGCGCAGCAGGGCCACCCGCGCTTCCAGGGGAACGGGACGGCCAGCGGCCGGCTCCGCCAGGGCCAGGTCGCCGGTGGGGTCGGCTCCCGCCGCAGGTGGGGGGATGGCGCCGTCGGCGCGGCGCGCCTGGATCTCGCGGAGCTGCCGCGCCTCGGCCTGGCGGTCGGGGTCATCGGCGGTGGTGGCCGGCAACAGCGCCTCCATCACCTTGGCATCAAGGCTGGAGCGGGGTTCGGTGAAGGCCTGCTGGGCCAGGAAGCCAAGGCCCAGGGCCACCACGCTCAGGGGCGCGGTCACCAGCACACGGTTCAGCCCGGGCCGGGCTGACAGCAGTTCCAGTCCGCGGCTTCCCCAGCGTCGACACCAGCGCTCAAGCGGCCATCCCACAGCAGTTGACCCGAACCCGACAGCCGGATCATGCCTGAAGACAGCCGATCGCACACCATCCCGCCCCCCTGGGGGGACGGTTGCCAGCCCACCACCCGCTCGCGCCCCAACTGGTCACACCACCACGGAGCCACCAGGGCATGGGCCGAACCCGTTACCGGATCTTCACTGATGCCCAGGCCTGGCGCCAGGAAGCGCAGTTGATAGTCGGCCGGCAGGCCCTGCACCGTGGGGGTCTGGTCGCTGGCCGCCAACGCCTGCATCAGCACCAGTCCCTGGCGCAGCTCCCCGCGCAAGTCCTGCGCCAGAGCGTCCCCATCGAGGCCGGCCAAGGGGAACTCCGGCGGCAGCAGGGCCACCCAGTAGCCCAGGGCCGACCGCCAGCTGCGCAGAGGGGTGCCCCCCAGCGATGGAGCCAGCTCAGAGGGCAGGGGTGAGGGCTCCAGACCCCCTGAAGGGAGCACCAGCTGGGCGCGGCCCGCACCGGTCTGTCCCAGGCTCACCAGCAGCGGCCCTGAGCGGCTGTGCAGCCGGGTGGAGGCGCCTGGTGTCAGCAGTCCCCAGTGGCCAAGGGCCAGGGCGGAGGCCAGGGTGGCGTGGCCGCAGAGGGGAACTTCGCAGCGGGGCGTGAACCAACGCAGGGCCCACTCGTCTGCGGCGTCATCTCCAGATCCGAGCCGGCTGAGCGGCAGCAGGAAAGCCGTCTCTGACTGCCGCAGCTGGGCAGCCACCGCCTGCATCCAGGGGGCGGAAGCCGGCTGCTCCAGGGCCACCACCGCGGCACCGTTGCCCTGGAGCGGACGCTCGGCGAACGCCGTGATCAGTGCCGCCGGCAGCTCGCCGTTGCTCATCGTTCCTCCGTCTTGAGATCGCGCTCCATCAGGGCGCGCACCGCCTCTGGCGGGGAGATGCGCCCCTCGATCAGGGCCACCACCTGGGCACAGATCGGCAAGCGAACCCCACCCTGCTCGGCCAGGGCCAGGGCGGCGACGGCCGTAGAGGGGCCCTCCACCGTGGCACCGATGACCCGGAGGGCCCCCTCGGCGCTCAGTCCCTCCGCCAGGTGCAGACCGAAGCGGTAGTTGCGGCTGAGGCGGCTGTTGGCCGTGGCCAGCAGATCGCCCAGCCCGGCCAGTCCGTAGAGGGTGCTGGGATCACCGCCCAGCTGCTGGCTGAGGCGGCCCATCTCCGCCAGCCCGCGGGTGAGCAGGGAGGCCTTGGCATTGGCTCCGAGCCCTAGCCCATCACAGACACCGGCCGCCACGGCCATCACGTTCTTGAGGGCGCCGGAGAGCTCGGTGCCGATCGGATCGTTGTTGGTGTACAGCCGCAGTTGATCACTGCTGAGTTCCTGCTGCAGTGACTGGGCCAGATCGGAGTGGAGCGAAGCCAGCACGCTGGCCGCCGGCAGCCCCCCCTCCAGTTCACCGGCCAGGTTGGGGCCACTCAGCACCAGGCTGGAGAGGCTGGGGATCGCGCCCTTCCAGAGCTGTGAAGCGCTGAGGAGTTGCTGCAGGTTCAGGCCCTTGGTGCAGCTGATCAGCGGCAGCCCGGAAGGCCAGACGGGGGAAAGCCGTTGGGAGAGTTCCGGCACACCGGCCATGGCGATGGCGCAGACGATCACATCCTGGTGTGGCAGCAACTGGGAGGGCTCGCCGCCAGCGCGGCGTGACCAGGTGCTGATCCTGTGGCCTCCCTGCCCGAACACCTGGCCCAGGGCTCGGCCCCAAGCGCCCTGCCCGTAGATACCGATGCGCAGTGACATCGAGCCATCATGAGCCATTCCACTTTTGGCCCAGCCCATGGCGACGCCGGCCCCGGCAGCTGGAGCCCCTGAAGCCCCCCAGGGCCTCGGCCACTGGCAGGGGGATGCCCTGGTGGTGGGCGGCGGCGGCATCGGCCAGGCGTTGCTCCAGGCCCTGGCGCTGCGGGCCCCCGGCCTGCGGCTGTGGGGCAGCAGCCGCAGGCCGTGGCCCAAGCAGAGCGTGGTGCCACCCGAGCGGGCGCTGGCCCTTGATCTCAGCGACGATGCCAGCCTCGACGCCTGCGCCAGGCGGCTGCAGCAGGAGGCGGTGCGGCTGCGACTGGTGATCAACAGCTCCGGCCTGCTCCACGACGGTGACCTGCAGCCGGAGAAGCGGCTGCAGCAGCTGAGGCGAGGCTCGCTGGAGCGCCTGTTCAGCGTCAATGCCTATGGCCCGGTGCTGCTGGCCCAGGCCCTGGAGCCGCTGCTGCTCCGCCAGGAGCCGCTGCACTTCGCCAGCCTCTCGGCCCGGGTGGGCAGCATCGGTGACAACCAGCTGGGGGGCTGGTACGCCTACCGGGCGGCCAAGGCCGCCCAGAACCAGCTGCTGCGTTGCCTGGCCCTGGAGTGGCAGCGGCGCCTGCCCCTGGCCTGTGTGAGCCTGCTCCATCCCGGCACCACCGCCACGGCGCTCTCCGAACCCTTCCGCCGCTCGGTGCCGGCGGAGCGGCTGTTCAGCCCAAAGCGGGCCGCCGGCCAGCTGCTCGATGTGATCTCCGCCCAGGGGCCCGCCGACTCAGGCCGCTTCCTGGCCTGGGACGGCACCACGATTCCCTGGTGAGCTTCCAGCTGGAGCAGCTGGAAGCTCAGCTCCGCGGAGTGGCCGTATGGGCGAAGGCCTCAAGCAGCTGCAGGGGAATCAGCTCCAGGCAGGAGGCCTCACTGGCCTCCAGCCGCACCGGTGGAGCCACGCCGTCGTCGTGGGCCTCCAGCCAGCGGGGGGCACAGACACACCAGTGATCGCCGGCCTTGAGTCCGGGAAAGCCGTAGTCGGGCCTGGGGGTGCTCAGGTCGTTGCCCTGGGAGAGGGAGTAGCGCAGAAACAGGTCCGTGATGACACAGCAGACCGTGTGACGGCCATGGTCGGCGGGATCGGTGCGGCAGTGGCCATCGCGGAACCAGCCGGTGAGGGGCTCACAACCACAGACCACCAGAGGCTGCCCCAGCACATTCAGCGCCGCTGGGCTGGGGGGTGTCGACGATTGATCCACGCAAAATCCCGTGCATGAGCACCGAGTCTGACCAGGAGTCGGACCACTGGCGAAGACAAAATCCGTCGGGGAGGTTGACGGATTCGGGGGGGCAGGCGTTAAAGGTCATTGAGCAGCGGTGCTGGAAGGCTTCCTTCTGCCGCCCTTCCGCCTTGCCTTCAACACTTTCATGAGCTGGGATTTCGCCGAAGACGCTGCCTTCATGGCCCTGTACGACGCCTTCAAGGAAAGCGGTGAAACCTCCGCCATGGAATTTCTCGCCCATGGGGAGGGGGCCTTCCACTTCCAGGAACTCACCCAGAACGCTGCGGGGGAGGGCTTTGATCTGAGCGACTCGACGAATCTGGAGGCCTTCCAGCAGGAGGTGATCGACAGTCTCGAGTCGCTCTGAGCCTCGCCTCAGCCGTAGAAGAAGTCAATCTCCTTGGCCTTGAGCCCGTCCCAGCCGGCGGCCTTGAGGCGGGCATCGAGGCTGGCCTGATCCAGGTGCTTCGAGCCCGTCTTCACCACCCGGTTGCGCATCGACTTGCGCACGCCGCTGCGGACCCGCGTCGCCTCCAGGGCCATCACCTCGTTGTAGAGGCTGAGCATCTCGGCGGGGATGGGGCTTCCATCGAGATCAAGGCCGGCGGCGATCGCCGCATCAACACCATCAGGACCGGCAATCGCCATGGCAGTTCAAGCTCAGACCCCCTCAGCCTGCCACTGCCCCCTCTGAGCGGGAGACGGACTCTCAGGCACTGAAATAGCGGGCGCGGCTGTGCAGTGCCACCAGGGCAGTGGTGCTCTGCTCGGGCTCCAGCTGATCGCTCTCATCCATGGTCAGACCGATGCGACCTGTGTCGAGCCAGGCCAGCTGCTGGCGGGAATCGGCCACGTTGGGGCAGGCCGGATAGCCGAAGGAGTAGCGGCTGCCGCGATAGCGCTGGGCGAGCACGTCGCGCAGGGCCGCCGGTTCCTCCTCCGCGAAGCCCAGCTCCCGGCGGATGCGGGCGTGGGTCCACTCCGCCAGGGCCTCGGCCATTTGCACCCCCAGACCATGGAAATAGAGGTAGTCGCTGTAACGATCGGCGGCGAACAGCTCGCGGGCATAGGCGCTGGCCCGCTCACCCATGGTCACCGCCTGCATCGGCAGCACATCACTGGGCCTGCCGTCGCGTAGATCGCGAAAGAAATCAGCGATGCAATAGCGGTTGCCGCCCCGCTGCCGTGGCAGCTCGAAGCGGCCGATCTCCCGCTCACTGCCCTCGGGATCAAACACCACCAGGGCATTGCCATCGCGGCCGCAGGGGAAGTAGCCGTAGGCCACCCGGGGAGTGAGCAGCACCTCCTGGCGGCAACGCTCGATCCAGCTCTGCAGCACGGGCTCGGCCTTCTCGGCCAACATCGCCTCATAGGCCTGGCGGCTCTGCTCCTGGCCCTTGCGCAGCTGCCACTGGCCGGCAAAAAGGGCGTTGCGATCGAGATAGGCGAACACCTCATCGAGGGGAATCTCCCCCTCCTGGATCAGGGCACTGCCCAGGAAGGGAGGCTCCACGGGGGGTTCCTCCGGCACCACCTCGGAGCGATGGCTGGAGATGGCGGGGGCGGTGGTACCTGCGGCCTGATCGCCCGGGCCGGCCACTTCAGCTGCCGCTTCGGGCTCAGCCACTGACTCAGCCGCAGCTGCCGGCTCGGGCTCCAGCCCCAGCCCGGCGGGGGCACCGGCGAGGAATCCCAGCTGGTCGTCCCACTGGCCGGCCTGGCGGGCCTCCGAGAGCGCATCCATGAAGCGCAGGTCGGCGAAGGCATCGCGGCCATAGATCACCTGGCCGTTGTACACCGAGCGGCAATCCTTCTGCACGAAGCGGGGGGTGAGGGCCGCACCGCCGAGGATCACCGGAGCGGTGATGCCCGCCTCATTGAAGGCCTGCAGATTGTCCTTCATGAAGGCAGTCGATTTCACCAGCAGTCCGCTCATGGCGATGCAATCAGCCTGGTGCAGATGCTGGGCTTCGATGATCGCCTCCACCCCCTGCTTGATGCCGAGATTGATCACCTCATAGCCATTGTTGGTGAGGATAATATCCACCAGATTCTTGCCGATGTCGTGCACGTCACCCTTGACGGTGGCGATCAGAAACTTGGCCTTGGCACTGCTCACCCCATCGATCTTCTCCATGTGCGGCTCGAGAAAAGCCACGGCGGCCTTCATCGTTTCAGCGCTCTGGAGCACAAACGGCAGTTGCATCTGCCCGGAGCCGAACAGCTCCCCCACCACCTTCATGCCATCGAGCAGAAAGGTGTTGATGATCTGCAAGGGCGGGTGACTGGCCATGGCCTCCTGCAGGGCCGCCTCAAGGCCGATGCGCTCGCCATCGATGATGTGCTGGCGCAGGCGGGCCTCCACGGGCAGATCGGCCAGGCTTGGCCCTGAAGCCCTCGCCTCCTTGGCGCTCACCCCCTCGAACAGGCCGGTGAGCACCGTGAGCGGGTCATAGCTGCAGATCGCCCCTGCCGCCGCCGTCCCCGTTGCCGCGGTCGCGGTCGCGGTCGATTCGAATCGGCGCTGGTCGTTGATCAGATCACGGCAGACCTGCTGATGCTCTTCCGTGATCTTCACCAGCGGAAGAATCTTGGCAGGGCTGACGATGGCAGCATCAAGGCCGGCTTCGCAGCAGTCGTGCAGGAAGACGGAATTGAGCACGATCCGGGCCGCCGGTGAGAGCCCGAAGCTCACATTGCTCACCCCCAGCAGCACATGAACACCGGGAAGATGCTCACGAATCAGGCGGATGGCCTCGATCGTGGCGGCGGCATTGCGGCGGTCCTCCTCGATGCCGGTGGAGATGGGCAGCGCCAGGGGGTCGTAGAAAATCTCATGGGCCGGAATCCCAAACTCCACGGCATCGCGATAGGCCCGCTGGGCGATGGCGAACTTGCGCTCCGCCGTGCGGGCCATGCCCTCCTCATCGATAGTGCCCACCACCACCCCGGCGCCATAGCGGCGGGCCAGCTCCAGCACCTTGAAGAAGCGCTCATCGCCATCCTCGTAGTTGGTGGAGTTGAGGATGCACTTGCCACCGGCCACCTTCAGGCCGGCCTCCATCTTCTGCCACTCCGTGGAATCCAGCATCAGCGGCAGATTCACATTGGTGACCAGGCGACTGACCAGGTCATGCATGTCTTTCTCGCCGTCGCGGCCGACATAGTCGACGTTGACATCGAGCACATGGGCGTTCTCCTTGATCTGGCCACGGGCCAGGGCCACCAGCCCGTCCCAGTCCTCGGCATTGAGCAGATCACGCACCTTCCTGGAGCCGCTGGCGTTGAGCCGCTCGCCGATGATCAGGAAGGAGTTGTCCTGGTGATACGGGGTGACTCCGTAGATCGAGGCCGCCGCCGGCTCCCACTGCAGAGCGGGCCGCTGCAGCCGCTGCTCCGGCAGGCGCACGGGGCGGGGGCGAGGCTGCAGATCCGCCGCCAGCTCGGCAAGGGCAGCGATGTGGCTGGGGGTGGTGCCGCAGCAGCCACCGATCACCTGCACCCCCAGATCCTCCACGAAATGGAGCAGCTGCAGTCGCAGCTCCATGGGCGTGAGCCGGTAGTGGGCCACACCACCCACATTCTCAGGCAATCCGGCGTTGGGGATGCAGCTGATCACGAACGGACTGTGCTCGCTCAGGTAGCGCATGTGCGCCTTCATCTGCTCCGGTCCGGTGGCGCAGTTGAGACCGAGCACGTCAATCGGGAAGGGCTCCAGGATCGAGACCACCGCGGCGATGTCGGAGCCCACCAGCATCGTGCCGGTGGTTTCCATCGTCACCGAGACCATCAGCGGCCGCCGCTGGCCGGCCGCCGCGAAGGCCTCCTCCAGGCCATGGAGCGCCGCCTTGATCTGCAGCACGTCCTGGCAGGTCTCGACGATGAACAGATCGACATCACCGGCCAGCAGCCCCGCCGCCTGTTCGCGGAAGGAGGCCTTCATCGTGTCGAAGTCGATGTGGCCGAGGGTGGGCAGCTTGGTGGTGGGGCCCATGGAGCCGGCCACGAAGCGGGGCTTGGCAGCGGTGCTGTAGCGGTCGGCCATCTCCCGGGCCAGCTCAGCGGCCCGCTGGTTGAGGGCAAAGGCCTGGTCCTCCAGCCCGTATTCCGCCAGCACGATCGAGGCCGCCCCGAAGGTGTCGGTTTCGATCACATCACAGCCCGCCTCAAGAAACTGGGCGTGCACGGCCTGCACGGCATCGGGGCGGGTGAAAACCAGGTTCTCGTTGCAGCCCTCGAGGGCCGCCCCGCCAAAATCCTCCGCGCTCAGATCCATCTGCTGCAGCGAGGTGCCAGTGGCACCGTCGAACACCACCACTGGGCGGCCGGGGCCATGCAGGTGCTCCAGGAAGCCGATCCTGCCGGTTCCTGTCCTTGCCGCAGCCGCCGAGCCCACCAGTGCCGTCATCGCGTGATCGTGCCAGCGATCACTCTAGAAATCAGTCGCGCAGGCGGATGCGGGTAACCCAATGGTCGTAGTTGGGGTCGTTGCCGATGGTGATCTGGGTGAGCCGCTCCCGCAGCTGCTCCATCACGGGGCGCTCCGTGGGCAGATCGGTGGACTCCACCCGCCGCACAGGGGTCACCCGCGCCGCGGTGCCGCTGAGGAACACCTCGTCGGCCACGAACAGCTCGGTCTTGTCGACCGCCCGCTCGATCACCGGGATGTCGAGATCCCTGGCCAATTCGAGGAGGCTGGCGCGGGTGATGCCCTCGAGGATGTCCTGATCAACGCCGGGGGTGATCAGCACGCCATCGCGCACGATGAACAGGTTCATGCCGCTGGCCTCGCTCACCTTGCCGCGGCTGTTGAGCAGCAGAGCTTCATCGAAGCCGCTCTTGACCGCCTCGGTCTTGGCCAGGGAGCTGGTGATGTAAGCGCCGCTGATCTTGCCGCGCAGGGGCAGGGATCGGTCCTCCTGGCGGGTCCAGCTGCTGACACGGCAGCTGACCCCGTCGGGGGAGAGGTAATCGCCCAGCTCGATGCCGTAGATCAGAAAGTCGGTCTCGATGTCGTGCAACCGAGGCGCGATGCCGAGGTCGCTGGTGTAAACGAAAGGCCGCAGGTAAATCGGCGTGGTGGGCCTGTTGGCCTGCAGAAAGGCGTCGATAGCGCCAAGAATGGTGCTCTCCTCCAGCTCCGCCAGCAGCAGCCGGGCGCTCTGGCTGAGCCGGCGGGCATGGCGGTCGGCACGAAACAGCAGGATTTCGCCCGGATCACTGGGATTGGGCAGAGCCCGCATCCCCCCAAAGGCTCCGGTGCCGTAGTGCAAGGCGTGGGTGGCGATCGACAGGGTGGCCTCCGCAAACGGAACGCAACCGCCTTGGAACCAGGCGTAGGGGAGAAACTTCTGCATGCAGGGTCGCTTGGGAAGGGCGTGGAGCGGGGGACACCGCACCGTGATCGGGCCTCGATCTTCTCACCGTCAGGACCGAGAATGGCTCGATGCATCGGCTTGCGGCAGTTCCCGGCGCCACCGGCGACACGGATGGTCCCCTTTATGTGGAGCAGCCTTCGGCGCCCCTGTTGCTGCTGAGCAGCGCCGACACTGACCTCAGCTGCCTGGCGGGCCTGCTGGGCGACGAGCCGGCTCTGCTCATCCAGGAGGTGCGGGGTCTCAACCTGGCGGCCCTGGATCACCCGGCCGTGATCGACCACTACCTGGCCACCAGCCTCGGGGACACCCAGCTGGTGCTGGTGCGCCTGCTGGGGGGCCGGGGGCACTGGAGTTATGGCCTGGAGCAACTGCGCCGCTGGGCAGACGGCCCCTGCCGCCAGCTGGTGGTGGTGGCCGGCACCAGCGACGAGGAAGGTGACCTGGCCAGCCTGGGCACTGTGGCTCCGGCCCTGGCCCTGGCCATCGGTCGCTGCCTGCGGGAGGGGGGGCGCACCAACCTGCGCCGGGTGCTGCTCTGCCTCAATGCCCTGCTGATGGGGGAGCCGCCCGAGCCGCCCCAGGTGGAACCCCTCAGCGATCCCGCCCCCCACGACTGGAGAAATGATCCCGGCCCCCGGGTGGGCCTGGTGCTCTACCGCGCCCTGCTGCAGGCGGGCGACACCGCCCTGGCGGAGGCCACCCTGGCGGCCCTGCGCCAGCGCGGGCTCTGCCCCAGGGCCCTGTGGGTGAGTGGCCTGCGCGAGGCGGGGGTGCAACGCGGGGTGGCTGACCTGCTGGGGCGCGAAGCCGTCCAGGCGGTGCTCTGCACCACCTCCTTCGCCTCGGTGCAGTTCGAGGAGGCGGGCCTCGGCGCTCCCCTCTGGGAGGCCCTGAACGTGCCGGTGCTGCAGCTGCTCTGCAGCAGCTCCAGCCGCGAGCGCTGGCGCAGCAGCAGCATCGGCCTGAGCCCGCTCGACCTCAGCCTGCAGGTGGCATTGCCGGAGCTCGATGGCCGCCTCACCACCCGGGTGGGGGCCTTCAAGGAAGCGGCGGAGCGGGCCGATGCGCGGCTCACCACCGCCCTGCACCGCTACCAGCCCGATCCGGAACGGCTCGACTGGATCGCCCAGCTGGTGCAGGCCTGGGTGAATCTGCGCGGCACGGCGCCGGCCCAGCGGCGTCTGTCACTGGTGCTCGCCAACTACCCCACCCGCAACAGCCGCCTGGCCAATGGCGTCGGCCTCGACACCCCCGCCAGTGCGGCGGCGATGCTGCACTGGCTAGCCGGCGCCGGC
Source organism: Cyanobium sp. CZS48M (assembly GCA_030373145.1). GTDB lineage: Bacteria > Cyanobacteriota > Cyanobacteriia > PCC-6307 > Cyanobiaceae > Regnicoccus_A. Next base: position 185,514 of record JAUCZK010000001.1, on the reverse strand, counting down.
TACGACCTCGGTGCAGCGCAGGGGCAGCCGCCGGATGGGACCCTTCCCCGGACCGGCCAGGAGCTGATCGAACGATTGCTGGCGGGCCGCAGCAACGACGCCGAGAGCAGCCACCGGCCGCCCCTCGACCATCTCCCCCTGGCCACCTATCAGCGCTGGTATGACGCCCTGCCCCAGGAGGGTCGGCAGCTGATCGAGCGGCGCTGGGGCTCAGCGGATCAGGACAGCGGACTGGAGCGCAGCGCCGCTGGAGCCGGTTTCCCGATCCGGGGTCTGCGCTTCGGCCGCATCCATGTGCTGATCCAGCCGGAGCGGGGCTACGACCGCGACCCCAGCCTCAACTACCACAGCCCCGATCTGCCCCCCACCCACGCCTACCTGGCCCAGTACCTCTGGCTGCGGCAGGTGGAGGGATCTCAGCTCGTGGTGCACGTGGGCAAGCACGGCAATCTGGAGTGGCTGCCGGGCAAGGGGCTGGGGCTCTCCAACCAGTGCTTCCCCGAATGGGCCCTGGGGCCGATGCCCCACCTCTATCCCTTCATCGTCAACGATCCCGGCGAAGGGTCCCAGGCCAAGCGCCGTGCCCAGGCCGTGATCCTCGACCACCTCACCCCACCGCTGGGGCGGGCGGGGCTGCATGGACCCCTGCAGACACTGGAGGCCCTGCTGGATGAGTACTGGGAGGCCTGCCAGCTGGGCAGCGCCCGGGTGGCAGGCCTGCGCCAGCGGCTGGCCGAAACCCTCGAGGTCCTGGAGCTGCCGCTGGAGGCCAGCGACCTGGAGAGCCGCATCGACCGAGCCGACGGCTACCTCTGTGAGCTCAAAGAGGCCCAGATCCGCACGGGCCTGCACACCTTCGGCCACCTGCCCGCCCCGGAGCCGCTGTTGGAGCTGCTGCTCTGCCTGGCGCGGCCACCCCTGGCCGAGGGGCCGGGGCTCACCCAGGCCCTGGCCAAGGATCTGGGCCTGGCGCTCGACCCCTGGGCCGATCCGGAGGAAGACCCGCTGGACGCGTCTGACCGGCAGCGGCTGCTGGCGGCAGCACCGGCGGCGGCCCAGGCCTGCCGCCGGGTCGGGGATGGCGTGTCCCTGCTGGAGGGATGGGCCCTGGAGCTTCTGCGTTCCCTGATGGAGCCACTGGCCGAGATCCCCCCCTGCGGCCCCAACACCCGCTCGGTGCTGGAGCGGGTGCGCGGCGATCTGATCCCACGGCTGCTGCGCTGCGGTGAGGCGGAGCGGGAGTCCTTTCTGGCGGGGGTGGCGGGGGAGCGCATTGCCGCCGGTCCGTCTGGGGCCCCCACCCGCGGCCGGCCCGACCTGCTGCCCACCGGCCGCAACTTCTACAGCGTCGATCTGCGCGGTCTGCCCAGCGAAGCGGCCTGGGACCTGGGGCGGCGCAGCGCCGAGCTGCTCCTGGACCTGCACCTGCAGGAGGAGGGTGACGACCTGCGCCACCTGGCCCTCTCTGTGTGGGGGACGGCAACGATGCGCAACGGCGGCGAAGACATCGCCCAGGCCCTGGCCCTGATGGGGGTGCGGCCGGTCTGGGATGGACCCACCCGGCGGATGGTGGACCTGGAGGTGATCCCGCTGGGGTTGCTGGGGCGGCCGCGGGTGGATGTGACCCTGCGCATCTCCGGCCTGTTCCGCGATGCCTTCCCCCAGCTGGTGGGCTGGATGAACCGGGCCACGGCCCTGGTGGCGGGCCTGCATGAGGCGGAATCCGACAATCCCCTGGCGGCTGCGCTGATGCGCGAGGGTCATTGCGCCCGGGTGTATGGCTCGGCGCCGGGGGCCTACGGCGCCGGACTGCAGGGCCTGATCGACAGCGGCCAGTGGGAGGAGCGCAGCGATCTAGGCGAGGCCTACCTCAACTGGAGCAGCTGGCGGTATGAGGGCAGCGGTGAGGCGATCGCCGATCGCGACGGCCTGGAACAACGGCTGCGCCAGGTTCAGGTGGTGCTGCATAACCAGGACAACCGCGAGCATGATCTGCTGGATTCCGACGATTACTACCAGTTCCAGGGGGGCCTGAGCGCCGCCACCGAGCGGGTGCGCGGCACCGCTCCGGCCCTCTGGTTCGGCGATCACTCCCGCCGCCAGCGGCCCCGCCTGCATCGCCTGGAGCGGGAGCTCGACAAGGTGCTGCGCTCACGGGTGCTCAATCCCCGCTGGATCAACGGCATGCGGGCCCATGGCTACAAGGGGGGCTTTGAGCTGGCCGCCAGCCTCGACTACCTCTTCGCCTACGACGCCAGCACGGGCCGGGTGCCGGACTGGAGCTACGGGGCGATCTGCGACACCTGGCTGGGCGATGAAACCCTGCTGGAATTCCTGCGCCAGGCCAATCCCTGGGCCCTGCGCGACATGGCCGAACGGTTGTTGGAAGCCCACCACCGCCGGCTGTGGGAGGGGGCCAGCCCGGAACAACTGGAGCATCTCAAGCAGCTGGTGCTCAGCAGCGAAAGCCTGGTGGAGGGCTGAACACCAGGCCCTTCAGCCTCTGACGAACCAGGGCCAGCTGATCAGGAGTTCAGCTCCTTGGCCATGTCCTTGAAGGCATCGATGGTGCCGGGTTTGGCCTGCTGCAGGCTGATGCTGGGCTGGTCATTGCTGCTGCCAGCGGGTTTACGGCCGGCGGGGGCCGATCCGCCAGCGGCGTTGACGCCACCCACAGCAGCACCCCTCAGCCGTTGGCTCAGCTCCCCGGAACTCATCTTCTCGGCAAACGTCTTTTTGACCGGCTTGGGGACTCCGCCGCTGAGGCTAGCGGTGGCGGCCTTCACCTCAGTGCCGGGCATTCCTGTGCTGGCCTTCTCCAGCCGGGCCGCCATTGAATCCACCTCCTGGATCATTTCCTTGTTGCCGGGGTTATCAGCGCTACCAGGGAAAGTGTGGCGGATCGTGTTGGAGCGCCGCATGAACTTCACGTCGCCAAGGCTGCTGGAGGCGTCTGGGTCGAGGTAGAAGCTCTCGTCCTGCTTGGCTTTCTCCGGTTTGGCCTTGGGGGCCTTGGAGGAGAAAGCTCCTTCGGAGCGGTTGCCGAGCAGACGATCGAATAGACCCATGGTCAGGGAACCGAAACCTAGTGATGAGCCTAGCGGCCCCCAAGTCCCAGCCCATGGGTATCAGTACCGCAACTCGTCAGCAATCCCAGCCGGTTGAGCTGGGCGGCGATCGCCTCGCACACCAGCGGGGAGGGGCGCCAGCACGGACTCTGTTCGTAGTCGTAGTAGGCCTCGGCGCCATCGAATCCCAGCTCCGCCGCCGCCGTGATCAGCAGGTGGTGGGGAAGGCGGTAGCGGGCCGGGTGGGCCAGCAGAGCCAGTCCTCCGGCGGCATGGATGGCCCGGCGCACGGCCCCGGCCCGGAGCGCCGGACCGACCACAGCGTTTCCCTCCAGATAGGGGGCCAGGGCGGCATGGCCCGGATCAAAGCCCAGCCCGAGCACATGCACCAGGCAGCCCTCCAGCAGGCAACTGATCTCCACACCGCTCCAGAGGGTGGGGACCCGCCAACCCCGTTGACGGTGCTGCTCCAGCCGCCGTTGCAGGGGCCCGAGGGCCTCCGTGCTGTGGTGATCGGTGACCGCGAAGTGCTCCAGGCCCCGGTCCACCGCCTGATCAGCCAGCCACTCGGGCTGGAGGCTGCCGTCGCTGCAGGTGGTGTGGCAGTGGAAATTGAGCCGCCCGGGGCAGCAGGAGGGCTCCACACCCCGTAACACAGCCACCAACGGATGTTCAGGGGCCATCAGCGGTTCAGGCCCCACCGGCCAGGGCCTCCTGCTCCGCGCGAAGACGCCTCCAGCGGGCGTAGAACTGAATCGAGCCGGCCATCGCCACCACCAGGGCCACCAGGAACCAGGTGGCCGCACCGGTGGGGAACTGCCCCTTGAACACCACCAGCATCACCACCAGCACCAGCATCAGGGTGGGGAGCTCATTGAGGGCCCGCAGCTGTCGTCCGCTCCAACGGCAGCGACCCTCGCGCAACTGGCCCATCAGGCGATAACAGAACCAGTGGTAGGCCAGCAGGGCCAGCACCACGGCCAGCTTGGCGTGCATCCAGCCCTGCTTCAGCCAGAGGGGCTGGGCCACCAGTAAACCCACCGCCATGGCCACCGCCACCACCATGCCCGGGGTAGTGATGATGTTGGCCAGGCGCCGCTCCATCAGGGTGTATTGCTGCTGAAAGGCGCCGCGCACGGGCTCCTCCAGCTCATCCGCCTCCACGTGATAAATGAACAGGCGCACGAGATAGAACAACCCAGCGAACCACACCACAACCCCGACGATGTGCAGGGTCTTGAACCAGAGATAGGCCTCCGCTGGCAGGGCCGGGAGCGTCATCGGAGCAGGGGAGCAGGCTGACTCAAGCTAGGGGGAGCTGCTCCTCCACCTCGGTGCCCTCGTGATGGGCATGGGCCGCGGCGGCGATGGCCTCGAGCTCGCCGGGATCGAGCTTGTCGAGATGGGCAAGCCTCAGAGCCATGCGCGGATTGCCCCTCAGCACAGCCTGGTGGCGATCCAGAAAGGCCCAGTAGAGGGTGATGAAGGGCAGGGCGCGGGGTCCGCTGCGCAGAGCCGGGTCGTAGCGGCAGCCCTTGCAGCAGGTGCTCATGCGCTGGATGTAGCGACCGCTGGCGGCATAGGGCTTGCTGGCCAGGCGCCCTCCAGCGGTTCAGCCGGCGGCTCGCCATCGGGCGACTCCTGGGGGTCGCCGGGATGGAAGTAGCTCCACACCTGCTGGGCCAGGGCCGGACCCACCCCGGGGGCGGCGGCGATCTGCTCGGGGCTGGCCAGCTGGATGGCGTCGATGGAGCGGAAGTGGGCCAGCAGCTCCTTGACACGCTTCGGGCCGAGGCCGGGGATGTCGGAGAGGCGGGAGCGCTTCATCCGCTCACCCCGCTGCTGGCGGTGGAAACTGACCGCGAAGCGGTGGGCCTCATCGCGCAGCCGCCGCAACAACAGCAGCCCCAGCTGATCGGGTTCGCTCTCCAGCGGCTGGCTGGCGCCGGGCAGGAACACCTCCTCCCGCTGCTTGGCCAGGGAGCAGACCACCAGCTCCTCATGCAGGTTGAGTTCGCGCAGGGCCTCCATCACCGCGGAGAGCTGGCCCTTGCCGCCATCGATCATCACCACGTCGGGCCAGTCGCCCAGCCCACCGGTGTGCAGGGCCGTGCTGGCCGCCCGACGCAGCTCCGAGAGGTCGGCCCCCTCTGCTTTGGCCTGCGACCAGCGGCGGAAGCGCCGCCGCATGATCTCGGCCATCGCCATGAAGTCGTCGGAGTGGCCAGCGCTGATGCTGCTGCTCTGGATCCGGTATTTGCGGTAGTGCTGCTTGGCAGGCAGCCCATCGACGAACACCACCTGGGAGGCCACCGCATCACTGCCCTGGATGTGGCTGATGTCGTAGCCCTCGATGCGCCGGGGGGGCTGGGGCAGGTCGAGCAGCTGGGCGAGGTCTTCGGTGGCCAGCTGGTGCTGCTCGGCGCTGCGCTGGGCGCGGCTGAGCTCGAAGGCGGCGTTGCGCTCCACCAGCTCGATCAGATCGGCCTTCTGCTGCCGCTGTGGCTGCGACAGCCGCACCTTGCGGCCCCGCCGCTCACTCAGCCACTCCTGCACCAGCTCCTGGCGGGGCAGGGGGTGCTGCACCAGCACCTCGGGCGGAATCTCCACGGGCTCCACCTGGCTGTAGTGCTCCTCCAGCACCCGCTGCAGGATTGCGCCAGGGCTGGCGATGCTGGCGTCGGCGGTGTAACCCAGCCGCCCCACCAGCTTGCCGGCGCGCATCTGGAACAGCTGCACGGCCGCCAGCCGCTGATCACAGGCCAGGGCCAGCACATCCCGCGACACGGAGGCATCGGGCAGGGTCATCTTCTGCTCGGCGGTGAGCTGCTCAAGGCCCTGCAGCTGGTCCCGCACCCGCGCGGCCGCCTCGTAGTCCTCACGCTCGGCGTAGCGCCCCATCTGGGCACGCAGCAGCTCCAGCAGTTCGTCGCTGCGGCCCTGGAACACCATCGCAACCTTGCGCAGGATCTGCTGGTAGGCCTCGGGGCTGACCTTCTCCTGGCACACCCCGGGGCAGCGGCCGATGTCGAAGTTGAGGCAGGTGCGGTCGCGGTAGAGGGGCTGGGGGCGCTGGCGCAGGGGAAACACCCGCTTCACCAGGAAAAACGTGCGCCGCAGCAGACCCACATCGACGTAGGGGCCGTAGAAGCGATCCAGGGGGCTGCGCAGCCGCCGCCGCCGGGTGATGAAGATGCGCGGGTAGGGCTCGCTCCAGGTGATGCAGAGGTAGGGATATTTCTTGTCGTCCTTGAGCAACACATTGAAGTGCGGCTGGTGGGCCTTGATCAGGTTGGATTCGAGCGCCAGCGCCTCCGCTTCGCTGTCGGTGACGATGAATTCGATCTCACAGACCTGGCGCACCATCAGGCTGATGCGCGGGCTCAGGTCGTGGGACTCACGGAAATAACTGCGCACGCGGCTGCGCAGGCTCTTCGACTTGCCGATGTAGAGGATGCGGTCCTCGGCGTCGCGCATCAGGTAGCAACCCGGCTCGGCGGGCAGCTCCTTGAGGCGCTGGCTGAGGCGATCGGCATCGCTCAGGAGGGGCTGGGCGAGGCGGCCCATGGCGGCGGTGGTGTCTTGGGCCCGGCTCAGCCGCCGTACTGCCAGCCGGTGGGGCCCAGCTCAAGGGCCGCTCCATCGCGGTGCAGCACGGCGGTCTTCACTTCGGCCACGAAGACGGTGTGATCCCCATGAACCACCTCACCCACCAGCTCGCACTCCAGGCCGCCGAGGGCCGCCTCCAGGATCGGCAGGCCGAGGGTACCCAGGCTGTAGGGGGCAGCGTCGAAGCGGCCGCCGATGCCGTTCTGGGGCTTGAAGAACACCGCCGCCAGGTCCTTCTGGTCGGCGGCGAGCACGTTGAGGGAGAAGCGCCGGGTGCGCTGGATGATGCCGTTGCTGGTGGAATCGGCCCGCACCGCCATCACCACCAGAGGTGGCTCGAAGGAACCCTGGGTGACCCAGCTGGCGGTGAAGCCGTTGATGGTGTCTCCTTCGGCGACGCCGCAGATGAACAGTCCATGGGGGATCTTGCGCAGCAGCGTCTTTTTGGCGGCGGCATCGAGGCCGCCACTGGCTGCGTTGGTGGGTGCTTCGCTGGCCATCAACATGTCGCGATCGATACGACGACTTTAGGCAGCGAGATCCACGGCGGCGTTGCCATCCATAGGATCCGCGCCATCGCTTCCCCGCGGGGGGCCCCACCACCCAGCCCCGATGAAGGCCGTCTATCCCGGCAGTTTCGATCCGCTCACCCTGGGCCACCTCGACCTGATCGAACGGGCCGAGCGGCTGTTCGGTGGTCTGGTGGTGGCGGTGCTGCAGAACCCGAGCAAGCAGGCCAGTTTCCCCTTGGAGCAGCGGCTCAGCCAGATCCGCCAGGCCACCTCCCACCTGGAGCGGGTGGAGGTGAGCAGCTTCGACGGCCTCACCGTGGACTTCGCCCGCCGCTGCGGCTCCGCCGTGATCCTGCGCGGCCTGCGGGCGATGAGCGATTTCGAATTCGAGCTTCAGATCGCCCACACCAACCGCAGCCTGGCGGCGGAAGTGGAAACCCTGTTCCTGGTGACCGCAGCCCACCACAGCTTTCTCAGCAGCAGCGTGGTCAAGGAGGTGGCCCGCTTCGGTGGGGATGTGCGCCACATGGTGCCGCCGGGAGTGGCGGATGACCTCTCGAGGCTCTTTAATCGGTAATCCCCTGCCCCGTTGAGATGGCCGACACACGGATCAGCGTGCTGGATCAGATCGACCAGCTCGAAGAAATCGTGCTGGAGGGTAGCCGCATTCCATTCAGTGGTGGCCGCCTCGTCAATGAGCAGGACGCCATTGAGCTGATGGACGCGGTGCGCGAGGCGATTCCCGCCCAGCTCGACCAGGCCGAGGAGCTGCTGCGCCAGCGTGAGAGCTTCATCGCCCAGGCCCGCCAGCAGGCTGAGGAGATCATCGGCCGCGCCCGTCAGGAACGGGAACAGCTGATCAATTCGGCCGCCGTGCGCCAGGAGGCCGAACGCCAGGTCGGAGAGTTGCGCGAGCAGGCGCGCCAGCAGTGCGAACAGCTGCTGCTCTCGGCCCGCCAGCAGGTGGCCCAGACCGAGCAGGAGCACCAGACCCGTCTGGCCCAGACCGAACAGCAGTTCAGCAGCCGCCGCCAGCAGCTGGAGCAGGAGTCGATGCAGCGGCGCCAGCAGCTCGACCAGGACTTCGTGGAGATGAAGCGCCAGCTGGCGGAGCAACACGAACGCTCCCGCCAGCAGAGCCTGCAGGAACTGGAGAAGATCCGCCAGGAGGGGCTGCGCATCCAGCGCGAGAGCCAGAGCGAAGCCGAGCGGCTCCACAACGATGCCCTGCAGTTCCGCCAGCAGACCCAGCAGCAGTGCGAAGCGCTGATCAGCCGCACCCGCCAGGAGGCCACCACGGTTCAGGACGGCGCCAACCGCTATGCCGAGCAGGTGCTCACGGAGCTCGAAGGTCGACTGGGGGAACTGAGCAAGGTGGTGCTCGCCGGACGGCGCGAACTGGTGCGCATCCAGAGCACGGAGGTGTCCGCCTCCGCCGAGCGGACCCCGCTGGCCCAACCGCCTGCCGGCGAGCAGGCGGCGGTGCCCATCAGCCGCGCCAGGCGCGCGGCCTCACGGCTCAGGCAGGTGGCCGGCAGAGGCTGACGTTCTGCACCTCACGGAGCACCAGACCGATTCGGGTGTTCGGTGCTCCGGAGCCATTGGAGATCATGCTCACGTAACGGGGGCCATCACTGGTGTTGAGCACACCGCTGATGGAGCGCACTCCGGTGAGGGTGCCGGTCTTGCCACGGAAGCGGCCCTCCAGGCTGGTGCCCTTGTAGAGGTTGCGCAGGGTGCCCCGCTGGCCGGCCACCGCCATGGAGGCCAGGTAGTCGTTGGCATAGGGGTGCTGGCCCATGGTGAGCAGCAGGGCGGCGAGAAAGCGGCTGGTGACGCGATTGGCCCGATCCAGGCCACTGCCATCGGCCACCTGGACCCCCTGCATGGGTAGGCCCTGCTGGTAGAGCCACTGCATCTCGGCCTGACGGCTGACGGCCAGGTCCCAGCTGCCACTGGCCTGACGCAGCAACACTTCGGCGGTGAAGTTGTGGCTTTCGGTGTTGGCCAGGCTGAGAAGGTTGTGCATCGGAGCCGAGGGCTCCTGGTGCAGCAGCACCGCATCCTGGGAGAGGGGGGTCTGGGGAGAGACCACGGTCAGCTCAACGGCCTTGCCCCCCTGGCGCACCAGCTCCCGGTTGAGCAGGGTGCGCAGGCGCGAGGTGGGATTGGTCACCGCCATGTCGATGGCGTTACTGGTTAGGGCCAGACGGGTGATCGGAGCGCCATAGGCCTCGGCGCGATCTCCCGGATGCCAGCCCTGGGGCCACCAGGCCTGGGGCGGCTCCTCCGCCAGTTGCAACCTCACCAGGCTGGGGGGCGCTCCATCGGCGCCGCCGGAACCCAGAGCCAGCTTGGCGAAGCGCTGCAGCTGGGGCATGGCCAGGTCGGGATCCCCTTCGCCGGTCAGGCGCAGGGTGCCATCCGGCAGCCGCCAGAGCTTGGTGGTGAGGCGGTAGTCGGGGCCAAGGCGATCGAGGGCGAAGGCTGTGCTGACCAGCTTCTGGTTGGAAGCGGGCACCCGCGGCCGCAGCCCGTTCACATCGGCCAGCAGGCGGCCACTGCCATCGGCCACCGAGACGCTCCAGACGCTGGCTTCCGACCCCAGGCTGGCCTGAACCCGCTGCTGCAGGGCCGCACAGCTCACCTGGTTCTGGAGCTGGGGCAGCGCTGCCAGCGCTGGAGCGGAGGGCAGCAGGGTGAAGCCCAGGGCGAGGGCTGCCACCAGGGGCCGCTGCTGGCGAGGGGCTTGGGGTTGGGCTGGGGACATCATCACAATCTCAGGATTTGCCAAGGAGAAGACCACTCACGGAGCCGTTGAGGCGGTAATTGCGACCCTCCAGTTCCACCGGGGCGCCGATCTTGAGGTTCTGATTGCCGAAAACCACGCCACCGTCGGTCTTGCGGCCCTGGCCTTCCAGAACGAAGCGGGCATCAAGGGACCCCACCAGGGCCTGGTTCGGATCCTCCGCCGTGACCACGCTGCCATCGGGTTGCAGGGCCACCAACCTGCGCTGAAGCCGCTGCAGGTCCTTGAGCTTGACGGTGCCGTGCGGTTGGTTGCGGATCACGATGCTCACCTTGCCCTCCTCCCGGGCGGCGGCGATCAGCCCTTCAGGATCTGCGGAGGGAATGCCGCGCACATCGACGATCACCGTGACCGGCTGCAGGGCCCCGGTGGCGGTGGCCACCGCGCTACTGAGTTTCGGGCTCCAGAGGACACCACCGAGGGCCAGCAGCACGGCGGCTCCGGCGCCGATGTCGACCAGGCCCCAGCGGGAGGAACCGCGCGGCGCAGCGGGGGTGGACTCGGGGAGCATGGGCAGGGGGCAGACGCTCAACTTTAAGGAGGCTGATCCGCTGTGGCCAGGGGGCTCCGCCAATGGCTCTGCGGACCGCTCTGCGGCAGCCTCGCCTGGGACTTCAGTTGTTCAGGCTGCCGATGAAGCGGTCGAGGGCCCGCAGACCTTCCGCCACATCAGGACCCTGCCCCTGCTCAGAGCGCAGGGCCTCCGCCTGCTGTTCCGCATCGGGCTTGAGATCGAAGCTGGCCGCCAGGCGGTAGCCATCGGCATCGAGGCGGTAAAGCTCCCAGGGACCCGGACAGGCCAAGCGAAGGGCACCGTTCTCCAGGGGCAACAGGGCATAGGCCGCCCGCCAGGTGGCCAGGAAGCCCCGCCGCCGTTCCCGGGCCACGCTGCCGATGCCAACGGCGGCATCCTCAAGGCGCCCGTTCAGCAACACCACCGCACCACGGTGGGCCTGACAGAGGCGCTCCACCTCCTCGTACTCGGCCTGGGCGGGCTCCACCAGCACCAGCAGGTCACCGGCGGAGGGATCCTGCTCCTGCTCCTGACGGCGCAGCTGCTCGCCCAGGGAGCCCAGCTGAGGGGCCAGATCCGGGGCATCCCGGCGGGCCAGGGCGGCGGCACCGGCATCGGGGAAGAGCAGGCGCGCCGGCCGCTCAGCGGGATTGATGGCCGCCAGCAGCCTCAGGGCCAGGGGCAGCAATTTGAGCCCCTCAAAACGCAGCTCCATGGTCCAGCGACCATTGGAGGTCTGGGCCAGGGCCTCGTTCAGGGCCAGCACCGCCTCACCTTCGGCGCTGCGCAGATCGGCAGGAAGCACGCGAAACCTCTAGCGAAGCCTCGCGACCCTACCCAGGCTCTGCCGCTGCCACGGCCAGTCGGGCCCGCTCGAAGCGGGAGGGGACGGAGTGGAGCTGCTCCTCGCTCAACCAGGGCCCCAGGCTGAGGCGCAACCCGCTGGCCGCCAGCTCGGGCGGGTAGCCCATGGCCCGCAGCACAGGGCTGCCACCGGCCCGCCCCCCCTGACAGGCACTGCCGCTGCTCACAGCCAGCCCCTCACGCCAGAGGGCCTGCACCAGGCGGCGGCCGGGCAGGGGGCGACCGGCCCGATCGCGCACCAGCACACTGAGGTGGTGGGGCAAGCGCTCGTTGGGGCAGCCGGTGAGCTCCACACCGCCCAGGGCCCGCAGGGACTGCCAGAGATGGTCTCGCCAGGACTCCAGGGGATCGCGGCCGCCGTGCTGCTCCAGCCGCCCCTGGGCCAGCTGCAGGGCCCGGGCGAATCCCGCCGCCAGCACCACCGGCTCGGTGCCGGAGCGCAGCCCTCCCTCCTGACCGCCGCCCTCGATCAACGGCCGCAGCTCCAGGCCGGGACGGGCCAACAGGGCACCGATACCCCGGGGTCCCTGCAGCTTGTGGGCCGTGAAACTGAGGAGATCCACCTCCAGCGACGCGAAGTCGATGGGGCGATGGCCCACCACCTGCACGGCGTCGCTGTGCAGGATCACGCCGGCCCGCCGGCAGCGCTCAGCGATGGCCTGCAACGGCTGCAGGGTGCCCACCTCGCTCTGGCCCCAGATCAACGACACCAGCCGCGTGGGCGGCTCCAGCAGGGCTTCGAGCCGATCCATCCGCACTCTACCCAGCTGATCCACCGGCAGGCGCTCCACGCTCCAGCCCGAGCCGATCAAGCGCGCGGCGGCAGCCTCCACCGCCGGATGCTCCACCGCCGAAATCAGCAGCCGGCCGGGGGGCAGGGTCGCGGCCGCCCCCAGCAGCGCCAGGTGAGCCGCCTCGGTGCCCCCGGAGCAGAAGGTGAGCTGCGGGGCCTCAGCACCGAGCAGAGCGGCGATGGTCTGGCGGCTGCGCTCGAGCGAGTCGGCCGCCGCCAGCCCATAGCCATGCAGGCTGGAGGGGTTGGCCCAGGCGCTGGCCGTGGCGGCGGCCATGGCCTCCAGCACCGCCTCGGCCGGGGGTGCACCGGCCGAGGCATCGAGGTAGAGCGGCTGAGCAGCAGCGGCGGGGACGCCAGCCGACGTCACGGAGCCGGGCGGTCGGGGCCGGCGGTGTCGCGGCTGAGGCGGGCCTGGCTGCGGGCCTCCAGAGTCTGGGCCGCCAGGGAGACCAGATCATCGAGGGAGCGGCTCTGCAGCAGCACCTCCACCCGGCGGCGGGCCTCGGCGCTGGGGCAGTCATCGGGCCGCTGGCAGCCGTCCGTGCAGGCCGTGGCGCAACTGAACTCATCGACCGCCGCCACTGGAGCGGGTTCCGGCGCATCGGGTTCCGGCGCAGCGGCCGGCTCACTGGGTGGCGCCAGCACTCCGTCGAACACCGGCTCCGCGGGGCCCGTCATGAACAGATGGTTCGTGCGTGGGTCCCAGTCGATCCAGAGGGAGCCGCCGGGCAAATCCAGCCTGGCTGAGCGGTCGCTCAGGCCAAGGCGATGGCAGGCCACCAGGGTGGCGCAGGCGCCGGTGCCACAGGCCAGGGTGGGGCCGGCGCCCCGCTCCCAGACGCGCATTACCAGGTGGTCGGAGCTGAGCGCCTGGACGAAATGGACGTTGGTGCGAGCCGGGAAAACAGGGTGCTGCTCCAGCAGGGGGCCGAAGCGCTCCAGGTCCACTGCTTCCAGCTCCGCCACCGGGATCACCACGTGGGGATTGCCCATGCCGGCGGCCGCCACCGCAAAGCGGACCCCCTCCACCTCCAGCTCCCCCTGGGGCAGTCCGGCCGGGCCGATCGCCAGGGTGGTGGGCACCTGCTCGGGCTGCAGGAACGGCTCCCCCATGTCGACGCGCACCGTGCCATCGGCTAACAGTTCGGGCACCATCCGGCCGGCCATGGTCTCCACCTGCCAGGTTCTGCCCGCTGGATCGCCGTCGCTGTCGGCCAGGAAACGGGCCAGGCAGCGGATGCCGTTGCCGCACATCTCCGCTTCGCTGCCGTCGGCATTGAAGATGCGCATGCGCAGCTCCCCGTCCCCCTCGGGGGGCAGGGCGAGGATCAGCCCATCACCGCCCACGCCGAAACGCCGGTCGCAGATCCAGCGCACCCGCTCCGGATCGAGGCCGAACAGCTCCTGGGGATCGGCGGCCTCGCGCCCATCGATCAGCAGAAAGTCGTTGCCCAGCCCCTGGTACTTGCTGAATGCCAGCACGGCCCTCATCCCGATGCACATAACCTGAATCCTATGGAGACGCAAACCCTGGATTCGAGCCTGCCCGGAGTGCGTCTCCTCCAGAACTGGGTCCGCCAGCGCACGCCCCTGAGGGTTCGCTTCCCGGGCGGCGAGCAGCTCGAAGGCTGCCTCGACTGGCAGGACCCCGAGTTTCTGGCCCTGCGGCCCGCCGACGCTCAGCAGCCCGTGCTGATCCGCCGCAGCGCCCTCGAAACGATCCAACCTCTGGAGTGATCCTGCGGGGAGCAGCCCTGGGGGCTGTGGCACGATCACAGCCACGCACCCAACGGCTGATGCGAACCGGCCGACCCCGGAACATGGCCGAGCCCGACACCCGATCCAGCGCCGCCTCCAGCACGGAGGCCAGCCGCTACCACCCCGAGGCAATCGAGGCCGCCTGGCAGCAGCGCTGGCAGGAGCAGGGTCTGCACCGAACACCGGAAGCCGGCGGCGACGGCGGGGCCAGCGGCAGCGGCGACGAGACCTTCTACGCCCTCTCGATGTTCCCCTATCCCTCGGGGAACCTGCACATGGGCCATGTGCGCAACTACGTGATCACCGATGTGATCGCCCGGGTGCAGCGGCTGCGGGGCCGCAAGGTGCTGCATCCGATGGGCTGGGATGCCTTCGGTCTGCCGGCGGAGAACGCCGCGATCGAGCGGGGCGTGGATCCCGGCGACTGGACCGACGCCAACATCGCCCAGATGCGCTCCCAGCTGCAGCGCCTCGGCCTCTCAATCGACTGGGACCGCGAGGTGGCCACCTGTCACGCCGACTATTACCGCTGGACCCAGTGGCTGTTCCTCCAGTTCCACGAGGCGGGGCTGGCCTACCGCAAGGAAGCGACGGTCAACTGGGATCCGATCGATCAGACGGTGCTGGCCAATGAGCAGGTGGACGGCGAGGGCCGCTCCTGGCGCTCCGGGGCGAAGGTGGAGAAGCGACAGCTGCGCCAGTGGTTCCTGCGCATCACCGACTACGCCGAAGCTCTGCTCGATGACCTCGAGCAGCTCGATGGCTGGCCGGAGCGGGTGCGCACGATGCAGGCGAACTGGATCGGCCGCTCGGTGGGGGCCCAGCTGCACTTCCCGATCCTCCCGGCGGCAGGAGCCGCCAGCACAACCGCCGGTGGAGATGGGGACTCAGACCACTCGATCACGGTCTTCACCACCCGCCCCGACACGGTGTACGGGGTGAGCTATCTGGTGCTGGCCCCCGAGCACCCGCTGGTGGCCCGCCTCACCGCCCCCGAACAGCGCCTGGCGGTGGAGGCCTTCTGTGATCTGGTCAGCGACCAGAGCGAGCTGGAGCGCACCGCCGAGGACCAGCCCAAGCGCGGGGTGCCCCTGGGCACCAGCGTGCGCAATCCCTTCAACGGGGAAGCGATTCCCCTCTGGATCGCCGATTACGTCCTGGCCGACTACGGCAGCGGCGCCGTGATGGGGGTTCCCGCCCACGACCAGCGTGATTTCGTCTTCGCCCGCCAGTACGAGCTGCCGGTGAAGCGGGTGATCGTGCCCGAAGGAGCCCAGGAGCAGGCCTATGACGGCGGCGCCTGGACGGCGGGCGGACGCCTGGTGCACTCCGGACCCTTCGATGGCCTTGAGGCCGCCGAAGCCCGCGCCGGGATCGTGGCCCTGGCCGAAGAGCAGGGCTGGGGTGAGGGCAAGGTGAGCTATCGCCTGCGCGACTGGCTGATCTCACGCCAGCGCTACTGGGGCTGCCCGATCCCGATGATCCACTGCGGCAGCTGCGGTGTGGTGCCGGTGCCAGCGGAGCAGCTGCCGGTGGAGCTGCCCAGGGATCTGGCCTTCAGCGGCAAGGGCGGCTCACCCCTGACTCAGCTGGAAAGCTGGGTGAACGTGGCCTGCCCCTGCTGCGGCCAGCCCGCCCGGCGGGAGACCGACACGATGGACACCTTCATCTGCTCGTCGTGGTATTACCTGCGCTACTGCGATCCCCACAACAGCCATCTGCCCTTTGAGCGCAGCGCGGCCGACCGCTGGATGCCCGTGGACCAGTACGTGGGCGGCATTGAGCACGCGATTCTGCACCTGCTCTATTCCCGCTTCTTCACCAAGGTGCTGCGCGACCGGGGCCTGCTCAGCTTCGATGAACCCTTCCAGCGCCTGCTCACCCAGGGGATGGTGCAGGCCATCACCTACAAGAACCCCCAGACCGGCAAATACGTGGCACCGGCCGATGTGGCCGATCCCAGCGATCCTCGCGATCCGATCGATGGCGAGCGGCTCGACACCTTCTTCGAGAAGATGTCCAAGTCGAAGGGCAACGGCGTCGATCCGGCCGTGGTCATCGACCGCTACGGGGCCGATACCGCCCGCATGTTCATCCTCTTCAAGGCGCCCCCGGAGAAGGATCTGGAGTGGGACGACGCCGATGTGGAGGGGCAGTTCCGCTTCCTGCAGCGGCTGTGGCGGCTGGTGGATGGGGCCGTGGCCCGCGGACTGCGCCTGCCCGGTACAGGCAGCCCAAGCACAATCCCGGAGGCCAGCAGCCCGGCTGAGCAGGCCCTGCGCCGGGCGGTCCACGGCGCCATCGCCGCCATCGACGACGACCTCGCCCCCGGCCACTACCAGTTCAACACCGCCGTCTCGGAGCTGATGAAGCTCAGCAACGCCATGGGGCCCCAGCTGGAGACTGTGGGCGACGCCGTGGCGATCGAAGCCCTGGGCGCCCTGGTGATCCTGCTGGCCCCCTTCGCGCCCCACCTAGCCGAGGAGCTCTGGTGCCGGCTGGGCGGAGACGGCAGCGTGCATAGCCAGCGCTGGCCGGTGGCCGACCTCAGCGCCCTGATCCAGGACACCGTGCCCCTGGTGATCCAGGTGAAGGGCAAGGTGCGAGGCCAGCTGGAGGTGCCCGCCGATGCCGATGCCGCCACCCTGGAGCGGCTGGCCCTCGAGAGCGACATTGCCCTCAAGTGGCTGGATGGCCAGGTTCCCCGCCGGGTGATCGTGGTGCCCGGCAAGCTCGTCAACCTGGTGCCCTAAACCCGGTGCCCTAGGCCTCACCCAGCAGGGCCGAGCCGTGGTGGCGCAGGTGGTCGTCGATGAAGCTGGCGATGAAGAAGTAGCTGTGGTCGTAGCCCGGCTGGCGCCTCAGCAGCAGCGGGTGGCCCACGGCCCGGGCCGCCGCCTCCAGATCCTCCGGCCGCAGCTGGCTCTCCAGGAAGGGGTCGCCCTGACCCTGATCAATCAGCAGCGGCAGCCGCTCCTGCGCTGAGGCGATCAGCTCGCAGGCATCCCAGGCCCGCCAGCGGGAGCGATCGGCACCGAGATAGCGGCTGAAGGCCTTCTCTCCCCAGGGGCAGCGGCTGGGATGGCTGATCGGCGCAAAGGCCGACACCGACTCGTACAGCCCGGGATGACGCAGGGCACAGACCAGGGCGCCATGGCCCCCCATCGAATGGCCACTGATACCGCGGCGGCCGTTGAGGGGCAGCTGCCGCTCCAGCAGCGCCGGCAACTCCTCCACCACGTAGTCGTGCATGCGGTAGTGGCGCGCCCAGGGCTCCTCGCTGGCATTGAGATAGAAGCCGGCCCCATGGCCGAAATCCCAGGCCCCATCGGGATCGCCCGGCACCTCCGGGCCCCGGGGGCTGGTGTCGGGAGCGATCAGAGCCAGGCCGAGGCTGGCGGCCAGCCGCTGGGCCCCGGCCTTCTGCATGAAGTTCTCGTCGGTGCAGGTGAGCCCTGAAAGCCAGTACAGCGCCGGCACAGCGTCTCCGGCGAGGGCCTGGGGAGGCAGATACACCGCCAGGGTCATCTCGCAAGCCAGCACCTCGGAATGGTGCCGGTAGCGCCGGTGCAGGCCGCCGAAGCAGCGGTTCTCGCTGAGCTGCCTGAGTGGGCTCGGCGGGGGGGAGGCGTCCATCAGCGGTTGAAGTGGATCACCGAGCGGATGCTCTGGCCGGCATGCATCAGCTCAAAGGCCCTGTTGATCTCCTCGAGGGGCATGGTGTGGGTGATGAAGGTATCGAGCGGAATCTCCCCCCTTTCGAAGCGCTCCACATAGCCCGGCAGTTCCGTTCGGCCGCGCACTCCACCGAAGGCCGAGCCCCGCCAGACCCGGCCCGTCACCAGCTGGAAGGGGCGGGTGGAGATCTCCTGGCCAGCGCCGGCGACGCCGATGATCGTGGATTCACCCCAGCCCTTGTGGCAGCACTCTAGGGCCGCCCGCATCACCTGGACATTGCCGATGCACTCGAAGGAGTAGTCGACACCGCCATCGCTGAGATCGATCACCACCTCCTGGATCGGGGCATCGAAGGCGCTGGGATCGAGGCAATCGCTGGCGCCCAGCTGGCGGGCGATGGCGAACTTCTCCGGGTTGGTGTCGATGGCGATGATGCGGCTGGCGCCGGCCATCACCGCCCCGATGATCACCGCCAGGCCGATGCCCCCCAGCCCGAAGACGGCCACCGTGCTGCCGGGTTGCACCTTGGCGGTGTTGAGCACCGCGCCGATGCCGGTGGTGACGCCGCAGCCCAGCAGGCACACCTTCTCCAGCGGTGCCTGCTTGCTGATCCGGGCGACGGCGATCTCGGGCACCACGGTGTACTCCGAGAAGGTGGAGGTGCCCATGTAGTGGTGAATCAGCTGGCCGCCCCTGGAGAAGCGGCTGGTGCCGTCGGGCATCAGGCCCCGACCCTGGGTGCCGCGGATCGCCTGGCAGAGGTTGGTCTTGCCCGAGAGGCAGTAGCTGCAGGCCCGGCATTCCGGCGTGTAGAGGGGAATCACGTGATCCCCCACTGCCACGGAGGTCACGCCGGCTCCCACCTCCTCCACGATCGCTCCGCCCTCATGGCCGAGCACGGCGGGGAAGATCCCCTCAGGGTCCTGGCCCGAGAGGGTGAAGGCATCGGTGTGGCACACCCCACTGGCCACCACCCTCAGCAGCACCTCGCCCGCCGCCGGTGGGGCCACCTCGATCTCGGTGATCTCCAGGGGCTGGCCTGCCGCCCAGGCCACCGCAGCGCGGGAACGGATCATGGCCGCAAAGGAGCGGAACCTAGCAACGGTGCCATGGGCAACCCATGGGGGTCACACCTTCCGGAACACCAGGCCGGCCGGATCACCCCAGTCGCCCTCGGCG
The DNA here is from genome assembly GCA_030373145.1 of Cyanobium sp. CZS48M. Taxonomy (GTDB): domain Bacteria; phylum Cyanobacteriota; class Cyanobacteriia; order PCC-6307; family Cyanobiaceae; genus Regnicoccus_A. Next base: position 166,727 of record JAUCZK010000001.1, on the reverse strand, counting down.
CCATAGCCGCGATCATTGCCGCAGAGGTGGCGCAGGATCCAGAAGGCCGCCTCAGGGCTGGGGAGCTGCAGCTCCTCCTGGATCGCCGCCACTGAGCGGGGTGTCCCATCGGCCAGCAACACCTCCACCCGGACCTGGAGCTCAAGGATCGTGGCGGCGGCCTTCTTGCCCGCCTCCACGCCGGGTTGGTCGTAGGCGTTGACGTTCACCAGTTCGGCGTAGAGGCCCACGGCCCGCTCGAACAGAGCCACCAGCGCCCCCAGGCTGCGGGCATCGAAGCGGCGCAGGCTGATCGAAAGGCTCTGGCGACCACCCTCGGTGAGGGCGGAGCGGGTGCCCTGCAGGAATCCATCGAGGAAATCACCGGGGTACTCCCCGCCGATGGGGGCCACATCAGCCGGATCATCGAGGGCTTCGATGAAGGTGACGAAGAAGTTGTCGACCCCATCACGGAGCTGCTGCACATAGGCGTGCTGATCGGTGGAGCCCTTGTTGCCGTAAACAGCAATCCCCTGATGCACCTCGCGGCCGTCGCGATCGAGCCGCTTGCCCAGCGACTCCATCACCAACTGCTGCAGGTAGCGGCTGAACACCTCCAGCCGGTCGCGGTAGGGAAGCACCACCATGTCGCGGCCACCGGCACCGGCGCCAGCCACATGCCAGGCCGCCGCCATCAGGGCCGCCGGGTTTCTGCGCAGGTTGGCCACGCGGGTGGCCGCATCCATCCGGGCCGCCCCTTCCAGGAAGCCGTGGAGATCGGCGCCGATCAGGGCCGCCGGCAGCAGACCCACAGCGCTGGTGATGCTGGTGCGTCCCCCCACCCAATCGAACATGTCGAAGCGGGCCAGCCAGCCCTCGGCCTCGGCCCGCTGATCCAGCTGGGAGCCCACCAGGGTGACGGCCACCGCCTGCTGGGCCCAGCTTCCGCCGAGGGACTCCAGCCGGGCCAGGGCCTGCTCCATGCCCAGGCGGGGCTCGGGCGTGCCGCCAGACTTGCTCACCACCACCACCAGGGTGGTGCGCAGCCGATCGCCGAGGCCCGCAAGGGTGTGGCTCATCCCCTGGGGATCAACGTTGTCGAAGAAGTGGAACGGCAGCCCTACCCCCACCTGCTTGAGGGCGCGCAGGATGAGTAAAGGGCCCAGACCTGAGCCACCGATGCCGATCCAGAGCACATCGGTGAAGGGCGTTCCCGAGGGCGCCGAGCAGGCGCCACCAATCACCTGCTGACCGAAGGCATCGATCCGCTCCACCTCGGCCTGGATGTGGGCCGCCGCCTGGGGATCGGGCGCCAGTTCAGGGGTCCGCAGCCAGTAGTGGCCCACCTGACGCCCCTCATCGGGATTGGCGATCGCCCCCGACTCCAGAGCCTGCATCGCCGCAAAAGCACGAGCGAAGGCCGGCTCCAGGGCGTCGAGATGGATCTGGTTGAGCGCCATCCGGCTGACATCAACCCAGACACCCAGGTCGTCGTGGTGCCAGAGCAGGGCGCAGAACCGCTGCCACTGAATCTGGGGCTCATGAATGCTGTAATCCGGAAGCGTCGTCATGCGGGCGGGTTTCACGAATCGGCTGCCGAGGCTGAAGCTATCCCTGGAAGGGCCCGCAAGGAAGCGCAGGGGTGCCATGCCACACCGAAGACGGCCAGATCGGGGCGCTTGGTATGGACGGAAACACAAACGACCCCAGCAGTGGAGATGTTCAGGCTGAGCCGTTAATCTTCAAGAAATATTTGATTCGGCGGATTTCCTTGACCCCACGGCCCTCGATGGCTTCGTTCTTCCGCAGGGGTGAAGCGAAACAGTGGGTTGTTTCCCTGGCCTCCGCCCTTTCGCTGCTCAGCCTCGCTTCAGCCTCACCACACTCCACCCGCTCCAGTTTCGCGCTGCTCACCGAGCCCGGCCTCACCGCCAGCCTCAGCAGCGACAGCAGTGACCCAAAGGCCTTCACCAGCGAGGGTCAGCGTCCCGATCCCATCGATTTCAGCCCTGAAGAACTCAGGGAACTGCAGCGCCGCTTCGGTGTGCACGGACCCCAGGCGCCGCTGGCCCAGCTGTTCACCCAGGGGCTCGATCAGCTCACGCCCCTGAGGGCCCGCACCGTGGAGCGACTGGAAGAGCTGAAGCCCACGATCCTGAAGGAAAGCCGCCGACAGCGCATCAACCCGATGCTGGTGGCGGCCGTGCTCTTCGATGAGATCCAGCACGCCAAACCCGGCGAAGACCTGCCCCTGGCCGCCCAGTCGGGTCTGTTCAGCACCCATGGACCCGCCCAGCTCGGCATTGGTGAACTGATTCATCAGGGCCTGCTCCCCGCCGATCCCAGTCCCGATCAGATCCACGCCGCACGGCAGGAGTTGCTCGATCCAGACCGCAATGTGTCGCTGCTGGTGGGCAAGTTCGCCCGGCTGAGTCGCGAACTGGGCCTGCCCGCCCACCCGCTGCAGGCCAGCGGCAGCCCCCGCGACGCCAAGGCACTGGCCACCCTCGCCTACCTTCACAACGGCAAGCTGGATTACCCCGCTCGCATCCTCAGCTACATGCAGGACCCTGAGCTTCACGCTCTCATGTACTCGGAGCGCAAGCCGCAACTTTCGCCGCTGATCTGAAACCAGCGCTTCAGCAGAGTTGACCCAGCGCCCCCAAGCGGCTCTGGAGGGCCGCCCAGTTGAAGCTGCGCGGGTCAGCCCTCTCACCGCCCAGGTCCACCTGACGATGGGTGGTGATGTGGTCGGCGGGGATCGGGAAGCGGCGCATCCAGTCGGTGAGCACCAGGGCCAGGGCGTCGTACTGCTTGCTGCTGTAGCCGCTGTGGACGCTGTCGTTGTCTTCGCCGTCGACGGGGGTTTCCAGGCTGATGTGCAGGGCAAAGTTGTTGATCGAGCCACCCACCCGGGGATTGGTGACCACCCAACGGCCGTTGAAGGAGGAATTGCCCGCCCCGAAGGCACGCTGGCTGGGATCGAGCACATCGATCACCTGGCCATCAAGGCCGATCAGGGTGTGATAACTCACCTGATCCTCATCCCTGGGGTGAGGGGTCTGGAAGGTGCGCAGGGCTGAGCCAAGGCCGTAGACCGTTTCGTGCAGCACCACCACCTGGGGGGTGGGATCCACCGGATGGCCGAAGGCATCGCGCTCGAAACGCACCCCGTAATTGCTGGGATCGATGGCCAGACGCTGGCGGCGGCCGGGCAACGCCGAGAGCTCACCCTCCAGGCGCAGGCGCAGGCGCGGGTCGAGATCAACGCATTGCCGGGCCATGGGGCTGACCCAGGCCGGCCGTGGCGGCGGCAGGGGCGAGGGCCGGCGCGGGGTCGGCTCACGGGAGGGAGCGGGCTGGGTGACCTGCTCCAGCAGTTGCAGCAGCGAAGGGCGGCTGGCGGCCTCGGAGCTGGCGCTGAGGTCATGGGTCAGCCACCCCAGGCCCCCCAGCCCCAGGATCACCCCTCCGCCCAGCAGACCCAGGGCCAGGGGGTTGGCGCGCAGGCGCTGCATCAGGGCGTTCAACATGGCACCACCCCCAGCCACTGGCGGCGGCGCTGCAGCGCTTCGGGGCCGGCAGCGGGATCCAGCAGCAGACGCCAACGCTCGATCGCCGGCGCCGCCGCGGTGATGGTCAGGTGGCGCAGCCGCCCCCGCCGGCTGATGGTGATCTCCTGACGCTGCTCAGCCCGAAGCAGTGGCGCCAGGTCTTCGGGTTTGCGCAAGCGCAGTCCGTCAAGGGCAATCAGTTCATCGCCCAGCACCAGACCGGCCGCCTGGGCGGGGCCGCCGCGCAGCACTCGCACCACCTCCAGGGCTCCGCCCTGCAGCGAGGCCCTGAGGCCCGGATCAGGCTCCGCAGAGTGCTGAGGCTCCAGCATCAGCCCCACGTCCTGGAGGTAGGCGGGCAGATCCGGGTCCTCAAAGCCATCCAGCCAGGCCGGCAGGCGATCGGCCAGGGCCGGCGAGCGGTCGCTGAAGGCCTTCAGCAGGTCGTGTTCCCGGTAGCCCCGGCCCCAGCGCCCCAGACGCGCCCAGAGGTCCCGCAACACCTGGGCCAGGCACGATCCCGAGCGGCGCAATTCCAGATCAAGCACCAGCGAAAGGACTGCTCCTTTGAGGTAATAGCTGATCTGGTTGTCATCGCTGTTGGCCTCCCGCCTGTAGAGCTTCACCCAGGCCTCCTCCGAGCTCTGACGCAGGCTCTGGCCATGGAAACGCCCCGGGGTGAGCAGGTAGCGGCTTAAATCGGCGCCAAAATCATGCACCACGTCATCCTCGCTCGATAACCCAGCCAAGTGGGGCAGCAACTGGTCGAAATAGCTGGTGACCCCTTCGGCGAACCACAGACCGGACACAATCACCGGCTTGTGGTAATCAATCGGGCAGAGCGCCGCCGGCCGCAGCCGGCGCACATTCCACTGGTGGAGATATTCGTGGGCCACCAGCTGCAGCAGCTGGCGGTAACCCTCGGGCTTGAGCAGGGTCTGGCGCGAGAACTGCAGCACCGTGGAGGTGTCGTGCTCTAGGCCGCCGTAGCCCTGATCGAGCAGATGCAGCACGAACAGATAGTCGGGGGCGGCGGGAGCGCTCTCGCCCATCAACCTGCAGCAGGCCTCACACACCGCCGCCACGTCCTGAAGCAGCTTGGGATGGGTCTTGAGCAGACCATCCGCCGCCGCCGTGGCCTCCCAGCAGACCCAGCGGTGGGGCACGCCGGCCACGCTGAAATGGTGCTCATGGTGGGGGCCCGCTTCAACGGGGGTGTCCACCAGCTGATCGAAGTCTTTGGCCAGCCAGCTGCCATCGGCCTGGCGCGGCAGGGGCACGAAGGGGCGCCAGCCCTCCGGCAAGTGCAGGCTCAGGCGATGGGGAGCCCAGCGCTCCCCCTCCACCTCCAGGGCCAGGGCCGCGAGGGCCAGAAAGCCGTGGTCGCCATCGAGGTGGCAGGTGCGCACGGTCAGGTCAGCGGCCAGCAGCTGATAGCGGATCTCCAGCGGCTCCAGAGAGGGCAGCTCAAGCCGCCAGCCGGCGGGATCCGTGCGGCACGGCAGCAGCCGCTGGCCGCCCTGACGAACCTCCAGGCCCTCCAGGTGGCGGACGTAGTCGCGGATCAGATAGGACCCCGGGGTCCAGGCGGGCAGCCGCAGCCGCAGCACCGGCGTGGTCGGCGGGCAGCGAAGGCTGACCTGGACCAGGTGGCTATGGGGCTCGCTCAGATCCAGAGAAAGGTCCACCACCCAGGCTTCAGGACACCAGGTCGATCGTGGCCATCGGCAGCTGAAGGGCCGCGTCCTGGAGGGCGAGCCGGGCGGCATAGCGCCGGGTGAGGCGGCCCAGGAAGGTCTGTAGCGGACGGGAGCGGCTCAGGCGCTGCAGATCTCCGACCAGGGCCAGGGTGCCGTCGGCCTGACGGCACCAACCGATCCACTGCTCAGCCGAGAAGCGCACCTTGAGATCCACAGCCGTGGTCTCCCCGGCAAAACCCTCCAGCACTCCAGCCGGGCTGGGATCACAGCCGAGGTCCACCAGGGAGGCCGCCAGCAGATCCAGGTCGCGGATCACCGTTGGCAGGATGGAGAGATGCGACAAGATGCCAATGCCCGCTTCGCCAGACCCTAGCGATCCGCCCGGTTGTGTCCAGTGGCCGTTGGCACAGCCCTGGCCCCAGCAGACCAGCGAGCTGAGGCTGGGGGTGATGGCCTCCGGCGAGGGATCCAACTTCGAGGCCCTGGTAGCGGCCTGCCGCGAAGGCCCCCTGCGGGGCCGTGTGCTTCAGCTGGTGGTGAACAATCCCGGCTGCGGCGCCCAGGGGCGGGCCGAGCGGCTGGGGATCCCCTGCGAGCTGGTGGATCACCGCCAGCACTGCAGCCGAGAGCAGCTCGATGGCGCCCTGATCGAGGCCTTCGCCGCCTGCGGCGTGGATCTGGTGGTGATGGCCGGCTGGATGCGGATCGTCAGCCCGCGCCTGATCAGCGCCTTTCCCTCGCGCCTGATCAACATCCACCCCTCGCTGCTGCCCAGCTTCCGCGGTCTTGATGCGGTGGGCCAGGCCCTCGCCGCCGGTGTCACCCTCAGCGGCTGCACGGCCCACCTGGTCAACACAGACCTCGACGGCGGACCGATCCTCGCCCAGGCCACCGTTCCCGTGCTCCCCGGTGACGACCGAAACAGCCTGGCGGCCCGAATTCACCGCCAGGAGCACCGCCTGCTGCCCCTGGCGGTGGCCCTGGCCGCCGCTCGACTCAGGGATAGAACGGCAGCAGCGGCAGACCCATCGCCGCCGGCAGGCCCGCCATCAGGTTGAGGCACTGCACCCCCTGGCCCGCCTGCCCCTTGACCAGGTTGTCGACGGCGCTCATCAGGATCAGCTGGCCGGTGCGGCTGTCCACCTGAACCGAGAGCAGGGCCCGGTTGGTCTGGCGGGTCCACTTGGTGGAGGGATAGGTGCCCACCGGCAGCACCTCCACGCAGGGGCTGTGGCGGTAAACAGCCCGCAGCACGGTGGTGCAGTCTTCGGCGGTCAGCCCCGGGTCGCGCAGCCGCCCGTAGACCGTGGCCAGCAGGCCCCGCACCATCGGCATCAGGTGCGGGGTGAACTGCAGCTGGATCGGCTGGCCCGCCACCTGGCTGGCGGTCTGCTCGATCTCGCTGGTGTGGCGATGTCCCACCACGCCGTAGGGAGCCACGGCCTCGGAGGCTTCCGCCAGCAGCAGGTTCTCCTTGGCGGCGCGGCCACCGCCGGAGGTGCCCGTTTTGGCGTCGATGATGATGCCGCTGCGATCAATCAGGCCCTGCTTGAGGAACGGCAGCAGCGGCAGCAGGCTGGCGGTGGGGAAGCAGCCGGGGGCCGCCACCAGCCGCGCGGCCGCCACACGCTCCTCCTCCCACTCCACCAGCCCGTAGACCGCCTCGCTGCAGAGGGCCCCATCGTGGCGCTCGTAGCGTTCGGCTTCGCTGGAGTACACCTCCTGCCACTGGGACAGGGAGCGGTAGCGGTAATCGGCGGAGAGGTCCACCACCTTCACGCCCCGCTCCAGCAGGGGGGGCACCAGCTGGGAGGCCAGGCCACTGGGAAGGCTGAGCACGGCGAAGTCGGCCGCGGCGGCGATCGCGTCGGGGTCGGGGGGGCGCACCACCGGGTTGCCCTCCAGGGGCAGGAAAGGCACCAGTTCGCTCCAGGCGTGGCCGGCACTGCGCTCACCCCCCAGATAACTGACCACGAATTCGGGGTGGTGCTGAAGCAGGCGCAGGGTCTGAAGGCCGCCGTAGCCGCTGGCGCCGATCACCGCGACGCGCCGGGCTGCTGTGGGGCTGACCATGCCGGGGTGTCTGGGGCGCTGATCGTACCGGGCCCCCGCTCACGTTGAGCCCGCAACTGATAGAGAATGCCCGATACCTGATCCCGCTGTTCTGACTGTTCGCTCCGAGCGTTCCGCTCCCCTCGTCGGCGCCGTTGACGCCCTCCCCCTCGCGGATCCGGGCCACGACCCGATCCGTTTCGATTCGATCGCCGATGCCCTCGCCGGCATCCGCAACGGCGAAATGATCGTGGTGGTCGATGATGAAAATCGCGAAAATGAAGGTGATCTGATCTGCGCGGCCCAGTTCGCCACGCCCGAGCAGATCAACTTCATGGCCACCGAAGCCCGTGGGCTGATCTGCCTGGCGATGGAAGGGGAGCGCCTCGACGCGCTGGAGCTGCCCCTGATGGTGGATCGCAACACCGACAGCAACCAGACCGCCTTCACCGTCAGCGTCGATGCCGGACCGGAGAACGGCGTCAGCACAGGCATCAGCGCCGACGACCGCGCCCGCACGATCCAGGTGGCGATCCATCCCGCCAGCCGCCCGGCCGACCTGCGCCGGCCCGGCCACATCTTCCCCCTGCGGGCCCGCCAGGGCGGCGTGCTCAAGCGGGCCGGTCACACCGAGGCGGCCGTCGATCTGGCCCGCCTCTCAGGGCTCTACCCCGCCGGGGTGATCTGTGAGATCCAGAACGCCGATGGCTCGATGGCCCGCCTGCCGCAACTGGCGAGCTACGCCCGGCGGCACGGCCTGCGCCTGATCAACATCGCCGATCTGATCAGCTACCGGCTGGAAACGGAGCGCTTCGTGCGCCGCCAAGCCGAAGCCGAGATGCCGAGCGCCTTCGGTCAGTTCCGGGCGATCGGCTACCGCAATGAGCTCGACGACAGCGAGCACGTGGCCATCGTCAAAGGGCGGCCCGAGCTGGCCAGCTCTCCGGTGCTGGTGCGGGTGCACTCGGAATGCCTCACCGGCGACGCCTTCGGCTCCCTGCGCTGTGATTGCCGCCCCCAGCTGGAGGCGGCCCTGCGCATGATCGAAGCCGCCGGCGAGGGGGTGGTGGTGTATCTGCGCCAGGAGGGCCGGGGCATCGGCCTGATCAACAAGCTCAGGGCCTACAGCCTTCAGGATGGCGGTCTTGACACCGTTGAGGCCAATGAGCGCCTCGGCTTTCCCGCCGACCTGCGCAACTACGGCGTCGGCGCCCAGATCCTCAGTGATCTGGGCGTGCATCACCTGCGCCTGATCACCAACAACCCGCGCAAGATCGCCGGCCTCGGCGGTTACGGGCTGAAGGTGGAAGACCGGGTGCCACTGGTGATGGATCCTGGCCAGCACAACGCCGCCTACCTGCTCACCAAGCAGACCAAACTCGGCCACCTGATGCACCCCGGCCCAGCCCGGGAGCAGACCGGAGCGGGTGGACCGACGGCGGTGATCGCCTGGAACGCCGCCTCAGGAGCGCCGGAGCAGGCGGAAGCCGAGCACTGGCCCCAGCTGCGAGAGTGGGCCAGCCAGCGGGGGCTGGAGCTGCGGAGGGAGGAGCATCCCCGTCTGCTGGCCCTGCTGGGACAACCTCAGCTGGCGCTGTTGCTGGCCCAGGGCGCCGGAGGGGATGAACGCCTGGCCGAGGCTGATCTGCTCTCTGCCCTGACCCTGATGGCCGGCTGGAGCGGCACCCGGGCGGTGAGCCTGCTGCTGAGCCCCGATGCCCAGCGCAGCGCCCACCCCAGCGCCACCCTGGAGCCGGAGCGCCGACCGCTGCTGGAGCTCAGCCAGGTGAGCCCCCAGCTGGCGGCCACGGCCGGGGCCTTCATGCGCTGGGGTTGAGAGCCTCAGGGCAGGATCGTCACTTTGGTGATGCGGGTGCCCTTGCGGATCGCCATCACCACATCCATGCTGCTGGCCTGCCCGAACACCGTGTGCACCCCATCGAGGTGGGGCTGGGCGTCGTGGCAGAGGAAGAACTGACTGCCGCCGGTGTTCTTGCCGGCATGGGCCATCGAGAGGGTGCCCGCCTGGTGCTTGCGGCTGTTGATCTCGCAGGGAATCTTGTAGCCCGGGCCGCCGGTACCGGGCGCGCCACTGGCACCGGCGCGGGTGTTGGGGCAACCGCCCTGGGCCATGAAGCCATCGATGACGCGGTGAAAAGCCAGGCCGTCGTAAAAGCCGGATTCGGCCAGCTTGACGAAGTTGGCGACGCTGCCGGGGGCGTCGGCATCGAACAGTTCGATCTCCAGCGTTCCCGCCTCGGTCTCCATCAATGCTTTGGTCATGGGGCTGGGAGCAAAGGCGGACTGTATCGACTCTCGGGTAGAACGGTCCCCAGTCCTGCACGGGGCTTTCCCCTCAATCGGTCCAGCCCATGAGCCCCAACGCCGCTGCTCCGAGCCAGGGGCTCGACCTGAGCCGCGCACGCCTGGGGGTGCTCGGTGGCAGCGGGCTCTATGCCATCGATGGCCTCGAAGACAGCCGTGAACTCACGGTGGACACGCCCTTCGGGCCGCCATCGGACAGCCTGCGCCTGGGCAGGATCGGAGGCCTGGAGGTGGTGTTCCTCGCCCGCCACGGCCGCCACCACAACCATCTGCCCTCGGAGGTGCCCTACCGGGCCAACCTCTGGGCCCTGCGCTCCCTGGGGGTGCGCTGGATCCTCTCCTGCTCTGCGGTGGGATCACTGCAGGATCCCCTGCGGCCCCTCGACATGGTGGTGCCGGATCAGTTCATCGACCGCACCCACTCCCGGCCCGTGAGCTTCTTCGGCGGCGGCGCCGTGGCCCATGTGGGCAACGCCGATCCCTTCTGCCCCAGCCTCAGCCGGGTGCTGGCCGATGTGGCTGAAAGCCTGATGCCGACGGGCCGCCAGCTGCACCGCCGCGGCACCTACCTCTGCATGGAGGGTCCAGCCTTCTCCACCCGGGCCGAGTCGAACCTCTACCGCAGCTGGGGCTGCTCGGTGATCGGCATGACCAACCACAGCGAGGCCCGCCTGGCCCGGGAAGCCGAGATGGCCTACGCCACCCTGGCCATGGTCACCGACTACGACTGCTGGCACGGCGATCACGCCTCGGTGACGGTGGATCTGGTGATCAAGAACCTGCACGCCAACGCGGCCCTGGCCCAGCAGATCGTGGCGGTGGCGGCGGAGCGGATCGATGCCCAGCGGCCGCTCAGCAGCTCCCACAGCGCCCTGCGCGATGCCCTGATGACCCCGAAGGAGCAGGTGCCGGCGGACACCCGCCGCAGGCTCGACCTGTTCACCTCCCCCTACTGGGGACCGTTCGAGCCAGCCGAAGCCACCCAGGTCAGCTAGCTGAACAGAGCAGCGGAAGCTCAGGCCAGCTGGGCGCCGAGCTGCTCCAGGGCCGGGCGCACCTGGCCGCCATGGGCGTCGAGGGCCCGATCGGCCTGCTCGGCGCTCAGGCCGGCGGCGGCCATCACCAGGGCCCGCTTGACCGACCCACCGGCGGCGGCCAGCAGCTCGTAGCCCCGCTCGCGCTCCACCCCAGCCAGGTCCCTGAGGATGCGCAGGGCGCGGTCTTCCAGTTTGCTGTTGGTGACGGCCACATCCACCATGCGGTTGCCGTACACCTTGCCCAGCCGCACCATCACGCCGGTGGAGATGATGTTCAGGGCCATCTTGGTGGCGGTGCCGGCCTTGAGGCGGGTGGAGCCAGTGAGCAGCTCCGCCCCGGTGACCAGGCGGATGTCGATGGCACAGGGCATCGGCGCCTGCTCCTGGGGCACGCAGGCCATGGCGATCGTCAGGGCGCCGAGGGAGCGGGCATGCTCCAGGCCGCCGAGCACGTAGGGGGTGGTGCCGCCGGCGGCGATGCCCACCAGGGCATCGGCGGAGCTGAAGCCCCGCTCGATCAGGTCATGGCGGCCGGCTTCACGCAGGTCTTCGAGACCTTCGGAACTGCGCAGCAGGGCTGGTGCTCCGCCGGCCAGCACGCCCTGCACCAGCTCCGGAGGGGTGCAGAAGGTGGGGGGGCACTCGGCCGCGTCGAGCACGCCGAGGCGCCCGGAGGTGCCGGCACCGAGATAGAACAGCCGACCGCCGGCCCGCAGGCGGTCACTGATGGCCTCCACCGCCTCGGCCAGGGCCGGTGCCGCCGCCTCCATGGCCAGCAGCGCCTTCTCATCCTCCCGGCAGAACAGATCCACCAGTTCACCGGAGCTGAGCTGATCGAGGCTGGCACTGGCGGGATTGGCCTGCTCGGTGAGCAGATGCCCCCGGTCGGGGGCGGCCGATCCAGCCGGGGCGGGGTTGGCGTCGGGAGCGATCACAGCAGGCCCTCCAGGCGGCGGCGGAAGGCTTCGAGTTCGGCGCTCTCGGGGCCGCTGCCCGGGCTGCTGCCCGCGCCGCTGTCCGGGGCGGCGGCGCGGGAGGTCTCGTCCTTCCAGTGGGTGAGATCCATGTTCCGCTCCGGCGGGGCGATCAGAAGACGCTCCTCCGCTGAGCTGGGCAGGAAGCCGGTGGGCACGAAGCGGGCCTCATAGCCGGCCTGGCCGCAGAACAGCTCCATCTCCTCCCGCTCGATCGCCTCCACGCTGGGAACAGGAAAATCCTGGGCCTCCAGCAGACCCGCATAGCGCTCGGCATCATCCCGTTCCTCGAACAGCAGCACCACGGTGCGGCCATTCAGCTCCAGGGAGTGAATGCCTTCGTTGTCGGTGCCGGCCTCGAACAGCAGCACATGAACCGGCATGAAGCGAACCAATCCCAGCGGCTCAGTGTCCCATTGATCGGGGCCAGGGCCCAAGGGCCGCTCAACCATCTCCGGACAATTCCTCCAGACGCCTGTAGAGCGCCACTTCGGAGTCGCTGAGCTGCTCAGGCAGAACGATGCGCAGCTCCACCAGCTGATCCCCCTGCCGCTCTCCCTGGCTGAGACCCAGACCCCGCAGGCGCAGCAGCCGGCCACTGGAGGAGCAGGGTGGCACCGTCAGCTGCACCCGTCCCTCCAGGGTGGGCACCACCACCTTGCAGCCCAGGGCCGCTTCAGCCGGCGACAGCTCCAGGTCGTAGAGCACCCGCAGTCCATCGATGCGCAGGCCATCGGGACGGCGCACCCGCAGCTGCAGGAAATGGTCGGCCCCGCCAGGGGCCACACCGGCCAGGCGCAGGCGCCAGCCATCTCCGGCCAGGGGAGGGGTCCAGAGCTCCACCGCCAGGCCGCCGGGCAGCTCCAGCTCCAGCCGGGTGCCCTCCAGGGCCTGCTCGGGGCTGAGCTCCACCAGCGTCTCCAGGTCACTGGCGGCCTGCACCGGCGGCGGCGGTGGCGGGGCATGGGTCACCTCGACCCCCGGGTACTGCCGGGGCTGAGCCTGTGGTGGGCGCTGGGCGGACTCGGGCCGCTGGGTGGAGGCCGGCCGGTCGGGCTCAGGACCGGGCTCAGACGGCCGGCGGTCGTCAGGGCGCGCCTGACGGCCGAAGAGGGCGTCGAGGTAGTCGTCGAACTCGGGGAAACCCGTGGCGAAGGGATCAGTGCGCTCGTCCCGCAGCGAGCCAGGATCAAGCCCCGATTCCCAGGCCTGGCGGCGGCGGGGGTCCGAGAGCACGGCGTAGGCCTCGTTGACCCGCTTGAAGCGCTCCTCGGCCACCGGATCGTTGCCATTGAGGTCCGGGTGCCAACGGCGCGCCTGGGCGCGGAAACCGCGCTTGAGCTCGGCGGCATCGGCCCCCGGGCTCAGCCCGAGGACCGCCCAGTAGTCGTCACCGACCATGGCGGTGGGACTGTGGCTCACCTCCCTCAGTCCTCAGCCCAGGGATCATCGGCCCTGGGGCTGGGGCGCCGGCGCCCTTCGGCGGCCGGTTCATAGCGATCAGAGCGATCGGACCGTAGAGGCTCCCGGCGGGGAGGCTCGGGCCTGGAGCGCTCCAACCGTGGACTTTCGTAGGAGGAGTAGCCCTCCTCCCGGTAGCCGCCGTTGCGGGAGGGGGGAGCCCAGGGGTCGCCGCCCCAGCGCTCGGAGGGTCCGGGGCGGGAGCGGTCCCACTCATCCCAGTCGTCCTCATCGGAGAAAAGGTCGTCCTTGATCGAGCCCAGGGTGTTCTTGAGGCCCTGCAGGGGGCCAGCCTCGGATTTGCGTTCGCTGATCAGACGGCGGTTGAGGCCATAGAGGGCTTCCTGCAGCTGGCTGACAGCCAGGTCGAGTTCCGCCGGGTCGGCATCGTTGAGCTGCACCTGCACCTCGCGCAGGGCCATCTCCACGGAGCGCTGCTGCCTCTCGGCGCCATAGGGACCCAGCTCGAGGGCGGCATCACGCAGCCGGCGCTCAGCCTGAGCCACCAAGGTCTGGGCGCGGTTGAGCCGATCCACCACCACCCGCTTGCGCCGGTCTTCGGCGGACTTGAGTTGGGCCTCCTCCAGCAGCGCCTGAATCTCGGCTTCACTGAGGTTGGAGCCCCCCTGAATGCTGACGCTCTGCTGGCGGCCGGTGGTGCGGTCGGTGGCGGACACCTGCAGCAGGCCGTTGGCGTCGATATCGAGCGACACCTGCACCTGGGGCACACCCCTGGGGGCGGGCGGAATGCCCGAGAGCCGGAAGCGGCCCAGGGATTTGTTGTCGGCCGCCATCTGGCGCTCCCCCTGGAGCACATGGATCTCCACCGCCGACTGGTTGGCCTCGGAGGTGCTGAAAACATCCGAGCGGCGCACGGGGATGGGGGAGTTGCGGGGGATCAGCACCTTCATCACCCCACCGATCGTCTCCAGCCCCAGGGAGAGGGGTGTGACGTCGTTGAGCATCAGATCGCGCAGATCACCGGTGAGGATGCCCGCCTGCACCGCCGCACCGATGGCCACCACCTCATCGGGGTTGACCGACTGGCAGGGCTCGCGCGGAATCAGGGTGCGCACCATCTCCTGCACCATCGGCATGCGGGTGCTGCCACCCACCAGCACCACGTCGTCAATGTCGTCGGCCGTGAAACCGGAATCACGCAGGGCCCGCTGCACCGGACGCATCAGGCGATCGAGCAGATCGGGGCAGAGGGACTCAAAGGTGCGCCGCTCCAGGCTGGTCTCGATGTGCAGGGGTCCTTCGGGGCCGGTGGCAATGAACGGCAGCGAGATCGGAGTGGTGCTGACGCCGGAGAGCTCCTGCTTGGCCTTTTCGGCCGCCTCACTGAGCCGCTGCAGCGCCTGGCGATCGCGGCGCAGATCGAGCTGGTGCCGGCTCTCGAAGGCCTCAGCCAGCCAGTCAACGATGCGCAGATCCCAGTCATTGCCGCCCAGCTGGGTGTCACCGCTGGTGGCCTTGACATCGAAGACGCCATTGGCGATGCGCAGCACCGACACATCAAAGGTGCCGCCGCCCAGGTCGAAGACCAGCACCCGCTTGACCGCGCTGCGATCAAATCCGTAGGCCAGGGCCGCGGCGGTGGGTTCATTCAGGATCCGCTCCACCGTCAGTCCCGCCAGGCGGCCGGCGTCGCGGGTGGCCTGGCGCTGGGCGTCGTTGAAATAGGCGGGCACGGTGATCACCGCCGCTACCACCTCCTCGCCCAGGTAGGTGGCAGCGTCGTCGACGAGCTTGCGCAGGATGCTGGCCAGCAGCTCCTCAGGCGCATACTCCCTCTCGGTGACGGGGCAGAGGATGCGCACATTGCCCTGGTCGTTGGCCCGCACCGTGTAGGGCACCGCCAGGCTGCCGTCGTCGAGTTCGTCCCAACTGCGGCCGACGAAGCGCTTGAGGTTGGCGAAGGTGTTGCGGGGGTTGAGCACCAGCTGGCGGCGGGCGAGCTGGCCCACCAGCAGCTCCTGATCGCGGCTGAAGCCCACCACCGACGGTGTGGTGCGCCCCCCTTCGGCATTGGCAATCACCTGGGGCCGGCCGCCCTCCAGCACCGCCACCACCGAGTTGGTGGTGCCCAGGTCAATGCCAACGATCCGGCCCATGCATCCCCAAAGCGAAGCCCCAAACTACCGGCTTCCTGGCCGCACGCCTGCAGGGTGGCGGCCCTGGGGGCCAGCGGATTGGCAGAACTGTTAAGGCGTTCTTAGTGGTCGCCGGCCCGACGTGAGATCTAGGTTTCAAGCAGTGATGGTCACAGCTGGCCTCACGTCTGTTCATTCGTAGCTCCATGGTGATCCGATCTGAATCGGACCAGGATCAGTTCACTCTTCGCCGCCGCCCCTGGGCCGAGCGCAGCGTTGATCGTGGCTTCAAGCTGCTCACGATCGTGCTGGCTTCCCTGGTGGCGGTGCTGCTGCTGGGCATCTTCCTGACGGTGTTCAGCGGGGCCCGCGAGGCGATGGCCACCTTCGGCCTCTCCTTTCTGGTCACCTCCGGCTGGGATCCGGTCAACAGCCAGTACGGCGCCTTCACCGCCATCTACGGCACGTTGGTGTCGTCGCTGCTGGCGCTGGTCATCGCCGTGCCCCTGGGGGTGGGGACCGCCATCTTCATCACCGAGAACCTGATTCCACGCAACATTCGCGAGGTGATCGGCGTGATGGTGGAGTTGCTGGCGGCGATTCCCTCGGTGGTGCTGGGGCTGTGGGCCATCTTCGTGATGGAGCCGCTGCTCAGACCCTTCCTCAATTTTGTGCACCAGAGCCTGGGCTGGTTCCCCCTGTTTTCAACGGCCCCCAAGGGGCCCGGCATGGCGCCGGCGATCCTGATTCTTGTGGTGATGATTCTGCCGATCATCACCGCCATCTCCCGGGATGCCCTCAACCAGGTGCCCATGGAGCTGCGCCAGGGGGCCTACGGCGTGGGCAGCACCCGCTGGATCGCCATCTTCAATGTGATCCTGCCGGCGGCCGTCTCCTCGATCATCGGTGGAGTGATGCTGGCCCTGGGTCGGGCCATGGGTGAAACCATGGCCGTGACCATGATCATCGGCAACTCGATGAATTTCAGCTGGTCGTTGCTGGCCCCGGGGAACACCATCTCGGCGATGCTTGCCAACCAGTTCGGTGAGGCCGATGGTATTCAGGTGTCGGCGCTTCTCTATGCAGCACTGATCCTGATGCTGCTCACCTTCGCCGTGAACATCCTGGCCCAATGGATCGTTCGCAAGTTCAGCCTTAGCTACAACTGAGCTGCCCGCCATGACCCTTGCCACACCAGTCCACACCACCCGCTCGCTCCAGTTCAATCCGGGGCTGAAGCGCAACCGCACCGACAAGCTGTTCACTTCGATCGCTGGGTTGTTCAGCCTGATCGCGGTCCTTCCCCTTGTCCTGGTGCTCGTCTATGTGCTGATTCAGGGGGGCAAGCTGATCAGTATCAACCTCTTCACCCAACTGCCGCCGGCTCCGGGCCTGGAGGGCGGTGGTATCGCCAACGCCATCATCGGCACCTTTGTGGTCACCCTGGTGGCCTCGTTGATCGCCATTCCAGTGGGTGTGGGCGGTGGGGTCTACCTGGCGGAATACGCCAGCAGCGGCTGGTTCGCCCAGTTCATCCGCGTCGGCAACGACATCCTGGCGGGGGTGCCATCGATCATCTGCGGCGTGTTCGTGTACAGCGCGATCGTGGCCACCCGCCTGTTCTTCGGCCAGTCCTATTCCGCTGTGGCCGGTGGTATTGCCCTGGCGGTGCTGATGCTTCCCACGGTGATCAAGACCACCGATGAAGCGCTGAAGCTGGTGCCGCAGGAGCTGAGCTGGGGAGCGATCGGGGTCGGTGCCTCCAAGTTCGTGACGATCACGCGCATCACCCTGCCCAGCGCCTTCACACCGATTGCCACCGGTGTGGTGCTGGCCATCGCCAGGGCCGCCGGTGAAACGGCTCCGCTGATCTTCACTGCCCTATTTTCACCGTTCTGGCCCGAAGGGTTGTTCAACCCGATCGCCTCGATGTCGGTGTTGATCTTCAATTTCGCGATCATGCCCTACGAAGCCCAGAACTCCCTGGCCTGGGCAGCTTCATTCGTGCTCGTGATCCTGATTCTGGGCGCCAATCTCCTGGCCCGCTGGATTCGTCGGTTCGCCTCCAGCTAGCCCAAGGGCCCTCGGATTTCATCTCCACACCCCATCCCCCAGCCATGACCAGCACCCTGAGCCAACCCAGCACCAGCGCCACCCTGCCCAGCTGCCTCAGCCTGGAGAACATCACCATCAGCTACGGCAGTTTTGAAGCTGTGCGGGATGTCTACATGGAAATCCCCCGCAACCGGGTCACCGCCTTCATCGGCCCCTCCGGCTGCGGCAAATCGACCGTGCTGCGGGCCCTCAACCGCATGAACGATCTGATCGAGGGTTGCAGCCTGCGTGGTCGGGTGGTGTTCGACGGTCAGGACATGTATGCGCGCGACGTGGATCCGGTGGAGGTGCGCCGCCGCATCGGCATGGTGTTCCAGAAGCCCAACCCTTTCCCCAAGAGCATCTACGAAAACATCGCCTTCGGTGCCCGCATCAATGGCTACAAGGGCGACATGGATGAACTGGTGGAGCGCTCCCTGCGCAAGGCGGCGATCTGGGATGAAACCAAGGACAAGCTCAAGGAGAGTGGCAATGCCCTCTCCGGCGGCCAGCAGCAGCGGCTCTGCATCGCCCGCGCCATCGCCGTGGAGCCGGAGGTGATCCTGATGGACGAACCCTGCTCGGCACTGGATCCGATCTCCACCTTGAAGATCGAGGAGATGATGCATGAGCTCAAAAAGAGCTTCACCATTGTGATCGTCACCCACAACATGCAGCAGGCGGTGCGGGTCTCCGACTACACGGCCTTCTTCAATGCCGAAGCGGTGGAAGGCGGCAGCGGCAAGGTGGGTTACCTGGTGGAGTTCAACGACACCGAGCGCATCTTCAACGCCCCAGTGCAGCAGGCCACCCAGGATTACGTCACAGGCCGCTTCGGTTGAAGCCCCCACTGGCCTATCAAGCGTCCAGTCCAACAGCTTGAAATGCTGAAAGGAATGGCCTGCCCATGGGGCCGATGAAGACATAAAAAAGCCGGCTGCAGGAGCCGGCTTTTGTGTTGAAAGCGGAGAGGGAGGGATTCGAACCCTCGATAGAGTTGCCCCTATACAGCATTTCCAGTGCTGCGCCTTCGACCACTCGGCCACCTCTCCAGCGGCTGTTATGGGGCAGATGGCAATGTAGCAGTCAGCCCAGAGGGTCCAATTCCATCCGATGACACGACGCTTCCCGATCACGGTGCACTGGCGGCAGGAACAACGGCTGATCCGCCTGGAGGTTCCCGAAGGGGAGTACATCCTGCGCAGTTTCGAGGCCCAGGGGCAGCCGCTGCCCTTCAGTTGCCGCAACGGCTGCTGCACCACCTGTGCCGTGCGGGTGATCTCTGGTGAAATCGATCAGCAGGAGGCCCTGGGGCTCTCCCAGGACCTGCGGCGGCGGGGCTACGGACTTCTGTGCGTGGCCAGGGCCACGGGCCCCCTGGAGGTGGAGACCCAGGACGAGGACGAGGTCTACGAGCTTCAGTTCGGCCGCTATTTCGGCCGGGGGCGGGTGACCCCTGGCCTGCCCCTGGAGGAGGAATGATGAAGTCCGTACCAAGCCTCTCCGCTCAGGCTCTGCTGGGGTCAGGCCTGGATCACACAGACCTTGAACGGCTGGCTGAAGTGGCACGGGAGGCCGCCGCCGCCGGCGCCCGGGTGCTGGCCCATCACTTCGGCAGGCTGGAGTCGATCCGCGAGAAGGGCCGGGCCGGCGATCTGGTCACCGAGGCTGATCTGGCGGCGGAGCAGGCGGTGCTGGCCATCCTCGAAACCCGCACGCCGGAGCTGGGGGTGCTGGCGGAGGAAAGCGGCCGCAGCCGCACCGGCTCGGATCTGGAGTGGTGCGTCGATCCCCTGGATGGCACCACCAACTACGCCCACGGCTATCCCTTCTTCGCCACCTCGATCGGTCTCACCTGGAAAGGTGCTCCGCTGCTGGGGGCCATCAGCGTGCCGGCCCTGGAGGAGCTCTACTGGGCGGCCCCTGGCCTGGGGGCCTGGTGCAACGAGCGGGCGCTGCGGGTGAGTGGCTGCCACGACCTCGCCGCCTCGCTGCTGGTCACGGGTTTCGCCTACGACCGCCAGAGCCAGCCGGACACCAACTACGCCGAGTTCTGCTGGTTCACCCACCGCACCCATGGCGTGCGTCGCGGCGGGGCGGCGGCGGTGGATCTGGCCTTCGTGGCCGCCGGTCGGCTCGACGGCTACTGGGAGCGGGGCCTCTCCTCCTGGGACCTGGCCGCGGGCGTGGTGCTGGTGGAGCAGGCCGGTGGAGTGGTCAGCCGCTACGACGGCGGTGCCGCCAGCCTCGCCGAAGGCCGGCTGATCGCCTGCACGCCGGGCCTGCAGGCGGCCCTGATTGAGGGTCTGGGCCACTGCCGCCCCCTGCCGGGCCAGCTGTTCGGGGCTCCGGAGCTGGGCCCCTGAGCGATCGCTCCATAGGATCCAGCCTCCCCCGTCCCCCAGCCCCTCCGCCCCCATGGCCCTGCAACCCGCCGCCGGCGCCAGGGATCTCCACCCCCGCCAGGTGGACCGCAACCGTCAGCTCTGCCAGCGGCTGGCCGCGGTGTACAGGCTGTGGGGCTACCAGGAGGTGGCGCCGCCGATGGTGGAGCGCCTCGACACCCTTGAGGCCGGTGGCGGCATCGCCGAGCGGGAGGTGGCCCGCCTCACCGCCGAGGAACCCCTGGGGCTGCGGCCCGAGTTGACCGCCTCGATCGCCCGGGCCGCCTGCACCCGCCTGGCCGATCGTCCCCGTCCGCTGCGTCTGTGGGCGGAGGGCAGCACCTTTCGCAGCTTCACCGGCGATGGCGGCGGCCAGCGCCTGAGTGAGCGGCTGCAGAGCGGCGTGGAACTGCTGGGGGTGCGCTCAGCGGCGGCGGACGCTGAGCTAATGGCCCTGCTGCTGGCCTGCAGCGAAACCCTGGGCCTGCAGGCCAGCCACCAGCCACGGCTGCTGGTGGGCCACCACGGGGTACTCTCCGCCCTGCTCGAGGAGGTGCCCGCCCAGCAGCGCTCCAGCGCGCGGCAGGCCCTCTCGGGCTTCGATCCCCTGGCGATCGCCCGCCTGCCCCTGCCCCAGGTCCAGATCGAGCGGCTGCAGGAGCTGCTGCGCCTGCGCGGCGAACCGGAGGCGGTGCTCGCCCAGCTGCGCCGTCATCTGGGGGACAGTCCCTTGATCGATGAGCTGGCCGCGTCCCTGGAGATCGTGGCGCCCACGGCCGCCCGTCTGGGCATCGGCCTGCAGCTGGATCCCAGTTTCCAGCCCCATTTCGACCTCTACGACGGCATCGTGCTCAAGCTGGTCTGCCTGGGGGCCGAGGCGCCGGTGGAGATCGCCAGCGGCGGCCGCTACGACGCCCTGGTGGGGCGCTTCGGGGCGGCCGCCAGTGAAGCCGCCGGCGTGGGCTTCGGCTTCTCGATCGAAGACATCCGCGATCTGCTGCTCAGACCCGCCGCCCGTGATCCGGCCGCTCGGCCGGTGCTGGTGGCCTACGGCCAGAACTCCAGCCTGGCCGACGCCCTGATGGTCCTCTCCGGTCTGCACGGGCAGGGCCAGAGCGCCGAATTGCTCCCCGATGCCTGCCCCAGCCGAGGCGCGGCCGAAGCCGCCGCCCAGCGACGGGGATGCTCAGGACTGGAGTGGCTCAACTAACAGGGCCGAGATTTCTAGGATCATTCCGTTCAGCACGCACTTGCCCCCATGGCCCACAGCATCCTCACTGACATCTGCGAGGGCGTGGCCGACTGCGTCGATGCCTGCCCTGTGGCCTGCATCCATCCCGGCAGCGGCGCCAACAGCAAGGGGACCAGCTTCTACTGGATCGATTTCGACACTTGCATCGATTGCGGAATCTGCCTGCAGGTGTGCCCTGTGGCCGGGGCGATCGTGCCCGAGGAGCGTCCCAACGAGCAGCGCCGCGGCTGAGCGCAGGAGAGGACCCTCGCGACGTCAGGCGATGCTCGATTGAGCCGCCACAGTTACCCGATTGCTCGGGTGCTGTGCAGGGCATCGAGATTCACTCGGCGCAGGCCATTGGCGTCCTCGGACACAAGATCGGCAAACACCTGACCTTCGAGAATGTCCTCGATCTGGTAGTGGTGCAGTTGCAGGAGCGGGGATCCGGTCACTTCGTCGGTGCCCTCCACCAGCACCAGAATGGCCCCGCTGGCCCGCTGGATCGCCTCCAGGCCAAAGGGGACCAAGGGGCTTTCGGCACTCAGGACATGGCTGAGCACGGCGGTCACATGCAGCTGGGGTGTGCTGCTGTTGAGCAGTGGCAGGGAATGAAGGCGCCGCTGCACGACACCCGGTTCGATCTCCTCATCCATGAACAGCACCATGGAGTAAGAAACCCTCAGCCAGTACGTGTGATCTCCAGTCACGAAACGGCAGCTGAGATGTCCACCGGGCGAGAAGCTCAGGCACAGGTTGCTGCTGAACCGCAAAGGGGCATCCACTTTGGTGAAGCGCAGAAAAAACAGACCCGTGACCATGGCGTTGGTCAGTAGTCCGAAGATCCGCTGCAACGCCGCCAGAGCCAGGGTGTAGATCGCGAGGTGACTTTGGCCGACTGGAAACTGGCGCTGAAGAGGTTCTGAAGGGAGAACAACGGCCAGGGCATGCGCAGCGCCATGGAGACCGGCTGGCGCAGAAGGCTGGTCCAGGGACTGCGCTGATGGCCGAGGGTCGGGCGGTGGCGCTGGGCCAGGGAACGCAGGGTGGAGCCAAGGGAGGTGAGGATGGACATGAAGGCTCAGGGCCTGACCAGACCAGTGGGCACGTTGCGGAAGCCACCCTCACGAAGCAACTGCTGGATCGCTTGCTCCGACTGAGCATAGGCGCCTTCACCGAAGTGGGTGTGGCGGATGCGGCCTTGGGTGTCGATGAAATAGAAGGCTGGCCAGTAGGTGTTGTTGAAGGCTTTCCAGATCGCAAAGTTATTGTCGATCACTACGGGATAGGTCACCCCCAGCTTCCGGGTCGCCTCCCGCACATTGCCGAGGTCGCGCTCAAAGGCGAACTCCGGCGAATGCACGCCGATCACCACCAGACCGTGGTCCTTGTACTTCCGGGCCCAGGCCCGCACATGCGGAAGGGTGCGCACACAGTTGATGCAGGAATAGGTCCAGATGTCCACTAACACCACCTTGCCCCAGAGCTGGTCACGGTTCAGCGGCGCCGAATTCAGCCACACCGCCCCCTTCGGGAACGGTGGCAAGGTGCCCAGAACGTGCAGCTGGCTCGCAGCCACCACGGGCGCTCCCGTCGCTGGAGCGACGGGAACCTTGGCCAGCAACGTCTGCTCCAAGGCGTTGGTATCCGCCAGGGAGAACCTGGCCAGGGAGGCTTGCTCCAGACCAAGGGCGATGGCCCCCACGCTCACGAGTACGGCGCCACCCAGCGCCCGGCGCAGCCAGGCGCTGGCCCGAAGCGAACGTTTCAGCGCTGTGGCCAGGCGGCCGCCGGCTAGCAGGGCAAGCGCCAGGGAGGTGCCGGCCCCGAGGGCATAGGCCAGCAGCAGCAGGGACGTGTGGGCCGTCGTCCCCTGCAGTGCCGCACCGGTGAGCACCAGGCCAAGGATCGGCCCGGCGCAGGGAGCCCACAACAGGCCGATCGCCGCGCCCAGCAAGGCCGATGAGGCCAGGGCAGAGCCAGATCTGCCGACATGCTAAGAGTGGCGCGACAGCCGGCTCCCCAGACGAACCAAGGGTTGGCTGACTCGTTCCGCCACGGCGGGCGCCAGCAGCGCCAACCCGAAGCAGCCCAGAAGCAGCAGGGCCGCAGTCCTGCCCACCAGGTTGGCGCGCAAGGCCCACCCGCCACCCCCAACGGCCAGCACAGCCACGGCGGTAAAGCTGAGCGCCATCCCAGCCAGCAAGGGCAGGCCACTGCGCACGAAAGGCTGTCCGGCTTTCGTGAACACGAACGGAAGGACAGGAAGGATGCAGGGGCTCAGGATCGTCAGCGCACCAGCCAGGAAGGCCAGGAGCAGGAGGGCCATGGTGTTGTTGACGGCGTGGATCAGGGGGTTGCAGGGCTCGGGGCGGGTTCCGGACAGGTTCTCGCCTCGAAGTTGCAGCCGTAGAGGGTGGGTTTCTGCCAACTGAGGGGGATCTCGAGCAGATCCCTGGGCCCGCTGATCCCCTGGGCCAGGAAGATCAGGGCAGCCAGGGCGTTGGCACTGACGTGCAGCCGGCGCCAGCGCAGGTGCTTGTGGATCTCCGGCCGGCAGGCCACCGAGAAGAGCATCAGGCCGGTCAGCCCGATGCCGCCCCAGAAGTGCGACTGCCAGAAGGTGGGATCCAGCGGGTTGTCGCTGAGCCGAAACACTTCCGGTTGCAGCCCGAGGCCGATCACCCCCGCCCAGCAGAGCAGGGCAAAGCTGGCCCGATAAGCGGGGCGCTTGACCCGCCAGAGGGCCGCCAGGGCGACCCCGGATCCAAGCAACACCAGCAGCAGCAACGCCAACCGCAGGCCTCCCCCCTCGAAGGAGGAGAGGGGATGTTTGGTGGCGATCACCACCGCCAGGGCCGGGTGCAGCAGCCACAACCAGTCGATGGGTCCCATGGATCAGGACTTCAGGAGGGGGCACGCCATCGAGGCGTCGAATTGTCGACACCAGATCGGCTGAGATTCCTGTGTTCCGAGGTCAATTAAGGCGAGATTCGCCAGAGCGGTGGCTCCAATCAGAGCTTGTCTAAGAACCGACATCACGGATGTACGCAGGGCGGCCAAGCGCACAGTGGGATCCCAGCTGGATCAACACTGGCTACTGTTCGTACCCGTGGGCGAAAGGATCGGATTGGGAGCTTGCGATCGATTGGCCGGGCAACTCCAACCCGTCCCATGACGGATACAACCATGGAGACCCAACGATCAGAGTGAGTGGGCGGACAACCGCAGGCACCGCCCGCAGCACCGTCACCATCCACGCCCGCCAGGGCCTGGCCGCCTGCGGGAGCTGCCGATCGATTTCCAGAGCGCGCCATGACGCCTCAAGACACCAACCCGCAGAGCTCCCTCGACCACCTGCTGGCGGACCAACTGGGGGCAAGCCCGCCCTGCGCCATCGGCACGATGAATTCCGCACCACTCTGGAACTGCTGCCCCTCGCCTTGCCGGCCGCTTATCCCCCTCCCCAGCGACTGCTCCATCACCACCTTGATCAGGCTGGGCCTCGGCCTCCAACTGCAACAGACCCGTCAGCAACTGGCCCTGATCCAGAAGCACCTCGACGCGCCCAGGGCACTCACTGCCGTGACACGCCGCCTGCCGCTGGAGGCCAGCAATTCCAGCCTGCTGGCCAACGGCGAAGTGATGGTGCTCACCACCAAGCTCTGAACCAGCAGGTTCGGTGACCCCTCCCAGCAGCGGCTTGAGCCCGACGGAGGGCGGAGCTTAGGGTCAGCTCAACTCCTTACAAGCTGACGGAATCATGACGGTGCTGGAACAGGGTCAGATTCAGATCCACACCGAAAACATCTTCCCGATCATCAAGAAGGCCGTTTATTCCGGCCACGAAGTGTTCCTCAGGGAACTCGTCAGCAATGCGGTGGATGCCATCAGCAAGCGCCGCATGGCCGCCATGGCGGGCGACTGCAGCGAAGGCCCCGAAGGGCTGGTGAGCATCAGGATCGACCGTGAGGCCAAAACCCTCACCATCAGTGACAACGGCATCGGCATGAGCGCCGATGAGGTGAAGCGCTACATCAACCAGGTGGCCTTCTCCAGTGCCGAGGACTTCCTCGAGAAATACAAGCGCGAAGACGACGCGATCATCGGCCATTTCGGCCTCGGCTTCTATTCAAGTTTCATGGTGGCCGAGCGGGTGGAGCTGATCAGCCTCAGCGCCAGCCCCGGCGCTGAAGCGGTGCGCTGGAGCTGCGATGGCTCCCCCAACTTCAGCCTGGAAACCGGCGAGCGCGCAGAGCCGGGCACGGATGTGATCCTGCACCTGCAGGAGGAGGAGCTGGAATACATCGAACCGGCCCGCATCCGCTCCCTGATCACCACCTACTGCGACTTTCTGCCGGTGGAGGTGCAGCTGGAGGGAGAAACGGTGAACAAGCGGGAGGCACCCTGGCGCAAGAGCCCGCGGGATCTCAGCGACGACGATTACATCGCCCTGTACCGCTACCTCTACCCCTTCCAGGGCGACCCGCTGCTCTGGGTCCACCTCAACACCGACTACCCCTACACCCTGCAGGGCATCCTCTACTTCCCCAGGATCACCGGCCGGGCCGACTGGGAGAAGGGCGAGATCCGCCTCTACTGCAATCAGGTGTTCGTGTCCGACTCGATCAAGGAGGTGGTGCCCCGCTACCTGCTGCCCCTGAGGGGCGTGATCGACTCCCCCGACATCCCCCTGAACGTGAGCCGCAGCGCCCTGCAGACGGATCGGCGGGTGCGCTCCATCGGCGGCTTCGTGGCCAAGAAGGTGGGCGACCGGCTCAAGGAGCTGCACCGCGATGAGCCCGCCCGCTACGCCGAGATCTGGGAGGGGATCGCCCCCTTCATCAAGATCGGCGCGATGGAAGACGAGAAGTTCGCCGATCAGGTGGCCGAGCTGATCCTGTTCGGCACCACCGCGGCAGCGGCCGAGCCCGACCCTGTCGCCGTTGGCGAGAAGGCTTACACCACCCTCAGTGGCTACCGCAGTCGCCTCGAGAGTTCGGAGAATCAGCGCATCCTCTATTGCACCGATGAAGCCGCTCAGGCCGGGCCACTGGCCCTCTGGCAGGGGCAGGGGGCGGAGGTGCTCCTGGCCGACACCCTGATCGATGCCCAGTTCATCCCCTGGCTGGAGGACCGCCACGGGGAGCTGAAATTCCAGCGGGTGGACGCGGAACTGGACGCCAGCATCCAGGAGCAGGAGAGCAGCCTGAGCGATGCAGACGGCACCGACAGCTCCGAGAAGTTGCGGGAGCTGTTCAAGGGTGCTCTCGCCAACGACAAGGTGACCATTCAGGTCCAGGCACTCAAGGGGGAGAACACCCCGGCGGCCCTGATTCTGCTGCCGGAGCAGATGCGCCGCCTCAACGACATCGGTGCCCTGATGGAGCAACGCCTGCCCGGACTGCCCGACCACCATGTGCTGGTGGTCAACCGCCGTCACCCCCTGGTGGCGGGCCTGCAGAAACTCTCCAGTGGCGCCGTGCTCACGGGTATGGGCAGCAGCTCCCCCAGCCAGCAGCTGGCCCAGGAGCTCAGTTGCCACATCTATGAACTGGCCCGCCTGGCGGTGGGAGGCCTGGAGCCGAACCAGCTGGCCGGTTTCCAGCAGCGCAGCGCCGACCTGATGGGCCGGCTGATGGAGAGGGGCCTCTGAGGCTCCGGCGCAAACCGCCCTGGACCTGCGCTCTGAAGTGTTGCCTTGAGAGGGTGACGAGGACGCTGCAACCATCGGCGGGCTTCCTCACCGATTCACCCGGTTGCGTCAGGCTGAGCAGAGCAGCCCCTGGGGGGGAGGTCTTGGGTCGATTCGGCCGATAGCGTGAGCCACCTCTCCCCCATCTGAGCCCATGGACACCAGCCGTCTCGGCCGCCGTCAGCTGCTGGGACTACTGCTTGGCGGCGCTCTGGCGGGTGCGGTGCTGCTGGAGCGTCAGAGCCTGGGCCAGGTCGCCACGCCGGTAAGACCGGGAGCTGACCGCCTGCACTGGTTGGCCGTGGCCGACACCGGCGGCGGCAACGAGGCCCAGCGGGCTGTGGGGCGAGCCATGGCGGCCGTCCATCGCGCCCGACCCGTGGATCTTGTGGTGCTCGGGGGCGACAACATCTATCCCAAGGGCGACATCAGCCAGGTGAAGGAGAAATTCACCACCCCCTACAAGGCGTTGCTCGATGCCGGCGTCCCCTTCCATGCCGTGCTGGGCAACCACGACATCCGCACGGCCAATGGCGATCCCCAGATCGCCTATCGCCCCTTCGGGATGAAGGGACGCTGGTACACCCTGGCCAGGGGGCCGGTGGAGTTCTTCATGCTCGACTCCAACGTCAACGCCGACTGGGGTCGCCAGTTGCCCTGGCTGAAACGGGCCCTCGCCGCCAGCAAAGCCCCCTGGAAGGTGGTAGTGGCTCACCATCCGATCCAGTCCTCCGGGCACTACGGCAATAACGAAGCGGCCAGGGCTCGACTGGCCCCCTTGTTTCGACAATTCGGGGTGCAGCTCTACATCAATGGCCATGAGCACAACTACGAGCGCAGCAAGCCGATCAATGGCACCACCTACCTGGTGGTGGGCGGTGGCGGCGCCTATCTGCGCCCGGTGACCCCCGGGCCCAACAGCGCCCGAGCCATCAGCGCCCACAGCTTCGCCGAGCTCGCGGCCAGCAACAACCAGTTGCTGATCCAGGCCTGGGATTCCAAAGGGAAGTCGATCGATCGAGCAGCCATCAACCCGGCTGGCCAGCTGATCAAGCCCTGAGTGCTGCTGCTCCTCCAAGCTGAGCAGCGCCAGCAGGTTCCGCCTGGCTGATTCAGTTTTGGCAGGTCCACCCCTTTGTTAAGGTGGCTTCTTAGCGCCATCCAGGTCACTGGTTGCTGCCCGTCCACTGAGTATCGGTTGCCTTCATGTCCCGGGTTTGTCAGCTCACCGGCAAGCGCGCCAACAACGGCATGGCTGTCAGCCATTCCCACGTGCGCACCAAGAAACTCCAGCAGGTGAACCTGCAGGAACGCCGCCTCTGGTGGGCTGAAGGCAACCGCTGGGTGAAGCTGCGGGTGGCCACCAGCACCCTGCGCACCATCCAGAAAAAAGGCCTTGGCGCCTACGCTCGCGAACTGGGCGTCAACCTGGCCAAACTCTGAGTCTCCAAAGCGCTCAGCCGTTGTGAATCGCCGCCAACTCCTGGAAGGAGCGCTCGTTCACGCCACCGCCGCTCTGGTGATTCCTGGATTGAGCGCACCCCTCCTGGCCTGGCCCGCTAAGGCTCAGGCCATTGGGGGTGTTCTGCCTGCTCTCGATCAACCTGCCCCAGACTTTCGTCTGCCGGGGTTCGGGCCAGGCCTTGATGCCTCCGGCAACCTCGGGCTCAACGACTTCCAGGGCCGTTGGCTGGCGCTCTACTTCTATCCCAAGGATTTCACCGGCGGCTGCACCCTGGAGGCCAGGGGATTTCAGCAAGACCTCGAGCAGTTTCATCAACACGGCGCCGAGGTGGTGGGCATCAGCGCGGATGATGTGGCCGAGCATGCCTCCTTCTGCGACAGCGAGGGGCTGGTGTTTCCCCTGCTCTCTGATCCAGGCGGAGCGGTGAGCCAGAGCTATGGATCTTGGATTGCTCCGTTCTCCAAGCGGCACACCTTTTTGATTGATCCCGAGGGGGTGCTGCGGGCCCGCTGGGTGGCAGTGCGCCCCCTGGGCCACAGCCTTGAGGTGCTTGATGAACTCCAGCGCCTGCAGGCCTGAGTGAGCGCTGATAAGGCCTGAGCGAGCTCAGTGTCCCAGCCAGCGGCTCAGCAGCTCAGCATGAACCTGGCTTCCCAGGCGCAGTTCCTCGATCCGCTGCGGCGGAGGGGGGCTCTGCAGCTGCTGCAGCCACTGCTGCTCCAAGGTGCGCGCGTCCTGGGGCTGGTCGAGGTCGAGGCAGGGGCAGGCCAGGGCATCGGAGGCAGCTCGCACCTTCGGGTCGTAGCTGAGGGCCACCAGGGGGGCACCGGCCAGGGCCGCCACGATCAGCCCGTGCAGCCGCATCGAGAGCACCAGGGAGGCGCGGCTGAAGATCTCCATCGCCTCCTCGGGAGTGGCCACGAGCTCTTCGCGGCTGCGCTGGACCAGCCGCCGGGGGACCAGTCCCTGGCGATCCAGCGAAGCGAGCAAACCCCTGTCCTGATCCCGGTGAAACGGCAACCAGATCACCTCTCGATCCGCCGCGGCTGCCACGGCATCGAGGGCCTCCAGCAGGGGCCTCCAGCGCTCGCCCTCCAGCAGTGGTGTGGGCCGCCAGCACAGCACCAGGGGGCCTTCTTGCCCATGCCAGCGCCTGGTCGCCAACGACCAGACCGGATCACTGCCGAGCTCGCCTGGCCGTCCCCAGGCAGCCGCCAGCCCTGCCGAGCCCGGATCGCGCCAGCTACTGGCCTGTACCAGGTTCAGAAGTCGCCGCACCAGCAGGCGGCTGCGGCGACGGCGCAGGGGTCCCAGTCCCTGGCCCCAGAGCAGCACAGGCTTGCCCTGCAGCCGTGCCGAGATGATCAACGCGGCGTAATAAAGGAGGCTGCGGAAGCTGGTGGCGTCCTGGAGCAAACTGCCGCCGCCCAGCACAAGGGCATCACAGCGGCCTAGAGCACGGCGCACCGCCTTGAAATCGCGCCTCGGACAGGTGCGCACCCCCAGGCGCTGCTGCACTTCCCCCTGATCGAAGGCCGTGACCATGGGATCACAGCCCTCGGGCAGCTGCGCCAGCAGGGCGCTGAGCAGGGCATCGTCGCCCAGGTTGTGCTCGCCGTAGTAGCCGCACAGCAGCGGTTGAACCCCCTTCTGCCTTGGCCCCACCGAACACCGATGCGATCTGCAGGGAGGCTACGGGACCAGGGACGACTCGCCAAAGACCCCGGGGCCCTGCGGTCAACGCCGGGACCATGGACAGAGCGGTTACCTCCTGTTACAATTTGCGCAACACTGCTTCACATGCAATGTCCAGCTCCGACTCCCGCTTCGGTTTCGTCTCCTTCGCTGAAACCTGGAATGGCCGTCTGGCCATGCTCGGCTTCGTGATCGGCCTGGCCACCGAACTGCTCACCGGCCAAGGCATCCTCGGCCAGATCGGCCTCGGCTGAACTCGGTTGATCAGCATCACCGTAACCCCGTCCGGCAATCCGGGCGGGGTTTTGTACATTGCTGGTCCACCTGGGTGCCGGGCGCCATGCATGCCCTTTCACTGCCCACCTGGTGGATCCATGTGGCCTCGGTCCTGGAGTGGATCCTGGCCATGGCGGCCGTGATCCACTGGGGTGAGCGCCGCAGCGAAACCGAGTGGCGCTGGCTCGCCCTGGCCATGCTGCCGGCCCTGGTGAGCGCCATGGCAGCCTGCACCTGGCATTTGTTCGACAACCCCATCGAGCTTCAGGGGCTGGTGGTGTTTCAGGCCGGCACCACCTTGCTGGGCAATGTGGCTCTGGCAGCGGCGGCCTGGACGCTGCTGCCAAAAGGGAGCCGGTCATGAGTGCCCTAGGGCCCATCGCCGCCGTCTCGTCATCCGGCGGCTTGTTGGCCTCCCTCGCGGCGGTTGATCCCGGCCCCCTGTTCGTCCTCTCTCTGCTGCCCTATCTGGCCTTCCTGCGCTGGGCCGCAGCCAGCAAGCGTTTCCCGCCCCTGGCCCTGCGCGGTTTCCAGTTCACGCTGGTGTTCGTGGGGGTCACCATCGCCGCCGCGGTGCTGGCGGAGCAGCGCTTCGGAAGGCAGCTGGCCGATGTGGATCCCCTCCATGGGGGAGCGGAGGTCTTCCTCACGGTGGCCAACCTGCTGGTGCTCTGGGGCTTCAGCCGCACTGACAGCGGCGCTGACAACCCCGCTGTCAGAGACCAGCAGCCAGCCGATCCTGAGGCCCAGGCAACGGGCCAGGGCAGTGAACAAGTCTTAAGCACCGGTGATCCGCCAACGGTTCCCCCGCAGGATGGGGCGTCAGTTTTTGATCCACCATGATCGCTCCTCTTCTCGCCATGGCGCCTGCCTCGCTGACCTGGTCGCCGAAGGTGGCGTTGGTGATGATTGTGTGCAATGTGATCGCCATTGGCATCGGCAAAGCCACCATCAAGTACCCCTCCGAGGGCGCCAAGCTCCCCAACGACCGCTTCTTCGGCGGCTTCAGTCACGCCTCCCTGCTGGCCACCACCAGCCTGGGGCACATCTTCGGCATCGGCGCCATCCAGGGCCTGGCGTCCCGCGGCGTG
This sequence comes from Cyanobium sp. CZS48M, assembly GCA_030373145.1. GTDB lineage: Bacteria > Cyanobacteriota > Cyanobacteriia > PCC-6307 > Cyanobiaceae > Regnicoccus_A. Next base: position 135,618 of record JAUCZK010000001.1, on the reverse strand, counting down.
CTCTGAAGCCCAGAGCTTCCGTCACGCACCAGCCCTGCACAAGCGAAGCAAAAGGCGGGCAACCCCCCGCCTTTTGTGCTGAGCGCTTAGACAGGCATCCCAGCCTGAGCTGAGCGCTCAGACAGTGAGCGGCTGGCGTGGGATCCCCAGCAGGGCGAAGCGCTGCAGGATGCTCTCGGCCATCTGGGGCGGGGTGAGCCCGAGGGCAACCTTGCTCTGATCCGGGCTGGCATGGTCCACCAGCTGGTCGGGGATGCCGATGCGATACACGGGCACCATCAGGTCGTGGTCGTTGAAAGATTCGACCACTGCTGCGCCGAAGCCTCCGGCCAGGGCGCCTTCCTCCATCGTCACCACCCGGCCGATGCGGCGGGCCAGAGGCAGGATCAGGCTTTCATCGAGGGGACGCAGGAAACGGGCGTTCACCACCGCGGCCCTGATGCCCTTTTCCTGCAGCAGGCCGGCGGTGGCCATGGCCGGAGCCACCATGGCCCCGTAGGCCACGATCAGCAGATCATCGCCATCGGCCAGCTGCTCGCCATGGCCGATCTCCAGAGGTTCCCAGCCCTCCTCCATCAGCGGCACCCCTTCGCCTTCCCCGCGCGGGATGCGGATGGCGCAGGGGCCGCTGTGGCCGATGGAGGTGACCAGCATCCGCTGCAGCTCCGCCTCATCCTTGGGCGCCATTACCGTGAAGTTGGGCACGGCGCGCAGGTAGCTGATGTCGTATTGGCCCTGGTGGGTGGGTCCATCGGCACCGACGATGCCGGCGCGATCGAGCACGAACGTCACCGGCAGCTTCTGGATGCCCACGTCGTGGATGAGCTGGTCGAAGGCCCGCTGGAGGAAGGTGCTGTAGATCGCCACCACCGGCTTGAGCCCGGCCGTGGCCATGCCCGCCGCCATGGTGACGGCATGCTGCTCGGCGATGCCCACATCGAAGTACTGCTTGGGCAGGGCCTTCTCGAGCAGATCAAGGCCGGTGCCGGTGGCCATGGCCGCCGTGATGCCCACCACGGTGGGGTCCTGCTCACAGATGCGCACCAGGGTCTGGCCGAAGACCTTGCTGTAGCTGGGCGGTTTCGGTTTGCCGGAGGGAAAGCCCTTGCCGGTCTTGAGGTCGAAGGCGGACTGGGCGTGGTACGCCACCTGATCGGCCTCGGCGTAGGGGTAGCCCTTGCCCTTGATGGTGGCCACATGCACCAGCACCGGCCCTTCGCAGCGGTGGGCGGCAGTGAAAGTGCGAACCATCTCGGCGATGTCGTGGCCGTCGATCGGGCCCATGTAGGTGAAGCCCAGTTCCTCGAACACGGCGCCCACCTTGGGCACCGCCAGCCGGCGCATGCTCTCCTTCAAGCGCTCCAGCTCGGGCGGCAGTTCGCCGTGCATGAAGGGCAGGTGCTTGAAGGCCTCCTCGGCGCTGCCGGAGAGGAACTGCAGCGGCGGGCTCAAGCGCATGCGGTTGAGATAGGTGGAGAGGGCGCCCACCGGAGCTGAGATCGACATGTCGTTGTCGTTCAGCACCACCAGCAGGGGAGTCCTGGGGAGGTGACCGGCGTGGTTGATCGCCTCCAGCGCCATGCCACCGGTGAGGGCGCCATCGCCGATCACCGCCACGCACTTGTAGTCGTCGCCGCGGCGGTCGCGAGCCAGGGCCATGCCCAGGGCCGCCGAAATGCTCGTGGAGGCGTGACCGGCGCCGAAGTGGTCGAAGCGGCACTCGCTACGCTTGAGGTAGCCGGCCACCCCCCCCTGCTGGCGCAGGGTGTGGAACTGGTGGTAACGCCCCGTGATCAACTTGTGGGGATAGGCCTGATGGCCCACATCCCAGACCACCCGGTCCGTCTCCAGGTCGAGGGTCTGGTAGAGGGCCAGGGTGAGTTCCACCACACCCAGCCCCGGTCCTAGGTGACCGCCGCTGGTGGACACCACCTCCAGATGCTTCTCACGAATCTGACGAGCTATGGCTTCAAGCTCGCCGATGCTGAGGCCATGCAGCTGGTTGGGATGGCTCAGCTCGCTGAGATGCATACCCTGATCAGTTCTGAGAATTCAATCTACGGCCTGCCTTCGGGGGAGTGGGGGCAACGGTCACCTTTCCTGAGGCCAGCCGCTCTTCGGCCCGGCACACTGGAGCCATGGACGACATACTGCAGCGCATCCTGCGGGCGCGGGTCTACGACGTGGCGATCGAGTCGCCGCTCGATCAGGCCCCCAACCTGTCGCGGCGGCTCGGCAACACCGTGCTGCTCAAACGCGAGGACCTCCAGCCGGTGTTCTCCTTCAAGCTGCGCGGGGCCTACAACCGCATGGCCCAGCTCAACCCGGCTGAACTCAAGCGTGGGGTGATCGCCGCCAGCGCCGGCAACCATGCCCAGGGGGTGGCCCTGGCGGCCGAGAAGCTGGGCTGTCACGCCCTGATCGTGATGCCGCTCACCACCCCGGCGGTGAAGGTGCGGGCCGTGGCCGCCCGCGGCGCCGAGGTGCTGCTGCACGGAGACACCTACGACGAGGCCTGCCAGCGGGCCAGGAGCCTGGAGCAGGAGCTGGGCCTCACCTTCATCCATCCCTTCGACGATCCGGAGGTGATCGCCGGTCAGGGCACCGTGGGCCTGGAGATCCTGCGCCAGTGCTCCGCTCCCCCCGATGCCATCTATGTGGCCGTGGGCGGCGGCGGGCTGATCGCCGGCATCGCCGCCTTCATCAAGAGCGTCTGGCCCCAGGTGGAGGTGATCGGTGTGGAGCCGGTGGATGCCGATGCCATGACCCGCTCCCTGGCGGCGGGCCGGCGGGTGAGCCTGGACCAGGTGGGACTGTTCGCCGATGGGGTGGCCGTGCGCCAGGTGGGGGAGCACACCTTTGCCCTGGCCCAGCGCTACGTCGATGCCATGGTCACGGTGGACACCGATGAGATCTGCGCCGCCATCAAGGACGTGTTCGAGGACACCCGCTCGATCCTCGAGCCGGCGGGGGCCCTTGCCGTGGCCGGCATGAAGGCCGACGTGCAGCGACGGGGCCTGAAGCAGCGCACCCTGGTGGCCGTGGCCTGCGGCGCCAACATGAATTTCGATCGCCTGCGCTTCGTGGCCGAGCGGGCCGAGCTGGGGGAGGAACGCGAAGCGATGCTGGCGGTGGAGATTCCCGAGCGTCCGGGCAGCCTGCGCCAGCTCTGCGAACTGCTGGCCCCCCGCAGCCTGACTGAATTCAGCTACCGGATGGCCGACCACCGTCTGGCCCACATTTTCCTGGGGGTCCAGATCGAAGGGCACCGCGACACCGAAGCGCTGATCAGCCAGCTGGGCGCCGGCGGCTTCCCCTGCCTTGATCTGAGCGGCAACGAGCTGGCCAAGCTGCACCTGCGCCACATGGTGGGTGGCCGTCTGCCGGAAGCCGCCTGCCATGCCGGCGGCTCCGCACCGCGGGAGCTGCTCTACCGCTTCGAGTTTCCCGAGCGGCCGGGCGCGCTGATGGCCTTCGTCAACGCCCTGCACCCCAGCTGGACGATCAGCATTTTTCACTACCGCAACCAGGGGGCCGACGTGGGCCGCATCGTGGTGGGCGTTCAGGTGGAAGAGCACGAATCCGGCGCCTGGGAGCTTTTTCTCTCCGGCCTGGGCTACCGCCACTGGGATGAGACCTTGAACCCGGCCTACCGGCTGTTCCTCGGCCCCGCCAGCCAGCCGGTGCCTGCCCTGGCCTGAGCCTGCTCTGTTCAGCTGCGGTACGGTGCGGCCAACGATGGGCCGGCTGGGAGCATGTCCAGCGCTTCTTTATCCCTTCCGGCCCGACTTGAGGCCATCCTCTACCTCAAGGGCCGCCCCCTCAGCCTGGGCGAGCTGGCCGAGATCGCCTCAGCTGGCCTGAGTGAGCCGATCGAGCGCGACGCCGTGGAACTGGCCCTGATCACCCTGATGGCCGACTACGCCCACCGGGACACAGCCCTGGAGATCCGCCAGGACGGGCCACGCTTCAGCCTGCAGCTGCGTGACAACCACGCCGATCTGGTGCAGACGCTGCTGCCGGTGGACCTCTCCACCGCCACCCTGCGCACCCTGGCGACGGTGGCTCTGAAGCGGCGCATCCTGCAGTCGGATCTGGTGGAGCTGCGCGGATCCGGCGCCTACGACCACATCAAGGAGCTGCTGGCCCAGGACTTCATCGAGCGGCGACGCCAGAGCGACGGCCGCTCCTTCTGGATCAGCCTCAGCGACAAGTTCCACCGCACCTTCGCCGTCACCCAGGTGACGGGCAACCCAGCTGCATAGAGTCAGTGTCGAGTTGCTTCAGGCCTTGCCCATGACGATCCTGAGCCAGATCCTGGCTGTGCTGGCCCAGACCCTCAGCATCTACAGCCTGGTGCTGCTGGTGCGGGTGCTGCTGAGCTGGTTCCCCAACCTCGACTGGAGCAACCCGGTGCTGAGCACGGTGAGCTCGATCACCGACCCCTACCTCAATGCCTTCCGCGGTTTGATCCCGCCCCTGGGCGGTCTCGACCTCTCGGCGATCATCGCCTTCATCACCCTCAGCCTGGTTCAGGGGCTGCTGGGAAACCTGAGTGGATCGTTGATGGGCGGCATCAGCTACTGAAGCGCCGGGCCACGCCGCTCAGAGCGGATCGAGCAACGCCTGCTCCAGGGGCAGCAGCTCATCGTCGGCACCGGCCCGTACCCGTACAGGTGAATTGAATCCCCTGGCCTTGGCATGGCTGACCATCAGCGGCCCGGGGGTGCCGGCCGGCACCGCCAGGCGCAGGGCGAAACTCGACTCTCCTGGGGGAACATCACCGATGGAGCCCACCCTGGTGCGGTTCTGAAGCACCGGTTCCCCGCTGCGGTCGCTGATCACGGCGAACAGATCCGTGTCGATCACCGGCTGGGAGCGGGGATTGGTCACCGTGCCGCGCAGGGCGTAGCAACTGGCCCCGCTTGGGCGCTTCAGCTCCGGCTGGGCCCCGGGATCAGCCGCCGGGCAGGGCTCCACACTGATGTCCGTCACGGCCAGATCCAGGGCCCAGACCGGTGCTGCGGGGGCCAGCAGCAACAACAGTGCCAGCAGCAGGGCCAGGCCTTTGGGCAGGGCCCTCGAGGGGGGAGCGATTTGGGTGAACAGGGATCTGGGCTTCAAACGATTCTCCGGGTGGTTCGGGCTGCTGAGGGCTGGCTCGGGTGGGTTCTTCTGGGCCCAGTCTGGCGAGCCGCGTGCAGGCCTCAACAGCAGCACCACCCCTATCTGTGATCGCCGCTCCCCCCGAGGGTCTGGCGGCTGGCCCGTCCCGCCAGTTTCGCCAGGTTCAAGCGGGCCACAGCGTCGAGCGTCAGCCCCAGTTCACTGGCCAGCTGGGAGACGTACCAGAGCACATCGCCCAGTTCCAGGGCCAGGTCGTCCACCAGCTCGGGCTCGAACACGCCGCCGCGGTCGCGCAAGACCTTCTTCACCTTGTCGGCCACCTCACCGGCTTCACCGCAGAGACCGAGGGTGGGATAGATGGGATTGGCGCCCACCTGCGGGTAGCGGGCGGTGGAGCGAGCCTGGAGCTGGTAGTCGTTCAGATCCATCGGTTCAGCACCATCGGCGGCAGGAGAGGGGCGGGACCGGATGGTAGTTTCCGCCTGAACCTTCGGCTTTCCGATGGCCCAGCCCGATCTGTCGCGTCGCACCAAGATCGTGGCAACGATCGGTCCAGCCACGGAGTCTCCCCAGCGCCTGCGGGAGCTGATCCAGGCCGGGGCCACCACGTTCCGCCTCAATTTCTCCCACGGGGACCACTCCGAACACGCCGCCCGGATTGCCACGATCCGTCAGGTGGCCCACGAGCTGGGCATCCACGTGGGCATCCTCCAGGATCTCCAGGGTCCGAAGATCCGCCTGGGGCGCTTCGAAGGCGGCCCGATCACCCTGGCCAACGGCGATCCCTTCGCCCTCACCTCCCAGGCGGTGAGCTGTGACCAGTCGATCGCCACGATCACCTACGACCGCCTCGCTGATGAGGTGACCGCCGGCAGCCGCATCCTGCTCGATGACGGGCGGGTGGAAATGGTGGTCGACTCCGTCGACATCCCCGAGCGCACCCTGCACTGCACCGTGGTGGTGGGTGGGGTGCTCTCCAACAACAAGGGGGTGAACTTCCCCGACGTGCAGCTCTCGATCCGTGCGCTCACCACCAAGGACCGGGAGGACCTCAGCTTCGGACTCCAGCAGGAGGTCGACTGGGTGGCCCTGAGCTTCGTGCGCAATCCCTCCGACATGCAGGAGATCCGCGAGCTGATCAGCAGCCAGGGGTACAACACCCCGGTGATCGCCAAGATCGAGAAGTTCGAGGCGATCGATCAGATCGACGCCATCCTTCCCCTCTGCGATGGCGTGATGGTGGCCCGGGGCGACCTGGGGGTGGAGATGCCGGCCGAAGAGGTGCCGCTGCTGCAGAAAGAACTGATCCGCAAGGCCAACACCCTGGGCATCCCGATCATCACGGCCACCCAGATGCTCGACAGCATGGCCAGCTGCCCGCGCCCCACCCGGGCCGAGGTGAGCGATGTGGCCAACGCCATCCTCGATGGCACCGACGCGGTGATGCTCTCCAACGAAACCGCCGTGGGTGACTACCCGGTGGAGGCGGTGGAAACCATGGCCCGCATCGCCCGCCGCATCGAGCGCGACTACCCCCGCCGGGTGGTGGACAGCCACATGGCCTCCACCATCCCCAACGCCATCAGCCAGGCCGTCAGCACGATTGCCCGTCAGCTCCAGGCCGCCGCCATCCTTCCCCTCACCAAGAGCGGGGCCACGGCGCGCAACGTCAGCAAGTTCCGCCCCTCCACCACGATCCTGGCCATCACCAGCGAGGTGAAGGTGGCCCGCCAGCTGCAGCTGGTCTGGGGGGTAAATCCCCTGCTGATCGGCCATCAGGCCTCCACCACCAGCACCTTCACCCTGGCCATGGGTGTAGCCCAGGAGAGGGGACTGCTCAAGGAGGGCGATCTGGTGGTTCAGACCGCCGGCACCCTCTCGGGAGTGAGCGGCTCCACCGATCTGGTCAAGGTGGGCATTGTCTCCGCCGTGCTGGGCCGGGGCCTGGGCATCGGCAACGGCTCGGTCAGCGGCCGGGTGCGGGTGGCCACCACCGCCGAGGAGGCGGCGCGGCTGGAGAGCGGCGAGATCCTGGTGGTGCGCGAAACCAATGCCGGCTACCTCGATGCCATCCGCAAGGCCCGAGGGGTGATCGCCGAGGAGGACGGCTGCGACAGCCATGCCGCCGTGATTGCCCAGCGGCTTGGGGTGCCGGTGATCGTGGGTGTGGCCAACGCCACCTCGGATCTGCGCCTGGGTGAATTCGTGACCCTGGAGGTGCGGGAGGGGGTGGTGCACCGCGGCGCCCGCAACCACACCCAGGCCGATCGCAGCGAAACCATCCTCTGAGGCTGACGCCGGCCGCCGCTGCCGCTGGCCATGATGCGGCTCTGAACGCTGCTGGCGGCCATGGCCTCGAAACTGCCCCTGGCGGAAACCGTCGGGATGGCCCTCAACACCCTCAAGGCCAACCGGCTGCGCAGCCTCCTGACCATGCTGGGCATCGTGATCGGCAACGCCTCGGTGATCACCCTGGTGGGGGTGGGCAAGGGGGCCCAGAACCTGGCGGAAGGCCAGCTCAATACCCTCGGAGCCAATGTGCTCTTCGTGGTGCCTGGCAGCAACGACACCCGCCGCCAGGGGATCGAGAATCCCCGCACCCTGGTGCTGGAAGACGCCGAGGCGATCGCTGAGCAGGTGCCCAGTGTGCGCCGGGTCGCCCCCCAGATCACAATCAACGCGGTGGTCCAGTCGGGAGGGAGCAGTTCCAACGCCTCGGTCTCGGGCATCACGCCTGAGTTTCTGCCTGTGCGGCGCTTCGAGATCGCCCAGGGGCGCTTCTTCAGCGACGACGACATCAAGGGGGCCCGCAATGTGGCTGTGATCGGCCCTGACCTCAAGCAGAAGCTGCTGCCCTCGGGCCCCGCCATCGGCCAGTCCCTACGCATCCGCGATCAGTCGTTTGAGGTGATCGGCGTGACGGCCGCCAAAGGCGCCGCCTTCGGCACCAACCAGGACGAGGCCGCCTACATCCCGCTCTCAACGATGGTGAGCAAGCTGAGCGGCCGTGACCCCACCTACGGGGTGGTGCTCACCTTCATCAGCGCCGAGGCCCGCGACGAGGCCAGCACCAGCGCCGCAAAATTTCAGATCACCAACCTGCTGCGCCAGCGCCACCGCATCCTGCGGGAGGACGATTTCGCCGTGCGCTCCCAGCAGGACGCCCTCTCGATCGTGGGCACGATCACCGGTGGGCTGACCCTGATGCTGGGGGCGATCGGCGGCGTGTCGCTGCTGGTGGGCGGCATCGGCATCATGAACATCATGCTGGTGTCTGTGAGCGAGCGCACCCAGGAGATCGGCCTGCGCAAGGCGGTGGGGGCCCGCAGCGGTGATGTGTTGCTGCAGTTTCTAGTGGAATCGTTGGTGCTCGCCAGCCTCGGCGGCCTGATCGGCAGCGCCGTGGGCCTGGGCACGGTGATGGCGGTGAGCCGCTTCACCCCCCTGCCGGCCTCGATCGACAGCGGCAGCGTGCTCTTCACCGTGGGCCTCTCGGGGTCGATCGGCCTGTTCTTCGGGGTGGTGCCGGCCCGCCGGGCCTCACGGTTGGATCCGATCGTGGCCCTGCGGAGCCTCTGAAGGCGAAGGGCCACGTGTCCTGCGACACCTCGCGACGTACCCCGAGTGGATCAAGAAAACCTTAAGAAAGCTGAACGGTGCCGTCTGTGACCAAAGCCCCGGATGGATGGTGGCTTAGTGGATCAACCCCGTTGAAACTCTTCCCTTGGCTCTGCTCTCCTGCGGCTATCGCAATACCAGCGACCGTATGGTGATTCTGCGGTCCTGCGGGCCTGGTGAGTTCTACCTGGAGCGGGTCATTTTCCCGTTTGAACTGCTCAGCTTTCAGGCCCCCAAGGGGGCGGAGCTGGAAATCTGGACCCACGGCCTCGGCGGGCCTGAACTGCTGGAAACCCTGCCGAGCGCCGATCTGTTGATCGAAGCACCGGATCTCGATGGCAGCGAGGGCAGCAATGATCCAGCCTGGCTGACCATCAGCTGAAGCTCTGTCACCAAGGCCCGGCGGCTGGGGCAACACTGGGGCAACCATGACAAGCTGAAGTCAGTGGCGCTGCGGCCGGGAGCTCTCCGCTGAGGGTGGCGCGCTTTACACTTGTTAAAAATTCCCCTCAGCCATGAATCAGCGCTGGCGTCTGTTTGCTCTCTGGCTGCTCCCGATCGGAGTGGCCCTGTTCCTTGGCTGGCAGGTGCTCGGGAACGGAGGCGCCAGCCGATTCACCCCTGAGGGCCGCACCGACACCGTGGCCCCACGCAACGCCGCGGTGGCACGCATGAGCTACGGCCGCTTCCTCGACTACGTCGAGGCCGGCCGCGTCACCGCCGTCGATATCTTCGATGGGGGCCGCACCGCCGTGATCGAAGCCGTCGACCCGGATCTCGACAACCGCGTCCAGCGCCTGCGCGTTGATCTGCCCGGCCTGGCACCGGAGCTGATCAACACCCTCAAGACCCAGGGCATCAGCTTCGACATCCATCCCCCCCGCAGCACTCCGCCGGCCCTGGGGATCCTGGGCAACCTGCTCTTCCCCCTGCTGCTGATCGGCTCCCTGATTTTCCTGGCCCGCCGTTCCTCGTCGATGCCCGGCGGCCCCGGCCAGGCGATGCAGTTCGGCAAGACCAAGGCCCGTTTCGCCATGGAGGCTGAAACCGGTGTGATGTTTGATGACGTGGCCGGCGTCGAGGAGGCCAAGGAAGACCTTGAGGAGGTGGTCACCTTCCTGAAGCAGCCGGAGCGCTTCACATCCGTGGGCGCCAAGATCCCCAGGGGGGTGCTGCTGGTGGGCCCCCCCGGCACCGGCAAGACCCTGTTGGCCAAGGCCATCGCCGGCGAGGCTGGTGTGCCCTTCTTCTCCCTCTCCGGCTCGGAGTTTGTGGAGATGTTCGTGGGCGTCGGCGCCAGCCGGGTGCGCGATCTGTTCAAGAGGGCCAAGGAAAACAGCCCCTGTCTGATCTTCATCGATGAGATCGATGCGGTCGGCCGTCAACGCGGGGCCGGCATCGGCGGCGGCAACGACGAGCGGGAGCAAACCCTCAACCAGCTGCTCACCGAGATGGACGGCTTCGAGGGCAACAGCGGCATCATCATCATCGCCGCCACCAACCGCCCCGATGTGCTCGATTCAGCCCTGATGCGTCCGGGCCGTTTCGATCGCCAGGTGAGCGTCGATGCCCCCGACATCAAAGGACGGCTCTCGATCCTCAAGGTCCACTCCCGCAACAAGAAACTCGCCGAAGACGTGTCCCTCGAGGCCGTGGCCCGCCGCACCCCCGGCTTTACTGGCGCCGATCTGGCCAACCTGCTGAACGAGGCGGCCATCCTCACCGCCCGCCGCCGCAAGGAGGCCACCACCCTTGTGGAGATCGATGACGCCGTTGATCGGGTGATCGCCGGCATGGAGGGCAAACCCCTCACCGACGGCCGCAGCAAGCGCCTGATCGCTTATCACGAGGTGGGTCATGCCTTGGTGGGCACCCTGGTGAAGGACCACGACCCCGTTCAGAAAGTCACCCTGGTCCCCCGAGGCCAGGCCCAGGGCCTCACCTGGTTCGCTCCCGATGAGGAGCAGATGCTGGTGAGCCGAGCCCAGCTCAAGGCCCGCATCATGGGAGCTCTCGGCGGCCGAGTGGCCGAGGATGTGGTCTTCGGCCACGCCGAGGTCACCACCGGTGCCGGCGGTGACATCCAGCAGGTGGCCAGCATGGCCCGCCAGATGGTGACCCGCTTCGGCATGAGCGACCTCGGTCCGATGTCTCTGGAGTCCGGCAATCAGGAGGTGTTCCTCGGTCGCGACCTGATGACCCGCAGCGATGTCTCCGATTCGATCTCCCGCCGCATCGACGAGCAGGTGCGCAGCATCGTTGATCTCTGCTACCGCGACACCCAGACCCTGGTGGCCAGCCACCGTGACTGCATGGACCGCCTCGTCGAGATGCTGATCGAGAAGGAAACCCTCAATGGCGATGAGTTCCGTGCCGTGGTGGCCGAGTTCACACCCATTCCTGAGAAGGACCGTTTCTCACCACTGCTGCCTGCGGCCTGACCAATCCGAGTAAGACCCTGCAGGTGAAGGAGCCCCACGGGACTGGTTTCTTAACCGAACCTTGTCCCGTAGGGCTCCATCCACTGTTTAATCTGATTTGCAGTCACGCGTCCAGCTCTTGAGCAGCACCCGCTCTCCTATGGAGTCTTACAGCGCCTACCACGGCGACGACTGGAGCCCCCAGCGGCTGGCCTTTCACCAGAATCTTGAGCGATTCGCCGATCGCGTGGGTCTGATTGTCGGCCTTCAGAGCAACGGCAAGCTGAATCAGGATCAGGCCTACGACGAAATCCGCATGCTCTGGAAGGAACTCAAGGGCAGCAAGAATGGTCTGGAGATTCCAGGCAAAGAGTGATCAGGACAAAAAACCCAGCCTTGTTTCGAGGCTGGGTTCTTTTTTTTTGGCGATCGCCAATCCTCGATTCAAGCGATTGGAGGATTGACGGCGCGCTGCTGCTGTCAGTGCTGCTGTCAGACCGGGCGGACGGGACGCTTCTCGATCACCTTGTCGATCAGTCCATAACTCACCGCTTCGGACGGTGACATGAAGAAATCGCGGTCAGTGTCCAGCTGGATGCGCTCCAGGGGTTGGCCGGTGCGTTCCGAGAGCTCCCGGTTGAGCTTGTCCTTGAGAAAGAGAATTTCATCCGCCTGGATGCGGATGTCGCTCGCCTGACCGCGGGCCCCGCCCAGGGGCTGGTGAATCATGATCCGGGAATGGAGCAAGCTGCTGCGCTTGCCCTTCGCCCCCGCGGTGAGCAGGAAGGCGCCCATGCTGGCGGCCAGCCCCACACAGACCGTCTGCACGTCAGGCTTGATGTGCTGCATTGTGTCGAAGATGCCAAGGCCGTCGTAGACGGAGCCACCGGGGGAATTGATGTAGAGAAAGATATCTTTCTCAGGATCTTCCGCCTCCAGGAAAAGCAGTTGGGCCACCACCCGATTGGCTGATTCAGCGGTCACGGGCTCACCTAGGAAGATGATGCGCTCGCGCAGGAGCCTGGAATAGATATCAAAGGCGCGCTCACCCCGGCCCGAATCCTCAATCACGATCGGGATCATCGGCAACGGCAGAGCAACTCGCTGGATCCTACCGAGGACGCTGCACCCTCCGCCCGATCGGCCCGGGGGGCTCCAGCGCTAAGGTCAGCTGATTCGAGCGGATGAGAGTGAGCGCCTGCCTCACCGTTGCTGACAGCAAGCGTGCTTTCCACGCAGCCTTCCCCTTTGTGATCGGTGCGTTGTACCGGCGCATGGTCGATGAGCTGCTCGTGGAGCTGCACCTGCTCAGTCGGCAGAGCGGATTTCGCAGTGACAGCCTGTTTGCCGTAGGGCTCACCCAGGTTTTTGACGGCTTTGCCAAGGGCTATCGTCCCCAGCAGCAGAGCGAGCCCCTGTTCGTGGCCCTCTGCGCCTCCTCCGGCTTCGACTCCCAGCAGATCCGCGCCCAGCACATTGCTGCCACAGAAGCGGTGGGGCAGCACAGCCTTGAAGAGGTCAAGCAGTGGCTGGCCGAGAAGGGCAAGGGCGCCCCTGAACCGATCGCCGGGGTGCTGGCCGGTATCGACAGGCCCGATTTCCACTACTCACGCCTGTTCGCCGTGGGGCTGCTCAGCCTGCTGCAGAAAGCCCGCGGCGCCGAAGCGGTGGAACCCCAGGCCCTGCGGGACGCGGCCCACGAGATCGGTGAATCGATGGGTCTGATGAAGGAGCGGGTCGACAAAGACCTGACCCTCTACGCCAGCACCCTCGAGAAGATGGCCCAGGCCGTCGAACTGATGGAGGAGACCCTGGCCGCCGAACGGCGCCGGCGCGAGCGTCAGGCCCAGGAGAGGAAGGCGGCCCCCGCCGCCAGCCAGGCCACCGAATCAGGGGCTTCAGCAGCCGAAGCAGCCGTGACGTCTGAGACCACCCCCCCGGCCGCCCCCCAGGGAAGCTGAACGGGTCAGCGGCCCGCTGGAGCTGACCTTGGGGTTGGAGTTGGTGCCAGTGGCGGCCTTGCAGGTTGAGCCTGGGCCGCTGGTGTTGCCTGGGGAGCCTCCAGCGTCAGGGATCCCCACAGCCATGACAAGCCACCATCGCCCGCTGGCGAGGTGCCCCCAGGCTTGACCCCCGGTTTTGGCGTGGCCACCGGGGCCGAGAGGATCTCCAGCTGGCTGGAACGCCGGGCCACCGCCGGCAGGTCCTGCGGCAGCAGGCCCAGGGCAGAGAGGGCAACGGGCCTGGCCCGCAGGTGGAGCCCACCGCCGGCCGGTGGTCTGGCCGCCGCGAAGCGCTCCGCGCCCGGCAGGCCCGCGCCAAGCACGAACAGCAACTGCGGGGCACCACCGCTGGCCGGCACCACCCAGCGCCAGCCCCCCAGGGGGGTGCCGTCATCGCGCAGCCAGAGGCTGCTCGGCAACCGGGATGTCACAGCGCTGGTGGCCGCCGCCGGACCGGAGCTCGTGGGGGAGCGCTGGTCGCTGAGGCCCTGGCGCTCCAGGGCCTGGCCCAGGGCCGTCAACCAGCGGGTCCAGCCGGAGCGCTCCTGACCAACCTCCAGCTGCAACTCCAGCGAAGCCTGGAAGGGACCCTTGGGCTGGGGCCTGAGGCGCAGGAGGAACGGGGTGCTTCGCAATCGCTCCAGGGCCGCCTGATCCAGGCCGTAGCGCTCCATCAGCGGTTGGCGGATCACGGCATTGCTGAGCAGGGCGTCGAGGAGCAGATCCAGCCTTGCTCCGGCCACCTCCAGCAACAGATCGGCAGGCAGAGGCCCGCCGCTGGTGCTCGGCTGGGCTGGCTGCGGCGGGGCGGCAGCCACCGAATCAGGTTTGGCGCTGGCCTCCCCCTGCCAGCTGAGGCCATCGGCCTCAGCACTCACCGCCAGGCAGCCCTGCTGATAGCGCTGCAGCAGCGGGGCGAGATCACCGGAGATCTGCGCCAGGGCGAGCTTGGTCCAGGCCACCGCCTGACGGCTGCGCAGCAGGTTGACGCAGCGTTGCTCCAGACCCCGGGGCGGCCGGGCGGTCTGACGCAGTTGCTTCTGGAGTGTCTGGTGGGAGAGGAGATCGGGAGCGATCACCACCAGATCGTCTACCCGCACCGCGGCGCCCGGCAGGGCAGCGTTGGCCTGGGGGCCGAACAGCCGGGCCGGCACCACCAGGTGAGCCGACCCCTCCCGCCCCCAGAACTGCCACCAGGTGCCCCGCTGCCGTGCCCAGAGCCGAGCCGCCGGCTCCGAACCCAGGCGCTCCTGCCAGAGCAGCGGCACTGGTCGGGCGTCATCGGATTGGAAGCTCTGAATCAGGCTGGCCATCGCCACCACCCGCTCCAGCCCTTCGGCGTTGGAGCGGGGAAAGCGGTGGAGCTGGCTGGCCGGGGCGATCACCAGCAGGGCGATCAGCGCCGAAGTGATCGGCAGCGGTCCCAGGCGAGGGGCCGGAGGCAGACCCTTCCAGCGCGGCAGGGTGAGGGTCATGGTGACGGGGAGGTCAGCTCCGTAGGTTCAGCGCCGTCCGGAGGACAGACGACCTGAGGCTGAGGCGGGCCGTGGGGCCCGCTTGGCCCGGCGGCGGTCACGCCACTCGATCGCGGAGAGGTAGATCACCCCGCCCGTGACGAAGACCAGCAACACCGTGGCTGTCAGCGCCAGGACATTGGTGCTGGAGAGGGAAAAGTCAGGCATCCGGGTGAGGAGTGGGCCCTGGGGCGATCAGAAGTTGATCGTGCCGTCGCCGTTGCGGCCCCAGACCACCATGGCGATCGAAAAGCTGAACAGAGCAGCCAGGGAAGCCCAGGCGAGGGAGATGAGCATGGGATCGCCCAAGCAACGGTGATTCAGACTTTACCTAGAGTGGGGTCGCCTCAGACGCGATCCAACGATGGCTGCCCCGGGAGTCCAGACGATCCCGGCGGGGATCCGGCAACGCCAGCCCTATCCCCACCTCCGCGTCGTTGTGCTTGACGACGACGTCAACACCTTCCAGCACGTGGTGAATTGCCTGGTGCGCTTTCTGCCCGGCATGGGACCCGAACGGGCCTGGGAACTGGCCCATCAGATCGACTCTCAGGGTTCAGCCGTGGTCTGGAGCGGACCCCAGGAGCAGGCCGAGCTCTACCACCAGCAACTCAGCCAGGAGGGCCTGACGATGGCGCCTCTGGAGCGGGACTGATTCCCAGCCAGGCTCAGGGCCGCATCGCCCTGCCTAGGCTTGCTCAACGGTGAGAAAGTCCCATGGGCCGGGTCGTGATCACCCACAGCACCTATGTGGAAGGCCTGATCCCCGTGCTCAAGGTCCTGGCGCGGGACGAGGGCATCGACACAATCACCCCGGCCGTGATCAGTCGCGTCAAGGGTCACAGCCCCCGCCTGCGTCTGCGGGTGTCGGTTCCGATCAACGGGGGCTTCAAGCTGCTGGCCCGACGCGGCAGCACGGCCCAGGAGGTGTTCGTGCTGACCAACTGGCCCAGGGAGAAGCTGCAGGACCGCCTGGAGCTGCTCTGTCTCAAAGCTTGAAAAAGGGTGAACCGCCGTGCCGTCTTGCCCCAGTGTTCGACCTGGTAGAACCAGAGGAGCAGTCAAAGTGGGGCTTCGTTTCCGGCAACGGGGCCGGTGTACGTCACCGTCACGACAGACCACCCACGTCGAAGAGGGAGTCAGATCAGAACCTGTGAAAGGCAGTCACCAACACAGCAGTTCAAGGAAACTCTAAGCGGTGCGAGCGGCTGGCAGCGGCCAGATCGCCCGCACCTCCGCCAGCCGCAGGGCGGCCTCCCTGGCCCGCTCGGCCGCACCTGAGGCCTTGAGCTCCAGGGTGATGTGACCCAGCTTGCGACCGGGCAGGGCAAGACGTTTGCCATACCAGTGCAGGTGGGAGGACTCCAGGGCCTCCAGGGCCTGGCGTTGCCTGGCGTAGGCCGCTGTGGAGGTCTCGAAACCCAGCAGATTCACCATCAAGGCGCCGGCCAGCTGCAGGGAGGTATCGCCGAGGGGCTGCCCCGAAACGATGCGCACCTGCTGGGCGAACTGGCTGGTGGCACAGGCCTCGATCGTGTAGTGGCCGGAGTTGTGCGTGCGCGGGGCGAGCTCATTGATCAGAAGGCCCGAGGGCCCGTAGAAGAACTCGATCGCGAGCACACCCTCGTAATTGAGGGCCGCCAGCAGCGAGGCCGCCACGTTGCGGGCCCGGGCCTCCACCGCCTGGCTGGCGACCGCGGGAGCGAGCACCCAGTCGCAGACCTGATCGTGCTGGTGGGTCTCCACCAGCGGATAGCACTGCACCGCCCCGAGGTGATCACGGCAGGCCACCAGCGCCAGCTCCTGCTCGAAGGCCACGAATTCCTCCAGCATCCACAGGCTGGGGTCCACCGCCTCGATCAGGGCCTCCAGTTCCGCCTGGCTGTGGATCACCCGGGTACCACGGCCGTCGTAGCCGCCCCGCACCGCCTTGGCCATCAGCGGGAAGTGGAACCCCGGCGGAGGCTGGAGGGGCAGAACCGGCGCCGGCTCCTCCACTCCCGCGTCCCTGGGCTCAGCCCCGGCGCTGGCTGGCTCCTCCAGCTCGGCCGGAGCCGGGGGGATCAGGATCTCCTCCAGCGCAAACCAGCGCGGTGAGGGCAGGTGCAACCGCTCCAGCAGCAGGCGCTGGCGGCGCTTGCAGACCAGATCCGCCAGGGACTGCAGCCGGGGGATGAACACCACCCCCTCCTGCTCCAGCGGAGCGAGGGTCTCGAGGTCGAGCCACTCGTTCTCGAAACTGATCGCCGTCGCCTTCTGGGCCAGACGCCGGGTGGCCTCCAGATCCGCCAGCGGCGCCCGCACCACGCTGGTGGCCAACCGGGCGGCGGGATCGGAGAGCTCCGGAGTCTGCACATGCAGCTCGATGCCCAGCTTCCGCGCCGCGGCCGCCAGCATCCAGGCCAGTTGGCCGCCCCCCACCACGCCGATCCTGCCGCCCATCGCTGACCTCCCGGACCACGCGGCGCCAGGGCCACGCGCCAATTCAGAAGCTTGCCATTCCCTCGCCCAACCCCCCCTTGGGCCGCCTCAGCTGAAGCCCTTCTCGCCCACCGCCAGGAAGCGCAGCAGGCTGAAGATCAACACGATCAGGAACAGGGCCAGGCCCACCGTGCAGGCGTAGCTGATCTCCAGCTCGGAAAACGCCTGGTCGTAAACGTAATAGACGAGGGTGCGGGTGGAATCGGCTGGCCCCCCCTGGGTCATCAGGTACACCTCTTCGAACACCTTGGTGGCGGCGATGGCGGAGATCACCCCCACCAGGGTCAGATAGGGCCGCAGCAGGGGCAGGGTGATGTCGAGATGACGGCGCCAGCCCTCGCTGCCATCGAGGGCGGCGGCTTCGTAGAGCTCCGGCGAGATGCCCTGCAGGCCCGAGAGAAAGATCACCATGTAGTAGCCGAGGCCCTTCCAGAGGGTCACGAGCATCACGGCGGGCAGCGCCAGCCAGGGGGTGGTGAGAAAGCCGATCGGTGTGAAGGCCTCCCCCAGCCAGGCCCCCAGCCAGCCGTTGACCAGGCCGTTCTCGGCGTAGAGCCAGCGGAAGGCGATGGCCGCCACCACGATCGACACCAGCACCGGCGTGTAGAAGGCGGCTCGGAACAGGTGGATGCCGGGCAGCTGGCGGTTCACCAGCACGGCCAGGGCGAGGGAACCCAGCACGATCGGCGGGACCACCCCGATCAGATAGAGGAAGGTGGTGCCCAGCACCTGCAGGAACACCGGGTCAGCCAGCAGCCGCCGGATGTTGGCCAGGCCGATGAAGCGCAGCGGTTCGCTCACATCAAGGCCGGTGGCGGTGAAGCTGATCACCAGGGCCATCGCGGCCGGAACCAGCACCGAAACACTCAGCAGCAGCAGCGCCGGCGTCAGAAAGCCCCAGGCCGTGGCGCTGCGCCCCCACCAGGCCAAGCGGCGACGGAACGACGGTGAGGCAGCGGGGGAACCATCCATGGGGCCATTGTGGGACGCACCATGACGAGAGCCAGGGTCGTGCAGAGCAACTTCGGCGGCAGCGACCCGCTGCGGGTGCTGCGGGAGGTGTTCGGCTACGACCGGTTCCGTGGTCCCCAGGAGGAGATCGTGCGGCACGTGATCGCCGGCGGCTCCGGTCTGGTGCTGATGCCCACCGGTGGCGGCAAATCGCTCTGCTATCAGGTGCCGGCCCTCTGCCGGGAGGGCCTGGCGGTGGTGGTCTCACCCCTGATCGCCCTGATGGACGACCAGGTGCTGGCCCTGCGCCAGGCCGGGGTGAGGGCGGCGGCCCTGCACTCCGCTCTGGCGAGCGAAGCCGTCAGCGACCTCTGGCGCCAGTTGCAGCGAGGCGAGCTGGATCTGCTCTACGTGTCACCGGAGCGGCTGCTGGCCGGAGATCTGCTGGAGCGTCTGCAGGAACGTCCCCTGGCCCTGTTTGCCATCGATGAGGCCCACTGCGTCTCCCAGTGGGGCCACGACTTCCGCCCCGAGTACCTGCAGCTGCAGGCCCTGGCCCAGCGCTTTCCCCAGGTGCCGCGGCTGGCCCTCACCGCCACCGCCGATCCCCGCACCCGCGGCGAGATCATTCAGCGCCTGGCGCTGGAGCAGGGTCGGGTGTTCCTGGCTAGCTTCGATCGGCCCAACATCCGCTATCTGCTGCGACCCAAGCAGGAGGCCAGGGAGCAGCTGCTGGCCTTCCTCGAGGAGTTCCGAGGCGAAGCCGGCATCGTTTACGCCCGCTCCCGCAGCCGGGTGGACAGCTTCGCCGCCCTGCTGCAGGCCGCCGGCCATGGGGCGGTGGGCTATCACGCCGGCATGGACGCGAGCCAGCGCTCCAGCGCCCTCAGCCGCTTCCGCAATGACAGCGGCGTGGTGGTGGTGGCCACGGTCGCCTTCGGCATGGGCATCGACAAACCGGATGTGCGCTTCGTCGCCCATCTGGATCTGCCCAAGAGCCTGGAGGCCTACTACCAGGAAACCGGCCGTGCCGGGCGCGACGGCCTGCCCGCCACCGCCTGGATGGTGCACGGACCAGGGGATGTGCCCCAGTTGCGGCGCTTCATCGAAGACTCCGAGGCCGACGCCGCCCAGAAGCGGATCGAGCACGGCAAGCTCGACGCCCTGGTGGGCTTCACCGAGGCGCCGGGTTGCCGCCGTCAGGTGCTGCTGGCCCATCTGGGCGAAACCCTGGACGAGCCCTGCGGCAACTGCGACCGCTGCCTTGAGCCCCAGGTGCTGGAGGACCGGACGGTGGCGGCCCAGAAGGCACTCTCGGCGGTGTGGCGCACGGGCCAGCGCTTCGGCGCCGCCCACCTCACTGATGTGCTGCTGGGTGCTGACACCGCCCGGGTGCGATCCCTCGGCCACCACAGCCTGAGTGTGTACGGCATCGGCAAGGAGCTGAACCGCGAGCAGTGGCGCACCCTGCTGCGTCAGCTCACCAGCCAGGGCTGGCTAGAGCCGGTGCCCGAGGGCCGAGGCGGGTTGCGCTGGGGGGAGGAGGCGCGGGTCAGGAGCCTGCTGCGGGGAGACCTGAACCTGGAGCTGCCCGCCGCCCCGCCGCGCCAGGAGCGCAGGCGGGCTGCAGCCGCCGCCGCCGCCGCTGAACCTGAAGCCGATGCCAGCCTGATGACGGCGCTCAAGGACTGGCGCCGTGCCCAGGCCCGTGAGCAGGGGGTGCCCCCCTACGTGGTGTTCCACGACCGCACCCTGGCGGAGCTGGCGGCGCGGCGTCCGGCGCGCCTTGCCGACCTGGGGCAGGTGAGCGGCATCGGCGCCGCCAAGCTGGACCGCTACGGCGAGGCGGTGCTGGCGGTGATCGAGGGCTGGCAAGCCCAGACCTAGCCTGACCAGCCTGCCTGCCGCACCGGCCGAAGATGATCCCGCCCCTTTCGATCGAGGTGGCCCTCAGCAGCCAGCCGTACTCGGTGCTGATCGGCAAGGGAAGCCTCGATCAGCTCGGCCCGCTGATCCGCTTCAGGGGAGTGGCGGCCGCCACCAAGGTGCTGGTGGTGACCAACCCGGTGGTGGAGGGCTTCTATGGCCCCAGGGCCCTCGCGAGCCTGCGCGGTGCGGAGCTGGAGCCCAGCCTGCTGGTGCTGGACGCGGGGGAGGATCAGAAAACCCCCGCCAGCGTGGCCCTGATCCACGACAGGGCCCAGGCCCTGCGGCTGGAGCGCAGCTCCTTGATCGTGGCCCTCGGAGGCGGGGTGGTGGGCGACATGGCGGGCTTCGCCGCCGCCACCTGGCTGCGCGGGATCGCCGTGGTGCAGGTGCCCACCACCCTGCTGGCGATGGTGGATGCCTCGATCGGCGGCAAGACAGGGGTCAATCACCCCGGTGGCAAGAACCTGATCGGGGCCTTCCACCAGCCCAGGCTGGTGCTGATCGATCCCAGCACCCTGGTCACGCTGCCGGAGCGGGAATTCCGTGCGGGCATGGCCGAGGTGATCAAGTACGGCGTGATCGGTGATCCCGAGTTGTTCAGCGAGCTGGAAGCCGCCGCCGACCTCTCCAGCCTGGAGGCGGTGGGCGACAGCCTGCTGCAACGGCTGCTGGAGCGATCCGCGGCGGCCAAGGCCCGCGTGGTGGCCGCCGATGAACGGGAAGGGGGGTTGCGCGCGATCCTCAACTACGGCCACACCCTCGGCCACGTGGTGGAGACCCTCTGCGGCTACGGCACCTACCTCCATGGCGAGGCGGTGGCGCTGGGGATGGTGGCGGCCGGCGAGCTGGCGGCGGCCATGGGCCTCTGGAGCCGGGCCGAGCAGCAGCGGCAATGCGCCCTGATCGCCAAGGCCGGCCTTCCCGTGCAGCTGCCGCCCCTGGATCCAGAGGCGGTGCTGCTCACCCTCCAGAGCGACAAAAAGGTGAGAAGCGGCCAGGTGCGCTTCGTGCTGCCCACGGCCATCGGCCAAGTGGAGATCCGCAACGATGTGGGCGCTGATCAGATCCTTGAGCTGCTCAGCTCAGGCGCTATGGAGCCGGGCTGAGCCGTCGGGTTGCAGGCTACGGCTCAGCCTTCGCCGCCCTCTCCACCTTCTCCCCCTTCCTCATGCTTCATGCCGTCGTGATTCCCCGGCTTCTCCGGCTTGCTGGAGGGCTCAGCGCCAGGGCTGCCCATCGCCGGCTTTTCCATCGCCGGGGAGCTGGGCTTGGGTGCCTCGCTCTGACTGCAGCCAGCCACACCCGCGGCCAGGCCAGCCGTGGCCAGGAATAAAGCGATGCTGGAGCGGTTCATGGGCCGAAGTGAAGCAATCCGGACCATTGTTCACCATCCGCCATGCGCTTCCTCCTCGAACCCCTGCTCCAGCCCCAGCAGGTGCAGGAGTGGCGCGTGGCCCTGGGCAGCGAAACCGCCAGCTGGCTGCCGGGAGCTGACACGGCGGGCTGGCACGCCCGCTCCGTCAAGCGCAACCACCAGCTCGACCGCAGCAGCCCGCTGCACGCCCGGCTGGCTGAGCAGGTGCAAAGCAGCCTGCTGGTCCACCCCCTGCTGCAGGCTGCCGCGCTGCCGGTGGCCATTCACGGGGTGCTGTTCAGCCGCAGTGGCAGCGGCGAGGGCTACGGCAGCCATGTCGACAATGCCTTCATGGCAGGCGGCCGCTCCGACCTCTCCTTCACCGTGTTTCTCAGTGATCCAGACGCCTACAGCGGCGGCGAGCTGGTGCTGGAGAGCCCTTCGGGGGAGGACGCCCTGCGCTGTCCGGCGGGCCATGCCCTGGTGTATCCCAGCACCCAGCTGCACCGGGTGGAGCCAGTGCGGGATGGCCTGCGGCTGGTGGCGGTGGGCTGGATCCAGAGCCGGGTGCGCCGGGCCGACCAGCGTGAGCTGCTGTTCGAGCTCGACACGGCCCGGCGGGCGATCTTCAGGCGCGACGGCAAGGATGAGGTGTTTGATCTGATCAGCCGCAGCTACACCAACCTGCTGCGCCAGTGGGGGGAGTGAGTCCGGCGGCCCCGGAGGGAGCCATGCTGGGGACCACCACGATCGACCCGCCCGCCATGTCCCAGGAGCAACTCAGGGCCTTTCTCGCCAGGGTTCAGGACGATGGGGAGCTCAGGCGCCAGGTGCTGGGTTCCTCCACCGCCGATGACGTGGCCAGGATCGCCACCTCTCTGGGCTTCGATGTCTCCGGCGACGAGCTGCTGCGGGCCTCCGGCAAGCGCATCGGCAGGGTGACGATCACCAAGCAGGACATGCCCGGGGAATACAACTGAGCGACAGCGGAGTCAGCCTGGACTCCTCGGCAGGCCATCAATCAGCACAGATGAAGAACAGCCATTCCCTCTCAAGATTCATCCTGAAGATTCATGTTGAAGACTCACGCTGAAGTTTCCCGGCGGAGATTTCGGGTCAGAGATTCAGGTCAGAGAATCGAATTGGTGATCAATGCTGGTGATCAAAGCGGATCGACGTTTGAAGTCAGATGTCATGACTCACCCCCTATGCCACACTATGTGTGGATCGGCATGTCACGATGACGATGCCTTCGGGCAGGAGCTTGGGGTGGTGGTTCACTCTGGGCTCTTCCACCCGCCAGCTCACAGGTGCAGCGCCAGTCCGTCGCGCCGGTGGAAATCGGCCACCGAGCCGGGATGGGTCACGGCCCAGTAGCTGAGCAGCCCCTGGCGTTGCTCGATCACCGCGCAGACCCCAGCCTCGAGGGGCGAAGAGGGGGAGTGAAGGTCGTCCGGTAGGGGCAAAGCCAGCTCCAGCTCAAGGGCTCCGCTGAGGCGCCTGAGCTCGAAGGGCAAGGCCTGCAGCGAGGGCTCGATCTCCATCCCCTGGCGATAGCCGCTGAAGCGGTAGACGTTCCAGTGGCCGGCGGCTGAAAGGTTCACTTCCCAGTAGGGCGCCTGCCCTTCGGCGGCAAGGAAAAGCTCGAAACAGGTGCTGCGCCAGAGATCATCACGGCGTTCTGGCCGGAAGGAGGGATCGGCCAGCACCACCGAGGCGAGATCACCACCGAGGCTCAGGCGCAGCTCCAGGGTTCCCGCCCGGCGCCTGATCGCTCCGCTCAGCTCCAAGCCCGCTCCAGGAGCCCCAGGAGCGGACTGAAAGGGGTGCAGAACAAACGCCTGCCAATCCGAGCTGGGTGCCTTCATCGAATCGTCGCCACGACGGCCTCGATAGCCGCGTGCTGCGCCTCGATGCTCCTGGTGAGCTGGAACTGAACCCGGGCCCGCAGCAGGTTGTGCCCCCTGTAGCGGGTCTTGAAGTAGACATCACCGGCGAGATGATCGGTCAGGAAGCGCAACCCCAGCTCGAAGCTGATCACCTCGATGGCCACAACAATGTGGTCGTAATCGGCGGGGGTGAGGAAGGAGCGGGCCACGCTGCCGTAGCCCCCGAGCAAGGCCTCGCACAGCCCCAGATCAAACTGCACCTGCCGCCAGTCCTCGGTGTCTTCCCCCAGGGGATTGCAGGCGGAGCGCAGGCAGTCGCCGATGTCGTAATGAATCAGCCCGGGTTTGACCGTGTCGAGATCGATGAGGGCCACGGCCCGGTCGCCCTCCAGATCCAGCATGACGTTGTTGATCTTCGGATCACCGTGGATCGGTCGCTGGCGCAGGAGCCCCCCGGCCCTGGCCTGCTCCAGCACCGGCACCAGGCCGCGGCGCTGCTCCACGAAGGCCAGGCAGTCGCTGAGTTCGGGGTCAGTGGAGGCTCCGAGCCGGCCGAGCACCTGATCGAACTGACGCAGATAGGTGGGGGTGACATGGAACCCCTCCAGGGTGTCGGCCAGGTTCTCCACCGGCAGATCACTGATCAGTTGGTGGAACATGCCCAGGCCGAAGCCGATTTCACGGGCATGGCCGCTGTGGCCGATCCGCTCCAGCGAATGGGCCCGCTCCACAAAACCCAGGGCCCGCCAGAAGCTGGAGCCTTCCCACACCCAGGGGAGACCATCGGCGCAGGCCAGAAACACCCGGGGCACCTCCCAGCGGCGCCCCGCCAGCTCCCTGGGGGGCTCCAGCAGTCGCCGGGCCACGTGCTCACTGAAGGCCACCAGGTTGGCCATCACCGCTTCGGGGTCCGTGAACACCACCGTGTTGACCCGTTGCAGCACCACAGCGGGGCGCTCCAGCTCCCCCAGCCGCACCAGATAGGTGTCGTTGACGTTGCCGTTGCCCAGGGGTTCGATGCCGCTGATCGGGCCACCGAGATCGAAGCGCTCGGCGATCGCCCTGAGCGCCCTGAAGGCGTCATCGCCGCAAAGTGCCGGATCACTCATCGACGGGGATCAGCACGGTGGTCTGCAGGCTGTCGGTGCCGAGGTGGTCGGTGATCACCCAGATGGACAGCCCCTGGCCCAGGTCGTAGACGCTGCGCAGCCGGCCGCACTGGTGATAGGCCGCCAGGGTGTTGGCCCTGGCATCGCGGGCATCCACCTCACCCCAGTCGCCGCGGCGGTGGCGGGCCACCAGACGCTGCAGGGTTTCCAGATCCAGCCATTCCCGCACCTGCGGGCAGACGTGCACGGGGCCGAGCACCAGACGAGCGCTCATCCCTCCACTCCACCACAGCACCAACGACCAGCGAGGGCCAGCGCAGTTTCCACGCCGCCTTCAGGCTCCACGGTTGGCGGCCGGCGGGGCGCTGGCGGGGAAACGCTGGAGGTAGAGGGCCACCGGGATGGGTTTGGTCTGGGAGTAGCCCACCGGCAGCCAGAGGTCACCGGCATTGGAGGCATAGTGGATTTCCCAGTGGTAGAGGCTGGTGTAAGCGGCGGGATCCTCGCGCAGCAGGGCCGCGTAATGGAGGACGGCCTTGCCGTAGTAATCGCTGTTGTTGTAGCCCCAGAGCCCTTTGCGAATGTCCTTGAGCCCACCCCGCCGCACCAGGTAGCGAGCGGCGGCATGGATGGCGTCGTGGGGATCGCGGATGTTGCCCTTACCGATCCCGGGCTCCGCCCAGGTGGTGGGCAGGAACTGCATCGGCCCGCGGGCATCGGCCACCGAAACACCATCGATCCGGCCCATCCCTGACTCCACCAGATTGACGGCCGCCAGCACTTCCCAGTCGATGCCGGTGGCCGCGGCGGCACTGCGGTAGTAGCCCAGCAGCTTCTCCGCTGGCTCCGGCGCCACGATCCGCCAGGCCGGCAGGGTGGGACTGCCCGGGCCGCGGCGACGCATGGAGAGGAAGGCCCGGCGGGCCCCCAGGTGATGGTCCAGCACCGCCTGCCAGCGGGGGGAAAGACGTTGACGCACCTCCTGGGCCTGGGCCTCGCGCACCGCCAGCACCCGCAGGATCACCTGGTGCTGGTGGCCCAGGGCCGGCAACGACTCCGCCGGGGTATCGGGCGAGCGCAGGGCTTCCTCCAGCGACACCAGCAGGTCGGCCACCACCTGGGGATCGCCGGGCACCAGTGGGTAGTGGCGGCCATCAGCCGCCAGGGGCAAGCCCGGCTGCGAGGGCAGCAGCACCACCAACGCTGAGGACGGGGACGGCTCTGCCGCCTGGGGCGGATCCGGAGCGGGAACCTCGGTGGGCGGTGCGGGTGCCTCCACCGCCGCCAGGACGGGATCTGGCAGCCGTGGCCCCAGTGCCACTGCGGCGCCGATCCCCAGGACCGGCAGTCCCACCAGGGCCAGCAGGCCCCATCGGCGCAGGTGAGTGGTCATGGCGGGATCCGGGGCTCTGGTCGCAGGCAGGACCTTATCGGTGTTCGCCTTGATCTGACACGCTTCTGCGCTGCTCAGACCGAGACCCCCAGCAGGGAGCCGATCAGGGCCGTGGCCGCCATCGCCAGCGCCCCCCAGACGGTGACGCGCAGGATGGCGGTGCCCAGCCTGGCGCCACCGGCCCGGGCGGAGACCCCACCGAGCACGCCAAGGAACACCAGGGAGGTGAGTGAGACCCCCAGCGCGATCCGGGAGGCGGGCAGCAGGGAAGCGGTGACCAGGGGCAGGGCCGCTCCAATCGAGAACATCGCCGCCGAGGTGAGGGCGGCCTGAACCGGCCGGGCCGCCAATGCCTCGGTGATGCCCAGCTCATCACGGGCATGGGCGCCGAGGGCATCGTGGCGGGTGAGCTGCAGCGCCACCTCGCGGGCCAGGGCCGGATCCAGGCCGCGATGCACGTAGATGGCGGTGAGCTCCGCCAGCTCAGCCGCCGCATCATCAACAAGCTCCTGACGCTCCCGAGCCAGGTCAGCCTGCTCGGTGTCGGCCTGGGAGCTGACCGAAACGTATTCACCGGCCGCCATCGACATCGCCCCGGCCACCAGTCCAGCCGCTCCGGCCAGCATGATCGCGCCGTGTGCGGCCTCGGCCGCCGCCACCCCCACCAGCAGGCTGGCGGTGGAGACGATGCCGTCATTGGCCCCGAGCACCGCAGCCCGCAGCCAGCCCACCCGGTCCGTGCGGTGTTTCTCCTGATGGCGGCTGCCATGGCCGTGAGGCAGTCCGTCTCGCAGTCCGTCTCGTTGCTGTGCCACGGGGGTCCTGTCGAAAGCCTGAATCAGGCCGCACCACGGCCCGGGGGCCCAGTTTCAGCCTTGCGGCTACGCCGGCGCTGTCAACTGGACGCCGAGGTGTAGTAGCGCAGGGCATGGCGCCAGAGAGCACGGCTGAGGGTCAGGGACAGCAGCGCCATCCCCAGGCTGGCCAGCACCCAGGGCGGCGTGGCGCGGCCCAGGATCGCTTCCGCCGGCACGGTGGTGAGGAAAGCCACCGGCAGCACCAGGGTGAACAGGGTGCGCAGGGCGGGGGGGTAGGCGCTGACGGGGAAGCGGCCGGCCACCAGGGTGCTGCGCAGCACCTCCGTGGCGTTCCAGACCTTGACGAACCAGATGCTGGTGGCCGCCAGCACAAACCAGAGGCTGTAGAGGATCAGGGCACTGCAGAGCAGCAGCAGGCCGGCGCCCAGCAGGGTGGGCAGCGCGGGGCTGGCCCCCGCCCACCGCGTCGCCAGCCCGATCAGTGCCAGCCCCGCCAGCACCCCGGGCAGACCCCAGGGGGAGAAGCTGCGGGCCGAGAGCCAGAACTGGCTGTCGATCGGCTTGAGCAGCACGAAGTCGAGGCTGCCGGTGCGCACATGGTTGACGATCGCCCCCAGGTTGGGCTGTAGCAGGGTGCTGGTGAAGCCATCGAGCAGGGTGTAGATCCCCAGCACCACCAGGGCCTCATCCCAGCTCCAGCCGCCCAGGCCATGGCCGCGGCCGTAGAACAGCGCCAGCACCACCACGCTGCCGGCCAGGTTGCCCAGCACCGAGAGCAGCTCAATCAGGGCATTGAGCGGATACTCGAGCTCCATCGCCAGCGACGACGACCAGAAGGCCCCCAGGCTGCGCAGGTAGCGGCCCATCAGGCCCCCATGGCCGCGTAACGCCGCAGCCCGGCCCGCCAGAGCAGCAGAAACAGGGGCAGCAGCAGAACCGTCCAGGCAGCCATGGTGAACAGCCCCCCGAGCAGGTCCACCTCGGCGCCGGAAAGCAACCGGGCCGGGAAGTCGACCATCGAGGGGAAGGGGGTGGCCAGTGCCAGGCGGCGCAGGCCGGGGGGGAAGGCCTCCAGCGGCGCCACCAGCCCGGAGAGGAAGAGGTAGGGGATCAGCAGCAGGCGCTCCAGCGCCGCTGCCCGCTCGCTCCAGAAGCAGGCCATGGTGATCACCGATTGCAACAGGAAGCGCAGCAGAAAAGCCAGGATGGTCACCAGCAGGCCCAGCAGCCAGGTGGAGGGAGGCGGCCAGCCGCTGGCCCCGGCCCCCAGCAGCCAGACCGCCAGCACGATCGCCAGTACGAAGGGCACCCGGGTGGCCTGCTCGGCGATGTGGGCCGCCAGGTAGCGCCAGAAGGGGTGAAGCGGTTGCAGCAGATAGGGGGAGAGCCGTCCCTGCAGGGCGTCCTCTTCGAAGATGTGGATCACCCACACCACGGTGAACTGACGCACGACGAAGGCCGCCAGGAAGTAGCGCCTCAGCTCCGCCGGGCTGAGGCTGAGATCAGCAGCCGCCCCGGCCCCGCTCCAGAGCGCCAGCATGATCAGCGGCAGCAGGCCGGAGAGGGCCCAAAGCGCGATCTCGGCGCGGTACTCGAGCATGTAGGCGTATTGCACCGAGAGCAGCACCCGCGCCAGCCTCAGGGAGCGTTTCATCCCACCGTCCCCTCACGGAAGAGGCGGCCGATGATCTCCTCCACCGGCGGATCGTTCACCTCCAGATCGAGCACCGGAAAGCTGGAGAGCAGCCGCGAGAGGGTGGCCGTGAGCTGCTCCCGCGACACCAGCAGCCGCAACCGCTGACCGATCAGGGATTCCAGTTCATCGAAACCGGCGAAGGCCTCCGGCGGATAGGGCCCCGCCAGATCGCAGCAGACCTCCCGGTAGGGGGCCAGCCGCTGGGTCAGCTCCTGCAGGCTGCCGTCGTAGAAGAGCCGGCCCTGGTGGATCAGCAGCACCCGCTGACAGAGGGCGGTGATGTCGCCCATGTAATGACTGGTGAGCAACACGGTGGCACCGGTGCGGCGGTTGTAGTCGGCGAGGAACTCACGCACGCGCACCTGGGCATTGACATCCAGCCCGAGGGTGGGTTCATCGAGGAAGAGCACGGAGGGGCGATGCAGCAGCGCCGCCAGCAACTCGGCCTTCATGCGCTGGCCGAGCGAGAGCTTGCGCACCGGCCGGCGCAGCTCCTCCCCCAGCTCCAGCATTTCGGCGAGCTCCTCGATGCGACGCCTCGCTTCGGCCTCGGGGATGCCGTAGACCGCCGCATTCACGCGCAGGGAATCAAGCGGTGGCAGATCCCAGATCAGCTGCTGCTTCTGCCCCATCACCAAGGTGATCGTGCGCAGGAAGGACGCCTGACGGCGGAAGGGCCTGAAGCCCGCGACCTCTACCGCCCCGGCACTGGGCTCGATCAGGCCGGTGAGCATCTTGAGGGTGGTGGTCTTGCCGGCGCCGTTGGCCCCCAGGAAGCCCACCACCTCGCCGGGCTCAATGCTGAAGCTCACATCCCGCACCGCCGGAATGTCCTTGAGGCGGCGGGCAAAGAAATGGCGCAGGGTTCCGCCCAGGCCAGGCTGCTTGTCAGCCACCCGGAAGCTCTTGCCGAGCCCCCGAGCCTCGACGATCGCCATCTAGGCCAGCCCCGGGAGCCGGGGGCTGGCTTGGCCGATGGACCTCAATCTCCCTCCTCGTCTTCCAGCAGGAGCGAGTGAAAGGCGGTGTAGAGATCGGCGTGCTCGGCCGCCAGGCGGGGGTCGGCACGGGGGGTGGTGCTGCGGCCGGGGCCGGATCGCCGGCTGGGCTGGCTGGCTGGGCTGGGGGTCTGGCCGGCCGGTGCACGTCGCTCGCTGACCTGCTGGGCGATGCGGCTGGCCTCGAGGCCGCGCAGGCGCTCCATCAGGTGAGGGGGAACGCTGCCGTCGGGGCTCACCTGCATCAGCTCGCGGAAGAGCTGCTCCGGGTCACGCTCCAGCTCCACCGGATGGCGCTGCTCGCTGGCCCTGGGCTGGGCACTGGCGGGCACCGCCGGGGCCGGCAGGGGCTGGGGCAGCTGGCGGCCCAGCTGGCGAAGGCGCTCGAGGCTGTGGGCGTCGAAGCTCATGGCAGCGGGGACGGGGACATCAGGGACTTTGGAATCAGGAGCAGCCGAGGCTCTCGCGGGTGGAGCGGCCCGTGACGGGATTGGTGCCGCTGGCGATGGCGCAGAGGGAGGTGAGCACGTCCCCGCGCAGGGGCACGTTGGTGAAATCAGCCCCGTCGATCGCCACGTCGACGAACTTGGTGTTGAAGGCGAAGGCATCTTCCAGCACGGCTTCGCGCAGGTCGGTGCCTTCGAGCACGGCCGAATCCAGGGTGGCCTCACGCAGGTCGACGCCATGCATGTTGGCGTCCTGAAGCTTGGCGCCGAACAGGCTGGCGTTGCGCATGTCGGCGCCGGAGAGGTTGGCGTCGCGCAGGTTGGTGAGATTGAAGGTGACACCGCGCAGGTCTGCGTCGTGGAAATCAGCACCGATCAACACCTGTTTGGCGTAATCCATCGCCGCGCTGGCGGGAGCGGCCGGCAGCAGGAACAGCAGAGCCAGCAGGCCGCAGCCCATCCAGGTCACCAGGCCCGAGACCAGCGAACGCAGCGGGGCAGCCATGGCAGGGAAGGGACAGCAGGGGAACCCTAGGAAAATCCGGCGGCCAGCCCCTTGAGCCAGAGCAGAACGCAACGCACCCGCAGCCGCAGCGCCCTGCCGGGGGCCTGGGCCGAGCAGCGGGCCCTGAGGCTGCTGCGCCAGCGCGGCTGGCGGCTGCTGGCCAGCCGCTGGCACTGCCGCTGGGGGGAGCTGGATCTGGTGGTGGCCAAACCAGGTCGGCTGCTGGTGGTGGAGGTGAAGGGACGCCGTCGCTGCGGCGCCGATGGCTGGGGAGTGGCCGCCCTTGGCGCGGGCAAACGCCGGCGGCTGGCCCGGGCGCTCAGCTGCTGGCTGGCGGAGAACCCCCTGCAGGCCCAGCTGCCCCTGGAGGTGGTCTGTGCGCTGGTGCCCCTGCCACCGGCTTCCGGTGCGGTGCGCTGGCTCCGCCTGGAGGCCCTCCCCCTGGTTCAGGGCGAGGGTTGATCCGGCTGTTGGTCTGGCCGTTGGTCTGCTGGCCGGCTGAACTCCACGATGCAGCGGTAGCGGTAATTGCCGGTGCCCACCATCATCTCCTGGCAGCGGTGCCGGCCCGGGATGGCACCACGCGGCACCAGTTGCCGGGCCCGCTCCAGGGCGTTCTCCCTGGTCCAGACGGAGTCGGCACTGACACTCCCCGAGCGGGCTGGCGCCACGTCCACCAGGGCAGCTGCTGCAACGGCCAGGCCACACAGCCACCACGTCGGCCAGCGGGCCAGGGCCGCCCTGGGGGAGTGCTTGATCACGGGGCCCATGGCCACCTGGAAGGTCTGTGCTCCAGAACTAGCCAGGACAGCGTCGCCCGGCCGGGCAATCTGGTGAACCCGCCTGATCACGCCCATGTCCTTCGGGGGCCACCAGACCCGCAAGCGCTTCGGCCAGCACTGGCTCACCGACACCTCCGTGCTGGAGCGGATCGTGGCGGCGGCGGAGCTGCAGCCGGGGGAGCGGGTGCTGGAGGTGGGTCCGGGCCGCGGAGCGCTCACGCAGCGGCTGCTGGCCAAAGGGCTGGCGGAACTGCATGCGATCGAGCTCGACCGCGACCTGGTGGCCGGCCTGCGCCAGCACTTCGCTGGGGATACGCGCTTCCAGCTGCTGGAGGGTGACGTGCTGCGGCTGGATCTGCCCGCCGCCGACAAGGTGGTGGCCAACATCCCGTACAACATCACTGGTCCTCTGCTGGAACGGTTGGTGGGCCGCCTCGATCGCCCACTGGCCGTTCCCTATCAGCGGCTGGTGCTGCTGGTGCAGCAGGAGGTGGGCGAGCGCATCCGGGCGCTGGCCGGCAGCAGCGCCTTCAGCGCCCTGAGCGTGCGCCTGCAACTGCTGGCACGCTGCCGCTCGGTCTGTGCCGTGCCGCCCCGCTGCTTCCAGCCGCCGCCGCGGGTGATGTCGGAGGTGATCGTGCTCGATCCCCTGCCACCGGCCGAGCGGCTGGAGCCGGAGCTGGCCACACGGCTGGAGGGTCTGCTCAAGCGCTGCTTCGCGGCCCGGCGCAAGATGCTGCGCAACTCCCTGGCCGGACTCTGGAGCGAGCCGGAGCTGGCCGAGCGCGCCCAGCGGGCGGGAGTGTCGCTGCAGCAGCGGCCCCAGGAGCTCTCCCCCGAGCGCTGGGTGGAGCTGACCCGCCAGATCTGCCCAGCCACCCATGACTGACCTGCGCCCCATGGACCCCTTCCCAGTGGATCAGCTGACCGTGGAGGCGCCGGCCAAGATCAACCTGCACCTGGAGGTGCTCGGACTGCGGGCCGATGGCTTCCACGAACTGGCCATGGTGATGCAGAGCCTCGATCTGGCCGATGAACTGACGATCGCGCCGCGAGGCGATGGGGCGATCGTGCTGCACTGCGGCACCAGCACCCTTCCCACCGACGGCGGCAATCTGGTGGTGCGGGCCGCTGAACTGCTCCGGCAGCACGCCGAGCGGCCGGAGCTGGGGGCCACGCTCCAGCTGGAGAAACGCATCCCCATCGGCGCCGGCCTGGCCGGTGGCTCCAGCGACGGGGCCGCGGCCCTGCTGGGGCTGAACCGGCTCTGGGGGCTCCAGCTCGATGCCGCCAGCCTGTTGCAACTGGCGGCGCAGCTGGGCTCGGATGTGCCCTTCACCCTCAGCGGCGGCACCCAGCTCTGCTTCGGCCGCGGGGAGAGGCTGGAGCCGGTGCCGCTGCCGGCCGCGGCTCCAGCGGTCCTGGGATCCGAGGGCGCGGGGCCCGAGGAGCTGGCTGTGCTGCTGATCAAGGATCCGGCCGCCAGTGTCTCCACCCCCTGGGCCTATGGCCGCTGCCGGGAGCTCCGGGGCGACTTTTACCTGGAGCGCGAGAGCGAATTCGAGCAGCGGCGCCAGATCCTGCGCGATGGAGCGCTGCTGGCGGCCCTGAGGGGGCAGCGGGCCCTCCCGCCCCTGCGCAACGACCTGCAGTCGGTGGTGGAGCCGGAGCAGGAGAGCGTGCGCACCGGGCTGGGGCTGCTGCGCCGTGCGATCGACCCCCTGGCGGTGGCGATGAGCGGCTCTGGTCCCAGCCTCTTTGCCCTCTTCGCCGGGCTGGAGCGGGCCGAGGCGGCCCGTGAGCAGTTGCACGACGCCCTGGCGGCGGAGGGATTCGAGGCCTGGTGCTGCCGCTGCAGCCAGCAAGGGGCGAGGATCATCGCAGCAGTTCAGGCCCCATGAGCACTCCGGAGCCCAGCGAGACCCCAGCGAGTCGGCCGCGCAAGGGGCCCCTCAGTTTTCTCTCCGGCGCCCTCACCAGCGGCCTGCTGGCCTGGGTCTGCCTGGGGCTGAGCCAGCGGGTGGTCCAGTGGTACATCCTGCATCCGCCGCAGTACAGCAAGGCCTTCGCCCAGAGCATCGGCACCGCCATGAAGACGCTGGTGGTGGGCATGAGCTTCCTGGCCACCTTCACCTTCGCCTTCGTCGCCCTGGGGCTGACCCTTGTCTTCATTCGCAGCCTGCTGCCGGTGCGCGAGGGCGAGCCTTCCTAAGCTGAGAATGCGCCCTTTAACGCCATGACTCCCCACGACCTCGGCCTGCTGGCCCTGCTGCTCTCCCCGGGCATGCTGCTCTCGGTGCTGCTGCTGGCCACCTTCGCCGCCGGGGGCTGAGGGCCGCCGCCGGCTCCCTTTCGCCGACACCTGAGATAAGTTGGCCGCTCCACCGGCACTCGCCGGGATCGCACACCGTCCGTGGCCGAGACCCTCCTCTTCAACGCCCTGCGCGACGCCATCGACGAGGAGATGGCCCGAGACCCCTACGTGTGCGTGTTCGGTGAGGACGTCGGCCAGTACGGCGGCTCCTACAAGGTCACCAAGGATCTCTACGAGAAGTACGGCGAACTGCGGGTGCTCGACACCCCGATCGCTGAGAACAGCTTCACAGGCATGGCCGTCGGTGCCGCGATGACGGGCCTGCGCCCGATCGTGGAGGGGATGAACATGGGCTTCCTGTTGCTGGCCTTCAACCAGATCTCCAACAACATGGGGATGCTGCGCTACACCAGCGGCGGCAACTACACCATCCCAACGGTGGTGCGCGGCCCCGGTGGAGTGGGTCGCCAGCTGGGGGCGGAGCACAGCCAGCGCCTGGAGGCCTATTTCCATGCGGTGCCTGGCATCAAGATTGTGGCGGTGAGCACCCCCACCAATGCCAAGGGCCTGATGAAGGCCGCCATCCGCGACAACAACCCCGTGCTGTTTTTCGAGCACGTGCTGCTGTACAACCTCAGCGAAGAGATTCCCGAGGGGGATTACATCTGCTCCCTGGATCAGGCTGAAGTGGTGCGTGAGGGCACCGACGTGACGATCCTCACCTATTCGCGCATGCGCTATCACTGTCTCAAGGCGGTGGAGCAGCTGGAAGCCGAGGGGGTCAGTGTGGAGCTGATCGATCTGGTCAGCCTCAAGCCCTTCGACCTCGAGACCATCACCCGCTCGATCCGCAAGACTCACAAGGTGATCGTGGTGGAGGAGTGCATGAAAACCGGTGGCATCGGCGCCGAACTGCTGGCCCTGATCACCGAGCACTGCTTCGACGATCTCGACGCCCGGCCCATCCGCCTTTCCAGCCAGGACATCCCCACCCCCTACAACGGCGCCCTCGAGAATCTGACGATCATTCAGCCGAGCCAGATCGTGGAAGCGGCGCGCCAGCTCAAGGCGGGCACGATCTGAGATGGCACGTCAGCAGGGGCTGTTCGCCCTGATCCTGGCCCTGGCGATCGCCGCCGGGGCCGTTCTGTTCAGCTTTCCCCTCCAGCTCGGCCTCGACCTGCGCGGCGGCAGCCAGCTCACCCTGCAGGTGCTGCCGGCCGGGGCCATCAAAACGGTGAAACGGGAGCAGCTGGAGGCCGTCAAGGAGGTGCTGGATCGCCGTGTCAACGGGCTCGGCGTGGCTGAATCCACCCTGCAGACCATCGGTGACGACCAGTTGGTGCTGCAGCTACCGGGCGAGCAGGACCCCAGCCGGGCCGCCAAAGTATTTGGCACCACCGCCCTGCTGGAATTCCGCGCCCAGAAGGCCGGTACCGAGCGGGAGATGCAGGGGCTGCTGCGGCTCAAGCGTCAGGCCCAGTCGGTGCTCGACCTCAGCCGGCGGCGTACCCCTGCCGATCAGGCTCAGCCCACGCTGCCCGGCCAACCAGCAGCTCCGGCCCCCAGCTTTCCCCCCGAAGACCTGACCAAGGTGCTGGCCGAGCTCGGGGTGACGGTGCCGGCCGGAGCTGGCGAAACCGAGCAGATCGAAGCTCTGCTCGATGAAGTGAACAAGCGGGTGGTGGCCCTCTATGAACCGGCGGTCCTCACCGGCAAGGACCTGGTCACCGCTGGACGCCAGCAACAACAGACCGGCACCGGCTGGGATGTGACCCTCAATTTCAACCGCCAGGGCGGTGAAGGCTTCGCCAAGCTGACCCAGTCGATCGCCGGCAGCAACAGGCTGCTGGGCATCGTCCTCGACGGCCGCTCGATCAGCGAAGCCTCCGTGAGCCAGGAATTCGCCGCCGCCGGCATCACCGGAGGCTCCGCCAGCATCACCGGCAACTTCAGTGCCGAGGAAGCCCGCGACCTCGAGGTGCAACTGCGGGGCGGCTCCCTGCCCCTGCCTGTGAAGATCATCGAAGTGCGCACGGTCGGTCCGCTGTTGGGGGCCGAGAACATCCGCACCAGCCTGGTGGCGGCCCTGGCCGGCCTGGCCCTGGTGGCGGTGTTCATGGTGGTGGTCTACCGCCTGCCCGGGGCCGTGGCGGTGGTGGCCCTGAGCCTCTACGCCCTCTTCAACCTGGCCACCTACGCCCTGATTCCCGTCACCCTCACCCTGCCGGGCATCGCCGGCTTCATCCTCTCGATCGGCATGGCGGTCGACGCCAATGTGCTGATCTTCGAGCGGGTGAAGGAGGAGCTGCGCTCGGGCAACACCCTGATCCGCTCGATCGACGGGGGCTTCTCCCTGGCCTTCACCTCGATCCTCGATGGCCACGTCACCGGCCTGATCAGCTGCATCGCCCTGTTTGCCCTGGGAACGGGCCTGGTCAAGGGCTTTGCCGTCACCCTCGGCATCGGCCTGTTGCTCAGCCTGTTCACCGCCCTCTCCTGCACCCGTGTTCTTCTGCGCCTGATGATGAGCTACCCGACCCTGCGGCGCCCCACTTACTTCCTGCCCAGCCGCCAGCTGCCTTCGCCGGTCGCCTGAGCACCCATGACCTCCTCCCCCGCGTCCTCGGAGTCGGCAGCCTCAGCCCTGCCGCCGATCCAGTATTTCCGCATCACCCGCCACCGGCACATCGCCTGGTGGGGATCGGCCGTGGCCTGCCTGATCAGCCTGATCGGCATCGCCCTCTGCTGGCTCAACCCCGCCATCGGCGCCCCGCTCAAGCCCGGCCTGGATTTCACCGGTGGCACCCGCATCCAGATGGAGCGGGCCTGCGGCTCCAACTGCCCAGCGATCACGGTGCCCCAGGTGGGTGAGCAACTCGCCGGCCTGAAGTTGCCCGGCGACGCTGGGGCCCCAGCGCCAGGTCTGCAGGGCTCTCCGGTGCAGGTGCTGGATCAGGGACGCTCGATCGAGCTGCGTCTGCCCAGCCTCAGCGCTGAGCAGGGCAACGCCGTCATTAAGCAGCTGGCCGGCAGCCTGGGACCGTTCAAGCCGGGCGGCACCTCGGTCGACACGATCGGCCCCTCCCTCGGTTCCCAGTTGCTGCGCAGCAGCATCCTCTCGCTGCTGGTGAGCTTCGCGGCCATCGCCCTCTACATCACCCTCCGCTACGACAGGGTCTTCGCCTTTCTGGCGATCCTCTGTCTGGCCCACGACGTGCTGATCACCACCGGGCTGTTCGCCTGGCTCGGACTGCTGCTGGGGATTGAGGTGGATTCCCTCTTCGCCGTGGCCCTGATCACCGTGGCCGGCTACTCCGTCAACGACACCGTGGTGGTCTTCGACCGCATCCGTGAGCAGAAATCCAGCCTGTCGGCCTTCCCCTTCAGTGATCAGGTGGATGTGGCCGTCGATGCCACCTTGACCCGCTCGCTCTACACCTCGCTCACCACCCTGCTGCCCCTTCTGGGAATCCTGTTCTTCGGCGGCAGCAGCCTGTTCTGGTTCTCCGTGGCTCTCACCGCCGGCATCAGTGTCGGCAGCTGGTCGAGCATTGGTGTGGCGCCCACCCTGCTGCCCCTGTTCAGCGGCAAGGGCTTCGCGGGGGCAGCGGCAGAGGATGGGTCAGCCCCCGCCGGCGCGTCCTGATGCGGCGCTTCCCGCCGTTCATCCCGGTGCTGCTGGCCCTGTTGTCCCTGGGGGATCTGGGCACGGAACTGCGGTTGCTGGCCGACCACTTCACCTGGTCATCATTGGTGTCAGCCATCCAGCAACACCCCCTCGCCGTGGTGGTGCTACTGCTCACCCCCAGCCTGATCAGGCACTACCGCTGAGCAGATGACAGCTGACTGATCAGGTCCAGCGGTCCATCACCTGCTCCACCAGCACCCGCTGGAAGACCACCTGCAGCACCACCACCAGCGGCAGGGCCAGCAGCACCCCCGGTAGCCCCAGCAGGGCGCCGAGGCTCAGCTGGGCCATCAGGGCCACGGTGGGCAACAGGTTGACCGTGCGGCTGAGCAGCAGCGGGGTGAGCACGAAGGCCTCAGCGTTCTGCAGCAGCAGACGCAGCACCAGCACCTGAACCACCTTGGCCGGGGAGATCAGCAGCGCCACCGCCAGGGGCAAAACCGTGGCCACCGTGGGGCCGATGGTGGGAACGAAGGTGAGCAGACCGCAGACCAGGCCACTGAGCAGGGCCAGGGGCACCCGCAGCAGCGCCAGGCCCGCCCAGGTGAGCAGGAACACCGTCACCGCAGAGATGGTCATGCCCGCCAGCCAGCCACCGAGGGCTTCGCGCCCCTCGCGCAACAGCGATCGCATCGACTCACGCCAGAACTGGGGCGTGGCGGCCAGCACCAGCCGCTGGTGGGGCTTGGGATCGAGGGCCAGCAGAATCGCCAGCAGCACCATCAGCAGGATCTGGATGGTGGAGTTGGCGGCGCCTCCAGCCACCCCCAGCAGCTGCCCGCCCAGGGGCTGGAGCTTGTCCCAGGTGGCCAGCTCCAGCAGCCGATCCTCGAAGCCGCGAAAAGCCAGCGACCCCCCGGCCAGGTCGCCCAGACGCTGGAGCAACACCGGCAGCAGCTGGGTGAACTGATTGGCCTGCTGCAGCAGCTCGGGCAGCAGCAGCTCCGACACCTTCCAGCCCACCACCACCAGTACGGCGATCACCAGGGCCACGGCGCTGGGACGGTTCAGGGGCAGCCGGCGGCGCAGCAGGCTCACTGGCACATCGAGGGCCACCGCCACCACCACGGCCCCGAAGAGCACCAGCAGCACCCAGCGCAGTTCCCACACCAGCAGCGCCAGCAGCACCAGGGCGAGGGTCCCCAGCAGGGCACGGCCGTTCATGGCGACAATCGCTGGCGCTTCCAGGGATCCAGGATGTCGTGGATCAGCAGCTCCCGCACGATCACCTGCAGGCATACCGCCATCGGCAGGGCCAGCAGCAGGCCCAGCGGCCCGAAGATCACGGTGAACAGGAACTGGGCGCTGAGGGTGAGGCCCGGCAGCAGGCGCAGCTTGGCGTGCATCACCGAGGGGGTGATCACATAGCTCTCCAGGTTCTGCACCACCAAGTAGAGCCCCAGAACGGCCAGGGCCTTCCAGGGGGCCTCGAGCAGGGCCACCGCCATCGGGAAGATCGTGCTCAAGGTGGGGCCCACATTGGGGATCACGTTGAGCAGGCCCGCCAGCAGGGCGTTGGCCACCACCAGCTTCACCCCCAGCAGCGACAGGCCGATGCCCGCCAGCAGGGCCACGCACACGGAGCTAATCGCCACTCCCACCATCCAGTCGCTGAGGGCCGCACCACAGAGATCGAGCACCTGGCGCAGGCGCCGGCGGTAGAAGGAGGGGGCCAGCAGCAGCAGCACATCTCGGTAGGCGGTGGGCTGTACCGCCAGCATCAGGCTCACCGCCAGCACAAACACCAGCTGCAGGGTGCCGCTGCCCAGGTTGCTGGCCAGGCCCACAAGCCGCAGGGCGCCGCCCCCCAGGCCACCGGCCAGCACATCAGGGCTGGGCCCCATGGCCGGCCAGAGCTGCTGAAGCCACTCCAGCGATCCGTCATGGCGGCCATAGAGCGCCTGGCTCACAGTGCCCAACATCCTTCTGACCAGGCCGATCAGCACATCCGCCGCGTCGGGCAGTTTGGCCAGCAGTTCAGCGAACTGCTCGGCGAAGGGGGGGATCAGCACCGCGCCACCGACCACCACCACCAGGGCCAGCCCCCCCAGGCTGAGGATCAGGGCCAGGGGCCTGGAGCAGCCCAGCCGCCCCCGCACCGCCGCCACCAGGGTGCAGATGGCCATGGCCAGCACCACGGCGGCGAAGAAGTGCAGAAGGATCCCCCTCAGGCTCCAGAGCAGGGCACTGGCGGCGAGGATCGCCGACAGGCCCAGCCATTGCCCGAAGTTCAAGCGTCTGCCGGCTCGCCCTCAGCGGCCGGATCGGGACTGGAGCCATCGGAGCCATCGCCAGCGGAGTCGTCGTCCTTCTCGGCGAAACCGAGGCCGTGGCCTGCGGCATAGCGATCGGCGAAGCGCATGAAGCGATCGAAATCCTCTTCCGTCTTCCAGGTGTAGGTGGCCTCAAGGGCGCTGGCTTTGCCGTTCACGAAACGCGCCTTCACTTCCCTGGTCACCAGTTCACCCTCCTCGTCGAGCAGGAACATCCCAGTGATGTCGCCCATGGTTTCAGGAGCGAGCGCCAGGGGTTGCTCGAACACGAACAGGGCCTGGCCGGTTCGTCCATCGCGGGAGCGGGTCAGCCGGATATCGGGAACCACGGGCTCGTCCACCCCGCGAAAGAACTGAATGGCCGTCATCGGGGTGGGGCAAAGTTCGATCCTAAGCAGACTCTTCGATCACGCCTTCAGAGTTCACACGAGCTTGACCCTGCAGCTGCAGCTGGTGCTGTTGGAGCGCGGTGGCGGAACGGTCCTCGTCCCAGTCGTGCAGGTCGAGGGAGTGGTGGGCGGCGCCGGGCTCCGGTCGCCGGCGCTGGCGCTCCAGCTCGTGGTCGTAGCAGCGGTCGTAGTAGTCGAGCATCCAGCGGCAGGCCTCCCTCCAGTCGCGGCGCTCGATCGCCGAGAGAGCCTCCTGGGTGCGCAGCGGCCCCAGCCGCCGGGCGATCCTGCGGGTGGCCTCCGCCAGGTCCTCGGGATCCTGCACCCCGTAGACCGCCACCAGCCGGCTCAGCCGTTGCTCCAGGGGCCGACGGATCTCCAGCACCGGCGCGGCCTGCATCTGCCGCCAGAGGCCCGCCGGGATGCGGCAGCGCCCCACCTGGGCACTTTCCGCCTCCAGCCAGATCGGGGAGACCCCGGCGCAGGACAGAAGGGCCGCCGCCAGACGGTTCTCGTAGTGCTCATTGCTGGGCTGGGGCGGCAGTCCGAGCCCCCCGAAGCTGCTGCCGCGGTGGTGGGCCAGACCCTCAAGATCCACCACCGCCAGCCCGCGGCGGTCCAGCTCCAGCAGCAGGTCGGTCTTGCCGGTACCGGTGCGCCCCCCCAGCAGCAGCAGCGGCCAGGGGCGCTCGAAGCAGCCCAGCACCCAGCGCCGGTAGGCCTTGTAGCCCCCCTCCAGCAGCTGCACCGGCAGGCCCAGGGTTTCGGCCAGCCAGCCGACGCTGGCGGAGCGCATCCCCCCCCGCCAGCACTGGAGGCGCAGGGGCCCAGCACCGCCGGCGTGCCGGTGGGCCAGCAGCGCATCCCCGAGGGACGCCAGCTTCGGGCCCACCAGGGCCAGCCCCGCCTGAACCGCCGCCTGGGAGCCCTGTTGCTTGTAGGTCAGTCCCACCTCTGCGCGCTCCAGGTCGCTGAACAGGGGCAGATTGCGGGCCCCGGGAATGTGACCCTGGGCGAACTCCGCCGGGCTGCGCACATCCAGCAGGGTTCCTTCGCCCGCCAGGAAGGCATCGATCGTCAGCCACGACGCCATCTCGCCCCACCCCCACGGACCTTGCCTGACATAGTGGGCCCACGCCGGCTCAGGCCCGCCGAACTTCATGCTCTCCGGTCCACCCGCCTCCGCCACGGCCAGCGCCGACCAGCTGCTGGAGCGTTTCAGCTCCAGCTCCCCGCGCCAGCGGCGGAGCCTGCTCCCCCAGATCGAGGCCCGCTCCCAGGAGCTGCGGCCTCTGTTGCTTGGGGCCCTCAGCCACCACGATCCCGACGGCGACGACTGGATCGCCGGCCTCTGGGTTCAGCTGCTGCTGGCCGAGGACGACAGCCACGGGCAGGCCCTGCTGGAGCGCCATCCCCAGGGCTGGCTGAAGGCAGCCAGTGCTGACGGCATCGACTACGGCCCCCTGCAGGAGGCCCTGGCCCAGGGCTCCTTCGAGCTGGCCGATCGCATCACCAGCGAGGTGCTGCGCCAGCTGGCAGGCAGCGAGGCGGTGCGGCGCGGCTACGTCTATTACAGCGAGGTGGCTCCCATGCCCAGCCTCGATCTCACCAGCCTCGACCGACTCTGGGTCTGCTACTCACGGGGCCGCTTCGGCTTTTCCGTCCAGGGGCGGCTGCTGAGGGCCTGCAACGGCCGCTGGGACCAGCTCTGGCCCAGGCTGGGCTGGAAAAGCGAAGGCACCTGGACCCGTTACCCCAGTGCCTTCCAGTGGAATCTGGAGGCGCCGGAGGGGCACATGCCGCTGATCAACCAGCTGCGGGGGGTGCGCCTGATGGATGCCCTGCTCCAGCATCCGGCCCTGCAGCAACGAATCAGCACGGGCTGAGCCGGTTGCAGCACGGAGCGTTAGGGTCAAATCGAGCCATGGTTGGTGTGGATGCTTCGGCGCCTGATCAGTCCGCTGCGGTGGACCGACTTCATCACTCCCTCTACCCTTCAGTTGGCCCCACTGCTGGAACTGCTGCTGGAGCCCATGGCCACGGCGGCCAACCTGGCGGAGCTGCAACTGGGCCTTCAGGAAGCCTTGGTGAATGCAGTGAGGCACGGCAATGGCGGCGACCCACACAAATGCCTGCGCATCCGCCGGATCCTGACCCCCAACTGGGTGATCTGGCAGATCCAAGATGAGGGCTGCGGTGTGCCGGTCTGTGCCCGAACGAGCGCGTTGCCCGAGCGCAGCGATGCCTGCTGCGGCCGTGGCTTCTTCCTGATTCACCACTGCTTCGATGACGTGCGCTGGAGCGGGCGCGGCAACCGCCTGCAGCTGGCGGCCCAGCGACGTCCAGCCTGAAAACCCAGGCCCCCTGAGCCCTGGAGCGGGATCAGTGGCCGTGGCTGGGGCAGCCGGGATCGCGCAGATCCCCCTTCAACCAGGCCAGCCCATGCTCCAGCAGTTCGATCGCCCGCGCCTGGGCGTCGCCATCCAGGCGCTGGGGTGGGCTGTCCTCGGCCAGCAGATGCACCAGCGCCGCGGCCAGCTGCTCGGCCGCCCGCCTGGGCTTGTGACCTTTGAGGGCGTGCCAGTCGCGGCCATCGATGGCCAGGAGGCGCTGCAGGTCCTCTGCCAGTTCACGGCTGCTGGCAGGCCAGCTCTGGGGAGATCCGCTCCGCGTGGTGGCAGCGGGCGCTGAGGGAAGCGGCACTGGACGGGAGTCATCGTGGGGATCCATCCTGACGCGATGGCTCTCCCTTCGCGGCGTCAAGCGCGGCGCCGAATCTCCGCTTCACCCAGACGGCCGCGCCGCCGTCGCCTGGGCTGGTTGCATGGACTTTCCACCGTGCTCAGCGTGGCCAGCCAGGGGGAGCGGCTGGCGGCGCAGGAGCGGGCTGAGCCTGCCGCGATCTCCAGCTCCGGCAGGCGGCTGAGCCAGCGGCTGGAGCTGGGTCAACGTCTGCTGGACCCCCTGCCCGCTCCCCTGAGGGGGGCCCAGGATCAGCTGTTCTGGCGGGCCCTGCGCTGGGGCGGCGCCGGAGTGATCCTGGCCTGGTGGCTGCTGCGCTAGGCGGCCAGCACCAGCTCGGGGAGCGCCTCACTCACCTCCACCAGGTAGGGACTGCCCACGGCGAACAGCCCACCGCTGGCGAAGAGCACGTCCTTGGTGGGAGCCGGCAGCGGGGGCTGCAGCTGGCTGCGCTGCCAGGAGTGGTACAGCGAGCGGCGGTGGCGATCCTCCTGAAACACGAGCCTGTCGGCGCCAGAGCGCGGACTCTCGCCCGGCAGCAGGGGGGTGCGCAGGCGGATGCCGTAGCCGTGGGCTTCGATCTGCACATGCCCTTCCATCAGAACCGTCTGAAAGGACCAGCCCTGCAACCAGCGCAGCTGAAACGGATTGGACATCAGGCGAAGCACACCGAAGTAGCGAAAACCTATTCACATTCGGCAAAATCTGCCGCACCTGGACCAGCGATGTGCTGCGGTCCTGACCCCGCTCAGACCAGAGGCTTGGTGGCGGACCAGACCCTGGTCATGAAATGGGACCGGGCGCTGATGCCGGCAAAACCGGCCTGGGCCAGGCGCGCTTCGATGTCGTCGGAGATGTAGTCGCGGTAGTAGGGCTCATGGAAGGCCCGGCGGAAATTCTCCAGCACCGCGGCAAACTCGGGCGAATCGGCCAGCTGGATCGAATCGGCCAGCACCAGCACACCGCCGGGCTCCATCACCCGGAAGCACTCCTGCAGCACGTTCTGGCGGGCTTCGGGCGGGAGCTCGTGGAAGAGGAACACGCAGCTCACCGCCTGGAAGGTGGCGTCGGCGAAGGGCAGCGCCTCGCCATTGCCCTGCACCAGCTGGGGCAGCTCCCCCGGCAACTGGCTGAGGCAACGGTTGGCCTCGCGCAGATACGAGGCCGAGAGGTCGAGGCCCACCAGCTGGATCTCCCCCAGGCCACCGCGCAGCTGACGCAGGGTGCGGCCGGTGCCGGTGGCCACATCCAGCAGTCGCAGCTGGCCGGGCGAGCGCCGGGAGAAGGCCCTGAGCCCCCGCTTGAGCGGGGCGATCAGACGGCGGCGCATGGCATCGGCGCTGCCGTTGAAGAGGATCTCCACCTGAAGGTCGTAGAGCGCGGCGGAGTGATCGCTCAGATAGCCATCGGTTTGGTGGTGGAAGTTCTGCAGGTAATAGGGCGGGTAGTCCTCAGGACGCACGTCGCGGGGCAGATCCCGCACCTTGCGCTGGGTGCGGCGGTTCCACTGGCGGGGGGTGTCCAGCCAGACCAGGGGATAGCGGGCCGCCCAGTCGAGCCAGGGGGCATCGAAAAGAAGGGAGGGGGGGTACAGGCCGCTCTCGGCCTCCTGCCAGTCGGTCTCCAGCAACCGGTCCATCGAGGCCTTGAGTGCCATGGTCATCGGTGCCGGCACCGTCACCGTCTGGGGGGCACCCTGGGGATCCACCAGGCGCATCAGCCGGCCCCCCAGCTCCTTGTGGGCCAGACCCATGATCGTCTTGCCCTGCTGCAGGGCCTGGTAGGCGAACTTGCTGACGGTGTCGGGCATGGGGTGCCGGTGGAGAGGCGGCGCTCAGGGCCCTCCATTTCAGCCGATCCGCCTGGCCGCCGCGAGGTTCAGGCGTCGTAGTAGAGGCTGAATTCGTAGGGATGGGGTCGCTGCCGCAGCTGCTGCACCTCCTCGGATTTGAGGGCGATCCAGGTGCTGATCAACTCGGAGCTGAACACGTCCCCGGCCAGCAGATACTCATGGTCGGCGCCAAGGGCCGCCAGCGCCCCCTCCAGGCAGGCGGGCACCGTAGCGATCTGGGCCAGATCCTCTGGGGGCAAGGCAAACAGGTCGAGGTCCATCCCGTCGCCAGGGTCGATCTGCTGACGGATGCCATCAAGCCCGGCCATCAGCAGGGCGGAGAAGGCCAGGTAGGGGTTGGCCATGGCATCGCCGCTGCGGAACTCCAGGCGCTTGGCATGGGGGTTGTCGCCGCTGAGGGGAATGCGCACCGCCGCGGAGCGGTTGCCCTGGGAATAGACCAGATTCACCGGCGCCTCGAAGCCCGGCACCAGGCGCTTGTAACTGTTGGTGGTGGGGTTGGTGAAGGCCAGCAGGCCGGGGGCATGGCGCAGCAGTCCGCCGATGTACCAGCGGGCCGTCTGGGAGAGATCGGCGTAGGTGCCCAGCCCGTAGAACAGGGGT
Source organism: Cyanobium sp. CZS48M (assembly GCA_030373145.1). GTDB lineage: Bacteria > Cyanobacteriota > Cyanobacteriia > PCC-6307 > Cyanobiaceae > Regnicoccus_A. The sequence continues at coordinate 90,721 of JAUCZK010000001.1, read as the reverse complement.
TGACCCTCGCGCCAGAGGCTCTGGTGCACATGCATGCCGCTGCCGTTGTCGTCGAACACGGGCTTGGGCATGAAGGTGGCAGTGCGGCCGTATTTGCGGGCCACATTGCGCACCACGTATTTGTAGATCATCACATTGTCGGCCGAGTTGATCAGCTCGGCGAACCTGATGCCCAGCTCCTGCTGGCCAGCGGCCGCCACTTCGTGGTGATGCTTCTCGATCGGCACCCCCAGTTGAGCCATGGTCAGCAGCATTTCGCTGCGGATGTCCTGGAAGGTGTCGCTGGGGGGAACGGGGAAATATCCCTCCTTCGCCCTCATTTTGTAGGCCAGATTGCCGCCCTCCTCCAGCCGGCCGCTGTTCCAGGGGGCCTCAATCGAATCGACGCCGTAGAAACTGCCCCCCGCACTGGAGCCGTAGCGCACGTCCTCGAACAGGAAGAACTCCAGCTCAGGCCCGAAGTAGGCGGTGTCGGCCAGTCCGGTGCCGGCCAGGTGAGCCAGGGCCCGCCGGGCCAGGGAGCGGGGACAACGGCCATAGGGTTCGCCACTGCGGGGCTCCTGGATCGAGCAGATCAGGCTGAGGGTCTTGTGGCGCAGAAAGGGATCGATCCAGGCCGTGGTGGGATCGGGCACGATCGCCATGTCGGATTCATGGATCGCCTTCCAGCCGCGGATCGAGGAGCCATCGAAGGCCAGGCCGGTCTCAAAGGAGTCCTCCTCCAGCAGGTCGGTGCAGACGGTGAGGTGCTGCCACTGGCCATGGAGATCAGCGAACTTGAGATCGATCAACTCAATGCCCTCCTCCCTGATGCGGCGGAGCACGTCCTGGGCTGGGTTGGCCATGGGGGCAGAGAAAGGTGGAGGGGAGGGGGCAAGGGCTGGAGCGAGCCCGCAGGCCCTTGGTGTCTGTTGTAACCCTCGCCTGCGTAACCGTTTCTGTCAGATTCGCCAGATCCCATGGCTGGACAGGGATCTGGCCAAACCAGGGTGCTAGCTTCCGCACCAGGTGAGACGATCTCAACGTCATGCGCGATGCCATCACCGGTCTGATTGGCCGGTATGACCAGCTGGGGCGCTACCTCGATCGCGACGCGATCGATCGCATCGCCACCTACCACTCCCAGGCCGAAGTGCGCCTGGCCGCGGTGGAACTGATCAACCGCGAAGCGGCGGAGATCGTCCGCGATGCCAGCCGTCGCCTGTTCGAGCAGGATCCTGAGCTGCTGCTGCCGGGCGGCAACGCCTACACCACCCGCCGCCTGGCCGCCTGCCTGCGGGACATGGACTATTTCCTGCGTTACGCCAGTTACGCGCTTGTGGCAGGCGACCCCACAATCCTCAACGAACGCGTCCTCAACGGCCTCGACGACACTTACAAGAGTCTGGGGGTGCCCACCGGGCCCACTGTGCGCAGCATCGTGCTGTTGGGCGAAGTGCTGGCCGAGCGGCTGTCGGAGGCAGGGCTGGAGCCCGGCCAACTGATCAGCGCTCCCTTCGAGCACATGGCCCGAGGTCTGGCCGACACCAATGTCAGGGCCAGCTGAGAGCCGCTGGCTCCCTGCCTAGGCTGACGTCCATCGATCCTTAGTTGCACTGCAGGCCTTGGTCACCCTGTCTTCTTCGCCTTCCACCGCCACAGCGGCCGTCGTGAGCGATCGCCATCGCCTCCAGCTGGGGCCGATCGCCACCCCGGATCGCCTGTTGCTCGGTCCAGGCCCGTCCAACGCCCACCCCACGGTGCTGCAGGCCCTCTCTCGCAACCCGATCGGCCACCTTGATCCGCTCTACATCGAGCTGATGTCAGAGGTGCAGGATCTGCTGCGCTACGCCTGGCAGACCGAAAACCGTCTCACCATCCCCATGAGCGGCACCGGCAGTGCCGCCATGGAGGCCACCTTGGCCAACACTGTCGAGCCGGGCGACAAGGTGCTGGTGGCGGTCAAGGGTTACTTCGGCCTGCGCCTGGTGGATATGGCCGGCCGCTACCGGGCCGAGGTGGCCACGATCGAGCGCCCCTGGGGCGAGGCCTTCACGCTCGATGAGATCGAGCAGGCCCTGATCAGCCACCGTCCAGCGATCCTGGCGATGGTCCACGCCGAAACCTCCACCGGCGTCTGCCAGCCGATGGAGGGCATCGGTGAACTCTGCCGCCGCCACAACTGCCTGCTGCTGCTCGACACGGTCACCTCCCTCGGGGCCGTGCCTCTGCACCTCGACGCCTGGGGCGTCGACTTGGCCTACAGCTGCAGCCAGAAAGGACTCAGCTGCCCTCCGGGCCTCGGCCCCTTCACCATGGGCGAACGGGCTGAGGCCAAGCTGGCGGCCCGCAGCGGCAAGGTGCCCAATTGGTACCTGGATGTTTCGCTGCTCAACCAGTACTGGGGCAGCAACCGGGTGTATCACCACACCGCCCCGGTGAACATGAATTTCGGCATGCGCGAAGCCCTGCGCCTGCTCGCCGATGAGGGCCTGGAGAACGCCTGGAGCCGGCACCGCAGCAACGCGGAACGCCTCTGGGCGGGGCTGGAGCGCCTGGGACTGGAGCTGCATGTGCCTGAGCACCTGCGCCTGCCCACCCTCACCACAGTGCGCATTCCCGAGGGAATCGATGGCAAGGCCTTCTCCCTGCACCTGCTCAACAGCCACGGCATCGAGGTGGGCGGTGGCCTCGGCGCCCTCGCCGGCAAGGTCTGGCGCATCGGCCTGATGGGCTTCAACAGCCAGCCTGAGAACGTCGATCTGCTGCTCAACCTGCTGGAGACGGAACTGCCCGCCTTCCGTCAGTCGCCAGCTGCCGCTGCGATGGCCTGAGCTCGCCGCCGGCGCCTGAACCAGCTCTCCAGCAGCGCCCTGGCCTCCGGCCCTCGCACACCCGAGAGCACCTCCATCCTGTGATGGGCGCTGGGGTCAGCCGCCAGGTCGAGGCAGCCCCCCAGGGCACCGCGCTTGGCATCGGAAGCGGCGAACACCACCCGGCCCATGCGGGCCTGGATCAGAGCGCCGGCACACATCGGACAGGGCTCCAGGGTCACCAGCAGGCTGCAGGCGTTGAAGCGCCAGTCGTCGAGCAGGCGGGCGGCCTGGCTGAGCGCCACCAGCTCGGCATGGCCCAGGGGATCCTGCTGGGTCTGCCGCCGGTTCGTGCCCCAGCCCAGGGCATGGCCAGCTCCATCGAGCACCACAGCCGCCACGGGGATCTCCCCCGTCTCGCCAGCCCGCCGGGCGATGCGCAGCAACCGCTCCATCCAGAGCTGCTGGCTGCTGTGCGTCAGAGGGGCAGGCGGGCGCATGGCGTCAGGCCGCGGCCGGCCCCAGTCACAAGGGAGAATGATGGCCCCGACCGCCTTGCCCTTGGCCGTCACGCCACACCAGGAGCGGGCGCTCGATCCCCTGCCCTTCGCCTCACCGGACGTCTTTGACGCGGATCTGGAGGCCTTTCTCCAGGACGCCTCCCATCAGCTCTGCCGCTGGCTGGGCTCCGCCCTGAGCCGTCCGCCCCTGCCGGGCCTGAGCCTGCTGCCGGCCGTGGAGCCCGAGCTCTCGGGGCTGGGCGCTGAGCGCCTGCTGGCGGATCTGCACCTGGTGATGGAGGGGGCCTACAACCCCAACCACCCCGGCGCCCTGGCCCACCTTGATCCCCCCCCCCTGAGCGCCTCGCTGGTGGGGGACCTGATCTGCGCGGGACTGAACAACAACCTGCTGGCCGAAGAACTCTCCCCCTCGCTCAGCCGGCTGGAGCGCAGCCTCTGCGGCTGGCTGGCCAGGCGGCTGGGCCTCGGGGAGCACTCCGGCGGGGTGCCCGCCAGCGGCGGCAGCCTCAGCAATCTGATGGCCCTGGTGACGGCCCGGGAGAGCCGCGGCCTGCGCGGCGTTCCTGAGGCGGTGGTGCTCTGCGGCCTCGACAGCCACACCTCGCTGGAGAAGGCCGCGATGGTGATGGGTCTTCCGGCCGCGGCCCTGCGCCGTCTACCCCTTGATCACGACGGCCGCCTGGAGCCGGAGCGGGTGGATGAGTGCCTGGAGGCCCTCAGCGCCGCTGGCAGTCCGGTGATCGCCCTGGTGGCCACCGCCGGCACCACCGTGCGCGGGGCCGTGGATCCCCTGGTGGAACTGGCCGCCCTCTGCCGCCGCCACGGCGTCTGGCTGCACGTGGATGCCGCCATCGGTGGGGTGCTCGGCCTCAGTGAGCGCCACCGCCAGCGGGTGGAGGGCCTGGGTCTGGCGGATTCGATCACGATCAACCCCCAGAAGCTGCTGGGAATCACCAAGACCTCCTCGCTGCTGTTGCTGGCTGATCCCTCCGCCCTGGAGCGAAGCTTCGCCACGGGTCTGCCCTACATGGAGCTCAGCCGCGAAGGGGGCCATGGGGGCGAATGCGGCCTGCAGGGCAGCCGAGGCGCCGAGATTCTCAAGCTGTGGCTGGGTTTGCGCCAGCTGGGCCTCGAGGGCATCGAGGCCGTGATCGAGGGGGCGATTCAGCGGCGGCGCAGGCTGCAGCAGCTGCTGCAGAGTGCCCAGGACAGCGGTGAGCTCAGCCTGCTGAGCGGCCCGCTGCATCTGCTGGCCTTCCGGCCCAGCCAGCTGGGGGCCAGCGGCTGCGAGCAGTGGTCGCAGCAGTGCCGCCAGCAGCTGCTCGCCCACGATCTGATGCTCTCCCGCCCTCGTTACCAGGGAAGGCATCACCTCAAGGCGGTGTTGGGCAATCCCCACACCGAGGAGGAGCATCTGCAGCGTCTTGCCGCGGTGGTCCACCGGTCGTTGCCGTCAGGGCTGAGCGGCCCTGGTGGAGCCGGCACAGACAGGAGCAAGCAGCGGCCATGAGCGAACAGCAACCCCAGAGCAATCCCCGCGGACGCTGGGTGGCCATCGTCACCGGCGCCCTGTCGATCCTGATCGGGGTGCTTTACCTGGGCCTGATCACGGTGCTCGACGCCCGGGGCCCCCTCCAGCCCCCTCCCCCCGAGGCCCTGGGCGTGGTGGCAACTGTCGGTCCCGCCGCCGCTGCAACGGCTCCACCACCCGCCGCAGGGCCACCTCCAGAAAACCGCGCAACGCCCCCTCCCGCCGGTTGAGGTCGTACTGGCGGCGCACCACCTCCTGCAGCCCCCCATCGCCCCAGTCCTGGCCCTGCTCGAAATAGGTGAGGAAGCTGAGGCCGGCGATCCGCGTCAACCAGGCCGCACTCACCCCCTGCACCGCCTTGCTGACCACCAGCGCAGGCAGGTTCAGGCTCAGGGCCGCGGTGATCAGTCCCAGGCCCCCCTTGATCACCCCGAGGCCCGCCAGAGTGCGGCCCACCGAGAGGGCCAGGTCCTGGCCGGCCTCCCTCGTCAGCGTCACCCCATAGACCCGGCCCAGCTCCACCACCATCTGGGCGTTCACGGCCGCGGTGCCCAGCAGGTCCACCACCGGCAGGGGGTTCACCACCAGCACCCCGGCGCCGATCCACATGTAGCGATCGACAATGGCCTCTCCGTCCTGGCGCCGCTGGCGTGAGAGCAGGGCGCGGCTGGCGTCACTGAGGCGCTGGCTCTGCAACAGGATGTTGTCGGCGATCAACTCCTCGCCGTCCTGGTGCAGCACCTCCGAGAGGCGGCGCAGCAGGTCCTCCACTTCCGGAGCGGGCTGCAGCGGCCGGCCGCCGGGCCTGGGGATCGACTGGGGGGCAGCGGCGGCAGCGATCACATCCTCGGCGGCGATCCTGCCGCCAGCGCGCTGGCGCAGCAGGGCCAGGAGGCGACGCTCCTCCTCCTCGCCGCGCAGGTCGCACTTGTTGAGCACCAGCACCAGCCGCTTCCCCAAGCTGGCGAGGGACTCGAACACCTGGAACTCGGCGGCCCGCAGGTCGCCATCCACCACCAGCACCAGCAGATTGGCCCTGGCCGCCTGGGCGCGGGCCTCCCGCTCCCGTTCCTGGCCGTCGCGGCCCGACTCGAGAATTCCGGGGGTGTCCACCAGTTGCAGCCCCCTCTGCAGGCCCTTCAGCCGCAGCCGGTAGGTGTGGCACGCGGTGGTGGTGCCCATGGCGGCCCCCACCTCCCCCACCACCTGCTGCAGCAGGGCGCGGATCAGGGAGGTCTTGCCGGCCGAGCCACTGCCGAACACCACCAGCATCAGGTCGCCGCGGGCCAGATCCGCCTCGACGCGGTCGCGCTCCTGGCGCAGGGCCTCTCGGGCCACCTCATCGCGCACCCGCTCCAGCACCGGATCAATGGCCCTCAGCTGCTGGCCGGCCGCCTCCTGGCGGCTGCTGGGGGCGGAGAGGGGTGGGCGTTCGGGGCCCGCCTTCGTTCTCGGAGTGCGCCAGGCCCGCAGCCAGGGCCAGGCCAGGCGCAGCAGCAGCACGGCGCCGCCCCCCAGCACCAGCAGCAGCAGCGGACCCACCAGGGCCGGTGGCAGCAGGTAGCTGAGCTGCCAGACCAGGTTATTGAAGGCCTGCAGCAGCAGCGACAGGGCCACGATCACGGCCAGCGCCACCCCCGCCCAGATCCAGAGCTTCAGGCGTGGCATCAGCGCTTGGCGGCGGGAGGGCCGCTGCTCGACACACCACGGCTCGGGGTGGCCTGGCGCATGATGTCGCCCCAGAGGCCGGCGGCCAGGGCGCTGCTGCTGCGGGTGGGGCTGTTGTCGTCGTTGCCCAGCCAGATGCCCATCACCCAGTGACGACTGGGCTCAGAGCCGATGAACAGCAGATCCCTCGCCCCGTTGGTGGTGCCGGTCTTGCCCCCTTCTTCGCCGCCCAGGTAGGCGGCGCGGCCGGTGCCGGAGCGCACCACGGCCTGGAGCATTCCCTGCATGCTGCGGGCCACCTCGGGCTTGAGCACGCTGCGGCCGGCCTGGATGGCCCGGTTGGGCTGATCACCTTTGTTACGAAGCTGTCGGCAGCGCTCGCTCTCGAGGCCGGTGCAGGTTTCGGCGTCGGTGAGGCGGCGGATGGTGCTGGGGGCATGCCAGACACCGTCGTTGGCCACGGCGGCGTAGGCGGCGGTGAGCTCGATCAGCCGCACCTCGCTCTGGCCCAGGGTCAGGCCGGGCACCGGGCTGAGGCTGGAGCTGATGCCCAGGTCCTGGGCCTGCTGCACCACGGCCTCCAGGCCCACCCGCCGGGCCAGGCGCAGGGCGGCGGTGTTGCTGCTGATGGCGAAGGCCTGGCGCAGGCTGAGGCTGCCGCCGCAGCCGCTGGAAAAGGACTGCCCGCCCCAGCTCAGGGGACTGCAACTGATGGGATCGCCCGCTCTGGCGCCCCGCTGCAGGGCCGCCAGATAAGTGAAAAGCTTGAACGTGCTGCCTGGCTGGCGCTGGGCCTGGCTGGCCCGGTTGAACTGGCTGGTGCGGTAGTCGCGGCCGCCGGCGATGGCGATCACGCCGCCGCTGCGGCTGTCCAGCAGCACCACCGCCCCCTCGTTGACCCCAAGGGCCGCGGATGCGGCCAGGCGCCGGCGAAGTTCCCGCTCCACCACCGCCTGCACCGCCGGATCCAGGTGGGTCTCCACCAGAAAATTCCCCTCCGCCGCCACATCCGCCCCCAGCAGCCGCTCCAGATCAAGACGCACCTGATCGGTGTAAAACGGCACCGGGCGCTGGCTGCCGCTGCGACAGGCCTGGCTCCCCAGCTGGATGGGGCTGCGGCGGGAGCGGCGGGCCTGGTCGGCACTGACCCGGCCGCTGTCCGCCATCTTCAGCAGCACCACGTTGCGAGCCTCCAGGGCCGCCTGGGGATTGAGGCAGGGATCGTGACCGTTGGGGGAGGGCAGCAGGCCCACCAGCAGGGCCGCCTCTTCCAGGCTGAGCTGGGCCGCCGGCTTGGCGAAGTAATGGCGGGCGGCATCCTCGAAGCCCCAGCCCACCCCCAGGTACACCCGGTTGAGATAGCTCAGCAGCAGGTCGCCCTTGCTGAAACGGGCCTCCAGTTGCAGGGCCACCAGCAGCTCCCGCCACTTGCGCATCAGCGTCTCGCCCTGGCCCACCTGCTCGGGATAGAGGCTGCGGGCCAACTGCTGGGTGAGGGTGCTGCCCCCCTCCAGCACCCGGCCTCCCAGCACGTTGGTGGCCAGGGCCCGGGCGGTGCCGATCGGATCCACGCCGGGATGCCACCAGAAGCGGCTGTCCTCACTGGCGAGCAGCGCCTTCACCAGCACGGGCGGGAAATCGGAGAGGGCGTCGTTTTCGCGGTGTTCGCTCGATTCGGCGGAACTGAGCGGTCGATTCAGGCGGTCGTAGAGGGCGAGGGGGCCCCGCACCGGCGCCAGACTGCCCCGCACCGGCGTCCACAGGGAGGCCAGCGCCAGGATCAGCGCTCCCCCCGCCCCCAGGCCCGCCAGCAGCAGGGTGAGGCCGCGGGCCAGCCGCGGACCCAGGGGCTCCGGCTGACGCTGGAACACCAGCTCCGGCAACGCCGGCTGATCAGGCGGGCCGAAGCGCAGCACATCGCCATCGCGCAACACCAACTCTCGGATGCGCTGGCCCCGCCAGAACAGACCGTTGGTGGAGCCGCTGTCACGGATCAACCAGTGGCGTCCCACCGCTTCGAGCCGGGCGTGCTGCTTGCTGACAGCGGGGTGGTCGAGGCACAGCTCCAGGCCAGGATCTCGGCCGAGGCGCATCGCTGGGCCGTGGAGCGGCAGCCGCCGAGCCGGCTGACCGCTCAGGTGGAGCTCCACCTGAGCCGGCGCCGGACTCCGCCACTCCAGGAGCCCCCGTTTCAGGCCCTCAACGGCGCTCACGGGGGCGTCCCTCCCAGAGGTCGAGGACCAGGCAGACCACCGCCACGTTGATGGCCACATCGGCCAGGTTGAACACCGGGAACTGGAGGGGCACCAACTCGAGAAAATCGACCACGCCCCCGATCCGCCAGCGGTCGAGACCATTGCCCACGGCCCCCCCCAGCAACGATCCCAGCCCCAGCCACTGCCAGCGCGGCAGCGATGGGTGACGCTGGATCCATACAGCCAGCACCACAGCCACCACCAGGCTCACCAGAGCCAGCCAGACGGTGTGGCCGGTCAACAGGCTGAAGGCGGCACCGGTGTTGAACACTAGCCGCAGCCGCAGCAGCCCTGGAATCAGGGGTTCCGCCACACCCGCAGGCAACGCTGCCATGGCCCATGCCTTGCTGAGCTGATCGAGCAGCACCACCAGCCCCGCCACGGTCCAGGCGAAGCGGCGGCTGGGGCTCCCCGCCCCACTCATGGCTCCACCAGCAGGAGGCGACGCAGGGGCCAGGCCAGCACCGCCACCCCGCAGCAGAGCAGCAGCTGGGGCAGCAGCGGGCCGAGGCTGTAGGCGATCAGCAGATCAGCAAGGCCAGCGGGCCAGCGGCCCGCCAGCGCCCCCAGCAGCAGGTTGGCGATGCCGCAGAGCTGAATCACCGCCAGCCCCAGGCAGGCCGCCCCCAGCAGCGGCAGCAGCTCGCCCATCCTGTCCTGACGCGCCAGCCGGCCACTCACCCAGGCCGCCGGCACGAATCCAGCCAGGTAACCGAAGCCGGGATCCAGCAGGTAGGCCACGCCACCGCCGGAATGGAACACGGGCAGCACCAGCAGGCCAAGGCTCAGGTAGGCCACCGCCGCCAGCAGGGCGGGCCTGGGACCACAGACCAGAGCTGTGAGCAACAGGGCCGGCACCTGGGCGGTGACAGGCAGATCCAGCAGCCGCAAACCGTGCCCGGCGAGGGGCAGGGGGATGGCGGCCTGGATCAGACCCCCCATGACGATCAGCAGCAACCCCACGAGGGCACCGCTCCAGTTGGCTAAGGCCCGCAAACGAAGGGTGATTGGCTGCCCCCATCCTGCTGTAGTGGAGGCCAGCTGAACAGCGGTGGCGATGAGCACTCCCGATCCGACCATCAATTCCGATCCGACCATCAAGGCCACCACAGATCAACCCATGGATTCACCGTCGTCTGAGGACGGTGAGCCCAAAGCAGCGGCCTTCAGCGTGGGCGACTGGGTGCGGATCACGGCCCGGCTCACCTACCTCAAGACCGCCGATCCGATGCCGATGCTGCGCCCGCCGGATCTGGTGGATGGCGATGAAGTGGGCCAGGTGATGGGCCTGAGGGCCATCAGCCAACTGGCGGTGCGCTTCCGGCGCGGCACCTTCCTCCTGGATGCCGATCAACTCAGCGCCTGCACTCCCGAGGGGCTGCTCAGGGGGTGAGCGCCCCAGACCGTCCCGGCGGCCCGCAGGGCCTCGGATGGTCCGCAGAGGCTCAGACTCGGCCGGCTCAGCAGTTGGCGGGCCACGGCGTGAAGGCTGTCTGGGTCGAGGCTGCCGGCCCGCTCCAGGGCCTCATCGGCGAAGGACCAGCCCAGGCCATGGCCCAGCACCATCGCCTGGCGATCGGCGATCTGACCGCAGGTCTGGCGACCGGCGGCGGAGGCGCCACGGAACTTGGCGATGGCCAGGGCCAGTTCCTCAGCGCTCAGGGGCTGATCCAGCAGCCGCTGCCATTCGGCCAGCAACTCGGTGGTGGCCTCGGCGGCCCGCTCGGCGGAACTGGAGAGGTGGAACACGAAGGGGGCGGCGCCGCAGCGGGCCGGGGCATGAACACCCACGTCGTAGGCCAGGCCATGGTCTTCGCGCAGGGCCACGAACAGCCTGCTTGACATGCCCACCCCCAGGTGGCAATGCAGCAGGCGCAGGGCCAGGGAGCGGGGATCGGCCAGGGGCACGGTGGCGGTTCCGAGCATCAGCACCAGCTGCTCGGTGTCCTGCTCCTCCAGCAGCAGGCCGGGCTCATTTCGGGCCCCCTGCCCATTCAGCAACGACGCTGATCGGCTGCTCCAGGCCTGGCTGCCAGAGGGCTGCAGCAACTCCTCCAGTCCGTCGGGCGGGCGGCCCACCAGCACCAGGGCCGCGCCCTGGCTCCCCAGGACAGCGGCGGCATCAAGCAGCTGAGGATGATCCAGCCCGGCCAGCTCCGCCTCCACCCCCAGGGGGTCATGGCCGTAGGGGCCCTGGCCGAAGAGGTGGGAGCGCAGTTGGTCGTGGGCCTGCTGGAAGGGGTCTTCGCCCAGGCGGCCAAGGGTCTGCAGGTTGAGCTGCCGCTCCAGGCTGATCTGGTCGGGGTCGAGCCAGGGGCGCTGCACCATGAGGCCCAGCAGCGGCAGCAGGGCCGGGGCGTCGTCGCTGGCGCACTTGAGGCTGATCACCAGGGCGTCTTCGCAGGCCTCGCAGCGCAGCTCATCGCCGAGGCCCTCCACGAGATCCGCCAGCTGATCGCCGCTGAGCTCGCCGCAACCCCGGCTGAGCAGGCCCGCCAGCAGCTGGGCGCGGCCGCGCTGGCCCGGTGGATCGGCTGCGCTGCCGCCGCGGATCCAGAGCCGGGCGGAGAGGATCGCCGGCCCCTGGCGGTGCAGCACCGACACCGGGCAACCGCCGGGCAGCTCGAAGCGCTCAGGCTGGGGCAGGGGGGGAAGGGGGGTGGAGCGGCTCATGCGGGCAGGGCCAGCAGACGGCAGGCCCGCTCGGGAGCCAGCAACGGCAGCAGCTCGCTGCTGAGGCGCTCCACGCTCCAGCGCTGCAGCAGCTCCAGGGGCTGGCTCAGCGGCTGCAACCGTCCCCAGAGGCACTGGTGACCGATCAGCCCCGCCACCGACGAGGCCGATTCCAGGCCAAAGCGGTAGCCATTGGCCACCAGCCGCCTGGCACGCTCCAACTCGCTCTCCGGCGGGGGGGTGCAGCAGATCTCTTGCCAGACCACCGCGATCTGCTCCTCCACCGCCGCCACCTGCTCCGGGGCACAGACCGCTTCGAGCAGGGCAAGGCTGCCGGCTTCGAGCACGTTCAGATCCAGATCGATGCTCTCCACCAGGCGCAGCTCCTCCCGCAGCCGCTGCACCAGGCGACTGCGGCGCCCTTCGGCCAGCAGGCTGGTGAGCAGATCGGCGCCGGCCACCGCCTCCTGATCGTCGGCGGCGGGCAGCTGCCAGGCCATCAGCAGCCGGGCCGCCTCCAGGCGGGGCAGCTTCAGCTCATGGACCCCAGGGCTCAGCTCCAGGGCTGGGCCCGCTGGGCGGGCTGAGGCCAGGGGTTCAAGGCCGGCCAGGGCACTGTTCGCCAGCAGCGAGTCGATCGGCAGCTGATCGGTGGCACCGGCCACCGCCAGGCTGCAGCGGCGGGGCCGGTAGGCACCGCTGTGGAAGGAGGCCATCCCGTCGGGGGTCTGGGCCTTGAGGGCAGCGCGGGTGCCGAGAATCGGCCGGCCATAGGGGTGCTGGGGGCAGGCCAGGGCCAGCAGGCGCTGGAAGGCCACCTCCTCGGGCTGGTCCTCACTCTGGGCCAGCTCTTCGAGCACCACCTGGCGCTCCATGCAGAAATCGGCGGGGTCGAGCCGTGGCTTCAGCACCAGATCCAGCAGCAGATCCAGGGCTTCCGGCACCGCCTGCGCCGGCACCAGCACGTGGTAGTGCACGTCGTCGAAGCCCGTGGCCGCATTGCTGCTGCCACCCAGTGACTCGATGCGGCGGTCGAATTCCCCCGCCTCCAGGCGCTCGCTGCCCTTGAAGACCATGTGCTCAAGGAAGTGGGCCACCCCCTCCTCTCCGGGCCCCTCACCGGCACTGCCGGCCTGGCACCAGAAGTCGAGACAGACCAAGGGGGCCTGCTCCTGGCGCAGGCTCACCACCTCCACGCCATTGGCGAGGCGCTGCAGTCGGGGATCCTCGAAGCTGTCGGCAGCCTGGAGAGGAAGACGGGGGGGAAGGGGCAACGGCGGGGCCGAAAGGGCGTGGCAGGATCAACATTCTGCTGGCCGAGGCTGCCCTGTGACCGCGACCGTCCCCGCCTCCAGCCCAGAGCAGCGCCCTGCCGGCTCCGGTCTGCACCCCTTGGTGGATGCCCTGGCCGCAACGATCCGCCAAAGCTGGAGCGCCCTGCCGGAGCTGGCTCCGCTGGCCATCGAGCCCGACCTCGAAGCGATCACCGGCAGCCTCGATGGCGAGAAGCTGTTCATCCGCAACGAGCTGCGCCGCTGCCGCGGCCTGCGCAAGCTGCACCTGGAAACCGCCCGGCTGGGGGCCGGTCTGCAGATCCTGCACTGCGTCTTCTTCCCGGATCCCCGCTACGACCTGCCGGTCTTCGGCGCCGACATCGTGGCTGGACCGGCCGGAGTGTCGGCCGCCATCGCCGATCTCTCCCCCACGGGCCCTGAGCTGGCCCCCGGGATCGCCGCCGACCTGGCCGCCCTGCCCCGCCACCCCTACAGCCAGCCGCGGGAGCTGCCGGCCTGGGGCACGATCTTCTCCCCCTTCGTGCGCTTCGTGCGGCCGATGAACGAGCAGGAGGACGGCTGGTTCCAGGACGAGGTGGCGGCCCTGCTGGCGGTGATGGCCAAAGCCGTGGCCAGCACTCCAGAGCAGGCCATCAATGACCCCGCTACGGTTGCCAGATATCACGGGCAGCTCTCGTATTGCCAGCAGCAGAAACGAAACGACAAGACCCGCCGCGTGCTGGAGAAGGCGTTCAACCCGAGCTGGGCGGATCGCTACATCGAGCAGCTGCTGTTCGACGATCCACTGCCGCTGGCATGAGTCGTCTGCCCCTGCGTCCGCTGTTGATCGGCGCAGTCGCCCTGGTGCTGGTGGCCGGCACCGTGACCCTGATCAGCCGCAACCAGCAGAGCGCCAGAACCGCAGCCACGTCCGAGAGAGCCCCCCAGCCCCGAAAGCTGGAGGCGGTCTCGGCCCTGGGCCGTCTGGAGCCGGCCGGCGACATCCGCAAGCTGGCCGCACCGATCACCGGCATCGGCGGCAGCCCCCGCATCACCGAGCTGTTGGTGGACGAGGGCCAGCGGGTGCAGGCGGGCCAGTTGCTCGCCACCTTCGACACCGGCCCGGCCCTGCAGGCCCAGCGGCGGTTGCTGCAGAGCCGCATCGCCAACCTCAACGACCAGGTGACGTTGCTGGGACGGGAAATCGCCCGCTACCGCCAGCTGGCCAAGGCGGGTGCCACCCCGGCGGCGGATCTCGAGAGCCGCGAACTGACCCTGGTGGAGCTCAAGGGCAACCTGCGTGAAGCCCAGGACGAACTGGTGAAGACCGAGGCCGATCTGGTCAATACCGAGCTGCGGGCTCCCTTCAGTGGCACCGTGCTCAAGCTGCAGTCGCGGGTGGGCGAGCGCCCCGGCGATGACGGCATTCTCGAGCTGGGGGCCAGCGACCAGATGGAGGTGATCGCCGAGGTGTATGAGAGCGACATCAACCGAGTGCAACTGGGCCAGCGGGCCACCATCACCAGCGAGAACGGAGGGTTCAGCGGCAGCCTCAATGGGCGGGTGATACGCATCAGCCCCCAGGTGCGCCAGCGGGACGTGCTTTCTACAGATCCCACCGGCGATGCCGACGCCCGCATCGTTGAGGTGCGCCTCGCCCTGGATCCGGCCGACATCGCCCGGGTCAGAACCCGCGCCGGCCTCAAAACCGTGATCCGCTTCGAGACATGAGCGGACTGCCGGGGCTGGCGGCGATCTGGAGCCGGCGAAAGATTCCCCTCTCCTGGCTGCTGCTCACCCGCCAACCGGCGCGGCTGGCGGTGGCCCTGGCGGGCATCAGCTTCGCCGGGATTCTGATGTTCATGCAGTTCGGCTTCCGCGACGGACTGTTCGACGCCAGCATCACGGTTCACAAGCTGTTCGACACCGATCTGGTGCTGATCAGCCCGCGCTCCAGCAGTTCGGTGAGCATGGCCGGCTTCCCCCGCCGGCGCCTGGTGCAGACCCTCGCCGATCCCGATGTGGCCGGCATCACGCCGGTGCACTGGAATCTGGTGCTCTGGCGCAATCCCAAGGACCTCAGCACCCGCTCGATCCTGGCCCTGGGCTTCGAGCCGGGCGATCCCCTGTTCACCGATCCCGGCCTGGCGGCCAAGGCCAAGGTGCTCAACCAGCGGGGCCGGGTGCTCTTCGATGAACTCTCGCGCCCGGAATTCGGTCCGGTGGCGGAGTGGTTCCGGGAGGGCCGCACGGTGGAGAGCGAGATCGGCGGCAAGCGAGTGCGTGTCGGCGGCCTGGTAGCCCTCGGGGTGTCCTTCGGCGCCGACGGCAACATCCTCACCAGCAGCGAGACGTATCAGCAGCTGCTGCCGAACACGCCCCCCGGCAGCATCGAAGTGGGTCTGATCCGCCTGCGGCCCGGGTCGGATCCAGCCGTGGTGATCAAGCGCCTCAAGGACTCCCTGCCCAAAGACGTGAACGTGCTCACGAAGCAGGGCTTCATGGACTTCGAGAAGGATTACTGGCGCAACAGCACGGCCATCGGCTTCATCTTCACCCTCGGTGCCGCGATGGGCTTTATCGTGGGCTGCGTGATCGTGTATCAGATCCTCTACAGCGATGTGAGTGATCACCTGCCGGAGTACGCCACCTTGATGGCGATGGGCTACCGCCTGCCCACCCTGCTGGGGGTGGTGGCGAGGGAGGGTCTGCTGCTGGCCCTGCTGGGCTATCTGCCGGCCTATGCGGCCGGTCAGGGCCTCTACTCCCTGGTGCGATCCGCCACCAAGCTGCCGGTCTACATGGACACCCCGAGGGCCGTCCTGGTGTTCAGCCTGATCCTGGTGATGTGCATGGGCTCCGCCGGCATGGCCATGCGCCGCCTGGGGGATGCCGACCCCGCCGAGATCTTCTGAGTCTTCTCAGAACCACCGCCAGCTCAGCCGTGCCGCCATGACCACCGCCCCCTCGCCCCCTTCAGCCCGCCCCGCCCCAGGGGGCTCCACGCCGCCGATGGTGGTGGTGGAGGGGCTCTGCCATTGGTATGGCAGCGGCGAGATGCGCCGTCAGGTGCTGCAGCAGGTGAATCTGACGATCCAGCCCGGCGAGGTGGTGCTGCTCACCGGACCCTCGGGCTGCGGCAAGACCACCCTGCTCACCCTGGTGGGGGCCCTGCGCCAGGTGCAGCAGGGCCATGTGCGGGTGCTGGGCCAGGACCTGAACGGCTCCAGCCGACGGCAGCGGCAGCAACTGCGGCAGCGCATCGGCATGATTTTTCAGGGGCACAACCTGCTGCGCTGCCTCAGCGCCGAGCAGAACGTGCAGATGGGCTCCGACCTGCTGCCCAACCTCGGCTATCGGGCCCGGAGGGATCAGGCACGCGAGTGGCTGCGGGCTGTGGGCCTGGGCGACCATCTCGACAAGCTGCCCCATGGGCTCTCGGGGGGCCAGAAGCAACGGGTGGCGATCGCCCGGGCCCTGGCGGCCCACCCCCGCCTGCTGCTGGCGGATGAGCCCACCGCCGCCCTCGACAAGCAGAGCGGCCGCGAGGTGGTGGATCTGCTCAAGCGCCTGGCCCGGGAGCAGCACTGCGCCGTGCTGATGGTGACCCACGACCCCCGCATCCTGGATGTGGCCGACCGGCTGGTGCAGATGGAGGACGGCCGCCTGATCGCCGCGCCGGTGCCCGAGCCTGAGCCGGCCCTGTGAAGCGCATCGATCGGGCTTGGTAGACTGGTGCATCACACCAACGGGCCGGAAGCACTACATGGCGAAACGCAGAAATCTGAAGAAGGAAAAGCAGGAGCGCAACCGCTCCTACGCCCGCAAGTTCAAGAAGCGCAAGCTGCGCAACGACGGCCGTGGTGAAGGGGCCGGCAACGGCGTCACCGGCACCGCCAACAACGGCGGCGCCGCCGACTGAGCCAGGCGCTGATGTCGCTCTTCAGGTGCCCCAGCGTGGCGCCTGACGGGCGTGGGGATCCCGAGGGATCCCTTTTTCATGTTCAAGCCCCATCACCCCCCGGCAGCCGAGCCATGGTTCCCAGCGTCGTCATCCCCACCTACAACCGCCGACCGATCCTGGAGAAGGCACTGCTGGCCCTGGAGGATCAGCGGCTGGAGCCGCCCCTGCAGGACTACGAGGTGGTGGTGGTCGATGACGGATCCACCGACGGCACCGCCGAATGGCTGAGGCAGGAGGCGGAGCGCTTTCCCCATGTGCGCCTGGTCGAGCAGGACCACGGCGGACCGGCCGAGGGCCGCAACCGTGGCGTCGACCATGCCCGCGGTGATGTGATCGTGTTCATCGACAGCGATCTGGTGGTGACCGGCACGTTCCTGCTGGAGCATGCCCGGGCCCTCGAGGCCCGCTGGCAACAGAGCGGCAACCGGCTCTGCTTCACCTATGGCGCCGTGATCAACACGGCCAATTTCGAGGATCCCACCAGCGAACCCCACAAGCTCAGCGATCACTCCTGGGCCTACTTCGCCACCGGCAACGTGGCGATCGATCGTCAGCTGCTGGAGCGCGCCGGCCTGTTCGACACCGGCTTCCGCCTCTACGGCTGGGAAGACCTGGAGTTGGGGGAGCGCTTGCGTCGCCTGGGGGTGGAGCTGGTGCGCTGCCCGGCGGCGGTGGGCTACCACTGGCACCCTGCCCTCAGCCTGGAGCAACTGCCCGATCTGGTGCGGATCGAGCAGGAGCGGGCACGCATGGGGCTGGTTTTTTACCGCAAGCACCCCACCCGGCGGGTGCGCTTCATCATTCAGTTCACCTGGTGGCACCGGCTGCTCTGGGAGCTGCTCACCCTGGGGGGCCTGGTCAATGAGCGCACGCTGCGGCCCCTCCTGGCCTGGCTGATCCGCCGCGGCAAGAACGCCCTGGCCATGGAGCTGCTGCGCCTGCCGCTCAACCGCCTGGGGGTGCGGGCCCTCTACCGCGAGGCCCGCGCCGAGGGCCTTCGCTGACCGTTTGGTAGCTTGGCTTGTCCCCTCATACACCGCACACCTGTCCGTTTCGGGTGCTCAGTCGGCACCGGTGATCCCCAAGCGGGTCATCGCGTCTGATCCCTGGCAGGTGGAGGCGAACCCGAAACCCTTCCTAACCATGGCTGTTGTCACCCTCACCGAGATGATGGAGGCTGGCGCCCACTTTGGGCACCAGACGCGTCGTTGGAATCCCAAGATGTCGCGCTACATCTATTGCGCGCGCAACGGGGTTCATATCATTGATCTCGTGCAGACCGCCGTCTGCATGAACAACGCCTACAAGTGGACACGCAATGCCTCCCGCAGTGGCAAGCGCTTCCTCTTCGTGGGCACCAAGAAGCAGGCCTCCGAGGTGATCGCCATCGAGGCCAGCCGCTGCGGCGCCGCCTACGTGAACCAGCGCTGGTTGGGCGGCATGCTCACCAACTGGAGCACGATGCGCGCCCGCATCGATCGCCTCAAGGACCTTGAGCGGATGGAGAGCTCCGGCGCCATCGCCATGCGTCCGAAGAAGGAAGCCGCCGTGCTGCGTCGCGAGCTGGAGCGTCTGCAGAAGTACCTCGGCGGCCTCAAGTCGATGCGCCGTCTGCCCGATGTGGTGGTGCTGGTGGACCAGCGCCGTGAGAACAACGCGGTGCTCGAGTGCCGCAAGCTCGACATCCCCCTGGTGTCGATGCTCGACACCAACTGCGACCCTGATCTGGCCGACGTGCCCATCCCCTGCAACGACGACGCCGTGCGCTCGGTGCAGCTGGTGCTGGGCCGCCTCGCTGATGCGATCAACGAAGGTCGCCACAGCGGTCAGGAGCAACGCCCCGAAGACGACGAGGCCTGAAGCCTCTCTCTTTCCATGTTCGGGCCTGGGGCCTGACCACTCCCTCTGGGGTTCCGAGCTGCTCGGGGCCCCGGATCCACTCCTTCCACCCTTCCCTTCCTCCTTTCCCCTCCCATGGCTGAGATCTCAGCGAAGCTCGTCAAGGAACTGCGCGAGAAAACCGGCGCCGGCATGATGGACTGCAAAAAGGCGCTGGGCGAATCCGCCGGCGACATGGGCAAGGCCGCCGAGTGGCTGCGCCAGAAGGGCATCGCCACCGCCGAGAAGAAAGCCGGCCGCACCGCCGCGGAGGGCGCCATCGGCAGCTACATCCACACCGGTGCTCGGGTGGGTGTGCTGGTGGAGCTCAACTGCGAAACTGATTTCGTCGCCCGCGGCGATGTCTTCCAGGAGCTGTTGCGCAACGTGGCGATGCAGATCGCCGCCTGCCCCAACGTCGAGTACGTGAGCACCGAGGAGATTCCTGCCGCCATCGCCGATCGCGAGAAACAGATCGAGATGGGTCGTGACGACCTGGCCGGCAAACCCGAGAAGATGAAAGAGAAGATCGTCGAGGGCCGCATCGGCAAGCGGCTCAAGGAACTGGCCCTGCTGGAGCAACCCTTCATCAAGGACAGCTCGATCACCGTGGCCGAACTGGTCAAGCAGGTGGCCGGCAAGATCGGCGAGAACATTCAGGTGCGTCGCTTCACCCGCTACACCCTCGGTGAGGGCATCGAGGTGGAGCAGGCCGACTTCGCCGCCGAAGTGGCCGCCATGACCGGCAAGGCGGCCTGAGCGCCCCCGGCGTTCCCCTTCCGTCCCTCCGCCTCAGCCGATTGGAGACCAGCGCCACCGCGTTGTCCGAAGCCCACGGTCACCTGGAGCGCATTCGCCGCGGTCTGGGGGAGGGCCACAAGGCCCTCTATCACGACCTGGCCCTCTACCTGCAGGTGTTGCGCGACGGCCTCGGGGACGCCGTTCAGCAGGCCGTTTTTCATGTGGCCACCCAGGTGGTGCCGGAGCGCTATCAGCAGCTGAATGATCGCCAGCGCCAGGAGCTGCCCCGGCGCCTGGCCCAGCTGGTGCAGCGCTGTGGCTGCCTGCTGACCCTGGAGCAGCTGCTGGTGCTGGCCCGCCAGGTGCAGGGCGAGCAGAGGCGCCAGGGACAGCAGGACCAGCGCCGCCTGGCCGAGGCCCTGGCGCAGATGGCCGGAGGGTCTGAGGACGACGACGACGAGGAGGAAGAGGAGCGCGAGGAAGCTGAGGGCTCGATCCGGCTCGATCTCACCCTGCCCCTCTCCGCTGAGCTGTTCTCCGCGGGCCTGCCGTCCCTGGCGGGCCTCAGCGGCCTGGTGGAGTCAACACTGGAGTCAACCTTGGACTCCAGCCTGGATCCAAGTGAGGATCTACTGGCCGGCGACATGCCCATTCACGGGGATGGCGACCGCGAAGACCCCGACGACGGCGACGACGGCGACCTAGCCGACGACGACGCAGGGGAGGAGGAGCCGCAGGGCGAGGGGGCTGAGAGCGAGGATCCCACTGACATCCTGCGGGCTCTGCTGGTGATGGCCGTGCCCCCGGAACGCCGCGCTGCGAGTCGCGGGCCAGGACAGCTGTTTGCAGAGGACACGAGCGAACCCCTGCCGGCTGAGTGCGATGACGCCGATGGCCATCAGGGCCTTGTGCCCCAGCAGCCCCTGGAGCTGCTGGAGTGGTGGCAGGCCCTCGACCGTGCCCTGCAGCGGCGCCTGCGCAACCTCTCCCACGCCATCAACCTGGATCTGATCAAGCTGGGGCTCGCCCGCAGCCTGCTGCCCCTCTCCCTGCTCGACGCCGTACTGCAGGGGGACCTCGATGCCCTGCCGGCACCGGCCAACCTGCTGCGCATCCAATTGCCCTTCGGCAGCCCCGATACACCGGTGCAAGTGCAGGCCCTGGGGGTGCTGCTGCGCACCAGCGACCTGGAATACGAGCAACCCCGCCTGCGCACCTGCCGCAAACGGCTGGAGCAGCGCCGCGCCAGCGTGCGCAAAATGGCTCAGCAGTACCGCCACTGGCAGCGGCGGGTCCTGGCCCTGGAAGCGGAACAGCAGTGGATGCAGGACAGCCAATCCACCCCCGAGGGAACGGCCTGAACCCGGCGACGGATCCCCCTGCTGCCAACTGCGGGATCGGCCAGACCGGGACCAGCCAGGTCGGAACCAGCCAAGCCGGGATCAATCCAGACCATGGGAGCTGGATCACCACCCTGCAGCAGGCGCTGCAGCTGGAGGTGGAACGCGGCTTTGAGAATCTGCAGGGGCGCCGGGAGAAGTTCAACCTCTTCCTGGAGCGCCAGTGCCGCCAGCCCCCCGAGGGGCTGATCCTCCGGCTGCCGGAGGCGGCGCCGGCCCTGGCCGCCCTGGCCGAGCTCTTCGCCCGCTACGACGACCTGCCCCTGGCCCAGCGTCAGTCGTTGCTGCGGCGCTGCCGGGAGCGGCTGCACGGCCTGCGCCAGAGCCTCGATCCGCCCCGGCCGCCTGGCCCCCCACGGCTGAAGCTGGCGCCCCCGGTGGCGGCCACCGCCGGCGCTCAAACGCCGGCCCGCCGGGGGGCGGGTCCGATCCAGCCCGACACCCCCCTGGGGGAGGTGCCGGGGATCGGACCGAAAACCGCCACCCGCCTGGCGGGCCTGGGCTTGCTGCTGGCCCGCGACCTGCTGCGCCACTACCCCCGCGACTACCTCGATTACGCCAATCTGGTGCGCATTCAGGAGCTGGTGCCCGGCAGCACCGCCACCATCGTGGCCACGGTGCAGCGCTCCCATGCCTTCGCCAGCCCCCGCAACCCCCGGCTGGTGATCCTGGAACTCCACCTGCGCGACATCAGCGGCCGGCTGCGGCTGAGCAAATTCTTCGCCGGCCAGCGCTTCAGTTCACCAGGCTGGCTCAAAGCCCAGCAACGGCAGTTCCCGCCAGGCTGCAGCGTGGCCGCCAGCGGCCTGGTGCGCGAGACCCCCTACGGCCCCACCCTCCACGATCCCCTGCTGGAGGTGGTCGACTCCCCCAGCACGCCTGTGCGCTCCCGCCAGATCGGACGGCTGGTGCCGGTCTATGCCCTCACCGAAGGGCTTGGCGCCGAACGGCTGCGCCAGGCCATCCAGACGGTGCTGGCCGCCGCCGCCGCCTGGGGCGATCCCCTGCCAGCGGCCCTGAGGCGGCAGGAGGGACTGCTGGATCGAGCCGCCGCCTGGCGCGGGCTGCACGATCCCGCCGACCGTGACCAGCTCAGGGCCAGCCGCCACCGGCTGGTCTTCGATGAATTCCTGCTGCTGCAGCTGAGCCTGCTGCAACGGCGCGCCCAGCTGACCCGGCGGCCGGCCCCGCCCCTGCGGCTGCCGCAGGGAGCCGGCAGCCTGATGGCCTCCTTTCTGAACTTGCTGCCCTTCCAGCTCACCGAGGCCCAGCGGCGGGTGCTGGCCGACATTCAGGCGGATCTGGAGCAGGAGCAGCCCATGGCCCGCCTGCTGCAGGGGGATGTGGGCAGCGGCAAGACCGTGGTGGCCATCGCCGCCCTGCTGGTGGCCATCGAAGCCGGCTGCCAGGGCGCCCTGATGGCCCCCACGGAGGTGCTGGCCGAACAGCACGCCCGCAAGCTGGGGGAGTGGCTGAGCCAGCTGCATGTGAGCACCGCCCTGCTCACGGGATCCACCCCGCCGGCGCGGCGGCGCCAGCTGCTCCAGGACCTGGCCAACGGCCAGCTGCAGCTGCTGGTGGGCACCCATGCCCTGCTGGAGGATCCGGTGGCCTTTGCCCGCCTCGGGCTGGTGGTGGTGGATGAGCAGCACCGCTTCGGCGTGCGCCAGCGCGACCGGCTGATGGGCAAGGGACTGCAGCCCCACCTGCTGACGATGACCGCCACACCGATTCCGCGCACCCTGGCCCTCTCGGTGCATGGCGACCTGGAGGTGAGTCAGATCGATGGCCTGCCGCCGGGGCGCACCCCCATCCGCACCCGCCTGCTGCGGGGCGGCCAGCGCCGGGAGGCCTACGAGCTGATCCGCGCGGAGGTGGCCCAGGGCCAGCGGGCCTACGTGGTGCTGCCCCTGGTGGAGGAGTCGGAGAAGCTGGATCTGCGCTCGGCGGTGGCCGTCCACCGGCAGTTGCAGGAGGAGATCTTCCCGGACCTGCGCGTGGGCCTGCTGCACGGGAAGATGCCGAGCCCCCGCAAGCAGGAGGCGATCAACGCCTTCGCCAGCGGCCATTGCGATGTGCTGGTGTCCACCACCGTGGTGGAGGTGGGGGTCGATGTGCCGGAGGCCAGCGTGATGGTGATCGAGCACGCCGAGCGCTTCGGGCTGGCACAGCTGCACCAGCTGCGGGGCCGGGTGGGCCGCGGGGCAGCGGCCTCCCATTGCCTGTTGATCAACGATGGCAAGGCCGGGCCGGCCCAGCAACGGCTGGAGCTGCTGGTGCGCTCCAGCGATGGCTTCGAGATCGCTGAGCTGGATCTGCAGCTGCGGGGGCCGGGCCAGGTGCTGGGAACCCGCCAGTCGGGACTGCCCGACCTGGCCCTGGCCAGCCTCAGCGACGACGGGGACGTGCTGGAGCAGGCCCGCTCGCTGGCCAGACGGCTGCTGGAGCTCGACCCTGGCCTCGAAGCCCATCCAGGCCTGCGCCAGGCCCTGGCCGAGCAGCGGCAGCGGCAGGTGGAGGCCAGCAGCTTGAATTGAGCTCTCCCCGCCATCCCCGCGCGTGAGCCCCAGCCCGCTCAGGCCCTGGAGCCCGATCCCGATCCAGGACTCAGCCGAAGCGCTGATTCCCCTTCCCGCCCAGCTGCTGCGGCTTGAGCCCCACCCCTATGCATCGCTGGGGGCGCCCTACGGCGACGGCTGCAGTCCCTTCCAGCTGCGCAGCGGCGTGGTGGAGCGCCTGCTGCGGGCCCAGGGGGAGCTGCAGCGTCAGCACAGCGACTGGTGCCTGGCGATCTTCGACGGCTGGCGGCCCGTGCGCGTGCAGCAGTTCATGGTGGAGCACACGATCGAGAGCGAATGCCGCCGGCTGGGGCTGGACCCTCGCCAGAGCGGCCCCGAGCTGGAGGCAGTGATCGCCGACGTGGGCCGCTTCTGGGCCCCTCCCAGCCCGGATCCGGCCACTCCACCACCCCACAGCACCGGTGGGGCCGTGGATCTCACCCTGGCCAGCTCAGGCGGCGAGCCGCTGGATCTGGGCGGGGAGATCGATGCGATCGGAGCGGTTTCGGAGCCCGATCACTACGACCCCACCAGACGCAGCGAACGCCTGGAGGCCAGCCTTGAGCCCCTGCTGGAGCAGGAATGGCACCGGCGCCGCAGCCTGTTGCGCGAGGTGATGGCGGCAGCCGGCTTTGCCCAACACCCCCATGAGTGGTGGCACTTCAGCCACGGCGATCAGCTCTGGGCCTGGCGGCAGGGGGCAGCGGCCGCGATCTACGGCGGCTGGGACCCCGGCAGGGGCTGACGCTGCAACTCCCGCCAAATGCGATCGGCTTCCTCGCGGCTGATCCGGTTCTCGTTGGCGCAGCGCTTCAAGCTGGCCTCCCCCAGCTCCAGCTGCATTTGGCGCAGGCGTTGCAGCACCTGAGGGGGTTGATCCGCGAATTGCCGCAGCTGGTTCTGGTAGGCCTTGAGCAGGCGCTCCGGCTGGCAGGTGTCGCCGTCGGGTTGATAGATCTTGACCGGGGTTTTCGGCGGCGGCGCCATGGTGCGGGCCCCCAGCGGTGGGCTCCAGGAGCTGATCACCACCAGGGCCAGGCTGGCGCTGCCCAGCAGCTGCACGCACCAGAACCGAACGGACGCCGCCATCAGCTCTCGGCGGGGAGCAGCGCCTGAATCCGCTCGGCCCCGAGGCCGGAGACGAACTGACCGAAGCTCTGGCGTCCGCCCTCGTTCTTCCAGAGCAGCAGCAGGGGCTCGAGGGTGGCCTCCAGATCCGCCAGGGGCATGCGCTCCAGGTAGGGAACCGCCAGCTGGGTGAGGTTGGGGGTGCCGCCCAGCCAGAGCTGGTACTGCTCAACGCCGCTGCCCACCAGTCCCACCTCGGCCATGTAGGGCCTGGCGCAACCATTGGGGCAGCCGGTCATGCGCAGCAGCAACGGCCGCTCGATGCCGAGGCGCTGCAACTGGGCCTCGAGGCGCTCGAGCACCGCCGGCAGGATGCGCTCCGATTCGGTGATCGCCAGGCCGCAGGTGGGCAGCGCCGGGCAGGCGATGGCATGGCGCGACAGCAATGACGGCGCTTCAGGAGCTTCGAAACCGAGGGCGGCGAGGGCCTCCTTGACGCTGCTGCGCTGGGAGGTGCCGATCGAGCAGAGCAGCAGATCCTGGTTGGGGGTGAGCCTCGCCTCCAGTTGATAGGTCTCGACCAGGCGGCGCAGGCCGCGCTTGCGCTCACCCTCCAGCCGGCCGCAGAGCAGGGGCAGCCCCACGAACCAGAGGCCACGGTTCTGGCGGTGCCAACCGAGGTAGTCGTCGAGGCGGGGCTTGGGTTCGGCCCGCAGGGGCTTGATCGGCGCGTCGAGATAGCGGCCGAGCTCCTGGCGGAACCACCCGACCCCGCGATCGTGGATCAGATACTTCATGCGGGCGTGGCGCCGCTGCTCCCGATCGCCGTGGTCGCGCTGGAGAGCCACGATGGCCTGGACCAGATCGAGCACATGCTCCGCCGCCACGTAGCCGAGGGGATCGGCGGTGCGCGCGAAGGTCTCCTCCTTGTTGTGGGTGCGGCCCATGCCGCCGCCCACGTAGACGTTGCAACCCCGCAGGCGCCCGGAGGGGTCGGTGAAGGCCACCAGGCCGATGTCCTGGGTGAGCAGATCCACAGAGTTATCCCCCGGCACCGTCACCGCCACCTTGAACTTGCGGGGCAGGTAGGTGCCCCCGTAGAGCGGTTCGTTGGGATCACCGCTGTATCCGGCCCCCTGCGCCTGGCGCTGGCGGGCGCGCTTCACGGCCGCCGCGGGCTTGAAGCGGTAGCTGTGGTCGCCATCCACCCAGAGATCCAGATACGACCCCTCGGCCGCCAGCGGAGCGATTAGGTCGGCGATTTCATCGGCCAGACGCCGGGCGGCGGGGTATCCCCCCTTCTCGAACGGTGCGGCCGGCGCCATCACGTTGCGGTTGATGTCACCACAGGCGGCGAGGGTGGAGCCCATCGAGCGCACGATCGTGCCGATCACCTCGCGGATGTCGGCCTTGGCGATGCCATGCATCTGAAAGGCCTGGCGGGTGGTGAGCCGCAGGGTGCCGTTGCCGAGGCGGTCGGCGAGGTCATCCATCGCCAGATAGAGGGGCACCGGAATGCGACCAGCCGGGCTGCGCAGACGCAGCATCATCTGCCAGTCCTTCTCCTGCCCCTTCTGGCGGTTGTCGCGGTTGTCCTGCTGATAACTGCCGTGGAACTTGAGGATCTGAACGGCCCCATCGGTGAAGAAGGGTTTGTCGTTCTCCAGTTCAGTGGCCAGGGGCTCCTTGAGGTAGTCGCTGGCGGCCTTGAGGCGCTCGAACTTGCTGGGCGGCTTGATCGCGATGGCGGCGGCACTGGCGCTGGCGTCGGCACTGCCGTTGCCGGCTGGAGAGGATCGAGTGGCTGCATCCGCAGCCTCGGAGTCAACCTTGCTGTGGCCGGGACCCGACGACTGGCGATGACGTTCGGGGGTGAGGGTCACGGCAAAGGCACCAGCGTCTCTCGAAGGTAGCGAAGCAGGGTGAGGCTGACGGGCTTTCAATACAGTCACAGGCTGCTGAGCTGTGCATGTGGCCACGTTCCTGCTGGAAATCGGAACCGAAGAACTGCCGGCCGATTTCGCGCGCCTGGCCCTGCCTCAACTGGAGCAGCAGGTGCGCCACGACCTGGCCGCCCATCGCCTACCCCACGGCCTGGTGGAGGCCACCAGCACGCCGCGGCGCCTGGTGGTGCGCGTGGCGGATCTTCCCCTGCGCCAGGACGACCTGGCCGAGGAGCGCAAGGGGCCCCCAGGGGCTCAGGCCTTTGTGGATGGTCAACCGGGCCCGGCCGCGATCGGTTTCGCCAGCCGCTGCGGCGTCGATCCAGCCAGCCTGGAGCTGCGGGACACCCCCAAGGGTCCGTTCGTCTTTGCCCGCCTCCTGCAGCGGGGCCGGGCCAGTGAGGAGGTGCTGGCGGAGCGCATCCCGGCCTGGATCGCCGCCCTACAGGGGAGGCGTTTCATGCGTTGGGGGGAAGGGGAGCTGCGCTTCAGCCGTCCGGTGCGCTGGCTGGTGGCCCTGCTCGATCAACAGGTGATCCCCCTGGAGCTGGAGGGCAGTGACCCCCTGATCAGCAGCGGCCGGATCAGCCGTGGCCACCGCCTGTCGAAGCAGACCATCACCCTGGCCGATGCCGGGCAGCACAGCGAACTGCTGGCCAGGGCCGGCGTGCTCGTGGACCGTCAGCACCGGGCCGACTGGATCCGCCAGCAGGTGCTCGCCGCCGCCAGCGCCGCCCAGGCCCGGCCCGATCTCCCCGAGGAGCTCTTCGAGGAGCTGGTGGATCTGGTGGAGAGCCCCAGCCTGATTGAGGGATCGGTGGAGCCCCGCTTCCTCGACCTGCCGCCGGAGGTGTTGAGCACGGTGATGCGCCGCCACCAACGCTATGTGCCCCTGCGCCACCTGGACGCGGCGGAAGATCCCCTCGCCCTCTCGGCCCAGGCCAGCCTGCTGCCCCGCTTCCTCTGCATCGGCAACGGCCTGCCCGAGGCGGCCGCCACGGTGCGGCGGGGCAATGAGCGGGTACTCAAGGCCCGGCTGGCTGATGCGGAGTTCTTTCTTCAGGCCGATCGTGCCATCAGCTGCGAGCAGCGGCGGGGGGGCCTCGCCAGCGTCACCTTTGCCGAAGGACTCGGCAGCCTGCTGGATCGCAGTGATCGCCTGCGCTGGCTGAGCGATCTGCTGCTGCAGCACCTCTCCCTGTCGCCGGAGCAGCAGGAGGCCGCCCTGCGGGCCGCACACCTGTGCAAGCACGATCTGGTCTCGCAGATGGTGGGGGAATTCCCCGAACTGCAGGGGGTGATGGGGGCCAAATACGCCCTGGCAGAAGGGGAATCGAGGGCCGTGGCCCTGGCGGTGCTGGAGCACTACCTGCCGCGGGGAGCCGGGGATCAGCCCCCCAGCTCCGATGCCGGCGCGGTGGTGGCCCTGGCCGAGCGGCTGGAGCTGCTGCTGAGCATCTACGCCAAAGGGGAGCGGCCCAGCGGTTCCTCCGATCCCTATGCCCTGCGCAGGGCTGGCAACGGCCTCCTCCAGATCCTCTGGGATCGGGGCTGGAGTCTGGATCTGGTCAGTGTGCTCCAGCAGGCCTGTGACCACTGGGCTCAGCTGTTGCCCGAGTTGAAGCTCAATGCCACCACCCTGGGCGCTGAACTGATGGAGGCCCTGCGTCAGCGCATGGTGTCACTGCTGGATGACGAGGGCTTCCCGGCCGACCTGGTTCAGGCCGTGGCCGGCGATGGGGTGGCCGTCGGGCGGCTGCTGAGCGATCCGATCGACGCTCGTCAGCGCCTCGCCCTGCTCGCCCAGCTGCGCAGCGATGGCCAGCTGGCACCGGTGCAGGCCGTGGTGCAGCGGGCGGCAAGGCTGGCGGTCAAAGGAGACCTGGCGGGGGATGTGCTCAGCCCAGCGGGTGTGGTGGATCCGACCCTGTTCAGCTCCCCCAGCGAAGGGGGCATGCTGCAGGTGCTGCAGGATCTGGTGCCGGTCCTTTCGATGACCGATGGCGACAGCCGCTACCGCCAGCTGGCCCACAGGCTGGCGGAGGGAGCTGAAGCCCTCGCCGCCTTCTTCGATGGCTCCAGCAGCGTGATGGTGATGTGCGACGACCCGGCGGTGCGCCGCAACCGGCTGAACCTGCTGGCGGTGTTGCGCAACCAGGCCAGTGTGCTGGCCGACTTCAGCAAGCTCAGCAGCTGAGGGCGCTCAGCCCTTGGCGGCCAGCGCGGGTTCCCGCTCCTCGCTCGCCTGGGGAGCGACGACCACGGGCTTGGTTGCAGGCTCTGGCCTGACTTTGGCCACGCCCTGCTGCTGCTCCGAGTCCTGGGCGAGGGCGGCCAGCCAGGCTTCCATTTCCTCGGGGCTGCGCACCACGCTGGGCACAGGCTTGTACGACTGGGGAGCCAGGGCATTGCCGCGCAGCACGGCACCGAGGGTGAGCAGGGTGAGCTTGATCTGCTGCCAGGGATTCATCATCACCACCCGCTTGTAGAGGTAGCTGTCGAAGGTGAGACGCTGCACATCCTTGTCGTCGCACATCTCGACGAAGGCCTCGCGGGCCGCATCGTTGCGGTAGAAGATATTCTGGAGAATTTCCAACACCTTGTAGGTGGCGCCGTACTGCTTGTCCCACTTGCGGATGTAGACCTTGAGGTCGGCTTCCGTGGGGATCTTGGTGCCAGAGGCGCTGGCGACAACGATCTGCTCGGCGCACATGCGGCCGCTCTTGGCGGCGAAGTAGATCCCTTCCCCTGAACTCTTGGTGACGTAGCCGGCGGCATCCCCCACCAGGGCCATGCGGCCCACGACGCGACGGGGCCTGGGGTGCTCGGGAATCGGGTGAGCTTCCACCTTGATCACCTCACCGCGCAGCAGACGGGCACTGGCGCGCTTGCGGATGCCCTTCTGCAGGCTCTTGATCAGCGCCTGGTTCTTCTGCATGGTGCCGGTGCCCACAGCCACGTGGTCGTACTTGGGGAACACCCAGGCGTAGAAGTCGGGAGAGACATCGGTGCCGACATACATCTCGGCGAGATCCTCGTAGTAGCTCATCTCCTCCTTGGGCAGGCGGATGCGCTCCTGGAAGGCGATGGCCACGTTGTAGTCGCCGGCATCCATGGCCTTGGCGACGCGACTGTTGGCGCCATCGGCACCCACGATCAGATCCACCTCGAGGCTCTTGATTTCACCGGTGGGACCACCGCCGGAGTAGTCGGCGTAGTGAAGGGTGTAGGGACCCTGACGGGCGTTGCCGGTGTCGATCGACTGAACCAGGCCATTGATCAAGTGGGCCCCGAACTCGGCGGCACGAGTGCGCAGAAAACCATCAAGGACCTCCCGGCGGCACATGCCGATATATTCGTTTTCGTTTTCAAGATGGATATCCACCTCACGATTGGAGGGGGAGATCATGCGCATGTTGCGCACCTTGCGGTCGATGATCGACTCGGGCAGATCGAATTCCTCGACCATGCAGAGGGGAATCGCACCACCACAGGGCTTGGCGTTGTCAAGCTTGCGCTCAAAAAGCCAGGTTTCTATTCCGGCCTTCGCTAGCACTTCGGCTGCGCAGGAACCGCTCGGGCCGCCACCCACCACTGCGACTCGCAACATCTTGAAACCTGCTCCGCTGGAATGATCCTTGGGCGCGAAGCTAACACCCACGCCCAGCGCAATGCTGGTCAAGTCAGGGCCGCCCCCTACGATTGTGTCGAAGTTTGTTACGAGCTTGCGTGCCACCGCGGAGGCCGCCGCGCCTGAAGGGCAGCGAAGAGCGCGACGATCTGCCGGTGGCACGCCGCTCCCTGCCCCAGGGCCGTGGCCGCAGGGGCCTGCTCAAGTCAGTGGCCACCACAACCGCCGTGCTGCTGCTGTTGACCGCCGGCGGGGTGATGCTCTTCCTTCAGCCCCTGCGGCGCTGGCTGGCGCCGCCGCCGGTGCCCGGTCTTGAAGCGCGCACCAGCCCCGACGGCCGCCTGCTGGGTCACTTCCCCTACCCCGAAGCAGCCAGCAGCACCCTGGTGGCGGTGGCCCCAGGCCTGAAGCTGAAGCCCGAGGCCGCCAAGGCCCTGCTGGCCATGCAGCGCGCCGCCGCCGCCGAGGGCGTGGATCTGCGCCTGCTCAGCGCCTTTCGATCCATTGAGCTGCAGAAGGGCATTTTCTTCGACGTCAAGGCCGAGCGCAATCAGAGCGCCCAGGAGCGGGCCCAGGTGAGCGCACCGCCGGGGTTCTCCGAGCACAGCAGCGGCTATGCGGTGGATCTCGGTGACGGCACCAGCCCCAAGAGCCACCTGAGTGAAGGATTCGATCGCACCCCCGCCTTCCGCTGGCTCAAGGCCCATGCCAATCGCTTCCACTACCAGCTGTCGTTTCCCAGGGGCAACAGCCAGGGGGTGAGCTACGAG
Source organism: Cyanobium sp. CZS48M (assembly GCA_030373145.1). Lineage (GTDB taxonomy): Bacteria > Cyanobacteriota > Cyanobacteriia > PCC-6307 > Cyanobiaceae > Regnicoccus_A. The sequence continues at coordinate 60,054 of JAUCZK010000001.1, read as the reverse complement.
CCCTGGCACTGGCGTTACGAGGGGTCCCTGGAGGCCCTGCGCCTGTTCGAGCCGGCCCGGCAACTGAGCCGTTGATCGAACCCTGGGAGGTCGTGGCAGCGGCCCACGCTTCCCATAACCGATGAAAGCAGGGGCCTTCAGGTGGTGTTGCGATAAGGTGATGGATTGTTGCAACCGGTCTCGGTTGCTGCCGACAAGATTAAGCGAGAGATCCCGTATGAGCGCCAATCAGAGCGCACCGATCCGCAACATCGCGATCATTGCCCACGTGGACCACGGCAAAACCACCCTGGTGGATGCCCTGCTTCAGCAGTCCGGCATCTATCGCGAAGGCGAAGCCGTTCCCATCTGTGTCATGGACTCCAACGACCTGGAGCGTGAGCGCGGTATCACCATTCTCTCCAAGAACACGGCGGTCACCTACGCAGGAACCCGCATCAACATCGTTGACACCCCAGGCCACGCCGACTTCGGCGGTGAAGTGGAGCGGGTGCTGGGCATGGTGGATGGGGCGCTGCTGATCGTCGACGCCAACGAGGGGCCGATGCCCCAGACCCGTTTCGTGCTCAAGAAGGCCCTGGAGCAGGGCCTGCGGCCGATCGTCTTCGTCAACAAGATCGACCGGGCCCGCGTTGACCCCGAGCAGGCCGTCGACAAGGTGCTGGATCTCTTCCTCGAACTGGGCGCCGACGACGACCAGTGCGACTTTCCCTATCTCTTCGGCAGTGGCATGGCCGGCTACGCCAAGCCCGACATGGCCACCGAGAGCGAGAACATGAAGCCGCTCTTCGACGCCATCCTGCGCCACGTGCCGCCTCCGGTGGGCGACCCCGAAAAGCCCCTGCAGATGCAGGTGACCACGCTCGATTACTCCGATTTCATCGGACGAATCATGATCGGCCGGGTGCACAACGGCACGATCAAGGCCGGCCAGAGCGCAGCGCTGATTCGCGATGATGGCACCATCAAGCGCGGCCGCATCAGCAAGCTGCTGGGCTTTGAAGGGCTGGCCCGGGTGGAGATCGCTGAGGCCCGCGCCGGTGACCTGGTGGCCGTGGCCGGTTTCGATGAGGTGAACATCGGCGAGACCATCGCCTGCCCTGATCACCCCGAAGCCCTGCCGCTGATCCGGGTGGATGAACCCACCCTGCAGATGACCTTCGTGGTCAACGACTCCCCCTTTGCCGGCAAGGAAGGCAAATTCGTCACCAGCCGCCAGCTGCGTGATCGCCTGCAGAAGGAGCTGCTCACCAACGTGGCCCTGCGGGTAGAGGACACCGACTCCCCGGACCGCTTCGCCGTCAGCGGCCGCGGTGAGCTGCACCTCGGCATCCTGATCGAGACCATGCGCCGGGAAGGCTTCGAATTCCAGGTGTCGCAACCTCAGGTGATCTTCCGCACCATCGATGGCACCCCCTGCGAACCGGTGGAGACCCTGGTGATGGATGTCCCTGAGGATGCCGTCGGCAGCTGCATCGAGAAGCTGGGCATGCGCAAGGGCGAGATGCAGAACATGGAAACCGGCAGTGATGGCCGCACCCAACTGGAGTTCGTGGTGCCGGCCAGGGGCCTGATCGGCTTCCGGGGTGAATTCGTGCGGGCCACCCGGGGCGAGGGGATCATGAGCCACTCCTTCTTCGAGTACCGCCCGATGCAGGGCGATTTCGAAGCGCGCCGCAATGGCGTGCTGATTGCCTACGAGGAGGGCACCGCCACCTTCTATGCCCTCAAGGGCGCCGAAGACCGCGGTCAGTTCTTCATCACCCCTGGCGCCAAGGTCTACAAGGGCATGATCGTCGGCGAGCACAACCGTCCGCCCGACCTTGAGCTCAACGTCTGCAAGGCCAAGCAGGTGACCAACATCCGCTCGGCAGGTGCTGAGGTGCTCGACACCCTGCAGTCGCCGATCCAGATGACCCTGGAGCGGGCCCTGGAGTACATCGGCCCCGACGAGATGCTGGAGGTGACGCCGGAATCGATCCGGCTGCGCAAGCTGCCGTCGAAGAAGCCCGCCAAGCGTTGAGCGAGGCCCTTGAGGACGACCCCCGCTTCCGGCAGGCGGTCGTCCTTTTCAATGGCGGCCAGTGGTACGGCTGCCACGACGGCCTTGAGGAGCTGTGGCATGAAACCCTGGGCCCAGATCGACCCGTGCTTCAGGGGATTCTCCAGATCGCCGTGGCCCACCTCCACCTGGAGCGCGGCAACCGCAATGGCGCCACGGTGTTGCTGGGGGAAGGGCTGGGCCGCCTGGCCCGCAGCGGTCCTGAGGCCCTCGGCCTTGACCTCGACCACCTGCGCCAGTCCAGCAGTGTCCGGTTGAGTGCGCTCCAGGCCGGCGCTGACCCGGCCGGGCTGCCCCTTCCAGAGCTGCGGCCGCTGGCCTGAGCAGTGGCTCTCAGGGGGCCAACCGGCAACCCACCCGTAGATTGCCCACTGAAATTGGGTTTCAGATCCACCCTTGCCGCTGAGATGCCGAGCACTGTCGAGCTGAACCCCCTCCAGTCGTCGGGCCCCCTGCGCTGGCGACGCCCAAGGCTGCTGAGGGCAGGCCTCAGCGCCATCCTGCTGGTGCTGGCGTCAACGGTCAGCGGCCACGCCCAGCCGATCCGGCCTGGTGAACAGGTCGGTCCAGCATTGGAGCAAGCACCGGCAGCGGCACCAGCACCCACGCCTGGACCAGCAGCGGCGGCCCCGGCACCCACCGGCCAGGTCACGATTGAATCCGACCGTCAGCAGGCTGACAACGTGACCGGGATCATCACCGCCACCGGCAATGTCCGGATCGTGTACCCCGATCAGCGGGTGGTGGCCACCTCCCGCCAGGCCCAGTACTTCACCCGCGAGGGGATGATCATCCTCAGCGGTGATGTGGATGTGGTCCAGGAGGACGGCAACCTGCTCAGAGCCGATCGGGTCACCTACCTGGTGGAGCGGGAGCGGGCCCTGGCCCAGCCCCTGGAGGGCCAGCAGGTGTTCAGCAAACTGCTGATTCAGACCGCCCCCCAGGTTCCGCCGCCAAGTGCGCCCGTGCAGCCCCTCATCGCCCCGCCGCGATGAGTCTCTCTCTGGAGAGCGTGAGCCTGAGCCTGGGCGGTCGCCCCCTAGTGAAGGAGGTGAGCCTGGAGCTGGAACCCGGAGAGGTGGTGGGCCTGCTGGGACCCAACGGGGCTGGCAAGACCACCACCTTCAATCTGGTGACGGGTCTGCTCAGACCCGACAGGGGTCAGGTGCTGCTGGATGGACGCCGGGTCGAAGGCCTGCCGATGCCCAAGCGGGCACGACTGGGCATCGGCTACCTGCCCCAGGAGGCCAGTGTCTTTCGCCAGCTCACCGCCCGCGAGAACCTGCAGCTGGCCCTGCAACAGAGCGGCACCCCGCTGCGGGTGCGGCGTCAGCGCCTGGAGCAGCTGATCGAGGAATTCCATCTCAGCAGATTCCAGGACCGGCGGGGCTTCCAGCTCTCGGGCGGTGAGCGCCGGCGCTGTGAGGTGGCGCGCGCCCTGGCGGTGGGCCGCGAGGGGCCGCGCTATCTGCTGCTGGATGAACCCTTCGCCGGCGTTGATCCCCTGGCGGTGGCTGATCTGCAGGCCCTGATCGGCAGCCTGCGCCAGCGGGGCATGGGCTTGCTGATCACCGACCACAACGTGCGCGAAACCCTGGCGATCACCGATCGGGCCTACATCCTCACCGAAGGCAGCATTCTGGCCTCGGGTCCCTCGTCGGAGGTGGCCAGTGACCCCCAGGTGCGGCGTCACTATCTGGGAGAAGGATTTCAATTGTGAGCGCATCCACCAAGTCACAGGCCCGCCCGGCGGCGGTGCAACGGCTGCTGAGGCCGTTCACCCTCTCCTGGCAGCGGCTGCCCCTGATGGATCGCTGGCTCACCAACGAGCTCCTCGGTCCTCTGCTGTTCGGCGTTGCCGCCTTCACGGCGGTGTCGCTCTCGGTGGGGGTGGTTTTCGAGCTGGTGCGGCGGGTGGCCGAATCGGGGCTGCCGATGGTCACCGCCCTGAAGGTGCTGGGCCTGCGGATGCCCGGCTTCCTGGTGCTCTCCTTTCCGATGGCCACCTTGATGGCCACCCTGCTGGCCTACAGCACCCTCTCCAGCAACAGTGAGCTGATCGCCCTGCGCAGCGTGGGGGTGAGCACCTGGCGCATGGTGTTGCCGGCCCTGATCGTGGCCGTGCTGATGAGCTTGCTCACCTTCGTGTTCAACGACCTGATCGTTCCCAGCGCCAATCTGGAGGCCTCCAACACACTGAATCAGGCCCTGGGCAAGGCGATCGCGGCGGAGAAGGGAAGCAACATCATCTATTCGCGCTTCAGCCGTCGCCCCAGCAAGCTGGATGAAAGCGGCAGCGAACGCTACCTGTCCCAACTCTTCTATTCACGCCAATTCAAGGATGGGGAAATGGAGGAGGTGACGGTGCTGGATTTCAGCCGTCCCACCGGCACCCAGATCCTCAAAGCCAAGAAGGGCATCTGGAACGAACAGGCGGGAATGTGGGAATTCCTTGATGGGCAGATCGTGCTGGTGGGCGACAGCGAAACCACCACTTCAGCCAAGTTTGATCGCTATCTCTATCCACTCGACCAGGGCCCCCTGAAGCTGGCGGCCCTGCCCAAGGATGCGGCCAGCATGTCGGTGTCGCAGGCCTTGCGGGCAGAAATTCTGCTGAGGGAAGCCGGCGATCAGAAGGAATCCAGGCGGTTGCGGGTGCGCATCCAGGAAAAATTCGCCTTCCCGGCCATCTGCCTGGTGTTCGGTTTGATCGGCAGCAGCCTCGGGGTCCGGCCCAATGCCCGCACCAGCCGCAGCCAGGGGTTCGGCATCAGCGTGCTGCTGATCTTCTCCTATTACCTGATGTCGTTCATCTTCAGCTCCCTGGGGGTGAAAGGCACCCTCGGGCCTCTGCTGGCGGCCTGGTCACCGGTGCTGATCGGCCTGCTGCTGGGCCTGCTGCTGTTGCGCCAGGCCAGCCGCTGAACCGGTCCCCGTCCAGCCAGGCCTGCAGGCAGACTGGCTGGCAGATCCGCCCCGCCTTGAGCGCGCTGCAGTGAACGACCCGGTTCTCTCCCTCGGCCTGCTGGCCTTCGCCCTGCTGCTGGTGGCCCTGCCCCTGGCCTTCTGGAGCCTCAGTGGCGGCCACTCCAGCAGCCCCGTGCGCCTGCTGGTGGCCGCCGCCAACTTGAGCCTCACGGCCCAGCTGACATTGCGCTGGTGGGAGTCGGGCCACTTCCCGATCAGCAACCTCTACGAATCCCTCTGCTTCCTGGCCTGGGCCTGCACCCTCACCCAGCTGCTGGTGGAGCGCTCGTGGCCCAGTCCGCTGGTGCCCGCGGCGGCCACCCCCATGGGCCTGGGCTGCCTGGCCTTCGCCAGCTTCGCCCTGCCCGATCGGCTGCAGGAGGCCTCACCGCTGGTGCCGGCCCTGCGCTCCAGCTGGCTGGTGATGCACGTGAGCGTGATCATGGTGAGCTACGCCGCTCTGCTGGTGGGATCGCTGCTCTCGGTGGCGGTGCTGTTCACCGATCGCGGCCAGGACCTGCAACTGCGCAGCAGCTCCATCGGCAGCGGCGGCTACCGCCAGGCCAAGCTGGCCACTGAGGCGGGCGAACTGCGCCTGAGCAGTGTCTCGATCGGGGTGAGCGAGCAGCTCGACAGCCTCAGTTACCGCACGATCACCGTGGGCTTCCTGCTGCTCTCGGTGGGCCTGGTCAGCGGAGCGGTGTGGGCCAATGAAGCCTGGGGCAGCTGGTGGAGCTGGGACCCCAAGGAAACCTGGGCCCTGATCTGCTGGCTGGTCTACGCCGCCTACCTGCACAGCCGCCTGAGCCGGGGCTGGCAGGGGCGCCGTCCCGCCTTGGTGGCGGCAGCGGGGCTGGTGGTGATCGTGGTCTGCTACATCGGCGTCAACCTGCTGGGCATCGGCCTGCACAGCTACGGCTGGTTTCTGGGGGCCTGAGCCCTGCTGATCCCTCAACCGATCAGCACCAGGGATCGTCAAAACGGAGGACCATCAAAAAGGAGACCAGGGCGAAACCTGGTCTCTTGTCCTGCTGAGCGAACAATCACTCTGAGCTGGCGCTCAGGCCAGCACGGCCTCAGGGCGGCGGCTGTGGCGAATGCCCTCGATCGCGGCGCGGTAATCGGGGGCGTTGAACACGGCCGAGCCGGCCACGATGGCATTGGCGCCAGCTTCCACCACCTGCCAGGTGTTGGTGGCCTTGAGACCCCCATCCACTTCGATCCAGGGATCGAGTCCGCGCTCATCGCACATCCGGCGCAGGCGACGCACTTTCTCCACGGCCGAGGGGATGAAGCTCTGGCCGCCGAAGCCGGGGTTGACGCTCATGATCAGCACCAGATCGCAGAGCTCCAGGCAGTACTCCAGCGTTTCCAGGGGGGTGCCGGGATTGAGCACGGCGCCGGCTTTTTTGCCCAGGTCCTTGATCTGGCCCAGGTTGCGGTGCAGATGGGGACAGGCTTCCACCTGCACGTAGATGTGGTCGGCGCCGGCCTTGGCGAAATCGCCCACATAGCGCTCGGGCTCCACGATCATCAGGTGGACATCGAGGGGCTTGCTGGTGACGGGGCGCAGGGCCTCGACGATCAGCGGGCCGATGGTGATGTTGGGAACGAAACGGCCGTCCATGACGTCGACATGGATCCAGTCGGCTCCAGCCTCGTCTACGGCCCTGACCTCGTCACCGAGGCGGGCAAAATCAGCGGAAAGGATCGACGGGGCGATCACCAGAGGCTTCGTGCTCATGGTTGGGGCCACCGGGGGCAAGGGAGCTCAGCGATTGTAGGAACGCATGGTGAGGGGCCTCACACGGCGCTGATACAGTGACGCCCGCTTCTTGTCGGAAAGACCTTGCCGCAGCTGGTCTGCCTGTCTTTCTGCTGACGCCTTCTCTCCCCCCTGCCGGACCGTCGTGGATCGCACCCTCATTCAGGAACTGCTCGAAGTCGTGGAGCAGGCCGCCATCGCCTCCGCCCACCTCACCGGGCTCGGCAAGAAAGATGAGGCCGATGCCGCCGCCGTCGAGGCGATGCGCACCCGCATGGGCTCCATCGCCATGCAGGGCCGGATCGTGATCGGCGAGGGCGAGCGCGATGAAGCGCCGATGCTCTACATCGGCGAGGAAGTGGGCAGTGGCACCGGCCCCGGCGTCGATTTCGCCGTGGATCCCTGCGAGGGCACCAACCTCTGCGCCAACGCCCAGGACGGCTCGATGGCGGTGCTCGCCGCCTCCGACCGCGGCGGTCTCTTCAATGCCCCCGACTTCTACATGAAGAAGCTGGCTGCACCCCCGGCCGCCAAGGGCAAGGTGGACATCCGCAAGAGTGCCACTGAGAACATCGCCATCCTGGGCGAGTGCCTGGGGATGCCCGCCAGCGATCTGACGATCGTGGTGATGGACCGTGCCCGCCACAAGGACCTGATCGCCGAGATCCGCGCCACCGGCGCCCGGGTGAAACCGATCAGCGACGGTGACGTGCAGGCCGCGATCGCCTGTGGCTTCGCCGGCACCGGCACCCACTGCCTGATGGGCATCGGCGCCGCCCCCGAAGGCGTGATCTCCGCGGCGGCCCTGCGCTGCCTCGGCGCCCACTTCCAGGGCCAGCTGGTGTACGACCCCGCCATCGCCCAGACCAGCGAGTGGGCCGACTACACCAAGGAAGGCAACATCGAGCGGCTCAACTCGATGGGCATCACCGACATCGACAAGGTCTATGAGGCCGAGGAGCTGGCCTCCGGTGAGAACGTGGTGTTCGCCGGCAGCGGCATCACCCCCGGCCTGCTGTTCAAAGGGGTGGTGTTCGAACGCGACTGCACCCGCACCAGCAGCCTGATCATCAGCTCGCTCGACTCCTCGGCCCGCTTCACCGATACGGTGCACATCAAGCCCGGCGCCCTGAGCGTCGCCCTGCGCTGAGCCGCCCCCCATGCACATCGCCGTCGTCGGCCTCAGCCACCGCACGGCTCCGGTCGAGATCCGGGAGCGACTGAGCATCCCCGAGCAGACCATGGAGGAATCCCTCCAGAACCTGCGCGGGGACTCCCAGGTGCTCGAGGCCTCCATCCTCAGCACCTGCAACCGGCTCGAGATCTACACCCTGCTGCGCAGCCCCGAGCAGGGCATCCACGCCGTGGGCAGCTTCCTGAGCCAGCACTCCGGCCTGGATTTTGGTGAGCTCACGCCCCATCTGTTCACCTACCACCACGAGGAAGCGGTGGCCCACCTGCTGCGGGTGGCCGCCGGCCTCGACAGCCTCGTGCTGGGGGAGGGTCAGATCCTCTCCCAGGTGAAGAAGATGGTGCGGCTGGGCCAGGAACACGGTTCGATCGGACCGATCCTCAACCGTCTGCTCAACCAGGCGGTGAGCACCGGCAAGCGGGTGCGCAGCGAAACCAACCTCGGCACCGGGGCTGTCTCCATCAGCTCCGCCGCCGTGGAACTGGCCCAGCTCAAGGTGGGCCAGGCCCGCGGCCTCGACGAACTGGTGCCGCTGGATCAGGAGCAGGTGGCGGTGGTGGGGGCCGGGCGCATGGCCCGGTTGCTGCTGCAGCACCTCCAGTCCAAGGGCTGTCGCGGCTTGGTGCTGCTCAACCGCACGGCCGAGCGCGCCGAGGCCCTCGCCGCGGACTTCCCCGAGTTCCCTGTCCAGTGCCGCCCCCTGAGCGACCTGGACCACTGCCTAAGCACCTGTTCGCTGGTGTTCACCAGCACCGGAGCGGAGGAGCCGATTATCGACGCCGGGCGGCTCGATGGCCTCAACAGGCGCTCCTCGCTGATGCTCATCGACATCGGTGTGCCGCGCAACATCAGCGCCGATGTGGGCCAGCTCGCCGGTGTTGATTCCTTCGACGTCGACGACCTCCAGGAGGTGGTGACCCGCAACCAGGAGGCCCGGCGCGACATCGCCGCCGAAGCCGAGGGGCTGCTGCAGGAGGAGGCCCGTCAGTTCCTGGAGTGGTGGGATGGACTGGAGGCGGTGCCCACCCTCAACCGCCTGCGCCAGCAGTTGGAGCAGATCCGCGAGCAGGAATTGCAGAAGGCCCTCAGCCGCATGGGCCCCGACCTCTCGGTGCGGGAGCGCAAGGTGGTGGAGGCCCTGAGCAAGGGCATCATCAACAAGATCCTGCACAGCCCGGTCACCAACCTGCGGGCGCCCCAGCCCCGCCAGCAGCGCCATCAGGCGATGCAGGTGCTGCACCAGCTGTTTGCCCTCGACGCCGAGGACGACGAGGGCTGATGTCGCTGGGGCTACAGCGGTGATCCACGATTTTGGTCTCAGCCAAGGGTTGGCGAGCTTTGCAAGGCACCCGATCCGGTACGGTGCATCCACGCTGACAGCAGCAGTCTCGGAGGGCAGTGATGAAGCGGGTTCTGGCGATCATTCTCGGCGGAGGCGCCGGCACCCGTCTTTATCCCCTCACGAAGATGCGGGCCAAGCCGGCTGTACCGCTCGCCGGCAAATATCGCCTGATCGATATTCCCATCAGCAATTGCATCAACTCGGGGATCAACAAGATCTACGTGTTGACACAGTTCAACAGCGCCTCCCTCAACCGCCACCTCACCCAGACCTACAACCTCTCCGCCGGATTCGGCCAGGGTTTCGTGGAAGTGCTGGCCGCCCAGCAAACCCCCGACAGCCCCACCTGGTTTGAAGGCACAGCCGACGCCGTGCGCAAATACCAATGGCTGTTCCAGGAATGGGACGTGGATCAATACCTGATCCTTTCCGGCGATCAGCTGTACCGGATGGATTACAGCCGTTTTGTGGATCACCACATCCAGTCCGGAGCCGACCTCACGGTGGGAGCCCTGCCGGTGGACGCAGAGCAGGCCGAGGGCTTCGGGCTGATGCGCACCGACGTCGATGGCCGCATCCGTGAGTTCTCCGAGAAACCCAAGGGCGCAGCCCTGGAGGCCATGAAAGTGGACACCGCCCGGCTGGGACTGGCGGAAGCCGAGGCCGCCCGCCGGCCTTACCTGGCCTCCATGGGCATTTATGTCTTCAACCGCAACACCCTCTTCGATCTGCTAGCGCAGAACCCCGGCTCCACTGATTTCGGCAAGGAGATCATTCCCACCGCCCTCGGTCAGGGAGACAACCTCAGGGCCTATCTGTTCGACGACTACTGGGAGGACATCGGCACGATCGGGGCCTTCTACGAGGCCAACCTGGCTCTCACCGATCAGCCTCGGCCGGCCTTCTCTTTTTACGACGAGAAGTTCCCCATTTACACCCGTCCCCGCTATCTGCCACCCAGCAAATTGCTGGATGCCCAAGTCACCCAATCGATCATCGGAGAAGGGTCGCTGCTTCAGGCATGCAGCATCCACCACTGCGTGCTCGGCGTGCGCTCCCGCATCGAAACCGAGGTGGTACTCCAGGACACCCTGGTCATGGGTGCCGACTTCTTTGAATCCTCCGAGGAGCGGGCCGTGCTGCGCGAGCGGGGTGGCATTCCAGTGGGCGTGGGACGTGGCACCACCGTGCGGCGGGCGATCCTCGACAAGAACGTGCGCATCGGCAGCAACGTCACGATCGTGAACAAGGACCGGATTGAGGAGGCGGATCGCCCGGAGCTGGGCTTCTACATCCGCAACGGCATCGTGGTGGTGGAGAAGAACGCCACCATCGCCAACAGCACCGTGATCTGAGCGCTTGCTGACACAGGGCCCGAGCCAACGGCGTTCGGGCAGGCGCAAGGGCACACTGAGGCCGAACGGCCTGCACGCCAACTTCTCATGAGCAAAGCACACTTCGGCCTGATCGGCCTCGGAGTGATGGGCGAGAACCTGGTCCTCAACGCCGAACGCAACGGTTACTCCAGCGTCGTCTTCAACCGCACCTACGCCAAGACCGAAGACTTCCTCAAGGGCCGGGCCGCCGGGCTGAACATCATCGGCGCCCACACCCTCGAGGAGTTCGTCGGCGCCCTGGAGCGGCCCCGCCGCATCCTGATGATGATCAAGGCGGGCTCACCGATCGACGCCATGATCGCCCAGATCTCCCCTCTGCTCGAGGATGGTGATCTGCTGATCGACGGCGGCAACTCCCTCTACACCGACACCGAGCGGCGGGTGAAGGAGCTGGAGAGCCAGAGCTTCGGCTACATCGGCATGGGGGTCTCCGGCGGCGCCAAAGGGGCCCTGGAGGGTCCGAGCATGATGCCCGGCGGCACCAAGGCCGCCTACGACGCCATCGAAGGGCTGGTGCGCAAGATGGCCGCCCAGGTCGACGACGGCCCCTGTGTTACCTACATCGGCCCCGGCGGTGCCGGCCATTTCGTCAAGACCGTCCACAACGGCATCGAGTACGGGATCGAGCAGATCCTGGTGGAGGCCTACGACCTGATGAAGCGCTGCGCCGGCATGGATGGCCTAGCGATGGCCCAGGTGTTCGACGGCTGGAACCAGCTCGAGGAGCTCTCCTCCTATCTGGTGGAGATCACCGAGGTCTGCCTGCGCACCCGTGATCCCGAGGATGGCGGTGATCTGGTGGAGAAGATCCTCGACGTGGCCGGTCAGAAGGGCACCGGTCTGTGGACCGTGGTCAGCGCGCTGGAGATGGGAGTGCCGGTGCCCACCATCTACGCGGCGCTCAATGGCCGGGTGATGAGCTCCCTGCACAGCGAGCGTCTGGCGGCGGCCAGCGTGATCGATGCTCCGGCGGCGGCCGCTGCGGTGTCGCTGGGGGACCCCTCCGAGGGCATGCCGGCCCTGCGTGATGCCATCACTCTGGCCTGCATCGCCAGCTACGCCCAGGGCATGGCCCTGATGGTGGAGGCCTCCGCCCTGCACGAGTACCACCTCAACCTCTCCTCGATCGCCCAGATCTGGAAGGGGGGCTGCATCATTCGCGCCAAGCTGCTGCAGCGCATCCAGAACGCTTACGACACCAATCCGGATCTGGCCAACCTGATGGTGGACCCCTGGTTCGCCGAGCAGGTGAACGCCCGCCTGAGCGGCCTGCGTCAGGTGGTGGCCGGTGCGGCCCTGGCCGGCATTCCCGTGCCCTGCCTGAGCAGCACCCTCGATTACATCGACAGCTACCGCACGGCCCGGCTGCCCCAGAACCTGCTGCAGGCCATGCGCGACTGCTTCGGCGCCCACACCTACCAACGGGTGGACCGCGAGGGCAGCTTCCACACCGAGTGGCTGTGATGCGCAGCCAGTCGCCGGCCAGCTACCGGATCGAAGTGGCCGCCGACGGCGACGAACTGGCCCGGCGCACCGCCGAGACCATCGCCGCCTGCATCGATCTGGCCCTGGCCCAGCGCGACCGGGCCCAGATCGCCCTGGCCGGCGGTGGCACCCCCGCCGCCGCCTACCGGCTGCTGGCGCGGGAGCGGCTGCCCTGGCAGCGGGTGGATGTGCTGCTGGGCGATGAACGCTGGGTGGCGGCCGACGACCCCTCCAGCAACGCCCTGATGCTGCGCCAGACCCTGCTGGCGGAGGGCCCTGGCTCCGAGGCCCATTTCCAGCCGGTGCCCACCGATCTGGAGAACCCCGAGGCCAGTGCCGCCGCCTATGCCGCCCTGGTGGCCAGGACCTGCCCCGGGGATCCACCGGTCTTCGATCTGGTGCTGCTGGGGCTCGGGGAAGACGGCCACACGGCCTCGCTCTTTCCGGGCACTCGGGCCCTGGCGGTGAACGATCGGGAGGCCACGGTGAGCGAAGGCAAGGGGCTGCCCCGCGTCACCCTCACCGCTCCGGTGCTGAGCGCGGCGCGCCAGGTGCTGTTCCAGGTGAGCGGAGCGGGCAAGCAGCAGGCCCTGCGCCGATTGCTGGATCCCGAAGAATCACCCGAGCGCACCCCGGCCCGGCTGGTGAGCCCCCGTCAGCCGGTGCTGATCCTCGCCGATGCCGCCGCTGCGGCAGGCTTGGAGGAGTGATCGAGCTGGCCCTGATGGTGGCACCTCTGCTGGTGGTGAGCGGTGATGGCTTCAGCGGCTGGCTGGCCCTCAACGACACGATCATGGGCGGGAGCAGCAGCGGCGTCTGCCGCAGCGGACCATCGGGGCTGGTGCTGGAGGCGGAGGTGATCGAAGCCGGCGGCGGCTTCGTCAGCTGCCGCTCCCCCCTGTTCTCGCCGCCCCTGGATCTGAGCGCCTACCGGGCCCTCCAACTCGATCTGCGCGGCGATGGTCGACGCTACAAGCTTGCGGTGGCCTGCGCCGATGGGGTGGCCGGCCTCACCGAGCTGATCCCGGGGGGGCTGCGCTGGGTGAGCGAATTCGCCACCAGCCCCGAGGGCCTCACCACGGTGGAGATCCCCTTCAGCCAGCTGAAACCCTCGCTGCGGGCCCAGCCCATGACCCTGCCGCTGCTGCGCTTTGATGCCGGCCGGATCACGCGGCTGCAGATCCTGCACTCCAGATTCGGCGACGATGGCCGGCCCAACCCCGGCTTCCGCGCCGGTGCCCTGCGCCTTGGGGTGGAAGCGATCCGGGCCGTTCCCTGAGGTGGAGAGCCTGAGCGCAGCCTTTGATTCGCCCGGCCCCAGCAACCTGCTCAGTCGGGTGGCGGCAGCAGCTGATCTCTGCATGAAGCCGAACCGGCACGCTGTGGTGATCAACTCCGGCGCACCTGAGCTGATCTCGGCGGGGCCTGAGGCCGAGCCAGGCGAGAATGAATGCACATTGCGGCTGCTCTGCCGCCGGGCCGATGGCGAGCGAACAGAGTTCAACGACATCGAGTTGGAGATCTACCGCAGCGGCGAAGATCTGCACCTGATGCTGAGCTGGCCCGAGCAAACGGATCAACCGATGCTCTGGCAGGGCCACCACCCAGTTTGGATGGATGGCGACAGCGGCCAGCGCTGCGAACGCCCGCCAGCCGGTGCGGCCCTGGAGGCCCTGGCCCGGCGGCTGCGGGCCCTGCTCGGCCCTGCTCAGTCCTGATCGGTGATCGCCCCCAGGCTGCTGCTGCTCACCAGCCGCGCGTACTTGCCCAGCACTCCCCTGCGGTAGCGGGGTTCGGGTGCCGTCCAGGCCGCCCGGCGCAGCTCCAGCTCGCAGGCTTCCACATTGAGCTGGATGAGCAGCTGGTGGGCATCCACGGTGATGCTGTCGCCCTCCTGCACCAGGGCGATGGTGCCGCCCACGGCGGCTTCGGGGGCCACATGGCCCACCACCAGGCCGTAGGAACCACCGCTGAAGCGGCCGTCGGTGATCAGCGCCACCGATTCCCCCAGCCCCTGGCCCACGATCGCGGCCGTGGGTGAGAGCATCTCGCGCATGCCGGGCCCGCCCACCGGGCCCTCGTAGCGCACCACCACTACATCACCGGCATGGACCCCACCGGCGAGGATCGCCTCCAGGGCGCTCTCCTCACTCTCGAACACCCGGGCCGGGCCGGTGATCACCGGGGTCTTGACACCACTGATCTTGGCGACGGCCCCCTCGGTGGCCAGGTTGCCCTTGAGGATCGCCAGGTGACCCTTGGCATAGAGGGGATTGGAGAGGGGCCGGATCACCTCCTGATCGGCCGGGGGCTCGCTGGGCACGTCGGCCAGCACCTGCTTGAGCGTGAGGCCCTCGATCGTGCGGCAGTCGCCGTGCAGCAGACCCGCATCCAGCAGCAGCTTCATCACCTGGGGGATCCCGCCGGCCCGGTGCAGATCCACCGTCACGAAGCGGCCGCTGGGCTTGAGATCGCAGATCACCGGCACCCGCTGACGGATGGTTTCGAAATCATCGATCGTGAGCGGCACCTCGGCGGTGCGGGCAATCGCCAGCAGGTGCAACACCGAATTGGTGGAGCCTCCCACCGCCATGATCACGCTGATGGCGTTCTCGATCGCCTCGCGGGTGATCAGATCACGGGGGCAGATGTTGGCCTCGATCGCCCGCACCAGCACCTCGGCGGAGCGGCTGGCGCTCTCGGCCTTCTCGGGATCCTCGGCCGCCATGGTGGAGCTGCCCGGCAGGCTCAGGCCCATGGCCTCAAAGGCGGAGCTCATCGTGTTGGCGGTGAACATGCCACCGCAGCTGCCGGCGCCGGGGCAGGCGTTCTTCTCGATCGCCAGCAGTTCGTCTTCATTGATGCGGCCGCCGGAGAACTGGCCCACCGCCTCGAAGGCACTGACCACGGTGAGGTCGCAGGGGCCGAGCCGACCGGGTTTGATCGTGCCTCCATACACGAAGATCGCCGGGATGTTCATGCGCGCCATCGCCAGCATGGCGCCGGGCATGTTCTTGTCGCAGCCGCCGATGGCTAGCAGGCCATCCATGCTCTGGGCGTTGCAGGCGGTTTCGATCGAATCGGCGATCACCTCGCGGCTCACCAGGGAGTACTTCATCCCCTCGGTGCCCATCGAGATGCCGTCGCTGACGGTGATCGTGCCGAACATCTGCGGCATGGCCCCCGCCAGGCGGGCGGATTCCTCAGCGCAGCGGGCCAGATCGTTCAGGCCGATGTTGCAGGGCGTGATCGTGCTGTAGCCGTTGGCGATGCCGATGATCGGCTTGTTGAAATCGCCGTCGCCGAAACCCACGGCCCGCAACATGGCCCGGTTGGGAGAACGCTGAACCCCTGCGGTGATGGCGGCGGAACGGAGCATGAACCCTTCAGTGGCACCGCCAGCAACTTACCGAGGCGTGCTGCCAGCGCTGAAGCGTGCTGCAGAAGCTCAGGCTTCGGGGCTGAGGGTTTCCAGCTGACGGCGCACGTCTTCGATCGCCCGGTTCAGTTCGTTCACCTTGGACTGCAGCTCGCGCTTGAGCAGGGGCCGCCGCTCGCCGTCGTCGCTGTCGCGGGAGCCCCCCTGCAGGCGCGAGAGGGTGAGGGTGCGGCGCTGACGCTGGGCCAGGCGGCGGCTCTCGGCCTCTGCCAGCAGCCACCAGGCCAGACCGGCGGCACCGATCACCGCTCCGGCGATGGCACTGGCCAGGATGGGACTGGCGGTGGATCCGCGTTCGGCCATGGGTGTTCGATCCTCCAGATCCCTGATGGGGGAAGCCTAGAACCGCTCCGCCACCCGCAGGGCATTGGCGATCACGGTGAGGCCGGGCGAGACGATCGGGCAGCTGGGGAAGACGCTGGCATCGGCGATGGTCAGGTTGGCCAGGCCGTGGACGCGGCCGTCACGGTCGACCACGGAGGTGGCTGGATCGTCGCCCATGCGGCAGGTGCCGCAGGCGTGGCCGATCACCGCCAGGGGCGCCTCGCCGCGGGGATAAAAGGGGGCTGGGCGCACTTGAGGGGTGAGCGGATCGGCATCCACGGCCTTGAGCACCGAGAGCCAGCGGTAGACGAGCCGGTCGTGGGCTTCGAGGTTGTTGGCCAGGTACTGGATGCTCAGCCGCTCGCCGCGCAGCTCGATGCGGTTCTCGGGGTCGGGCAGCACCGGACTCATCGCCCACCAGCAGATGGAGCGCACCGCCAGCTGCTCCAGGGCGGCATTGGGCAGCAGCCGCGTCACCAGGGAGAGCACCGGCGGCGATTCGGCGAACTGGGCGTCCTGCAGCACCCCACCACCGGTTTCGATGTGGCCGAGCGGGAAGCTGACGTTCTGATCGCCCCAGAGGTAATCGTTGATGCCGAGGCTGCGGGGGAAGCGGCCGCTGTGGGGCTCGCGGGCCAGCTGCAGGATCGCCGTGAGCTGGGGCTTCATCAGGTGGCGGCCCACCTGGTGGCTGCCATTGGCCAGGCCGTGGGGGTGGAGTGAGCTGCGGGAGCGCAGCAGCAGGGCCGGGGTGTTCACCGCACCGGCGGCCAGCACCACCTGATCGCCCCGGAACAGCCAGCTCTGACCATCGATCTCGGCTTGCACCCCCTTCACCTCGCGGCCGCTGGGATCCACATGCAGCCGGGTGACGCAGGCGTTGCTGATCAGGCGGGTGCCGGGGTGCTTCAGGGCCGGCTGCACCCCGAACAGTTCCGCGTCGCCACTGGGATCCTCCGGCTGCTCCGACCAGCTCAGCGGCAGGTCGTAGGGATGGCTGCCCTGGCGCTGCAGCCCCTGGCGCAACGGCTCGAAGATTGGATCCAGCGGCAGCGGCTCATGGGGATAGGGGCCGCTGCGCGGCGGCTGCTGCGGGTCCGTGCCGGCACGGCCATGGACGCGGTAGAGGGCCTCGGCACGGTCGTACCAGGGGGCGAGCTCGTCGTAGCTGAGGGGCCAGGCGGGGGCGACACCCTCCTGCAGGGGCAGGCCTTCGAACTCCCGCGGCCACATGCGCTCCAGCACCCCGCCCCAGATCTTGGTGTTGCCGCCCAGGGCGTAGATCGTCTGGGGGGAGAAGGGATCGCCATCGGGGCCGAACCAGTCATCGCCAGGGTGATAGCGGTCTTTTCGGAACAGATCGACGCTGGCCACGTTCTGATCGGCCAGGTCCATGGCCCCGCCGCGCTCCAGCAGCAGCACCGAGCGCCCCTTGGCCGCGAGGGCTCCGGCCATGGTGCCTCCGGCGGCACCGGAGCCGATCACGATCACATCGTGGTGCTGGTCGTCGAGGATCATGACCAGGCGTAGAGCAGAAGAAAGAGCATCACCCAGATCACATCCACGAAGTGCCAGAACAGGGAAGTGGCAATCACCCCCTGCTCACCGGCGGCGTAGTTGGCCGGGCGGAAGGAGCGCTGCAGCATCAGCGCCATCAGCAGGATGCCGCTGAGCACATGCAGGCCGTGGAAGCCGGTGAGCAGGTAGAAGCAACTGCCGAAACTGCCGCTGGTGATCCCGAAAGAGAGCGAGCGCCATTCGATCGCCTGGCCATAGAGAAACACCGCCCCCATCGCCATGCTCAACAGCCAGAAGGCGCGGAAGCCCCAGAGCTGGCCCTTGGAGAGGCAGCGCTCAGCCAGGGCCACGGTGCCGCTGCTGGAGACCAGCACCACGGTGTAAAGGAGGGGGGTACGCCACTCCAGCCCCTCCACCCCCGAAGGCAGCCACTGCACGGCCGAGAGCTTCAGCACCGCATAGCCCGTGAAGAACGCCAGGAAGATGACGCTCTCAGAGCAGAGAAAGATGATGAAACCGGTGAGGCTGTGGTTGGCGTGAGCCGCTTCATGACCCTGGGGGGTCGGGGGGGCGTCGAGGGGAGGGCTGATGGTCATGGCTCAGGCCTTGAGAAGGGCGCGCTCGATTTCATCTTGGTGCTCCACCAGCGGCCGGCCGGTGCCGTAGCCGTAGGGGCCGCTGATCACTGTGGGTACGTGCTCCTCGAAGTTTTCAGCCGGCGGCGGTGAGGGCAGCAGCCACTCCAGGCCGATGGCATTCCAGGGATTGGCCGGGGATTTCGGCCCCCGCACCCAGGAGCTGACCAGGTTGAGCAGGAAGGGAATGATCGAGACCCCCAGCAGGAAGGCCCCGAGGCTGGCGATCACATTCCAGAAGGCGAATTCCGGGTCGTAGGACGACACCCGGCGGGGCATGCCCATCAGCCCGAGGGGATGCATCGGGAAGAAGTTGAGGTTGGTGCCCAAAAAAGTG
The DNA here is from genome assembly GCA_030373145.1 of Cyanobium sp. CZS48M. Classification (GTDB taxonomy): domain Bacteria; phylum Cyanobacteriota; class Cyanobacteriia; order PCC-6307; family Cyanobiaceae; genus Regnicoccus_A. The sequence continues at coordinate 41,591 of JAUCZK010000001.1, read as the reverse complement.
AGCAGGAAGTGCAGCTTACCCAAGCCCTCATAATACATATGCCCGGTGAACTTCGGGAACCAGTGATAGATCGCGGCGTAGACACCCATGGTGGCTGCACCATAGATCACGTAGTGGAAATGGCCCACCACGAAATAGGTGTTGTTGACGTGGATATCCACAGGCACCGTGGCCAGCATGATGCCGGTGACGCCTGCGAACACAAAGTTGAACAGGCCACCGAGGGCGAACAGCATCGCCGTGTTCAGCCGTAATTTCCCTCCCCACAGCGTGGCCAGCCAGGCGAACACCTTGATGCCGGTAGGCACGGCGATCAGCATGGTGGTCACCATGAAGACATCGCGCATCCACTGGGGAACACCGCTGGGGAACATGTGATGCACCCAGACGATCAGGCTCAACCCCACGATCACCAGGGACGCCCCGGCCACGAAGGGATAGCCGAACAGGGGCTTGCGGGCATACACCGGAAACAGTTCCGAGAACACCCCGAACACCGGCAGGATGATCACATAAACGGCAGGGTGGGAATAGAACCAGAAGAAGTGCTGGTAGAGCACCGGATCACCGCCGCCCTCCGGCCGGTAGAAGGAGGTGCCCACCGCCAGGTCGAACAGCAGCATCACCGCACCACCGGTGAGGGCAGGCAGGCCGATCAGTTGAATCGTCTGGGCCGAGAGGGCCGTCCAGCAGAAGATCGGCATGCGGCCCAGGGTCATGCCAGGGGCGCGCATGCGCAGGATCGTGGTCACGAAGTTGACGGCACCCATGATCGAGGAGATGCCCGAGAGGGCCACCGCCAGGATCCAGAGGGCTTCGCCGTTGATGAGGTGACCCAGGGGGTTCTGCAGGCTCACCGGCGGGTAGGACCACCAGCCGGAGGAGGCCGGACCACCCGGCACCAGAAAGCTGGCCATCAGGATCACGCCGAACACCGGCACCATCCAGAAGGCGGCGGCATTGAGCTTGGGAAACGCCATGTCGGGGGCGCCGATCATGCAGGGGATCAGAAGGTTGTTGAGCCCATTGAGCACCGGGAAGATGAACAGGAAGAGCATGATCGTCCCGTGCATCGTGTAAAGACCGTTGTACACGGTGCGATCCACCAGATCCGCCTCCGGTGTGATCAGCTCACCGCGCATGATCATCGCCAGCAGACCGCCCACCAGCAGAAAGAACAGGGCCGTGGCGATGTACTGGATGCCGATCACCTTGGCATCGGTGTTGAAGCTGAAGAAGCGCTTCCAGTTGTCCGGGGCACCGGGCACCGGATGGGGCGCCTTGAGGATGCGTGAGTCAACGCCGGCGGTGGAGGTCATGGGATCAGCCGTCGTGGGGAAGGGTGTTGGAGCCGGGCACATTCACCAGCGGGGGCGGGGCCGGGGCGATGGTGGCGTAACCGCTGGGGCGATCGCCGCTGAGCTGCTGGGCGTATTCGCGGGAGGCCTCGCTGAGGCCGGGCTGCAACGGCAGGCGGGAGGCGCGCCGCAGCCAGTCCTGGTAGGCCTCCTCGCTCTCCACCACCACATCGGCTTGGTTGGCGGCGAACCAGGTGCCGCTGTATTCCGAGTCGCGCAGGCGGTAGCGGCCTGCGCGGGTGGGGGTGATGAAGAGGGTGATCGAGCGGCCGGGAATCACCTGCTGCTTGAGCCGGAAGGCCGGCACGAAAAAACCGTGGATCACGTCTTCGCTCTCCAGCTGCAGGCCGAGGCGGCGATCGATGGGCATGTGCAGCTCCGTGGAGGAGACTCCCGCCACCGGGTAGCGGAACTCCCACGACCACTGGCGGGCAATCACCTGCACCTCGCCGCCCGGCACGGAGGCGCCGGCGGCGGAGCTGGCGCTGGCTGGGGCATGGGAGTGGTCCATGGGGCCGATCAGACCGATCTCGCGGTTCACCTGGATCGTGTAGGCGGCGATGCCCATCACCAGCACCAGGGGGATCACGGTCCAGATGATCTCCAGGGTGGTGTTGCCCTCGATCGGCTCCGCATCACTGATGTCGTACTTCTCGGCGCGGTTGAACAGCACCACCCAGACCATCACCGACACCACCCCCACGAACACGAAGGTGGCGACGGCCGTTTCGAAACCAAAGAGGCCATCCACCAGCGGAGCCGCCGACGAAGCCGACACCGGCAGCCAGCGGGGCACCTGGGCTCCCATCCAGACACTCAGCAGGGTGAGCAGCCCCAGCCAGAGGGCCAGGCCGATCAGTCGGGACAGGGGAAAGCGCTGCGGGGTGGAGGTCATGGCAGGGCCTCGCGCAGGCTGGCCCCTTCGCCCAGCAGCTGGCTGGCCGTGACATGGACGCCGAACTCCACCCCCAGCTGGGCGCCGAGGGTGCCGTGCCAGGCCATCAGCGCAAACACCAGCAGCCCCACCAGCAGGTAGCTCCACTGCACCTGGCGGCCCATCTCACGGCGCCAGCGGAAGCGCTGAAAACCGCGCCAGAGGGTCATCAGCACGATCGCGAACAGCAGGGCCACGCCCACGGCCCCATGCCAGAGCATGGTGGCGGTGCTGCCCATGGCGAAGCTGCTGGTGATCCCGGGAAGCGGATCGGCCAACTGCATTTCCACAAAACCGGCCGCCACGGTGAAAAAGCTGATCAGGCAGCAGGCCAGCAGGTTGTACCAGCCCACATCGTGCAGACCGGAGCGGGTCACCGGCAGGGCCAGGAAACGGAACAGACGCCTCTCGAAGGGAAAGAGCGCTCCGGCGATATCGAAGGCGATGGCGATCACGAACAGGCCGATCGTGAGATGGACCAGGTTCGGGTGGATCGGCAGCCGGTAGGGCAGATCATTGGCTCCGAGCTCCATCACACCAGCCCCGCGCGCATCGCCTCCACCACCTTGACGGTGTGCAGGCCATAGACCCAGATCAGCTGGTTGCCGAGCAGTACCTGCACCACCACCAGGGCGCTGAGCAGGCTGCCCGCCCCGAGAAAGGCCAGGGGCAGCTGCAGCGGGTCACGGCTGCGGATCACGTAGCGCCAGGCGGTGAGCACCGAGAGCACCCCGGCCAGCACCCAGCCGAGGGTGCTGTGCAGGTTGAGGATGTCGCGGGAGGCGCCGTAGGGATTGGCCAGCCCCGCCTCCACCTGACCGAAGATGATGGCGATGAAGATCGCCACCGTGGCGAAGAGCAGATTCCAGAAGCTCACCTCGTAGAGAGAGGGCTTGCCCGCCAGGCGACCGATCACGTCGAAGACAAAGGCGATCAGGGCCATCGCGATCACGAAATGAACCACGATCGGGTGGATCGTGTCGATCCAGGGAAGGTTGCGGTCGTTGAGGGGTGGAAGAAGCTCGAGCATGGGCGCTCGCCCGTCCTGCCAATGAATCCAGCTTCGGAGGCCCGGTGGAGCTGGGGTGGCCACGGTCAGGGAATGCGGTTCTGATCGGCCTTCAGCCGCGGCGATTGACCAGCCAGACGGCCCCCAGCAGGGCCGCCAGCACCAGGCTGATCTCAATCAGACCGCCGCTCCACATCCACTCCGCATTGGTGAATTCAGCCAACAGCACGGCCGTGGGGGCAGAAGGCAGGAGCACGGTGGGTGGGCGCGGGGATGCGCCCCAGTTTCACTCGCCCGCCAGGGTCGCTTCCGCCCGCCGCGGATCCACTGCCCCCAGGGTTCCCCCACCGGGGAGGGCTTCGAGCGAGTGGGCCGCCCCCATGGCCGGTGCCAGCCGCCAGCGGTGGCCCATCGCCTCCAGCAGCTGGAGGGTGTCGGGGCTGATGCCCTGCTCTACAGCAAGCTCATCGGGCCAGTGCTGGCTGTGGATCCGGCTGGCGGCCACCGCCGAGGCCAGGTTGAGGCCGTGCTCGAGGCGATTGAGCAGCACCTGCAGCACCGTGGTGATGATGCGGCTGCCGCCGGGACTGCCGCTGGCCAGCAGCGGGCCACCGGCGGGGGTGAGCACCAGGGTGGGCGCCATCGAGCTCAGCGGTTGCTTGCCCGCTGCGATCGCATTGGCCTTTCCCTGCACCAGTCCGAAGGCGTTGGCGGCCCCTGGCAGGGCTGTGAAATCGTCCATCTCGTTGTTGAGCAGGAAGCCGGCCCCCGGCACGCTCACACCGTTGCCATAGGGGAAGTTGAGGGTGGTGGTGGTGGCCACCATCGTGCCGTCGCGGTCGATCACCGAGAGGTGGGTGGTGTTGGGGCTTTCGGCGGCGCGGCCGCCGGCCGGGGCATCGAGCTCGCGCGCCGGCCGGTGGCGCCCTGCCTGGATCGTGCGGCGCAGCTCATCGGCATAGCCCTGGCTCAGCAGCCGCTCCAGGGGCATGGCCACAAAGCGGGGATCGCCCAGCCAGCGGTTGCGGTCGCGGAAGGCCAGATTCATCGCCTCCGCCATCGGATGCAGGGCGGCGGCGCTGTTGAGGCCCAGGGCCGCCAAATCAAAGCCCTCGAGGATGTTGAGCAACTGGATCAGGCTGACCCCACCGGAGCTGGGTGGGGGCATGGCGATCACGGGATGGCCGCGCCAGTCCCCTAGCAGGGGCGGCTGAAGCCGGGCCCGGTAGCCGCTCAGATCGTCGGCGCTGATCAGGCCTCCCCTGCGGCGCATCAGGGCCACCAGCGCCTCAGCCACCGGCCCCTGGTAGAAGCCCTGCTCGCCCTGGGCGGCGATGCGCCGCAGGGTGGCGGCCAGCTCGGGCTGACGCAGGCGCTCGCCCGGCCGGTAGGGAAGCCCGCCGGGGCGCAGGAACAGCCGCGTCGATTCAGGATCAGCCCGCAACAGGGGAGCAGCGACCTCCAGGGAATCGGCCAGGGCCTTGCTCACCACCACCCCCTGCTCCGCCAGGCGGATCGAGGGGGCGATCACCCGAGCGAGGCTCAGGCGGCCGTAGTGGCGGTGGGCCAGCAGCAGTCCCGCCACCGTGCCGGGCACCGCGCTGCTGAGCAGGCTGCGGGTGGCCTTGCGGCGATCCACCGCCCCGGAGGCATCGAGGAGCAGATCGGGCACGGCCGCCAGGGGAGCGCTCTCGCGGAAGTTGACCGTGACGGCCCGGCCCTGACCAACCCGCCGCTCCTGGGGCCCCAGAGGCCGCCCCCGACTGAGCCGCTCCGGCTGCCAGAGCACCAGGAAACCGCCACCACCGAGGTTCCCCGCCTGGGGATGGCTGACCGCCAGGGCGAAGGAGGTGGCCACCGCCGCATCGACGGCATTGCCCCCATCCCGCAGCACATCACGGCCGGCTCGGGAGGCCTCCAGCTCCTGGCTGGCCACCATCCCCCCCGCCGACCACTGCGGCTGGAAGCGCTGACTGGCCTCCTGGAGCACATTGGCCGCCGCTGAGGGCGGCAGGAGTGTGAACGAGGTGAAGGACGCCAGTGCCAGCAGGGCCCCTCCAGCCACCGTCAGCCGCCTGAGCCGCCGGCGCCGGCTGCGTTCAGAGGCCGCCATAGCCGCCGCCTCCGGGGGTTTCGATCAGGAGCACATCTCCGGCGGCCAGCTGCAGCTGCGCCGATCCGCCCAGCTCCAGTTCGCGGCCATCGCGGTGGATCAGCCGGTTGCGGCCCAGGGCGCCCGCACCACCGCCGGCCAGCCCGAAGGGAGCCACCTGGCGGGAACTGGAGAGGAGAGCGGCGGTCATCGGCTCGAGAAAGCGGATCCGCCGCACCACACCGTCACCGCCCCGCCAGCGGCCCACCCCACCGCTGCCGCGCCGCAGCCCAAAAGCCTCCAGCCGCACCGGAAAGCGCTGCTCGAGGATTTCAGGATCGGTGAGGCGGGAGTTGGTCATGTGGCTCTGCACGGCCGAAGCACCGGCAAAACCCTGGCCGTCGAGGCCGCGGCCGGCGCCGCAGCCGCCGCAGATCGTCTCGTAGTACTGATAGCGCTCGTTGCCGAAGCTGAGGTTGTTCATGGTGCCCTGGGCGGCGGCCATCACCCCGAGGGCGGCGAAGAGGGCATTGGCGATCGCCTGCGACGTTTCCACATTGCCGGCCACCACCGCGGCCGTGGGGCCGGGGCGCAGCAGGCAGCCCGGTGGCACCACCAGCTCCAGCGGCCGGAAACAGCCGGCATTGAGCGGCACCGACTCCCCCACCAGGCAGCGGAACACGTAGAGCACCACCGCCCGGGTGATCGCCAGGGGGGCATTGCGGTTGCCTGAGTCCTGGGGGGAGGTGCCGCTGAAATCGATCAGCGCCTGGCGCGAGGCCCGATCGATGCTCACCGCCACCTGGATGCGCAAGCCGCCATCGAGGGGGAGGCTGAAGGCGCCGGGCTTGAGCCGATCAATCACCCGCCGCACCGCTTCGGCGCCGTTGTCCTGCACATGGGCCATGAAGGCGCTCAGCCGCTGGAGACCCTCCCGCCGCGCCAGGTCCAGCAGCAGCTGGGCCCCCAGCTGGTTGGCCGCCAGCTGGGCCTGCAGGTCGGCCAGCAGCTGCTCCGGGTTACGCACGGGATGGGGACCGGCCGCCAGCCGTCTCCGCCAGTCGTCGGCCAGCAGCACGCCATCGCGCAGCAGGGGCACGTTGTCGAGCAGGAGGCCCTCCTCGGCCAGGCAGCGGCTGAAGGGGGGCATCGAGCCGGGGGTGATGCCACCCACATCGGCGTGATGGCCGCGACAGGCCACGAAGCCATCCGGCTGCGGCGCCGGCCCGGAGCCGGCTATTGCCCCCCCTCCCTCGCGGGGCACGAACACCGGGGTGATCAGGGTGAGGTCGGGGAGGTGGGTGCCGCCGTTGGCGGGGTCGTTGGAGACGATCGCGTCGCCGGGCCTCAGGGCTGGGCGCTCCCCCCGGCGCACCGCCGCCAGCAGGCCGGCCACGCTGGCCCCCATCGAGCCCAGGTGCACGGGGATGTGCGGGGCGTTGGCCACCAGCTCCCCCGCTTGATCGAAGATTGCGCAGGAGAAATCGAGACGCTCGCGGATGTTCACCGAGCGGGCGCTCTGCTGCAGGCGCACCCCCATCTGCTCGGCGATGGCGCTGAAGCGGTGGTTGAACAGCTCCAGGCTCACCGGATCTACTGAGGTCTCCTGCTGCGCTGACAGCTCCCCTGGCCGCTCAGCTGGCTGCAGCGCTTCTGATCCATGGCTGAGCAGCAGGCAGCCATCGGTCTGGCACTCCGCCCGCCAGCCCGGGGCCAGCCAGATGGTGCCGGTGGCCTCCACCAACAGCGCTGGGCCGTCAAGCCGCTCAGCCGCCGCCAGCTGCTCGCGGCGGAGCAGCAGACCGGATCGCCAGGCGCCGTCGCAGTGGAGCGGGATCAGCCGTCGCACCCCGGCTGACGAGGCCTCCTCCCTGCGACGTGCTGCGCCCAGCTCAGCGGCGGCGGCGTCAACCTCGGCGGCGCCGGCAGCCGCCACCACCTCCACCAGCAGCCACTCCACCAGGAGCTCGGCGTTGTCGGGGCTGTGGCCGAAACGACGGAGGTGGTCGCGCTCGAACTGGCGCCGCAGGGCCCCGGCCTCCTGCAGCTCCAGGGGCAGGCTGAGCTCGCTGGCCGCCAGCCGTACGCCCACACTCACCTCGGCGCGGGCCTCGGCGCCCAGGGCCCGCTGACCCCGCTCCAGCAGGGCAGAGGCCTGGTGTTGCAGCTGGTCCACCAGCTGCTGATCCAGGGGACGGCGCACCGGCTCCTCCAGCAGCAGACGCTGGTCGGCCAGGCCGATGCCGTAGGCCGAGAACACCCCCGCCAGGGGATGGAGCAGCACCCGGACCATGCCCAGCCGCTCGGCCAGGGCACAGGCGTGCTGGCCGCCGGCGCCGCCGAAGCAAACCAGGGTGGCGCCACGCAGATCGTGGCCGCGCTGGATCGAGATGCGCCGGATCGCCTCCGCCATCCGCTCAATGGCAATCGCCAGGGCCCCTTCCGCCAGGGCCTCCGGCGTGGTGGCGGCCCCACTGGCCTGGGACACCTGCTGCGCCAGCTGCTGGAAGCCCTGCCGCACCACCAGAGGATCGGGGCCCTGATCTCGATCGGGGCCAAAGACCGCCGGAAACGCCTCGGGCTGGAGGCGGCCCAGCAGCAGGTTGGCGTCGGTGATCGTGAGTGGGCCGCCGCGCCGGTAGCAGGCTGGCCCGGGATCGGCCCCGGCGGAGGAGGGCCCCACCTGCAGCCGCTGGCCATCGAAGTGCACAAGCGACCCCCCGCCCGCCGCCACGGTGTGGATCGGCAGCATCTCCGCCTGCAGGGTGAGGCCGGCGATCTCGGTGTCGTGGCGGCGTCCCCAGCCCGGAGCCGGCCCGCCGGCCTCCCCATGGAACACATCGGTGGAGGTGCCGCCCATGTCGAAGCCCACGATCGCTGTGCCCCTCCCCCCCGCCAGGCGCACGGCCGCCACCATGCCGCCGGCCGGCCCGGAGAGGATCGTGTCCTTGGCTTTGAGCAGCTCCGGGGCCACCAGGCCGCCGCTCGACTGCATCACCCGCAGGCGGCAGTGGGGCCCGAGCTCGGCGATTAGCTGATCCAAATAGGCCTTCAGGGCCGGCGCCACGGTGGCCTCCACCACAGCCGTCTGGGCCCGGGGCACCAGCCGCGGCCGTCGGCCCAGCTGGTGGGAGAGCACCACAGGATCGAAGCCGAGCGGCGCCAGCCACTGGCCCAGTTGACATTCGTGGCGGGGATGGCGGGCGCTGTGCAGCAGCGCCACCGCGCAACTGCTGAAACCATCGCGGCGGGCCTGGCGCAGGGCCTGCTCCAGCGCCCCGTCAAGCCGCAGCGGCGTGAGCTCACGGCCATCGGCCGCCAGGCGCCCTTCCACCTCCAGCACCCGCCGGTAGCGCGGGGCCGGCCGCTCCACCTGCAGGGCAAACAGATCAGGCCGGTGCTGGTCGCCGATCCAGGCGGCATCGCCAAAGCCGCGGCTGATCAACAGCAGGGTGGGGGCACCGCGATCCTCCAGCAGGGCATTGGTGGCCACGGTGGTGCCGATGCGCACCTCCCGCACCGCGCCGGCGGGAATGGGCTGAGTGGTCCCCAACCCCAGCAGCTCACGCATGGCCGCCACCGCGGGATCACCAGGCAGACCAGCAGGCGGATCACCGGAGCGCCCGGGCTGCTGCGAGAGCACCTTGCGCACCACGATCTGGCCGCTGGGGGAGCGGCCCACCAGATCGGTGAAGGTGCCGCCCCGATCAATCCAGAAGCTCCAGCCCGGCTGGGTGCCCGGCTGCTGAGGGCTCTCAACTGCGCTCACCCAGGGGCCTCAGCGGTAGTTCTCGAACTGCAGCGGCACCTCGGGATCTTCGGCGCGCAGCAGCTGGATCACCTGCTGCAGGTCGTCCTTGTTCTTGCCCGTGACGCGCAGGCTCTCGCCCTGGATCGCCACGGTGACCTTCTTGATCTGATCGCGCACGGTCTTGCTGAGCGACTTGGCCAGCTCCTGGCTGAGGCCCTTGCGCAGCTTGATCACCTGCTGGAGGCGGTTGCCGCCCACGGGCTCGGGGGTCTGGAAGTCGAAGATCTTGAGCGAGAGCTGGCGTTTGGTGGCCTTCTGGCGCAGCACGTCGGTCACCGCGTCGAGGGTCATGTCGCTGGCGGTGGTGATGGTGAGGCTGGCGTCATCCAGCTCGATCTCGGTCTTGGAGTCCTTGAGGTCGTAGCGCTGGCCCACCTCGCGCCGCACCTGATCGATGGCGTTCACCAGCTCCTGCCGGTCGAAATCGGAGACCACGTCGAAGGAGTAGGTGTCGGCCATGGGCTGCGGCTGCGCTCGGATCAGGGCCAATCCTAGAAAAGGGGCACCGCCCCGCTCTGCCCAGCCGATGCCCACCCTCCTGATCGCCGCCGCGCCCGCCCTGGCCTGGTCCCTGCTGCTCTCGGGGGCGGTGGTGGTTCTCAGCCTGGTGCCCCTGGGGGCCGGGCGGGCCAACGCCAACTTCACGCCCGAGGATCTGGCGGCGCCGCGGGCGATGTTCGAGCGGCTGCCGGCCTGGGGTCAGCGGGCCAACTGGGCGCACCAGAACAGCTTCGAAGCCTTCACCCTCCACGCTCCCGCCTGTCTGCTCTGCCTGCAGGCCGGGGCCGACGGCCCGCTGCTGACGGCGGCGGCCCTGCTGCAACCGCTGCTGCGGCTGATTTACATCGGCGCCTACGTGGCCAACCAGCCGCTGCTGCGCTCCCTCTGCTGGGCGGTGAGCCTGTCCTGCACCGCCGTGCTCTACATGGAGGGCCTCAAGGCCGTGCTGGCGGGTTAACCCTTCTGCAGACCCCGCAGGGCCGCCAGCAGGGCTGCCGGGCTCTGGGGATCCACCATCAACACGCTGCCGCCAGGGGCCTTGCCCAGCTCCTCGCCCATGGCCATCCAGTCCTGGGCCAGCAGCAGGCGCAGGGCCTCCGAACCCGACGGGCTGGCATCGATCAGGCGGGCCAGCTCAGCTGCCGCCCGGCCCCGAGCCACGGCCAGCATTTCCTGCTGCTTGGCCTGGGCTTCAGCATCGAGCAAAAGCGCCTCCTGCTGGGCCTTGGCATCAAGCACCAGGGCCTCGGCGCGGCCCTTGGCCGCATTCACCTCCGATTCCCGCTGCCCTTCCGAGCGCAGTACGGCCGCCCGCTTCTCCCGCTCGGCCGTCATCTGCTGCTCCATCGCCTGCTGGACGCCTTGGGAGGGCATGATGTCGCGCAACTCGACGCGGGTCACCTTCACGCCCCAGGGATCGGTGGCCTGGTCGAGCTCCTGCAGGAGCATCTCGTTGACGTCCTGGCGGGTGGTGAAGGTCTGATCGAGGTCGAGCTTGCCCATCTCGGCGCGGATCTGGGTGAGCACCAGATTCACCATCGCCGCCTGGAGATCATCCACGGAGTAATGGGCCTTGGCGTGCTCCAGCAGCTGCCAATAGACCACCGCATCCACGGTGATCGAGACGTTGTCGCGGGTGATGCACTGTTGGGGCGGGATGTCGAGCACCCGCTCCTTCATCGACTGGTTGCTGACCACCCGCTCCAGGCCCGGGAGCACGAAGGAGAGGCCCGGCTGCAGCTCTCGGTCGTAGCGGCCCAGGCGCTCCACCAGCAGGGAGCGGCCACCGCTGGTGACTTTCACGCCGCTGGCGCCGAGCACGGCCAGCAGCACCAGGGCGGGGATGGAGAACAGACCTTCCATGGCAACAGGCGCCGCAAGGCACGCAAGAGAACAGCGGCCCAGCCAGAGCCAGGCTCACCCTAGGAAGGCCACCGCCGCAGACTGGAAGGCCCCGCACGGCCTTGATGCATCCCCTGATCTGGCTGGCCGGTGGCGGGGTGTTGCTGCTGCTGGAGCTGCTCTTCCCCAGCGTCGATGGGTTTCTGATCGGTGGGGTGGCGGCGCTGCTGCTCTCGGCCGTCACCTCGCTGCTGCCCCTGGCGGCGGCCCTGCAGCTGATTCTGTTCAGCCTGCTCTTCCTGGGGGGCTACGGCGGCCTGCGGCGCTGGTCGCTGCGGGGACGGCCCACACCCGTTGCCCTCAGTGAACCCGGCGGCGAGCGGGCCGAGGTGATCCAGGCCTTCGACGAGCGCGGCCGGGGGCGGGTGCGCTGGCAGGGCCAGAGCTGGGCGGCCGAACTGCTGGAGCCCGGCAACGGGCCTGGGCCCAAGGCCGGGGAGGAGGTGACCGTTCTGGGACGGGAGGGCACCCGCCTGCAGGTGCTCGCCGCCCTCAGTCGAAGAACATCAGGCTGACCACCTTGTTCATGTCCTCGGCGGTGCGGCAGCTGGAGAGCAGGGTCTCGCTGTCATGGAAGGCGTAGCAGATCAGTTGGTCACAGCGGCCGATGATCTCCTGGTTGCAGAGGCTGCTGGCCATCGGCAGGGGCAGCTCATCGTGCTCGGGCTTCTCCACCAGGTGCAGCACCCGCTCCATCTGCTCACGGATTTCGCTGGGTTGGCGCTCAAGGCTCTGGGGCAGCAGCACCGTGAGCCGGGCCGGATCAACGCTGAGCACACCGCGTATCACCGCCGCGTTCACGCCCTGGGAGCCGGAGGTGATCAGGTTGTGACCCTCCTGGGCCAGGGAGCGGGCCACCAGTTCCACCAGGTGGATCGACACGGCCGGCACGTGGCGGCTGCCGAGGATGGCGATGCGGCGCTTGCCGCGATCCTGCAGCAGGGCCAGCTCCTGGGCGAGCGAGTCAATCCGGTCGAGGGCCGGCAGATCAAGGGACCGGGTCACCTCGTGTATGCATCCGATGGGGGGAAACTAGCAGCGCCCTTGCGGGGGGCTGGCTTCAAGCCTTGACCACCAGTCCCAGGCGCTCGAACAGGCGCTCGAAGCGGCAGTGCTCCTCCACCAGGCGGATGGCGTAACTGGCCTTGACGGTCTCGTGCAGGCGCACGTGGCCGAAGGCCCGCTCGATCACCTCCACCGTGGTCAGGGTGTCCTGCTCCACCTTCAGGATCGGCACCTCCAGCTCCTCGGCGCGGCTGATCAGCTGGGGCAGGGGCTCGCCGGCGCCCGTGAGGATCAGGCACTGGGTGGAGGCCTCCAGGGCCGCCAGCTGGATGTCGGTGCGGTCAGCGCCGGTGACCACGGCCATGTTGCGGCGACGGCGGAAGAACTCCATGGCGGAGTTCACGTTCATCGCGCCGATCGAGAGGGTTTCCACCAGCAGATCCAACCGCTCGGCGCAGCAGAGCACCCGGGCTTCAAGGCGGTCCACCAGCTCTTCGACGGTGACACTGCGCAGCAGCGGGCTGCGGGGCAGGACACCGAACACCGGCAGTCCCAACTGCTCCAGGGCCGGCACCACCTCCGCCAGCAGGCGGTCCACATCGTCGGGATCAACGGCGTTGAGCACCACCCCGGCCAGCTGGTCCTGCAGCAGGTTGCGGGCCGCCAGCAGCTGATCGACGCTGCGGCTGTCCTCCCAGAGGTGGACCAGCACCACCGGAGCCTCCAGCCCACGGGCCAGCTGGGGCAGGCTGAGGCCATAGAGCAGGCCCTCGCTGAGGGTGCCGGTGCCCTCCAGCAGGGTGAGGCCATCGGGGTAGGCCGCCAACTGCTCCCGCAGGCGTGTGAAGCCCTCACCGGGCTCCAGGTTGCCGCTCAGCAGCCGCTCCTGGGCGGTGGAGGCCTCCAGCAGATGCAGGGAGGGCAGCAGGTGCTCCTCCGGCAGGCCGAGGATGTTGCCAACGAAGCGCACGTCATCGTCGAGGAGGCCCTGGGAGGGGGGCTCCCCCTGGCGGGCTGGCCGCACGCTGGTGGCCAGGGGCTTGCCGTAACGCACGGGCAGACCCAGCTTGGCCAGGGTCCGGGTGAGGCCGAGCACCAGGGCTGACTTGCCGCTGAAGGGATCACAGGATCCGATCAGCAAGGTGCTGCTCATGGCATGGCCTCTGGGCTGGGCACTGGGCCGTCAATCTATGCGCCGGTGGGAGGCTCACCCAGCAGCAGCCAGCGCCAGAAGGTCTCGGGCAGATCGCGCCGGGGATCGCCGAACTCGTGGGGCGCCTGATGCTCCAGCAGATCCATCAACCAGCGCACCAACAGATGGGTGGGCAGATCGAACTTGTAGAGCAGCTCGGCGGCGGCCGGAAAGCGGAGTTCACAGTGGCTGATCTCCTGGGGAGCGAGTCCCGCCTGCCAGGTCAGGCGGAACGGATGCTCCCCCTCCGGCCGCAGGCGTCGCACCCCGGCGATCTCGCCGATGGCCAGCAGATCGAGGGCCTGGATCAACCAGGCTTCCCGCAGCACCCCATCGCAATAGGGGGCATAGAGGGCCACCTGAGCGGGGTCATGGCTGGGGATGGCAGCAAAAAAGGACAACAGGCCCAAGGCAGGCAGTCGGTGATGGGGAGGCAGCGCAGCTGGGCCAGTCGCGGATGATTCCAACCGAAAGAATGCCCCATCCCGGACAGCGCCGTGCCAGGTCAACACACTCCAACCCCAGCAACGGCTCCCGCTTCGCGCTCAGCCCTGTTGCCCCTGCGGGGAAGAACCGTCGCGGTGACTGGGGCCAGTGGGGCCCTGGGCACAGCCCTGCTGCGCGCCCTGCACGGCCAAGGGGCCCAGCTGATCGCCCTCAGCACCGCCTCTGAGCCGGTAACCCTGAGCGACGGGGAGGGCCGGGCGATCCCCCTGCGCGGCCTGAGCTGGTGCTGCGGCCAGGAGCAGGCGCTGGAGGCCTGCCTGGGGGAGGTGGACATCCTCGTGATCAACCACGGGGTGAACGTCTACGGCGATCGCAGCGCGGCGGCGATTGAGCGCAGCCTGGAGGTGAACGCCCTCAGCGCCTGGCGCCTGCTGGAGCTGTTCCTGCGCCTGCCGGAGCGCCCCGCCGGCAGCCCCTGCCGGGAGGTGTGGGTGAACACGTCGGAGGCGGAGCTGCTGCCGGCCCTCAGCCCGCTCTATGAGATCAGCAAACGGCTGCTGGGCCAGCTGCTCAGCCTGCGGGCCCTCGACCGCCAGGGCGAGAATCCCTGCCGGATCCGGCGGCTGGTGCTGGGGCCGTTCCGCTCCGCCCTCAACCCCTACGGCGTGATGGGCGCGGGATTCGTGGCCGGTCAGGTGATCGCCCAGGCCCGCCGCGGCTTCGGCCTGATCATCGTCACGCCGAATCCGATCACGCTGGTGCTGGTGCCACTGCAGATGGGCCTGAGACACCTCTATGGACGCCTGTTCAGCCGGGCCGCCAGCTGAGGCGCAGGGGTGCGGGCGGAGGCGCTGAGCTCAGAAGTCGCGGTCGGTGAGGATCTCGCAGCCGTCGGAGGTGACCACGATCGTGTGCTCCCACTGGGCGGAGAGCGATCCATCCACCGTCACCACCGTCCAGCGGTCGCGCAGGGTGCGGCAGTCCTTGCTGCCGGCATTGAGAATCGGCTCCACCGCCAGGGTCATGCCGGCGCGGAGCTTGAGGTTGGGCAGGTCGTTGGTGCGGAAGTTGAACACCGACGGCTCCTCATGCAGATCGCGACCGACGCCATGGCCGGTGTAGTCCTCCACCACGCTGTAGCCGTGGGCTTCCACGTGGTCCTGCACGGCGCCGGCGATGTCGAGCAGGGTGTTGCCGGCCTTGATCTTGCTCAGACCCTGCATCAGTGATTCCTGGGCCACGCGGCTGAGGCGGCTGGCGTCTTCGGAGCACTCCCCCACGCAGATGCTGACGCAACTGTCGCCGTGGTAGCCCTCGAAGTAGGCGCCGGTGTCGATCTTGACCAGATCACCGGCCTGGATCACCTGCTTGGCGCTGGGGATGCCGTGCACCACCTGGTTGTTGATGCTCGAGCAGATGCTGGCCGGAAAGCCGTGATACCCCTTGAAGCTGGGGGTGGCGCCCATGGCGCGGATGCGTGCTTCGGCGTGGCGATCGAGATCGGCGGTGCTCAGGCCCGGGGCCGCCATTTCCATGATTTCGCGCAGCACCGTGGCGACGATGCGGCTGGCCTTGCGCATCACCTCGATCTCACGGGCCGATTTGATCTCCACCCCGCGCCGTCCTTTCTGGATGCGCGGACCGGTGCTGGTGGTGGCCGACTGGGCCTTCGGAGCCACGGTGGCGGCCGCCCGGCCCGGGGTGCCCGCCAGCAGATCAGTAAAAAGATTCATGGAACAGGGCCCGGGCAATCCAGGGTTCAAGCTATCAACTTTCCTGATCGAGGCTGTCGACCATGCAGCTCCTGGCCCGGCTGCGCCGCTGGCATGCCCTGATCGGGCCGCTGGTGGTGCTGCCGCTGTTGATCACGGTCTGCAGCGGCATGGGCTACCGCCTGCTGCGCGACTGGGGCGGCCTCAGCCGTGACCAGGTGCATGGGCTGATGGTGCTGCACGAGGGCGAGTGGCTCGGGCCCGTGGGTGAAACCATCTATGTGGCCCTCAATGGCCTGGGGCTGCTGTGGATGCTGATCACCGGCACGGGCCTGGCGCTGCAGGGCTGGAGTCGGCAGCGGCGCCGGCAGGAGCCCAAGGAGGGCGCTGGGGAGGGGGGAACATGAGCCGTTACAGTGGTTGTTTGGTCGGGCAATCCCATTTCTGGGCTGGTCACGGACAAGACAGACACCGCCGAACTGATGGCGGAACCGACAGACGACCTCAACATGGAAGAAACGAGCGTGGATGAGACCGGCACTGCCGAGACCTCGGCCCCAACGGCCGTGGCGGAGAAGCCCGCTGGGTCCTCGGCTCGCACCGGCAAGCTCAGCGCCCAGGAGCTGATCCGGGCCTTCGAGGCCGAGCAGCTCAAGAGCGATCTGCCCGAGATCTACGTGGGCGACACCGTGCGCGTGGGCGTGCGCATCAGCGAGGGCAACAAGGAGCGCATCCAGCCCTACGAGGGTGTGGTGATCGCCAAGCGCCACGGCGGCATGAACGAAACCATCACCGTGCGCCGGATCTTCCAGGGCGTGGGAGTGGAGCGGGTGTTTCTGCTGCACAGCCCCCAGGTGGCCGCGATCAAGGTGGAGCGTCGCGGTAAAGTAAGGCGTGCAAAGCTCTTCTACCTACGCGACCGTGTGGGGAAAGCCACCCGCGTGAAGCAACGCTTCGATCGCTGAAGCTTCACTGCTTATTTGCCCATGCCGGTGCCACTTCGCGCACCGGTTGAGGGGGCATCGTCATGCGCCGTTAGTTCAGCTGGTAGAACGCAGGTCTCCAAAACCTGATGTCGGGGGTTCAAGTCCTCCACGGCGCGCTCGATGCCCCTTCCTGCTCTTTCCTGGTTCCGGACATGGAGTTGGATTTACAACCCGGTGATGTGGTCAAGGTGCTCGAGTCCGCCGCCCTTGGCTGGGTGCGGGCCCGGGTCATCCGGGTCAAGTCCGGCGGTCGCGTGGTCGTTCAGAGCGACCAGGGCCGTGAATTCACAGCGCGGGGCAATCAGGTTCGCCTGATCGAACCCGCTGGTTTCCGCCCCTGAAATCCCTGCCGCCCACCCCGCCAGTTGACGGCGGGGTGGGCGGCAGTGGATACTTTCATTGTCGATTTCACGACGCCAGAAGCCTGGTTGGGCAAGGGTTTTCACCCTTCTCGCCTCTCATCTGGGACTGTAGTTCAACCGGTTAGAGCACCGCCCTGTCACGGCGGAAGTTGCGGGTTCGAATCCCGTCAGTCCCGTTTCACTCTCATGAGCATCCGCCAGTGACCGTTCGGGTTCGTCTGGCTCCCAGCCCCACGGGAACCCTGCACATCGGCACCGCCCGCACGGCGGTCTTCAACTGGCTGTTCGCCCGCCACCACGGCGGCGACTTCCTGCTGCGCATCGAGGACACCGACCGCGAGCGCTCCAGGCCCGAGTTCACGGCCGACATCCTTGATGGCCTCGCCTGGCTGGGCCTGAGCTGGGACGCCGAACCCGTGATCCAGAGCGAGCGGATCGAGGAGCACCGCCGCGCCATCAGCCAGCTGCTGGAGGCCGGTCTGGCCTACCGCTGCTACGCCTCGGAAGACGAGCTGGAGCAGATGCGCGAGCGCCAGAAGGCCAGCGGCTCCGCCCCCCGCCACGACAACCGCCACCGCCACCTCAGCAGCGAGCAGGAGCAGGCCTTCATCGCCGAGGGCCGCGAAGCGGTGGTGCGCTTCCGCATCGACGACGGCGCCAGCATCGGCTGGAGCGACCTGGTGCGCGGCGAGATGCGCTGGAGCGGCAGCGACCTGGGCGGCGACATGGTGATCGCCCGGCGAGCCCCGGCCGATCGCATCGGCGACCCGCTCTACAACCTGGTGGTGGTGGTCGACGATGCCGCCATGGCCATCAGCCATGTGATCCGCGGAGAGGACCACATCGCCAACACCGCCAAGCAGCTGCTGCTCTACGAAGCCCTCGGCCTGCCGCTGCCGGTGTTTGCCCACACGCCGTTGATCCTCAACCCGGAGGGCCGCAAGCTCTCCAAGCGCGATGGGGTCACCTCCGTGGGCGAGTTCCGCGCCATGGGCTACACAGCAGAGGCGCTGGTGAACTACATGACCCTGCTGGGCTGGTCGCCGCCGGAGGGCATGGCCGAGCGCTTCACGCTGAAGGAAGCCGCTGAGGCGTTCAGCTTTGAGCGGGTCAACCGGGCCGGAGCCCGCTTCGACTGGGACAAGCTCAACTGGCTCAATGCCCAGGTGCTGCATGAACTGGCCCCCGCCGAGCTGCGCGAGGCCCTGCTGCCGCTCTGGGGCGGCGAGGGTTGGCAGGCCCCTGGCGAGGAGGGTTCAGGCGATGGCAGCCGCGAGGCCTGGGAACTGACCCTGGCCGAACTGCTGGCCCCCTCGCTCATCACCCTGAAGGATGGCCTGGAGCAGGCCCGCCCCTTCTTCGAGCGTCCTGAGCTCGACAGCGGCGCCAGCCAGCAACTGGAGGCCGATGGGGCCACCGCCGCCCTGACGGCACTGCTCGAGCGGCTGCAGGCCGGGGGCAGCCTCAGCGTTGAGCAGGCCCAGGCGCTGCTGGCCGAGGCCGCCAAAGCGGCGGGAGTGAAAAAGGGTGTGCTGATGAAAAGCCTGAGGGCCGCCCTGCTGGGCAGCCTGCAGGGTCCGGATCTGGTCACCACCTGGCGGCTGCTGCACTCCAGCGGCGAAGACCGGGCCCGGTTGATGCTGGCCGTGGCTCAGGGCTGAGGGTTCTCCAGGGGCAAGGCCTGACTGGCCGCAGCCGGCGCGGGGATGACCCCAGCAGCGGCGAGCTGTTGATCTTTGGCTTCCTCCCGCTGGCGCTCCTCCTCTTCCTCCAGCTCCTGCTCGCTGAGGCGCAGACCCAGCAGGCCGGCCAGGGGTGCTGCCGTGAAGCCCTGCAGGCCCACGGTCATCAGGATCGTGAGGAACACCAGCCCCTGCAGGGCCCCCGCCCCTTCCACTCCCGCTTCGTAGAGGCGCAGGGCAAACAGGCTGGCCACGGCGGCGGTGACGATCCCGCGGGGGGCCAGCCAGCTCAGCAGCAGCTTCTGACCGCCGCTGAGGGGCAGGCCGAAAGTGGCGATCTGCATGGCCACGGGCCGCACCAGCAGCATCAAGGTGAGCACACAGCCCACCCCTCCCCAGCCGAGGGGACTGAGGTCGGTCCAGGCCACATCGGCCGCCAGCAGCGGGAAAAGGATGCTGATGGCCAGCTGGGCCAGCTGACGGATCAGGTCATCGAGCATGGCGGCCTCGGTGTCGGCGAAGCGGCCCACCAGCACACCGGCCATCACCGCGGCGGGCAGACCCGACTCGGGCATCACCACCTCGCAGCCGGTGAACATCAGGAACATCACCCCCAGGGTGAGCTGCAGGCGCAGACCGCTCTCCGGGTCCACCGGCAGCCGCCGCAACAGCACCGCCAGCAGCAACCCGCTCAGGGCACCCACCGCCACGCCGAACCCCAGCCGCTGCAGCAGCTCCAAGCCGAGATCCTGCCAGTCATAGCGGTCGGTGAGCACCAGTTCCAGCAGCAGCAGGGCCAGCACGGCGCCGATGGGCTCCAGCACCAGCCCCTCCCCCTCCAGCACATCCCCCAGGGGAGGCGCCAGGCGCATCTGCTGGATCAGGGGCGTCACCACCGTGGGGCCCGTGCCCAGCACGATCGCGCTGTACACCGCCGCCAGCGGCCAGCTCAGGCCCGCCAGCCAGTGGGCGGCCAGCAGGCCGGCAGGCAGGGCCACCAGCAGGCGCACCACCACGATCCGCAGCACCGCCTGGCGGGTGGTGCTGCCCGGAAGGCTCAGCTTGAGGCCCCCGTCGAAGAGCACCAGGCTGACCAGCAGCCCCACGATGGTTTCCAGGCCACTGCCCAGGGCAAACGGATCCACCAGCCCCAGCCCGGAGCGGCCGATCAGCAGACCCGAGGCCAGCAGCAGCACCACCGACGGCAGGCCGGTGAGCAGGGAGGTGAGCTGGGCCAGCGCCCCGGAGAACACGGTGATCCCCCAGAGCAGCTGGAGCCTCTCGGGGGCATCAGTCATGGCTCAACGACCTGGCCCCCCAGAATGCCCGAGCCGGAACGGGGAACGGGACAGGGATGGCCGAAGCACCGATGCTGCTGCTGGTGGATGGCCATTCCCTGGCCTTTCGCAGCTTCTATGCCTTCGCCAAGGGCGGCGAAGGGGGGCTGAGCACCAAGGAGGGGGTGCCCACCAGCGTCACCTACGGCTTTCTCAAGGCGCTGCTGGAGAACGTCAAGGGCCTCACCCCCCAGGGGGTGGTGATCGCCTTCGACACCGCCGGGCCCACCTTCCGCCACGAGGCCGACGCCAGCTACAAGGCCCACCGTGATGAGGCCCCGGAACAGTTCTTCGCCGATCTGGCCAACCTGCAGGAGATCCTCGCCGGGGCCATGGATCTGCCCCTCTGCATAGCCCCCGGCTACGAGGCCGACGACGTGCTCGGCACCCTGGCCAACCGCGCCGCCGGCGCCGGCTGGCGGGTGCGCATCCTCTCCGGCGATCGCGACCTCTTCCAGCTGGTGGATGACGAGCGCGACATCGCCGTGCTGTACATGGGCGGCGGCCCCTATGCCAAGAGCTCAGGGCCCACCACGATCCGCCGCGAGGGGGTGATTGCCAAGCTGGGCGTGACGCCGGAGGAGGTGGTGGACCTCAAGGCCCTCACCGGCGATGCCAGCGACAACATCCCCGGGGTCAAAGGGGTCGGCCCCAAGACCGCCATCAGCCTGCTCAACGCCCACCTCAACCTCGATGGCATCTACGCGGCACTGGATCAGCAGAAGGGAGCGCTGAAAAAGAAACTCGAAAGCGATCGGGAGAGCGCCTACCGCTCGCGCATGCTCGCCGAGATCCTGGTGGATATCCCCCTGCCGGCCGAACCGCGGCTGACGCTCGGGGCCGTGGACGGAGTGGCCCTGGCCCAACGGCTGGAGGAGCTGGAGCTGTTCAGCCTGGCCCGGCAGCTGGCGGCCTTCGAGCGGGCCTTCTCCGCCGATCACCAGGCCCACCAGGGTGCGCCGGGCTCAAACGAGAGCAGCTCGTCGTCTGCGCCGGCTGATCCGGATGCTCTGGCCTCGCCATCTGTCCCGTCATCTGTCTCGCCATCTGTCTCGCCACAACCCGACTCCGGCCAGGAAGGCGCACCGCCAACCCTGGAGCCTGAGATCATCCACAGCCCAGAGCAGCTCGAAGCTCTGCTGGTGCGGTTGATGGCCGCCACCGACCCCGACCAGCCGATCGCCCTCGACACCGAGACCACCTCGCTGAACCCCTTCCAGGCGGAACTGGTGGGGGTGGGACTGTGCTGGGGCGAGGGCAGCGACGAGCTGGCCTACATCCCGATCGCCCACCAGCCGCCCTTGGCCGCCGATCTGCTGGAGCCAGCACAGGCAACACCACGGCAGCTGCCCCTGGATCAGGTGCTGGCGGCCCTGGCCCCCTGGATTGAGAGCGCCCTGCACCCCAAGACCCTGCAGAACGCCAAGTACGACCGGCTGATCCTGCTGCGTCACGGCCTCAGCCTTGAGGGGGTGGTGATGGACACTCTGCTGGCGGATTACCTGCGCGATGCCAATGCCAAGCACGGGCTGGAGGTGCTGGCGGAGCGCAATTTCGGCTTCACGCCCACGGGCTTCACCGAGCTGGTGGCCAAGGGCGAGAGCTTTGCGGCGGTGCCAATCGCGGCGGCAGCCCTCTACTGCGCCATGGATGTGCATCTCACCTGGCGGCTGACGCCGCTGCTGCGCGGCCAGCTGCAGCAGCTGGGGGAGGCCCTGCCGAAACTGCTCGATCAGCTGGAACTGCCGCTGGAGCCGGTGCTGGCGCGGATGGAGGCCACCGGCATCCGCATCGACAAGCCTTATCTGGCGACCCTGAGCGAAGAACTGGCGGGCACCCTCGCCAGCCTCGAGGCCGGAGCCCGCGAGGCCGCGGGGGTGGAGTTCAACCTGGCCTCGCCCAAGCAGCTGGGGGAGCTGCTGTTCGACACGCTGGGCCTGGAGCGCAAGAAATCGCGCAAGACCAAGACTGGCTGGAGCACCGATGCCGCCGTGCTCGAGAAGCTGGCCGGCGATCACCCGGTGGTGTCGCTGGTGCTGGAGCACCGCACCTTGAGCAAGCTCAAGAGCACCTACGTGGATGCGCTACCGGCGCTGGTGGAGCCGGAAACGGGGCGGGTGCACACCGATTTCAACCAGGCGGTGACGGCCACCGGCCGGCTCTCCAGCAGCCATCCCAACCTGCAGAACATCCCCATCCGCACGGAGTTCAGCCGGCGCATCCGCAAGGCGTTCCTGCCCCAGGAGGGCTGGCAGCTGATCAGCGCTGATTACTCCCAGATTGAGCTGCGCATCCTCACCCACCTCTGCGGCGAGGAGGTGCTGGTGGAGGCCTACGCCAACGGCGACGACGTCCACGCCCTCACGGCCCGGCTGCTGCTGGGCAAAGGGGAGGTGACCCCCGAGGAGCGGCGCCTGGGCAAAACGATCAACTTCGGCGTGATCTACGGCATGGGCGCCCAGCGATTCGCCCGCGAAACCGGTGTGAGCCAGGCCCAGGCCAAGGAATTCCTGGGCCTCTACAAGGAGCGCTACCCGAAGGTGTTCGCCTTCCTGGAGCTGCAGGAGCGGCTGGCCCTCAGCCGCGGCTACGTGGAAACGATCCTGGGGCGGCGGCGGCCGTTCGCCTTTGACCCCGGCGGCCTCGGGCGGCTGCGGGGCAAGCCGCCGGAGGAGATCGAGCTGGAGGTGGCCCGCCGGGCCGGGATGGAGGCCCAGCAGCTGCGAGCGGCGGCCAATGCCCCGATCCAGGGCTCCAGCGCCGACATCATCAAGCTGGCGATGGTGCAGCTCGACCAGCAGCTGAGGGCTTCGGCCCTGCCGGCGCGGCTGCTGCTGCAGGTGCACGATGAATTGGTGCTGGAGGCCGCCCCCGAGGCGCTCGAGGCTGTGCTCAGCACGGTGAAGCGGGTGATGGAGCACGCCC
Organism: Cyanobium sp. CZS48M; assembly: GCA_030373145.1. Classification (GTDB taxonomy): domain Bacteria; phylum Cyanobacteriota; class Cyanobacteriia; order PCC-6307; family Cyanobiaceae; genus Regnicoccus_A. The sequence goes on along the minus strand of JAUCZK010000001.1, from coordinate 18,837 downwards.
TTGAGCTGCGGGTGCCTCTGGTGGTGGACACGGGGGTGGGGCCGAACTGGATGGAGACGAAGTAGGCAGGGCTGCACAATGATGGGTGCTGCCTGGCCAGAGTGGCCGGGAAGAACCCAATTGGCATGCAGGTATCGAGTCCCGAGTTCAACCCTGCTGGCGCGCCACTCCGCAACCGCCGACCGAAACGGCGAGAGCTGTTCTGCCCGGCCCACCCCGAGCAGCGCCTGCTGGGCAATGGTCGCAAGTACTTTCTGCATCTGCTCACCCCCGAGGAGCTCAAGCAGCGGGGCATGAGCGACAAGAAAGCGCGCCTTGTGATTCAGGCCTACCCGGTGCTGGTGCTCAGCAACGAATGGCTGGAGGAGCTGTTCTGTGCGGAATGCGGCGGCAACCGTTGGTGCCATGTGTCGAAGCACGATCGGATCAGCCACACGGTGCGCTGGGCGAAGCGCGAGCTCTGGCAGCAGGTGGCCCATGTGGATCCGGTGGTGGCCAACCCGAGCGTGGGTGAGTTCACTCGGAGGGAATCGGGGCGATCCCGTGCTCGCCGGCAGGATGGTGGGAGATGGTTCGACTGCCGCTGACGGGGCCGCTCAGGGGCTGGTAGTCCCTCACCAGAGCCCGCAGGGCAGGAATCAGGCGCTGGTCGTCCCATTCCTCAAGGACGTGCTGCAACTCCTCGACCAGGGGTTCCAGCTGCTCGGGAGCAAGGAACTCCTCGTTCGCCTTGCGGATCAGGGGATGGTCGGTGGGCTGATCGCTCTCCTGGATCAGCAGCTCCTCATAGAGCTTCTCGCCCGGACGCAGGCCGGTGAAGGTGATGCCAATCTCCCCATCGGGATAGGCGTCGTCGCGGATCGTGAAGCCCGAGAGACGGATCATCTGGCGGGCCAGATCCAGGATCCGCACGGGTTCGCCCATGTCGAGCACAAACACCTCCCCGCCACGGGCCATGCCACTGGATTGAAGCACCAGCTCGACCGCCTCGGGAATCGTCATAAAGTAGCGGGTGATCTGCGGATGGGTCACGGTGAGCGGCCCACCGGCGGCGATCTCACGGCGGAAGTGGGGCACCACAGACCCCGAGGAGCCCAACACGTTGCCGAAGCGCACCATCGAGCAGATGGGCCCGTTCCCCGCAGCCGCCGTGCGAGCGGCTGCAGCCTGCACGAGCAGTTCGCAGACCCGCTTGCTGGCGCCCATCACGTTGGTGGGACGGACGGCCTTGTCGGTGGAGATCAGAACGAAGCGCTCCAGGCCGCAACTGAAGGCCACCTCCAGGGCCGCCCTGGTGCCATACACGTTGTTGGCGACCCCGGCGCAGGGGTTCGCCTCCACCAGGGGCACATGCTTGTAGGCGGCGGCATGGAAGAGCACCTGCACGCCACGGTCATGGCAGAGCTTCGCCAGGCGCCGGCGATCGCCCACGTCCCCCAGGACCGGCACAAGGCCGGGCAGGGGGTGACTCACGAGCTGCCGAAGACTGCTGAGCTCCTGCTCGAGCTCGTAGAGGGCCAGCTCACTGCGCTCCAACAGCAGCAGGCAACGGGGACCCAGGTTCAGGATCTGGCGGCAGAGCTCCGAACCGATCGAGCCACCGGCTCCGCTGACCAGCACCACCTTGCCTGCCACGGCGGCTTCCATCAGAGCGGGATCGGGCTGGCTGGTCTCGCGACCGAGCAGATCCTCGATCGCCACCGGCCGCAGGTCGGTGACCACCTCCTCCCCAGCGGCGATGCGGGACAGGGAAGGAATCGTGAGCACCGTCAGTCCAATGGCGGTGCACTGATCCACCAGCTCCCTGCGGCGGCGGCGTGGTGCCGAGGGGATCGCCAGCAGCATCTTCTGGATGCCATGGCGCTCGATCAGCTGGCTCAACTGATCGGGTGAGTGAATGGGCAACCCCTCCAGGCTGCGCCCCCATAGGGCTGGGTCGTCGTCGAGAACGCCCACCAGCTTGTATGGGCTTTGATAGCGCAGGTCGGCCAGCAGCTGAGCGGCCGCCTGACCGGCCCCGTACACCAGGGTGGGCTGTCGCTGGTTCCGTCCTGGACCCTGTTTCAACAGGGTGGCGGAGGCCTGGCCGGCCAGCGAGAGCCGCAGCAGGTCGCGCATGCCGATGCGGCTGGCGATCAGGTTCGCGGAGAGCAGTATCCAGAAGAGCACCCAGAAACTGCGGGGAGGATGTTCGCCCGGTCCGGTGAGGGTGAAGACCAGGAGCAGCAGCAGCACCGCCAGCCCGCTGCGGGGCAGAAGGCCGTAAAGGGAATGGCTCCCGGAGAAGCGGGTGAGGCTGCGGTACCAGCCGCTGAGCACCAGAATGGCCAGGCCGAGGCCCACCGACCAGGACAGGAGCCAGAGATTGCCGAGGAACTGGGGAGGATTCAGCTCACCGAACCGCAGGGCGAAGGCGAGCCAGAAACTGAAGGCGATCAGCAGCCCATCCACCGTGATCAGAGCGAAGCGACGCAGCAGAACAGGCGAGTGGGCTGGGCTCATGAAAGGCTCCTCCAGAGGCACGCATTAAAATGGCTGAAGGATTTGAATTCGGCCGACGCCAGGGGAAAGAGGGTCGAGGCCAGGCAATTTTGGCAGAAGTCGAAACTGCACAGCTGCTCTCAGCAATTGAGACCTTGAGTGGCATCGCTGTAGGCGAGCTGCTTAATGGGCACGAGATTGACGAACATGGCAAGCAAGACACCAGTGGCGCCTGCCAGCGCCGCTACCGACTCACTGGCGAGACGAGGCGATTCCCATACACTCGGATGAAAGTTCGGCAGATATGGCCTCCAGCACCCCGGACACCCCAGCTCCCACCGCCTATGCCCTGATGCCGGCGGCTTCCCCCGTGGAGGAGAGCGGCATTGGCCTCAAGGGGCTGGTGCGGATTCTGCAGCGGCGGCGGCGCATTTTCCTGACCACCACAGTGGCCGTGACCCTGGTGGCTGGGCTGTGGACTGTTTACCGCCGCATTAACAGCCCGGTGTTCCTGGGGGGCTTCAGCCTGCTGATCTCCGATCCCATCAGTGAAAACGGAGGAGCAAGCAGGGAAGCCGGAGGAGCCAGCGGGGAAGCCAGTACCTTCGGGATCGCCTCAGTGGCCCGCAATGTGAGCAGCAACGACGTGCCCACCTTGATCCGTGTGCTGGAAAGCCCCACGGTGCTCGAGCCGGTCTTCACCGACCTGCAGCGGCGCCACCCCGATCGGAAGCTTCCCGAGGTGAATGTGAGTCTGGTGACGGCCGATCCAACCCAGAAAAACCAGGTCCTGGCCATGGGAGTGCTCGCCGTGACGGCCAGAGGCGGCAGCCTGGAGCTGGTGAACGAAACCCTGAAGCTCACCGAAGAGGCCTACCTGAGCTGGGCCCTGAAGCAGCGACGCGAAAAACTTACGGAAGGGGTGAAATTCCTCGATAAGCAAGCCCCCGAGCTGCAGGCCCGCAGCTCCGAGCTCCAGGCTGAACTCGAGCGTTTCCGCACCATCAACAACGTTCTGCTCCCTGAGACGGAGGCCACAGCTGTGCGCACCCAGGCCGAAGGGCTGCGCAATTCTCTGGAGAACCAGCTGGCCGAGCGCCGCCGGCTGCAGCAGGTGCGTGCCGATGTGGCGGCTGGCCGGCTCACAGCCCGCACATTCAGCAGCACCGCTGGCGATAGGCGCAGCACCGAATCGACTGGCGCCAGCACGGCTGGCTCGGGCACAAGCGTGACCCTCGATGTGCCCAACCAGCCGCTGCTCACCGAGCTCAACCGGCTTGAGGGGGAGATCGCACAGGCCCGCTCGATCTATACCACTGATTCGCCCTATCTGCGCAACCTACTCACCGCCCGCGACCAGCTCAAGCCGGCGCTGCAGCGCAAGGAACTGGAAGCGGTGGATGCCACGCTGCAGCAGCTCAACGGCTCGATTGCGGCCCTGCGCTCCCAGATCGGCGGCACCGACGAGCGTTTCCGAAGCCAGCCAGCCTTGTTGCGCCAGTACGAAGACCTGCAGAGAAAACTGGAGATCGCCCGGGGCAACCTGGCCAGCTACCAGAGCACCCGCGACCAGTTCCAACTGGAGATCGCCCAAAACAACGTGCCCTGGAAGGTGATCAGCCCGGCGGAAGTGAATCCCACTCCTGTGGAACCCCGTCTGGGCCGAGGACTGCTGCAGGCCTTGCTGTTGGGTGTGGTGGCCGGAGGTGGCGTGGCCCTGGTGCGGGATCGCCTCGATCATGTGTTCCACACGCCCGGTGAAGTGCGTGAGGATCTCAAGGAGCCGCTGCTGGGGCACATCCCCTACATCTCCTTCTTCGAGGGGCTGCGGCGGGACAAGCGCTTCCTGCTCAAGGACCTTGACGCCCAGCAGACCGGCATGGCCGGCTACCAGCGCTTCACCTACCAGGAGGCGTTCCGCAATCTCTACACCAGCCTGCGCTTCCTGAACAGCGACCGTCCAGTGAAATCGCTGGCGGTGAGCAGCTCGGTGCCCTCGGAGGGCAAGAGTTTGCTGATCGTTCTGCTGGCCAAAACCCTGAGTGAACTGGGGAAGCGTGTGCTGCTGGTGGATGCCGACATGCGCCAACCGCAGGTGCACCATCGCCTTGGCTTGAACAATCTCAGCGGGCTCTCGAACCTGCTCACCGAAGAGGACGCCGACTGGCGCTCAACGTTGCAGACTGTGCCCGGCCACACCAACTGGCAGGTGCTCACCGCCGGCCGTCGTGTGCCCGACCCGCCGCGCCTGCTGAGCTCCACACGGATGGGGCAGCTAGTGCAGGACATCGCCGCCTCCGGCGCCTACGACATGATCCTTTACGACACCCCGCCTGCCCTGGGCCTGGCCGATGCCTCCCTGCTGGCGGAAAACCTTGACGGCATTCTGCTGGTGGTGAGCCTGAACAAGGTGGACAGGCAACTCCCGCAACAGGCCATTGATCGGATCCGCTCCGCTGGTGCTCCTTTGCTGGGGGTGGTGACCAATGCCCGCAGCGCTACCGGCGATAAGAGCGGTATCTACGGCTATAGCAAGTATGGCTACGGCAGCTACACCGATGGGGCCTCGGCCTTGGATCCAAGTACAGCTTACAACTACTACAACTCGGAGGGCGAGGTTGAAGGATTAGAGACGAAGGGAGTAGCTACCCTCCTACCCAACAAGGACAACCGAAAGCGCTGGAAAAAAGCGCTGAAGAACTGGCTCCAAGGCTAAACATCGGCATGCCGTAGGCACAGGCTTGACTGTACGTCCTCAGCTCAGACCAGCTCAGATTGGATGAGTTCCGGACCAGTTTTCGGGGCCTGTGCTAGCCCATTCCAGTGCAGGGGTGGCTAAGCACCCGAGGCAGTTGAGCGTATGCATCGGCACCAGTTCAGGAACCTGCCTGTAGGGCATTGCACAAGAACAGCTTGAGCCGTTTCATCAGGTTGAGAAAGTTTACCGACCTTTGGACCTCAATTCTGTTTTCACGTCCGAATTTTTCGGAAACCGATGGGCTAGCGGAAGCATCACATGGTCGGTCGCCACCCTCGGCATCAGGGCTCTTACGGAAGAGGAGATGGTGCCCCTCCGCAAGGCATTCCAGCTCTGGGACGAGGCTCTCGAATCGGTGACCTTTCAGGAAGTATCCCCGAACGACGGCGGCGCCCAGATCCAGCTTGGCCTCGGAGAGACCAACGGCTTATCAGGCTATTGGTCGGCCACCTGGAGCACGGTGCGAACCAGCGCCAGTATCACCCTGGCCCCAGATCTTGACCCTGCTCTGTTCGCGGTTGCTGCAGCCCATGAAATTGCCAACGTTCTCGGCCTGGGGGATATTGACGGGGGAGGATATGTAGAAAGCCTTACTTCGGATCCATTCTCAAGCTTCCATCTCACCAATCCCAATCTTAATTATCTATCCCGTATCGACTTCGAGCTCATCAATCAGCTCTACGGCGAGGACAGCAGCGACTACCTGGGCTATCTCGCTGGACTCTCCATATTTTCGCAGGTCATCGTTGGTGATTCCAATTCTGCACTTGCCGAATCATTCAGCGGCACTGATGGACCAGACCTGATCCTTGGCTACGCAGGCGACGATACACTCATCGGAGGCTCAGGCAACGACCTCATCTTTGCCGGGAATGGTCGGGACCTGATCATCGGCGGTGATGGAGCCGACGTGATGCACGGTGGGTTCGGGGCCAACATCTTCGGCGACTCCCGAGACGGATCAGTGGATCAGATCCTGATCCACTCTGATCATTTCCTGATGAATCCTCTCACTGGAACCACCGCCGACAATACGAGCAGAGAGTACGTTGACATTCTCGAAGGTCTGGACCCGAGCGATAACATCTTTATCGAAGCCGGCTTCGGCAGATCTCTTGAAGTCCGTGACACAACAGGCGGACTTGGTCTTTATGTGGACGGCATCATCGAGGCCCTTTACACTGGTAACGACTTGAGCGCAGCTCAGCTTTTCAGCATGACCGAGATCGTTGCCGCTTGACCACACCATCAAGAGCCCCCTGCTGGTGGATGCCAAAGAGCTTATCAAGCTGTCTCCTATCAGTACTAGTGTCTGAAGAAGAAATGGTGGTTTTTGAAATCCTTTAAGGCCACATTGAGCTGCTCTCTATCGATTCAGCTCTCCCGAAAGTGAAGAGCCTTGGCCTTATCGAGATAAATACCGAGTGACGCGAGCAACACCGCCAGAATCATTACGGCCATAGTCCCACCCAAAAGAAAAACCAGCCCAAGAAGAGCCGTAGCGCTCGCATATCCAACCGCAATCCGTCGCGGACTCACTCCAGCCCGATGAAGGCGTTGATAGAGATGGAGGCGATGGGCTTGAACCAGCGAATGGCCGGCCCACCACCGCCGCACGACGCAGATCACAGCATCGCCCAGCAGCGGCGTGGCCACGAGCAGCAGACCCAGGGCTTTGCTCCAGTTCGGCTCCTGCAACACTACGCTCGCCATCACAGCGCCGAGGAAGGTGCTGCCCACATCCCCCATGAACACCCGGGCCGGGTTCCAGTTCCAGGCCAGAAAACCGAGCAAGGCTCCCACCAGCGGCCAAAGCCAGGCGGCCCCCAGGCTCAGGGCTGCCACCGTGAGAAACACGGCCAGACAACTGGCTACCAGGCCATCAAGGCCATCCATGAAATTCACGAAGTTGATCGTGGCCGTGATCGCCACCATGATCACCAAGCCGGCAAGCACACCCAGCCAGCCTCCAGAGACGACGGGCTGGGCCGCAGCCGCCAGCAGCGCCATGGCCGTAAGCAACTGGGCCAGATAACGCAGGCCCGATGGCAGGTCGTAGCGATCGTCGAGCAAGCCCACCAGGGCCAGTGGCGTGCAAAGAAGAGGGGTAATGGGCAAGCCCCAGAGAACGCCCACAAGAACGAAGGCTACCCCCCCCCCGCGTGGAGTGGCCTGGCCATGGGCGCTACGGGCGTTGGGGTGATCGGGCAGAAGCTTTAGCAGCAACGGGAGCAACAAGCCGAGAAGCCCCGCGCTGAGCAGGGCCGCCAGGGCCACCGTGGCCAGACCTATCAGGAAAGTCGCCATCATCGAACTATCGTCGTCACTCAGCAGGGATCGCGGGGGCGAACGGTCGACGCGGACGATCCAGCAGCTCCGCCACCGATGGGAAGCCGGCCAGATCAGCGCTGACCCGCTGAAGGGCCTCAAAGGTCTTCGGGGAGAGAAGCAGCAGGGGAGAGGCCATGACTTGGAACAGGCGGGTGGGCAGGTTCAGCAGGAGGCAGCGGGCGGCGCGGGGATCACGGCCCTGCAGACGCTGCAGAAGCTGGCGATAGCTCAGTTCCTCGTCGCCACCAAGCGGCAACAGGGCGGACGCTGCGTCTGGGGCGGTGAGTCGCTGCGCCTGATCCAGGGCGACAGCGGCCAGATCAGCGGCGGAGATCGGTTGGCGCAGGCCGGTTTGAGCCGGCAGCGGCAGCATGGGCAAGCGACGTAGCCAACGGCGCAGCGTCTCCACGTTGTGGTCGCGGTGGTGGGCCGTACACCCATGGATCAAGGTGGGCGCCAGGATACGGGCCGATACCCCCAGCTCCCGGCAGTCGGCCAGCAGCTGCTGCTGACTTGTGGCCAGGCGCCGGACCAGGGCGCGATCGAAGCCGTTGGCCGCGAAGCGCTTGGTGATCACGCTCGACGAGGAGCAGGCCACCAACCCGCGCAAACCTTCCAGGGCTTTGGGCTGCACCGTCATCAGCGCCTCCAGGAATGGAGCCAGCAACCAGAGGTGAGCAAAGCAGATCCAGATCTGGGGGCCAGGGGGAAGGACGGCGGCCGCAGCCTGCAGTGCCCCATCCGACAGATCGCTCAGATCGCAGCGTCGCCAACGCTCTGCGGCCACAGCCGGCGGCAGCTGCCGCCCCAGGCACCGCCAAGCCGTGCTCTCAGGGAGCTGATCGATCAGCGCCTCGCCGCAGAGACTGTTGGCGCCGAAGAGCACCAGGGTGGGCGGCTGGCTCACCACAGCCTGCGGCAGGGAAAAGCCGCCAGGGAGGGATCAAGGGTGACCAGCGTGAGATCGTCGAGTTCCGCCTGAGCGGCAAGCAATCGATCGAGAGGATCACGGTGAGCCAGGGCGTAGCTGCCGGCCCGCAGGCCATGGCGCCAGCTCACCGGAAGGGTGAGTAATCCCTGCGCCTGCAGCAGTTTGCATGCCTCCTGCAGCAGGACTTCGGCGGATGGCAACCGACCAAGACGATACTTGGTGGCGATCTCCCAGGCCGACACCGAGCTCACGTACACCTGCTGATCTGGATCACCAAGCCACACAGCAGGGGCAGTTGCAGGCGTCCGCGCAGCACGCCGGATTGCCGACTGGACTGGGGCTCCTCCAGTGGGACGAGCCTGGCCCAGGACCGCTCGCTTTTGGCCACCAGGATCTTCTCGCCAGCATGCGCATTCTCGGTTCGCATCACCCGAGGCAGTCCATTGCAAGTAAGTTGGTACTTAATTTAGTTCACCTCAAGCCAGGACGTTGACGCCCCACGGTTAGAGCGTGGCTCTAGCAGACTCAATCCCCGCTGCACGTAGCGCAGCAGGAAGGGAAGAGGCCATCGCCAGCCGAACGCCCGGCGATAGGCGCGGCGCACCTCGTAAAGGCGACGCCAGTGCTGCACGCCGCTCGCGCCTCCCATCGCCATGTGCACGAGCTCCAGTTCAAACACCCGCACCCGCAGATCGGGCCAACGGGAGAGCTGCAGGAAGTAGTCGAGGTCGGCGGAGAGGCGAAAGCCGGGGGTATAGCGGGCCAGGTGGGCACGGGCGCCGGGGCCGATCAGCGTGGCCTGGTGGGGCGGCGTGGAACCGAAGAACAACGATCGCAGGTAGGTGCCGCTCCAGCGGAAAGCCGTGGACCGCCCCAGGAAGGCATCCCCCGCATGGGAGCTCACGTACCGTCCCCGGCAGACGATCAGATCGGGCTCATCCGGGTCCAAGACCTGACCAATCCGGGCAAAGACATCGGGAGCCGCCGCCCAGTCGTCGCTGCCCCAGAACAGCAGCCAGTCGGTTGGGCCGGCGGCGGCGAAGCCCTGGTTCATCGCCCCGAAGATCCCTGTCTCGGCGGGGTTCTGGGGGATCCAGCGGAACCTTTGATCCCCAGCGCAGAGCCGATCAAGCCAGGCGCGGTGCTCAGCCCCACTGGGGCCGTCGATGAACAGCACGCGCCAGTCGCCGCTGGTCTGTCCCTGGAGCGACTCCACCATGCGGGGGAGCAGCGGGAACGAATCCAGGGTAGGAACGATCAACAGGATGCTCAAGGACCTCTCCCCAGAAATGGAGGATGGCCATCCCAGCCGGTGGCGCGCCAGAGCTGGGCGCGCAGACGGTCGCGTTGGGTTCGTAGGGGATCCTCTGGGGCGGCCTGAGTGTTGGCGTGCCAGCCTGACACGGGCAACCCTTGGGAACCCAGCACGATTCGGGCAACGGCCAGGGCCCGGGGCAGGTGTTCCTCGCCTGTCACCAGGAGCACCGAACCGATGGCAGGACCGTTGGGTGAGCGCCGCCAATGGCGCAGGGCCTCCGCTAAGCAGGTGATTTGGCCAAGGGTGTCGAGGCCGCAGGTGAGCGGCCTCACCCGCTCACGCAACGACGGGGGAAGCTGACGGGCCTGCAGCTGAGCCTGAACGGCACGCTGCAGGCTGGGGCCAGCCTGGGGCACCAGCCAGGCAGAGGGGATCCGTGGCCAGATCTCGAGTGCAGCTGCGGTGCGGCGTGGATCCTCGGCGAGCACAACCACGGCGAGAGCACCGGATTGCGGCCGCAGCCGTGGCGCCAATGCGGGCCAGCACCACCACAGCAGCAACGCTCCAGCGGCGAGGCCCAGCAGCGACGCTCGCGGCCAGCGACGACGCCAGAAATCTCCCTGCCTCATCGGTGGCTCACCGGCCGAGCGGGGTTGCCCGCCACAACAGTCCCCGGGGCCACGGTTCCCTTGACGGCCGCCGCCAGCGACACCACCGCGCCGGCGCCCACGTGGGTGCCGGGGGCCAGCACCGCCCGCGCGGCGATCCAGGCATCGGCGTCGATCCGGATCGGCTGAACCCGCAGAGTGAACTCCGGGGAGCGGAAGTCGTGGTTGCCGGTGCAGAGGTATACCCCCTGCGACAGGCAGACCCGATCCGCCAGCCGCACCGGAGCGAGGTTGTCGATCCAGACCTCCTCCCCCAGCCAGCAGTGGTCGCCCACCTGCAGCCGCCAGGGGAACTTCACCCGCAGATGCGGCTTGAGCCGCCCGCCGCTTCCCAGCCGGGCACCGAACAGCCGCAACAGGACCTTGCGCCAGAGCGTGCCGGGCAGAAACGATCCCAGCAGCGGCTGTCCCAGCAGAAGCCAGAGGACCTGCTGCCAGCGAGGGGCGCCGGGGTGCCAGTGAACCGGGAGGCGGTAGTGGGCCAGGTCCTGGAGGGGTACGGTCATCAGGAGCGGGCCTTACCCAGATCCACAAAGGCCGGAGGGGTGCCCCCGCCCAGAATCCAGCCATAGAGCGCAGCGCACTGGCGGGCGATCGTGTTCCAACTGAACCGCTCCGCCACCAGGACGCGGCCCCTGCGCCCCATGGCCGCAGCCTCGGCATCGGGAAGGGGCATCAAATCCTGGATCCGGGCGGCGAGATCGGCCGGCTGCGGCTGCACCGCCCAGGCTGCACCGGCCGCGATGGCGTCGGGCAGGTTGCAGGCCGGGCTGAGCAGGCACGGCAAGCCCCAGCTCATCGCCTCGAGTGCCGCCATCGGCAAGCCCTCGCTGAAGCTGGGCAGCACAAAGGCCGAAGCAGAAGCCAGACAGGCCTCCTTCTCGGCACCGAAGCAAGGCCCCAGCACAAAGCAGCGCTCGATCGGCTCGCGCGCCAGCCGTGCTGCCAGCTCGCCACGATCGCCGAAGCCCACCATCGCAAGCCACCACCCCTGGCGCCTGGCCTCTGCCGTAAGGGATTGCCAGGCGTTGAGCAGGGGAGCGAGACCCTTCTTGGCATGGAAGCGACCGAGGAAAAGCAGCACCCGCTCGCCTTCCGGCACGACCTGCGCCCAGGGGGGTGCTGCATGGGATCGCGCAAGTTCTGCAAGCCCCACTCCATTGGGAATCAAAGCCACGGGCCCGGCGAGACCCAACGATCGAATCGCCTCCAATTCCGCCTGGCCAAGGGCCTGTAGACAGGACGCCGCTACCAGCGCCTGATGCTCCCACAGCTTCCAAACGAGGTGCTTCTTCCAGCGGGAATAGCGCAGCGCCCCGGCATCAAGCATGCCGTGGGGAGCGATCACCACGGGCAGGCCGCCGGAACCGTGACGTCCCTGGACAAGGGAGCTGGTGATCCTGGTGGGAGAGCGCCAGAGACCGTGAAGATGGGCCAGGGAGTAATACTCAGATGATAACTGATTGAACAGAGCACGATCACGAAACCAGGATGCATGGTGGTCGGCCTGGAGCCACTCAGATGTCAGATTGGTCTGGCATTGGGCGGCAACCAGCTGTTTCACCGCTGATGTGATGCCTCCGTCTAGTTCAGAGGCCGAATGGGAGAGGTGAGCAACATGCATCTAAGGTCGATCGATCCTTTGACTGGGTAACGACAGTGGCGTAGACACCGCTGAAGCAGCAGGAGGACCAACTGAACGGCTCATCCGGCCATAGAGCCAATACAAGGGAACAACCGAAAAGACAAATATCATCACGACCTGAGGCAAATAACCCCGACTCACAACGACATAAAGATAACTGGCCGTCAACACATACAGGACCTGTGCAAAAGGCTCTTGATGTCGCACAAGAAACCAGGTCCAAAGACAACGCAACAGCCAACCCAGGAGCAGGCTCATGGCCACCAATGAGGGCCAACCTGCAATCAAGAAATATTCCCCATAACCGAGGACGACGGATCCTGCTGCCAAGTTCTCACCCCCATACAACATCTCAGTGGCATCCTGGTAATACTCTGCTCCCGGCTTATCGGGATAGAGAGCCCTGGGTACGGGAAATAAAACAGTAGCCCATATGGGCCTTGCCCCCACATAAGGATAGCGATCTGGGGTAATCCGCATCACACCACTCGTTGTCAGGAACACATGGCTCTCACTTAAACCAGCTCTGACGACCTCGTCTGTGGTAATCCCATCCACTTCTGAAACATCAAGGCCACGGCCATACTCTCTGGTGAGCCCGATCACACCGGTAACAGCGATCAAGGCCACGGCAGCCAGGGAGATCGCGACCAAGCGAGGACGCCGACGCCGCACGATGTACCAAAGCAAGATAAAAGGTACAGCCAACATAACCAGACGGTAGCGGAAACCAAGTGATGTATAAATACCAGCAGCGGTAAATGTCCAGAGCAGCAAAGCCGTGCCATGACGGCGGCCGACGATCCAGCTGGCCCAGATCAGTGACGTTCCCGGAATCATGAAGTTCAACGCATAGGTGAAGTAATTCAGGAAGGCCCCCACATCAAGGCCAGTATCCCCAATACCGCCCTCCAGGAGTTGACGAGCCGCGAGCGGGTTAAGTAGAGCAAGCACTTGGACACCACTGACGAGCGCAAACATGCCCAATCCCAACCCGCAGAGAGCATGGCCAACCCGATAGAGCTCTTCTGGATTAATAACGGTAATCAGCCGTCGTCGAAACGAAGGGGTTGGCAGCTCATAAAACCCGATCAGAACAAAGCTGTAGAACACCAAGGCTCCACCCCAGCCCCAAACCATGGAGTCGCGCAGGTTCACACCCCGATCACTCCATTCCCCCTGAGCCAACCCCCAGAGCGGCCCCAATAGGCAGTAATAGATCAGGATCACCGCCAAGACCAGCGTAGGCCGGTACAAGGAGACCCATTGCCGGCTACTCCAGGCCCTGAAGGCCTCCCAGCCCATCAGAGTGATAAGCCCGCCCACCAGGAAGCCCTCGAGCACGGTGAGTTGGGACGGATCGTTCATTGGCATGGTTTCAGCGGGACAGCAAGGCAGCCACCAGAGCAGCACGGTGGCTGCGGCGGGGATGGTCTCGTGCCCATTCCAACGCCTGCTGCAAGCCATTGGCAAAGCTTGCCGGGTTATAGGCCTCCAGCCGGGCGTGGGCGGCGATCGTCATCGCCTGGCGCTGGGCGGGCAATTGCCGCTCAGCGGCGTGCATCGTCGCGGTGAGTGCTGCTGGATCGGCCGGATCGAAGCACCAGCCGGTGAGGCCGTGCTCAATGAGGTCGGCCGCGCAGCCGCAGGAGCTGCTCACCAGGCAGGGGAGGCCAGCGGCCATGGCCTCGTTCACCACCAGGCCCCATTGGTCACTGGTGCTGGCGAGCACGAAGGCAGAGGCGACGCGATAGGACTCGCTGAGCTGCTTGATTTGCTGAAACGGCTGCAGCAGCACGCGGCATGGGTCGGGCACTGCAGCAATGGCGGCGCGGATCTCAGCCTCGAGCGGCCCGGTGCCGATCAATTGCAGACCCCAGGCGCCCCCCTGACGCTGATAGGTGCCGTAGGCAGCCAGGAGGCCAGCATGATTCTTCTTGGCCACGAAGCGGCTCACACAGAGAAAGTGCGGCTCGGTAGCAGCCAGGGCAGCAGTCGCGGCAAAACAGTGGTTGTCCACCACGTCCCAGGGCTGGGCAATCGCAGCTGCAGGGAAGCCCAGCTTGAGAAGATAGGCGCGGCTCTCAATGCCAGCCACTAGGGCGGCGCTGTAGCCCCGCAGGAGCTGTTGCTTGATCCAATCCTTGGCTGGGCTGCGGGGTTGATCGCGCTGGCGACTATCACTTACGATCAAGATAGGAATATGGCGACTGTGGCAAGCCAGCAGCAGGCGCTGGTAGGCACGGTCAGCCCAACCCACACTGACCACCGCCTCGGGCTGTAAGTCATCCAGTAACTGATGCAGCTGGCGGTCGAGGGCGACAGTTGGGGCATCAGCCTCGGGATGGGGCTGGCCGCTGAGGCGATAGATGGGGTAATGGCCTGAGGGATCGAAGGCCCAGGGGTATTCCTGGGAAGTGGGCCGAGTTTCCAGCACCTGAAGCTCCAGCTGGGCCGCGGCAGCCGTGAATCGGGCGTGGTGATAGGGGCCGATGCGATGCAGGGCAATCAGCAGCGATCCGCAGTGCAAGTTAGTAGATAAAATCAAATTATACCAGGGCGTTCCCAAAGCACTGAAAGAGTCCATTTTCAGACACCCACCTCAGAGCTGGCTGGCAGAGAAGAACTCCGATGTTCTCTTCCTGAGCGTGATGAGTGTGGGGAAGACTCAGAAGGGCATCGCCTCGAAAGGCGACGCGGCTGCAGCCTTCGCCAGGCGCTGCGCTGGAGCCAACTATCTGCCTGGATCGGCAATCACGCAGCCGATCTGATGAATGCAGTCACAGCTCTGGAGCAGGGGTACACGGATCATGCGCAACATCCTTTATTTCAGCCCAGGATCGCGGCTAACTGCTCCACCGCCGCCTCCCAGGTGAACTCCCCCCAGCGGGGCGCCAGCTCAGAGCGCCAGGCCAGGTAGCCGTCGTATGGAGTGAGGCGGGTGGCGATCCAGTCGGCTACCTCGGTGGCGCTGGGGTTGGCGGCAAACAGATGTCCACAGCCTGGATCAGGGAGGGTGGAAGGGATGCCCCCCACGGCATGGGCCAGCATGGGCACACCCAGCCGCAGGCACTCACGGTTGGAGATGCCGAAGGCCTCGGCACTGGAGAAGAGGGTGCCGAAATGCCAGCTGCGCAGCTCAGCCACGAAGCGGGCTGTGTCGGATTGCTTGTTGATGAAGCCCAGAGGCTGCAGGGCTGGATGAACCGGCAGGCTGGCCAGCTCAGGGCCGATAGCGCGAATCACGGTGGGAATGCTTTGCTGAGCCAAAGCCTCAGCCAACTGCAGCAGGAAGGGCCCACCTTTGCGTTGCCACTCCTTGCCGAGAAATCCCAGCCGCAGGGGCTGACCTGGAGACGGTGATGGTGGCGGATCCGCAGAGGGCAGGGCGATTAGGGCGGTCTCATCAAGGTTGGCGCCAGCGAGCACCACATGCACTTTGGACGGGTTGATGCCGTAATCGGTGATCACCGAGTCAGCGGCCCATTGGGCCATACACACGATCGATCTGGCCTGCTGATAAGCCAAACGCTCCCGCTCAAGCACCTGCTGCTGAAAGCGTGGAGCAAGGCGTGCCCCCGAGCCATAGCTTTCAAACACCTGGCGGGTGGTGGCATCGATGTAGAAATCCACTAGCCAGGGAGCCGGCCAGGGAGAAGCGGGTAGCAACGGGAAATGGCTAAGCAGGCTCAGGGGCTGATCGGCCGGCAACTGGGCTTGGGCCAGAAGAGCACGGGTGAACGGGAGGCTGTATTGGAAGCCGCCAGGCATGCCTTGGCGCAGCAGCTGGGCCAGGTTCCAGAGCTGGCGCCTACGGCGCAGAAGGAGTGGATCAAGCTTGAGACCACCCTGCAAGAGCCCTTGTCGCTGCCCGGCCTGGAGCAAGAAATAGGGGATGTTGCTCCAGGTAGCCAGATCGGTGGCGTCGCCGCAGCAGAGCAACTGGCGAGCTACGCAGGTGTGAATCACCCTGCTTTGACCCGCATTACGATATTGCAATTGCCTGGACAGAGATAGTCGGGATCGTCGCAAACAAGAACTCCATAGCCGATTGCCTGTGGGGCATACAGTACAGGTTTAAACTCCATACCACTTCGCCTGAGAACCTCATTGTGAATCTCAATAATCAACACGGGCTTCTGCTGCTGCAGAATAGATAGCGAATCAATCAGGGCATCTGACCAGCGCGGGGCGGCGTCTTCGCACAGACTAGGTTGCGATTCATCGGTCAATGGCCGCAGCTACTTCATGACCATCCAGCAACTGGCCATAAACGGTCGCGGCGGTGGTACGCACGTCAAAGGCCTCGGCACGCTCGCGCGCGGCTGCCGCCAGCCGGGCCCGGCGGCCAGGATCGGCCCACAGCTCCATCAGGGCTTCGGCCCATAGGTCAACGGCGGCGGATGGCAGGAGCATGCCGGCACGGCCAGAGTCAAGGATTTCTGGACAAGCCGCCACCGCTGTGCTCAGGATTGGTAAACCAGCGGCCACCGCTTCAATCAAAGCAAAGGGTGCTCCCTCTGCACTGGTGGTGCTGTAAGCGAACAGGTCGGCTTGACCAAGCAACTCGGGAATGTCGCTGCGGCGCCCGAGAAAAATAGCCGCCGGATCGAGGCCAGCCTCACGAGCATGCTGCTCAAGGTCATGCCGTAAAGGCCCGTCGCCAGCTAGAAGCAGGCGACTGTGGGGTACGTGGCGATGGAATTTCGCGAACGCAGCAATAAGGGTTGCCTGGTCCTTAATCTCATCCAGCCGTGCAGTCATCAGAACTGTGAACGGATCGTTTATCAGACGCTGATGGCGGGCGGTTGCTGCGCGGGCGGAGATCGAAGCGACGTCGACCCCGTTGGGAATTGGCCGACAAAGCGGCAGGGCTCGAATCAGGGTTCCGCTTGCCTGCAAGAGAGCCGCCGAACAGGGCATGACTTGCACACCCAGGAGCACAAAGCAGCCCAGAACCGCCAGCCACTGCAGGTGCTGCCGAAGGGAAAGTGGGGGATTAGCATAATGGACCCCAATGTTTTTTACACCAGCAAGGCGAGCGCCCAGGGCGACCCAGAGAAGGCGACGGTTGCAGGGATAGATCATCACCGACCGTGGGCGTTGGCGGCGGCAATGGCGGAAGGTGCAGAGTGCCAGGACCAGGCCATCACGCTTAGGCCAGTCATAAATTTTCAGCGTTCGGTCGCGGGCTACCGCTTCGAATGATTCACGGAAATCCTGGATCAGGGCATCGATGTTGAGAAGCTCCAGATCAACCTCTGACGGGGCATGCCGTACAAGCTGAAGGGCAAGCTGCTCGATACCTGCGAGGTGGAACCCAGACAGGACGTGGAGAACTGTCGTCACCACGTGCATGGCGAGACTGAAACCCTCAGAGGGTTTGGTGAACAATACGCATAGGTGGCTTCAATCAACACCTTGGGTATGTGGGAGGAAAGGATAGGAATACTACTATCAAAGATATCCAACCCCTGCAGTGCCAACATCAGGCAGCATCAGCTCCTGCCCATAGGCCTCTGCCATTGCCGCCACGCTGAACTCACCCGACGCCCGCTTGCGAGCGGCGTTGGCTCGGGTTAGAGCCGCGGCGGGATCCGCCAAGGTGGCACTGATGCCTTCTGCCAGGGACTGGGGGCTGCCAGGCTGCACCAACAGACCGCAGCGGCCGTCGTTGAGCACCTCGCGGCAGGCACCCACATCGGTGGCCACGATCGGCACGCCCGCCGCCATGGCTTCGGCCATGGCGATGCCGAAGCCTTCATCGGGCCGCGCGGCGAAGACAAACAGATCACTCTGACTGAGTAGCTGGGGAATGTCGCGGCGCATGCCCAGCAGGTGCACCCGATCGGCCAGATCCAGCTGGGCGATCAGAGCCTCAATCAGCTCACGATGGCTGCCTTCTCCCACCAGCCAGACCTCCACTGTCACCCCCCGATCACGGAGGAAGGCAGCGGCTCGGATCAAGGAGGGCTGGTCCTTGTGCAGCTCGAGCCTCGCCACCATGACCACCCGTGGTGGGTCATGGGCTGCCTCCGGGCGGCTCAGGCTGGCGAAGGCCTTCAGATCGCAGGAGTTGTAGATGGTGACGGTTTCACGGGCACGCAGGTAGAAATCACGGATCGTGGCGGTGCGGATGTAATCGGAGCAGCAGAGGAGGCGATGGGTGACGGGCCGCCCGAGCTGCACCAGAGCCCTGAACTTGCCAAATGCAGAGCCGGTCCACACTGGCGGCAGATTGCCCACATGGGCGCAGATACGCCTCACACCCGCCAGTTTTGAGCCCCAGGCGATGAAAGCATGCCAGCCAAGGGGAAAAGAGAGCACTGCCAGGGGCCTGAGGCGCCGGCAGAGCCGGTAACTGGTCCAAGCCAGGCGGGGGTAGCGAGCCAGGCCATTGCCAAGATCCACGGTATGGATCGGGATGCGGAGCGCTTCGAACTCCTGACGTAGGTCGTTGGGATGGTCCTGGAGAGAGAGCAACTCCACCACCAGCCCCTGCTGCTGCCAGTGAAGCACCAGCTGCAGGGCGAGCTGAGGGGAACCCTCGGCCGCCAAGGAGGTGAGGACAATCAGCAGATCACAGCCGGTTTGGCCGCCTTTCATCGCTTGATGGCTGTGCAGATCAGCTCTCCGCCAATCCTAGAGGCCTCCATCAACGGCAGGAGGGGAAGCAACCGCAACCTCAGGTGCCGTGCCCGTGTAAGCCGACCTGGGTTCCTAACGGATGTCAAGCCCTAGGCTGTTTTTTTCAGCCCGGGTGCT